>NZ_QNQP01000001.1 GCF_003316635.1 Roseovarius dicentrarchi | reverse complement strand
TCCGAAACAGCGAAGAAAAAGCGAAAGGAGGCAACAGCATTGACGCCATCATAATCAGCAGATCATAACGACTGGGTGGGTCAGATCTCGATGAAAATGCCGGGTCAGTTCTCAATGACAATCAACAGCGTGGGCTGACCGAGGGCGGCGAAGGCTTTGAGAGCGTGTTCTGTATCCATATATCCAGAAGTATTGATTCAATAAGTGCATGTCAAGTCAGGCAGCGATCATTCCGCAAGCAAGGGTTTTGGCTCGCTATGCCGTCAGCTGATGCGGTTTTGCCGGAGATCTGTCGCTTCATTTCAGGCAACCCTGTCGCATGCGCTGCGCTGTGCATGTGGGTTATCTTCAGCCTCTGCTCGCGGGATGTTTCCGGAATGGCCGGGCAGGCGCCACGATCGAGCCGATTGATCCAGCCGCCCGTGGGCAGTTTCAGAAGCTGCATGTGACGCCATGGGCCTTGGCGGTGGGCCTGCATACTGCCCAAGGTCCACGTGGCACGCGACAGGAGCCTGCCGGAACGTGCCGGGACGTGGAGGCGCCATCAGCGCATTGCCAAATCTTCTTGAAATCGGGGCGTATGTCTGCGATGCAAATCGGGATGGTGGCGGATCGGCTTTGGCCTGTCCGTCATAATAGGGAACACGGTGCGGGCGCTTGCCCAATTCCGTGACTGCCCCCGCAACTGTAAGCGGTGAGCGATCCTGAGTGACACCACTGGGCGTATTGTCCGGGAAGGTTCAGGAAAGCTGCGACCCGCGAGTCAGGAGACCTGCCATCTCCGGTGCTTTTGGCGCCGTAGCCACCTTAAACCGGGCGGGGTGCCTCGGAGAGAGAGCAGATCGAGATGGACCAAAACGGACCCGATTCGACCCTGAGCTGTCTGCGATCCCCTGCCTTTGCGCGGAGGGCGCGATGCAGATTGAACGAACACTCTACCAACTTCGGATAGGCCTGTCTTCGCCGCAACGGGCGCGGGAATTGGGCCAGCTGGGCTATATGCAATGGCTGGGCGGCCTGCCGGGTCATGCCGACTACGGGGCCGAGGCGCGGCGCGCCTACCGGATGGCGGTCGATTTCGCGGAAACGGACCCGGCGATTGCGGTCTTTTGCGAATTGCTGGCCGCGTCTGTGCGCCATCCGCTGACGCCGCTGGATCTGGCCTTGCCCAAGCCCGCGCGGCGGGGCGGTGCGCGGGCGCGCCGGGGCAGATCAGGCTGGAAAGGCGCGGCCAACCCCCTAGCTTGAGGAACGCGCCGCGCCGATGGATTTCCCGCGCTATCGGCGCGGCCCGCCGCCAAGGACCGTATCCTGGCAGGCCAGCAGGTGATCGACGCCGCGCCCTGAGCGGATCACGGCGCGGCCCGGCTGGGGCGCGATTCCGGCGGGCGCGCAGGGCCATATGGTCGAGATCAAATCATCGCTGAGCCGATAGACCGGCCCGGCGGCGTTGACCGGCGGGCAGGGCGTAATCTGTGCGGCGCTGGACGCGGTGCGCTAAACCTCGACCGTGACGGCGCCGATGGGGTTGGAGCAGCAGGCAAGGATATAACCGCTGTCAATGTCATCGTCGGATATGCCGCCGTTATGCACCATATGCACCTCGCCCGACGTCTTGCGGATCTTGCAGGTGCCGCAGACGCCAAAGGTGCAGCCCGAGGGGATGTTCAGCCCGTTTGCCTTGGCCGCGGCCAGCACCGTATCGGTTTCGGCCACTTTTGCCGTGACGCCCGACAGGGCAAAGGTGATCTCGGCGCGTGTCTCCTCGTCCGGCACGACATCGTCGATAACCGGCGCGTCGGCCAGTACTGCCACCGGCGCCTGAAAGCTTTCCTGATGGTAGCGGTCCATGTCATAGCCCAGACCCTGAAGCGCCTCGCGCACCGCTTGCATGAATGGCTCTGGCCCGCAGCAGAACACCTCGCGCTCCAGATAATCGGGGGCCATCAGACCCAGCATCAGCTGGTTGATCTGGCCGCGATAGCCCGCCCATGGCGCGTAGCGGTCCGGCGCCTCGACCACCCAGTGCAGATCGAGGCCGGGCGCGCGGCTGGCCATATGCTCCAGCTGCTGGCGAAAGATGATCTCGGACGGGCGGCGGGCGCAGTTGATGAACACGATGTCCGGCGCGGCGCCCAGATCGTACATCCACGTGGTCATCGACATCATCGGCGTGATGCCCGACCCGGCCGAGATGAACAGATGTTTGTCCGCCGCCCGTTCAACATGGCTGAACAGCCCGGCCGGCCCCATGACGTTCAGGCACATGCCCGGTTGCAAATGGTCCAGCATCCAGCGGGTGCCGATGCTGTTCGGCTGCGCCTTGGCGGTGATGGTGATGGATCGGGGCCGCGAGGGCGAGGATGATATGGTATAGGTGCGATGCACCGTGCCGCCCGGCACCGGCAGCTCCAGCGTCAGGAACTGGCCGGGCCGGAAATCGAACAGCGCACCTGATGGCGCCCGAAAGGTGAAAGACGCGGTATTGGCCATTTCCGGCACGACCGAGACGCATTCCAGCGGCTCGGACTGGTGCCAGATGGTGCCGGTGCTTGGGGCGAGATCCTTCATTTGCGTTACTCCGCCGCCAGTGCCGCAGGGCCGCGCCGGCGCGACATGGCGTTGCAATACCAATCGACAAAGCCGATCACGCCCGTTTCGTGAATGGGCGAGTAGGGGCCGGGCTGATAGGCGGGCGAATTGATGCCGCGCTGATTATCCTCGACCACGCGGCGATCCTCGTCATTGGTGGTGATCCATACTTCGGTCAGGCGGGTCAGGTCGTAATCCACCCCCTCGACCGCGTCCTTGTGAACCAGCCATTTGGTCGTGACTTCGGTGGTGGTGGCGGTCAGCGGCGTCACGCGGAACACCACCGTATGATCGGGCAGGAAGTGGTTCCAGGTCGTGGGGTAGTGATATTTCAGCAGCGTGCCCGCGGTGTCATCGGTGACGCGGCCGAGGATGCGCTTGCTGGCGGGCTGCAAATCCATGGTAAAGCTTTTGGCGCCCGGCAGCAGCGGCATCCGGGCGAACCGGTACTGCATGTCATCGGACATCCGGAACTGCGACGGGTATCCTTTCGCCTCCAGCCGGTCGAAATGCGCCTGAAGATGCGGCGGCACGTCGCCTTCGGTCACGCCTGAAACTGTCGGATCATCGGTGTAGGACCGGCACAGGCCCGGATGGTTGCCGCCGCAGTGATAACACTCGCGGTTATTCTCCCAGACCAGTTTCCAGTTGCCGTTTTCAATGATGCTGGTTTCATGCGCGACCTTGGCATTCGCCAGATCATGCACCTCCAGATAGGGGCGGGCGAGGTCGGCGAATGCCTCGAAATCGGGGGCGACATCGCCAAGGCAGATATAGATCAGCCCGGCCAGATCACGGCAATGCACCGTTTTCAGCCCGTGTTTGGTGGGGTCGAAATCATCGCCCATCTCGCGCGCCCACAGCAGGCGGCCGTCCAGCTCGTAAGTCCACTGATGGTAGGGGCAGACCAGCTTGGGCGCGTGGCCCTTCGCCGCCTTGCAAATGATCGAGCCGCGATGCCGGCAGGAGTTGTGGAATGCGCGGATCACCCCATCGGCGCCCTTGACCACGATGATCCCATAGGCGCCGATTTGCAGGGTCACATAAGCGCCCGGTTTTGTCAGCTCGCAGGCGGGTACGGCGAACAGCCATTCGGAATAAAACAGCGCCTCCATATCCTCGGCAAAGATGCCGGGATCGGTGTAAAAGGGCTGCTCCAGCGCGTGGCCGGACATGCGCCGCGCCAGAAGGGTGTCGATATCGTGGGTCATCTGGCGATCTCTCCTGCCGCTGTTTTGCGGCTGTTAAGTGGGGTCAGTGGGCGGGGCATGGTCCGCTCCGGCACCTGCGGCGCAGCAGGGTGCAGGCCACCTCTACGCCGGATCAGGCGCGAGTCATTACAGGATTGCGACATTCCGGGCTGAGAAACAGACATCCACGGCGATACCGATTGCGCTACTGCGGGAAATGAATGCGCACGGTCTGCCCGCTGCCCGCCGCGGCTGGCAGATCCAGCCTGCCGTTCAGCCGGTTGACCGCGCTTGCAACGATAGCAAGGCCGAGGCCGCTGCCGCCCTGCGGTGCATCTGCCGGGCGATAGAACCGCTCTGTAACGCGGTCCAGTTGGTCAGGTGCGATGCCCGGCCCCTGATCGCGGATGGTGATCGACAGCCGATCGGGCGTTTGCTCTACGCTTACATCGACGGTGCCGCCTTCGGGGGATGCGGCAATCGCGTTCTCCAGAAGGTTGCGCAGCGCGGCGTGCAGCAGATAGCGGGTGGTGCGGGTCGTCCCCGCAGTTTCGCCAAAGACCTCAACCCGCACTCGCTTTTGTGCGGCCATCTGGCCCAGATCCCGGCACGCGTCCGCGATCAGGGCGGCCAGATCCACGGGCGCGGCGCTGGTTCCGTGCCGCTCGACCGTGGCCAGATCCAGCAGTTGCCGCACCAGACGATCCGTGCGATCGACCGATTGTCCTATCGTCAGCAACGCATGACGGCGCGTGTCGTCATCCTCGGCGATGCGCGCGATCTGTGCCTGCATGCGCAGGCCCGCCATCGGGGTTTTCAGCTCATGCGCGGCGAAGGCGACAAAATCACGCTCGGTCGCGCGCACGGCCTCGACCTCGGCAAACAGGCGATTCAGGGCGCGGCGCACGGGCCGGATTTCGCGCGGGGCAGGGCCGGCGGGCAGCGGGCTGAGATCCTGCGGGGCGCGCTCGCGCAGCCCCTCGGCCAGCCGGTCCAGTGGTTTCAGCCCGCGCCCGACGCTGAGCCAGATCAGCGCGGCCAGCAGCGGCAGGATCACCGCCGCCGGTATCGCAAAGCCGGTCATCACGTCGCGCACAAGGCGGCCCCGCACCGCGACCGCATCCCCGACCATGACGCGCACGCCCAGTTCTGTATTGACGGTCGTGTAGACGCGCCACAATTCGCCATCGACCACTTCCTGGGAAAAGCCGGACTGCGTGGCCGTGGTCAAACGTGCGGCCGGCGCGCCCTCGGACTGGCCCAGAAGCCCGCCGTCCAGCGACCAGATCTGGCAGGACAGTTGCCTGTTATATCCTGCGCCCGTGGCGGCAGGCACCGACAGCTGCCGGGGCGCGTCCGCTGTCACGTCAATGCGGCGGTCCGCGATCAGCGATGACACCATCGTTGCCGCCTCGCGCAGGCGCGCGTCCAGCACCTTCTCGACCTCGCCGCGCGTTGAATAGTCGATCCACAGCACCGCCGACAGCCAGACCAATCCGGTCGCCGCGGACAGCAGCAGAAAGAGGCGTATTTTCAGCGACATGCAGCAGGACAATCTTCGGGCGCAAGCCGGTATCCAAGGCCCCGCACCGTTTCGATAAAGTCGCGGCCCAGCTTGGCCCGCAGGTGGTGAATATGCACCTCGACCGCGTTGCTTTCGACGTCTTCCTGCCAGCCATATAGCCGCTCTTCGATCTGGGATTTGGACAATATGTGGCTGGGCCGTTCGATCAGGGCATGCAGCACCGCAAATTCGCGGCGCGAAAACCGGATGGCATTGCCGTGCAATGCGCCGCTTTGTGCAGCAGGGTCCAGCACCAGACCGTTCCAATGGATGACAGGCGCCGCGCGCCCCTCGCCGCGCCGCAGGATCGCGCGCAGCCGCGCCGAAAGCTCGTCCAGATCAAAGGGTTTGCCCAGATAATCGTCGGCACCGGCATCCAGCCCATCGACCCGGTCGCGCGTCTGGTCGCGCGCGGTCAGCAGCAAAACGGGGGTCTGCACGCCCTTGCTGCGCAGCCCTGTCAGCAGGTCCAGACCCGATCCGTCGGGCAGCATCAGATCCAGCACGATGGCCGCGAAATCCGACGTGTCCAACGCCGCGCGCGCGTCGGCCAGCGTGCCCACAGGTTCGGCGGTGAACCCGTTCAGGCGCAGGCCCACCATCAGCCCGTTCGCCAGAACCGCGTCATCCTCGACTATCAAAATACGCATGATCGCTCCATATCGCCAATCTGGTGCATCTGTCTTAAGATGGGCTTAAGACTGCCGGGTTAAACAGGCAGGATGACAATGTTCGACCTCATACCTGCTACGCGGCCTTTAACCAAGCGGGCGCGGCTGTGAACGCCGTATCGCTCGGGCCGTTGGTGATGGATGCCTCGCGTCTGGCGTTTATTGCCGCCGTCATCGTGTTTCTGGTGATCGCGGAATTTCGCGGCGCCGGACCCGCCGCGCGCCAAGGGCGGCACGCACGATCGACATGGGCGTTTGCCGCGCTGGCTGCGTGGATCATCGGGGCGCGGGCGGGGTTTGTTCTGGCAAACCTCGGTAGTTTTGCTGCAAACCCATGGGATGCGCTCAAGCTGTGGCAGGGCAGTTTCGCGCCATTGATCGGCGCCGCCTTCGCCGGTGTGATGATCGCCTTTGCGGGTCTGCGACGAAAGGTGCCGGTGATGCCACTGGCGCTGGGCGCCGTTGTGGCGGCGGGGGTGTTTCTTGCGGTCAGCAGCGCATTCAGCGGCCCCGGTGTCGAGTTGCCGACCGGCACCTTCGAGGCGCTGAGAGGGAACGATGTTACGCTTCAGAATATTGAGGGGCCGGTTGTCTTGAACCTTTGGGCGACGTGGTGCCCGCCCTGCCGGCGCGAGATGCCTATGATGCTGGAATTGGCGACGCAAAGCGACGGCGCAACCTTCGTATTCGCCAACCAGGGTGAGGGCGTCGCGCAAATCGGCCGGTTTCTGGCCGCCGAGGGGCTGGGGGCCGAGCATATCGTGCTGGACCGGCAGATGGACCTGATGACTGCGCTGGGGGCCAAGGGACTGCCCGCGACCCTGATTTTCGACCGTACCGGCGCGCTGGTGCAATCGCATACCGGGGAAATATCGCGCGCGGTTCTGGAGCGCGCGCTGAGCGAGGTGGCGCCGGTGGCGCGATGATGCAAACGCGGCGCCATCTGGCGCCGCGTGTCATGGCTGAACGCCGGCCGTTGATGACGCTTTAGAACTTGTTGACCGGCATTTTCAGATAGGAATGTCCGTCACCCTCGGCCTCCGGCAGGCGACCGCCGCGCAGGTTGATTTGCAGCGCGGCCAGCATCCGGTCGGGCAGGGCCAGCGTTGCATCGCGGTCCTGCCGCGTCTTGATATAGTCCGCCTTGTCCGTTCCTGATTTCACATGTTTGTTCTTGGCCTTATGCTCGGCAACGGTGGCCTCCCACATCGGCGCGTCGCGGTCATCGGTGCCGTAATCGTGGCCGATATACAGGCGCGTTTCGTCCGGCAGGCTGAGGATGGCCTGGATTGACTGCCACAGCTCATCCGCCGATCCGCCGGGGAAATCCGCGCGGCTGGTGCCGGCATCGGGCATCATCAGCGTGTCGTGGACAAAGGCCGCATCGCCGCAGACATAGGTGATCGAGCCCAGCGTATGCCCCGGCGACAGCATCACGCGCACCTCCAGATCGCCAATGGCAAAGCTGTCGCCATCCTCGAACAGGTGGTCGAAATCCCGCTCCGGGTCAAAGGCGGTCGGCGTGTTGTACAGATCGCGCCACAATTCCGCGATCTCGCGCACCTTGGCGCCGATGGCGTTGGGCACGCCCAGCTGCTGTTTCAGCTGCGCCGATGCCATGACGTGATCCGCATGGGGGTGCGTGTCGAGGATCAGGGTGATCTCCAGACCGTTTTCTTTGGCCAGTGCCACCACCTGATCCATGCTGCGCGTATCGGTGGCAAAGCTCTTGGGGTCGAAATTCCAGACCACATCGATCAGCGCGGCCTTTTTGGTGGTAGGGCAGGCGCAGATATACTGGATCGACCCGGTATCAGGCTCGTAAATGCCCCAGACATCCGGGCTGCCTGCGCCGGTCGAGGGGGAGTGGCGGGTGATTGCGTCCTTTGTCATGTTCATACGCTCCTTTATGCGAAGGTGTTGGATTTCAGATAGCGGCCCAGCACGACGCCGAGCAGCATCATCGGCACGAATACCAGCGTGCCGGGCGCCGCCATGGTCAGCGCGGTCCAGGCCGGTCCGGGGCAAAAGCCGCCGATGCCCCAACCGATGCCGAAAACCGCTGCGCCGGTCAGCAGCTTGCCGTCGATATCGCTGGCGGTGGGCAGGTCGAACTTGGGCAGCAGGACTGGCGCGCTTTGCTTCCATGCCAGCCGGAACCCGACAAATGCCGTCAGCATCGCGCCGCCCATCACGAACGCCAGGCTGGGATCCCATGCCCCGAATATATCGAGGAAATTCAGGACTTTGGCCGGATTGGCCATGCCCGAGATGATCAGGCCGATGCCAAAGACAAGCCCCGACAGGAAGCCGAAAACGATCCGCATCACACTGCCCCCCCGATGACATGGCGCAGCACGAACACCGTGCCTGCCGCAAAAATCATGAATGTGATGACAGCCGCCAGCGACCGGCCCGACAGGCGCGCCAGTCCGCACACCCCATGCCCCGACGTACAGCCCGATCCCAGCGCGGTGCCGGCGCCGACCATCAGCCCGGCAATGGCCATGGCGGGCAGGTTGCTGCTGACCGTCTGCTGCGGCATCGCGCCTGTTGCGACCAGCCACAGCAGCGGCGCCGCGATCAGCCCGCCGATAAAGGCGATGCGCCAGCCCCGGTCGCCTGCGGTGGCCGCGCCCGCGGTGATGCCGACAATGCCGGCGATGCGGCCAAACAGGGCCATGACCATGACCGCCGAAAGGCCGATCAGGATACCGCCCCCCAGCGACGCCCATGGCGTGAAATCGGTTGGTGTGATTGGCAGCATGTCAAATGCCTCCCTTTGTGGTGTCAGTGTACGGCGCGCCGGTCAGTTCGGCGATGGCGCCATGTTGGGACAGAAACACGGAACCGGTCATTTCGTTCAGAAAACGCGCGCGCTTCAGCCGGTCCATGACCGGGCCCTTGACCTCGGACAGGTGCAGCGCGACGCCCATCCCGCTCAGCCGCTGGTTGATAGCCTCAAGCGATTCCAGCGCGCTGAGGTCAATCTCGTTTATGGCCGAGCATTGCAGGATGACATGCCGCACGGCCTTGTCGCGGGTGACGCGGTCCAGAATGTGATCCTCCAGAAACCGGGCGTTGGCGAAATACAGGCTTTCGTCAATGCGCAGGGTGACGATGGCCGGATCGGTCAGCACGTCATGGCGGTGGATGTTGCGAAAATGCTCGGTCCCGGCAATCCGGCCTACTTCGGCAATATGCGGGCGCGAGGTTTTGAACAGGTAGAGCAGCACGGAAATCACCACGCCGCTGGTCACGCCCAGCTCAACGCCCAAGGCAAGTGTGACGGCGATCGTGGTGGCGACGGCGATGAAATCGGGCTTGGAATAGGTCCAGCTGCGGCGCAGGATGCCGAAATCGACCAGGCCGAGGACCGCGACGATGATGGTCGCCGCCAGCGTCGCCTTTGGCAGGTAGTAGATCAGCGGTGTCAGCGCCAGCGCGGCAATGGCCAGCCCGGCGGCGGTGAACGCGCCTGCGGCAGGGGTGCGCGCGCCTGCGTCGAAATTCACCACCGACCGGGAAAAGCCGCCCGTTACCGGGAAACCGCCGGTAAAAGCCGCGCCCATGTTGGCCGCACCCAGCCCGATAAGTTCTTGATTTGGGCTGACGCGTTCGCGCTTTTTCGCGGCCAGCGTCTGCGCCACGGAAATGGATTCGACAAAGCCGATGACCGAGATCAGCAGCGCCGGCAGCAGCAGCTGGCCGATCAGATCCGGTGACAGATCCGGCATGGTCAGCGGCGGCAGCGCCTGCGGGACAGTGCCGACAATGGCCACGCCCCGTGCGCCCAGATCCAGCCCCCAGACCGCCAGAGTTGTCGCGACCACAGCCGCCACCGGCCCCGCCTTGGCCGCGACATCGGCCATGCGCGGGCCAAGTCCGACGCGGCGCAGGGCGGGCTTCAGCCCCCGGCGCACCCAGAACAGGAAGGCCGTGGCAGATGCGCCCAGGACCAGCGTGGGGATGTTTATCTGGTGCAGGTTCAGCGCCAGGCTCTGTGCCAGTTCAATCAGCGTATCGCCGCCGCCCGCAATGCCGAGGATATGGCGCAGCTGGCCAAGGGCGATGATGATGGCCGAGGCGGTGATGAACCCGGCAATGACCGGATGCGACAGGAAATTGGCCAGAAATCCCAGCCGGAAGACCCCCATCGCCAGCAATATCACGCCCGACAGTGCCGCCAGCGTCAGCGCGGCGGCGGCATAGCCCATGCTGCCCTGACTGGCGACCTCGCCCAGTGCGGCGGCGGTCATCAGCGACACCACCGCAACCGGCCCGACGGCCAGCGCATTGCTGGTCCCGAACACCGCATAGAGCAGGATCGGCGCGATCGAGGCATAAAGCCCCGCCTCGGGCGGCATCCCGGCCAGCAGCGCATAGGCCAGCGATTGCGGCACCAGCATGATCGTCACGATCACGGCGGCGATCAGATCATCCGACAGGGCGGCGCGGTCATAGGCGCGGCCCCATGTCAGGATCGGGAAATAGCGGGCGATGGCGTGCATGTGTCAATCTCAGGCAAAAATGGCGCCGGCGGCGGTGGCCGCACGGCGCGTTTCAGATCAGGCTGGCGCGGCCTAGGGCAGATCCGGATGTTCCGGCGATGCCAGCCATTCACGCCCGCGCAGCATCGCCTTCCAGTAGATCGGCGGCAGCATCCGTTCCTTCAGGAACCACGCGGCGCGGGATGGTTTGGTTCCGTCAATCAGCGCGCCCGGCAGGCTGGGCAGCAGCTTGCCCCCATAGCCGAATTCGGCCAGTACGATCTTGCCCCGCTCCACCGTCAGCGGGCAGGAGCCATAGCCGTTATAAAGCGCCACCGCCGATTTGCCGCTGATATCGGCGATCACATTCTCGGCCACGGTGGGCGCCTGCACGCGCGCGGCGGCGGCGGTTTTGGCGTTCGGGGCATTCATCACATCGCCCAGTGACCAGATGTTGTCGTAGGTTTTGTGCCGCAGGGTGGACTGGTCAACGTCGATCCAGCCCGCCGCATCGGCCAGGGGCGAGACGCGGATGAAATCGGGCGCTGTCTGCGGCGGGCAGACATGCATCAGGTCAAATTCCATCTCGACCCGCCTTGCCTCCGCGTCAGGCTCCTTGACCTCGAAAACGGCTGTTTTCGCGGCGCCATCGACCGAGATCAGGTTGTGATGAAAGTTCAACTGCGCCTTGTATTTCTCGACATAGTCCATCAGGGCAGGCACGTACTCCTTGACCCCGAACAGCACCGCGCCGGCATTGTTGAACTGAACATTGATATCCTTCAGCACGCCGCGACGCAGCCACGCATCGCAGGACAGGTACATCGCCTTTTGCGGTGCGCCGGCGCATTTGATCGGCATGGGCGGCTGGGTGAATATGGCGCGGCCGCTGCTCATGTTCTGGACCAGCTTCCAGGTGTAAGGCGCCAGATCATAGCGGTAATTCGACGTCACGCCATTCTTGCCCAGCGTGTCGATCAGGCCATCGACCTTGCCCCAGTCCAGCTTGAGGCCGGGGCAGACGATCAGCCGGGTGTATTTCACCACGCGGCAGCCATCGAGGATGATTGCATTTTGCTGCGGCTCGAACGCGGCGACGGCGGATTTGATCCAAGTGACGCCTTTCGGGATCAGGCTGGCCATCGTCTTGGCGGTCTGGCTGGCGTCGAAAATGCCGCCGCCTACCATGGTCCAGCCGGGTTGGTAATAATGCACATCCGCCGGGTCGATAATGGCAATATCCAGCGCGGCATCGCGTGAATGCAGGCTGGCGGCCACGGCAATACCGGCGGCGCCGGCGCCGACGATCACGATATCATGGCTGGCATCGGGCGCATCTGTCGGCGTCTTGCCGCCATTGGCGATGCGGCGGACCACGCCGCTCATGTCGTAGCCCGCGCGTTGGGTGGCGGCCAGAATGTCGGGGACCGTCTTGCTACCCGCCTGCGCCAATGACCACAGCGTTGCCGACCGCGTGCCGGATCGGCAATAAGCCAGCACCGGGCCGGGCAATTCGGCCAGCGCCGCGCCAAAGGTATCGGCGTCGCCCTCGCTGACCAGCCCGTGGGTGATGGGGATATAGCGCGCCTCAAGCCCGGCGGATTTCGCCGCCTGCTCGATCTCGCCAAAGCTGGGCTGATCGGCGCCTTCGCCGTCGGGCCGGTTGCAGATGATCGAACGATAGCCCTGCTGTTTCAGCGCGGGGATATCGGCCGCCGTAATTTGGGGCGCGACCGAAAGCTGCGCCGAAATCGTCTTGGTCTCTAACGTCATGGAAATTCCCTTGCGGCGGTCATTACAGCGTGTTGATCGGCACCTTGAGCATCGGGTTGCCGTCCTTGTCGGCGGGCACGTGGCCTGCGCGCATATTGACCTGAAGCGACGGGATGATCAGGCGCGGCATGGCCAGGGTCGCGTCGCGTTCGTTGCGAAAGCGCACGAACTCCTCGCGCGACTTGCCGCCGCCGACATGGATGTTGTGCGCCTTCTGCTCGGCCACGGTCGTCTCCCACGCGATGGCGCGGCCATTCGGGCCGTAATCGTGGCACATGAACAGGCGCATGTCGTCCGGCAGGGCCAGCACCTTTTGAATACTGTCGTACAATGTGCCGGCGTCGCCGCCCGGAAAATCGGCACGGGCCGAGCCGCCGTCGGGCATGAACAGCGTATCCCCGACAAAGGCGGTGTTGCCCATCACATGCACCATGCAGGCGGGCGTGTGGCCGGGGGTGTAGATCGCCCTGCAGTCCATTTCCCCGACCTTGTAGGTATCGCCATCCTCGAACAAGGCATCGAATTGGCTGCCGTCGCGCTGGAATTCGGTGCCTTCGTTAAAGACTTTGCCGAACGTGTCCTGCACGACCATGATCTGGTCGCCAACGCCGATCTTGCCGCCCAGCCGCTGCTGGATATAGGGCGCGGCGCTGAGGTGGTCAGCATGCACATGCGTCTCGATGATCCAGTCCAGAACCAGCCCGCGCGATTCGATCTCGGCTATCAGCGCATCGGCGTGGTCATGGGTGATCCGGCCGGCGGCATAGTCGATGTCCATCACGCTGTCGATGATGGCGCAGTGATTGCTGGCCGGATCGCGGGCGATATAGCTGATGGTATTGGTTGCCGCGTCAAAATGCGCCGAAACGTCCGGTGTGATCGACATGTCGATGGGATAGCTCATGTATGTCCTCCGAGGGGGCAGGTGGGGTCAGCGGCTGCAGGTGCGAATCCCAAATAGGGTGTAGAGCGCGCAGAACCGCATGGCGGCGGTGGCCAGCAGCACGATGCCGATGATGACAGATGCGGCCGTGGCCCATGTTGCGTCAAACAGGGCAAAGCCGCTGATAAATGGCAGCGCAATCAGCAGCAGGCCGAAAACGATGCGAAAAATGCGGTCGGTGGGTCCGATATTCGGTGTCATGGCGGGGCCTTTCCAAATGGTTTGACCAATCTATACCGCCGCGCGGGGGGCGGGGTCAGTGACTTTGTCACACAGCCCGCGCAGCCCCGGCCCGTCAGCTGCGGTGCTGTGCCAGTTCGGCCAGCGCCCCCGCATCGGTCAGCGCGATGGTGCCGCGCGTCTGGGCAATCCAGCCGCGGCGCTGGAATTCCTGCAACTGACGCGAGATGACCTCGCGCGCGCTGCCCAGCTCGGCCGCCAGCTGCTGATGCGTTGTCTGCACCTCTGGCCCGCCTTGGGCCAGCTCGTGCAGTTTCTGCGCCAGCCGCACGTCGATGCGCTGAAACGCCACCTCGTCGATCATCAGGAACAGATCGGTAATGCGCTTGGAGAAGGCGAAGAACACGAAATTGCGAAATTCGGGCGATGTTGCGACCAGATCGTCAAACACGCTCCGGGGCAGGGCGGCGGCGCGGATGTCCGTTTCGGCGATGCCTTCGGCGGCGTAATCGTCATAGGCCAGCAGGCAGGCCGTGGTCAAAACGCAGCTTTCCCCGGCATGGATGCGGTAGAGGACAATTTCGCGCCCGCCTTCGGAGGTTTGCTGCACCCGCACCGATCCATCCAGCAAAAACAGCATGTTTTCCGGTGACTTGCCGGGGCCGAATACCACCGTGCCGCGCGGCGCGGCAATGATGGTGCTGCGCGCCAGCAGCGTTTGCCGGACCTGCCCCTTGAGCCGGGACAGGCCGGCAAATCGGTCGATCCAGACCTCGGGCGCCCCGGCCGGATGCTCTGCTGCGCCGGGGCGGGGGGTGTCGTTGCTCATGCTGCGGAGATCCTGAAAATCGGGTGCGATTGTGCGAGTTTAGTCAGTCCGCAGCAGCATTGCAAAGCGGGGGTGTGACATTTCACGCAAGGCGGATCATTTGCCTTAAGGGGCTGGCTGCGTTACCTCACCTGCAGCAAAGAGCGAGGTTTGTCATGCTCGGTTCCTTCGATGCGGTGCTTTTGGCCCGCCTGCAATTCGCATTTACCGTATCGTTCCACTTCCTGTTTCCGGCGTTCACCATCGGGCTGGCCAGCTATCTGGCGGTGCTGAACGCGCTGTGGCTGTGGACGAAAAAGCGGCGTTATCTGGATCTGTTCCGCTACTGGGTCAAGATTTTCGCGCTGGCCTTTGCCATGGGGGTCGTGTCGGGCATCGTCATGTCCTACCAGTTCGGCACCAACTGGTCGGTGTTTTCGGACAAGGCCGGGCCGGTGATCGGCGGGCCGATGGCCTACGAGGTGCTGTCGGCGTTTTTCCTTGAGGCGGGGTTTCTTGGCATCATGCTGTTTGGCCGCGACAAGGTGGGGCCGGGCCTGCATATGGCGGCCTGCGCTGCGGTGGCGTTCGGCACGTTTTTCTCGGCCTTCTGGATCATCAGCGTCAACAGCTGGATGCACACCCCCGTCGGGTTCGAGATTGACGCCGCGACCGGGCAGTTCCTTCCCTTGGATTTCTGGCAGATCGTATTCAACCCGTCCTTCCCTTACCGCCTGATGCACACGGTCACGGCGGCCTATCTGACGACGGCCTTCATCGTTGGCGGCGTTGCGGCGTTTCACCTGCTGAAACGGCGGCGCCACAGCGAGGAGGTCACGCCGGCCACGCGCACCATGTTTTCCATGGCGATGTGGATGGCGGCGATCGTCGCGCCGGTGCAGATATTCCTGGGCGATTTGCACGGCATCAACACGCTGGAGTATCAACCGGCCAAGGTCATGGCGATGGAGGGCCATTACGAGAGCCACGAGAACGGCGCGCCGCTTTACCTGTTCGGCATCCCCAATGACGAAACGCAGACGCTGGATTATGCGCTGGGCATCCCCAAGCTGTCCTCGCTGATCCTGAAGCATGATCTGAACGCGCCGCTGGCCGGGCTGGATACCGTGCCGGACGCCGATCAGCCGCCTGTCGGCATCGTGTTCTGGGCCTTCCGCATCATGGTGGCGCTGGGCTTTGCGATGCTGGGCATTGGCCTTTGGTCGCTCTGGGCGCGCTGGCGCGGCACGCTGTTTCATGCGCCCATGCTGCACCGCGCGGCGCTGGTCATGGCGCCCTCGGGCCTGATTGCGGTGCTGGCGGGCTGGATCACGACCGAGGTGGGGCGCCAGCCCTTTACCGTTTACGGCCTGCTGCGCACCGCCGACAGCGCCGCGCCGCTGGATGCGCCGGCGGTGGGCGCGACGCTGGTTGCGTTCATCGTCATCTACTTTTCGGTATTCGGCGCCGGCACCTATTACATGCTGCGCCTGATGGCCCAGCCGCCCCACACCGGCGAGGCGCGGATGAAGGATATCAGCCAGGGCCCGGTGCGCACAGCGGGCAAGGCGGCGGCCCATGACGACAAGCCGCCGCGGTCGGCACCGATAGAAGCGGGGGAATGATCCATGCCAATGGTTGAAGGGTTTTCATTCGATCTGACCGTGATCTGGGCGTTCCTGATTGCCGCGGCGGTGCTGATCTACGTCATCCTTGACGGGTTCGATCTGGGCCTTGGGATGTTGTTCGCGCTGGAGCGAAAGCGCGGCGACCGCGACGTGATGATGAACACCGTCGCCCCCGTCTGGGACGGCAACGAGACGTGGCTGGTGCTGGGCGGCGGCGGGCTGATGGCGGCGTTTCCGCTGGCCTATGCGCTGATCCTGCCCGCGCTGTATATGCCGATCATCCTGATGCTGCTGGCGCTGATCTTTCGCGGTGTGGCGTTCGAATTTCGCTGGCGGGCCGAGCGGGGCAGCATGCGCGCCGCCTGGGATGCGGCATTCATCGGCGGGTCGGGCATCGCGTCGCTGTGCCAGGGGATCGCGCTGGGCGCGCTGCTGCAAGGCATTGACATCGACAAGGCCGCGCGCAGCTATTCTGGCGGCTGGTGGGATTGGCTGACGCCGTTCTCGCTGACCGTGGGCGTGGCGGTCATGGCCGGTTACATGCTGCTGGGCGCCACGTGGCTGGTGATGAAGACAACCGGCGAGTTGCAAGAGCGGATGCGCACCCGTGCATGGCCGCTGGGCGTGGCGACGCTGGTGTTCATCGGCATCATCAGCCTCTGGACCCCGTTCTTGCAAGAGGGGTACTACAGCCGCTGGTTCGCCGGCTGGCATATCGGGCTGGCGGGTGGCGTGGCGCTGGCGGTGCTGGCGATTGCGGCGCTGATGTTCCGGTCGCTGACCATCCACCGGCACGAATACCGGCCTTTCGTGCTGGCGCTGGCGCTGTTCAGCTTGTGCTTTGTCGGGCTGGGCGTGTCGATGTTCCCCTATATCGTGCCAACCGAGGTCACGATTTGGGAGGCTGCGGCCCCCCGGCGCAGTCAGGTGTTCATGCTGGTCGGCGCGTCGGTGCTGCTGCCGATCATTCTGGCCTATACCGCCTACGCCTACTGGGTGTTCCGCGGCAAGATCGACCCCGAAAGCGGCTATCACTGATGTCGCAGCCGCGCCCGTTCTGGCAGCGCCTGCTGTGGTTCGTCGCCATATGGGCGCTGTCCGTCGCCGTGCTGGGGGCGATCGGCTACGGCATCCGGCTGTTTCTGGTCTGAGCCGCCGGAATGGGCCGTCAGAATGCGAAACTGCCGAACGGGTAGTAGCGCACCGGATCGCCCGCCTGGATCGTGGCGGCGGCGTCGGGCAACTCCACCAGCCCCTCGGCCCAGCTGAGGCCGCTGATCCGGCCCGATCCTTCGGACGCGAACACTTCGGCGCGGCCATCGCGGATGCGGGCGCGCAGATATTCGCGGCGGCCCGGTTTTTTCGATTTCTCGAACGCGGCCGGGACGTGGAACACCTGCGGCTCTTGCCAGCCCGCGCCGGCCAGCAGGCCAAGCGCGGGGCGCGCAAAGATCAGCGTGCAGACCAATGCGGCCACCGGATTGCCGGGCAGGCCGAACACCGGTGCGCCCTGCCACAGACCCAGGGCCAGCGGTCGGCCCGGCTTCAGCGCGATGCGCCATTGCTGCATCGCGCCCGCCTCGGACAAAAGGGCCGAGACGTGATCCTCGTCCCCCGCCGAGGCGCCGCCCGAGGTCAGGATCACATCGGCGCGGCTGGCGGCATCATCCAGCGCGGCGCGCAGGGCGGCGCGGTCATCGGGGATGCGGCCCATATCGACCGCCTCCAGCCCCCATGCGCGGATCTGGGCCAGCAGCATCGGGCGGTTGGCGTCATAGATCTGGCCGGGATTGGCCGCGCCGCCTGCCTCGATCAACTCGTCCCCGGTGGAAATGACGGCGACGCGCAGACGCTCGAACACCTCGACCACGCCCAGCCCGGTTGCGGCCAGCAGCGCCAGATCGGCAGGGGTCAGCACGCGGCCCTTGGGCAGCAGTTCGGCCCCCGCGTCCACATCCTCGCCCGCCTTGCGGGTGTTTGCGCCGCGCTTTATCCCGGCGCGAAAGGCGAGCTGGCCTGCGCCCGTGCGCGTATCTTCTTCCAGTATGACGGTATCGACGCCCGCCGGCACCGCCGCGCCGGTCAGAATGCGGATGGCATGGCCGGGCGGCACCGTGCCGTCATAGGGCACGCCGGCAGCCGCGCGGCCCGAAACCAGCGGCAGCACCGGATCGCCCGGCGGCAGGCTGTCATGGGCAAAGCCATACCCATCCACCGCCGAATTGGGCGTGGGCGGATTGGCGCGGCGCGCGATGGCGGGCGCGGACAGGATGCGCCCGCAGGCGTCCGGCACGTTGCAGTGCGCGGGGCGCACGACCGGGTGCAGACCGGCGCGCAGGGTGGCCAGCGCATCATCCACCGGCGTCCAGTCCACCCCGGCGGGCATGGCAAAGCAATCGTCGCGCAGCGGCGGCGGCGCGGGGGGCGCGTCATCCCCGGCCAGATCGTTCAGCGTGCTTTCATGTCCGGTGCCCAAGATCCAAGCCTCCTGCTGTGCCGCTTGCGGCAGGTCTGTCATCATTGCATTCAGGTCCGCCGCCGGCAGGCGCGACAGCGCCCGCGCCAGCAGCGTGACCTGCACCGCGTCGCGGATCGGCGCGCCTGCGCCGAGCGCGGATGTCACGGCGGATTCTATCAAACCGGGCCATATTTCGGCCAGCACTGTCGGCGCGTCTTGCCAATCGTCAAATGGCCAGGCGCGTGCGCCATGCTGGCGGCGCAGCCGCGAGAGCATCGGCAGGCCCATCAACATCTGGCTGCCCACCGTGGGCGGAAAACACAGCTGAAAACAGCTGCTGGCGGCCTTGGCGGCCACGTCGCAGGCACGCTTTTCCGCGATTTCGGTGTAGTCTATGCCCGCCTTGCGGTAGGGGATGCCGGGCCAGCGATCCGCGTGGGTCTTGCCCCAGAATGGGCCCGGATCATCGAAGCGGGCATTCATCGCCTCGGCCACGTCAAAGCGGTTGTTGGCGCCGGTGTCGCTGTCGGTAATGCGCGCCTCCAGCCAGTCCCAAAGGGCCAGCGGATCGTCGCTGCCGGTGATGCGCCGCGCGGTGCCGATCGGATAGCCGAACGGAAAATCGAAGCCGACCAACAGGCGGCGACCGGCGGCGCGTTCGCCCGCGATAATGTCGGCAATACGCGCCTCGGCCTCGGTCCGGGTGCGGCAGTAGAGTGGATCCTGCGGGGTGCCGCCCTGCACAAGGCCCAGCCATATCGCATCCTTGGATGGGCGCGCGGGCGCGGGCGCGGCAGATGCCGACCAGTCGACGACCAGAAAGCTGTCGAACCCGGTCACAGCCCCAGCTCGGCCAGGATGAAATCGGCGATGGCGGCGGTGTCGTTCAGGTCCAGCACCGGCTGGCTGACCTGGCCTGCCACCTCGGCGGGGATATCGGCAGCGACGACGCGGATCGTGGGATCATCGGGCGCGATCAGCGGATTGCCGGCGCTGCTGCGCCATGCCTCGACCTTGGGGTGGTCCTCGCGTTTGTAGCCCTCGATCAGGACCAGATCGATGGGGGTGAGCCGCGCCAGAAGGTCCGCCAGCGGCGGCTCGGGCGCGCCGCGCAGCTCCTGCATCAGGGCGATACGGGTGCCGGAAACCAGTAACACCTCGTCCGCGCCTGCCGCGCGGTGGCGATAGCTGTCGCGCCCCGGCTGATCCACGTCAAAGCTGTGATGGGCGTGTTTCACCGTCGACACGCGCAGGCCGCGCCCGGTGATTTCAGTCACTAGACGTTCCATCAATCCGGTTTTCCCGGCGTTTTTCCAGCCGGTGACGCCGTATATTTTCATTGCCCGGCCTCCTGCATGGCTTGCGCGTTGGCCAGATCCTCGGGCGTGTTGACGTTAAAGAAGGGATCGCCGCCATCGTCGAACATCGCCGTTGCGGCATTGTGCGCGTCCGTCCACTGCACCACCTTGCGCAGCCCGCCTTGAAGGGCGCCGCGCAGATCGTCGCGCAGGGCCACGGGCCAAAGGCCGAATGTCGGGTGGCGCCCGTCCGGCGTGGCGGCCAGCGCCAGCGGCGCCTGCATCCCCTCGGCGGCCAGCACCAGCCGGGCGACCAGATCGCAGGGAAAGAACGGCGTATCGGCGGCGACGGAAACGATTGTTTCCGCGCCCTCCTTCGCGGCCCAGTCCAGCCCTGCCAGAACGCCCGCCAGGGGGCCAACGTAGCCGCCGACGGGGTCGGCCAGCACCGGCAGGCCAAACCGCGCAAAGCGCTGCGGATCGCCATTGGCATTCAGCGCCGTCGCGGCGACCTGCGGCGCGATCCGGTCCAGCACATGCTCCAGCAGCGTGCTGCGCCCAAGCGGCAGCAGCCCCTTGTCGCCGCCGCCCATACGCGTGGCGCGGCCTCCGGCAAGGATGATGGCATAGGGTTGTTGCATGTTAGGATCCTTGGGTACTGGCGGCGCTCGGCACTGTCTTAGGCGGGCAGGCTGGGGCGGGCAAGGATCATGCCCCGGCGCTTTTGCGGCGGTGTTTGCTGTCCTCGTCGGCCACCGCGGCGGGATCTGCGTCGCGGATCAGCCGTTCTTCGCCCGCAAGGCAGACGAAGCGGCGCCCGCGCAGCCGCCCGATCAGCGTCAGCCCGACCTGTTGCGCGATCTCCACCCCCCATGCGGTAAAGCCAGAGCGCGAGGCGAGGATGGGAATGCCCATCAGCGCGGTTTTTATCACCATCTCGGACGTGAGACGCCCGGTGGTGTAGAGCATCTTGCCGGTCGGCGCGACATTCTCGGACAGCATCCAGCCGGCGATCTTGTCCACCGCGTTGTGGCGGCCGACATCCTCCATATAGACCAGCGGGCGATCCCCTTCGCACAGCACCGTGCCATGGATCGCGCCGGCCGTCAGATAGAGCGACGGCGTGGTGTTGATGACATGCGCCAGCGCGTAAAGGTGCGAGGTGCGCAAATTGGCTTGCGGCAGGGTGACACCCTCCAGCCCCTCCATCATGTCGCCGAAGACGGTGCCGACGGCGCAGCCGCTGGTGCGGGTCTTTTTCTTCAGCTTGTCCTCGTAGGTGGTCTGCCCGTCGGTGCGGACAACGACCGTCTCAAGCTCTTCATCGTAATCGACGCGCAGGATTTTCTCGCCGTCCTTCAGCATGCCCTGATTGCGCAGGAACCCCAGCGCCAGATATTCAGGGTAGTCGCCGATGGTCATGGCGGTGACGATTTCCTGTGCGTTCAGGAAAATGGTCAGCGGGCGTTCTTCGACGACGTTGACGGTCTGCGGCGTGCCGGTCTGGTCGGTGCCGGTCACGGCGCGCGTCAGACCGGGGGCGTCCGGTGCGGGCGCGATGATGTAGGGGCTGTCGTTGTCCGTGCGGGGCAATTGCATCTCCTGTCGCAGGCCGGTAGGCAACGGATGATCCCATCCTTGCCGGCGTATTTCCAAATGACCACTGTGACCACCAAATCGACATACTGGCAAGGCGTGCGCGCCGGCGCGCCGTTCATTCTGGTGCTGGTGCCGTTTTCAATGCTGTTCGGCGTCGTGGCAACCGAGGCGGGGCTGACCCTGATCGAGACATTCGCCTTTTCCCTGCTGGTGGTGGCAGGCGCGGCGCAGTTCACGGCCATTCAGCTATTGTCGGAACATGCGCCGACGATCATCATCTGCGTCACGGCGCTGGCGGTCAATCTGCGCATGGCGATGTATTCGGCATCCCTGACGCCGCATCTGGGCCGCGCGCCACTGGGCCAGCGCGCGCTGGTGGCGTATATGATGGTCGATCAGGCCTATGCCTGCTCCATCCTGGCCTATGAGAAAAACCCAGATTGGGGAATTCCCGCAAAGCTGGCGTTTTATTTCGGGGCCATCACGCCGCTGATTCCCCTCTGGCTGATCTTTACCGTCGTCGGCGCGGTCGTGGGCACGGCGATCCCGCCGGAATTCGCGCTGGACTTTGCGGTGCCGATTACATTCCTGGCGATGATCGCGCCGATGCTGCGCACCGCAGCGCATGTGGTGGCGGCACTGGTGGCGATCATGGTGTCCCTGTCGCTGGCGTTCATTCCCTACAGTCTGGGGCTGCTGGTCGCGGGGGCAGCCGGAATGATCGCGGGCGCGCAGGTGGAGCTGATGACGACGCGTCGAATGGAGGCGCGGCGATGAGGGACATTGCGACGCTGGATATCTGGATCGTGATTGCAGTGCTTGGGCTGGGTAGCTTCGGTCTGCGGTTCGTTTTCCTGGGACTGATCGGCGACCGCCCGATGCCCGGCTGGGTGCTGCGCCACCTGCGGTATACGGCCGTGGCGGTGTTGCCCGCACTGGTCGCGCCGATGGTGGTGTGGCCGCCCGCAACGGGGGGCACCCTGGACACGGCGCGGCTGACGGCGGCCTGCGTGACGATCATTGCCGGACTGATCACACGAAATGTTCTGGCCGCCATCATTGCTGGCGGCGCGGCGCTGTATCTGATGCTGTATCTGGTTGGATAGGGCAGGGATTTTCGCCTTCGGCGAGGGTATTTGGCCCAAGAAAAAACCCGGCAGTCTTCAAAGCTGCCGGGTTTTTTGTATTATTTACGGTGTATAAGGCGCGGCGTTACTTTTGGCCGATGGCCACGGCTTTCACGTCTTCGTCGATATGGGGCATGTACTGCTCGAAGTTCTTTGCAAACATATCGACCAGTTTTGCCGCCTGGCGGTCATAGCTGTCGGGCTTGTCCCATGTGCGGCGCGGGTCCAGCAGGACGGTCGGCACGCCGGGCGCATCAATCGGCACGTCAAAGCCGAAATTGGCGTCGGTGCGGAATTTGACATCATTCAGCGATCCGTCCAGCGCGGCGGTCAGCAGCGCGCGCGTTGCCTTGATCGGCATGCGGCTGCCGGTGCCGTAGGCGCCCCCTGTCCAGCCGGTGTTGACCAGCCAGCAGGTTGCGCCGTGCTTGGCGATCTTGGTGCGCAGCAGGTTGCCGTACACTTCGGGGCGGCGCGGCATGAAGGGCGCGCCAAAGCAGGTGGAGAAGGTCGGCTCGGGCTCGGTGATGCCGCGCTCGGTCCCGGCCACCTTGGAGGTGAAGCCGGACAGGAAGTGATACATCGCCTGCGCCGGGGTCAGCCGCGCGATGGGGGGCAGGACGCCGAATGCGTCGCAGGTCAGCATGATGATGTTCTTGGGGTGGCCGCCGATGGCCGTGTCGCTGGCGTTCGAGATATATTCCAGCGGGTAGGCGCAGCGCATGTTCGCAGTGAGTGAATCGTCGTCAAAATCCAGCTCGCGCGTGCTTTCATCATAGACCATATTTTCGATGACGGTGGCGAATTTGCTGGTGGTGGCGTAGATTTCCGGTTCTGCCTCGGGGCTGAGGTTGATCGTCTTGGCGTAGCAGCCGCCCTCGAAGTTGAAGGTGCCGCGGTCGGACCAGCCGTGTTCGTCATCGCCGATCAGCGTGCGGTTGGGATCTGCGGAAAGCGTCGTTTTGCCGGTGCCCGAAAGGCCGAAGAAAATGGCCGTATCGACCGGATTGTTCTTGGCGTGGTTGGCCGAGCAGTGCATCGGCATGATGTCTTTGGCGGGAAGCAGGTAGTTGAGCAACGAAAAGACGGATTTCTTGTTTTCGCCGGCATATTCGGTGCCGCCGATCAGGATGATCTTGCGGTCGAAATTCATTGCGATGACCGTTTCGGAGCGGCAGTCATGCTTGGCCGGGTCGGCCTGGAAGCCGGGGCAGTTGATGACGGTGAAATCGGCGATGAAATGGTCCAGCGCGTCTGCATCGGGGCGACGCAGCAAGTGGCGGATAAAAAGGCCGTGCCACGCCAGCTCGGTGACCATGCGCACCTTGATCGCATGCGCGGGGTCCGCGCCGCCGATCAGGTCCTGCACGTAATAGGTGCCGCCGGCCATGTAGGCGACCATGTCGTCATAAAGCGCATCGAACCCTTCGGGCGACATCGCGGCATTGTTTTCCCACCAGATGCTGTCTTCGACGCTGGGCGTTTTGACCACGTGTTTGTCCTGCGGCGAGCGGCCGGTGAACTTGCCGGTTGAGACAAGGAAGGCACCGCCACGGCCCAGCGCGCCTTCGCCGTTTTTCAGCGCCGCCTCGACCAGCGCCGGCTCGATCAGGTTGTAATGCACGTCGCCAAGCCCTGTGATCCCTTGATCCTCAAGGCGGAATTTCGGGTTTACCCGTCCCAATGTCATGACAATCGCTCTCCAAATACTGGTCAGTGCCGGCCGTCTGGCCTGTGGTGGCATATAGCGGGTGCGGGCGCTGTTACAGCGCGGCCTCCCCTTGGCTCGTCCGGGTCATAACATGCCGATTTGTGGAATGAACAGATCGCTTTGCACCGGTTAGCGCAACCAAAGAAGAGTTAGCGCAATCACCGTGGGCGGGTCCGGGGCAACCGGCAAAACCTTGCCGGATTGCCGCGCCGGGCGAAAAAAAGTGAGTCATATTAGCCATTGGTTATGGAAATCGGCGCCAAATGGGGCGGCGGGGCAGGGCGATTCGCGAATTGGGATTGATCGGTTGAGCGAAACAGGGACATATTAAGGGAAAAATCAGGCAATCTGAGCAGTACAAGGAATAACGACATGTCCAAAATCGCCCTGGTGGACGATGACAGGAATATTCTGACATCCGTGTCCATGACACTCGAGGCAGAGGGCTTTGAGGTTGATACGTATAATGACGGCCAGCAGGCGCTTGATGCGTTTGCCAAGAAACTGCCGGATATGGCGGTTCTGGATATCAAGATGCCGCGCATGGACGGCATGGATCTGCTGCAACGTCTGCGCCAGAAATCCCAGATGCCGGTGATCTTTCTCACGTCCAAGGACGATGAGATTGACGAGGTTCTGGGGCTGCGGATGGGGGCAGATGACTATGTCAAGAAGCCGTTTTCACAGCGCCTTCTGGTCGAGCGTATCCGCGCCCTGCTGCGCCGCCAGGACGCGCTGGAAGGGGTCGTGACCCCTGCCGATGCCGAAGAGGGCAAGGTGATCGAGCGCGGCGCGCTGCGGATGGACCCGCTGCGCCATGCCGTGTCCTGGAAGGGGCGCGACGTGTCGCTGACGGTGACGGAATTTCTGCTGCTTCAGGTGCTGGCGCAGCGCCCCGGTTTTGTCAAAAGCCGGGATCAGCTGATGGACGTGGCCTATGATGATCAGGTCTATGTGGATGACCGGACCATCGACAGCCACATCAAGCGGCTGCGCAAGAAGCTGCGCCAGGTTGATCCTGAATTCTCGGCGATTGAGACGCTGTATGGCATCGGCTACAGATATAACGAAGAATAGATATGGCACTGGCCGAGGGGATGAATGTGCGCGATGGTGCACCGGGGCGTGACGGCGATGTGGTCCTGGGCGACGATTTTGTCGCGCCCGACAGCGTGGTCGAGGACGAGGTACGCGCGCGCCGCGCGCGGCGGGGGCTGTTCTCGCTGCGCGAGTCGCCTCTGACGCGCAAGATCATCATATTCAATCTGATTGCGCTGAACATCCTTGTTGCCGGCATCCTTTACCTCAACTCGTCGCGCGACGGTCTGGCAGTCCAGCGCGCCAGCGGTCTGGTGGGTGAGGCCGAGCTGGTCGCCAACGTGTTTGAAGTTCAGATGCCCGGCCGCTCGCCGGTCAACCTGATCACCAATGATGGCATTGATGTGCCCGGCACATTGTCCGGAATTGATGTTCAGGACGGGGCCGAGGTGTTTGTTTTCGACACCGCAGGCAATGTCGCAGGCCGGGTGACCGGGCAGGCCACGCGGCCGGCGGGGACTTCAAGAAGCCAGCCGACCTTTATCACGGACGCGCTTTCGCGCTTTTGGAGCTGGCTGGCCACCCCGTTTGCATCAACCGGCGACCCCGCACCAAGTATCGAGGACATGGCCCGGAATCAGGTCGCGGCGGCGTTGGCCAGCGGCGAAACCCAAGTGGTGTCGGGCGATGTTACCGGCGGCGCGGTCTTTGCGGTGGCCACCCCGATCCTGCAGGGGGATACCCCGGTCGGCGTCGTCGCGATGATCAGCGCCACAGGCGAGATTGACAGTCTGGTCATGTCCGAGCGTGAGCGCGTGCTTCAGATGTTTATCATCGCAACACTGGTCTCCATAGGTCTGAGCCTGATCCTGGCCTCGACCATTGCGCACCCGCTGGCGGATCTTGCCGCAGCGGCGGAGATTGGCGGCGCGCGCAACCGCGGAAAACAGGGCGCAGGGCGGATCCGCATCCCCGATCTGACCGCGCGCCCTGACGAAATCGGCCGCCTTTCGGGTGCGCTGCGCGGCATGGTGGCCGCGCTTTACAACCGGATAGACGGAAACGAACAGTTTGCCGCAGATGTCGCGCACGAGATCAAAAACCCGCTGGCCAGTTTGCGCAGCGCGGTAGGCACCATGCGCGTGGCCAAGCGCGATGACCAGCGTGAGAAGCTGCTTGATGTGATTGAACATGACGTGCGGCGGCTGGACCGGCTGGTCAGCGACATTTCCAATGCGTCGCGTCTGGACAGCGAATTGGTCAAGGAAGAAGAAGAATCGTTCGATCTGCTGAAGATGCTGGGGAATCTGGGTTCGTATCTGGGCGAACAGGCGGCGAAGGAAGGCATCGATTTCATTGTCGATTTTCCGGAAAACCCGATCTACATCAACGGGCTTGAGGCGCGACTGGCACAGGTTTTCGTCAACCTCATCTCGAACGCCACCAGTTTTTGCGAGTCCGGCGATGCGATCCGCATCTGGGCGCGGCGGCGGGACAATCGTGTGTTGGTGGTGGTCGAGGATACGGGGCCGGGCATTCCCGAGCAGGCCCTGACCAAGATCTTCCAACGCTTCTATTCGGAACGCTCTGCGACTGATTTCGGCAACAATTCGGGCCTCGGCCTTGCGATTTCAAAGCAGATCGTCGAAGCGCATGGCGGCGTCATCTGGGCCGAGAATATTCGCCCCACGGATGCAGATATCACGTCCGACCCGCTGGGAGCGCGGTTTGTCGTCGGCCTTCCGGTCTGATGTTGTGACCGACACGAATGGCGTGGTGACGCTGCATGCAACGGCCGTTGCGATTGGCGGACATGCGGCGCTGATACGGGGGGCTTCGGGACGCGGGAAATCCGGGCTGGCGCTTCAGTTGATTGGGCTGGGTTGCGCGCTTGTGTCTGACGACAGGACGTTGTTGTGGCGTGAAGCCGATCGGTTGCTGGTGGATGCCCCCGCTGCAATCCGGGGCCGGATCGAGGCGCGTGGGGTCGGTATTCTGAACGCGCCCGCGGCGGGGCCGCATCCGGTTGCCCTGGTGATTGACATGGATGCCCCCAGGCCCGCGCGCCTGCCAGAGCCCGAGCAGGAGGCATATCTGGGCGTCAGCGTGCCCTTGGTGCGCGCAAGCGCCGCAGCCCATTTTCCGGCTGCGATCTATCTGTATTTGTTACATGGACGATTTGCGTGAAAGATGCGGGAATGACTGACGGAATACAGTTGAAGCAGGGGCAGGGCGCGCCGGTGATGCTGATTACCGGCCCGTCCGGTGCAGGACGCAGTACCGCGATCCGGGCGCTTGAGGATATGGGGTATGAGGCGATTGACAACTTGCCGCTGGGTTTGCTGCCACGGCTGCTGAGCGCGCCGCCGGGCGACGGGCAGCCGCTGGAGCGGCCTTTGGCGCTGGGAGTTGATACGCGCAACCGCGATTTTTCGCCTCAGGCGCTGATTGATGCGGTTGCAACGCTGGGCGCGTCGAAGGCCGGGCAGGTGCAGCTGTTGTATCTCGATTGCCGTTCCGACGTGTTGTTGCGGCGGTTTTCCGAGACGCGCCGCCGCCACCCGCTTGCCCCGACGGAAAGCGCGCAGATCGGGGTCGCGCGCGAATTGGCCCTGTTGCGCCCGGTCAGGGCGCGCGCCGATGTGCTGATCGACACCTCGGAATTAAGCCCGCACGATCTGCGTGCGGAGCTGGAGCGATTGTTGGTGCCGCGTGGCGGCGGCCGTCTGGCGGTGTCGATCCATTCGTTTTCCTACAAGCGCGGATTGCCGCGGGGGGCCGATATGGTGCTGGATTGTCGCTTTTTGCAAAACCCATATTGGCAGGAGCCGCTGCGGCCCCTCGATGGGCGTGCGCCGCAGGTAGCAGAGTTTGTGATGGCCGATCCGCGTTTTGCGACGTTTTTTGCACAACTCACCGGTATGTTGGACCATTTACTGCCCGGATATGAGGCCGAAGGGAAATCCTATCTGTCGATTGCGCTGGGCTGCACGGGTGGGCAGCACAGATCTGTCGCAGTTGCGGAAACTTTGGCGCGTACCCTTGCAGATGGTGGCTGGCAGGTGTCAACTAGGCACCGTGAACTTGAGCGGCACGCGACCATTGCGGACGCGTCATAACGCGCATTACCTATAAAAGGATGCAAGGGCGTTGATTGGAATCGTCATTGTTGCCCACGGGGGCCTGGCGCGGGAATACCTCGCAGCGGTCGAGCATGTGGTCGGCCCCCAGAATGGTGTGCGCGCCATTTCGGTCGATACCAATGACGACCGTGCCGCCAAGTCCGAGGAAATCACCCAAGCGGCCCGCGATGTGGACAGCGGCGCCGGCGTTGCGGTGGTGACGGACATGTTCGGCGGCTCGCCGTCCAACCTGTCGCTGCCGGCCTGCCGGACCGGTGACCGGCGCATGCTGTATGGCGCGAACCTGCCCATGCTGATCAAGCTGGCCAAAAGCCGCGACAAACCATTGCCCGACGCCGTGCGCGATGCGATATACGCGGCGCGCAAATATACTGACAGCCAAAATATTTCAGTGGAAGATTGAGCCTATGTCCGCAGTAGTGACACGCAAATTGCAGATCGTGAACGTCAAGGGTTTGCACGCGCGCGCCTCGGCCAAACTGGTCGAGGTGGTGGAAGGGTTCGATGCGACTGCCGAAGTGTCCCATGACGGCCAATCGGCCAGCGGTGACAGCATTATGGGGCTTTTGATGTTGGCAGCCGCGATGGGAACCACTATTGACGTCGAAACCCGGGGCCCCGATGCACAGGCGCTGGCCGATGCCATTGCTGCCCTTGTCGCGGCCCGGTTCGGCGAGGATATGTAGCGCGGCGCGCCGCGTTCAGGACGGAATGGAACGGTCCCACTTGGTGAATGAGCAACGCGATCAGGGCGATCAGGCATCCGCTGGGGCGGGCAGTCATGCGGATGATGCGGATACCCGCATGATGACGTTCCCCAAATATGATCGCCGCAGTCTGACCTATTCAAATTCTTTCGATGCACCGCTGACGGCGTCGATCATTCGCGGAATCGAATGGTTGACCGGCAAGGTCTCGATCATCCGCATGATCCGCGAATTCGAGCGGCGCGGCGCCCCGACCGGGCAGCCGTTTTGGCGCGCGTCGCTGGATACGATGGGCATCGACCTTCTGACGCCTGAGGCGGAGCTGGACAACATCCCCCGCGACGGGCCTGTGGTGGCGGTGGCAAACCATCCCCATGGGTTGGTTGACGGGATGATCCTTGCCGATCTGATCGGGCGGCGCCGCACGGATTACAAGATTCTGACCCGCGCCCTGCTGACCGGCATTGACGAGGTGGCGGCCAGCTACATGATCCCGGTGCCATTCCCGCACGAGCCGGACGCGCAACGCAAATCAGTGGAAATGCGCGCCAATGCCATGGCGCATCTGAAGGAGGGCGGGCTGATCAGTGTCTTCCCCTCCGGGGTTGTCGCGTCGTCGGACACGATGTTCGGCCCGGCGATTGAGCGGGAGTGGAACGTGTTCACCGCGCAGATGATCCGCCGGTCGGGTGCCAAGGTGGTCCCGATCTATTTCCCCGGCGCCAACAGCCGATGGTATCAGATCGCCAATCGCGTGTCGCCCACACTGCGTCAGGGGCTGTTGCTGCACGAGGTGGTGCATAGCTGCAACCGCCCGCAAAAGCCGGTCGTCGGCGCGCCTGTTTCTGATGCGCGAATGCAAATGCTGGCCAGTGATCCGCGCGGCTTCATGACGTGGCTGCGCGCGCACACCCTGTCGCTGGGCGGCGAGCGAACGCAGTAATGCGGCGGCGATGGACGCCGTGCGCTGGTTGCGCTATCAGATCAGGCGAACACCCTAATACGAAGGCGCATGTATGTCTGGCCACGGCACCCCCATCCCCATGAGTTCGGCCAAATGCGGCCCCCTGACCGGCACGGCGGATGTGCCGGGGGACAAGTCAATTTCGCACCGCGCGCTTATTCTGGGCGCAATGGCGGTGGGCGAGACGCGGATCACCGGCCTTCTGGAGGGCGAGGATGTGCTGGATACTGCCCGCGCCATGCGGTCCTTTGGCGCCGAGGTGACGGATCTGGGCGGCGGCGCGTGGTCGGTGCATGGCGTTGGGGTTGGCGGCTTTGCCGAGCCTGAGAATGTGATCGACTGCGGCAATTCCGGCACCGGCGTGCGGCTGATCATGGGGGCGATGGCGACCTCGCCGATCGCGGTCACCTTTACAGGCGATGCATCGCTGAACAAACGCCCGATGGCGCGCGTGACCGATCCGCTGGCGCTGTTCGGGGCGCAGACCGTGGGCCGCGCGGGCGGGCGCCTGCCGATGACCATCGTGGGCGCAGCCGACCCGGTGCCGGTACGCTACACGGTGCCCATGCCCTCGGCGCAGGTGAAATCGGCGGTGCTGCTGGCCGGGCTGAACGCACCGGGCGAAACCGTGGTGATCGAGCGCGAGGCAACCCGCGATCATACCGAGCGGATGCTGGCCGGGTTTGGCGCCCAGATCACAACCAACGAGACCGAAGAAGGCCGCGTCATCACCCTGACCGGCCAGCCCGAGCTGCGTCCGCAGACAATCGACGTGCCGCGCGATCCCAGCTCGGCCGCGTTTCCGGTCTGTGCGGCGCTGATCGTGCCCGGCTCGGACGTGTTGGTGCCCAATATCGGCCTGAATCCGACGCGCGCCGGGCTGTTCACCACGCTGCGCGAGATGGGCGCCGACCTGACCTATGAAAACGAGCGCAGCGAAGGGGGCGAGCCTGTGGCCGATCTGCGCGCGCGGTTCTCACCGGACATGAAGGGGATCGAGGTGGATCCGGCGCGTGCCGCGTCGATGATCGACGAATACCCGGTCCTGTCGGTCGTCGCCGCCTTTGCCGAAGGTGCGACTGTTATGCGCGGCGTGTCCGAGCTGCGCGTGAAGGAATCCGACCGGATCGAGGCGATGGCAACCGGCCTGCGTGCCAACGGTATCAACGTGGAAGACGGACCGGACTGGTGGATTGTACACGGCCGCGGCCATGGCAATGTTCCCGGCGGCGCGACCTGCGCCAGCCATTTGGATCACCGGATTGCGATGTCGTTCCTGATTTTGGGAATGGCAGCAAATGCGGCAGTGAGCGTGGATGATGGCGGACCGATTGCAACATCATTCCCGATATTCGAGCCGCTGATGGCCAAGCTGGGCGCTCAAATCAGCCGCAGCGTTTGAAGCCGGCGCCGTATTTGAGTATTTCGAGGAAGATGAAAGCAGGGCGCGCCGGATCTCGGCGCGCCCCTTTTTGTATCTAGTTCAGTGCCTTGTCGGACACTGCGTGGGTCCAGGCATCATCGCCGGGATGTTCGGTGATGACGGGATCTGATCCGCCGGACAGGAGCGATTCAATCGTGCGCTCGAAATCTGCCGGGTCCAGCGTCCCATTGCTTCCGGCGGTCAGTTTGGCGACCTCTTTCATCATGAAAACCTGATGCGCTTCGGTCTGGGCGCCGCTGGCGTCGTTGTCCAGAACGATCAGAGCGGCCTCTTCCGGGTTTTCTTCGGCCCACTTCCAGCCCTTCATCGACGCACGGACAAAGCGCGCCATTTTATCGACGAATTCGGGATCGTCCAGATTGTCACCCCGCACATATAGACCATCCTCCAACGTGGCGACGCCTTGATCCTCGTACTTGAAAACAACGAGCTCTTCGGGCGTCAGCCCCGCATCCAGAACCTGACCGTATTCGTTGTAAGTCATCGTCGAGATGCAGGCAGCCTGGCCCTGAAGCAGCGGATCGACGTTGAACCCTTGCTTCAGAACGGTGACGCCGCCATCCGATCCGTCGGTGGCAAGCCCGAGCTTGCTCATCCAGCTGAGGAATGGATATTCATTGCCGCTGAACCAGACGCCCAATGTCTTGCCGGGGAAATCCTCGGGGCTGTTGACGCCCGTGTCCTTGCGACAGGTCAGCATCATGCCCGACGATTTGAAGGGCTGCGCGATGTTCACCAGATCCAGCCCCTTTTCGCGGCTGGCCATGGCGGACGGCATCCAGTCCACGACCACATCGGCGCCACCACCGGCGATGACCTGCGCCGGGGCAATGTCCGGGCCGCCCGGCTTGATCGTGACGTTCAGATCCTCCTCGCCGTAGAATCCCTGATCCTGCGCCACGTAATAGCCGGCGAACTGCGCCTGCGTGACCCATTTCAGTTGCAGCGTTACGTCATCGGCCGCAGTCGCCGCCCCTGCCGCGCTGAGTGCCAGCGCCCCGAGGCCAAGTGCTGCAAGCTTTGATTTATTTTTCATTGTTCTCTCTCCCTGTTATTTGGTGGCCGTTTCACACGTGTTCACGCCCGGCTCCGCTGCGAAGGGTGCCAGAATGTCAGCGCCTTTTCCAGCAGCGCGATGCCCCCGTAAAACGCCGACCCAGCGATTGCCGCCACGACAATTTCGGCCCAGACCAGATCCATCGCCAACTGCCCGACCGAGATGGAAATGCGAAACCCCATGCCCTTGGTCGGTGAGCCGAAGAATTCGGCGACGATAGCTCCGATCAGCGCCAGCGTTGTCGCGATCTTGAGGCCATTAAAGATGAACGGCATGGCCGCAGGCAGGCGCAGTTTCAGCAGCGTCTTCCAATAGCCAGCCGCATAGGTGCGCATCAGGTCACGCTGCATCGGGCCGGTATCGTTCAATCCCTCAACGGTGTTTACCAGCATGGGGAAAAACACCATCACCACCACGACTGCCGCCTTGGATTGCCAGTCAAAGCCGAACCACATCACCAGGATCGGGGCAAGGCCGATGATCGGCAGGGCCGCCATGAAGCTGGCCACCGGCAACAAGCCGCGTTGCAGGAACGGAAACCTGTCGATCGCCACAGCCAGCAAGAATGCCGCGCCGCATCCGATGATGTATCCGGTCAATGCCCCCTTGATCACGGTCTGCACAAAATCGCGCCACAGCGTTGGCAGAGATCCGGCGAAGGTCACTGCGATCTGGCTGGGCGGCGGCAAGAGGATGGGCGAGATTTCCAGCCCATGCACAAGACATTCCCAGATCACGATAACCGTCACGCCGAATATGACAGGCCCAGCCAGCCCGGTGGCCCGGCTGGCCGGGCGCCGCGCCAGACGGGCGTTGATCTGCCGGCCAAGAAACCAGACAATAATTGCTGCGACAAGCCACCCCATCACACCAGCCCCATCCGTTTGAGCGTGACACGCTGAACCAGAGCGATCACGCCGACCATCAGCGCGGCCAGCGCGGCGGCGGTCAGAAGGGCGCTCCAGATCTGAACGGTCTGGCCATAATAGCTACCCGCCAGAAGGCGCGCGCCAAGGCCGGCCACCGCGCCGGTCGGAAGCTCGCCCACAATCGCGCCGACAAGGCTGGCAGCGATGCCGACTTTCAGCGAGGCGAAAAGATACGGCATCGAAGAGGGCAGCCGCAGTCGCCAGAAGGTTTGGGCAGGGCTGGCGTTCCACGTGCGCATCTGGTCCAGCTGCATGGCGTCAGGGCTGCGCAGCCCCTTGACCATTCCGACGACCACAGGAAAGAAAGAAAGATACATTGAAATCATTGCCTTGGGGAGCAGTCCAGAAATACCGACGGCATTCAGGACGACGATGATCATCGGCGCAATCGCAATGATCGGCACCGTCTGACTGGCAATGACCCACGGCATGACGCTTAGGTCCATCGTCCTGTTGAAAACAATACCAACGGCCAAGGCGATGCCCAGAGCGGTGCCAAGCGCAAAGCCCAGGATCGTCGCGCTGAATGTGACCCAGCTGTGATAGATCAGCGAGCGCTTGGAAAATCCGCGGCCCTTCAGCACCATCGCGCCGGTGGTGTCCCAGATTTCCGCAGCAACCTGATGGGGCACCGGCAACTTGGGTTTTTGCTGGCTCCAAGTATCGGCAACCAGATCAAGCTGGCTCAACTCAACGCCCGCACGTTTTGCTTTGTCATGCGCCCAAGGGGCATTCAGCATGATTGCGGCTGCATACCAAACTGCAAGAATCATCAAAATGATCGTCAGGATCGGCAGAACGTTGCGCATCAGACCCCCCTGACTTTCATCTTGGTGAAAATACTCACTTCAACTGCGCTGCCGCACTCAATTTCCCTGAGTAATTTAAGGAAGATGAAAGCAATCGGTGTTCCTATGGACCTGCAATACAGGCTGGAGAGCCGATGACCCTGAAAGGTGAAAGTGCGGCTGCCACCATGACCGGCCAGGGCAGGCTGCGGGATGCCGCGATCAGTCATCGCCGTGCCCTGCACGCAGCCCGTCGCGGACGCGATGGGAAATTTCGATGAATTCGGGACTGTCGCGGATATCCAGCGGGCGGTGCCGGGGAAGGGGGCTTTCTATGATGTCGGCAATGCGGCCGGGACGGGGGGACATGACGACGATGCGGGTCGACAGATAGACGGCTTCGGGGATGGAGTGGGTGACGAAGCAAATCGTTTTGCCGGTGCGGTCCCATAACTGCAAAAGCTGTTCGTTCAGGTGGTCGCGCACGATTTCATCCAGCGCGCCGAACGGCTCGTCCATCAGCAGGATATCAGCGTCGAAGGCAAGGGCGCGGGCGATGGACGCGCGTTGTTGCATACCGCCCGACAGCTGCCATGGGTATTTTTTCTCAAAACCTGCCAGTTCGACAAGGTCCAGCACATCCGCGGTGCGCTGCTCCTGCTCGGCGCGGGAATAGCCCATGATCTCCAGCGGCAGCCGTATGTTGCCGCCGATCGTGCGCCACGGATAAAGGCCGGCGGCCTGAAAAACGTAGCCATACGCACGCTGTCGCCGGGCCTCTTCCGGAGTGACGCCGTTCACGGTAATCGTGCCGGCGGTCTGCTGTTCAAGGTCGGCCATGACGCGCAGAAAGGTTGTCTTGCCGCAGCCGGAGGGGCCGATGAAGCTGACGAAATCACCTTTGTGAACGTCCAGATTCACGTCTTTGAGGGCGTGAACCGGGCCGTCATTTGTCTCGAATGTCAGGCTGAGGTTGTTGGCGCTTATGACAGGTTCAGACATTTGCAACCCTCCAGCGCGCAAAGACGCCATCGACAGCGGCAAAGTCTGATGCACCCATCAGCGCGCCGGGGGTGTCGGCCTTTGACGCAACAGATCGCGTTGCCAAGGATTGCCAGACGGCAGACGCAAGCGCCGCACAGGCTGCCCGGAACGTGAAGCACAGCGCGCCCGCACAAAATGCAGCAGCCATCAAATTCCCGCCGGAATGTTCAGTGGATCACGCTGGATCATCTTGGGAGAATTCAGCGCTTTCCACTTGCCAAGCGCGGTGTGGGCTGACGGGAAAGCGGGGCGTGGCACGAAGCGGCCACGGCCGGGTTGTGGTTGTGAGTTTTGGCCCCAGGCCCAGATGACCTCGCCGCGCGACAGGGTGAAACGACTGTTGGCGGTCACTTCAAATCCCTCAAACACGTTGTAATCGAGGATCGAGTGGTGATTGGCGGGGCTGATCGTCTTCGTGATCTTGGGATCCCAGACCACGATATCGGCATCGGCACCTTCGACAATGGCGCCCTTTTTCGGGTAGATATTCAGGATCTTGGCCACGTTGGTGGATGTGACAGCGACAAATTCGTTCGGTGTCAGGCGCCCGGTTTCAACGCCGGTGGTCCACAAGACCGGAAGACGCTCCTCCAGCCCGTTGGAGCCATTGGGAATGATGCGGAAATCGTCGCGTCCGGCGCGCTTCTGCTCGGTCGAGAAGGCGGCGTGATCGGTGGCGACCACTTGCAACGATCCCGATTGCAGACCGGCCCAAAGCGAATTTTGGTGTTCCTTGTTGCGGAAAGGCGGTGACATGACGCGGCGGGCGGCATGATCCCAGTCGGTGTTGAAATACTCGGATTCGTCCAGCGTCAGGAACTGCACGAGCGGTTCGCCATAGACGCGCATGCCCTTCTGGCGGGCACGGCGGATCGCCTCATGCGCCTGCTCGCAGCTGACATGCACGATATAAAGCGGCACGCCCGCCGCATCGGCGATGCAGATGGCGCGGTTCGCGGCCTCGCCCTCGAATTCGGGGGGACGGGAATAGGCGTGGCCCTCGGGGCCTGTGATGCCCTGATCGAAATATTTCTGCTGCATTTCCGCAACCAGGTCGCCGTTTTCGGCATGCACCATCGGCAGCGCGCCCAACTCGGCACAGCGCTTGAAGGACGCGAACATTTCGTCGTCCTCGATCATCAGCGCGCCCTTGTAGGCCATGAAATGCTTGAAGGAATTGACGCCCATATCGACGGCGTCTTTCATCTCGTTGAAAACGCTCTCGTTCCAGCCGGTGATCGCCATGTGATAGCCGATGTCGCTACAGATCTGCGGCGCGGATTTGCGGTGCCATTCATTGATCGCGTTCTTGATGCTGCCATCGGCGCCGGGCAGGCAGAAATCGACCAGCATCGTGGTGCCGCCGCAAGCTGCGGCCCATGTGCCGGTCTCGAACGTCTCTGCGGCGGTTGTGCCCATGAAGGGCATTTCCAGATGGGTGTGCGGGTCAATCCCGCCCGGGATGACATAGGCGCCCGAGGCGTCGATATATTCGTCGCCCTTCAGATCCTCGCCGATCTGCTTGATCGTCTCGCCCTCGATCAGGACGTCGGCCTTCCACGTGCGATCGGCGGTGCAGACAGTGCCGCCCTTGATGACTTTGGTGGTCATTGTAATTCTCCCTGAGCTTCGCGCGGCGTCTTTTTGCGCCGCTTTGGCTATCCCGCAGGATATGATCGTGTGTGTGGTTCAGTCGGCAACACCCGCCGTTTCAACAACCGCGTGCAACAGCACGTCGGCGCCCGCGCGCGCCCAGTCCAGTGTGATTTCCTCGGCTTCGTTATGCGACAGACCGTCCACGCAGGGGCACATCACCATTGCCGTGGGCGCGACCTGATTGATCCAGCAGGCATCGTGGCCCGCGCCCGAGATCAGATCCTTGTGCGAATAGCCCAGACGCTCGGCAGCGGAGCGGATGGCGCTTACGCAACCGGCGTCGAATTCGACAGGGTCAAAACCGCCGACCTTCTCGAACGTCACCTGCAATTCCATTTCATCGCAAATCTTTTGCGCGGCATCCTTCATCTGGGCGACCATTTCGGTCAGCGTATCGATATCGGGCGAGCGGAAATCGACGGTGAAGACGGCCTTGCCGGGGATGACGTTGCGCGAATTGGGAAACACCTCTAGCGCACCGATTGCGCCGACGGCGTTTGGCGCATGGGCAAGGGCGATCTGATCGACCTTCTCCATCACCCGCGCCATGCCCAGCCCGGCATTGCGGCGCATCGGCATCGGGGTGGAGCCGGTATGCGCGTCGCGTCCGGTGATCGTCACCTCGGTCCACTCCAGTCCCTGACCGTGGGTGACGACGCCGATATCCTTGCCTTCGGCCTCCAGGATCGGGCCCTGTTCGATGTGCAGTTCGAAAAAGGCATGCATCTTACGTTCGCCAACCGGCTCGTCGCCTTTCCAGCCAATGCGTTTCAGCTCATCGCCGAATGTTTTTCCATCCACATCCACGCGCTCATTTGCCCATTCCTCGTCATGCACGCCGGCAAAGACGCCGGAGGCCAGCATGGCGGGCGCAAAGCGGGTGCCTTCCTCGTTCGTCCAGTTGGTGACGACGATGGGGTGCCTGGTCTTGATGTCCAGATCGTTCAGGGTGCGCACCAGTTCCAGCCCGGCCAGAACGCCCAGCACACCATCATATTTGCCGCCCGTGGGCTGCGTGTCCAGATGGCTGCCGACATAGACCGGCAGCGCGTCGGGGTCCGTGCCTTCGCGGCGAAAGAACATGTTGCCCATGGTGTCAAGGCCCATGGTCATGCCCGCACCCTCGCACCAGGATTGGAACAGCGCGCGGCCTTCGGCATCCTCGTCCGTCAGTGTCTGGCGGTCGTTGCCACCGGCGATGCCGGGGCCGATCTTGGCCATGTCCATCAGGCTGTCCCACAGGCGCTGGCCGTTGATCTTGAGGTTTTGTGCGGGTGCAGCCATGTCTGTGCCTTCCTTGCGTGGTCGCTGGATCGTCTTTTACCAAATGGTCAACTTAACGATTGCGCACGCTCCCGCGCCTGTCAAGAATAGTGTTGAGCGAGTTTTGCACATGTGCCGGTTTGCGCGGACATGTGCGGCCGGAAACAGGGGAGGGGCGTAATGGGCGACGCAGGCGATGATGGGACCGCAAGGCGCAGCCGTATCCAGAAACGCAATCGCGCGCGGATTATCGAGGCGGCGCTTGATGTGTTTTCCCAGCATGGATATCGCGGCGCCACATTGGACCAGATTGCCGAGCAGGCCGGGCTGAGTAAGCCGAATATTCTGTATTATTTCAATGGCAAAGAAGAGATTCATGTGACGTTGCTGAATCAGCTCATGGATCGCTGGCTGGCTCCGCTCCGCCGTCTGAACCCTGAGGGCGAGCCATTGGAGGAGATCCTGACCTACATTCGGCGCAAGTTGAAGATGAGTCAGAAATACCCGCGTGAAAGCCGGCTTTTCGCCAATGAGATCCTTCAGGGCGCCCCTCGAATCGCCCCGCATCTGGATGGTGATCTGAAGCCGCTGGTGGACGACGCCGCAAGAACGATCCAGCGTTGGATCGACGCGGGCCGCATCGCACCCACGGACCCGCAACATTTGATATTTTCCATCTGGGCCACCACGCAGCATTACGCCGATTTCGAGGCGCAAGTCGGCGTCCTGATGGCGGGGCGCGATGCGACAGACGGCGCCGAAGCGTTTCTGATGACGCTCTATACCCGCCTGTTACGCGCCGATTCGGATTAGAATTGCGTTAATCTTGATGCCAGATTGAATTTGGTGCCCGCAGCTGCGGGTTTTATGGTGGGGGTGGGTGAGGGCTCCGTGGGGGAGCGAAATGTCGGGGTTATATCGTCAAGGATTTATCTATGAAAATTCTGCTGCGGCTGATCCTGCCGCTGCGCGGTTGCGCACGGATCAACTGATGCGCGCAGTGCGTGTTGCCGCTGCCTTGGGCAGTGGGCCAGTTCCGCGCGTGACGGCCGTGTCAGGGCAAATATTGGACGCCGATGATCTGGGCGGGGATGGTGCGCGCGTCATCGAAGATCGCACCGATCATTATCGGCGCCGTTAATCTTGGGTTCATCTTGTTCTTGCAAGATGTTTGCCATGCAGAACCTTAGCAGAATCACAGAACCGGAGTATTGGCTTGATCAGATGTTTGCGGCCAAAGCCGCGCGTTGCGGCGGCGTCGTACGCCGGTCTCAGGCGTGGGTAGACCGCGAAGTGGGGCGCGAAACCTTCGTTCAGGCGGTGCGCAAGCGTGGATTTCACCTGATACGCACCGCCGATCAGTTCATTGTTGTGTGCCACAACGGCCCGATCGAAGTGATATTTTAAGAAAATTCGCGAATTTTCTCCAGTGAGATTTTTCGCGAAAAATCTGACTCATTCGGCGGCGCAGACGCCTGGGTTGTTGGGGTGTGTCGTCCAGTTGGCATAGTCTGCCTCGACAACTTTGCCAGTGCGGGGGTCTGTTGTGCCGGGTGCCATCTGCTCCATCGTGATGCAGTTTTCGACCGGACACACATTGACGCACAGGTTGCACGCAACGCATTCAGCGTCGATCACTTCGAATACGCGGTCTTCGGACATCGAAATAGCCTGATGCGACGTGTCCTCGCAGGCAGCAAAGCAGCGGCCGCACTTGATGCAATCGTCCTGATTTATGACCGCCTTGGCGACATAGTTCAGGTTCAGATCCTGCCAGTTGACGGTGTTTGGCACAGCACGGCCCACAATTTGCGATGTGGATGTCAGATCTTTTTCGTCCATCCACTGGCTAAGACCTGAAATCATCTCTTCGACGATTTTGAACCCGTAGGTCATGGCCGCCGTGCAAACCTGCACATTTCCTGCGCCCAGCGCCATGAATTCGGCAGCGTCGCGCCAGGTGGTGATGCCGCCGATGCCGCTGATCGGCAAGTGTCGCGTGGCCGGATCGCGGGCGATTTCCGCAACCATGTTCAGCGCAATCGGTTTCACCGCAGGCCCGCAATAGCCGCCATGGGCACCTTTGCCGTCGATCGTCGGCTGCGGCGCAAAAAGGTCCAGATCAACCGAGGTGATCGAGTTGATGGTATTGATCAGACTGACCGCATCGGCGCCCCCTTCCATCGCGGCCTGTGCGGGTTTGCGGACATCGGTGATATTCGGCGTCAGCTTGACGATCACCGGCAAATCCGAGTGTTTCTTGCACCAATGCGCAACCTGCCCGACATATTCCGGCACCTGGCCCACCGCGCTGCCCATGCCGCGCTCGCTCATGCCGTGGGGACAGCCGAAGTTCAGTTCGACCCCGTCACATCCGGTATCCTCGACGCGGCGCAGGATCTCGCGCCAAGCGTCCTCGTTTACGGGCACCATCAGGGACGCGATCAGGGCGCGGTCAGGGTAGTCCCGCTTGACGCGCTTCATTTCCTCAAGGTTCACCTCCAAAGGGCGGTCGGTAATCAGCTCGATGTTGTTCAGGCCCAAAAGCCGCCGGTCCGCGCCGTAGATCGCGCCATAGCGCGGTCCGTTGACGTTGACGACGGGCGGGCCAGCCTCGCCCAGTGTCTTCCAGACCACGCCGCCCCAGCCTGCATCGAAGGCGCGGCGCACGTTGTATTCCTTGTCCGTCGGCGGCGCGGAGGCCAGCCAGAAGGGGTTCGGCGATTTGATTCCGATGAAGTCGCTCGTGAGGTCAGCCATCTTATGTCTCCCTGTCTTGCGTGTCGGGCCTTAGCCCGCGTTCGTCAGACTTGCGTGAATATCCATTGCGGCGTCGCGGCCCTCGGCCACGGCCGTGACGGTCAGATCGTCGCCGCCCGCAGCACAGTCACCGCCTGCCCAGACACCCTGCATCGAGGTGCGTCCGGCGCCGGTGACAGCGATCTTGCGGCCTTCCAGATCCGGCAGGGCATCACCCTGCAGCGACTGACCGATTGCCTTGAAGACCTGATCGGCGGCAAGGCGAAAGGTCTGGCCGGTCGGGTTCAGATCGTCGTCGGTATATTCAAACTCGATCTCGCGCACGGCGCCGTTGCCGATGATGCCGCGCGGTGTGGCGCCTGTGATGATCCGAACGCCGGTCGAGGCAGCCAGATCCTGCTCGAACGGGCTGGCGTTCATGCGCTCGCGGCCGCGCCGGTAGACCAGCGTGACGTTCAGTGCGCCCAGCAGCTTTGCCTGCACGGCGGCGTCCACAGCGGTCATGCCGCCGCCAATCACCACCACATCGCGGCCGATGGGTACGTTTGAGACGTCGCCTGCCTGTCTGAGGTCGGCAATGAAATCGACCGCATCGCGCAACCCGTCCTTGTCTTCGCCCTCAAGGTTCAGCGCGTTCACACCGCCCAGCCCGATGCCCAGGAACACAGCGTCATAGTCTGATTTCAGCTGTTCCAGCGTCAGGCTCTCGCCCAGGCGCTGGCCGGTCTGTATGTCGATCCCGCCGATTTTCAGCAGCCACTCAACCTCGCGCGCGGCAAAGTCATCGGGGGTTTTGTAACTGGCGATGCCATATTCATTCAGCCCGCCGGGTTTTTCACGTGCGTCAAACACGGTGATATCATGTCCATGCATCGCCAGCCGGTGCGCGCAGGCAAGGCCAGCAGGCCCGGCGCCCACCACGGCGATGCGTTTTCCGGTTGGAGCCGCGCGGGTGAAGGGATGCACGCCGGCGTCCATCAGCGTATCGGTCGCGTAGCGCTGCAACTGGCCGATCAGCACGGGTTTGCCTTCGGCCACTTCGCGCACGCAGGCCTCTTCGCACAGGGTTTCGGTGGGGCAGACGCGGGCGCACATGCCGCCCATGATGTTCTGCGTCAGGATGGTCCGGGCGGCGGCCTCCGGCGTTCCGGTGGCGATCTGCCGGATGAACAGCGGAATGTCGATGGCGGTGGGGCAGGCCGTGATGCATGGGGCGTCATGGCAAAAATAACAGCGATCCGCCGCGACAAGCGCCTCGTGCCGGTCCAGCGGCGCGTGCAGATCCGAGAAGTTCTGAGCATAGTCTTCGGGGGGCAGTCGTCCGGCGGTTATGCCGGGGGTCAACGCGGTGTCTTTCATGGCGTCCTCCATCACGCAGGTCGGGTGGGGTGGCTGCATTCACTATTTCACAGTTTTTTATTTTATCAATTGGTAAAATATTGGGTGGCGATATTTTGTTGCGATTATCGGCTGTGCCATGAATGATTGCTGCGCTGCGGCGTTGTTAGGCGGGTGTTAAGGTTCAGGCGGTTAGGTTGGCATGATGAGTGATTTGCTGCGCTACCTGATCCCGCTCGCCGTGCTGCTGTGCAGCGCGTGCAATACGCCCGGCCCTGGCTTTCGCGGGGTTGAAGCGACGCGCATCACTGTCGCGGGCGCGACCTTCGATGTGCGTGTGGATGGCGCTCGCGCCGAGGCGATTCGCCTGGACCGGCAATGGGCGCCGCGCCTTGATTCAGTGGCGCCGCAGGGTGTTGCCGCGATCGAGCGTGTGTCGGGCTGCCGGGTCAGGCGGCTTGGCGGCGATGCTGCGCTGATGACGGCGCGTCTGGATTGCGGTCAGCCGCTGGCGCCCTTGCCACGCGGCAACACATATGACTGTGATGTTTACGCAATTACGGATGGACTGGCCGAGTTGACATGCGAGGGGGTGCGATACTGAAAAAGCGGTCCACCCGCCGCTGACGGGCGGTTTGGCAGCGCTTGAATAATGCGTATATTTGCGCGATAGCTGGCTTTGGGCAGCTTCGCCCGCGAGGATAGAGTCATGAATTACAAGGCACAGGGCGCCCCCAAGATGGGACGCAATGCCCCCCGCCACTCCGAACACAATGCGCCGGGGTCGGATAAGGATCCGTTTGGCCAGCGCTCGGGCGGGCGGCCCAGCAAGGCCGAACTTTTGGCACGTATGAAAGCAGCACAGGACGAGCGTAGCAAAGAGGGCAGCGACGACAGCTGAACCGTGCAAAGGAGCCTGTTACTGCCCGGTATTCACAGAGTTTTTTCCATGTAAACGCTAACGTCATTGGGCTGGTAGTCGCCAAAGCGGTCGCAGCGTGTGAAGCCATGGCGCTCGTACAGACGGATGGCGCTGGCCAGGGCTTCGCCCGTTTCAAGCCGCAAGAGTGGCACCTTTAAACTGCGCGCATGATCTTCCAACGCGCGCAGCACGGCGGCGGCAACACCGCGCCCTCTGGCCTCGGCGGCGGTAAACATGGATTTGACTTCGCAGTAACCGTCCATCTGCACCACGGCGCCCGTTGCCAGAACCGTCCCGCCATCGCGGGCCGTGATAAAATGAACCTCGGGCGCGCACAGCGCCTCAAACCCGAGGAAAAAGTTATCCTCGGGCGCGAACAGCTGCTGCATCAGCGCATGGCTTTGCTCCAGCAGCGCGCGCGGCGCAGGGTCAAGCGGGTTGGCAGGGGCGACGATTATCATGAGGCCAGATGTGGCGCGCCCTTGCGGGCAAAGTCAAGCGGGGCGCTGCGCGCGTTTCGCATTGACAGCCCGCCCGCCCGGTCACCACATTGCGCCGCAAAGCTGAACAGACACAACCAGAACGGACCAGACCCCCCTTGCGATTTTCCAAGCTCAGACTGACCGGCTTCAAAAGCTTTGTCGACCCGACCGATCTGATCATCGGTGACGGGCGCACCGGCGTTGTCGGCCCCAATGGCTGCGGCAAATCCAACCTGCTGGAGGCGCTGCGCTGGGTGATGGGCGAAAACCGGCCCACGGCGATGCGCGGCGGCGGCATGGAAGACGTGATTTTCGCCGGGACCAGCTCGCGCGGGGCGCGCAACTTTGCCGAGGTCACGATTCACATCGATAACGCGGATCGTCTGGCGCCTGCGGGTTTCAACGACGCCGATCACATTGAAATCGTGCGCCGCATCACCCGCGACGTCGGCAGCGCCTATCAGGTCAACGGCAAGGATGTGCGCGCCCGCGACGTTCAGATGCTGTTCGCGGATGCCTCGACCGGGGCCCATTCGCCCGCACTCGTTCGGCAGGGGCAGATCTCCGAGCTGATCAACGCCAAGCCGAAATCGCGCCGCCGCATTCTGGAGGAAGCCGCGGGTATTTCCGGCCTCTATCAGCGCCGCCACGAGGCGGAGCTGAAGCTGCGCGGCGCCGAGGCCAATCTGACACGCGTCGATGACACGGTGGACCAGCTGGCCGCGCAACTGGCGACGCTGGCCCGGCAGGCCCGGCAGGCGGCCCGGTATCGCACCATCGGGGATGCCCTGCGCGCCGCCGAGGGCCTGCTTCTCTATCGTCGCTGGCATGAGGCGGATCAGGCGCTGGCCGCCGCCCGCGCCGAACTGCGCGAGCGGATCACGGCCACGACGCGCGCCGAAACAGCCGCGCGCGCGGCGGCCAAGGCACGCATCGGCGCCGAAGAGGCGCTGCCGGGTCTGCGCGAGGAGGAGGCGATCGCCGCCGCTGTGCTTCAGCGCCTGACCGTTGAGCAGGCCAGCCTGACCGATCAGGCCACCGCCGCCCGCACGCGCATCGAAACGCTGGAAGGCCGCATTGCGCAACTGGACCGTGACTTTGCCCGCGAGGCGGAGCTGAATCAGGACGCGGACGACACGATCACGCGCCTTGGCGCCGAAGAGGCGGAACTGGCCGATGCCGATGAGGGCCATGAGGATATGCTGGACGCTGCCGCGGAAGCGGCAACTGAGGCAAGCGAGGTTTTGCAGGAACGCGAAAGCGATCTGGCCATCCTGACCGAGGATGTCGCGCGCCTGTCTGCCCGGCACCAATCTGCTGCCCGGCTCGTCTCTGACAGCCGCAAAACGCTGGACCGCAGCGAGGCTGAGGCGTCGCGCGCCCGCGCCGCAGTCGAGCAAAGCCGCGCGATGATGGACACCGCCGGCCGCGATTTCGAAGCCGCGAGGGAGGCCGAGCAGACGGCCCGGCAGGCCGCCGATGCCGCTGAGGCCGCGCTGATCGCTGCCGATGAGGCCCGCAGCGAGGCGCAAACGCGCGAGGCGGATGCGCGCGCCGAGCGCAGCGCCGCGGACGGTGAATTCAGCGCGCTCAGCGCCGAAGTGTCAGCGCTGGCCCGGATGCTGGACCGGGATACGGCAGAAGGCGGCCAGATACTGGACCGGCTGCAAGTGCAGCAAGGCTATGAAAAGGCGCTGGGCGCCGCGCTGGCCGATGATCTGCGCGCGCCTCAGGTCGCGGCGGACGGGCCGTCCGGCTGGACGGAGTTGCCGGATTATCCGCAAGCTCAAACCCTGCCCGAAGGGGTGCCGCCCCTGACGCAAAACGTATCGGTTCCCGATGTTCTGGCGCGCCGGATGAGCCAGATCGGTCTGGTCGATTCAGATGATGGCCCGCGTTTGCAGGCGCTTTTGAAACCCGGCCAGCGGCTGGTCAGCGTCGAGGGGGATTTGTGGCGCTGGGATGGATTCCGCGCCTGGGCGGAGGATGCCCCATCCGCAGCGGCGCTACGCCTTCAGCAGCTTAACCGATTGGAAGAGCTGAAACAATTGCTGGAACACGCCACCGCCCGTGCGGAAGGCGCCCGCGCCGCGCATGACACGCTCAAGCGCCAGTTGGCCGAGCGGACCGAAGCCGACACAGCCGCCCGCGCCGCCCGTCGCAGCGCAGACAGCGCCATCGGCGACGCCTCCCGCGCGCTCAGCCGCGCCGAAGCCGATCGGACGCTGGCCGCGTCCAAGCAGGAGGCGCTGGGCCTCGCCGTGACCCGGCATGAGGAGGACGCGATGGCCGGCCGCGCCCAGTTGGCGGAGGCCGAGGCCGCGCTGTCGGCGCTTGGCGATCTGGACCAGGAACGCGCCCGCGTCGACGACGTCAAAACCGCGGTAGAGGCTGCGCGCATCACCATGATGTCGCGCCGCGCGGCCCATGACGAGCTGCGCCGCGAGGGCGACGCCCGCGTGCGCCGCCGGCAAGACGTGGCGCGCGAGCTTGCAAGCTGGCGCACCCGGCTTGAAACGGCCGAAAAGAGAAGCGCCGAATTGATCGCGCGCAAGGACAGCGCTCAGGCGGAACTGGCGGAGGCGTCCGCGATACCGGCGGTTTTGGCGCAAAAGGCCGAGGCGCTGACGCAAAAGATTGCCGATGCGCGCGCGCGGAGCGATCAGTCCCGCACGGCGCTGGCTGCTGCTGACACCGCGCTGCGCGATGCCACGGAAACCGAACGCACGACCGAGCGCGCCGCCGGCGAGGCGCGCGAGGCGCGCGCCCGCAGCGAGGCACGCGCTGACGGCGCCAGCGAAGCAAGACGCGCCGCGCATGAGCGCATCAGGGACGAACTGGACTCAACGCCAGAGGCGCTGGCGGACACGCTCGCGGTGGATACTGAAAACATGCCGTCGCTGGACAGCATCGAGGCCGATGTAAACCGCCTGAAGCGCCAGCGCGACGCACTGGGCTCGGTCAACCTGCGCGCCGAGGAGGATGCCAAGGAGATCGAGGCAGAGCATGGCGCGCTGATATCGGAAAAAACCGATCTGGAAGAGGCGATCAAGGCGCTGCGCAGCGGAATCAGCAGCCTGAACCGCGAAGGCCGCGAGCGCCTTTTGGCGGCGTTTGATCAGGTAAACACCAACTTTTCCACCTTGTTCAAGCATCTCTTTGGCGGCGGCGAGGCCAATCTGGTACTGGTCGAAAGCGACGATCCACTGGAGGCCGGTCTGGAAATCATGTGCCAGCCGCCCGGCAAGAAACTGGCCACGCTCAGCCTGCTTTCAGGGGGGGAGCAGACGCTGACAGCCCTCGCGCTGATCTTCGGGGTGTTCTTGGCCAACCCCGCACCCATTTGCGTTCTGGATGAGGTCGACGCGCCACTGGACGATGCCAACGTCGCGCGTTTTTGTGATCTTCTGGACGAAATGTGCCGCCGTACAGAAACACGGTTTTTGATTATCACCCACAACGCCGTCACGATGAGCCGTATGGATCGCCTGTTCGGCGTCACAATGGCCGAGCAAGGCGTGTCTCAATTGGTTTCAGTTGACCTTAAAAAAGCCGAGGAAATGGTTGCTTGATCTGTAACGCAAAAATACGTCGTTCGTGTTTTGAAGCAAAGATTGCCCCTTCAATCTGGAGCGCCTGATACGGGCGATCTCTGTAATCTGGGGGCGCCATTGAAGTCTGACTAATCGAAAACCTTCAAGGAGTGATGAGCAAAGCCTACAAGCGGTTCAAAAGATCACGCGTTGGCCAGGCATCTGCCGGTAGTCCCAATTCCTGCTGGACATCCTGAACAGCAGCGCGCGTTCCTGCGCCAAGGATTCCATCAATCTTGCCCACATCATATCCACGCTCGGACAACTTTTGCTGCAACTGTTTCATCTGGCTTGACGCCAGACCGGGCGCAGGTTGGCCGGCCGTCATGATCGGCGCACCTTCAAGCCGGGTGGCGAAATAGGCTGCGGTCAGAACGTAAGTATAGCTTTGATTCCATTCAAAAAGGACCTGAAAATTAGGATAAGCGATAAACGCGGGCCCGCTGCGTCCTTCGGGCAGCAAGATATTTGCGGGCAGGTCTGCCGCGATCTCACCGGTCCGGGCGCTCACGCCCAGCGCCTTCCATTCCGCCCCTGTCTTTGTGGTGCGCAATCCAGTCAGGGACCAGTCGAGGGTTTGGGGCACGGCAACTTCCTGTAACCAAGGCTCGCCTGCGCGCCAGCCCAGGCTTTGCAACATGCGCGCACCGGACATCAACGCGTCCGGCGCGGAAACCTTTAGCGAAACCCGTCCGTCACCATCACCATCCACACCGTTGTCCAGAATATCCTGTGGCAACATCTGCACCATGCCGATTTCGCCGGCCCACGCTCCGGTGGTCCGTGCCGGATCAAAGCTTCCCTGCTCGAACAGGCGGAGTGCCGCAAGAACCTGAGGACGGAACAGTGCCGGGCGGCGACAATCATGGGCCAATGTCACCAGTGCATTCAACGTGTTAAAATCGCCCTGAAACCCGCCGAAATCTGTTTCGAAAGCCCAGAAAGATAGCAAGATACCCCGATTGACGCCATATTGTCGGTCAATTCGGTCAAAAACGGTGCTGTTGGTTTTCGCTTTGGCCTTTCCTGTGTTGAGGCGATTAGATGAAATAAGATGTCGCGCGAATTCGGTAAATGGTTTCTGGAATACGCCCTGTGCCTGGTCCGCTTGCAATACCTTTGCATCCTGGCGCACATGGCTGAAGAAACTGTTAACAGTCGCCGGATCGTGGCCTTGGTCTATCGCGTCCTGCTTCAAATCCGCGACAAAGTCGCCAAAGTTTCCACCACATGGTGTGGCCAATGCGGGCGCAGCGCTTAGCGCAATGGCGGCCATTATGTGCAGAAAACGCATGTTTGTCCTCGTTTGAATTAAATTGCTGCCAAGACGTGCAAGTTGCTGCCGGTTTGAAACGGAAATTTAACGATTATGAGGCCATTCTTGGGCAACGTGCAGGTCTTTAGAGGAAAAGAATGAAAAGGAGCGCGATGGAAAAAACAACTGACCAAGCTTTCCACAGCACCGTAACCGCGGCATCGATATGCAGCGGTCTGGGGTTTTTCGAACCATTCGGATTGACGAAAGGATGCATCTGCATCTTGCCGTGATACGCACGTGGACCTGACAGCGCGACGCCGATTGCGCGTGCCATGGCCGCTTCGGGCCAGCCGGCATTCGGTGAGCGGTGCTGCCGTGCCTCGGTCGCTATGTCGGACCATACGGGCCGTGGGCGGGATAGGGCCGAGATGAGCAGAGCGCTGATGCGGGCGGGAACAAGGTTCATGAAATCGTCGAGACGTGCTGCTGCCCAACCGAATTGCGCGTGGCGGGGCGTCAGGTGGCCAATCATACTGTCGGCCGTATTGACCATCTTATACAGTATCAGCCCCGGCAACCCACCGATGCCAAGCCAGAAGAGAGGTGCGATCACGCCATCACTGAAGTTTTCAGCCGCCGATTCGATGGCCGCTCGCGTCACTGCAGGCGCGTCCATTTGGGCTGTATCCCTGCCGACAATCATGGCGACTGCCGCGCGCCCCTCCGGCAGGGACAGGCGCAATGCGGATGCGACGGCAGCCACATGATCGCACAAGGATCGCTGCGCGATTAAAATGGCCGCGATGACGGCGCTAAATATAACGCCGCCCTGCGACAGCAAAACGCCAATGGCGATCGCGGCAGTGCCAAGCAGGGCAATAGCCGCGACACCCTTCGCGCGGCGCGCGGTGCCAATGTTCCACCTGCTGTCCAGTGCGTCGATGGCCCGGCCCATCAAAACCGCTGGATGAGGCAATTTTTGCCACAGCCAGCGCGGCTCGCCCAGCAAGGCGTCCAGCGCCATGGCGATTGTCACGATTGCAGCGATGCTCATAGTCTCAACTCCTACCTCTCGTGCACAATTCCAGCGTGATACAGGCGGATACTTGCCGAAGCCTGCGACCAAGGGGGCGTCTTCGCGCCAGCTTTGGACCTGCCTCATTCAGCAGTAGGTTTGCAATGAGAATTGCGAAAGACTAAACGCTCCTGTTCTTGCGGCGCGGTTGCTGGACGGGCGCTTCGATGGTGGACGATGTGGGTGTGTTGGGGATTGCGATGAACGTTCTTATTGTCGAAAGCGATCCTGATCTGGGACGGTTGTGGCAGCGCCACATGGAGCGTCAGGGGCTGACTGTGCGTCTGGAGGCTGACCAGCAACAAGCGATTTCGGCGCTTCAGACAGCCTTCTTTGCCGTCATCGTCCTGGATCTGGTCTTAAGTGACGGCAGCGCGCTGGCGGTGGCCGATTACGCCAGCTACAAACATCCCGAGGCGCAGATCATCTTCGTCAACAGCACCTCTTTTTTCTCTGACGGCTCTATTTTCGAGCTGTGCTCGAATGCGCGCGCATTTGTTCACAACAGCACCCCGCCCGAAGACCTGGCGACCATGGTGGCGCATTATGGACGGCATAGCCCGGATACAGTTTGAGGCATGCAAAAGCGCGACGTCCGAAATTTTTCGGAGATCTTAACTTGATTGGAACCATTTTGCCTGCATCCTAGACAGGAAGCCAAGAGCGCGGGAGGAATGGTCATGGAATCGGGTTTACCCAGTGAGGTGCAACTTGGACTGGATGCCGCGCGCCGCGCTGCCTGTCTCAAAAGCCACCGTTTGAGGGTTGAGGTAGACGGTAAGGTTTACCGGATTCTGCGGGCATGGCCGGGCGGATTTGCCGTGGATGCCGCCGATGCGCCGCATCTGCGCGGGCGGGTGGATCTGTTTGACGGGGCGCGTCATATTTCGCAATGCCTGATTGTCGCTGCGGCGGAGGAGGGGGGCGAGTGGCATTTCGACTATAAGCGCGTGACTGATGCATCCGGAAATCAGCCGCTGGACTTTGAGCGTGCGCCGGACCGCCCGGCCGGGCTGCTGGAGGATTTCAGCAGCTGAGGCCGGGCAGGGTTCGAGTGCGCAGCCGGGCGTCGATGTGTCCCGATCATGCAAGCCGGGGCCGGTACGCAATCGTTTGCTCGCTTCTCGCCTATTGACCGTACGGTTATTGGAGATCCTCAAATGCGGCTTGCAGCCGCTGAACCGCTTCGACAATGCGCGCGCGGGGGGTTGCGATGTTGAAGCGAAGGTAGCTGTCCCCGCCTTTGCCAAAGGTCGGTCCGTGGTTGGCGGCGATGCGGGCGCCGGATTGCACGCGGTCGATGATGTCGTCCTGAGCCATGCCAGTGCCGCTGAAATCCACCCATGCCAGATAGGTCGACTCAAGCGGCATTGATGTAACACCCGGGATGGCGTTCACGCCGTCGTCAAATATCTGGCGGTTGCCGTCCAGATACTGCACCAAGGCATCGACCCAAGCCGCACCTTCGGGGGAATAGGCCGCCTCGGTCATGAATAGGCCAAAGGAGTTGGCCGACAGGCCCATCGCTGCCATGCGTGCCGCAAAACGAGTGCGCAGATCGGGATCGGGAATTATCACGTTGCCGGTGTGCGATCCGGCGATGTTGAAGGTCTTGGTCGTGGCGGTCATCATTACCAGTCGATCTTCGACGCCGCCTATATTAGCCATCGGAATGTGGCGGTGACCCGGCATAACCAGATCGTGGTGAATTTCGTCCGATACCAGAAGCAGGTCGTGACGCCGGGCAAAATCGGCAACGCCCTGCAATTCGTCCGCCGTCCAGACGCGCCCGCCGGGGTTGTGCGGTGAGCAAAGGATCAGCAGCGTCTCGTTGCCGGTCATCTGCGCGTCCCATGCGCTGAAGTCCATCCGGTACTTGCCCGCCTCCAGGGCCAGTTGGCATTCGATCACCTGGCGCCCCGCCGCTTTGATGACGCGGGCGAATGCGTGATACACCGGCGTCATCAGAACGACGCCGTCGCCGGGCCGGGTAAATGCGTCCAGACACATCGCCGTGCCGTTGACCAAGCCATGCGTGGTAAAGATCGCATCCTTGTCCAGCGTCCAGCCGTGCCGCTCTTTCATCCACCATTGAATTGCGGCGCGGTAGGCGCCCTCGTCTCCGAAATAGCCGTAAACGCCGTGGTCATGCATCGCCTTGACCGCGTCCGACACGCATTGCGGCGGGCGGAAATCCATGTCGGCGACCCACATCGGGATGCCGTCCTGCGGGCTGACGCCATAAATCGGCTCCATCATGTCCCATTTGCTGGAATGTGTGCCGACGCGGTCGATTATTTCGTCGAAATTCATGGTGCCACCTCCGTTTTGTCGCCCGGCGCGACGCTAAACGACCTGCGGGCAAGCGCAAGGGCCGTTGCACCCGTTGCGCTGGGGCTGCGGGTGGCCTACATGCATTTCCATGAAAATGCCGATCCTGATCCATCCCGACCCGCGCCTGAAAAAGCTCTGCGATCCTGTCGCGGATGTGACGGGCCAAATGCACGCTCTGGCCAAGGACATGCTGGAGACGATGTATGACGCGCCGGGCATTGGCCTGGCCGCGCCGCAGGTCGGCGTGCTGAGCCGCCTGATCGTCATGGATTGCGTCAAGGAGGAGGGCGCCGCGCCCGAACCTGTGGTCATGTTCAACCCGGAAATCACCGCCGTGTCCGACGCGATGAACGTCTATGAGGAGGGGTGCCTGTCCATCCCCGACCAATATGCCGAGGTCAAGCGCCCCGCCGAGGTGGAAGTGCGCTGGATCGATATGGACGGCGACGAGCAGACAGCCGGGTTTGACGGCCTGTGGGCGACCTGCGTCCAGCACGAGATCGACCATCTGGATGGCAAGCTGTTCATTGACCATATTGGCCCGATGAAGCGGCAGCTGATCACGCGCCGGATGCAAAAGTTGAAGCGCGAAATGGCGCGGGGTTAGGGCATATGGCCGTGCGCCGCTGCATCCCCTGGCCGGACAAGCGGCTGCGCATGTCCGCGGCCTCGGTGGACGCGATCACCGAGGATACGCTTGCGCTGTGGGACGACATGATCGACACGATGGAGGCGATGCCGGGCGTCGGGCTTGCCGCGCCGCAGATTGGCGTGATGCTGCGTCTTGCCGTGGTCGATGCCAGCGAGGCGCGCGGTCAGGCGATCCGCATGGCCAACCCCGAGGTGCTGCATGCCAGCGTCCAGTTCCGCCCGCATGAGGAAGCCAGCCCGAACCTGCCCGGCCTGTCCGCGCTGGTTGCGCGGCCCCGTGCCGTGACGGTGCGGTTCATGAACGCGGATGGCGCTGTGGAGGAGCGCGATTTTGTCGGGCTATGGGCCACCTCGGTGCAGCATCAGATCGACCACCTGAACGGTCGCATGTATTTTGACCGCCTGACAAAACTGCGCCGCGACATGCTGTTGCGCAAGGCGCGAAAGCTGGCGGGGTAGGGCGGATGCGCGTGATCTTCATGGGAACGCCCGATTTTTCGGTGCCGGTGCTGGAGGCGCTGGTCGCCGCAGGTCACGATATTGCCGCCGTTTATACTCAGCCGCCCCGTCCGGCCGGGCGCGGGAAAAAGGACCGGCCCACGCCCGTTCATGCCCGCGCGGCCGAAATGGGGCTGGACGTGCGCCACCCGCTGAATTTTCGCGAGCAAGCGGAGCGCGCGGACTTCGCTGCGCTGAAGGCAGATGTTGCGGTGGTGGTGGCCTACGGCCTGATCCTGCCGCAAGAGGTGCTGGACGCGCCGCAGCGCGGCTGCCTGAATATTCATGCGTCGCTGTTGCCGCGCTGGCGCGGCGCGGCGCCGATCCATCGCGCGATCATGGCCGGCGATGCCGAGACCGGCGTGTGCATCATGCAGATGGAGCGTGGGCTGGATACCGGCCCGGTCCTGATGCGCCAACAGACGCCGATTGGCGCCGAGGAGACGACCGGCCAGCTTCATGACCGTCTGAGCATTATGGGCGCTGCGTTGATTTGCGACGCGCTGGCACGGCTGGATGCGCTGGTGCCGGAGCCGCAGGCCGAGCAGGGCGTGACCTACGCCGCCAAGATCGACAAGGCCGAAGCGCAGATCGACTGGACCCTCGGCGCGCCCGAGATTGACCGGAAAATACGAGGGCTTGCGCCGTTTCCAGGTGCCTGGACGCAGATCGCCGGGCAGCGGGTCAAGCTGCTGGCCTCGCGCGTCACAGGCGGGCAGGGCGCGGCGGGCCAGGTGCTGAACGACGCGCTGGAGGTCGCGTGCGGATCGGGCGCTGTGGAGCTTCTGCGCTTGCAGCGGGCCGGGCGCGCGGCGCAAGGCCGGGCGGAATTTCTGCGCGGCATGTCCGTTGCGGCGGGCGATATTTTGGGTGACGGCTGATGTTTCCTACCATCATGGGGACGGTCGTGATTGCCGGGATCGTCGGATATATCTCGGAGAAATCCGGGTTCACGCGCAACGGGTTTTTGCCGTCGATCATCATCTGCGTCGGCGGGGCATTCCTGTTTTACTTTGTGCGGCTGATGTTCGGGATCGGCTTTGGGTCGCCGGGAGTGAATGCGATCGTGTCCTCCATTGGCGCGCTGGTGATCGTTCCGTTCCATTGGCGCGGACGGCGCTGAACGCGGCGGCGGATTTGGGTATTTGGACCAAGAAAAGCCTGCGGGGCGCGCGATAAGGCAGGCGTTTTTTACTGGCGCGGCGGTGATGTTTTATACACCGGGATCGACCAGCCGAAGGCGAGCGAGCCTGCGCGCAGCGACCATGTGACCACTCCGCAACTGCCAAGCACGACGATGGTGTCGAACTGGAATTGATCAAGTATGGCCGCAACGCTTGACCCGGCGAAGGCGGCGCTGACATATAGCTTGCCCTTGCGCAGGACCAGCGGCACCTCGCCGACCACGACATCGCGCATCAGGCCGCCCATGCAGCCTGTGGAGACGCCCATCAGCACAACGATCAGCGGCGCCTGTCCCATTGCCAGCGCCGCCGAAACGCCCGCAGGGACCGCAACGGCCAAGGCAAAGCTGTCAAGCCACAGCAGCCAGCGATAGCGGCTTTCGACCAGGTGAGCGGTGAAGAAGATCAGCACGGCGGCGCCGGCGGCCAGCAAAATGTAGGTTGGATCGCCCATCCAGAAGATCGGATGCCGGTCCAGCATCACATCGCGCAGGGTGCCGCCGCCTACCGCCGTCAGGCTGGCGATAAAGGCAAAGCCGACGATGTCCAACTGCGCGCGGCTGGCGACCAGCGCGCCGGTCAGCGCGAAGATCAGCACCGAGGCGTAATCGAGCAGGGCAACCGCGCTCATTTCGCGGACTTGCTTTTGAAGGGGGCCATACCCTCGCGGGCGAGCTCATCGGCGCGTTCGTTTTCGGGATGGCCGGCATGGCCCTTGACCCATTCCCATGTGACTGTGTGACGGGCCTGCGCCGCATCGAGGCGCTGCCACAGTTCGGCGTTCTTGACCGGCTTTTTGGCGGCGGTTTTCCAGCCGTTGCGCTTCCATCCGTGAATCCAGCCGGTGACGCCGTTTTTGACATATTGGCTGTCGGTGACGATTGTCAGCTTGGAGGGTTTGGCCAGCGTTTCGAGCGCGTTGATCGCCGCCAGCAACTCCATCCGGTTGTTGGTGGTGTTGGCCTCCCCGCCCTTGAGGCAGCGTTCCTTGACGATGGTATCGCCGTCCATTGCGCGCAGCAGGGCGCCCCAGCCGCCGGGGCCGGGATTGCCTGAACAGGCGCCGTCGGTATAGGCGAAAAGCTTAGCCATGGGCGTGCAGGATGCTCCATTCGTCGCAGGTTCCGGCAAGGCCGGTATCGCGGCCTGTCCAGCTGCGCGCGGGGGTCAGGCCCGCGGCAATCAGCAGTTCGCGCAGCTCGGCCTCGGTATAGTAGGTGTAGAAGCGGCCCAGATCGTCACGGCCCGCGCCGGTGCCGGTTTTCATGCCGATATGCAGCAGTCCGCCGGGTTTCAGCGCGCGGTGGATCGCGGCGAGGTGGCCGGGCAGCGCCGCGCGTGGCGCGTGCAGCAGGCTGAAATTGGCCCAGACGCCATCATAGATCGCATCGCCGCCGATATCATCAAAGCTGGCCTGCCATGCGGTGACGCCGGGCTGTGCGGCGGCCATGGCGACCATTTCGGGCACCGCATCAATGGCATCGACGGCCAGCCCGGCAGCGGCCATCTGGCCCGCTGCGCGGCCGGGGCCGCAGCCGATATCAAGCACGCGCGCGCCGGGTGGCATGGCTGCGATGAAGGCGGCAAGATGTTTGTCGCCTGACAGCTCGTCGGTCATCGCGGCGTAGTCCTGCGCGCGGGCGCGATAGACGCCCAGAGTTTCGTCATCGACGGTCATAGAAAGACCGCCACGGCCAGGCAGCCCAGCACGATCGCCGTCAGCAGCACGCGCAGTTGCATCCACCATTCTGGCGCCACGCCAAAGCGCCAGAACAGCCAATCGATGCCCAGAAGGCCGGCAAAGCCCGCCATCAGCGACATGCCCGCGCTGACCGGCCCGCCGCCGGTGGTGAAAAATGCCCAGAGGGCAGGGATCACCGATAAGACATAGCCGACCGCCGCCTGATTCCCCTCCAGCTTCGTGGCAAATCCCCAGAGCACGCCGGACATGAAGGCCAGAATGATCGCGCCGTAGAACAGCATGACATATGGCCCGGCAAAGCGTGGGCCGATGCTGCGGATCGTCCAGTCAGCAAGGCCGGGTTGCAGGATCGTGATCGCGCCCCACAGGAACGGGATCAGCCCGGCAAGGCCCAGAATCAGCGCGGAGCGCGGCACGCCGGTCATGCCCATCATGCCGGCGCCCGCAGCACGCGCGGCACCTTGAATTCGACGTTTTCAACGGCGGTTTCGACGTGATTGATGGTCACGTCATAGCGGTCCTGAATGGCGGCGATCACCTCGTTCACCAGCACTTCGGGGGCGGACGCGCCAGCCGTCACGCCGATGCTGCGCACGCCTGTCAGGCTGCGCCAGTCGATGTCATCCGCGCGCTGCACCAGCTGCGCATACTCGCAGCCCGCACGCGCGCCAACCTCGACCAGTCGGCGCGAGTTGGAGGAGTTGGGCGCGCCGACCACCAGCATCGCGTCGCAATCGGGCGCCATTGCCTTGACCGCCGCCTGCCGGTTGGTGGTGGCGTAGCAGATGTCTTCCTTGTGGGGGCCGATGATGGCGGGGAACCGCGCCTTCAGCGCCGCGACGATGCCGATCGTGTCGTCCACGCTCAGCGTTGTTTGCGTGACATAGGCCAAGGCGGAGGCGTCACGCACCTCCAGTCGGGCGACGTCATCTTCGGTTTCGACCAGAATGACCGCGCCGGGGGGCAACTGGCCCATGGTGCCGATAGTTTCGGGGTGGCCGTCATGGCCGATCATGACGATCTGAAGCCCCGCCTCGTGGTGCCTTTCAGCCTCGATATGCACCTTGGAGACCAGCGGGCAGGTGGCGTCGACATAGATCATCTCTCGGGCGGTCGCTTCGGCCGGCACGGATTTTGGCACGCCATGCGCGGAAAAGATGACCGGACGGTCGTCAGGGCATTCGTCCAGTTCCTCGACGAAAATCGCACCTTTGGTGCGTAGATCGTCGACGACGTACTTGTTGTGAACAATCTCGTGGCGGACATAGACCGGCGCGCCCCATTTGGTCAGCGCCATTTCCACGATCTTGATCGCGCGATCGACGCCGGCGCAAAACCCGCGCGGGGCGGCCAGATGCAGGGTCAGGGGTGGTTTGCTCATTTTCGGCGCTCCTTGGTCTGCGCGACTTGGCGGCAGAGGTAAGCTGCGCAGCGCCGCGCGTCCAGTGGGCAGGGCGGAAAAGCCGCGCCGGTGGCAGCGCGGCTGGGCTCATATCGTCGCCGGTCAGTCCTGCTCTTCGAGCGTATCCTCGCGCGGCGCGGGCATTTCACGCGGCGGGCGGCCGATGACGTCCCTCAGGTCTTCCAGCTCGATAAAGTTGTCTGCCTGACGGCGCAGCTCGTCCGAGATCATCGGGGGCTGGCTGCGGATGGTGGACACGACGGACACGCGCACGCCTTGCCGCTGGAGCGACTCGACCAGAGGCCGGAAATCGCCATCGCCCGAAAACAGAACGATGTGGTCGACGCGCGGTGCCAGTTCCATCGCATCGACGGCCAGCTCGATATCCATGTTGCCCTTGACCTTGCGGCGGCCCTGACTGTCGGTGTATTCCTTGGCCGGTTTTGTCACCATGGAAAAACCGTTGTAATTCAGCCAGTCAACCAGCGGGCGGATCGGTGAATATTCGTCGTTTTCCAGCAGGGCAGTATAGTAGAACGCGCGCAGCAGCTTGCCGCGGCGCATGAATTCCGACCGCAGCAGCTTGTAGTCAATGTCGAAGCCCAGCGCCTTGCCGGCCGCGTAGAGGTTCGAGCCGTCAATAAACAGCGCAAGGCGCTCATCTTTGTAAAACATTCCTTGATCCTTTCCGCCGGCTTGCACAGGATCGCTTACGGCGGTGAAAAATTACCGTAAAAGAAAGTGTTGCCGGATTAATCTGGCACAGGCTTAATTTCAAGCGTAACGCGGGGCAAGGCCACCGGGTTCGATCTTTAGGTGGGTGACGTGACGGTAATTGAAAGTTTTCTGATTGCACTGGGCGGAAATCTGCCGTCCAGCGCAGGCGCGCCCGGCGAAACCTTGCGCGCGGCGCTGGATTTGCTGGTGGCCGAAGGGGCCGAATTGCGCGCCGTCAGTCCATTCTATGCCACGCCATGTTTTCCGGCGGGGGCGGGACCGGACTATGTCAATGCGGCGGCCGAAATCGGGGTCAGGGGGGATGCGCAGCAGGCGCTGGACCTGTTGCACCGGGTTGAGGCGCATTTTGGCCGCGAACGGGTGCAGCGATGGGGGCGGCGCACGCTGGATCTGGATCTGATCGCGCAGGGGCAGACGGTTCTGCCGGACCCGGCCGGTTATGCTGCCTGGCGCGATCTGCCGCTGGATGACCAGATGACGCGCACCCCCGATGAGCTGATCCTGCCGCATCCGCGGGTGCAGGACCGCGCCTTTGTGCTGGTGCCGCTGGCCGATATCGCGCCGGACTGGCGCCATCCGGTGCTGGGCCGCACGGTGCGCGAAATGGCGGACGCGCTGCCCGCACAGGTCCGCGCCGAGGTGGTCCGCCTGCCATAACCTGCTTGCGTATCGCGCGATACGCGCGTAAGGGAGACGTTTCCACGCTGCTTAAATTCCGGAGGTCTCATGGCCCGCGTAACTACCGAAGACTGCGTCGACAAGGTTCCCAACCGGTTCGAGCTGGTGATGCTGGCCGCGCATCGCGCCCGCGAAATCACCGCCGGGGCGCCGCTGACCGTGGACCGCGACAACGACAAGAACCCGGTCGTGGCCCTGCGCGAAATCGCAGAGGAAACCCAAAGCGCCGACGACCTGCGCGAGCGCATGATCGAGTCGAACCAGACCGAAATCGAAGTCGACGAGCCTGAAGAGGACCAGATGGCGCTTCTGATGGGCGGTGAGGCGGACAAGCCCGCCGAAGACGACATGTCCGAAGAGCGTCTTTTGCGCGAACTGATGAAGGCGCAGGGCCAGGGCTGATACCCCCGGCCCATCCGCGGCACAGCGCCGCGGCGCGACGGGTGCATCACATGATTACCGCCGATGACCTGATCGCGCTGGTGCGCAGCTACAACCCCCGCTGCGATGAGGGCCTGCTGCGGCGGGGCTATAATTACGGCCTGCGCATGCACGAAGGGCAGACCCGCTATTCGGGAGAGCCCTATTTCACGCACCCCATCGCTGTTGCCGCCATTCTGGCGCAGCAGCGGCTGGGGGATGCGACCATCGTCACCGCCCTGCTGCATGACACGATCGAGGACACGCGCGCCTCCTACGCCAGCGTGGCTGAAATGTTCGGCGTCGAGGTGGCCGATCTGGTCGATGGCGTGACCAAGCTGACCAATCTTCAGCTCAGCAGCAGCGAGACCAAGCAGGCCGAGAATTTCCGCAAGCTGCTGATCGCCATGTCCAAGGACCTGCGCGTGATTCTGGTCAAGCTGGCCGACCGTCTGCACAACATGCGAACTATCAAGGCGATGCGCCCCGACAAGCAGGTGCAAAAGGCACGCGAGACGATGGATATCTATGCGCCGCTGGCCGGGCGCATGGGCATGCAATGGATGCGCGAAGAGCTGGAGGATCTGGCCTTTCGCGTCATCAACCCCGAGGCGCGCGCGTCGATCATGCGCCGGTTCATCACGCTGCAACACGAATCGGGCAACGTCATCAGCTCGATCACCGCCGACATCCGCAAGGAACTGACCCGCGTCGGCATCGAGGCCGAAGTGCTGGGCCGCGCCAAGAAACCCTATTCGATCTGGCGCAAGATGCAGGAAAAGGATCTGGCCTTTTCGCGCCTGTCGGACATCTACGGGTTCCGCATCATCTGCGCGGATGAGGCCGAATGTTACGCCATTCTGGGCGCGATCCATCAACGCTGGCGCGCCGTACCGGGCCGGTTCAAGGATTACATCAGCCAGCCCAAATCGAACGGCTACCGGTCGATCCACACCACCGTGTCGGGCCGCGATGGCAAGCGGGTGGAGGTGCAGATCCGCACCCGCCAGATGCATGACGTGGCCGAATCGGGCGTTGCCGCGCATTGGTCCTACCGCGACGGCGTGCGCAGCGAGAACCCCTTTGCCGTCGATCCGGCCAAGTGGATCAACACGCTGACCGATCAGCTGGACGGTGATGACGACGCCGATTTCCTTGAGGCGGTCAAGCTTGAGATGTATTCCGATCAGGTCTTTTGCTTTACCCCCAAGGGGGAGGTGGTCAAGCTGCCGCGCGGCGCAACCCCGATTGATTTTGCCTATGCCATCCACACCCGCGTGGGCAATTCGGTGGTCGGGGCCAAGATTGACGGCATGCGCGTGCCGCTCTGGACACGGATCAAGAATGGCCAGTCGGTGGACGTCATCACCGCGGACGGACAGATGCCGCAATCGACATGGCTGGACATCGCCACGACGGGCAAGGCGAAATCCGCCATCCGCCGCGCCCTGCGCGAGGTGGATCGCGGCCGCTACATCAAGCTGGGCCGCGAACTGGCCCGCGCCGCGTTCGAGCATGTGGGCAAACGCGCCACAGACAAGGCGCTGACCGCCGCCGCGCGCACCCTCCAGCTGAAGGATGTCGATTCCGTGCTGGCGCGCATGGGCAGCGCCGAATTGACCGCGCGCGAGGTGGTCAGCGCCGTCTATCCCGATCTGGCGCCGCAAGGCGGCGATGAGGTGGGCCGCGACCGCGCCGTCATCGGCCTTGAGCCTGACCAGCGATTCGAGCGCGCGCAATGCTGCGAGCCGCTGCCGGGCGAGCGGATTGTCGGGATCACCTTTCGCGGCAAGGGCGTTGTCGTCCATTCGATCGACTGCGACAGCCTCAGCACCTATGAGGAGCAGCCGGAGCGCTGGATTGATCTGGCCTGGCATTCGGGCACGCATGCGGCGTCCTACGGTGTGTCGCTGAATATCACGATGAGCAATGACGCCGGCGTGCTGGGGCGCATTTGCACCTTGATCGGCGAGTGCGGTGCCAATATCTCGAACATGACCTTTGTGGATCGTAAGCCCGATTTTTACCGTCTGCTGGTCGAGGTCGAGTTGCGTGATGCCGAACAGTTGCACAGCGTGATCAATATGCTGAATGCAGATACCGACGTTGCGCAGGTCGAGCGTCTTCGCGATCTGTCCCGTGCCGCCGGCAAGGGCGAAACCTGAGAAACGGGAGTGCGCCGCGTTGGTCTTCAAGCGACGAGATAAAAGATCGTTCTGGAGAACCGTCGGCGCCTTTTTCTGGCCCAAGGGCGGCTGGACCCGTGCGGCCCGCTACGTCAAATATCGCGTCACCCGCCTGCCGGACCCGCCGCACCGCATCGCGCGGGGCATCTTTGTCGGGGTGCTGGTGACATTCTCGCCGTTCTTCGGGCTGCATTTCGTTCTGGCGGCGCTGATTTCCAAGATCATTCGCGGCAATATCGTGGCGGCGCTGCTGGCCACATTCGTCGGCAATCCGCTGACCTTTCCTGCGATTGCCGCCAGCGCCCTGCAAACCGGCTATTTCATTCTTGGCACCGGCAGCGGGCGCACGGCCGAGGATGTCCACCTGACACTGGGGGCCAAGATCGTCGGCGCGATGGCGGATCTGAAGCACAACTTCATGGCGATGTTCACCGATGAAACGGCGCATTGGAGCAAGCTGGCCGTTTTTTATGACGAGGTTTTCCTGCCCTATCTGATCGGCGGCATCATCCCCGGCCTGATCTGCGCCATCGCCGCCTACTATTTCTCGCTTCCCGTCATACTGGTCTATCAAAAACGCAGGCAGGCCCGGCTCAAGGCCAAGTGGATCGCGCTGAAACAAAAGGCCGCGGTGGACGATGCCAAAGCGCCACAGTCGCCGCCCGAGCGCTGAACGCCGCTTGACCCTGCGCCGGGCAGGGACCTTACTAAGGTTGAGTATTGTTCGGGGGGACACCATGACGGATGCATCCAAGCTGCGCCTTGGCGTGAATATCGACCACGTCGCCACCTTGCGCAACGCGCGCGGCGGCGCCGTGCCGTGTCCGGTGCGCGCGGCCCTGCTGGCGCAAGAGGCCGGCGCCGATGGCATCACCGCCCATCTGCGCGAGGATCGCCGCCATATCCGTGACGCCGATATCGATGCGCTGATGGACGCGCTGGCCGTGCCGCTGAACTTTGAAATGGCCGCAACCGACGAGATGGCGCAGATCGCCCTGCGCCTGAAACCCCACGCCGTGTGCGTGGTGCCGGAAAAGCGGGAGGAACGCACGACCGAGGGCGGGCTGGACGTGGTCGGCAGCGAACCCAAGCTGGCCGATTACATCGCACCCCTGCGCGAGGCGGGCAGCCGCGTGTCGATCTTCATCGGCGCGGATGCGGCACAGATCGACGCGGCCGCGCGCATCGGCGCGGCGGTGATCGAATTGCACACCGGCGCCTATTGCGACGCCCATGCCGAGGGCCGTTTTGACGCGCGCGATGCCGAACTGGCGGCGCTGTCGGAAATGGCGACCTATGCCCATTCGCTGGGCCTTGAGGTGCATGCGGGGCATGGCCTGACCTTTGACACCGTGGCCCCCATCGCGGCATTGCCCGAAGTGATGGAGCTGAATATCGGTCATTTCCTGATCGGCGAGGCGGTGTTCATGGGGCTGGCGCCCGCCATCGCGGAGATGCGCCGCCGGATGGACGCGGCGCGGTGAATTATCCGCGCTATACGGCCGTCTTTCTGGGCATGGCCATCGGCGTTGCGCTGATCGTCATGGCGGCCAATGCGTGGCTTGATGCGGGGCTTGGATCGTCCGCGCAGCTTCTGGCGCCCGCGATGGTCGCGGCGTTGATCGAGGGGCGCGCATTCGTCCGCGAGGAGGGGCGCAAGCCCAACATGGCCGAAGCGTGGAACTTTGCCCTGCTGGCCACGGCGCTTGCGGTGGTGCTGAATGTCGCGCTGAGCTACGCAATGGCGGCGCTGCTGCCCGAATTTGCCAAGCTGACCATTGCCGAATTCGGCTCGCGGCAGTTTCTGATCCTGCTGGCGCTCTATGCGCTGGGCTATCTTCTGTCGAACCGCTTTTTCCTGAGCATCGGCGCGCGCAGCGAGCAGGATGCGATCAGCCGCCGGAACGGCGTGGATAAACTGTGATCCTTGGCATCGGCAGCGATCTGGCCAATATCGAGCGGATCGCCCGCACGCTGGACCGTTTCGGCGACCGCTTCCGCGCACGCGTCTTTACCGAGGTGGAGCAGCGCAAGGCCGAAGCGCGCGCCGACACCCCCGGCACCTATGCCAAACGCTGGGCCGCCAAGGAGGCATGCTCAAAGGCGCTGGGAACCGGCCTGCGCATGGGCATCGCGTGGAAGGATATGGCCGTCAGCAACCTGCCCACCGGCCAGCCGGTGATGCAGGTCACAGGCTGGGCCAAGGAACGGCTGGCGCAAATGACCCCGCCGGGACACACGGCCATCATCCACGTCACGCTGACCGATGACCACCCTTGGGCGCAGGCCTTTGTGGTGATCGAGGCGCGCCCGGTCCCGCCCGCGCCCGACAGCGCGGGTTGACTTGGCCCGCCCCCGCGCCCATGAAGCAGCACGATTGACAGACCCATATTGCAAAGGCGGAGACCGCGCATGGCATCCGAGGCCAAGACAGGCAATCCCATCATCGAGACGATCAAGACGGTGGTTTTCGCCCTCCTGATCGCCGGCATTTTCCGCACACTGTTCTTTCAACCGTTCTGGATTCCGTCCGGCTCGATGAAGGATACGCTGCTGATCGGTGATTTCCTTTTCGTGAACAAAATGGCGTATGGCTATTCCTACGCGTCCTGCCCGTCGGTCCGGTTTGGCCCGATCGATGTCGACGCCGCCGACATCTGCGGCTTTCTGGACGGCGACAACACCCGGCTCTGGGGCTCGGAGCCTGAGCGCGGCGATATCATCGTGTTCCGCCATCCCGTCAACCACAGCGATTTCATCAAACGTCTGATCGGCATGCCGGGCGACACGGTCCAGATGAAGGACGGCGTGCTGCATCTGAACGGCACCCCGGTTCAGCTGGAGGATGCGGGCAGTTTCGATGAAGTATACGAAAGCCAAGGCTCGATGAACAGCCGCCCGCGCTGTGCCAATGGCGTCGTGGGCGAGGGCGCGACGTGCGTCAAGGAGCGGCAGATTGAAACGCTGCCGAACGGCAAATCGTATAATGTTCTGAACATCGGCGACCAACGCTCGGACGATACCGGCGTGTTTACGGTCCCCGAGGGGCATTACTTCTTCATGGGTGACAACCGCGACAATTCCACCGACAGCCGCTATCCCCAGACCGTCGGCGGCGTCGGCTTCGTGCCGTTCGAAAACCTGATCGGCCGCGCCAATCGGGTGATCTTCTCCTCGGCCGGCAAATCCATGCTGTATTTCTGGACGTGGCGCTCGGACCGTTTCTTCAAGGGGCTGGATTGAGACTCTCCGCTGACCTCAAGGCCTTTGCGGCGCGGCTCGGGCATGATTTTTCCCGCCCCGCGCTGCTGATCGAGGCCGTCACGCATCCGTCGATGTCCTCGCCCAGCCGGTCTGACAACCAGCGGCTGGAGTTTCTGGGCGACCGCGTGCTGGGCCTCGTGATGGCCGAGGCGCTGCTGGCCCATGATCCGACCGCCGCCGAAGGGCTGCTGGCGCCCCGCTTCAACGCGTTGGTGCGCAAGGAAGCCTGCGCAGACGTCGCGCGCGCGATTGATCTGGGCGCGGTGCTGAAACTGGGCCGCTCGGAAATGCTGTCCGGCGGGCGCCGCAAGCAGGCGCTTTTGGGCGACGCGATGGAGGCGGTGATTGCCGCGGTCTATCAGGATGCCGGGTTCGAGGCGGCGCGGCGCGTCATCATGGCGCATTGGGCCCCCCGGATAGACGCGGTGGAGCAGGACGCGCGCGACGCGAAAACAGCGCTTCAGGAATGGGCGCAGGCGCGCGGCATGCCGCCGCCGCGCTACGTGCAGACGGCGCGCAGCGGTCCCGACCACGCCCCGTTTTTCACCATATCGGCCAGGCTTGAGAACGGGACCGAAGAAACCGCCACAGCCGGCTCCAAACGGCAGGCCGAACAAATGGCCGCCAAGGCGCTGATGGCCCGGCTTGAGCAAGGCGCCTGAACGCAGCGCGCCGCCGCACCCTCTGGGCAAGCGCGCCACAATCGGGTAGGTCTGCGGCCTGCAACAGATGGAACACAGCCACATGAGCACACGCGCCGGATTTGTCGCCCTGATCGGAGAGCCGAACGCAGGTAAATCGACCCTGCTGAACCGCATGGTCGGCGCCAAGGTCAGTATCGTCACCCACAAGGTGCAGACAACCCGCGCCCGCATCCGCGGGGTTGCGATCGAGGGTGACGCGCAGCTGGTGTTTGTCGACACGCCGGGCCTGTTCAAACCGCGCCGCCGCCTTGACCGCGCCATGGTCGCCGCCGCCTGGGGCGGGGCCGCAGACGCCGACGTTGTCGTCCTGCTGATCGAGGCGAACCGCGGCATCACCGACGGTGTGAAGGCCATCCTCGAAAACCTGGGCGAGGTGACAAGGGGCCGCAAAGTGGCGCTGGCGATAAACAAGATCGACCGCGTCCAATCGCCGGCACTGCTGGCGCTGACCAAGGACATGAACGACCGGTTCCCCTTTGAAGAAACCTTCATGATATCCGCCGAAAAGGGCCACGGCGTCGCCAGCCTGCGCGCTTGGCTGGCAGGCCAGCTGCCGGACGGCCCATGGCTCTACCCCGAAGATCAGATCGCCGATCTGCCCCTGCGCATGATCGCCGCCGAAATCACCCGCGAAAAGCTGACGCTGCGCCTGCATCAGGAATTGCCGTACCAGCTGACCGTCGAGACGGAAAACTGGGAGGAACGGCCCGACGGATCAGCCCGCATTGATCAGCTGATCTACGTCATGCGCGACGGCCACAAGGGCATCGTGCTGGGCCACAAGGGCGAGACGATCAAACAGGTCGGCGCCGCCGCCCGCGCGGAACTGGAGGAATTCCTCGGCCGCCGCGTCCATCTTTTCCTGCAGATCAAGGTACGCCCAAATTGGCTGGAAGAGGCCGAGCGGTATTCGGAAATGGGGCTGGACTTCAAGGACGGAAATTGATGCGGCCCCTGGTGCTTCATCTTGGTAAAAATACTCAAATTCAACACAAGACATGACGCGCCTTACCGCAGAATTCTGGGTGCATGCCTATATTGCCCGCCTGCGCGGCGCGGATATCCCGGCCTTTGTGACCGCGCATGGCGATGACGCGTCCGGCGCGGTTCTGGTCAAGCTCAACACTCTGGACGGGCAGGCCGCAGCATACTGTCGCAGCTTCGATCTGATGAGCGGCGCGCGCAAATGGGACACGCTGATTTCAGGCGCGGAGGCGGATGTGGACGCCGCCATCGCGCGGCAACGCGGATTTGATCCCGATCTTTGGGTGATCGAGGTCGAGGATCGCGCAGGGCGCCATCTGCTGGACCAGCCCGGCCTTGCAGAGTGATGCGCTTGGCTTAGTTTTGCCTTGGCGGTGCAGGAGTGGCTGGGAATGGAATGGCGCGATCAGGGGATTTTACTGTCGGCGCGCCCGCATGGCGAAAGCGCCGCAATCATCGAAGTTCTGACGCCGGGGCGCGGCCGTCACGCGGGCGTTGTGCGGGGCGGCGCGTCGCGCAGGCTGGCGCCGATCCTGCAACCGGGCGCGCAGCTGGATCTGGCATGGCGCGCCCGTCTGGAAGAGCATATGGGCGTTTTCACGGTTGAGCCTGTGCGCAGCCGTACGGCCCTTGCGATGGAGGACCGGCTGGCACTGTCGGGGCTGAATGCGGTCACGTCGCTACTGCTGTTTTCGCTGCCCGAACGGGAGGCGTATGCAGATTTGTATCAGCGGACGGAAACGCTGCTGGATCTCATGGGGGCCCGTGATGCGTGGCCGCTGGCCTATCTGCGCTGGGAAATGGCGCTTTTGCGCGATCTTGGGTTCGGCCTCGATTTGTCGGCCTGTGCGGTGCGCGGCGCGCGCGCGAACGATCTGAGCTATGTATCGCCGCGCAGCGGCCGCGCGGTCTCGCGGGCGGGGGCCGGGGACTGGGCGGATCGGCTTCTGCCCTTGCCGCCCTGCATGCTGGGCCATGGCGCTGCGCCCGACGCGGACATTGCCGAGGGGCTGCGCACCACCGGCTTTTTCCTGCACAATAAGCTGGCGGCGGATCTGGGTGGCAAACCCGTCCCCGATGCGCGCGCGCGGTTCATCGCGCGATTTGAGGCACGGATCGCGCAAGGCGGGACCGTCGATTGAGCCTTTCAAGGAAGGTGAACGTGATGCCGTTGCTTCAGCCGCCAAGCGGTGTTTGCTGGATCAGATGAAAGTATCCGGTCCGGGACTCCCCAACAAGGCTGAGCGTGTTGAGTGTGAACGGACGGGGCAGCAGGGGTGTCACTCTATCAGCAAGAGCGGCGTGCGCTTTTGCAACTTGCGCTGTTGGGTGTTTGTCTGTCAGCGTCATATGCCAGCGAAAACAGTCCATTACATGCGGATACCCCCAGCGGTGCAGATTTTGGACCTGGGCCGGGCCAAGGCGGGGAGTGCTGTGCCGGGCCAGCTCGGCCTCGGTCAGGGGTGCGCGAAATCCATCGAAGGACTGGACCACGTCTGACGCAAGGCGCGCCAGAGGCTCCGCATCCCCCTGGGGCACCAGAGCGAGGAAGCGGCCAAGCTGGGCCAATTCCAGTCCGTCGCTATGCGCGGGTGTCATGGCAGCGCAGAAGGCTGTCAGGGCCGCGGCCAACTCGGCTTCGGTGCGACCGGCAGCGAGGCGGAACGGCGGTTTGATCGTGGCATGGAAGCCGTATCGGCGCGGCGTTTGCGTCAGTTCGTCGATGTGTATGGGAAGATTTGGCACGCGGATGCGCTGCGCTGGAACGCGGCCGGCGCGAATGTCCCAGCCCAGCCACTCGGCGCCGAACCGGGCAAGGGGACCTTCGGCAGGTGTGTAGTAGATCGCGTAGCGCTGAAATTCAGGATGGGGCATTGAGTGGAAGGCTTTTGTTAGAGGGTCTCGCCGGGGCCTTAGGGATGGCATAGCGCGGCAGCCATGGTTCGTGTCCCGGAATATGGCGAACACTCTCAATGCTGATGATGTTCCGTGCCGCACATGCGGCGCAATGGGTATTTTGACCAAGAAAATGCCGCAGGGCGCGTTTGCGGCGGGCCGGGCGTGCCGCACCGCAGGCGATCTGCGGTGCGGCCAAGGTATTCTAGCCCAAGAGGCGGCGGGCGATGACCTGCGCCTGAATTTCGGCGGCGCCCTCAAAGATGTTGAGGATGCGCGCGTCGCACAGGATGCGGCTGATCTTGTATTCCAGCGCGAAGCCGTTTCCACCGTGGATTTGAAGGCCATTGTCGGCAGCGGCCCATGCCACGCGGGCGCCCAGCAGCTTGGCCATGCCGGCCTCGACGTCGCAGCGGCGGCCCTCGTCCTTTTCCCAGGCCGAGAAATAGGTCAGCTGGCGGGCTATCATGATTTCGACGGCCATCATCGCCAGCTTGCCGGACACGCGCGGGAAGTCGATCAGCGATTTGCCGAACTGCTTGCGGTCCTGTGCGTATTGCATCGACACGTCCAGCGCCGATTGCGCCACGCCGACGGCGCGTGCCGCGGTCTGGATGCGGGCGGATTCGAACGTTTCCATCAGCTGTTTGAAGCCTTTGCCCTCTTCGCCGCCCAAGAGGTTTTCGCCCTTGACGTGGAAATTGTCGAAACCCAGTTCGTATTCCTTCATGCCGCGATAGCCCAGCACCTCGATCTCGCCGCCCGACATACCGTCGGTGGGGAAGGGGGCCGCGTCCGTGCCGGGGGTTTTCTCGGCCAGAAACATCGACAGGCCCTTGTGGTCGGTGCTGGCTGGATCGGTGCGCGCCAGCAGGGTCATCACATGGGTGCGGGCGGCGTGGGTGATCCATGTCTTGTTGCCGGTAATGCGGTAATCGTCGCCATCCTTGACCGCGCGGGTGCGCAGCGCGCCAAGGTCGGAGCCGGTGTTGGGTTCTGTAAACACCGCCGTCGGCAGGATTTCGGCGCTGGCGAGTTTGGGCAGCCAATGCGCCTTTTGCGCGTCGGTTCCGCCGCAGATGATCAGCTCGGCCGCGATTTCGCTGCGCGTGCCGAGCGAGCCGACGCCGATATAGCCGCGGCTGAGCTCTTCGGAGACGACGACCATCGACGCTTTGCTGAGGCCCAGACCGCCGAATTCTTCGGGGATGGTCAGGCCGAACACGCCCATTTCGGCCAGTTCCTCGATGATTTCCATCGGGATCAACTCGTCCTTGAGGTGCCAGTCATGCGCGTGCGGCTCGACCCGGTCGATGGCGTAGCGGCGGAACTGCTCGCGGATCATCTCCAATTCTTCGTCCAGACCGGTGCGGCCAACGGTGATTTCGGCGGCGCGGTCCTGCATCAGGTGCACCAGACGCGTGCGGGCGGCCTGGCTGTTGCCACTCTGCGAAAGGGTCATGATTTCGGGCGTCATCAGGCCGCGCACATCGTCCTGCGACAGGCCGATATCGGAAAGGCGCAGGATCTCGCCCTGGCTCATCGGGATGCCGCCATGGATTTGCGACAGATATTCGCCAAAGGCGATCTGGTGAAGCAGCGCCTCGACCTCGCTGAAGGTGCCTTGCTCTTGCAGGCGGTCGGCCCATGCCTGCATCTGGTGGAGCGCCTCGGAATAGGTGGCAAGCCATGCCAACCCATGTGCGGCGGTCTGATGCTGTTCGACCAGCGCGTTCGAGACCCGGTCCCCCTCGGAGACCAGCGCCTTGACACTGGCTGTGGCGGCGTCCAGCAGGGCGGCGACGGGGGCAAGGCTGGCGCGGGTCAGTTCCGGCAGATTGTCCAGCAGTACGGCAGGTGATGTCATTTCAATTTGTCCGTCATGGGCCATTTCTAGATCCTTTCAAACTTGCAGTCCGTCCTAATCACTTCGCAGGTGCAGCGCAACTATTATACCTTTGGGCGGCACGTTTTGGATTAATATTGCGCGACATTTCTTAATGTGAGGTAATTTGGTGCTGTCTATTAGGTGATGGAACCGTCTTTCTGTTGCGGTACGGTCATTTTGACAACTGGCGCGGGCGGCGCGAATCGCAAGGATGCAGGGCGCGATGCGACGCGACCATCGCGCAATTTCCGGGCTTGTTTTACGCCAGATTGCACTGGCAGGTGCGAATTATCGCCGCATTTGCCGCAGATGCGGCGCGCTTTATGGTTTTGTTTCCACGTATTGCGCATATACTGCCCAAGCAGCAGAATCTGCGCAACGCACTGGACCGGGGGACTATGCCGATGATCCGATCGGAGTTGATTCAGAAGATTGCCGATGAAAATCCGCATCTGTACCAACGGGATGTGGAGCGGATCGTAAACACGGTCTTTAACGAGATTACCGATGCAATGGCGTCAGGCAACCGGGTGGAGCTGCGCGGCTTTGGCGCATTTTCAGTTAAAAAGCGCGATGCGCGATTGGGCCGGAACCCGCGCACGGGCGAGTCCGTTCCTGTCGAAGAAAAACACGTGCCATTCTTCAAGACTGGCAAACTCCTTCGGGACCGACTGAACGGAAAGTAAATCATGCGCTATATTCGTTATGCCTCCATCGCTATTTTTGCGGTGGCCTTGATCCTGATTGCGCTGGCGAACCGCGTCGTTGTGCCTGTGGCCCTGGTGCCCGATGGCTTGAACAGGTTTACGGCCCTCAGCCCGACCTACGATCTGCCGTTATTCGTTGTCATCTTCGGCAGCATTCTGGCGGGCCTGATCCTCGGCTTTATATGGGAGTGGATCCGCGAGGCGGGTGAGCGCGCCGCAGCCGCCAGACAAACCCGCGAAATGGCCCGACTACGCGCCGAGATCAAGCGCCTCAAGCGGGACAAGCATGAGGGCAATGACGAGGTGATCGCCCTTCTGGATGACGGTCGCTGAGCGATCCGCATGAGCAGTGACATCCGGATCAAGATGTGCGGGCTGACGCAGCCTGCTGACGTTGCAAATGCAGTGTCGGCAGGGGCGCAGTATATCGGGTTTGTGTTTTTCCCGCGCTCACCGCGGAATGTCAGCGTCGACGCAGCTGCCGTGATGGCGGCGCGCGCGCCACAGGGGGTCACCTGCGTTGCTCTGACGGTGGATGCGGATGACGCGCAGCTTGACGCGCTGGTTGCTGCTGTGCCGCTGGATATGCTGCAACTGCACGGGTCGGAAACGCCCGCGCGCGTCGCCGCGCTCAAGGCGCGCTATGGCCTGCCTGTGATGAAGGCGATCGGCATCGCCGTGCAGGCGGATCTGGCGCAAATAGACATGTACGGCGACGTTGCCGATCAGTTGCTGATCGACGCCAAACCGCCCAAGGGCGCGCCGCTGCCGGGCGGCAATGCGCTGTCCTTCGACTGGTCTTTGATCGCCGGGCGCGACTGGACATTGCCATGGATGTTGGCCGGCGGCCTGACGCCCGCCAATGCCGCAGAAGCGGTGCAGCGCACCGGTGCGACCCAGCTTGACGTCAGCTCAGGCATCGAAAGCGCACCGGGCGTCAAGGATGCGGCGCTGATGCGGGCCTTCGTGATGGCGGCCCAAGGTTAGGGCGGCACCCTTTTCGCTGGAAAAGTTCTGCGCCGTCCCATATTCACCAACACAAGCGCATGACGGGAGAGGCCAGCGATATGAACGATCTATTCAACTCATTCATGACAGGCCCCGATGAAAAGGGCCGTTTCGGCGATTTTGGCGGGCGGTTCGTGTCGGAAACACTGATGCCGCTGATCCTCGAACTGGAAGAGCAGTACGAGCATGCAAAAACCGATGACAGCTTTTGGGCTGAAATGCAGGATCTGTGGACCAATTATGTCGGTCGCCCCAGCCCGCTCTACTACGCCGAGCGGCTGACGCAGCATCTGGGCGGCGCCAAGATTTATCTGAAGCGCGACGAGCTGAACCACACCGGCGCGCACAAGATCAACAACGTACTCGGCCAGATCATCCTTGCCCGCCGCATGGGCAAGTCCCGCATCATCGCCGAAACGGGCGCAGGGCAACATGGCGTGGCCACGGCGACGGTCTGTGCGAAATTTGGCCTGAAATGCGTGGTTTACATGGGCGCGCATGATGTCGAGCGTCAAAAGCCCAACGTGTTCCGCATGCGCCTGCTGGGCGCGGAGGTCGTCCCGGTAACCTCTGGCCGCGGCACGCTGAAGGATGCGATGAACGACGCATTGCGCGACTGGGTGACGAACGTGCGCGATACGTTCTATTGCATCGGCACGGTGGCCGGCCCGCATCCGTACCCGGCCATGGTCCGCGATTTCCAAAGCATTATCGGCAAGGAAGCCAAGGAGCAGATCCTGGCTGCCGAAGGGCGCCTGCCGGATACACTGATTGCGGCAATCGGTGGCGGTTCCAACGCGATGGGCCTGTTTTATCCGTTCCTTGATGACAAGGACGTTGGCATCATCGGTGTCGAGGCAGGCGGAAAAGGCGTCAATGCCAAGATGGAGCATTGCGCGTCGCTCACCGGCGGTCGCCCCGGCGTTTTGCACGGCAACCGCACCTATCTGCTACAGGATGACGACGGCCAGATCCTCGAAGGTCACTCGATTTCAGCGGGGCTGGATTACCCCGGTATCGGCCCCGAGCATAGCTGGCTGCACGACATCGGTCGCGCTGAATATGTCGCCATCACCGACAAGGAAGCACTGGAAGCGTTCCAACTGAGCTGCGCTTTGGAGGGGATTATTCCTGCGCTGGAGCCCAGTCACGCACTGGCGCACGTGATGAAGATCGCACCGGATCTGCCCAAGGACCATGTGATCATCATGAATATGTGCGGGCGCGGCGACAAAGACATCTTTACCGTGGCCAAGCATCTAGGCTTTGATATGGACGAAAAAGACTGAAACCGGGGCGTGTGCTGCGACGGGAGAAATGAGTATTTTTGCCAAGATGAACGAGAAGGTCCACCCCGCCCCCGAAACTCGCCAGGCGGAAAGGGTGGCGGGGCTTCACCTTGGGCGGTCATCGGCTCTCCAGCCTGTACCGCCATACCATAAGGCGCGATTAACCTTAATATTAGGTTAACGCGCACCTTCATCTTGGTGAAAAATACTCAATTCTACCTGTGATATATGCGCTGTCTCAGCGAGTGGGCACAGGCTCGTCGCCGCGATAGTCGTAGAAACCGCGGCCGGTTTTACGGCCAAGCCAGCCTGCCTCGACATATTTGGTCAGGAGCGGGCAGGGACGATATTTGGTATCGGCCAAGCCGTCATGCAGTACGTTCATAATCGCCAGACAGGTGTCCAGTCCGATAAAATCGGCCAGTTCCAGCGGCCCCATTGGATGGTTTGCCCCCAGCTTCATTGACTGGTCAATCGAGCGGACATTGCCGACCCCCTCGTAGAGGGTATAGACCGCCTCGTTGATCATCGGCATCAGGATCCGGTTGACGATGAAGCCCGGAAAATCCTCCGCGGAGGCGGCGGTTTTTCCCAGTGTTTCCACGACCTTGAGGCAGGTGTCGTAGGTTTCTTTATCTGTTGCGATGCCGCGGATCAGTTCGACGAGGCTCATGACCGGGACAGGGTTCATGAAGTGAAAACCCATGAATTTCTCTGGCCGGTCAGTACGGCTGGCGAGGCGGGTAATGGAAATGGATGACGTGTTCGAGGTCAGGATTGTGTCGGGTTTCAAATGTGGCAGCAGATCTTCGAATATCGCCTGCTTGACCGTCTCGCGTTCGGTTGCGGCCTCGATCACCAGATCGGTTTTTCCCAGATCGGTCAGTTTCAGGGTTGTGCCGATACGCTCCAGCGCGCCGTCCATATCTGTCTGGCTGATCTTTTCCCGGCTGACTTGCCGGTCGAGGTTGCGGCGCATAATCTGCATCGCGCTGTCCAGCGCATCCTGACTGACATCTGTCAGCAGGACCTGATACCCGGCCAGCGCCATGACATGCGCGATGCCATTGCCCATCTGCCCCGCACCTACGATACCGATTGTCTGGATGTCCATATGCCTGCCCCATCTGCTGGTTTGCATGCACAATAGGCCCCAGCGACCGGCGCCTGCAAGGGGGGCAGGGGCAGCGGGGAAGCTTAAACTTTACGATGAATTCATCTTTTAGCAATTTCTAAAGGGATTGCGGTGATTCTCATTCCTGGGTGAACTTAATGGTGGGAATTATGGCTTATGAAAAACAGCGGGCGCAGCCTCTTGATTACATGCCGTGTCGGTATGCTGCGTCGAAATTACTGTTTCGCGGACCAAAGCGAAAGCTGGAGGGGCAGTATGCCGTGTTCATCGGCGGCACGGAGACTTACGGTAAATTCATCGACCGTCCCTTTCCAGCGCTGGTTGAGGCGCAGACAGGCATGGCTTGCATCAATCTGGGCTGGCCAAATGCGGGTTTGGATGTGCTGGCGAATGATGAACATATCCGCGCCGCGGCCTCCGGTGCTGCCGTGACGGTGGTTCAGGTGTTGGGCGCGCAAAATCTGTCGAACCGGTATTATTCGGTGCATCCGCGCAGGAACGACCGCTTTGTCGAGGCAACGCCGCTTTTGCGTGCCATGTATGGCGGTGTTGATTTCACCGAATTCCATTTCGTGCGGCATCTTTTGCGGCACCTGAGCGACGTATCGCCTGAAAGATTCGCGGTTCTGCGCGATGAATTACAGGCCGAGTGGGTGTCGCGTATGAAGCTGCTGTTGCAGAAGATCGAGTCTGCCGTGGTGCTGCTGTGGATATCATCGCAGGCGCCGCCGGACCATGCGGATGATCCCGAAATCTCGGCGGATCCGGCTTTTGTCACACGTGCGATGCTTGAGAAAGTGAGCGCGCCGCCGGTCTGCATTGTCGATGCAACGCTGAGCAAAAAGGCGCGTTCGCAGGGCTGTGACGGTATGGTTTATTCCGAGCTTGAGGCCAGCGTTGCCGCCGAATTGCCGGGTGTCGCCGCGCATAGGGAGGTGGCGCGCAATCTGGCGCCGCAGCTGGGCCGATACATGCAGATGTGACGCTGAAATGAAAAAGGCCCGCCGGATAATGGCGGGCCTTCGTCGGTAGATGCAGGACCGGGGATCAGCCCAGCTGCTTGGTCAGTTCGGGGACTGCCTCGAACAGGTCGGCGACCAGGCCATAATCGGCAACCTGAAAAATCGGCGCCTCTTCGTCCTTGTTGATCGCGACGATGATCTTGCTGTCCTTCATACCGGCGAGGTGCTGAATCGCGCCGGAAATGCCGACCGCGACATAAAGCGTGGGGGCAACGACCTTGCCGGTCTGGCCAACCTGCCAGTCATTGGGGGCATAGCCTGAATCGACCGCCGCGCGCGACGCGCCCACAGCCGCGCCCAGCGCATCGGCCAGCGCTTCGATCATGGCAAAGTCATCCTTGCTGCCGACACCGCGACCGCCAGAGACGACAACGCCCGCCGAAGTCAGATCCGGACGGTCAGAGGCCGCAACCTTGTCCTCGACCCATTCGCTCAGATTGGGGTTTTCTGCCGCCGAAATCGTCTCGACCGGGGCCGAGCCGCCATCGGGGGCCGCATCGAAGGTGGAGGTGCGGATGCTGATCACCTTTTTGGCGTCGGTCGATTTGACGGTCTGGATTGCGTTTCCTGCATAGATCGGGCGCTCGAACGTGTCGCCGTCAACGATGCCGGACACGTCCGAGATCACCATCACGTCCAGCAGTGCCGCAACGCGCGGCAGCACGTTTTTCGCGTCCGTCGTGGCAGGCGCAACGATGTGGTCATAATCGCCCGCCAGTGACACGATCAGCGCGGCCGTCGGTTCCGCAAGGCGGTGGCCCAGCGACGCATCCTCGGCCACCAGAACGCGCGTGATGCCGGTGATCTTTGCCGCTGCTTCGCCCGCGGCAGCAGCGGACGCGCCGCAGCACAGTGCGGTGACATCGCCCAGCTTGGCGGCTGCCGTGACAGCCTTTGATGTCGCGTCGACGTTCAGCTCACCATTGGTGACTTCGGCAAGGAGAAGAACAGCCATTATACAGCCCCCGCTTCTTTGAGTTTCGCAACCAGTTCATCGACCGAGCCGACGATTTCGCCCGCCTTGCGCGCCTCTGGTTCCGCTGTGCCGGTGACGGTCAGGCGCGGCGTGACATCGACGCCGTAATCGGCGGCGGTTTTCTCGTCCAGCGGCTTTTTCTTGGCCTTCATGATGTTGGGAAGGGACGCATAGCGCGGCTCGTTCAGGCGCAGATCGACGGTGACGATGCTGGGCATTTTCACCTTGATCGTCTGCAAGCCGCCGTCGACTTCGCGCGTGACCAGCGCATGATCGCCCTCGATATCGAGCGCGGAGGCGAACGTGCCCTGGGACCAGCCCAGCAGCGCCGACAGCATCTGGCCGGTGGCGTTCATGTCGTTGTCGATCGCCTGCTTGCCCGCCAGAACCAGACCGGGCTGCTCTTCGTCCACGATTGCCTTGAGGATCTTGGCAACGGCCAGCGGCTCGATATCGGTGTTCACGTCCTCGGACGCGATCACCAGAATCGCGCGGTCGGCGCCCATCGCCAGCGCGGTGCGCAGCGTTTCCTGCGCCTGTTTGACGCCGATGGAGACGGCGATCACCTCGTCGGCCTTGCCGGCCTCTTTCAGGCGGATCGCCTGTTCAACGGCGATTTCGTCGAACGGGTTCATCGACATTTTGACGTTGGCAAGATCGACACCGCTACCGTCCGCTTTGACGCGAACCTTCACGTTGTAGTCAATCACGCGCTTGACGGGCACGAGCACCTTCATTGGCATAATCTCCTCAGATTGACGAAAAGCCGCGGGCGCGACTCTTCAATAAACGCTTCCTTGGGCGTTGATATAGAAAGGCTCAGGCGGAAAACAGCGTAAAATCGTCGCGTCCTGGTGTGTTGGCGACGCTTGGGAAATGCGCGTCGCCGCCTTGGTCAGCGGTTCGCGCCGGGAACCCACAGAACGTCATCCTTGCCGCCGTTATTCGCCATCCGGCCCGCTACGAAAAACCAGTCGCTGAGGCGGTTGAGGTATTTGATCGCAACCGGGTTGACGGTTTCGATCTGCGCCAGTTCGGTCGCGCCGCGTTCGGCGCGGCGGCAGACGGTGCGGCACAGGTGCAGATGCGCGGCCAGGTCGGTGCCGCCCGGCAGGATGAAGCTGCGCAGCGGCTCCAGCACCTTTGTCATGGCGTCGATTTCCACCTCGAGCCGGTCCACTTGCGCGGATGTGACGCGCAGGGGGGGGTATTCGGCGTCTGCATCCTTTTCCATGTCGGGGCGGCAGAGGTCGGCGCCCACGTCGAACAGATCGTTCTGGATCCGCGCCAGCGCCTCGTCGGTCTCTGCGGTGGCATGCAGGCGCGCCAGCCCCAGCGTGGAATTCAGCTCGTCCACATTGCCGTAGGAGGCAACGCGCGCCGAATGTTTGGCCGCGCGGCTGCCATCGCCAAGCGCGGTTGTGCCGGCATCGCCGGTGCGTGTGTAAATCTTGTTGAGAACGACCATCGTCATTGCCCTCCGAACTGGTTGCGGATTGTCACGAATGCCAGAATGGCCATGACCGCGATGAATTGCGCAATGATGCGCCAGCGCATGAATTTGTTGGATCGCTTGGCATTATCAATGCCGGGTTTGCCAAAGGTGCTGATGCCCATGGCCAGAATGATTGCCACGACAAGGCACGCCCCGGCAGCGAGCAGGAATAGCGGATCGTTCAGCATGCGGATCTCCTGATTGGCTCTGCTGCCGATGTAGCCCTGTTGGCAGGGAAAGCGAAACCATAAAACCGCGCGTGCGGCGCCCCGCCTCAGGCGCGCGACAGGATCCAGTCCAACGCGCGGGCGGGCAGGATGCGCCGCGCAAGGCCCATCGCGTGGGTCGGCGCCGTGACGTAATAGCGCACGCGCGGGCGCCGGGCCTCGATTGCGTGCGCCAGTTTTGCGGTCACCGCAGAGGGCGGCAGCTCGAACCTGTCCGGGCCTTTTTCGGCATAAAGCCGTTTTTGAAGCCCGGCGCGATATTCCTCGGCGCGGGCCGAATTTTGCCAATCGACCCAGCGTTCAAAATGCGGGATGGAATTGTGGCGGATGCGCGATGTCACCGGTCCCGGCTCGATCAGGCAGACATGGATGCCGGTGCCGCGCAGTTCTATCCGCATGGTGTCTGTCAGCCCCTCGACTGCGAATTTCGTCGCGTTGTAGGCGCCGCGCCATGGCAGCGTGACCAGCCCAAGCACCGAGGAACACTGCACAATGCGCCCATGCCCCTGCGCCCGCATCACCGGGATCACGCGCCGGGTCAAATCGTGCCAACCAAACAGATTGGTTTCAAATATCTCGCGCAGGGCGCCGGTCGGCAGATCCTCGACCAGACCCGGACAGGCATAGGCGCCGTTGTTGAACAGCGCGTCCAACCTGCCGCCGGTTGCCTTCAGCACCTCGGCAAGGCCGGTTTTGATGGTGGCGGCGTCGGCGTAGTCAATCAGCGGGCTTTCGAACCCTTCGCTGCGCAGCCGCTCGCAATCGGCAGCTTGGCGGCAGGAGGCGAAAATCCGCCAGCCGCGCGCGGCCAGCCCGTGCGCCGCGTCATATCCTATCCCTGAAGAGCATCCGGTAATCAGGATCGCGCGGCCCGCGCCGTTATTGGTATGTGTCAAATCAGGGAGCCTTAGTTCACGGCAGTGATCAGCCAGTCGGCCATCCATCCGGTCTGTCCGGTCTGCATGTTGCGCAGCTCCAGCCAGTCACCGCGCCGATCCAGCACTTCGACCTGCGTCCCTTGTGTCAGCTGGTCAAGCGCGGCGTAGTCCGTTCCCGGTCCGCTGCGGATGTTGACCCGGCTGCCGATCACGCTGCGAATGTCGGCAGGCTGCTGGGGAACAGCCAGCGCCTGATCGATCGGGGTGCGATTGACGTCCTCGACCAAAGTATCCGCGTTGAAGGCGCCCATCGTCTCCAGCGGGCGCTGCGGGATCGCATCGCCGCCATCCAGGGTGCGGGCCGCTGATGCAAGCGTGATTTCAAAGCCGCCCGTATCCCCCTTGCCAATGCCGGACAGCCCGGCAAATGTCGGCTGGGCACGCTGCGTCTTTGGCATGGGCGCGGCGGCGGTTTTCTCGGATTTAGGCTTTTGAATGGGCGGCAGCTTGGGAGCGTCCGCCTCAGCGATTGCATCGGCAGACTGGTCTGCCGTAGCTGCAACCTTCAAGGGCGGCGCAAAGAATGGCTTGTCGCGCAGCGCAACCTGAAGCGATCCGGGCGCGGGCGCGTAGTCGGCACCGCCGCTGGCCTGATAAAAGGCCGCTGCCAGAAAGCCGAAGCTGATCAAGATAAGACGCCACATCAATGCAATCCCCCATCGCATGTATTCGGTCGAGGCTGGCAGGCCCCGAATACCAAAAAGTTAACACGATTCGCCTGCTCAGATAACGACAAACCGCGACGGCCCTGTGCGACGAACGCTTTACGAGCATCGGCGCCACAGCTATGACGCGAGCCATGAGCGACAAGATCAAAACTCCCGGCGCGCCCGGTGACACCTCTCCCGAGCCTGTGCCAGAAACACTGCGCCGCGCCATTGGCGACCGCTATCTGACATATGCGCTCAGCACCATCATGCACCGTGCCTTGCCGGATGCGCGCGACGGGTTGAAACCTGTCCACCGCCGCATCCTCTATGCAATGCGCGAGCTGCGTCTAAGTTCCACCGGAGGCTTCAGAAAGTCGGCCAAGATCAGCGGCGACGTGATGGGCAACTACCATCCGCACGGCGATGCGGCGATTTATGACGCCATGGCGCGCCTCGCGCAGGATTTCGCGGTCCGCTATCCGCTGGTCGACGGGCAGGGCAATTTCGGCAATATCGACGGTGATAACCCCGCCGCCGCGCGCTATACCGAGGCGCGCATGACAGCGGCGGCCGAGGCGCTTCTTCAGGGGCTGGATGAGAACGCCGTCGATTTTCGGGATAACTACGACGGCACCCTGACCGAACCGGTCGTTCTGCCGGCCAGTTTCCCGAATCTTTTGGCCAACGGGTCCAGCGGTATCGCGGTGGGGATGGCGACCAACATTCCGCCCCACAACATTGCCGAGCTGATCGACGCCTGCCTGCACCTGATCAAGGCGCCCGATGCGCAGGATGACACGCTGCTGAAATACGTGCCGGGTCCGGATTTTCCGACCGGCGGCACCATCGTCGAGCCATCCGAAAGCATCGCGCAAGCCTACCGCACCGGGCGCGGATCGTTCCGCCTGCGCTGCAAATGGGAGGTCGAGGATCTGGGCCGCGGCCAGTGGCAGATCGTCGTCACCGAGATCCCCTATCAGGTGCAGAAATCCCGCCTGATCGAAAAGATCGCCGAGATAATTCAGCTGAAAAAGATCCCGATCCTGGGCGACGTCCGCGATGAAAGCGCCGAGGATATCCGTCTGGTTCTGGAGCCGCGCAGCAAGAACGTCGCGCCCGAGCTTTTGATGAACATGATGTATCGCAACTCGGACCTCGAAGTGCGATTTTCGTTGAATATGAACGTCCTGATCGACGGGGTTACGCCAAAAGTCTGCTCGATGAAGGAGGTGCTGCGCGCCTTCCTCGATTTCCGCCGCGACGTATTGCAGCGCCGCACCGTCTACCGGATGGAGAAGATCGACCACCGGCTGGAGATCCTCGAAGGGCTGATTGTCGCCTTCCTGAACCTTGACCGCGTGATCGACATCATCCGCTATGACGATGCGCCCAAAGCCGCGCTGATGCGCGAGGATTGGGGCCGCGATTTTGTCCGCGCCACGGACGAGTCGGACTATGTGCCCCCCGCCGAGGGGGGTGCGGACGGGCTGACCGATCTTCAGGCCGAATCCATCCTGAACATGCGCCTGCGCAGCCTGCGCCGCCTCGAAGAGATCGAGCTTCTGAAAGAGCAAAGCGCCCTGATGGAGGAACGTGCCGCGCTGGAGGACCTGCTGGAACACCCCGAGCTTCAGTGGAATTCGGTGGCTGACCAGCTGCGCGACGTCAAGAAGCTGTTCGGCAAAAACTCTGCCGGCGGCGCCCGCCGCACGCAGTTTGCCGTCGCGGGCGAGGTCGAGGAGGTGCCGCTGGAGGCGATGATCGACCGCGAGCCGATCACGGTGGTGTGCAGTCAGATGGGCTGGATCCGCGCGATGACCGGGCATATCGACCTGACGCGCGAGTTGAAATTCAAGGACGGTGATGGGCCGCGTTTCCTGTTTCACGCCGAAACCACCGACCGGCTGTTGGTCTATGCCAGCAATGGACGGTTCTACACGATCCCGGCGTCAAACCTGCCCGGCGGGCGCGGCATGGGCGAGCCGCTACGCCTGATGGTCGACCTGCCGAACGAGGCCGAGATCGTCGATATCCTGATCCACCAGCCGGGCCGCAAGCTGTTGCTTGCCTCCAGCGCCGGTGACGGGTTCGTGGTGCCCGAGGATGATGTTCTGGCCCAGACACGCGGCGGCAAGCAGGTTCTGAACGTGCGCAGCCCGGCCCGCGCCATCGTCTGTCGCCCTGTTGCGGGCGATCACGTCGCCGTCGTCGGGGAAAACCGCAAGGTGTTGGTTTTTGCCCTGTCCGAGCTACCCGAAATGGGGAGAGGTAAGGGCGTGAGGTTGCAAAAGTACAAGGATGGCGGGCTGAGCGATGCGACCACGTTCCATCTGTCCGCCGGTTTGACATGGCTGGACCCGGCGGGGCGCACCCGGACCGAAACGCAGCTGGACGACTGGATAGGCAAGCGTGCGGGATCAGGCCGGATGGCGCCGCGCGGCTTCCCGCGGGATAACAAATTCACCGGCTGACACCGTATGTGACCGGTGCTGTGCAGGCTGCGCCTGTCGCCGTGAAACCCTGCCTCCGCCAGAGGCTGTCCTGCACGAAAAAGGGCGGCAGATGCCGCCCTGAATGCTGTGCATGGTTGCTGGATTACTCCAGCGTGTTGCCCTGCTTGATCATGCCGGTGCCGGCGCTTTCGCCGTTCTGGAACCACTCCAGCTGATTGCCGTCGATCTGTGCCTCGTAGCAGCCGAAATCGGTGCCGGGGTAGCAAACGCCGTCGTCGGTGATCTCATACTTTCCGCCGCCGGATGCGTCCTCGTAGGTGCCGTCCTCGGCGAAATAGCTGGCATAGCCGCCGCCGCCCATGTCGCCGGTGAAGGTATTGCCAACGAGCGCCGCGCGCAGTTCCTCCGCGCTGGAGGCGGCCATGGCGTCGGTTGCAAACGTGCCAAGAGCAAGGGCCGCGGCCAAAGCGGCGCGGGTGGCGATTCGGATGGTCATGTGCGGTATCTCCGTTGTTGGTTGAGCTTCACTAGATAGGGCGAGAGGCCGGTTATCAATGGTGTTGGCGGCGCGCCTGATGACCCCTGCGCGCCTTTCCGCTGGAGGCTGGCAGCAGCACCTACAGCGGCTCTGCCGTCAGCCAAACGCCGCCTTCGGGGCGCAGTGTCAGGATCATCACAGGGTCCGGGTCGCGGCCGGCGACAGGGGAAAACCGGAACCTGCCCAGCAATGTGGCCAGAATGATGACCACCTCCTGCAACGCAAAACTGGCGCCGATACAGATGCGCGGCCCGTCGCCAAAGGGCAGGTAGGCATAGCGCTGCACATCCTTGCGGTTCTCGAACCGCTCGGGGCGAAACGCGTCGGGATCCTGCCACAACTGATGATGGCGATGCAGGGCATAGATCGGAACGATGACCGTATCGCCCTTGCGGATATGCCGGCCGCACAGCGTGTCATCCGCCGCGGCGCTGCGCGACACCATGGCAGCGGGCGGATACAGGCGCAGCGCCTCATCCGCGATCTGGCGGATATAGGGCAGGCGGGCCACATCATCGCCGGTGGCAGGCCGATCCCCGCAAACGGCGCGGATTTCGGCGCGTGCCTTGTCCTGCACGCGCGGATCAAACGCGCACAGATAGAGAGACCATGCCAGCGTCAGCGCCGTCGTCTCGTGCCCGGCCACGATAAATGTCAGCAGGTTATCGCGCAGCTCGGCAGTATTCATCCGGCGCTTTGTCTCGGGATCCTCGCCCTCCAGCAGCAGATCCAGCAGGTCTGGCACACCCTGCGGGCCGCGCTGGCGGCGCGCCTCCACCGCGTCGTCGGCAATGGATTTCATCTGCTTCATCGCCGCGCCCGACACCATGCGTCCGGGGCGCGGCACCCAGTCAGGCAGGCCCAGAATATCGAAAAGCGAGATTTTGCCCGCCTCGGCGATATAGGCATCAATGGCGCCGTGTACGGCGTCCGAATCAAAGCTGCCATCGCCGGAAAACGTCACTTCGCCGATGACGTCAAAGGTGGTGCGCACCATATCCTCGGCCACGTCCACGGCGCGCGGGCCTGCGGCGGCGATCCGCTCGGCGCTGCGCGTCGCGGCGGCGGTCATGATCGGTGCAAGGTTCAGCACGTTGCGGTGGGAAAACACCGGCGCCGCCGCGCGCCGCTGCCAGCGCCAATGCGCGCCTTCAGCGATGAACATGCTGTCACCTATGGCGGGACGCAGCAGGTTTTTCGTAACCAGCGATTTTGGATAATTGCTCTCGTTCTCCAACAGGACACGGCGCAGCGCGCCGGGGTCCATCACCATATGCCAGCGTTTGCCGGTGCGCCCCGATACCATCGGCTGGCGCGTGGCAATATCGGGAATGATGCTCAGCACGTTGCGGCGGGCGGCATTGAGGCTGGCGAAAATGCCCATCGGCTGCGTGACCAGCGGAACGCGGACGGGCAGTCTGGGTGTCTGGGATGTATCTGTCGTCATGATCCATCATATAGGCGCGGCGATACCGCCCGGCAAATCACCGCGCCTGCAATTCGTTGCGAAAACGGCGCGGGTGCGCTATCGCGGCGAGGCTTGCACATCTGTTTTCGCCTGCCAAGGATCTGCCCATGTATCGCCTTTTTGCCGTTGCTGCCCTGCTGATAGGTCTTGCCGCCTGCACCAACCCCAACGATCTGGACGAGGGGCCGGCACCCCTGGGGGATTTCAAGCTGGCCCATAATATCGTGGTGACGCCAAACATCACCAAAGGCCCCGCATCGCGCGATGCGTCGGACGCCGAGTGGGTTGCCGCAATGACCAAGGCCATTGACGAGCGGTTCAGCCGTTACGACGGCGACAAGCTTTATCATATTGGCGTGTCTATCGAGGGCTATGTTCTGGCGGTGCCGGGCGTGCCGGTGGTGGCCTCGCCCAAATCGGCGCTGATCGTCAAGGTCACGCTGTGGGATGATGCGGCCGGCAAGAAGCTGAATGAAAAGCCCGAGCAGATCACCGTCATCGAATCCTTTTCCGGGGAAACCTGGGTTGGCTCGGGGCTGACGCAATCGAAAGAAGAGCAGATGACCAATCTGGCGCGCAACGCGGCAAAGCTGATCCAGAACTGGATGATGCGCGAAAAACATCAAAAGGACTGGTTCGGCGGGACAGCGGCGGACCGGGCCGCTGCACCCAAGGCAGCAAAGCCCGCCGCTGCGCCTGCTGCGGCCCCGGCGAAATCCGCGCCGACAAAAAGCTGATCGTGCGATTTTCTGTGCGATTGATGGCTTGATTCCCGCCCCAAGGTCGCGTAATCGGTCGCACATTGCAGGGGTATAGCTCAGCTGGTAGAGCGACGGTCTCCAAAACCGTAGGTCCCGGGTTCGAACCCTGGTGCCCCTGCCATTTTCCAGATAGGAATGTGTATTCAAGCGGTCGGCCGTAGGCGCGGCGATTGCGTTTGCGCCGCTCGGGATCGCGCCCGCTGGTGCTTGGCCTCTTGAATTCCGCGCGCCTGCCGGGTATGTGCGCCCTCAATGGTGCTGCGCCGCGCAGGACCACCTAAACAGTAAAGAAGGCAGCGCATGGCACGCACCAATCCGCTTCAGTTCGTTCAGCAGGTCCGCTCGGAAGTCTCCAAGGTCGTCTGGCCGACCCGCCGCGAAGTGCTGCTGACCACCGTCATGGTGTTCATCATGGCCGCGCTGACAGCGGCTTTCTTTGCGCTGGTGGACTTGGGTATTCGCAGCGGCCTTCAGGCGGTTCTGAACATTTTCGGCTGATTGCGCGAAGGTGGGGCCGCGTTTGTGGATGCAGCCCCTTGAAACCGGGCGCGATGACGGGTAACTGCTGCACAATTCTGCAATATGGCGCGCGGCGAATCGAGCTTCGCGCCGATTTTGTTTAACGGATGTTCGGCACGTCGCTGCGCGATGCAGACGGTGCAGGACAGGAAATTTCGGCCAATATGGCCGTGTGATACGAGGGAATAGCTCAGCATGGCAAAGCGGTGGTACTCGGTGAGCGTTCTTTCGAACTTCGAAAAGAAGATCGCCGAGCAGATCAGAACCTCGATCGTTGAAAACGGCCTTGAGGATGACATCGACGAGGTGCTGGTTCCGACCGAGGAAGTGATCGAAGTGCGCCGTGGCAAGAAGGTCACCGCCGAGCGCCGCTTCATGCCCGGTTATGTGCTGGTGCGGATGGAAATGTCCGACAAGGGCTATCACATGATCAACTCGATCAACCGCGTCACCGGTTTTCTGGGGCCGCAGGGGCGCCCGATGCCGATGCGCGATTCCGAAGTGCAGGCCATCCTCGGCCGCGTTCAGGAAGGCGAGGACAGCCCGCGCACCCTGATCCATTTCGAGATCGGCGAGAAGGTCAAGGTCAACGATGGCCCGTTCGAGGGCTTCGACGGATCGGTCGAGAATGTCGACGAGGAGCATCAGCGCCTCAAGGTGTCGGTGTCGATCTTTGGCCGGGAAACCCCGGTCGAACTGGAATTCACGCAAGTCTCCAAGCAATAGGGGCTGCGCGATGCCGCCCGGATCTATCCGGGCATCCTGTGGGAGGTGAGGGGGCCGCGGCACCCAAGCCCGGACCACGCAACTGAGTTGGCTGCGGGGCGCGCCCCAAAGCCTGTTGAATTGGAAGGAGAGGCCTCATGGCCAAGAAACTCGCCGGGAAGATGAAGCTGCAGGTGAAAGCCGGGCAAGCCAACCCCAGCCCGCCCGTCGGCCCCGCACTGGGTCAGCGCGGCATCAACATCATGGAATTCTGCAAGGCGTTCAACGCCAAGACGCAGGATCTGGAGCCGGGCGCACCGTGCCCGACCGTGATCACCTATTACCAGGACAAATCCTTTGAGATGGAAATCAAGACGCCTCCGGCGGCTTATTACCTCAAGAAGGCCGCCAAGCTGAAGTCGGGCGGCAAGACGCCGGGCCGCGACACGGCGGGGTCCGTGACGGTCAAGCAGGTCCGCGAGATCGCCGAAGCCAAGTGGAAAGACCTGAACGCAAACGACGTCGAGTCCGCGATGAAGATCATCGTCGGAAGCGCACGCTCCATGGGCATCGAGGTGAAGTAAGATGGCAAAACTTGGAAAACGCGCACGCGCAGCCCGCGAAGCCTTTGAGGGCAAGTCCGATCTGACGGTCGAGGACGCCGTTGCACTGGTCAAGGGCAACGCCAATGCGAAATTCGATGAAACCATCGAAATCGCCGTCAATCTGGGTGTTGACCCGCGCCACGCCGACCAGATGGTGCGCGGTGTTGTCGGCCTGCCCAACGGCACCGGCAAGGACGTCCGCGTCGCTGTCTTTGCCCGCGGCGCCAAGGCCGAAGAAGCGCAGGCCGCAGGTGCGGACATCGTCGGCGCCGAGGATCTGATGGAAACCGTGCAGGGCGGCAAGATCGATTTTGACCGCTGCATCGCCACGCCTGACATGATGCCCGTCGTGGGCCGTCTGGGCAAGGTGCTGGGCCCGCGCAACCTGATGCCGAACCCGAAAATCGGGACGGTGACGATGGATGTGGCGCAGGCTGTCAAGGACGCCAAGGGCGGCCAGGTACAGTTCAAGGCCGAGAAGGCCGGCGTGGTTCATGCCGGTGTTGGCAAGGCATCCTTCGATCAGGCCAAACTGGTTGAAAACGTGCGCGCCTTCATCAGCGCCGTGCAAAAGGCCCGCCCGAGCGGCGCCAAGGGTGCGTATATGAAGCGTATCTCGCTGACCTCCACCATGGGTCCGGGCGTGACAATCGACGTGGCGGATGCCGCGGTCGAGTGATCGCGAAATAGTACCAAGCGACGTTTTGAACAGGCTCCGCTGACGCGGGGCCTGTTTCCTTTATACGTCACAGCGTTTGCAATTCGGCGTGCGGTCCGGCAAATCTTGCGTTCCCGGCCAGATTGCATAGCATCTGATCGCACCCGCAGCCATAGATTGCAAAACGGAGCAACATTCATGCGATCAGATCCAGCGCAAGACACCGCGCAAGAGGCCAAGATCAAGGCGATTCATGACATCGCGTCCGCTGAACTGGCACAGCGCAGCGAGAATTTCGATGTGTTCAGCCACACGAATGCGTTGGACGCCGTCGCGCAGTCGCCGCGCGGGCTGATCGAGCTTGAAGCCCGCATCATGCTGCAACTGGCCGGACGCATCCGCCCCGCCCGGACCCGGATCTTTCTGAATACGCTCCGGAAATTGCGCGTGGAAGAGGGCAATCCCGAGGCCTTTGATGCGTTTGAAGCCTTGCTCAAGGAGCGCCTCGGAACGCAGATCATTGTGGGTCATGATTTCGGCGTAGCTGGTTTTGCCGCACAGGATCATCAGCCCATCTGGGTGCAGACGCGCGATCTGATCGCGCGTCTTTCCGGGCATGTTTCCGGTGTTTTTCTGAATTCGGGTACGTTGCTGGGTGTGGTTCGGGATGGCAAGTTGATTGATCATGATGACGATATAGATCTGGCCGTGCTGATCGAGGCGAAAGACGAGCGTGATGCCGGACGCAAATGGGCCCAGATGCGCGCGTCGCTTGTATCGCTTGCCGGCGGCGAGGATCTGTCATCGCCCCGTGCGCCGCAAATAACGCTTGGACTGCCCGGCGGACTGAAGGTGGACCTGTTTCCGGCGTGGGTATCCGGCGCCGGGGCTTATGTATATCCGCATACCTACGGCGAATTGGAAGAAGGCGATGTGCTGCCGCTCGCAACCTGCGATGTGACAGGATTGCCCATTCCCGCCCGGCCCGAGAAAATGCTGGCGGTGAATTATGGCGCGGACTGAACATCACCCGACCCTTATTTCGTTTTTCCCTGGAAGCCGCAAAAGCGCAAGTTCGGCCGCTTTTTGCGCAAATGCGCTGTGGAGGTCTGAGATGGCGCAAAGGCCCGCCGCGACAGTCCTGACCTACGGCACGTTCGATTTGTTCCATGCCGGGCATGTCCGGCTGTTGGCGCGTCTGGCCCAGATGGGCGACCGCCTGATCGTTGGCTGCTCGACCGACGAGTTCAACGCCGAAAAGGGCAAATTGTGCGTCACGCCCTATGAGGGGCGGGCTGAGATCCTTCGGGCATGTCGCTATGTCGATCTGGTGATTCCCGAGGAAAGCTGGGACCAAAAGCGCCGCGATATTCGCACATATAATGCCGATATCTTTGCGATGGGCAGCGACTGGACCGATCGCTTCAATGATCTGAGGGATGTATGTGAGATGGTTTACCTGCCGCGTACGGATAATATTTCCACGACGGAACTGAAGAGCCGGGTGCTTGCGCGGGCCGACGCGGCGAAATGACCCGCTCCTTTTCGGCTGGGCCGCGGCGGTCGTTCCACATTCCGGTGCCGCAGGGGTTGGCAAGACGCGCAGAAACCTCTATGGGCAGCAGGGTGCAGGTGGCATGAGATTCGCATCTTATGTCTTTTGTACGTTTCGTCCAAGAAGGTGGGTGGGCCTTGGCCCTTAATAGCCTGCCTGAGGCGGGAGTGACTGGATCAGACAGACCGCGCGTCTGGATGGGTCGACGATGCCCCGTTTTACAGGACCAAATGCCGGGCAAACTTGTCCGGCTGAACTGAGCCGGGGGAATTTTCCCCCGAATATTGGAGTGAAACTGTGGATAGAGCCCAGAAAGAGAAAGTGGTCGAGGAACTCGGCCAGATCTTCGAAAGCTCTGGCGTCGTAGTGGTTGCCCATTACGCCGGACTGACAGTTGCGGAAATGCAGGATCTGAGGGCGCGCGCACGCGCGGCCGAGGCATCCGTGCGCGTTGCCAAGAACAAGCTCGCCAAGATCGCCCTCGACGGCAAGCCCTGCGCATCCATTGCAGGCTACCTGACGGGCATGACCGTTCTGACCTATTCCGAGGATCCCGTGGCAGCAGCCAAGGTAGCCGAGGGTTTTGCCAAGGATAACAAGAAGTTTGAGATCCTCGGCGGCGCAATGGGTGAGAACGCTCTGAACCGTGCCGGCGTCGAAGCCGTGTCGAAGATGCCCTCGCGCGACGAGCTTATCGCTCAGATCGCAAGCTGCATCGGCGCACCCGCTTCGAACATTGCCGGTGCGATTGGCGCGCCTGCTTCGAACATCGCGAGCATTCTCTCGACCATCGAGGAAAAGGCCGAAGCGGCCTGACGCAACTGGAATTTCCGGCAAGGGCATGATGCCCTGTCGTTGGAACACATCTAAAACGGAAAGCATGGAAAAATGGCTGATCTGAAAAAACTGGCAGAAGAGATCGTTGGTCTGACGCTGCTTGAAGCACAAGAATTGAAAACCATCCTGAAGGATGAGTACGGCATTGAGCCCGCAGCAGGCGGCGCAGTGATGATGGCCGGCCCCGCAGAGGGCGGCGAAGCGGCTGAAGAGCAGACCGAATTCGACGTCATCCTGAAGTCGGCCGGCGCCTCCAAGATCAACGTGATCAAGGAAGTCCGCGCAATCACCGGTCTGGGCCTGAAAGAAGCCAAGGACCTGGTCGAAGCCGGTGGCAAGGCCGTCAAGGAGCAGGTCTCCAAGGACGAAGCAGACGACATCAAGGCCAAGCTGGAAGCAGCTGGCGCCGAAGTCGAGCTGAAGTAATTGATGGGGATCGGGCCGGGGCATATCGCCCCGCCTTACCCCGCCTGATGTGGCTGGATCCGGAATTTCCGGGTCCAGCCGAACCTGTCTTGGACAGGCCCTCATGTGCCGGATGCTGTGCCGGTCACGATACCGGCATGTGCAGTTGCGGCGCAGGGCAGGGGGCTTATCTCAGGCGAGGTTCGTGCGATCGGGAGGCCGTCTTTGGGACGATGGCCATGAATGGACCGCACCCCCGCTCTCTCTGATGGCCGTGCGGCTGGGGCCCGACAGCACGCGCGACCGCTCAGAATTTGAAAGGTGACCAGACACATGGCTCAATCCTATCTTGGCCAAAAGCGTTTGCGCAAATACTTCGGTAAAATCCGCGAAGTCCTCGAAATGCCGAACCTCATCGAGGTTCAGAAATCCTCCTACGATCTGTTCCTGCGCTCTGGTGAGCAGGCCACGCCAACCGATGGCGAGGGCATCAAAGGCGTGTTCCAGTCGGTTTTCCCGATCTCGGATTTCAACGAAACCAGCGTGATTGAATTCGTCAGCTACGATCTGGAAAAGCCCAAATACGACGTCGAAGAGTGCATGCAGCGCGACATGACCTATGCCGCGCCGCTGAAAGTGACGCTGCGTCTGATCGTGTTCGATGTCGACGAGGATACCGGCGCCAAATCCGTCAAGGATATCAAGGAGCAGGACGTGTTCATGGGCGACATGCCCCTGATGACGCCCAACGGCACATTCGTCGTCAACGGCACCGAGCGGGTCATCGTCTCCCAGATGCACCGCAGCCCCGGCGTGTTCTTTGACCACGACAAGGGCAAGACGCACAGCTCGGGCAAGCTGCTGTTCGCCTGCCGCATCATTCCCTATCGCGGCTCGTGGCTGGATTTTGAATTTGATGCCAAGGACATCGTGTTCTGCCGCATCGACCGCCGCCGCAAACTGCCTGTGACCACCCTGCTGTATTCCATGGGGCTGGACCAGGAAGACATCATGAATGCCTATTACGACACGATCCAGTTCAAGCTGGAAAAGGGCAAGGGCTGGGTCACCAAGTTCTTCCCCGAGCGTGTGCGCGGCACCCGTCCCACCTATGATCTGGTTGACGCAGCCACCGGCGAAATCCTGGCCGAGGCTGGCAAGAAGGTCACGCCCCGCGCTGTCAAAAAGCTGATCGACGATGGCAACGTGACCGAGCTTCTGGTTCCGTTCGAGCATATTCTGGGCAAGTTCGCCGCCAAGGATATCATCAACGAAGAAACCGGAGCGATCTACGTCGAGGCCGGCGATGAGCTGACGCTGGAATACGACAAGGCGGGCGATATTACCGGCGGCACGCTTCAGGATCTGCTGGATGCGGGCATCACCGACATTCCGGTGCTGGACATCGACAATATCAACGTCGGCCCCTACATCCGCAACACCATGGCCGCGGACAAGAACATGAGCCGCGAGACCGCGCTGATGGACATCTACCGCGTCATGCGCCCCGGCGAGCCGCCCACCGAGGAGGCCGCGTCGAACCTGTTCAACACGCTGTTCTTTGACAGCGAGCGTTATGATCTGTCCGCCGTTGGCCGGGTCAAGATGAACATGCGCCTTGATCTGGACGCCGAAGACACCGTTCGCACGCTGCGCCGCGAAGACATCGTCGCCTGCATCAAGGCGCTGGTCGAGCTGCGCGATGGCAAGGGCGATATCGACGACATCGACCATCTGGGCAACCGCCGGGTGCGTTCTGTCGGCGAGCTGATGGAAAACCAGTACCGCGTTGGCCTCTTGCGGATGGAGCGTGCGATCAAGGAGCGGATGAGCTCTGTCGAGATCGACACCGTCATGCCGCAGGATCTGATCAACGCCAAACCTGCTGCCGCTGCCGTGCGCGAATTCTTCGGCTCGTCGCAGCTGTCGCAGTTCATGGACCAGACCAACCCGCTCTCTGAGGTGACCCACAAGCGCCGCCTGTCCGCGCTTGGGCCGGGCGGTTTGACCCGCGAACGTGCCGGTTTTGAGGTGCGTGACGTGCATCCCACCCACTATGGCCGCATGTGCCCGATTGAAACGCCCGAAGGGCCGAACATCGGTCTGATCAACTCGCTGGCGACCTTCGCGCGGGTCAATAAATACGGCTTTATCGAAACGCCCTATCGCCGGGTTGTCGACGGTCAGGTGACGGACGATGTGCAATACATGTCCGCAACCGAGGAATCGCGGCACACCATCGCGCAGGCGAACGCCAATCTGGACGATGATGGCCGGTTCGTGAACGATCTGGTCAGCACCCGCCAGTCCGGCGACTATACCCTTGCGCCCAACGAGAATGTCGATCTGATCGACGTCAGCCCGAAACAGCTGGTTTCGGTGGCCGCCTCGCTTATCCCATTCCTTGAGAATGACGACGCGAACCGCGCGCTGATGGGCTCGAACATGATGCGTCAGGCGCTGCCGCTGATCAAGGCCGAGGCACCGCTGGTCGGCACCGGGATCGAAGGCGTCGTTGCCCGCGATTCGGGCGCCGCGATCATGGCGAAACGTGCCGGTGTCATCGACCAGGTCGATGCCCAGCGTATCGTTGTGCGCGCGACCGAGGATATGGAACCGGGCGATCCGGGCGTCGATATCTACCGCCTGCGCAAGTTCCAGCGTTCGAACCAGAATAGCTGCATCAACCAGCGTCCGCTGGTCAAGGTGGGCGACACGGTCGGCAAGCATGAGGTCATCGCCGATGGCCCCGCCACCGACATGGGCGAGCTGGCCGTTGGCCGGAACGTCATCGTCGCGTTCATGCCGTGGAATGGCTACAACTACGAAGACTCGATCCTGATCTCAGAGCGGATTTCCCGCGATGACGTCTTCACCTCGATCCATATCGAGGAATTTGAAGTCGCCGCGCGCGATACCAAGCTGGGACCGGAAGAGATCACCCGCGACATTCCCAACGTGGGCGAAGAGGCGCTGCGCAACCTCGACGAGGCCGGCATCGTCTATATCGGCGCCGACGTGGAGCCGGGCGATATCCTTGTGGGCAAGATCACCCCCAAGGGCGAGAGCCCGATGACGCCGGAGGAAAAGCTGCTGCGCGCGATCTTTGGCGAGAAGGCGAGCGATGTGCGGGACACGTCCTTGCGCGTCAAGCCGGGCGATTTCGGCACGGTCGTCGAAGTGCGCGTCTTCAACCGTCACGGCGTGGAAAAGGACGAGCGTGCGCTTCAGATCGAGCGCGACGAGATCGAGCGTCTGGCCCGTGACCGCGACGACGAGCTGGCGATCCTGGATCGCAACATCTACGCCCGTCTGCACACCATGATCCTGGGCAAGGTTGCCGTCAAAGGCCCCAAGGGCGTCAAGTCGAACTCGGACATTACCGAGGATCTGCTGAGCACGCTGACCAAGGGGCAGTGGTGGCAGCTGGCGCTGAAGGAAGAGGCCGACGCGCAGGTGATGGAAGCGCTGCACGCGCAATACGAGGCGCAGAAGCGTGCCCTGGATGCGCGGTTCGAGGACAAGGTCGAGAAGGTGCGCCGCGGCGACGACCTGCCGCCCGGCGTCATGAAGATGGTCAAGGTGTTCATCGCGGTGAAGCGCAAGCTGCAACCGGGTGACAAGATGGCCGGTCGTCACGGCAACAAGGGCGTCATCTCCAAGGTGGTTCCGATGGAGGACATGCCGTTCCTTGCCGATGGCACGCCGGTCGATTTCTGCCTCAACCCGCTGGGCGTTCCCAGCCGGATGAACGTCGGGCAGATCCTTGAGACGCATATGGGCTGGGCCGCACGCGGCTTTGGCATCAAGATCGACGAGGCGCTTCAGGGCTATCGCCGCAATGGTGATCTGTCCCCGGTGCGCGAAGCGATGCACTTGGCCTATGGCGATGATGTCTTTGAAGAGGGCATCAAGGACATGGACGATGCGCAACTGGTCGAGGCGGCGGGCAACGTGACGAACGGTGTTCCGATCGCCACGCCGGTCTTTGACGGCGCGAAAGAGGCGGATGTGAATGACGCGCTCAGCCGTGCCGGCTTTGACACGTCGGGCCAGTCGATCCTGTTCGACGGTCGCACCGGCGAGCAGTTCGCGCGCCCCGTGACCGTGGGCATGAAGTACCTGCTCAAGCTGCACCACCTTGTCGATGACAAGATCCACGCACGCTCGACCGGGCCTTACAGCCTGGTCACCCAGCAGCCGCTGGGCGGCAAGGCGCAGTTCGGTGGACAGCGCTTTGGTGAGATGGAGGTCTGGGCACTGGAAGCCTACGGCGCCGCCTACACCTTGCAGGAGATGCTGACGGTCAAGTCCGACGATGTGGCAGGCCGCACCAAGGTCTACGAGAGCATCGTCAAAGGCGAAGACAGCTTCGAGGCCGGCGTGCCGGAATCGTTCAACGTGCTGGTCAAGGAGGTCCGGGGTCTGGGCCTCAATATGGAACTCCTGGATTCGGAAGGGGGAGAATAAGAAAATTCGCAGTAATTTTCTTGGCCCGGTTTTCACACGAAAACCGGGCGCCTGCCTTTCCGGCCTACCCAAAATTCGAGGTAACTAAATGAACCAGGAACTGACAAACAACCCGTTCAACCCCGTCGCGCCCGCAGCGACCTTTGACGAGATCCGCGTCTCGCTGGCATCGCCGGAGCGTATCCTTTCGTGGTCCTACGGCGAGATCAAGAAGCCCGAAACCATCAACTACCGCACGTTCAAGCCCGAGCGGGACGGCCTGTTTTGTGCGCGTATCTTTGGCCCGATCAAGGATTACGAGTGCCTTTGCGGCAAATACAAGCGCATGAAGTATCGCGGCGTCGTCTGCGAGAAATGCGGCGTCGAAGTCACGCTGCAAAAGGTCCGCCGCGAGCGTATGGGCCACATTGAGCTGGCCGCGCCCTGCGCGCATATCTGGTTCCTGAAATCGCTGCCCAGCCGCATCGGTCTGATGCTGGACATGACGCTGCGCGATCTGGAGCGTGTGCTCTATTTCGAGAACTACGTCGTGATCGAGCCGGGCCTGACCGACCTCACCTATGGCCAGATGCTGACCGAAGAGGAATTCATGGACGCGCAGGATGCTTATGGCATCGACGCCTTCACCGCCAATATCGGCGCCGAGGCGATCCGCGACATGCTGGCCCAGATTGATCTGGAATCCGAGGCCGAGAACCTGCGCGCCGATCTGGCCGAGGCCACCGGCGAGTTGAAGCCCAAGAAGATCATCAAGCGTCTGAAGGTGGTCGAGTCGTTCCTAGAATCCGGCAACCGCCCGGAATGGATGGTGATGACCGTCATTCCGGTCATCCCGCCAGAGCTGCGCCCGCTGGTGCCGCTGGACGGGGGCCGCTTTGCCACGTCGGACCTGAACGATCTTTACCGCCGGGTCATCAACCGCAACAACCGCCTGAAACGCCTGATCGAGCTGCGCGCGCCCGATATCATCGTGCGCAACGAAAAGCGGATGTTGCAGGAATCCGTCGACGCCCTCTTTGACAACGGCCGCCGTGGCCGCGTGATCACCGGCGCCAACAAGCGTCCGCTGAAATCGCTATCCGACATGCTGAAGGGCAAGCAGGGCCGCTTCCGCCAGAACCTTCTGGGTAAGCGGGTCGACTTCTCGGGCCGCTCGGTCATCGTGACCGGCCCGGAGCTGAAACTGCATCAGTGCGGTCTGCCCAAGAAAATGGCGCTGGAGCTGTTCAAGCCGTTCATCTACTCGCGCCTTGAGGCCAAGGGGCTCAGCTCCACCGTCAAGCAGGCGAAGAAGCTGGTCGAAAAGGAACGTCCCGAGGTGTGGGACATCCTTGACGAGGTGATCCGCGAGCATCCCGTGATGCTGAACCGCGCGCCGACCCTGCACCGCCTGGGCATTCAGGCGTTCGAGCCGATCCTGATCGAAGGCAAGGCCATTCAGCTGCATCCGCTGGTCTGCTCGGCGTTCAACGCCGACTTTGACGGTGACCAGATGGCTGTTCACGTGCCGCTGAGCCTTGAGGCGCAGCTGGAATGCCGTGTGTTGATGATGTCGACGAACAACGTTTTGTCGCCCGCCAACGGCGCGCCGATCATCGTGCCGTCGCAGGACATGATCCTGGGCCTGTATTATACCACGCTTGAGCGTGCGGGTATGAAGGGCGAGGGCATGATGTTCTCGTCCATCGACGAGGTTCAGCATGCCCTGGACAGCGGCGAGGTGCATCTGCACGCGCGTATCACTGCGCGCATTCCGCAGATCGACGCCGAGGGCAATCAGGTGTTTGAACGGTTCGAGACGACACCGGGCCGCGTGCGGCTGGGCGCGCTTTTGCCCAAGAATGCCAAGGCGCCGTTCAGCCTGGTCAACCGTCTTCTGCGCAAGAAGGAAGTGCAGCAGGTCATCGACACCGTCTACCGCTATTGCGGTCAGAAGGAGTCGGTCATCTTCTGCGATCAGATCATGACGATGGGCTTCCGCGAGGCGTTCCGCGCCGGGATTTCCTTTGGCAAGGACGACATGGTCGTTCCCGAAAACAAGTGGGATCTGGTGGGCGAGACGCGCGATCAGGTCAAAGGGTTCGAGCAGCAGTATATGGACGGCCTGATCACTCAGGGCGAGAAGTATAACAAGGTGGTCGATGCCTGGTCGAAATGTAACGATCAGGTCACCGAGGCGATGATGAACACCATCTCGGCCAGCAAGCTGAACGAGAGTGGCGTCGAAGCGGAGCCGAACTCGGTCTATATGATGGCCCATTCGGGCGCCCGTGGCTCGGTCACGCAGATGAAGCAGCTGGGCGGTATGCGCGGCCTGATGGCCAAGCCGAACGGCGACATCATCGAGACGCCGATCATCTCGAACTTCAAGGAAGGCCTGACCGTTCTTGAGTACTTCAACTCGACCCACGGTGCCCGCAAGGGTCTGTCCGATACCGCCCTGAAAACGGCGAACTCGGGTTATCTGACGCGCCGTCTGGTGGACGTGGCGCAGGATTGCATCGTGCGCGAGCATGATTGCGGCACCACCCGCGCCATCACCACCGAAGCTGCGGTCAACGACGGCGAGGTCGTGTCGTCCATCGGCGAGCGTCTCCTGGGCCGCGTCGCGGCAGAGGACATCCTGCGCCCCGGCACCGAAGAGGTGCTGGTCAAGGAAGGTCAGCTGATAGACGAAGTTACCGCCGACACGGTTGAGGAGGCCGCGGTGCAGACCGCGCGCATCCGTAGCCCCCTGACCTGCGAGGCCGAAGATGGCGTCTGCGCCATGTGCTACGGGCGTGACCTTGCGCGCGGCACCATGGTGAACCAGGGCGAGGCTGTCGGCATCATTGCCGCGCAGTCGATCGGCGAGCCGGGCACGCAGCTGACGATGCGGACATTCCACATCGGCGGTGTTGCGCAGGGTGGTCAGCAATCGTTCCTTGAGGCCAGCCAGTCGGGCAAGATCGCCTTCGACGGCGAGCAGACGCTGGAAAACGCGGCCGGCGAGATGCTGGTCATGGGCCGGAACATGAAGCTGCTCATCCTGGGCGAGGGCGATGTCGAGCTGGCCAGCCACAAGGTCGGCTACGGCACCAAGCTGCATGTGCGGGCGGGCGATACCATTGCGCGCGGCGACAAGCTGTTTGAATGGGATCCCTACACCCTGCCGATCATCGCCGAGAAATCGGGTACGGCGAAGTTTGTTGACCTCGTGACGGGCGTCGCCCTGCGCGATGAGACGGACGATGCCACCGGCATGACCCAGAAGATCGTGATGGACTGGCGCGCGGCCCCCAAGGGCAACGAGCTGAAGCCCGAGATCTTTATCGTTGGCGAAGATGGCGAGCCGATGCGCAATGACGCGGGCAACCCCGTCAGCTATGCAATGTCGGTCGACGCGATCCTCAGCATTGATGAGGGTGACGCGGTCAAGATGGGTGACGTCGTCGCGCGTATTCCGCGCGAGGGTGCCAAGACCAAGGACATCACCGGTGGTCTGCCGCGTGTGGCCGAACTCTTTGAGGCGCGCCGCCCCAAGGATCACGCCATCATCGCGGAAATCGACGGCTATGTGCGCTACGGCAAGGACTACAAGAACAAGCGCCGTATCTCGATCGAGTCTGCCGAGGATCCCGATCACAAGGTCGAATACATGGTGCCCAAGGGCAAGCACATCCCGGTTGCGGAAGGTGACTTTGTCCAGAAGGGCGACTACATCATGGACGGCAACCCGGCGCCGCATGACATCCTTGCCATTCTGGGTGTCGAGGCGTTGGCCGATTACATGATCGACGAAGTGCAGGACGTCTATCGCCTGCAGGGTGTGCGGATCAACGACAAGCACATCGAAGTCATCGTGCGTCAGATGCTCCAGAAATGGGAAATCCAGGACAGCGGCCAGACAACGCTGCTGAAGGGCGAGCATGTGGACAAGGCGGAATATGACGCCGTAAACGAAAAGGCGCTGGCCAAGAACCTGCGTCCGGCCACGGGCGAGCCGATCCTTCTGGGCATCACCAAGGCGTCGCTGCAAACGCGCAGCTTCATCTCGGCGGCGTCCTTCCAGGAAACGACGCGCGTGCTGACCGAAGCATCGGTTCAGGGCAAGCGGGACAAGCTGGTCGGCCTGAAGGAAAACGTCATCGTGGGCCGCCTGATCCCGGCGGGCACCGGCGGCGCGACGCAGGAAATGCGCAAGATTGCCGTCAGCCGCGATAACGTCGTGATCGAAGCACGCCGGGAGGAGGCCGCAGCGGCCGCCGCCCTTGCTGCTCCGGTGATGGACGATGATGGCGAGACGATGGTTCAGACGCCAGAGAACGGCGACGAGTAAAGCGTTCTCAGCTCAAGCTGAAAGGGGCCTCGCGGTGACGCGGGGCCCCTTTTTCCTTGCAATGACTGGGCGCGACGTTGCGCCGGTCGCCGCAGGGCAAGAGGGCGCGCAGGGATAAATGCCGTCTTTGGCGGGCGGTCTGATTTATAAGAGGGGGCCGATGGCTGCGGGCAGCTGCTAAGCCGCCCGCAGAAAATGTGCCGACGTGATCAGAAGATCAGGCTGGGCAGCCAAAGCGCGATCTGCGGAAACATGAAGACCAGAAACAGGCCAAGGATCTGCAAGGCCACGAATGGCAGCGCAGACATGTAGATGTCACCGATGGTCACATCCTTGGGCGCGACCGACCGCATGTAGAACAGGTTGTAGCCAAATGGCGGCGTCAGATAGGCGGACTGCATGCTGAGGATGAACAGAACAGCGAACCATGTCGTGTCGAACCCCAGATCGCGCACAATCGGCACAAACAGCGGGACGGTGATGAACACGATTGCAAAATCATCCAGAAACATACCCAGGATGAAATATGTCAGCAGCATCGCGACGATCACCAGATTGGGCGACAGGTCATAATCCTCGATCAACTCGCCCACGACCATCCCGGCGCCGACGCCGACATAGATCTTGGAGAAGAAGACGGCGGCGATGGTGATCCACATCAGCATGCCCATCAGCTTGGTCGTGGACAGCATGACATAGCGCAGCGTGTCCCAGCTGAGCCGGCGCTGAACCGCCGCGATCAGCAGCGCGCCGAATGCGCCGATGGCCGACGCCTCGGACGGGGAGGTGATGCCGCCGATGATGCAGCCCAATACGGTAAAGATCAGCAGGCCCGGCGCGATCAGGAAGCGCAGGGATTTCAGCTTTTCGGCGGTCGTGAATTGCTCCTCGGCGGGGGGGCCGAGGGTGGGGTTGATGCGGCAGCGGATCAGGATGTAGATGATGTAGATGGTGGCCAGCATCAGGCCCGGCATCAGCCCGGCGGCAAAAAGCTTGCCAACCGAGTCGCGGCTGAGAAACGCGTAGATGATCATCAGAACGCTGGGCGGGATCAGAAAGCCAAGCGCGCCGCCGGCCATGATGGTGCCCGTAACCAGCCGCTTGTCATAGCCGCGATTCAGCATCGCGGGCAGGGCGATGATGCCAAGGCTGACCGTCGCCGCGCCGGACACGCCCGCCATTGCCGCAATCAGCGCGCAGATGATGACCGTGCCGATACCCAGACCGCCGGGCAGGCGGCCCATAAGCTTGTGAATCATCTCGAACAGGTCGTCCGTGATGCCCGAGCGTTGCAGTACCAGCCCCATGAAGATGAAAAGCGGCAGCGCCACCAGCAGGAAGTTGTCCATCGCGCTGAAAGTCGAGGATATCAGCAGATCCAGACCCCCATCGCCATAGATCGCATAGGCGCTGCCGATGCCGCAGATCGTCAATGCCCATGCCAGCGGCGCGCCCAGCGCCATCAGCAGCAGCATTGACGCAAACATGATGCCGGTAATGGCCAGCGGGTCCAGATTTTCCATAAATCGTTCCTTGATACGGCAGGTGCGCGCAAGCGGCGCCGCCGGTCAGCGTTTGCGCGGTGCGCCTGTGTCCACGGCCTCGGCCACGTTGGCGTCCATGATGGACGGCACCAGTTCGGGGTCGATGTCTGAGGTCACTTCAGCCTCGCGCGGGTCGTCGTAATCAACCTTGAACAGTGTCAGCACGGCGCGCACCAGTTCTGCGATGTTTTGCAGCAGGACCAGACCCACAGCCAGCGGAATGACCGTCTTGATCGGGTAGAGGGGCGGCTGCCAGATGCTTTTGTTGGAATATTCCAGAACGGCCCAGCTTTCGGCGGCGAAGACGATCGACATTTTCAGGAAGATGCTCAGCACGACCAGACCGACGGACCAGATGATGACATCGCAAAATGCCTGTCCGCGTCTGGGCAACGCGCCCCAGATAACCTCGCTGCGAACATGGCCGCGGTGGCGCAGGGTATAGCAGCCGGCCAGCATGCAGAACGCGCCATACAGCATGGTGCTGCTTTCATGCGCCCAAAGCGTCGGCGCATTCAGAAAATACCGGGAGACGATCTCGTACATCAGCACGCCGATCATTCCCAGCGTCATCCAGGAAATGGCCCGCCCGACAAATTCGGACAGGCCGTCCTGGGCGACAAGATACCTTGTCACCCAAGCCATCAGAGGCGACCTTGCGCCTTGGCGTTCTCAACCAGCAGTTCGATCAGCTTGGCGTTACGCTCGGACCGGTCGGCTTCTTCCTGCCAGACTTCCTGCGCGGCGACTGTCAGCTGCTTGGAGTCTTCTTCGGGCAGGGTGGCAAAGGTAAAGACGCCGCCCTTTTCCTCGACCGATTTGTTGCCTTCGGCCAGCCATGTGTTGAGGTCAATCGCGTATTGGGCGATCGCGTCTTCCATGATCTTCCTGTGCTCGTCCGACAGGGCATTCCATGTGTCCGGGTTGGCCACATAGGTGTCGGTCCAGCCGGGCATCAGCATGTTCAGGCGCGTGTAATGCGACGCCGTCTCGTTCAGCTTCAGCTGCTCGTACTCGACCGGGCCGCCGTAAATTGCGCCGTCGATCACGCCGGTTGACAGGCCGATATACAGCTCGCCCGCGGGCAGATAAACGGTGGGAATGTCCAGCGCGCCCAGAACCTTGCCGATCTGCGCGGTGGCGCGGATCTTGCGGCTTTTCAGGTCTTCCAGCGACGATACCGGCTCTTTGGTCAGCAGGTCATAATCATGGCCCCAACCCTTCTGGATAAAGACGACGCCGGCCTCCTCGTAGGCCTCGTTCAGGATTTCATCGACCGCGTCCTGCGCAAAGAACGCCTCGGCCTCTTCCATGCTGGTCCAGCCGCCGGGAAGGCCCGCTTCGATGCTGCCGATATCGACCTGACCGGACCAGTAGCTGCCCACGCCATGCGCGATATCGATGGAGCCTTTGGACGCGGCCTCCAGCAGTTGGTCGCTGGCCACCAATTCGCCGCCGTGAAACACCGACACGCGCAGATCGCCGCCGGACTGTTCCTTGACCGTGTCGCGGAATTTCTTGATGACGTGGTCGATTTCAGTTCCGAAATAGGTGTGGAACCGCAAACGCGTGGTGTCTGCGCTAGCCGCTGTTGAAATGGCCGTCAACGCAACGGCGCCCGACACGGCGGCAATGGCGGCGCGGCGGGTGAATAGGCTGAAACTCATGTAGTATCTCCTCCGGGTTGGGCGCGGTGGCACCCTTGATCAGGGAACTCTGCCGAATCTGTGTCGGCGGCCCCTTTTTTGCGCCCCTTTCGACGGGGCTTGGACAGGAAGCCTACATCATGGACTATACTGCCGGCAATGATAATGTTAGAAACAGGACGTAAGGGCGGGGAAAGTATCGCAAAAGGGCGATTTTACGCAATATTCGCAAAGTGACGGGACATTTGAAAACAACTAGCCTTAAAGTGGTGTGGCGATGGGCAAGGGATTCTGTCGCTTTGGCCAGGCAGAAACTTGAATCAAAGCTTGGCACAAGCGACAGCACCGTTCAACATCCACATAGAAGTAGCCTGGATGAACAGGCACACACCAACGGGAGACAGCCAGACATGGCCAAAAAACCAGCAAAGCCAAAAGAGCCGAAGAAGGCCGCGAAACCTCAGCGGGAATCGGAGCAGGCCCGCGAAAAACTGAACGGGTTGACCGAAATCTACCGCTATCTGCGCCGCAACAAGACGCCGATTTACGTGATCATGCCGACGCCGTTCAACCTGATGGGGCTGGACCAATGGGTTGGCGGGCTGGAATTCGTCAACTATTTCGACGTGTTCGACGGCGAGCATCCGCGCGTGTTCAAACCCACCCAGATCGGCGCACCTGTATTCCAGTCGATGGAGGATGTCGGCAATTATCTGGTGGATCACCCCGAATTCCGCGACCGGGTAAAGCAGCGCGATCCGGGGCTGGCGGTGTTCGTGATGTTCGACGAAAAAACCGAAGAGCTGTGCGAGGAAATCGGCCTGAAGATTGCGCTGCCCTCGAATGAGCTGCGCCACCGGCTGGACAGCAAGATCGAGACGACCCGCATCGGCAACGAGGCCGGCGTTGACAGCGCGCCAAACGTCATGGGCCGCGCCGAAACCTATGCGCAACTGACCAAGCTGGCGACCGGCGCCAAGCTGGGCAAGGACCTGGTGGTTCAGACCCCTTACGGCGACAGCGGGCGCACCACGTTTTTCATTAAATCCAAAGCCGATTGGGACAAGTTCGCCTCCAAGATCGTCGGCGAAGAACTGAAGGTGATGAAGCGCCTGAACCATCTGCCCGGCACGATCGAGGGCTGCGCCACGCGCCACGGCACGCTGGTGGGGCCGGTGATGACGGACATCACCGGGTTCGAGGAAATTACCCCCTATAAAGGCGGCTGGTGCGGCAATGATGTATCCCCCGCCATCCTGCCGGACGGCGTGCCGGACAAGGTGCGCGAAATGGCGCGCAAGCTGGGCGATCAGTTGTATATCGAGGGCTACAAGGGTGTTTTCTGCACCGACTTCCTGCTCGATACCGACACGAACGAGGTGTATCTGGGCGAGATTAACCCGCGCGTTTCGGGTGCCTCCCCGCCAACGAACCTCATCACCTCCACCTATGGCGGCTGCCCGATGTTCCTGTTCCATCTGCTGGAATTCATGGATGTCGACTATGAGATCAACATCGAAGAAGTGCAAAGTCGCTGGAATCATTACGATTACTGGACTCAGTTGATTTTGAAGCAGACCGAGGACAAGGTGGAGCTGATCACGCAGGCGCCGCGCTCGGGCATCTGGAGCATGGATGACGATGGTGCGATCTCATTCGTGCGCGCGGGCCACAACATCAACGCGCTGGGGGACGAGCATGAGGCGTTTTACCTGCGCGTCTATGGCGTTGGCGAATATTGCTATCACGGTGCCGATCTGGGCTGTGTTCTGGCGCGCGGCCGGATGCAATCGGACGAGCGCGAGCTGCTGGAGCGGGCCAAGCAGTGGAACAGCGCGATCAAGGGCCAGTTCAAGACCGTCCCGCTGACGCCCAAGACCGAGGTTGCGATGCCGGCCGATATGACAGCCGGTAAATGGTTCTAGAAACAGCGCAAACGGGGGGTCATTCAGGCTCCCCGTTTGGCACCCCGATGGCGTCAATGTCGTTCCGGACCCAGAAAAATGCGAATCCCTGACCGCGCAGCCAGACCTCCAGCTTGTCCAGGCTGCCCCATTCGCGGCGCATGCCCCGCGCGCTTTCCAGTGACATCCAGACGCCATCGACCAGAAAAAACACCGTCCAGGTAAATGGATTGCGGTCCTGATCGCCAAAACCGCCGCCCTGTACGGTGCGCCGTACCCGGACAATGCAGGGATATTGGGTGATGCGGTACGCCGCGACCATGCCGGGAATATCGACTTGGCGTATCGTGCCGGCTGGAATAGGGGATGGCAGCATGACACCGATGTTGACAATGTAACGCTCAATGTCAATATCGTTACATCATGGCTTATGGTGTTCTCCGCCGCATTTCTGGTAAGGAGGGCTTTGTGCGACGCGCACATATCTGACTCCGGATATATACGGACACATCATGCAACTCAACTTCACCAGCCTTGCCGAAGACAAGCCGTCGGATGCGCTCGCTCAGGTCTTCAATCGCGGCTGGCCGGGCTGGTCACGTTGGCTGGACAAGCGGCGCACGGCGCGCACAACGGACCTGCGCGATGCGCGGCTGGCGCTGCGCCGTCATATGCCGGAATTCGAGGCGCTGTGGGACAACTGGGTGGATGTCTGCGGCGCCGATGATGACGCGGCGCTGTTCCTCAGCTTCTGGTCGCCGCCGCGCTATCTGGTGAATTGCTCGCAGGCGGTCTTGATTGATGCGGATGGTCCGTTCTTGATCCGCAACTATGATCTGGATCCGCAGTTGAACGAATCCACCTTGTTTTCGACCGCGTGGCGCGGGCGCCGCGTGGCGGGAATGGTGGATGGCATCGTCGGGTTGGCCGATGGCATGAATGATGCGGGCCTTGCCGTATCGCTGACATTCGGCGGGCGCACCGTATGCGCGCCGGGTTTCGGTATCCCCTTGATCGTACGCTATGTTCTGGAGATGTGCGTCGACGTGCAGCAGGCGGTCGAGGCGTTGCGCGCGGTGCCGTCGCATATGTCCTATAACGTCACGGTGGTCGATGCGGCGGGCGATTTCGCCACCGTCTATCTGGCGCCCGACCGGCCCACCATCGTCACGCGCACGCCCTATGCGACAAACCATCAGATCGGGGTGGAATGGCCGCGCCACGGCCGGTTTTCCAACACGCAGGGGCGTTCGGACCATTTGGCGACGTTGCTTGAAGATCCGGGCATATCGGCGCCCCGGCTGGCGGCCGAGTTTTTGACTGCGCCGCTGGCCAGCACGCGCTATTCGCGTGGGTTCGGCACTGTTTATACAGCCGCGTACCGGCCCCGTGCGGGGTCAATCTCGCTTAGCTGGATGGATGGCAGCGCGGACGCATGGCAACTGGGGGCGGTGGAGCCGCGCACCCGGCTGGTCGAGTTTTCCTCCAGCGGATCACGGACCCTTGCGACAGGGCCGGGCCGGGGCGAGGTCAGTGCGCCAGACAGTCAGGCCGGCGGATATGGCTGGCCGCCGGATGCGGTGGCTGTCTAGCCCGCCTGCGGATCAGGCCGACGCGGCCATGCTATCACCCTCGCCACAGGGCAGGGTCATGTTGTGCCGCGCCATGAAACGGTCCAGTTCGGACGGCGTCGGTGTGCGGCCGGTAAACACCTCGATATAGGCGCGCATCCGCGCCATACGCAGGGCGCGATCCTCATTCACCTGCATCGAAAGATATCCGATCTGGGTGTAGATCATCGTCATGGTCCGGACCTCGGCCTCCTCCGCGGCATAGTCAAAGCGCAGGAACATCGCCTGCATCGCGGCCTTGCGGCGCGCGTCGGCCTGCGCCAGACGCGCCGCCAGACCGGCATCGTTGCGCGCCCAGTTGCGAATGGCCAGATCCAGCCGCCCGTCAAACAGCGCATCATCCAGCCAGCAATCAAACAGGTTCAGCACCGCCTCGCAGATCGACTCGGCATAGGCCTCGCAGCGGGCGATCAGGTTGCCGGTGTTCTTGTCCTCCCAATGGGCGATCATCGCCTCCAGCAGCGCCTCGCGGTCGGCGAAGTACCAGTAGAATCCGCTGCGCGTGACGCCCAGACGCTTGGCCAGCGGCATGATTTTGACCGCCTCGACCCCGTCTTCGGTCAGAACGTCATAAGCGACCTTGAGCCAGGCATCACGTGGGGCGCGGGGCGGATCTGGGGCAATCTGGTTCATGGAATGAAAATGGTATTTATTGACAGGTATGTCAATTCGCATGACACTTGTGTCAGCACGCCTGAATCGGATCTGAGTCGGGGAGGACTTCCAGATGCAAGCCAGCGACGAGACACGCAAACCACGCCGCCGCCCGCGCGAGGCCCGCAGTGGCGCTCCGGGGCAGAACCCGCATCTGGAGGTGCCGTTCATTACGCGCGGCATCCCCACTTATGATCTGCTGGGCGAGGAGGCGTTGCAACGGATCGAGCAGACCGCCGACCGTATCCTGGCCGAAATCGGCATCGAATTCCGCGAAGACCCCGAAACCGTGCGCCTGTTCCGCGAGGCAGGCGGCGAGGTGACCGATCTGGGCGGCGATGCCTGGAACATCAAATTCGCGCCCGGCATGATCCGCGAGATCCTGAAAACCGCCCCCGCACGTTTTACTCAGGCCGCGCGCAACCCGGCCCGCAATGTCGAGATCGGCGGTGATGCGGTGGTGCTGGCGCCCGCCTACGGCTCCCCTTTCGTGATGGATCTGGACAAGGGGCGCCGCTACGGCACGATCACGGATTTCCGCAATTTCGTGAAGCTCGCGCAGTCCAGCCCATGGCTGCACCATTCCGGCGGCACCATCTGCGAGCCGACCGATATCGCCGTGAACAAGCGCCATCTGGACATGGTCTATTCCCACATCCGCTATTCCGACCGCGCCTTTCTGGGCTCGATCACCGCGCCCGAGCGGGCCGAGGACAGCATCGAGATGTGCCGCATCCTGTTCGGCGCGGATTTCGTCGATCAGAACTGCGTCATCATGGGAAACTTCAACACCACATCGCCGCTGGTTCTGGACGGCGTCACAACGCAGGGCATCCGCGCCTATGCGGGCGCGAACCAAGGCTCGATCCACCTGCCGTTCCTCTTGGGCGGCGCGGTATCTCCGCTGACCATGGCCGGATCGGTGGCGCAGTGCCTGGCCGAAAGCATGACCTCCTGCGCGCTGACGCAGCTGGTGCGCCCCGGCGCGCCTGCGGTGCTGGGCTCGTTCCTGTCGTCGATGTCGCTACGGTCCGGCTCGCCCACCTTCGGCACGCCGGAGCCTGCGCTGGGATCGCTGGTGATGGGGCAACTGGCGCGCCGGGCAAACCTGCCGCTGCGCTGCGCGGGCAATTTCAGCACATCCAAACTGCCCGATGCGCAGGCGATGCAGCAGGGCATAATGTCGATGATGTCGGCGGTGCAATGCGGCGCCAACTATATCCTGCATTCGGCCGGTTTCCTCGACGGGCTTTTGTCGATGTCCTACGAGAAATTCATGATGGACACCGACCTTTGCGGCATGCTGCACGCCTACACGCGCGGTCTGCCGGTCGATGACGACACGCTGGCCTTCGAGGCGCTGGCCGAAAAGGGGCCGGGCGAGCATCTGTTCTCCACCGCCCACACCCTGCGCCACTACCAGAGCGCCTATTACGACAGCGCGCTGGACGACAACCAGCCGTGGGAGACGTGGGACGAGCAGGGCGGCATTGACGCCGCCACCCGCGCCAATACCCGCTGGAAGGCACAGCTGAACAGCTACGAGGCGCCGCCGCTGGACCCCGGCATTGATGCGGCGCTTCAGGATTTCATGGCTCGGCGCAAGGCGTCGATGCCGGACGCTTGGTATTAAGGACACCACATGACCAAAGACCCGCTCTTGCAGCCCTATCAGCTGAAGCATCTGACGCTGAAAAACCGCATCATGACCACCAGCCACGAGCCTGCCTATCCCGAGGATGGCATGCCGAAAGAGCGCTATGCCGCCTACCACGCCGAGCGGGCAAAGGCGGGCGTCGCCCTGGCCATGACCGCCGGGTCGGCTGCCGTATCCAAGGACAGCCCGCCGGTCTTCAACAACGTGCTGGCCTACCGCGACGAGGTGGTGCCATGGATCCAGAAGCTGACAGATGGCTGCCATGAACATGGCTGCGCCGTGATGATCCAACTGACCCATCTGGGCCGCCGCACCAACTGGAACAAGGGTGACTGGCTGCCCTCGGTATCCTCCACCAAGCACCGCGAGCCTGCGCACCGCGCCTTTCCCAAGCTGCTGGAGGATTGGGATATCGAGCGGATCATCAACGATTTCGCCGATGCCGCCGAACGGATGAAGGCCGGCGGCATGGACGGGATCGAAATTCAGGCCTACGGCCACCTGCTCGACCAGCTCTGGTCGCCGCTGACCAACGATCTGACCGGGCCATATGGTGCCGATACGCTGGAAAATCGCCTGCGGTTTCCGATGGATGTCCTGAGCGCGATCCGCAGCCGTGTGGGCGAGGATTTCATCCTCGGCATCCGTTATACCGCCGACGAGGTGCAGACCGGCGGCATCGACGCCGCCGAGGGCATCGAGATTTCCAAGCGCCTCGCCAAATCCGGGCTGGTCGACTTCCTCAACGTGATCCGGGGCCGCATCCATACCGATCCGGCCATGACCGACGTGATTCCGGTGCAGGGCATGGCCAGCGCGCCGCACTTGGATTTCGCGGGCGAGGTCCGCAAGGCGACCGGCATGCCCACCTTCCACGCCGCCCGTATTCCCGATGTGGCGACCGCGCGCCATGCGGTTGCCGATGGCCTGCTGGATATGGTCGGGATGACCCGCGCGCATATGGCCGACCCGCATATCGTGCGCAAAATCATCGAAGGCCGCGAGGAGGATATCCGCCCCTGCGTCGGCGCCACCTTCTGCCTTGACCGGATCTATCAGGCGGGCGATGCGCTCTGCATCCACAACGCCGCCACGGGCCGCGAGCTGACGATGCCGCATGACATCCCGCCCGCCGAGACGCGCAAAAAGGTGGTGATTGTCGGCGCCGGCCCCGGCGGCCTTGAAGCCGCGCGCGTTGCCGCCGAGCGCGGCCATGACGTGACCGTGTTCGAGGCCGCCGCCGACCCCGGCGGCCAGATCCGCCTGACGGCGCAAAGCAAGCGCCGCCGCGAGATGATCGGCATCATCGACTGGCGCATGGCGCAATGCGCCGCGCGCGACGTGACCTTTCACTTTAACACCTTCGCCGAGGCGGATGACGTCACTGCGCTGAAACCCGATGTCGTCATCATCGCCACCGGCGGGCTGCCCAACACCGAACTGTTCGAAAAGGGCCGCGAAGAGCCGCATGTCGTCACCGCGTGGGACATCATTTCAGGCGATGTGAAGCCCGCCGAAAATATCCTGATCTATGACGAGAGCGGCGATCACCCCGCCTTGCAGGCCGCCGAAATGGCGGTGGAGGCCGGCGCGACGGTCGAGGTGATGACCCCCGACCGCGTCTTTGCCCCCGACATCATGGCGATGAACCTGGTTCCCTATATGCGCAGCCTTCAGGGCAAGGGCGTGACGTTCACCGTCACCCGCCGCCTTCTGGGCGTGGCGCGGGACGGTAACAAGCTGACCGCGACGATCGGCACCGATTACAGCGATCTGAAGGAAGAGGCGCAGTATGATCAGGTGGTCGTCAACTATGGCACCCTGCCGCTGGATGATCTCTATTTCGAGCTGCGCGAGCAGTCCTCCAACGGCGGCGCGCTGGACCATGAGGCGCTGATCGACGGGCGGCCTCAGCAGGTTGTGCGCAACCCCGAGGGCCAGTTCCAGCTGTTCCGCATCGGCGATGCCGTCTCGGCGCGCAACACCCATGCGGCGATCTATGACGCGCTGCGGCTGCTCAAGGATATCTGACATGCGCATCGGGGTCATCGGCACCGGCACCATCGCCTCGGCGGTGGTGGAGGGGATCGCGGGGGACGGGCATCATATTGCGGTGTCGCGGCGCAGCGCGGTGCAGTCCGCGCGGCTGTCCGAGGACCATGAAAATGTCACCGTGCATGATAATCAGGCGGTGCTGGATCGCAGCGACGTGATCTTCCTCGGCCTGATGGCGAATGCGGCGGCGGAGATCCTCGACCCGCTGACGTTTCGCAGCGATCAGCGCGTGATCTCGCTGATGGCCGATTGCCCGCTGGAACGCGTCGCTCAGATGGCCCGCCCGGCCCGCGCGGCGGCGGTGATGATCCCCTTTCCCGGCATCGCGCAGGGCGGCTCGCCTGCCTTGGGTTATGGCGACACGGACCTGTTGCAAGAGCTTTTCGGCGCGCGCAACACGATCTTTGCCCTGAAATCGGAGGGCGAACTGGCGGCCTATAACTGCGCGCAGGCGGTGCTGTCGCCCAGCATCCGCATGGTCGCGGACGCCGCCGACTGGCTGGGCGCGCGGATAGAGGACCATGCGCAGGGCGAGGCATTCCTGCGCGCGCTGGTCGGCTCCAGCCTGATGGGGTCGGATTGCGCCACATTGCTTGCCGCGCTGGACACGCCGGGCGGGTATAACCAGCGGCTGCGCAATCACATGGACAGGGCCGGCATGAACGCGGCGCTGGCCACAGGGCTGGACAGACTGGAGCGCGATAAATGAGCCATCCGCATATCTTTAAGCCGGTGCAACTGCGCCACAAGACGCTGAAAAACCGCGTTGTTTTCGGCGCGCATACCACCAACATGGCCGAAGCTGGCCTGCCCGGCGCGCAGCATATCGGCTATTACGAGGAGCGCGCGCGCGGCGGCGCCGCCATGATCGTGGTCGAGCCGGTTCCGGTCCATCCCGCCGCCGTTCTGACGCGCGGCAATTTCCGGCCCGGAACGGATGACGTCATCCCGCATTTCCGCAAACTGACCGAGGCATGTCAGGCGCATGGCGCCGTGATGATCCAGCAGCTTTACCACATTGGCGCGCATGGCGACGGCGACAATTCATGGCACGCGCATTGGTCGCCTTCGGGCGGGCCCAGCTATCACGACAGCGATGGCAGCCACCAGATGAGCGAGGCCGAGATCGAGGAAACCATCGACGGCTTCGTTCAGGCCGCGATCCGCAGCCAAAAGGCGGGCTTTGACGGGGTCGAGGTTTGGGCAGCCTATAATGGTCTGCTGGACCAGTTCTGGACGCCGTTTTCCAACCAGCGCACCGACCAGTGGGGCGGCTCACTGGAAAATCGCACCCGCGCCTCGCGCGAGGTCATGCGCCGTATCCGCGCGGCCTGCGGGAACGATTTCATCATCGGCCTTGCCGTCAATGACGAGCCTGATGTGAAGGTCGCGCTCAGCCGCGAGGAAACCGCCGAGATCGTCGCGCTGCACGATGCCGAGGGGCTGATGGATTACGTCACCTGCGGCTCGGGCGGGTATTTCGATTTCTACAAGATCATACCGGCCTTCGTGTATGGCGAGAAACTGGGCGTCGATCTGGCGGCGCTGCTCAAGGGCGTGGTGAAAAACGCGCTGGTTACAGCCGAAAGCCACATCCGCACGCCGGAAAACGCCAATACCGTGCTGGGCGCGGGGGAGGCCGATCTGGTGTCCATCGTGCGCGGGCAGATCGCCGATCCGCATCTGGTGGCCAAGACGGAAGCAGGACGCGCCGACGATGTGCGCGGCTGCATTTCGTGCAATCAGCAATGCTGGGGCCGGCGCAGCCGTGACTATTACATTTCCTGCCTGATCAACCCGTCGGCGGGGCACGAATACCTCTGGGGCGGCGACCGCTTCACCGCCAGCGACGCGCCCGGCTCGGTGCTGGTCGTCGGCGGCGGTCCTGCCGGGCTGGAGGCCGCGCGCGCGGCGGCCGAGCGCGGCCACCGCGTGACGCTGGCCGAGGCAGGGCCGGAGATTGGCGGGCAGTTCCGCCTTGCCGGTTTGCAGCCGCGCCGGGGGCAGATCACCGACCTGATCGGCTGGTATCAGCGCCAGCTGGACCAGCTGGGCGCCGAGCTGCGCTACAACAGCTATATGGATGCGGATGATATCGCCGCCTTCGGCGCGGATCATGTGATCCTTGCCACCGGATCGCTGCCGGCCGAAACCGGTTTCCAGCGCGCGCTGCCGCATTTTGCCACCCTGCCGGGGCTGGACGCGAGCAACGTGTATTCCGCCGAGGATGTGATGATGCGCGCCGCGCGGCTTGGCCCGCGCGTGATCGTGCTGGACGAGGGTGGCAACTGGCGCGGCTGCGGCACGGCATGGCGGCTGGCCGAGGACGGCCATCAGGTGACGCTGGTCACGCCCGATGCGCTGGTCGGCAAGGAGCTGCAACGCTCGGCCACCGACCTGCCGCTGCGCCGGGCGCTGGCGCAAAAGGGTGCGCAGTTTATCACCGACAGCGCCATAGCCGAATGGACCGGGCAGGGCGCCGAGGTGCTGTCACTATTGACCGGCCAGACCGAACATATCGCCGCCGATGCGCTGGTGATGGCGACGACAAACATGGCCGATATGGGCCTGCGCGATGATCTGGCGCAGAGAGGCATCCTTGCGCAGGTGATCGGCGACGCCAGCGCGCCGCGCAACGCCGCCTTTGCCATTTACGAGGGGCGCAAGACCGCACTGGCGCTGTAGCGCGCGCCTTACCGCGTGGGTGGAACGGCTTGCCGCCGGGGGCGTTGATGTCAGGCGCCCCGTCCCCACCTGATGGGTGGCGCCCTGCCGCGCGCAGGCAATTCACCCCGAACGTTGGAAAGGCACCGAGCATGTCACAATCGGACACCAAAAACCGCAAGCTCACTCTGGCCGAACGCCCCAAGGGCGCGCCGGATGAGAACACTCTCAAGCTGGAGACGACGGACCGCCCCGAGCCGGGCAAGGGCCAGATGCTGCTGCGCAACATCTATCTGTCGCTGGACCCCTACATGCGCGGCCGGATGAGCGACGCGCCATCCTATGCCAATCCGGTAGAAATCGGCGATGTGATGGTGGGCGGCACGGTATCGCAGGTGGTCACGTCGGACGTGGACGGGTTCGAGGCGGGCGACTGGGTGTCGGCCTTTGGCGGCTGGCAGGATTATGCGCTGTCGGATGGGAAGGGGGTGATCAATCTGGGTAAATCGCCGGAAAACCCGTCCTGGGCGTTGGGTGTCCTGGGAATGCCCGGCTTGACGGCATGGGCCGGGCTGACCCAGATCGGCCAGCCGCAGAAGGGCGAGACGCTGGTTGTTGCCGCCGCCAGCGGACCGGTGGGCGCCACCGTGGGCCAGATCGGCAAGATCATGGGCTGCCGCGTTGTCGGCATTGCCGGCGGGCCTGAGAAATGCACGCATGTGGTGGATAACCTCGGCTTTGACGCTTGCATCGACCACAAGGCAGACGGGTTTGAGGATGCGCTGAAGCAGGCTGCACCGGACGGGATCGACATCTATTTTGAAAACGTCGGCGGCAAGGTGTTCGATGCGGTGATGCCGCTGCTGAACACCTCGGCGCGGATTCCGGTGTGCGGACTGGTGTCGCAATACAATGCCACATCCCTGCCGGACGGGCCGGACCGTCTGAACCTGTTGCTGGGGACGATCCTTCGCAAGCGGATGACGATGCGCGGCTTCATCGTGTTCGATGATTTCGGTCATCTATATGGTGAATTTGCCGGTCAGATGCAGTCATGGGTCAAAGAGGGCAAGGTCAAATACCGCGAGGACATGATCGAGGGGCTGGAGAACGCACCCGCCGCATTCATCGGAATGCTGAAGGGCGAAAATTTCGGCAAGCGTGTGGTCAAGCTGGCCGATTGATTTGAACGCGGGGCGGCGGTTCATCCCGCCGCCCCGCTGCTGTTCAGGTGCGCGTATCACGTGGGGACGGTCCGCGCTGGGTCCGCGCGCCAGACCCGGCAGCGTCCAGCCACTCTTGCGCGCCCCGCCCAGGGTCGCGCGTTCGGCAGCAGGGACGTCCGCCAGCGACTGGACCGCGTTGATCGCGGACCGGTAGGGACATGGGGCGCCGGGTATTTCGACAGCGGGCAAACGCTGTGGCAGGACCACCTGCTATCGGCGGAAATAGCGCCGGGCCGGATTGCACGACAATGAAGCCTGTCTGCGTGACGCGCGGTCCGCGCCCGCGATGCCTGCCAGAACGGCCCTGCGCAGGATGCGCCGATCGCGCCGGTTTTGCGCTCACATCATGCGGTTTACCCTACGGCACCCTTGGCATCAGCTATAATACATCCATATACCATCCATACAGATGGAGAATTGATGATGAGCAATGTCAGGCAGCTGCGGGACAAAACCCCCGACAGCGAGAAAATCACGATCAACCTTGGCTATGTGGATCTGGGCCGGATCGATCTGCTGGTGCAGGAGGGGTTCTACTCCAACCGCAGCGATTTCATCCGCACCGCGATTCGTAACCAGCTGGACAGCCATGTCGAGGTGGTCAGCAAAACCATTGAGCGCCACACGATGGAGCTGGGCCTGCGCGACTATACCGCCGCCGATCTGGATGCGCTTCAGCGCGCGGGCGAGGTGCTGCATGTCAAGGTGGTGGGCCTTGCCCGCATCGCGCCCGACGTGACGCCCGAGCTGGCATTGGCAACGATTGGCTCCATCACTGTTCTGGGCGCCTTGCAGGCCAGTCCGGAGATTAAAAAGGCACTGGCCGGGCGCATCCTCTAGCGTCTTCCGCCTCAAAAGGACTGAAAACATGAGAAAATTCAACGTCGGCGCACTGCGCCCGGCGACCGGTGACGCACGCGCCGTGCGTTTTGCCGCCGCCAACGATCTGGTGCAGCGCACGCTGGCCCAGCACGGGATAACGTCCCCGATACAGACCGGCACCAATGGTTTGCCCGATGCCACCGGGCTGCTGGCCGGGCTGACTCTGTCCATGGGGGGCAGCGCTGCGCCTGCGGTGCAGATCCCGGTGGGGGCCGCGTTTCGCAGCGGCACGCATACCGGCATCACCGGATCGCGCAGCTACCGCATGTATGTGCCGTCCAGCGTGACGGATCGCGCAAACGGCAGCGTGATGATGCTGCACGGCTGCACGCAGACGCCCGAGGATTTTGCCATCGGCACCGGCATGAATGCCCTGGCCGAGGCGCGCGGGCTGATCGTGATCTACCCGCATCAGGCGCGCGGCGACAACGCGCAATCGTGCTGGAACTGGTTCAACCCCGGCGATCAACGGCGCGGGCGCGGGGAGCCTGAAATACTGGCCGGAATGGCGCGCAGCGCGATGGACGAATTCGGCGTGCCGGCCGATCGCAGCTTTGTCGCCGGAATGTCTGCGGGGGCGGCAATGGCGGTCATTCTGGGCGCGGTTTACGGCGATGTCTTCGCCGCTGTGGGCGCCCATTCCGGCCTGCCACTGGGCGCGGCGCGGGATCTGCCGTCGGCGTTGGCCGCCATGGCATCGGGCAATGCGGCGGTGGCGCATGGTGCAATGCCTGCACGCAGCATCGTGTTTCACGGCACAAATGACACCATCGTCAACCCCGCAAACGGCGCGCAGATCGCCGCACAAGTGGTGGCGGATGGCCCTTGGCTGGATACAGAAATCACCGGCGCCAGGGCCGGGCGCAGCTACAGCCGCCGCATTGCGGGACCTGCCGGCGCGCCCGCGCGGCTGGAGCATTGGGCGATAGACGGGCTGGGCCACGCGTGGTCCGGCGGACAGGCGGGCGGCAGCCATACCGACCCCGTCGGCCCCGATGCCAGCGCCGAAATGATACGTTTTTTCCTGAATGAAAAGGACCTTTGAGATGACCGATCTGACCCTGCAATTCGATGCGATCTCCGAAGTCATGCCCGGCCCGAAATGGGCCGCCCGCTGGCGCCGCTGCTGGCCCGATTACCGCGGATGGTTCATCGCCAAGGGCGGCGATGACGGCCCGTCGCTGGCCGAGTGCAAGGATGCGCTGCGCCGCTACATGCCCGAACTGGTGCCGACATATGCCCGCCTGACCGCGCTTGCGGGCGGGTCGGACCGGGCCGCGCGGTTCCTGTCCACATGGTGCCCGCCGGCCTATCTGGGCGGCTGTTCGCTGGCCGCTGTGGCACAGGGCGGCGACGTGCGGCTGGTGCGCAACTACGATCTGGCGCCCGAGCTGAACGAGGGGATGCTGCTGCGCAGCGAATGGTGCGGGCGCGCCGTGATGGGCATGTCCGAATTCCTCTGGGGGCTGTCGGATGGCGTGAACGAGGCCGGGCTGGCCGTGGCCATTGCCTATGGCGGGCGCCCGGAAACCGGCATCGGCTTTGGCATCACCACCATCATCCGTTACCTGCTGGAGACGTGCGATACGGTGGACGAGGCGCTGGCCGCGCTGCGCCGCGTGCCGTCGCATATGGCCTATAATCTGGTTCTGGCAGATGCGTCTGGCGCCACCAAGGGTGTCGAGGTTCTGCCCGGCGGCGGCATTCGCATCACCCCGCGCGCCATCGCCACCAACCACCAAAGCGGGCCGGAGCAGGCCAGCAACCCCGGCTTTACCCTGACCCACGCGCGGCACGCGCATCTGGACCGGATGCAGGCCACGCCGCGCACGCTGAACGCGCAGTTTTTGACGAAACCACTGCTTCAGGACCGCTATGCGCAGGGCTTCGGAACGCTGTTTACGGCGGAATATGACCCGGTTGCGCGTTCCTTGGGGCTGACGATCAAGGGCACCCGCTGGGACCAGACGCTGGAGGCGTTTACCGAAGGGCGGCGCGATGTCGACTATAGCGAGGCCGCGCCGATGCACCCCCCGGCGATGGCAGATGCGGCGCCGGATGCCGGCGTCTGGGCATGGCAGGGGCAGCAGCCCGCCGCGCAGGTCCGGCCAGCGGGCGATTGGGCTGGCGATTGGGCGGGCGAGGATTGGGCCGCCTGGGCCGCTGTCGATTGGGCAGGGGTGGGCATGGACTATGCCGCAGGCCGGGGGCGCCCGATCCATAGCTACCTGCCCAAACGGCGTACGCCAATGGCGGCGGGTCACATCGCAGCGGCCTGCGCCGCGCATGGCTGCGCAATGCACGTCTAGGGTTGTGCGCGGCTGGGCGCGTGGCTCAGCCGCCGCTCAGCAGGACCGCCTCGACCCGGCGGTTCGCTTCGCGCCCGGCGTCTGTGGTGTTGGGTGCGGTGGGCGAGAGGTACGCAATGCCATCGGCCTCCAGCTGTGCGGGCGCGACGCCATGCGCGTCAATCAGGCGTTGCATCACCGCCTGCGCCCGGCGCCGCGACAGGGCCAGATTGGGCGCCAGCCCGCCGACCGTGTCGGTATGCCCGACCAGCGCAATGCGCCTGTCGCTGCCTGCCTTCAGGAATGACGCCAGCGCAGTGAGCGATGTGAACGGACCGGGGCCAAGCGTATCGGCGCCGGTGGCAAAATCCAGATCGGGCAGCACCGCATGACCGCGCTGCGTCAGGGCCTGGACCAAGGGCGCGGACGGCACAGGGGCCGCGCCCGGCGGCGCTGCGGCGGGGGGCCGGTTCGCGACCGTGCCGGGGCTGATCCGGGTGATCTGCACATAGGTATCGGTTCCGGACCGGCTGACCAGCAGCGTGACATAGGCATCCTGGTCGCCCGATGGTTTGCGCGCCGACAGGTAATGATAGTCGAACAGATCGACGAACATCTCGGGCGGTGGCAGCACGGTCAGGGCAAAGCGGAAGTCGAACCCCCCGCAGACCGCCGACGCGCAGCGATAGATTGGACTGTATCCCGCCGCGTCCAGCTGCGCCGCCAGCGTATCGGTCAGCTGCGGGGTGGCGACAGGCGCGCCTGCAATGCGCCACGCCTGCCGTGTCACGCGGCCCTGCGCGGCCTGCGTCGGCACGGTGCCCTCCGACCACGGGCCTGTCGGCACGGCATGACCGCCGCTGTCATCGACCGCCTCGCGCATCAGCATGGCATTGGCGGGCAGGGCCAGCTCCTGCGCCGCCAATGGCGCGGCAAAGGTGGCCAGCACGGCGGCGATCAGCGCCGGGGATCGCACCAGCGCGGTCATGCGCGCGCGCCCGATGCAGGCTGCTGCCGGTAATGATAGCGGCAGGCGCTGCGCATCCCCATGGATGTATAGAGCGCGGTCGCGGCGCTGTTCGTCGCAGTGCAGGCGACGGCCAGATGCGCGGCGCTAAGGGGGATGGCCCATCGCGCCGCCTCCAGCATCAACGCGCGGGCCACGCCTTGCCTGCGGTAGCCGGGCAGCACTTCCAGCGCATGCACCATCGCGGTGGCGCCGTCTATCGCGGCAAATCCGGTGGCGACGACATGCCCGTCCCGGCGCCCCATCAGCGCCGTTTTCGCGCCGCCTGCGCGGTACATCACGTCGATGCGCGCCGGGCCGATCCCGCCGCTGTGCCAGATCTCGTGCTGGATCGCGAGCGGCTCCCACAGATGAAAGCTGGCGGTCGGGGCGGGCGTGTCCATCTTCAGCGCATCCAGCGGCGCCGCATAGATCGTAACGGGATCGATCACCTCATACCCCGCCTGCGCCAGCAGCGCGTCCAGGCCCGTCTCGCCGCCCCGGATCATGAAGCAGCGCGGTTGCCCCATGCTGTCCATCGCGCCCTCTGCCTGTGCCAGATCTGCATGCGTCGCCGGGGCATGCGCGGACGCCGCCGACACCCGCTTGCCGCCGCCGCGCCCCTCGCGCAGCAGCCATGGCCCCAGCTTGTGCGCGGCATGGGCGGGCCACGTCGCCTCCAGCGCGCGGAACAGTCTGCGCGCGTCGGGCGTCATCACGCAAACTGCTCCGCCAGGTCGGCCATGGCAGCGTCCAGCGCGCCGGCGTCCTGACCGCGCGCCACCACATTGGCACCATGCGCGCCGCTGCGCTGAAACGGGTAGGACCCAAAGCTAAGCTGCGGATACCGCGCCGCCACCTCGCCCAGCGGGCCGGCAATGTCGCCCTCGCCGCGAAAGATATCCATGCTGCGCGACATCAACGGCGCACCGCCCGTCAGCGTCGGCAGGACAGAGGCAACCATCGCCTCGAATATCTTGGGCACGCCGGCCATGACATGCACATTGCCGATGATGAAACCGGGCGCCGCGCTGACCGGGTTTTCGATCAGCGCGGCACCATCGGGAATGCGCGCCATGCGCAGGCGGGCCGCGTTCAGTTCAATCCCTGCCTTTTCGTAATGCGCGGCAAGGATGGCGCGCGCATCTTCGCGCACATCAATCGGGGCATCAAACGCGCGCGCCACGGCGTCTGCGGTAATATCGTCATGCGTCGGGCCGATCCCGCCGGAGGTAAAGACATACGTATGCGCGGCGCTCAGCGCCTGAACAGCGCCCGCAATCGCGCTGGCGTCATCGCTGACAACGCGCGCCTCGGCCAAGGCAATACCGGCGGCGGTCAGAACGCCGGCCAGATGATGGGTGTTGCTGTCGCGCGTGCGCCCTGAAAGGATTTCGTCGCCGATCACCAGCATGGCGGCGGTAGGGTTCGACATCGGTGTTCTCCTTGATCGGGCCTCATCTTGGGTATAGGGCCGCGCCCATGCGGTTTCAAACCCCTCTTGAGCCCGGCGTATTGATCCGGCGATATAAACGCTTCCTCGCGGATATCCAGCTGCCCGGTGGCGGGCAGGTGGTGGCCCATTGCGCCAATCCCGGCCGCATGACCGGCCTTGCCGAGCCGGGCCTGCCCGTCTGGATCGAGCCAAATGATGACCCGAAGAAAAAGCTGGACTACGCGTGGCGTCTGGTCGAACTGCCGGGCGGCCACTATGCCTGCGTCGATACCGCGGCGGCCAATCGCGTTGTCGGCGCGGCGCTGCGCGCGGGCCGGATCGCGGCGCTTGCGGGATATGACAGCATCCTGCCCGAGCAACGCTACGGCGCCAAAAGCCGTATCGATTTCCTGCTGCAAGGCGCCGGGCGCCCGGATGCCTATGTCGAAGTGAAATCCGTCACGCTGCGCCGGCAGGGCGCGCTGGCCGAATTTCCCGACACGCGCACCGAACGCGGCGCACGTCATCTGGCCGAACTGGCGCAGGTCGCGCGCAACGGCCAGCGCGCGGTCTTGCTTTATCTGGTCCAGCGCAGCGATTGCACAAGCGTTGCAACCGCCGCAGATATCGACCCGGCCTACGCCGCCGCGCTGAACGATGCGCGCGCCGCAGGCGTCGAAATCATGGCGCACGCAACTGTGATCACGCAAACGCAGATCACATTAGGCCCGCAGCTCCCTTGCGAATGAGCCATCCAAGGCGCTTTCACCTGTCCTGACATGCTCAAATTGCGCTGCCCGCAAAGATCGCCGCGCTCTGGCCCTTTGCACATTTGCGCAGTAAAGAGGCGCAAAGACACCAAGGATGAGGCCAAACGTGACAGATCAGCATCGCGGACGCACCACGCGCGACGGAATTCGCATTCACGAGGCCGCAGATTTCGCGGGCATGCACCGGGCCGGGGCACTGGCCGCACAGATCCTTGATGACATCGCGCCCCATATCATCGTGGGCCAGACCACCGCCGCGCTGGATGCGCTGATCGAGGGTATGGTCAATGACGCGGGCGCCACGTCCGCCACGATCGGCTACAAGGGCTATCGCCACGCCAGCTGCATCAGCGTGAACCATGTCGTGTGCCACGGCATTCCCGGCGGCAAAATTCCGAAATGGAAAAACGACTCGCACGCGCGCGCAGATGACAGCCTCAAGGACGGCGACATCCTGAATATCGACGTCACCGTCATCGTCGATGGCTGGTTCGGCGATACCAGCCGCATGTATGTCGCAGGCAAACCCAAAGCCTATGCCGAGCGGTTGATTCAGGTCACCCATGACGCGCTGATGGTCGGGATCGAGGCGGTGAAGCCGGGCAATACCTTCGGCGATATCGGCCACGCCATTCAGGCCTATGCCGAAGCGCACCAGACATCGGTGGTGCGCGACTTTTGCGGTCACGGTCTGGGCCGCGTGTTCCATGCGCCGCCCAACGTGCTGCATTTCGGGCGCGCCGGAACCGGCGCCGTGCTGGAAGAGGGCATGTTTTTCACCATCGAGCCGATGATCAACCTGGGCCGTCCCGAAACCAAGGTTCTGGCGGATGACTGGACGGCGATCACGCGCGATAAATCGCTGTCGGCGCAGTTCGAGCATTCCATCGGCGTGACGGCAACCGGGGCCGAGATTTTCACCCTGTCCCCCGGCGGATTGTTTCACCCTACCTACAACTGACAGCGCGCGGTATCCGATTTTTCGCAGAAAAATCTTATGTTGATTGGGTATTTGGACCAAGAAAAAACATGGGCCGCGTCAGGGGGCGCGGTTGGTTTTTTCACTGATCGCGCGGCCTGCGGCAGCGCCGGAGGCCCAGGCCCATTGGAAGTTGTAGCCGCCCAGCCAGCCCGTCACATCCAGCGCCTCGCCAATGACGTAAAGGCCGGGCAGGCTGCGCGCCTCCATCGTTTTCGAGCTGACGCCCGCGGTGTCGATCCCGCCCAGGGTCACCTCGGCGGTGCGGTAGCCTTCGGTGCCGCCGGGGGTGAGTTGCCAGTTTGACAGGGCGCCGCATAGTCGCGTCAGGGCCGCATCGCTTTGGTCCGCCAGATTTCCCGCAAGGCTCAGCCCGGTCTGGGCGGGCAGGGCGGCGATCAGCCGGGCGGGCAGGTGGCGCGCCAGTTCGGTCGTCAGGTTGTGGCGGCCCGCGCGCGCGCGCTGATTGCGCAGGGTGTCGAGCAATGTGCCCTGGGGGTCCAGATTGACGGTAATGGGCGCGCCGTCCTGCCAGTAGGACGAGATTTGCAACATTGCCGGGCCTGATAGCCCGCGATGGGTGAACAGCATCGCCTCGTCAAAGCTGGCGGTTCCCGCCTGCGCCCGAACGGGCAGGGCCACGCCTGCCAGATCGGCAAAGCGCCCCTCGGGGAAGGTGAATGGCACAAGGCCCGCGCGGGTATCGGTCACGGTCAGGCCAAACTGGCGCGCAACATCATAGGCAAGACCCGTCGCGCCCATCTTGGGGATGGATTTACCGCCCGTCGCCAGCACAAGATTGCGCGCGGTCACGCTGCGGCGCGCGCCCTGGGCCTCCAGCGTCGCAACAAAGTCAGTCCCGTCATGGCGCAGATCGGACAGGCTGGTATGCAGCCACAGATCGGCGCCGGCGCGGGCCATTTCGCTGCGCAGCATTGCGACGATGTCCTTGGCTGAATTATCGCAAAAAAGCTGGCCCAGCGTCTTTTCGTGCCAGGCAATGCGGTACTCTTCGACCAGTGCGATGAAATCCCACTGAGTATAGCGCCCCAGCGCGGATTTGCAGAAATGCGGATTTGCGGACAGAAAGTTATCCGGCGCGGTATAGAGATTGGTGAAATTGCAGCGTCCGCCCCCCGAAATGCGGATCTTTTCGCCCGGCGCCTTGGCGTGGTCGATGATCAGCGTGCGCCCGCCGCATTGCGCAGCGCACATCATGCCGGCAGCGCCGGCGCCCAGGATCAGCGTATCAACTTGCATCCGCCATGCCCTGCCCGAAGCGGCGCGCGTGGTCAAGCGTGTGTCAGAACGCTTTCCTCGCCGCGCATGTCCTGCTAGAGTGATCCGATAGACCCCGCAAAGGGGCAATGTTCTGAGGCGGAAATCGGCGGGTGTCATGACAGAAATGGTCTATGGATCGGCTCCCATTCGGGATGTCGAGCCGGTCCTTCCCAAATGGTGGCGGACGATCGACAAATGGTCGATCTCCTGCGTTTTGATCCTGTTCGGGATCGGGTTGCTGCTGGGGTTTGCGGCGTCGCCGCCGCTGGCGGAAAAGAACGGATTCGCGCCGTTCCATTATGTTCAGAGACAGACATTTTTCGGCGGGATGGCGATGATCGCCATGCTGCTGACGTCGATGATGGGGCCGGCGCTGGTGCGGCGGTTGGCCGTCATCGGATTCTTGCTGTCCTTGCTGGCGCTGATGATGCTGCCGTTTCTGGGCACGGATTTCGGCAAGGGCGCCGTGCGCTGGTATTCGCTGGGATTTGCCTCGGTGCAGCCATCGGAATTTCTCAAGCCCGGCTTTGTCGTTGCCGCCGCATGGATGATGGCCGCCAGCCGCGAGGTAGGCGGGCCGCCCGGCATGAGCTGGTCTTTCATCCTTACGCTGATTATCGTTGCATTTCTGGCGCTTCAGCCTGATTTCGGGCAGGCGTCGCTGGTTCTGTTTGCGTGGGGCGTGATGTATTTCGTGGCCGGCGCGCCGATCCTGCTGCTGGCGGCAATGGCGGGGCTGGTGGTGCTGGCGGGCTCGTTCGCCTATTCAAACTCGCAGCACTTCGCGCGCCGCATCGACGGGTTTTTGTCGCCCGACGTGGACCCCACGACTCAGCTGGGATTTGCCACCAACGCCATTCAGGAAGGCGGGTTTTTCGGGGTCGGCGTGGGCGAGGGCACGGTTAAATGGTCGCTGCCCGATGCGCATACCGATTTCATCATCGCCGTCGCGGCCGAGGAGTATGGCCTGGTCTTGGTGCTGATCGTGATCGCGCTTTATGCCACCATCGTGGTGCGGTCGCTGATGCGCCTGATGCGCGAGCGTGATCCGTTCATCCGGCTGGCCGGGACCGGGCTGGCCTGCGCGTTTGGCGTGCAGGCGATGATCAACATGGGTGTCGCGGTGCGGCTGTTGCCGGCCAAGGGCATGACGCTGCCATTTGTCAGCTATGGCGGCTCGTCGCTGATTGCCGGCGGGATCGCGGTGGGGATGCTGTTTGCGTTCACCCGGTCGCGGCCTCAGGGCGAAATCGGCGATATCTTGCGCGGGCGTGTCCGATGACCGGCCGCGCCCCCCTTCTGCTGATGGCGGCTGGTGGCACCGGTGGCCATATGTTTCCGGCGCAGTCGCTGGCCGAGCATATGCTGGCGCGCGGCTGGCGGGTCAAACTTGCCACGGATGCGCGGGGTGCGCGCTACACCGGCGCGTTTCCCGAGGGCGTCGAGATCACGCAAATCTCCAGCGGCACTTTCGCGCGCGGCGGCATTGCGGCCAAGGTGATGGCGCCGCTTCAGATCGCAGGCGGCACGATTGCAGCAATCTGGAGCATGCTGCGCGACAAGCCGGATGTTGTCATCGGATTTGGCGGGTATCCCAGCATCCCGGCGCTGTCGGCGGCGTGGACCTTGCGCCGCCCGCGCATGGTGCATGAGCAGAACGGCGTTCTGGGCCGCGTTAACCGGATCTTTGCGAAACGTGTGGATGCTGTGGCGTGCGGCATATGGCCGACGGATCTGCCGGAGGGGGTCGAGGGCTATCATATCGGCAACCCTGTGCGCGGCGCGGTGCGCGAACGGGCGGGGGCGGGGTACATTCCACCGGGCGATTACCCGATGTCGATCCTTGTGATTGGCGGCAGTCAGGGCGCGCGCATCCTGAGCGATGTTGTGCCCCCCGCGATTGCCAGCCTGCCGATGGAGGTGCTGCGCAATATCCGCGTGGCCCATCAGGCGCGCGGCGAGGATCTGCAACGTGTCGGGGAATATTACGCCGAGCAAGGCATTGATGCCGAGGTCGAGGAGTTTTTTGACGACGTGCCGCGCAGGATGAGCGAGGCGCAGCTGATCATCAGCCGCGCCGGCGCGTCGTCGGTGGCCGATATTGCGGTGATTGGCCGTCCGTCCATCCTGATCCCCTATGCGGCGGCGACGGGCGATCACCAGACGGCCAACGCGCAGGCGCTGAAACAGGCCGGGGCGACCATCCTCGTGCCGGAAAGCCGCCTGAATCACGAGGCACTGTCCGAGCAGATCGAAACCATCATCGGCAATCCCGGCGGCGCGGCACAGATGTCACGCGCTGCGCTGGGCAGCGCAATGCCCGACGCGACTGACCGGCTGGCCGAAATGGTGGAATGGTTGGCCGCGAACGCGGCGCAAAAAGGAAAGACATAGATGAATTCAGCAGCCACGAAACTGCCCGGCGATGTCGGACCCATCCATTTTGTCGGGATCGGCGGCATCGGCATGTCAGGCATTGCCGAGGTGCTGCTGAACCATGGCTATACCGTTCAGGGCTCGGACCTGCGGCGCAGCCCGCTGACCGACCGGCTGGAGGCGCGCGGCGCGCGGATTTTCGAAGGCCAGCGCGCCGGAAACCTTGAGGGGGCAGAGGTCATCGTGATCTCCTCCGCGATCAAACCGGGCAATCCCGAACTGGACGAGGCGCGCAAGCGCGGCCTGCCGGTGGTGCGCCGCGCCGAGATGCTGGCCGAGCTGATGCGCCTGAAGTCCAACATTGCGGTCGCCGGCACGCATGGCAAGACGACGACAACCACCATGGTTGCCGCGCTGCTGGATCATGGCAAATTCGATCCGACGGTGGTGAATGGCGGCATCATACACGCATATGGCAGCAATGCGCGCGTCGGCGGTGGCGAATGGATGGTGGTTGAGGCCGATGAGAGCGACGGCACATTCAACCGCCTGCCGGCCACCATCGCCATCGTCACCAATATCGACCCCGAGCATATGGAGCATTGGGGAACAGAGGCCGCGCTGCACAAGGGGTTTGAGGATTTCGTCAGCAACATCCCGTTCTACGGTCTGGCGGTCTGCTGCACCGATGATCTGGACGTGCAGACGCTGGTGGGCAAGATCACGGACCGGCGCGTGATCACCTATGGATTCAACGCGCAGGCCGATGTGCGCGCGCTGAACCTGCGCTATGCCAAGGGGGTGGCGCATTTCGATATCGCGCTGCAATCCGAAGGCACGCGGATCGACGGCTGCACCCTGCCGATGCCGGGCGATCACAATGTCAGCAATGCGCTGAGCGCCGTCGCCGTCGCGCGGCATCTGGGCATGAAAACCGGCGAAATCCGCGAGGCGCTGGCCGCGTTCGGCGGCGTCAATCGCCGCTTTACCCGCGTGGGCGAGGTCGGCGGCGTGACCATCATCGACGATTACGGCCACCACCCGACCGAGATTTCGGCCGTGCTGAAGGCCGCGCGCCACGCGACAGAGGGCAACGTCATCGCCGTGCATCAGCCGCATCGCTATACCCGGCTGCACCATCATTTCGAAGAATTCTGCGCCTGCTTCAACGAGGCGGACGTGGTCGGCATCGCGCCGGTCTACGCCGCCGGAGAGGAGCCTATCGAAGGCGCCAGCCGCGATGATCTGGTCGCCGGGCTGATTGACCGCGGCCACCGCGACGCCCATCCGATCGAGGGGGAGGCGGGGCTGGCTGCGTTGGTGCGCGCCCACGCAAAGCCCGGCGATCTGGTGGTGTGTCTGGGCGCCGGCACGATCAGCGGTTGGGCCAACCGTCTGCCCGACGCGCTGAAAGCGCCCCAGTTGCGGGAAGGATAGGCGATGGCGCCGTCACTGATACTGGCCTGCATCTGGGCGCTGGGCGCGAACCTTCTGGCGATGACATCCAGCCGCGATCACCACTGGCGCGCGGCCTATATCCTGATCGCGGTGGGCATTCCGATTTTGGGCTATGTGACGTGGCAAACGGGGCCGTGGATCGGGCTTTTGTGCCTAGTTGCGGCCATGTCGGTGCTGCGCTGGCCGGTGGTGTACCTGTGGCGCTGGCTGCGCGGTCCGCGCCATGAATTGGCCGAGGATTGACATGGTCGGCGCCGTGCATACCTGTCCGCACGGCAAGGGAGGGCGAGACATGACATCTTATGCGGTGATCCTGTACGCCGTTCTGGCAGCGGCGTTCTGCGTCGGGGTTGGGGTGTTCTACCGGATCTGCGCGCGCCGGTCGCCGCGCTCGGCCGGGATGCGGTGGCTGATCGCCACGACGGTGGTGCTGGCGCTGGGGCTTATCGCGGCGCAAATGGACCTGCCCGCGAATGCCAGGATCTTTGCCGGGCTGGTTCTGCCTGTCTGGGCGATAGGCGGCCTTTTGGGCCTGGTGATTGCCGCGATCCGCCCGCAAGGGCCGGGCGCATGAGCGCCCCGATGCCCCCGGTGCGCGGCCGGCTGACGCCGCAGCGCCCCCTTGCCGATCTGACGTGGCTGCGCGTGGGCGGGCCTGCCGACTGGCTGTTTCAGCCGGCCGATGAGGCGGATCTGGCCGCGTTTCTGGCCGCGCTTGATCCGGCGGTGCAGGTGTTCCCGATGGGCGTGGGCAGCAATCTGATCGTGCGTGACGGCGGGATCCGGGCTGTTGTCATCCGGCTTGGCCGCGGCTTCAACACGATCGAAGTGGACGGAGGCCGCGTCACGGCCGGCGCTGCGGCGCTGGATGCGCATGTGGCCAAACGTGCGGCGGCGGCCGGCGTTGATCTGACATTTCTGCGCACCATACCGGGCGCCATTGGCGGCGCGCTGCGCATGAATGCGGGCTGCTATGGCACCTATACGGCTGATGTGTTCGTCTCGGCCCGCGCCGTTACGCGGAAGGGGCAGATCGTGACGCTCGGCGCCGATGATCTGAATTTCCGCTACCGCCAGACGGACCTGCCCGAAGGGGCCGTTCTGATCTCTGCCGTGTTTGAGGGGCCGCGCGGTGATCCCGCAACGCTGGAGGCGCGCATGGCGGCGCAGCTGCAAAAACGCGACGAAACCCAGCCAACAAAGGACCGCACCGCCGGCAGCACCTTTCGCAACCCCGCTGGGTTCAGCAGTACGGGGCGCAGCGATGACACCCACGAATTGAAGGCGTGGAAGGTGATTGATGACGCCGGAATGCGCGGCGCCACGCGCGGCGGCGCACAGATGAGCCCCAAGCATTCCAACTTTCTGGTCAACACCGGCGGCGCCACTGCCGCCGATCTGGAAGGACTTGGCGAAGAAGTGCGAAAAAGGGTTTATCAAACCAGCGCAATAGAGTTAGAGTGGGAAATCATGAGGGTCGGCGAACCGGCCCCTTGAACGGGTAAAATACCCACACGACCAATAAAAACAGGGCCGAAAACGGTCCGGGGCATTGAGGCAGATCGGTGGTTGGTTCGAGCAGAACAAACCCCACAGTTGCGGTAATCATGGGCGGCCCGTCAGCAGAGCGTGACGTGTCGCTGTCGTCTGGGCGCGAATGCGCCGCCGCGCTGAGGGACGAAGGCTATAAAGTGGTTGAGGTCGATGCAGGCCCCGACCTTGCGCAGAAGCTGTGTGAAATTTCACCTGACGTTGTATTCAACGCCCTGCATGGCCGCTGGGGCGAGGATGGCTGCGTGCAAGGCATGCTGGAATGGCTGCGCATCCCCTACACGCATTCGGGCGTTCTGTCCTCGGCTTTGGCCATGGACAAGGAGGCGACGAAATCGGCCTACCGTGCCGCTGGCCTGCCGGTGGTTCCCAGTATTCTTGCCAATCGCGACGATGTGCGCGCCCGGCATCCGATGCAGCCGCCTTATGTGGTCAAGCCTTATAATGAGGGGTCATCCGTCGGCGTCTATATTGTGCATGATGCGGCAGATGGCCCGGCGCAACTGTCGGATGATATGCCCGAGCGTGTGATGGTCGAAGCCTACGCACCGGGCCGCGAATTGACCACCACTGTGGTCGGGGATCGCGCGCTGACCGTGACGGACATCATCACCGACGGCTGGTACGACTATTCCGCGAAATACGAGGTTGGCGGATCGCGCCATGTGGTGCCTGCTGAAATCCCGCAGGAGATATTCGATCTGTGCATGGAGTATGCCCTGCGCGCGCATGTCGCGCTGGGATGCCGGGGCGTCAGCCGCACAGATTTCCGCTGGGACGAGGCGCAGGGGCCGGCAGGGTTGATCCTGCTGGAGACGAACACGCAGCCGGGCATGACGCCCACTTCGCTCAGCCCCGAACAGGCGCAGGCCGTGGGCATGACGTTTGGCGCGCTCTGCCGCTGGATGGTCGAGGATGCGTCATGGGGCAGATGAGCGCAAGGAACGATCCGGCGCCGTCGCGCTGGTCCTACCGGATGCAGCGGGTGCTGCTGACGCCGATGTACCGCCGCCTTCTGCGCTTTGGCGTGCCGTTCTGCCTGACGTTTGGCGTGGCCAGTTGGTATCTGTCGGACCCGGCCGTTCAGCAGCGCATGGTGCAAACCTACGAATCCGTGCGCGAACAGATCCAGACCCGCCCCGAATTCATGGTCAAGCTGCTGGCCGTCGAGGGCGCCAGCCCCCGCACCACCGAAGATGTGCGCGCCAGTTTTGGCTACACCCTGCCGCTCAGCTCGTTCGATATGGATCTGGAGGCGGTGCGCGCCGCCATCGAGGATATTCCGGCGGTCGCCAGCGCCGCCGTGCGGGTGCGCCAGGGCGGTGTGCTGGAGGTACGCGTGCATGAACGCCAGCCCGCCGCGCTGCTGCGCGTGCCCAAGGGGCTGATCGTGATCGATGGCGAGGGCGTCGCGCTGGACGCCGTCGCGCACCGCGCCGAACGCGCCAAACTGCTGGTTGTGACCGGCGACGGCGCGCAGGACGCGGTGCCCGAGGCGCTGGCGATCCGCGCCGCTGCCGGCCCGCTGGCGCCGCGCCTGCGCGGCATGGTGCGCATGGGCGCGCGCCGCTGGGACATGGTGCTGGATCGCGGCCAGCGCATCCTGCTGCCCGTGGAGGATCCGGTGCGCGCGCTGGAGCGGGTGATCGTTCTGGACGAGACGCAGAAGATGCTGGAGCGCGATATCGCGGTTGTGGACATGCGATTGGCCGACCGGCCAACGCTGAGAATGAATGAGCCTGCCAGCCAGGAATGGTGGCGCGTGCGAAACTCAAGTGCAGGGATACGTGCAGAATGATCGAACTCTATGAATCCCAACGCGCGATGCGCAACATGCGCCGCGCGGCGATGCAACGCGGTGTCGTGGCTGTTCTGGATGTGGGTACGTCCAAGATTGCCTGTCTTGTGCTGCGTTTTGACGGCGCGGGCCGGCATGATGGCGACAGCGGCATCGGCGCCATGGCCGGGCAGGCGGGGTTCCGCGTGATCGGCGCCGCCACCACCCGCTCGCGCGGTGTCCGCTTTGGCGAGATCGAGGCGATGGCCGAAACCGAACGTGCCATTCGCACATCCGTGCAGGCGGCGCAGAAGATGGCCAATATCCGTGTCGATCACGTCATCGCCTGTTTTTCCGGCGCCGAGCCGCGCAGTTATGGCCTTGCCGGTCAGGTCGAGCTTGAGGGTCATATGGTGTCCGAGCAGGACGTCAGCCGCGTTCTGTCGGCCTGCGAGGTGCCCGATTTCGGCTATGGGCGCGAGGTGTTGCACGCGCAGCCGGTGAACTTTGCGCTGGATCACCGCTCGGGGCTGATCGATCCGCGCGGGCAGATGGGCAATACACTCAGCACCGATCTGCACATGCTGACCGTGGACAGCGCGCCGATCCAAAACCTGGCGCATTGTGTCAAACGCTGCGATCTGGAACTGGCCGGCATCGCCAGCTCGGCCTATGTCGCCGGTATCTCAAGCCTCGTCGAGGACGAGCAGGAGCTGGGCGCCGCCTGCATCGATCTGGGCGGCGGCAGCGCCGGCATTTCGATCTTTATCAAGAAACACATGATCTACTGCGACAGCGTGCGCATGGGCGGCGAGCATGTCACCTCGGACATTTCCATGGGCTTGCAAGTGCCCACTGCCGTCGCCGAACGGATCAAGACATTCTACGGCGGCGTCGTCGCCACCGGCATGGACGACCGCGAGATGATCGAAACGGGCGGCGATACCGGCGACTGGGACCATGACCGCCGCAGCGTCAGCCGCGCCGAGCTGATCGGCATCATGCGCCCGCGGGTCGAGGAAATTCTGGAAGAGGTGCGCGCCCGTCTGGACGCCGCCGGCTTTGATTGCCTGCCCAGCCAGCAGATCGTGCTGACGGGTGGCGGCAGCCAGATCCCCGGTCTGGACGGGCTGGCCAGCCGTATTCTGGGCCAGCAGGTGCGGCTGGGCCGTCCGCTTCGCGTGCATGGATTGCCGCAGGCGGCGACCGGCGCCGGGTTTGCCGGCGCGGTGGGCATGTGCCTGTTTGCGGCGAACCCGCAGGACGAATGGTGGGACTTTGAATTGCCGGTAGACCGCTATCCGGCACGGTCGCTGAAGCGCGCGGTGAAATGGTTCCGGGATAACTGGTGATCGCTAAATGCGGTGCGATCGGCGAAATCCCGCGAAAAGACGTGAAAATCTGTCTATATTTGGTGGTTTTACGATGTTTTTTAGGTGACGATCCGGGCACATCCCGGTAATAATGCGAAATAAGGCAGAAAAATGGCCCGCGAATGTGGGCGCAAGCACAAATACAGGCGGACAGAGCAATGACATTGAACCTCACCATGCCCGGACGCGAAGACCTCAAGCCCCGGATCACCGTTTTCGGTGTTGGCGGTGCCGGCGGTAACGCAGTCAACAACATGATTGAAAAGCAGCTGGATGGGGTCGATTTCGTCGTTGCAAACACTGACGCGCAGGCGCTTCAGCAATCGAACGCGGAAAACGTGATCCAGCTGGGTGTCAAGGTAACCGAAGGTCTGGGCGCGGGCGCACGGGCATCGGTTGGCGCCGCCGCCGCCGAGGAAAGCATCGAACAGATCGTCGATCATCTGGCCGGCGCGCATATGTGCTTTATCACTGCCGGGATGGGCGGCGGCACCGGCACCGGCGCCGCGCCGATCATCGCGCAGGCCGCGCGCGAGCTTGGCGTTCTGACTGTCGGCGTCGTGACCAAGCCGTTCCAGTTCGAGGGCGGCAAGCGGATGAAACAGGCCGAGGACGGCGTCGAGGCGCTGCAAAAGGTCGTCGATACGCTGATCATCATCCCCAACCAGAACCTGTTCCGTCTGGCCAATGAAAAGACCACCTTCACCGAGGCGTTTTCGCTGGCCGACGATGTGCTGTATCAGGGCGTCAAGGGCGTCACCGATCTGATGGTGCGGCCCGGCCTGATCAACCTCGACTTTGCCGACGTGCGCGCGGTGATGGACGAGATGGGCAAGGCGATGATGGGTACCGGCGAGGCCGAGGGCGAGGATCGCGCGATCCAGGCCGCCGAAAAGGCCATCGCAAACCCGCTGCTGGACGAAATCAGCCTGCGCGGCGCCAAGGGTGTTCTGATCAACATCACCGGCGGCACCGATCTGACCCTGTTCGAACTGGACGAGGCCGCGAACCGCATCCGCGAGGAAGTGGACGCCGAGGCGAACATCATCGTCGGCTCCACCATGGACCCCTCCATGGAAGGCAAGATGCGCGTCAGCGTCGTCGCCACGGGTATCGACGCCGCCCCGGCCACGACCGAAATTCCGGTTCCGCGCCGCACCCTGGCCGAGCCGCTGCGCCAATCCACTCCCGCCGAAAAGACCGAGGCCCGCGAGGAGGCACAGCGCCCCGCACCTGCGCCGCAGCCCGAGCCAGTACAGCCCGCCGCCCGCGTCGAAGAGACGCCCGAGCCGTCGCTGTTCTCCGGCATGGACGACGACACGCCCGAACAGGAAGAGCAGATGGAAGAGGTGTTCGAGCCGCGCCAGGAACGTCAGGAGCGCCAGTTCGAGCCGGTGCGCAAGGCGCCCGTGCAGGCCGGAAATGACCTGCCGCCGCCCGCCTATACGCCGCGCGCCGCCCCGTCCGAGTACGAGGAAGAAGAGGAATTGCAGGCCTATGTCGCCCCGCGTCCGGCATCTCCCGGCACGCCATCAGCCGATGCGCTGGCCCGTCTGCACACCGCTGTCGGCAATGCCGCATCGCGCCGCCCCGAAGGCGCCCAGTCGCCGCAGGTGCGCCAGGCACAGCAGCAGCAGGCCCGCAATCCCGAGCCGCAGCCGTCGGCAGAGCGTCCGCGCTTTGGCATCAATTCGCTGCTGAACCGGATGACCGGCCACAATTCCGAAGCCGAGGCGCCGCGCCAGCATCGCCAGCAGCCCAGCGTTCAGGCGCAGCAGCCCGCGCCGGTGCCGCAGGAAGAAGAGCGCGACGAGCAGATCGAAATTCCGGCCTTCCTGCGCCGTCAGGCCAACTAGGCAAAGCGCGCGGATTGTGTCATCTGTGCAGGAAAAGGCCACCTTCGGGTGGCCTTTTTTCGTGATGGCGCGCAGTAACGCCGCGTTTTAACCAGTGGAATTTACATTACAAATCGGCATTGGGCGAATATCCGCCACCGCGGTCCCGGTCATGTTTCAAACCGTTGCAAAGATTGAGTTGCCGCAACGCCGCCCGCGCCTTAAATCTTTGTCAACCACAGCGGCAGGACCAGCTGGTGGATCCCTGAGGCAACATATTTCACGAGGCTCATGTGCAAACCACGGTGACAAAGCCCATTTCGTTCGACGGTGTCGGCCTGCATTCCGGGCGGCCCGCGCGTCTGGTGATCCGTCCCGCAGCGGTGGGTCACGGCATTGTGTTCCGCCGCGTCGATTGCCTGGCCGGGCAATGCGACATTCCTGCACATTGGAGCCACGTCAACCAGACACCGCTGTGCACGCGGCTGGAGAACGCGGATGGCGTTCAGATTTCCACAGTCGAACATATCATGGCCGCGCTGATGGGCTGCGGTATTCACAACGCACTGGTCACCGTTGACGGGCCGGAAGTGCCCATTCTCGACGGCAGCTCGGCCGAATTCGTGCGCGGTATCCTGCAAACCGGTCTGCGCAAGCAGGGGCATCCTGTGCGGGCGCTGCGCGTTTTGCGCCCGGTCGAGGTGCGGCGCGGCAATGCCTGGGCGCGGCTGACGCCGCATGATACGCTGACCATCGAATTCGACATCGCCTTTGACGATGCGGCAATCGGTGTGCAGAAAAAGACGCTGAACATGGCCAATGGCAGCTTTGTGCGTGAACTGGCCAGCAGCCGCACCTTCTGCCGCAAGGCGGATGTGGACGCGATGCGCGCCAACGGCCTTGCGCTGGGCGGATCGCTGACAAATGCAGTCGTGGTGGACGGCGCCAACATCCTCAGCCCCGGTGGCCTGCGCCACCGCGACGAGGCTGTGCGCCATAAGATGCTGGATGCGCTGGGGGATCTGGCGCTGGCCGGTGCGCCGCTGCTGGGGTTCTATCAGGGCCATCTGGCGGGCCATGCCCTGACCAACGATCTGCTGCGCGCGCTGTTCAACACACCCGGCGCGGTTGAATGGGTCACCTGCGACGCCGCGCTTGCCGCCAAACTACCCGGCGCAGGGGTGCATTGGGGCGAAGTGCCGCAAGTCGCGTGATGCGGATCGGGCTATCGCATGGCCGGGCGCCGCTTGGCACAGGCTGGCTAAACGCTGACCGCCTCATGGATTTCTCTGCTGGCACAGGCCGGATGATTAAGCTACAACCGCGTCATCGCGGAAGAAGGGCAGATCAGGCATGACGTTTGGCAGACAGGGCGCAAAACTGCGCGCAACACTGGCGGCAAAACAAGCGGCGAAACTGTCCGGCGCGCTGTTTTTGGCGGCGGCGATCGCGTCGTGCACCGGCATCACCGGCAAGGTAGAGCGCGGCACCGTCGATTATGAGAATTACACTGCACAGCAGATATTTGAACGGGGCGAATTCGACCTTGCCGCGAACAAATTTTCCGTTGCAGCGCAAAGCTTTGCCGAGGTTGAGCGGCTTTATCCCTATTCGGATCTGGCCAAGCGCGCCGTGATCATGCAGGCGTTTTCCCACCATCTCGATCAAAGCTATGAGGAAAGCCGCAGCGCCGCGCAACGCTATATCGATTTCTATCCCACGGACGAGGATGCGGCCTATGCGCAGTATCTTCTGGCGCTCAGCTACTATGACCAGATTGACGAAGTGGGCCGCGATCAGGGCCTGACCTTTCAGGCGCTACAGGCGCTGCGCCGCGTGATCGAAGTGTATCCCGACAGCGAATACGCACGCTCGGCCATGCTGAAATTCGACCTCGCGTTCGATCATCTGGCCGCCAAGGAAATGGAGGTCGGCCGGTATTACCTCAAGCGCGATCACTTCCCGGCGTCAATCAACCGGTTCCGCGTGGTGGTTCAGGATTTCCAGACCACATCGCACACCGCCGAGGCGCTGCACCGTCTTGTCGAAGCCTATCTTTCGCTGGGCCTGAATGACGAGGCACAGACAGCGGGCGCGATTCTGGGATATAACTTCCGGTCGACCCCGTGGTACGAGGACAGCTATAAGCTGCTCACCCGGCGCGGCCTGAAAATGGAAGCGCGCGGCGACAACTGGCTGGCCCAGGTGTACCGCCAGATGGTCAAGGGCGAGTGGCTGTAGGCCACGTGGTTCGGATCGGCGCGATGGGATCCGCGTGTTGCGCGCGGCGCAATGCCCGGCTTGTATCCGCGTCATATTCCCGTAGTTTCACGCCAGAACATCGCAAAAGGCTTTAGCCAATGCTGCGCAGTCTTGATATCCGCGACATGCTGATCATCGACCGGCTGGAATTGACCTTCCAGCCGGGCCTGAATGCGCTGACCGGCGAAACCGGGGCGGGCAAGTCGATCTTGCTGGATAGTCTGGGCTTTGTCCTGGGTTGGCGGGGCCGTGCCGAACTGGTCCGCGCGGGCGCAGATCAGGGTGAGGTGACAGCAGTATTTGACCTGCCCGAAGGCCACGCCGCCCATGCGGTGCTGGAGGAGGCCGGCATTCCCGCCAGCGACGAGCTGATCCTGCGCCGCATCAATACGTCCGAGGGTCGCAAGACGGCGTGGGTCAATGACCGCAGATGTTCGGGCGAGGTGCTGCGCAGCCTGAGCGAAACGCTGGTTGAACTGCATGGCCAGCATGATGACCGCGGCTTGCTGAATGCGCGCGGCCATCGTGCGCTGCTGGACGAATATGGCCAGATGGACCCGCTGCGCGCCGATGTGCGCGGCGCATGGACCGCGCGCCAGGTCGCCGCCAAAGCGCTGCAATCCGCCGAGGATGCGCTGGCCGCGATTCGCGGCGAAGAAGAGTTTTTGCGCCACGCAGTTGATGAAATGCGCGCGCTGGCGCCGGAGCCGGGCGAAGATGCGGCACTGGACGCACGGCGCCGCATGATGCAGGCGGCAGAGCGTGTGCGCGCCGACATCGCCAAAGCTGCTCAGGCGCTGGGCGGGCAGGGGGCCGAAGGCGCGGCTGGTGATGCCTTGCGCTGGCTGGAGGATGCAGCGGCGCAGGTGGGCGGGCAGCTTGACGCGCCGATTGCCGCCTTGGGCCGCGCCATGGTCGAACTGGACGAGGCCGCCCGCGGTGTCGAGCATTGCGCCGAGGCGCTGGCCTTCAACCCGGCCGAACTGGAGGACACCGAAGAACGGCTGTTTGCCATTCGCGCCCTTGCCCGCAAGCACGGCGTCGGTCCTGATGACCTTGGCGAATTTGCCCAAGGGCTGGAAGAACGGCTTGCCGCGCTGGACGCGGGCGATGCCCAGATCGACGCGCTGCGCGCCGATCTGAAACGTGCGGGCAAGCTTTACGATGACGCCGCCGCCACGCTCAGCGCCGCCCGCGCCGAGGCGGCAGGGCGCCTCGATACCGCCGTCATGGCCGAACTGGCCCCGCTCAAGATGGAGCGCGCCGTGTTCCAGACGGTGATGACCGAACAGCCCCCCGGCCCGGACGGCATTGACGAGGTCGCGTTTCGCGTGGCCACCAACCCCGGCGCGCCGTCCGGCCCGCTGGCGAAACTCGCCTCGGGCGGCGAGCTCAGCCGCTTCTTGCTGGCGCTCAAAGTGTGCCTGACCGGCGCCCAGCCCGGCCTGACGATGATCTTTGACGAAATTGACCGCGGCGTAGGCGGCGCCACTGCGGACGCCGTCGGTCGGCGGCTGGCCGATCTGGCGCAGGGCGGGCAGGTGCTTGTCGTGACGCACAGCCCCCAGGTGGCAGCCTTGGCCGCCCACCATTGGCGCGTGGAAAAACGGGTGGAGGATGGCGTGACACTATCCACCGTGACCCCGCTGGACGCCGTGCAGCGCGTGGACGAAATCGCGCGCATGCTATCCGGCGATACCATCACCCCCGCCGCGCGCGCCGCCGCCGAGGCGCTGATGGCCGGCTGACACGGCGCGGGGCAAGTCTATGTCAAGTCCGAGTTGTCAGGAAAAGCCGGACCCGGATCGGCCGGATAGAAAGGATGATCGCCGGTCCTTGCGCCGCAGGTCTTGAGCGCTTGCAGGTGTTTTGTCACACGCTGCACGGTTTCAGCCGGTTTTTGGATTTCTCCGAAAAGTTACACAATGAAATCAATGATACCAAAGCGAAGATATGCGGATGATCCGGATTTCCCATCGGGTTGGATCGTCGCGTCGCTCTTGGTCAAATCGTCATTTATAACCGGCGCAAGGGGCGTCTGGTTATTTGCCGCTCGCGGTCTTGGGGGTGTCGTTCCGGTCCACTGTCGGAACCTCCCCGAAACGTGAAAAGCGGTACGGATATCTCGGAACCTGTCCGACGACACGTTATCCGCCCTAGCGCGCCAGAACGCCAGTTAAAGCGTATGTTTGTCGAATCATCAAGCTGCATGGCAGGGGGTGCAATCTCAACCAACGCCGTGTCAGGCCCCAGACCGGGACATTTCGGTGAAATGCCGTTTCGAGTGCGCCGCGAAGACACTGCGCGCTTGTCTCTTGAAAGCAGTCGCGCCAGCCCGGTGCCCGCCCAGTGCCGGCGTGCCCGCCAAGGGGCGATGTCTCGGCAACATGTTTGTCGAACGCCTGTGGCGGTCTCCAAACTACGAACGCGACCTGGGATGCGGATCAAGTTCCACACCCCAAGCGACCGCATAGCCCAATACAGTCGCCCGGTAAGACAACGCTTCGCGGTCCCGTGCCTTCCTTCATTTCCCTGAGCGGCGAAATCGCATCGTGGATGCCGGTGCGGTCGATAGGCGCCGCTCCAAGCGTGGGCCGAACAGTCGCTGCTTCACCATATCGCGGCCTCCGCAAAGATCGCGGCACGCGCCCTTTGCCGCGATCCGGGCATTGCCAAGCGTGAAAGCAAAGACAAGTCTCTGATCCGCCTATCGGCGCCTGCCCCAGGGGGAAAAGGCAAAACTCTGGCGCCTGTCGGCACTCTTCACAAATCAAAGACGAGTCCACCGGCCCGTAGTTTCCTGCCGCAATTCCCTTCACCTGCACCGCTTTCAGCGTGTTCGCACTCCGCGCCAGCCCGCCAACGCATGGCTGCAACATGTCCTGACTTCGGCCGGGGGCGCTTGGGAGGCGCAACGCATCGGGATCAAAGCAGGGCTTGAAACCGCGAGCGTCCCGATGCCAACTGATCTGATCCACATGGCCTCAAGCCATCCATACGGCGGGAATATGTCCCGGAAGATGAAAGCCGGGGCGCGCCGCCCTGTTTTTTCTTGGTCCAAATACCCAAAATCCGACAGAAACCGCGCGCGCCGCATTTTAAACGAGGCGCGACGTTTCAACGGCGGCGCGCACGAAATCGTCAAACAGCGGATGGGGCGCGAAAGGTTTGGATTTCAGCTCGGGGTGGAACTGCACGCCGATAAACCAGGGGTGGTCGGCCCATTCCACGATCTCCGGCAGGCGTCCGTCGGGGGACATGCCGGAAAATTGCAGGCCGCATTCCTCCAGCTGGTCGCGGTATTTCACGTCGACTTCGTAGCGGTGGCGATGACGTTCCTCAATCGACGTGGTGCCATAGATTTCCGCAACGCGGCTGCCCTCTTTGAGCGTGGCGTCATAGGCCCCAAGGCGCATGGTGCCGCCCTTGTCGTCGGTCACTTTGCGTTTGACCTTGGCGTTGCCCTGCACCCATTCCTTCAGATGATAAACAACCGGCTCGAATTTTTTGGCGCCGGGGATGAGCTCGAACTCTTCGGAGCCGGCATCGGCAATACCCGCGACGTTGCGCGCCGCCTCGATCACGGCCAGCTGCATACCAAGGCAGATGCCCATATAAGGGATCTTGCGTGTCCGGGCGAATTGGGCCGCCTTTATCTTGCCCTCGGTGCCGCGCTCGCCAAAGCCGCCGGGCACGAGGATCGCGTGAAACCCTTCCAGATGGCGCGCCGGGTCTTCGGTGTCAAAGACTTCGGCATCGACCCATTCGACGTTGACCTTGACGCGGTTGGACATGCCCCCATGGGTCAGCGCCTCCTTGATCGACTTGTACGCATCCTCAAGCTGGACGTATTTGCCGACGATCGCGACATTCACTTCGCCATCGGTCTTGTAGATCCGGTCGGCCACGTCCTGCCACACGGTCAAGTCGGGGCGAGGCGCGGGGGATATCTGAAACGCGTCCAGCACGGCCTGATCCAGACCTTCGCGGTGATAGGCCAGCGGCGCCTCGTAAATGGATTTCAGGTCATAGGCCGCGACCACATGTTCCTTGCGTACGTTGCAGAAGAGGGCGATCTTTTCCCGCTCCTTTTCCGGGATCGGGTGTTCGGAGCGGCAAACCAGAATATCGGGTGCGATGCCGATGGATTGCAATTCCTTGACGCTGTGCTGGGTCGGCTTCGTCTTCAGCTCGCCGCTGGCTGCCAGGTAGGGCAGCAGGGTCAGATGCATGAAGATGCACTGCCCGCGCGGCTGGTCATGGCTGAACTGCCGGATTGCCTCGAAAAAGGGCAGGCCCTCGATATCGCCCACGGTGCCGCCGATTTCACACAGCATGAAATCGACCTCGTCGGCGCCGATCGCCAGGAAATCCTTGATCTCGTTGGTGACATGCGGGACGACCTGGATCGTTTTGCCCAGATAATCGCCGCGCCGTTCCTTCTCCAGCACGTTGGAGTAGATCCGCCCGGAGCTGACCGAATCTGTCATGCGCGCGGGAACGCCGGTAAAGCGTTCGTAATGGCCCAGATCCAGATCGGTTTCGGCGCCGTCATCGGTGACGAACACCTCGCCATGTTCGAACGGCGACATCGTGCCGGGATCGACGTTCAGGTAAGGGTCCAGTTTGCGCAGGCGGACCGAAAATCCGCGCGCCTGAAGCAGCGCCCCCAGCGCGGCAGAGGCCAGCCCCTTGCCCAAGGAGGAAACAACACCGCCAGTAATAAAGATGTAACGTGCCATTGGCAGGCATTCCCCCCGTGATAGTGGCCCAAACCGGAGCCTGAATTTATGCAAATGCGGGTTCAAGAAACCGCTGCATCACGGGACTTGAGCCATAGAGGATAACTGCGGCATGCGCAACCACGCCGCACGACTGATCGTGCCGGTCAGGTCAGGCCATCGCGCGGCCTGACATGTGATGTGATATTATTCAGCGGTGGGCAGCAGGGGGGCGTTCGCGTCGCTTTCGTCCTGCGATTGCAGCGGCGATGTGCCCGGTGCCGGATCGGCGGGTGCCTCATCCCGGCGGGGCGCCTCGATGATGCGGTCCAGAACCGAAGAGCCGGCGGAATTGCTGGCGGCGATGATGGTCAGCGCCATGGAGGTGCAGATGAACGCACCGGCCAGAACCCATGTCAGCTTGCCCATGGCGGTGCCTGCCGAGCGTCCCGCGACACGGCCACCGCCGCCACCGCCGCCCATGCCCAGACCGCCGCCCTCCGACCGTTGTAGCAGCACGACGCCGATCAGCGTCAGCGCCAGAAGAAGGTGGATGATGAGAACGACGTTTTCCATTGAGCGGCCTGCCGGGTAGGAGAAATCTGAGGACGTGTTGCGCGCTATCTAAGGAATTTCCCCGCCCCCCGCAACCCGGCATCGGCGGGGCCGCGCCGCGCGTGCGGCTCTTTTGCGCTGAAAACAGCGGGGCGCACGCGGCGCCGCGTGCTTTAGAGGTTTCGCCCCCCGGCGCGCATCGCTACAAGGACGCGGGTTTTACCGTATAGATAAGAGGTCCAGCATGGCAAACGTGGTCGTCGTAGGCGCCCAGTGGGGCGACGAAGGCAAAGGCAAGATTGTCGATTGGCTGAGCGAGCGCGCAGACGTCATCGCGCGGTTTCAGGGCGGCCATAACGCCGGTCACACGCTGGTCGTCGATGGCGAGGTGTACAAGCTGAATGCGCTGCCCTCGGGCGTGGTGCGCGGCGGCAAGCTGTCGATCATCGGCAATGGCGTGGTGTTGGACCCGTGGCATCTGGTGGCCGAGATTGCCAAGATCCGTCAGCAGGGCGTCGACATCAGCCCCGAAACACTGATGATTGCCGAAAACACGCCGCTGATCCTGCCGATCCACGGCGAGCTGGATCGCGCCCGCGAAGAGGCGGCCTGCACCGGCACCAAGATCGGCACCACCGGGCGCGGCATCGGCCCTGCCTATGAGGACAAGGTTGGCCGCCGGTCCGTGCGCGTTGCCGATCTGGGCGATCTGGCGACGTTGGAGGCGCGGGTGGACCGCGCGCTTCAGCATCACGGGCCGCTGCGCAAGGGGCTGGGGATCGAGCCGGTGGACCGCGACGCGCTGATCCGGCAGCTGCGCGATATCGCGCCCGAAATCCTGCAATACGCGCAGCCGGTGTGGAAGGTGCTGAACGACAAGCGCAAGGCCGGCAAACGTATCCTGTTCGAGGGCGCGCAGGGCGCATTGCTGGATATTGATTTCGGCACCTATCCGTTCGTGACCTCCTCCAACGTGATTGCAGGGCAGGCGGCAACCGGCGTGGGTGTCGGCCCCGGCGCGATCAACTACGTGCTGGGCATCGTCAAAGCCTACACCACCCGCGTCGGCGAAGGCCCGTTCCCGACCGAGCTGGACGACGATAACGGCCAGCGGCTGGGCGAGCGTGGGCGCGAGTTTGGCACTGTCACGGGCCGCAAGCGGCGCTGTGGCTGGTTTGATGCCGCGCTGGTTCGCCAGACCTGCGCGACATCGGGCGTCAAGGGTATCGCGCTGACCAAGCTGGACGTGCTGGACGGGTTCGAGACGCTGCGCATCTGCACCGGTTACGAGCTGGATGGCGAGCGGCTGGATTACCTGCCGACCGCCGCAGACCGGCAGGCCCGCTGCAAGCCGATCTACGAGGAGATGCCGGGCTGGAGCGAATCGACCGAAGGCGCGCGCAGCTGGGCCGATCTGCCGGCGGGCGCGATCAAATATGTGCGCCGGGTCGAAGAGTTGATCGAATGTCCCGTCGCACTACTCTCAACCTCACCCGAGCGGGAAGATACCATTCTGGTGACAGACCCGTTTGCAGACTGATAATTTTGCGCAGCGAACAAGGAGAAACGGCATGCCACTCAGCTATAAGGCGCGCAGGCGCTGGTCCCTTGTGATTTTGCTGATTGGCCTGCCGATCTACATTGTGGCGGCGATCAGCCTGATCGCGTGGTTGCCGGATCTGCCGGGATGGGTGACGTTCATTGTTTATGTCGCACTTGGCTTTGCCTGGATGGCTCCACTGAGGTTCGTGTTTCTCGGAATAGGCCAGGCGGACCCGGATGCGCCCAATTCCGAGGCCGGATTTCGGTGACAGGTTGGGCATTGGGTATTTGTCCCAAGAAAAAGCACCTTTAGCGAAAACAAGCATACGGCGCGCATGTTGCCGCGCCTGAAGCTCGGCGCGCTTACAGGCGGGCAAACGGATTCCGGGCCGACAGGCTGGGGGCCGGGGATCTGGGCGGCGACCCGATGCTATGGTCCGGCGTCGCCGCGCGCGAGATGGCGTGATCAATGACGTTGTGCGCTGTGCGAATGTTCAATTCCCCAACGCATCGTCGTCGGCCGGATCGCGTGATTCTGATTGCGGCGGGCGACACGTCTGGCGCGACGGACCTGATTTTCATTCAACACCATGCAGGAGGATGTCGGTCGGTAGCGATTGTGCCGGGTCGCTGTGGGAAATCGTGGGACGGGGCGCTGCGCGGATGGGCCCGGATGGAGTGCGGTTATGGAATCGGAGGGGGGAATCGCCGGTAAGGCCGATTCTTTCTACGGATTCGGCGATGGGTCAGAGCGGATTCTGATTTTTCACCAGAGGTGATTGTGCGGATTAGTGGCATCTTGGCCATAGATCGGGAATTCACGGGAAAAACTTTGGTCACCTTCGATGCCACAAGATGTAGTGAAATTACTGGAATTTATAGCTAGGTTCTGCGTTTGATCACAGATCCGTGTCACATGATCTTGTTTTGTACTCCTGTGGATAACTATATGATGTGGCTGTGGTGGTGATTTAAGAGTTGCGTCCCATAAATTCCCATGGCATCCCTGTAAGCGTGATGAGGACGGGACGACAAACAAAGGGACGCTAAACGATCCCGAACAATAACAACCAAAGTCAGGTTTCATACAGGCATCCGCCTTCATCCAACAAAGAGATCCGGCGCGCGAGCGAGCAGACATCCCCCCAGGTGGCGCGCGCAGTCGGACACCCCGCCAAGAGCGGGACGAGGGCGACGGATTGGGCAGTGGCAGCCGCTCAATCCGTCGTTTTCGTTTAAAGAGGCGATTTCGACCAAACGAGGCAGGGCAAGGGGCCGCATACGTGGCACGCAGGTTCAGAGGTGAAAGCCACCACAAGGTGGACAGCAAGGGCAGGGTTTCGATCCCGGCCCTTTTTCGCCGTGTGATCGAGGCGTCTGATCCCAACTGGACCGACGGCCTGCCGCCCGAACTGGTCATCGTCTACGGCGATCACCGCCGCAATTATCTGGAATGCTATACCGTTGATGCGATCAGCGAAGTCGATGACAAGATCGACGCTCTTCCGCGCGGCTCGATGGAGCGCAAGATGCTGCAGCGGCTGTTTCACGGCCAGTCCTTCCCCACCACTGTCGATGAGACCGGGCGCCTTGTGCTGCCCGCCAAACTGCGCGCCAAGATCGGGCTGGAGAATGAGGCGTTTTTCATCGCCGCCGGTGACACCTTCCAGATCTGGAAGCCCGAGACATACGAGACGGAGGAGGCCGCCAAGACCGAGGAATGGCTGGACGATCTGCCCGAGGATTTCGATCCGCTGGTGTTCCTGGATGGCGCAAAGGGGGACTAGGCGATGTCTGCTGACGCTCCGGACGCGGCCCCGCATATTCCTGTTCTGATCGCGCCGCTGATTGCGGCGGCGGCGCCGGTTTCCGGCACTTGGCTGGATGGCACGCTGGGCGCCGGCGGTTATGCGCGCGCGCTGCTGAAGGCCGGAGCGGATAGGGTGATCGGGATTGACCGCGATCCCATGGCGCTGGAGATGGCGCAGGAATGGGCCGCGCCCTACGGCGACCGGGTGAAGCTGGTCGAGGGGGTGTTTTCCCGGCTGGACGCGTATGCGACGGATCTGGACGGTGTGGTGCTGGATCTGGGCGTCAGCTCGATGCAGCTGGATCTGGCAGAGCGCGGCTTTTCCTTCATGCGCGACGGGCCGCTGGATATGCGGATGAGCCAGGGCGGGCCAAGCGCCGCGGATCTGGTGAACGGGATCGAAGAGGGCGCGTTGGCCGATATCCTGTATCTTTACGGTGAAGAGCGGGCCAGCCGCCGGATTGCCAGGGCGATTGTGCGCAGCCGCGATGCAGCCCCGATCACCACGACGCTGGAATTGGCCGGTATTATCGAGAAGTGCCTGCCAAGGTCCAAGCCGGGCCAGGCACATCCCGCAACGCGCAGTTTTCAGGCGATCCGCATTGCGGTAAACGGCGAATACGGCGAGCTGATCGGCGGGCTGCAGGCGGCAGAGCGCGCGCTGAAGCCGGGCGGTGTGCTGGCCGTTGTCACCTTTCATTCGATCGAGGACCGCATGGTCAAACGTTTCTTGCAAGATCGCAGCGACGGGGGCGGGGGCGGCAGCCGCTACGCGCCGATGCAGGAAGCGACCGCACGGCAATTCACATTGAAAAGCCGCAAGGCAATTACAGCAGACGCGGCCGAGCTGGCGGCGAATCCGCGCGCGCGCAGTGCCAAGCTGCGCGTCGCGCTGCGCACGGAAGCGGCGCCGGGCGTGACGGATCGCAAGGCACTGGGTATGCCGCTGCTGAAAGGGGGCAAGTGATGCGCAGTATATTGTATGTTTTCAGTGCGCTGGCCGTCATCGGGCTGGCCTACTGGGCCTATAGCGAGAACTATCGCACGCAAGCTGCGATCAGCCATGCAGAGCGTCTGGAAAACCGTATTTCGACGGCGCGGCAGCGGCTGCGCGTTCTCAATGCGGAATGGGCCTATCTGAACCGCCCGCAGCGTTTGCGCGAGTTGGCGGATATCAACTTTGACCGGCTGGGGCTGCTTCCGCTGGAGGCCGAGCAATTCGGGCGGATCGATCAGGTGGAATACCCGCCGGAGGTGGATATGCGCATCGATTTTTCGGACTCGGTGGAGGTGTCCAGCGATAACGATGCGGAGCTTTTGCCATGATCCGTACCCCCCTGCGCCCGCTGGCGCGCATCCTGCCGGCCCGCGCCAAGGGCGAGAATCCCGACGCGATTGAACGCGAGAATATCCGCCTGCGCCAAGAGGCGCTGCGCGACAAATCACGCCGCCGCGCCGAGGGGCGGCTGCTGGTTTTGGGCACCATGTTTTTTTGCGCCTTCGGCGTCATCGGCCTGCGCATGGGCGTTCTGGCGCAAACCGAACCGGCAGAGCCGCGCGCGAGCGCGGCGGGTGCGGGCATCCTCGCGCAGCGCGCCGATATAGTTGATCGCAAGGGCCGGATTCTGGCCACGAATTTCGACACGCACAGTCTTTATGCCCAGCCGCAGCAAATGATCGAGCCGGAAAAGACCGCAGAGCGGCTGGTCAAGATTTTTCCCGATCTCAAGGAAGACCGGCTGATCCGTGATTTCACCGGCAAGCGCAAGTTCCTGTGGATCAAGAAGAAAATCAGCCCCGAGCAGATGCAGGCCGTGCATGATATCGGCGAGCCGGGGCTGCTGTTCGGCCCGCGCGAGATGCGGCTGTATCCCAACGGCACGCTGGCCGCGCATGTGCTGGGCGGTGCCGGATTTGGCCGCGAGGGCGTGCATGCTGCCGAGGTGATCGGCGTGGCGGGCATCGAGAAATACTATGACGAGCGTCTGCGCGATCCGGCGCAAAACCACGAGCCGCTGACGTTGTCGCTGGATCTGCCGGTGCAGGCCGCGATGGAGCGGGTTCTGGCCGGCGGTATGAGCATCATGAACGCCAAGGGTGCCGCCGCCATCCTCATGGATGTGCAGACCGGCGAGATTGTGTCGATTGCGTCCTTGCCCGATTTTGATCCCAATGACCGGCCGCGCCCTCTGGTGCAGGGGGTTGCCGCCGACAGTCCGCTGTTCAACCGCGCGGTTCAGGGCGTGTACGAGCTGGGCTCGACCTTCAAGATTTTCGCCGCGGTGCAGGCGATGGAGCTTGGGCTGGTCAACGCCGATACCATCATCGACACCGCAGGCCCGATGCGGGTGGGCGGCTTTCCCATCGGCGAGTTTCGCAACAAGAATTACGGCAAGCTGAGCGTGTCCGAAATCATCGTCCAAAGCTCGAACCGCGGCACCGGGCGGCTGGCCTTGCAGATCGGAACAGAGCGGCAGCAGGATTTTCTGAAAAAGCTGGGCTTTTTTGACGCCGTCGATTTCGAAATGATCGAGGCGAGCGGCGGCAAGCCGCTGGTTCCCAAACGCTGGACGGATCTGTCCACCGTCACGATTTCCTACGGCCACGGCCTATCCTCAACGCCGCTGCATCTGGCTGCAGGTTATGCTGCGATTGCCAATGGCGGCCGCTACGTCAAGCCGACCCTGCTCAAGCAGGAAGGCCCGGTTGAGGGCACGCGCGTGATGTCCGCCGAGGCCGCGCGCGAGGCGCGCGATATGCTGCGCCGCGTTGTCACCAGCGGCACCGCCAGCATGGGCGAGGTGCCGGGCTATGCCGTTGGCGGCAAGACCGGCACCGCCGACAAGCCCCGCGCGAATGGCGGCGGCTATTACGAGGACAAGGTGATCGCAACCTTTGCATCGATGTTCCCGGCGCATGATCCGAAATACGTTCTGATCGTCACGCTGGACGAGCCGGTGGAAACATCGGGCGACAAGCCGCGCCGCACCGCCGGCTGGACGGCGGTGCCGATCTCGTCGGAAATCGTGTCGCGCGTCGCGCCGCTGCTGGGTATGCGCCCCGAGATTGAACCTGCCGCGCTGGTTGATATAACGCTGACATCAATGGATGGCGATTGAGCGGGGCAGGCATGGCACAGGCGCAGGCAAAGACACTGGCGGATCTTGGTCTTGCCGCCAAGGGCGGCGCGCAGGCGCGCATCACCGGACTGGCGGTCGATAGCCGCAAGGTGGCGCAGGGCACGCTGTTTGCCGCACTTCCCGGCAGCCGCGTTCACGGCGCCGAATTCATTCAATACGCGCTGCGCATGGGCGCCAGCGCGATCCTGACCGATAACGAGGGCGCGCGCATTGCCTCGGATGTACTGGATGCCTCGGACGCCGCGCTGGTCGTGACCGAAGATCCGCGCGCCGCGCTCGCCTTTGCCGCCGCGCTGTGGTTCGGCGCCCAGCCCGAGGTGATGGTGGCCGTCACCGGCACCAACGGCAAAACCTCGGTCGCCAGCTTTACCCGCCAGATCTGGCAGGCGCTGGGGCTGGAGGCGATCAATGTCGGCACCACCGGGGTCGAGGGCAGCTATGCCGCGCCGCTGGCCCATACCACGCCCGATCCGATCACGCTGATGCGCGTCCTGGCCGAGGCCGAAGCGGCGGGCGTCACCCATGCGGCGATGGAGGCGTCCAGCCACGGGCTGGAGCAGCGCCGCCTTGACGGGGTGCAGCTGATGGCGGCGGCGTTTACCAACTTCACGCAGGACCATCTGGATTATCATCACACGTTCGAGGCGTATTTCGACGCCAAGGCCGGCCTGTTCACCCGCGTCCTGCCCGAGGGCGGCGTGGCGGTGATCAACATGGACGATTCCAAAGGCGCCGATATGGCCGATCTGGCCGAGGCGCATGGCCATGACGTGTTGCGCGTGGGCCGGGCCGGGGGCGCGCATCTGCGCCTTCTGGGGCAGCGGTTCAATCCGACCGGGCAAAGCCTGCGCTATGAATGGATGGGCGATCCGCAGCAGGTGGAACTGCCGCTGATCGGCGGCTTTCAGGGCGAAAACCTGCTGCTGGCGGCGGGGCTAGCCATTGGCGCGGGGTCCGACGCGGCGCGCGTGTTCGATGTGCTGGGCGACATGCGCACCGTGCGCGGCCGGATGGAGCTGGCCGCAACGCGGGCCAACGGCGCGGCGGTGTTCGTCGATTTCGCCCATACCCCCGATGCGGTGGCCACCGCCATTCAGGCGCTGCGCCCGCATGTGATGGGCCGCCTGGTGGCGATCATCGGCGCGGGCGGCGACCGCGATCCGGGCAAGCGCCCGCTGATGGGACAGGCCGCTGCCGCCCATGCCGATCTGGTGATTGTGACCGATGACAACCCGCGCAGCGAAGATCCCGGCGTCATCCGCGCCGCCGTCATGGGCGGCTGCCCGGATGCCTCGAACGTGGGCGACCGGGCCGAGGCCATCCTGCGCGGCGTCGATGCACTGGGGCCGGGCGATGCGCTGCTGATCCTTGGCAAGGGCCATGAAAGCGGTCAGATCGTCGGCAGCGATGTGCTGCCCTTTGACGATGCCGAACAGGCCAGCGTTGCCGTCATGGCGCTGGACGCCGCCGAGGCGGGGGACCGCGCGTGACCCTTTGGAGCGCCGCCGATGCCGCTGCCGCGACAGGCGGTCAGGTGCAGGGCGACTGGCAGGCAGGTGGGGTGTCGATTGACACGCGTACACTGCGCCCCGGCGATCTGTTCGTTGCGCTGAAGGCCGAGCGGGACGGCCATGATTTCGTCGCCGCTGCCCTGGCCAAGGGCGCGGCCGCCGCTCTGGTCAGCCATGTGCCGGACGGCGTTGCACGGAACGCGCCGCTCTTGATCGCGCCGGACGTTCTGGCAGCTTTGGAGGCGCTGGGCCGGGCCGGGCGGGCGCGCACGGGCGCCCGCGTCGTTGCTGTCACCGGGTCCGTCGGCAAGACCTCGACCAAGGAAATGCTGCGCGAAGTATTGTCGCGTCAGGGCCGCACCCACGCCGCCGAGGCCAGCTATAACAACCATTGGGGCGTGCCGCTGACGCTGGCGCGGATGCCGCAGGACACCGAATTCGCGGTGATCGAAATCGGCATGAACCACCCCGGCGAAATCGCACCGCTCAGCCGCATGGCGCGCCCGCATGTGGCGATGATCACCACCGTCGCCGCCGCCCATCTGGAAGCGTTCGAGAATATCGACGGTATCGCGCGCGAAAAGGCGGCGATCTTTGACGGGCTGGAGCCGGGCGGCGCCGCCATCGTCAACGCCGATCTGGACACGACGCCCATTCTGCTGGAGGCCGCGCAGCGCGCGGCTGCGCGGATCGTCACCTTCGGCGCCAAAGGCGAAGCCTACCATCTGGAGACGGCGCAGCTTAGCAATGATTGCACCGTGGTGCGTGCCGCGATTGATGGCGCGCCTGCGGTGTTCAAGATCCTCAGCGCCGGGCGCCATTTTGCGATGAACGGCCTTGCCGTGCTGGCCGCCGTCGATGCGCTGGGCGGCGATACCGGGCTGGCCGCGCCGGACCTTGCCCATTGGCAGCCGCCCGCCGGGCGCGGCACGCGCGAGGTGGTCCAGCTGGACAGCGCCCATGAGGACTGGACGATCGAGCTGATCGACGATGCTTTCAACGCCAATCCCACATCCATGGCCGCCGCGCTGGAAGTGCTGGCCGCCAGCGCGCCGCGCCATGATGTCGGGCGCATCTCCAAGGGGCGCCGCATTGCCATTCTGGGCGACATGCTGGAGCTGGGCGCGACCGAGGCGGACATGCACCGCGCGCTGGCGGACCTGCCGCACATCGCCGCGCTGACAACCGTACATTGCGTCGGCCCTCGTATGCGCGCGCTGTGGGACGCGCTACCGCGCGCGCAACGCGGCCAGTGGTTTGAGCGCGCAGAGGATCTGGCGCAGCGCGTGCATGACGTGATAGACGCGGGCGATGTGCTGCTGGTCAAGGGATCGAAGGGCAGCAAAGTCAGCAAGATTGTCGACAGCTTGCGCAAGTCGGGGCGGGCAGACCGTTCCCATGAAAGGGATGATTGAATGTTCTATTGGCTCACCGCCCTGTCCGACGGCGGCGATTTTTTCAATCTGTTCCGCTACATCACTTTTCGCACCGGCGGGGCATTCCTGACGGCGCTGATTTTCGGTTTCCTGTTTGGCCGTCCCCTGATCAACGTGTTGCGCAAACGCCAGGGCAAGGGGCAGCCCATCCGCACCGACGGACCCGAAGGGCATTTCGTCAAGGCCGGCACGCCCACCATGGGCGGGCTGCTGATTGTCGGCGCGCTGCTGACATCGACGCTTCTGTGGGCGCGGCTGGACAATCCGTTCATCTGGATCGTGCTGTTTGTCACCATGGGATTTGGCGCGATCGGCTTTGCCGATGATTACGCCAAGGTGTCGAAACAAAACCACGCCGGCGTGCCGGGCAAGCTGCGCCTTGCGCTGGGGTTCCTGATCGCGGCCATCGCGGCCTACTGGGCGGCGGTCTATCACCCCGAAGCGCTGCAATATCAACTGGCTATGCCGGTGTTCAAGAATGCGCTGATTGATTTGGGATTCTTCTTTATCCCCTTTGCGATGATCGTCATCGTCGGTGCGGCCAACGCTGTGAACCTGACTGATGGTCTGGACGGGCTGGCGATCATGCCGGTGATGATCGCCGCCGCCACACTGGGCGTGATCGCCTATGTTGTCGGGCGGGTCGATTTCACCACCTATCTGGATGTGCATTACGTCGATGGCACCGGCGAAATCCTGATTTTCGTCGCGGGCCTTGTCGGTGGCGGACTTGGGTTTTTGTGGTACAACGCGCCCCCGGCTGCCGTGTTCATGGGAGACACCGGCTCGCTCGCGCTTGGCGGAGCGCTGGGCGCCATCGCCGTGGCCACCAAGCACGAAATTGTCCTGGCCATTGTCGGCGGCCTTTTCGTGGTCGAGGCGCTGAGCGTGATTGTCCAGGTGCTGTACTTCAAACGCACCGGCAAGAGGGTGTTCCTGATGGCCCCCATTCACCACCATTACGAGAAAAAGGGCTGGTCGGAGCCGCAGATCGTCATCCGTTTCTGGATCATCTCCCTGATTTTGGCGATGATTGGTCTGGCAACGCTGAAGGTGCGGTAACGCCATGTTCAAGGGTGACTTTGCAACGCGCTGGAGGGCGCAATGATCCCCGTTCGCGGATATGACGGCGCGCGGGTGGCTGTTCTGGGCCTTGGCAGGTCCGGCCTTTCTGCGGCGCGCAGCTTGCGGGCGGGTGGGGCGCTGCCGGTCTGCTGGGACGATAATGACGCGGCGCGCGACCGGGCGGCAGCCGAAGGGTTCGACCTGCTGGACCTCACGCGCGAGGGCGCCTTTCACGGCATTGCCAGCCTGATTGTCAGCCCCGGTATCCCGCATCTGTATCCGGCGCCAAACCGCGTTGTCGCGGCGGCACAGGCCGCGGGCGTTCCGGTGGATAATGATATCGGGCTGTTTTTCCGATCCTTTGCCGGCGCCGAGTGGGCCGATTTTGACCAGCCGCCCAAAGTCATTGCGATCACCGGGTCAAACGGCAAATCCACCACATCTGCGCTGATCCACCACATCCTGTCCGAGGCCGGGCGCGACGCGCAACTGGCGGGCAATATCGGGCGCGGGGTGCTGGACATCGACCCGCCCGAGGATGGCGGCGCGGTCATATTGGAACTGTCCAGCTACCAGACCGAACTGGCGCGCGCGCTGACGCCGGATGTCGCCGTGTTTACCAACCTCACCCCCGATCATCTGGACCGGCACGCCGGTCTTGGCGGATATTTCGCGGCCAAGCGGCGCCTGTTTGCCGAAGGCGGGCCGGACCGTGCCATCATCGGCGTCGATGAGCCCGAGGGCCGATTTCTGGCCGGGCAAATGTCCGAGGGGGCAGGGGATGACCGTGTCATCCGCATTTCCGTCACGGAAAAATTGACTGGCCCCGGCTGGCAAGTCTTTGCGCGCAAGGGGTTTTTGTCCGAATACCGCAAGGGGCGGCAGGCAGGCAGCATAGATTTGCGCCCTATCAAGGGGCTGCCCGGCGCGCATAACCACCAGAACGCCTGCGCCGCCTATGCCGTTTGCCGCACCATGGGCCTTGCCCCGCGCGTGATCGAGCAGGGAATGCACAGCTATCCGGGCCTGCCCCATCGCAGCCAGATCGTGGCCGAGGCGGGCGGCGTCACTTACGTGAACGACAGCAAGGCGACAAATGTCGATAGCGCGCTCAAGGCGCTACAGGCGTTCGACCGTATCCGCTGGATCTGCGGCGGGCTGGAGAAGGAGGGCGGCCTGGCGGCGCTGGCCCCGGCGTTGGGGCATGTGACCAAGGCGTATGTGATAGGCCGCGAGGCGGCGCATTTCGCCTTGGGTCTGGAGGGTGTGCAGGCCGAGATCTGCACCACGATGGCCGACGCGGTGCGCCGCGCGCATTGCGATGCCCAACCGGGCGAGACGGTTTTGCTGGCACCTGCGGCGGCCAGTTTTGATCAATATGACAGTTTCGAGCAGCGCGGCGACGATTTTGCCGCATGCGTCCATGCGGCACTCCGCTCTGGTCAATAGGGGCGGCGCGGGTTATCTGAACGGCAAAGGACGTCAAGGGGGGCCCATGCCTGAAACGACAGCTTATCGCACGCCCGGACCGGTCGAATCGGACCTGAGCAGCGCCATCGCCCCGACCGAGGAGATCATCGCCGAGGCGCGCGCCGGGCGGATGTTCATTCTGGTCGACCATGAGGATCGCGAAAACGAGGGGGATCTGGTCATCCCCGCCGAATTCGCCACGCCGGATGCCATCAACTTCATGGCCGTCCATGGCCGCGGCCTGATCTGCCTGCCGATGACGGCCGAAAGGGTGGACCGTTTGGGCATCCCCATGATGGCCGTCAACAACTCCTCGCGTCACGAGACGCCGTTTACCGTGTCGATCGAGGCGCGCGAAGGCGTCAGCACCGGCATTTCCGCCGCCGACCGCGCGCTGACCGTTGCCACCGCGATCAACGAGCAGAACACGATGGCCGCGCTGGCCACGCCCGGCCACATCTTCCCCTTGCGCGCGCGCGCGGGCGGTGTGCTGGTGCGGGCGGGCCATACCGAAGCGGCTGTAGATATTTCCCGGCTGGCGGGGCTGAACCCGTCCGGCGTGATCTGCGAGATCATGAAGGACGACGGCACCATGGCGCGGCTGCCCGATCTGGTCGAATTCGGGCAAAAGCATGGTCTGAAAATCGGCACGATCAGCGATCTGATCGCCTACCGGCACAAGCACGACAACCTTGTGCGCGAAGTACGGCGCGAGCAGGTCAGCGCCCATATCGGCGGCGATTGGGAAATGCGCATCTTTGCAGATCAGATATCTGGCACCGAGCATGTCGTGCTGATCAAGGGCGACATCACTGATGGCGCACCTGTCTTGGCGCGCACCCATGCGCTGAACGCGCTGGAGGATGTGCTGGGCATCGGCGGCGCGCCCGCGGGCAAGCTGCGCAGCGCGATGCAGATCATCGCGGACGAGGGTCGCGGCGCCATTTTCCTGTTTCGCCAGCCACGTCCCGAGCTGGCCGAGGAACTGGACGAGGATGGCCCACGCACGATCAAGCATACTGGTCTGGGCGCGCAGATCATGTCGACGATGGGCATTCACGAGCTGATCCTTGTCACTGACAACCCCGACACGCGGTATCTGGGCCTTGATGCCTACGGTATCACCATCATTGGCACGCATCCCTTGAGCAAAGGTTAAAATCCCATGGCAGGCACCGAATATACCATGCCCCGCGCCGCGCTGGACAAACCCGCCAAGCTGCTGGTCGTCGTCGCGCCGTTCTACCGCGACATCGCCGACAACCTGATCGCCGGCGCCACGGCCGAGATCGAGGCGACCGGCGCCACCTTTGATCTGGTCGAGGTGCCCGGCGCGCTGGAGCTGCCGACCGCCATCGGCATCGCCGAACGGCTGAGCAATTATGACGGCTACGTTGCGCTGGGCTGCGTCATTCGCGGCGAGACGACCCATTACGAGACGGTGTGCAACGATTCCAGCCGGGGCATCACGCTGCTGGGCCTTCAGGGCATCTGCATCGGCAACGGCATTCTGACGGTGGAAAACCGCGATCAGGCCGAGGCGCGGGCCGATCCCGCGCGCATGAACAAAGGCGGGGGCGCCGCCGCTGCTGCCTTGCATCTGATCGCGCTGACCCGTAAATGGGGCGCTCCGCGCAAGGGCGTGGGGTTCATTCCCGGCGAGGGCGACAGGCGCATTGCCGGCACATCCAAGGACAAACCGACGGCATGACCAGCGAGCCTGCACCCATTTCCGGCAATCAAAAACGCAAGATGCGCTCTGCCGCGCGGCTTTATGCCGTGCAGGCGCTGTTCCAGATGGAGCATTCCAACCAAAGCGCCGATACCGTGTACCTAGAGTTTCTCGACCACCGCTTTGGTGCGGCCTTTGACGACGATAGCGATATGGTTGACGGGGACGAGGATCTGTTTCGCAGCGTTCTGGACAGTGCGGTGGAAAATCAGCGCCGGATTGACCAGATGACCGACCGCGCATTGGTGGCAAAATGGCCGATTGCGCGGATTGACCCCACTTTGCGCGCGTTGTTCCGGGCTGCCGGCGCCGAGTTGATCAGCGATGACGCGCCGCCGCGCGTCGTTATTACCGAATACGTTGATGTTGCGAGCAGTTTTTTCCCCGACGGGCGCGAGCCGAAATTTGTAAATGCCGTGCTGGACCACATGGCGCGGGAGGCGCAACCGGCGGCCTTTTGACACGCTGTGCGCCATTATTCGCCGATTGCCCTTGCGACGGGACACACCCGCGTTACATTAAAAGGTATCCCATTTGCAGGAGATGCCCCGATGCCGAAACTGATCCGCCTATATATTACGCATGTGATCATCGGATTTGCGATTGCCGGCGCGTTTGTCGGGATGCTGCTGTGGTTTGATATCGCCAATCTGTGGCATCTTGTATCCAACTCTGACAAGGGGTGGCTGGCTGTTCTGGTGCTGTGGTTGGCCAATGGTGTGGTGTTTGCCGGGGTGCAGTTCGGTATTGCGGTCATGAACATGAAGGACGACGATGACGAGCCGCGCGGCGGCCACAAGCAGCGCGTCAGCCGCAACCACGGCCAGATGGTGCCGGTGCGCGTTGCCGCGCAGGCACGCCCGGAGACGTCAAAACGCCGTTGACAGAGTTTGCGAGATTGCCATCCGGCGCACGCCCTGAAAGGGGCGTGTTTTCTTGTGTTTGCTTACGTAGGAAAGTGGCGGGCCCGCACGCAGCCGTTTGGTTATCTCATTCCCGAGGACCTGTATTTACAGGTGGGCACCGGGTAACCTGACCAGGGCCAGGACAGAGCCAGTTCCCTCGGATTTGCTTAAGGCCACCGGAATGCAACCGTTCACGAGAAGGGCAGAACCCGCCACCGCTCAAACTAGGGTGCGTGTGGCCTCGTAACAAGGGGCGCGGGTGGGCGTTTTGGTTTATATTCTGCGGCGTGCGTCATAGGGGACGTGCCCGCGAGTGGGCTGGCGGCTGGGTCGCCGCGGTTTTTTTCAGGATATCGGTTATTTACCCTTGCGGCCCGTGCGGTAAATTTGTACATCCACGTCAATCGGTGCGGGCGTAGCTCAGGGGTAGAGCATAACCTTGCCAAGGTTAGGGTCGGGCGTTCGAATCGCCTCGCCCGCTCCAATTAGATCCTGCCCACCCAGCAGGTCAGACTAGGCCACCTTCGGGTGGCCTTTCTGCTTTTTACCACATGCATTTGGAACGAGCGACGGACGGGCGCCTGCGCGTCTTGGCGCGAATGCAAAAGGCGGAGGCAGGTTGATCTGCCTCCGCCTTTCTATCGCGTGTTGGCTGCGGTCTTATTCCAGCTCGATCAGCAGATCCTTGGCGTCGATCTGGCCGCCGGGGGTGACGTGAACGGCCTTAACCACGCTGTCACGTTCGGCATACAGGCCGGTTTCCATCTTCATCGCCTCGATTGTCAGCAACAGATCGTTCGCTTTGACTTCGGCGCCCACGGTGACGGCCACACTGGCAACCACGCCGGGCATCGGCGCGCCGATATGGCAGGGGTTGCCCGGCTCGGCCTTGGGGCGCGCGGCTGTTGTGGCCTTGACGGCGCGGTTGGGCACACGGGTCACGCGCGGCTGGCCGTTCAGTTCGAAGAACACGCGCACGTTGCCGTCATCGCCTGTCTCGCCAATGGCTTGCAGGCGAATTTCCAGCGTCTTGCCGGGGTCGATTTCGGCTGTGATCTCCTCGCCCGGCTTCATGCCGTAGAAGAAGGTGCGCGTCGGCAGGGCGCGGACAGGGCCATAGATGCGGTGGCGGCCCATGTAATCGAGGAACACCTTGGGATACATCAGGTAGCCATTCAGATCCTCGTCATCGACGGCACGCCCCTCCAGCAGCGCGCTCAGCTCGGCGCGAGTGGCCTCCAGATCGACGGGGGGCAGGTGGGCTCCGGGTCGGTCGGTGACGGGCTTTTCGCCCTTCAGTGCCTTGGTGGTGATCGCAGGGGGGAATCCGCCGGGAGGCTGGCCCAGATTGCCGCGCAGCATGTCCAGCACCGAGTCGGGGAAGGACAGATCGTGTTTCGGATCCTCCACATCGGCGCGGCTCAGTCCCTGGGACACCATCATCAGCGTCATGTCGCCCACAACCTTGGAGGAGGGCGTGACCTTGACGATATCGCCGAACATCTGGTTCACATCCGCATAGGTCTGCGCGACCTCGGGCCAGCGATCCTCCAGCCCCATGGAGCGGGCCTGCTCCTTGAGGTTGGTGAACTGGCCGCCCGGCATTTCGTGCAGATACACCTCGGAGGAGGGCGATTGCATGGACGATTCAAACGCTGCGTAATGGCCGCGCACATTGTCCCAGTAGTCCGAAATTTCGCGCACAGCGCCGATATCAATGCCGGTGTCCCGCTCGGTATGGGCGAGCGCCTCGACAATCGAGCCAAGCGTGGCCTGCGAGGTGTTCCCGGACAGGGCGTCCATCGCGCAATCGACGGCATCGACGCCCGCATCGGCGGCGGCAAGGATCGTGGCGCAGGCGATGCCGGCGGTGTCATGCGTGTGGAAGTGGATCGGCAGGCCGACCTCCTCCTTCAGGGCGCGGACCAGAACGCGGGCAGAGGCGGGCTTCAGAAGGCCGGCCATATCCTTGAGGCCCAGCACATGCGCGCCTGCTGCCTCCAGCTCGCGTGCCATGCCGACGTAATATTTCAGATCATATTTGGCGCGGTCCGGGTTCAGGATATCGCCGGTGTAGCAGATCGAGCCTTCGCAAATCTTGCCGCTCTCGACCACTGCATCCATCGCAACGCGCATGTTTTCCACCCAGTTGAGCGAATCGAATACGCGGAAGACATCAACGCCGGTTTCGGCGGCCTGCCGGACAAATTCCTGCACCACGTTATCGGGGTAGTTGGTGTAGCCGACGCCGTTGGAGGCGCGCAGCAGCATCTGCGTCATCAGGTTGGGCATGGCCGCGCGCAGATCGCGCAGGCGCTGCCACGGACATTCCTGCAAGAAGCGGTAGGCCACATCGAATGTCGCGCCGCCCCAGCATTCCACTGAAAACAGCTGCGGCAGATGCGCGGCATAGGCGGGCGCGACGGCGATCATGTCGCGGCTGCGCATCCGCGTGGCCAGCAGGGATTGATGCCCGTCGCGCATGGTGGTGTCGGTGATCAGCAACTGCTTTTGCTTCTTCATCCAGTCGGCGACGGCCTGCGGGCCTTTTTGCTCCAGCAGGTTGCGGGTGCCCATCTGCGGCTCGCGCTGGGGCTGCGGCGCGCGCGGCTCTTTCAGGCCGGGGCGGGGCAGCGGGCGGTCCTTGACCTCGGGATGACCGTTGACGGTGATGTCGGCGATGTAGGTCAGCACCTTGGTGCCGCGGTCGCGGCGGCTGGAGAAGGTGAACAGCTCGGGAGTCTGGTCGATGAATTTGGTGGTGTAGGTGTTGTCCAGAAATGTCGGATGCTTCAGCAGGTTTTCGACAAAGGCGATGTTGGTGGACACGCCGCGAATGCGGAACTCGCGCAGGGCGCGGTCCATCCGGGCAATCGCCGCCTCGGGCGTTTGCGCGTGTGCCGTCACCTTGACCAGCAGGCTGTCATAAAAGCGGGTGATGACCCCGCCCGAATAGGCCGTGCCGCCGTCAAGGCGGATGCCCATGCCGGTCGCCTCGCGGAACGCTGTGATGCGGCCATAATCGGGGATGAAGTTGTTCTGCGGATCCTCGGTGGTGATCCGGGTTTGCAGCGCATGACCGTGCAGGTGGATATCCTCCTGCCGGTCCTTGCGGGTCGCCTCGGCCAGCGTCTTGCCCTCGGCGATCTTGATCTGGGCCTGCACGATGTCGATACCGGTGACTTCCTCGGTGACGGTGTGTTCGACCTGCACGCGGGGGTTCACCTCGATGAAGTGGAAGGTTCCGGTGTCCATATCCATCAGGAATTCGACCGTGCCGGCGCATTCGTAATTGACGTGCTTGCAGATCTTATAGCCCAGCTCGCACACTTCGGCGCGCTGCTCCTCGGTCAGGTAGGGGGCCGGGGCGCGTTCCACCACCTTCTGGTTGCGGCGCTGGACGCTGCAATCACGCTCGAACAGGTGGTACATGTTGCCGTGCTTGTCGCCGAGGATCTGCACCTCGACGTGGCGGGCGCGCAGGATCATCTTTTCCAGATACCCCTCGCTGTTGCCGAACGCGGAAAGCGCCTCGCGGCGGCCCTCCAGCACTTTTTCCTCCAGTTCGTCGGGGCCGTTGATCGGGCGCATGCCGCGCCCGCCGCCACCCCAGGACGCTTTCAGCATCAGCGGATAGCCGATTTCCTCGGCCTCGGCGCGGATCTTGTCCATGTCGTCGCCCAGCACTTCGGTCGCGGGGATGACGGGCACGCCGGCCTCGATGGCAACGCGGCGCGCGCTGGCCTTGTCGCCCAGCTCGCGCATGGTTTTGGCCTGCGGGCCGATGAAGGTGATGCCGTTGGCAACGCAGGCATCCACGAAATCGGGGTTTTCGGACAGAAGGCCATAGCCGGGATGAATGGCGTCGGCGCCGGATTCGCGGGCAACGCGGATAATCTCGGGGATCGACAGATAGGCGGCGACCGGTCCCAGCCCCTCGCCAATGCGATATGCCTCATCGGCCTTGAAGCGGTGAAGGCCCAGCTTGTCCTCTTCGGCAAAGACGGCGACGGTGCGTTTGCCCATCTCATTGGCGGCGCGCATGATGCGGATGGCAATTTCGCCCCGGTTGGCGATCAGGATCTTTTTGAACTCGGTCACAGCGCTATGTCCCCCGTTGATGAAGTGACGTGTTGATGGTGTTGCGGCGCAGAGTGTTGAACGCTGCACCGCAGAGCAACTTTTTTCACACTTTGTACGGCGCGTGTCTGTTTTGCGCAACGATTGCGCCGCTCTACCCACCCCTTTGCGACATTTCCTACCCGGTGGGGCGCGGGGCGGGCCGGGCCGCCTTTGGTTGCGATATCGTCAATAGGTGTTTCCACTCGGAATCAGATAGTTGGCGAGGAATGCGGCCGATCAGTCATCACAGCGATGACAGCGCACTGTGCTCGGCGTGAGAGCCGTGGCGCCGGAGGTAACATCACCCAGATTTCGCGGCGAGACAGGTGATTGCCAAAATACCTGCGTGCGGTGCCGCCTCCCAAGTGCAGATCCGCCCTCTGATGAAACGTGGTCACGTCCCGGTTTGATGTCGGTCGGGTTGGCCGCTGATATCGCGCAATCCCAGGATCGTCCGTGCCTGGCGCCATGTGGCAACAGGCCGGTCATGTTCCTCGCAGATTTGAACGGCGCGCCGAACCAAGGCTGCGTTGGAGGGTGCCAGACGGTCGCGATCCAGCCGCACGTTGTCTTCCAGCCCTGTCCTTGTGTGACCGCCTTTGGCGATGGACCATTCGTTTAAGGTGAGTTGCGCCGCTCCGATGCCGGCAGCACACCACTGGGCGTCTGGCGCAAAACGGCGCAATGTTTCGATGTAAAAATCGAGGATCGCCTCATCCGCCGGCATGGCATTTTTTACGCCCATCACGAACTGAACGTATAGCGGCCCTTTCAGGCGACCGTCGGCCGCCATGCGTGCGGCCTGTACGATATGGCTCAGATCGAAGGCTTCGATCTCGGGCTTGACGTCATGGATCAACATTTCCGAGGCTAGCCAGTCCACCAGATCGGGTGGATTTTCATAGACACGCGTCGGAAAGTTATTCGACCCCACGGAAAGCGAGGCCATGTCGGGTGATAGCGACAACATCCCGCCACGTTCGCGGCCCGCCCCCGACCGACCGCCGGTGGAGAATTGCACAATCATGCCGGAGCAGTGTTTTTCCAACCCCTCCTTGAGCAGGGCAAAGCGGCCGGGATCTGACGTCGGCTTGCCCTGATCGTCGCGGACATGGCAGTGCGCGATGGTGGCACCCGCCTCGAACGCCTCGTGGGCGCTTTCGATTTGTTCGGAAATGCTGATTGGCACCGCCGGATTATTGTCCTTGGTCGGAAGGCTTCCGGTGATGGCCACGCAGATGATGCAGGGATTGGTCATGGTGCTGCCTTTTGGAAGTGACGCGGCGCGATACATTGAGCGTCTGCGATGCCGTAATCCCCAGGAATTGCACCGGCTCTTGATCTGAACGCTGCCGTTTTACGGGCCGCCACATTGTATAATGACCGATAGTCCGGCGCGGCCTGGCAGCGCGCGCCGCGATCAGTCCAGCGGCTCGTCCGTGCCATTTACGCTGAATGTGTTGGCGATATTGTCCAGAACGACGTAATTGTCGTAATAGGTCAGGGTCGGCGCGGCCCCGAACCGTTCCTTGATCTTGTTTGCCCATTCCGGTGTGTACCACGCATCGGCTTGCTCGCGTGACTCCCAGATATAAACCCCGCCGCCGCCATTTTCACCGTTGAGGAAATATTTGCGTGTCAGACCGGGCATATGGCTGAATGTCGGCGCCGACGTCCGGGCCGAGGCGATTGCGTCCTCTTCTGACCGCTCAAGCCCCGGAATCTGAACGATTGCTATCAACATATGCCGCCCCTTCCGAGTAGTATTTGTCTGACATTCCCAGATCAACCCCAAGCAGGCAAGGCGTTTTACCTGATTGGACATGCGCGAATGTTATGGCCATGCAGCGCCCCTCCGGCGGTGGGCCTCACAGCGCATATTCCGGGGAGTGCGACGCTGGCAATGAATGCAATCCATGCAGCCGTCCGTGTTATTTCGGCGCGGAAAGTGGGCCTGACCGCTTGAATTAGAGGTATCGATCTTTACGAATATGTATTTGATACCATAAGATAATGATCGCAGATTGCGTAACAGCCACGGGCAAAGTGACAGGTCTTTCGCTTGGCGGCGCCTGAATTTTCCCGCGTGAACAGAGTCGATTAAGATGTCCAGAAGCTCCAGAATTGACGAGATTGCATCGGATCTGATTCAGCGGATCTCGGGTGGGATTTACCGTGTCGGCGAGAATATTCCGAACGAGCTGGATCTTTGCGCGGAATTCAACACCAGCCGCCACACCATTCGCGAGGCAGTGCGCAACCTTGAAAACCGCGGGCTGGTAAAACGCAAGAAACGCTCGGGCACAAAGATTATCAGCGCATCGAGCATGCCCCTCTATGGGCTGAATTTTGAATCATCGGACAGTCTGGGCCGCTATCTTGAACGCACTGACCTGAAGCTGGTCCGGACTGTTACGGACTTGCCGCGACAACCGGCAGAAACCCAGCTTGACGGGGATCTGGCCGATTGGGCGCAACTTGATACCTATCGCTGCGCGCCGGAGTCGGACCGTGCGATTTCGTGGTCCTATATTTATCTGCGCAAGGAGTTTCTGGGCGTCGTTGACCTGATTGGCCAAGAGCGCGGCGGGATCTATGAACTTTTGAACATGAAATACAAAAAGGCGGTCAAATTCATTGACGTCGAAGTGTCCTCGGCCCCGTTCACGGACGCAGCCGCCAAGGTGCTGTGCATCAAACGCAACAGTCAGGCGCTATTGATCATTCGCAGATTCCACGGGATGGATGACGAACTGTTCGAGGTGTCGGTGTCCTACTACCCACCCGCTGAAGTGCAATACAAGACCCGCATCAAGATCAATCAGACCTAAGCCGCCTGCGCGTCTGGCATCCGCCTTAGCGGAGCAAAACAGGCCGGACCGGTGCGCCGGTCGCCCCCCGAAACCTGGTCGAGAGCATGATGAAGCATGATGTATAAACACCGTCCTGGGCCGCCATCTCAAGATTGAGATTTTCGATCAGGTAAACACCGTGATCAACCAACGCCAGTTGATGTACCGGCATGATCTGCGATGGATCGGGATTGGGCAGGACTTCGACCGCCATGTTGTCCGCGCCGATGGCAACCACGCCCTGCGCGATCAGCCACTCTGCCGCAGCGCAGTCAATGCCGGGCTCCCCATTCAGATATTTTGCATTGTCAGTCTCGTAATGACGGCCCCATCCTGTGCGGATCATCGCAACATCGCCCTGCTCGACGCTGAATTTACCCCGCTTCGCTGCGGCCTCCAGATCGGCGATGGTGATGACCTCGCCCGCGTCGCGCCCGGTCTCAGCTGCCACGTCAAACAGCAGACCGCGCGTGATCATCGGCGGGATATGCTCGGCCCCCAGTGTATCCAGGCCCCGGCTGGTCACCTCATCCCCGGCGGAAACACCACCGAACATGCGGTCGCCGATCGTGGCATGGCCCAAGGCATCGACATGGGTGCCGGTATGCATCGTCATTTCGACGCGTTCCAGATTGGTCCCCATTTCGTTGTTGTATTTCATCTGGCGCCGCCGCTTCATCGTGTCTTTCCAACTGGCAAAGATCGACATCAGGAACGGCGTTTGATTGGGCGGCATGCAGGGCGCGCCGTAATAAATATCATGGCTGATATCCGTCAGTATTCCGTCGCGCACCAGCGCCATCGCCGACAGCGTTTTCTCGGGGGTCAGATACACACCGGCGCCGATCTGTTCGCGGCGGCCCCACTGGGAATGGCAGTGATGCATTTACTCTCTCCTCGGCTTTCAAATCGTTGGCATTTCAGGGGGCTGTGCCGCCATCCAGAATAATTGTCTGGCCGGTGACATAGGCGGCACCAGCGGCCAGATACAGCATGGCCTCTGCGATATCCTCGGGCGCGGCCATACGCTTGAGCAAGGTGCGCGCGACCGCCTTTGCGCGCCGCTCATCTGACCAGCCTTGCGTCCACGGCGTATCGACGAACCCCGGCGCGACGGCGTTCACGCGCACATCTGGCGCCAGGGCGACCGACAGGCTGCGTGTCAGATTGATCAGGGCGGCCTTGCTGGCGGCATAGGCGATACTGCTGCCCCGCACGCCAAACCCCGAGATCGAAGCAGTGTTGACTACCGCGCCCCTGCTGGCCCGCAATGCATCTGCCGCAGCGCTGGTGCAGCGAAAGACGCCCAGAAGGTTTGTCGACAGGATCTGCTGCCAGAATTCCTCGGTCATCTTGTCCAGTTCACCAAACGCGATAGGCTGCGCGCCGCCCGAAGTGCCGGCGTTGTTTATCAGGATATCAAGACCGCCAAGCGTCTGAATCGCATTTGTCACCATGATCCGTGCAGAACCGGGATCGCTGACATCGCCTTCGGCAGCATGCGCGTCTATGCCGGTGCTGCGCAGCTGGGCGATCCTGTCAGGCGCCACCGGATCGCCGGCCAGATGATTGATGCAGACCGTTGCCCCGGACTGCCCCAGCATCCGGGCAGCGGCAAAACCGATCCCCGAGGCGCCGCCGGCGATCAGCGCGGTCTTGCCTGTCAGATTTGCTGTGATCATGCTACTCTCCGGTTGCTGAATGCAAGGCGCACCACGTCAGGCCGGGCCTAGGATCATCGGGCGGTCGGGGTCGGCTGTCCAGTCCGTGAGCGACCCGTCATAAAGCGCGGCGTCATCGCGCCCGATCAGATGCAGTGCAAATGTCGTGCCGCTTGCCGCGATCCCGCCGCCGCAATAGCTGATGATCCGCGGCTGTTCCAAAACATCGGCAGCCGCAAAGATTGCGCGCAGTTCATCGGGCGATCTGAACCAAGACGTCCCTGGCAGCAACAGATCGCGAAACGGCACGCTCACACTGTGCGGGATACGGCCGGGACGGCCATAATGCGCGCCGCCCGCGCCGGTGAACTGCTCAGGCGCCAGCGCGTTCAGCAAAACCGTATCGGGGTCATTGATTGCGGCCGCGACCACGTCGGCATCCGCGACCAGCGCGGGACGGGGCCGGGCGATGAAATTGCCAGGCAGGGGGGCGGCGGAGATATCCGTCAGCGGCAGGCCCGCATCGCGCCACCCTTCCAGCCCGCCGTCCAGAATGCGCACGTCCTGCGCCCCCATGGCTGTCAATACCCACCAGCTGCGCATGACCGGCCCGGCATAGCCCGCACCATACAGCACGATAGTGTCGCCTGCATTGACACCATGCCGGCGCAGCACCGCTTCTATCTGTGCCGCCGGGGGCAGCCCGTAGGGGATGGTGGCAGAGGGCGCAGACAGATCGTCGGGCATGGAAAGATAGCGTGCGCCCGGGATATGTACCTGCGCCCAGTCATCATACCCGCTGATCAGAATGGATTTGCCCACCGGTTGTGGCTGCATTTCCACAGTGCAGTCAAAAATGCGTATCTGCGGATCGCCCAGATGGTCAAGCAGCCAATCCTGGGTGACAAGCATCGCCGTCACTTTGGCGCACCGGATGCCGCGCCGGACTGCGCACGGGGGCTGTCCGGCGGGATGGTCTGAGCGAACGAGGGCCGCGCGTCCAACAGCGCATGATAATCCGCCAGATGCGGCCAGCGCGAGCCAAGCGTGATTTCAGGAAAACGAAACGCCAGATAGTCAATCGCACAGGCCACCGAGATATGCCCGATATCAAAGCCAGGCGGCGGCCGCACATAGCGGCGGTCCAGCGCGTCCAGGACGGTTTCGATCTTGTCGGTCTGGCCTGCGATCCATGTTTGCGATTGCTGTTCGGCGGGCCGTGTGCTGCGCTCGTAGCGGATCGACAGGGCCGCGGCCATCAGCCCGTCACTGATGGACTGTTCCGTCAGGGCTGCCCAGCGGCGCGGCCCTGACGGGAAAATCTGTTGATCGGGCACAAGCGCCGCCAGATATTCGCAGATCACCCGGCTGTCCGAAATCTCTTCACCATCATCGGTCAGGCAGGCGGGGATCTGGCCCAGCGGATTATGCGCGATCAGGTCGCGGTCACGATTTACCGGATGCGGTGCGGCCTGAACGCGCTCGATCCGGTCGTCCAGCCCCAGCTCCATTCCGGTCATCAATACCTTTCGCACAAAAGGCGAATTGGGAGAGTAAAACAGTTTCATTCAGCGATCCCTCATTTTACGGCCATCGGGTCATCGCCCAAGTAGGCGCGTTTCAGATCTTCGTCCTGCAACAGCTCGGCCGAGGGGGCAGAGCGTATCAGTCGCCCGCTTTCCAGAACATGCCCGGTGCGGGACAGCGACAGGGCCAGATGCGAGTTCTGCTCGACCAACAAAACGGTCACCCCGGTATCTGCAATACGGCGTATCGCACCGGCCATCATGTGGATGACCCCCGGCGCCAACCCCAGTGACGGCTCGTCCAGCAGCAAAAGACGCGGTGCAGCCATCAGGGCGCGCCCGATGGCGACCATCTGCTGTTCGCCCCCGGACAGGGTGCGGCCCAGGCTTTGGCGCCGCTCCGTCAGGCGCGGAAACAGGTCATAAACCATGTCCATATCGCCCTTCACGGCCGCCGCATCGCGCCGCAGATAGGCGCCGGTACGCAGGTTGTCCTCGACGGTCATTTCGGGGAACAGGCGGCGCCCTTCGGGCGAGAGCGCCACACCGCTGCGGGTGCGCTGTTCGGTCGGCACATCGTTGATAACAGTCCCATCAAGCCGGATATCGCCGCCCGCAAGCGGCACCAGTCCGACAATGCCCCGCATGATCGTGGTCTTGCCCGCGCCATTGGCGCCGATGATCGCGGCCACGCTGCCGGATGGCACGTCTATCGACACATTGCGAACCGCCTTGATCGCGCCGAAATGGATCGAGATATTGTCAAGTTCAAGCCGCATCTGCCGAGCTTCCCAAATAGGCCTCGATGAAGGTCGGATCGTTGCGCACCGCGCCGGGCGTGCCGTCGGCGATCAGCTGGCCTTGTGACAGGGCAATGATACGGTCGCACAGCCGCATGACCATTGGCAGGTCATGTTCGATCACGATCAGGGCAATGCCGCGTTCATTGTGAACCGCGCGAAACAGCGTTTCCATGCGGGCGGTTTCGGCGCCGTTCAACCCGGCGGCCGGCTCATCGGCCAGCAGCATCCGGGGCCTCGTGGCGATGGCCATGGCGACGCCAAGTATTTTCTGCAATCCATAGGGCAGGGACGCTGCGACCTCATCGGCGCTGTCTGCAAGACCGGCGAATGTCAGCATGTCTTCGGCCACCGTCCGCGCCTCATCGCGCGCCGCGCGCAATTTTCGCGCCGACAGGATCGACAGCGGCGTACCGGCGGTTTTGAACAGTACCGCCTGCTCCAGATGCTCGCGCACGGTCAGCTCCGGCAGCGTCATCGCGGTCTGGAAACTGCGCACCAGTCCAGCCTGCGCAACCTTGCCCGGCGCCCAGCCGGAGATTTCGCGGCCGTTGAAGTGGATCGTGCCACTATTTGCGCGCATGCCGCCGGTGATCAGGTTGAACAACGTCGTCTTGCCCGCGCCGTTTGGACCGACCAGCCCGGTAATGCGCCCCGGATCGACGGCAAAGCTGACATTGTCGACCGCCTTGATACCGCCGAAATTGCGCGAGACACCTTTCAGTTCCAGCTGTGCGTGCGTCATTTCTTCCTCCTCAACAGTCCGGCAATGCCCTGCGGCATGAACAGCATCAGCAGCAACAGCGAGATTCCGTACAGAAATTGCTGATATGTGATCGCTGAGCGGAACAATTCAGGCAGCGGCACCAGCAGTACCGCCCCGATGATCGGCCCGGCAATCAGCGACGCGCCGCCCACGACGTTGATGACCAGGGCATTGATCGAGGTTATGACATTGAACGCTTCGGGCGAGATATAGCTGAGGTAATGCGCATAAAGGCAGCCCGATGCCCCCGCGATGCCGGCGCTGACCGCAAAGACAAACCTTCGCCAGCCCAACGCGTCGATCCCAAAGGACTGAACCAGCGCTTCGTTCTTGTCCAGCCCGTCCAGAATGCGCCCGGACTGGCCGTGCAGCATGCCGCGCAACACCAGCAGCGCCGCGCCGACGACGACCAGAACAAAGACGTAAAAGCTGGGCCGGTCGTGCAGGGAAAGCCCGAAAATCGACGCCGCGGGTATCCGCATCAGCCCGTTATTGCCGCCGAAGGGAACCACAAACTCGACGAAAACCAGAACGATCGCCTCGCCCATTACAAATGTCAGCAGCGCAAAATGCACGCCCCGCACCTTGAGGATGACAGTGCCCAGAACGAATGCAATAGCCGCCGGGATGGCAATGGCCATGAGCATGCCCAGCAAGAAGGGAAAGCCGACATCGCGCGTCAGGAGTGCGGATGCATAGGCGCCAATGCCCATGAAACCCGCCTGCACCAGCGACAACTGCCCGATGCGCAACATCAGATGCAGGCTGAGTGCCAGCAGCAGGTTGATCCCGATCAGGATCGCAATGTGATAGGTGAACCGTCCACCGATAAGGAACGGGGACAGCGCGGCAGCGCAAATGACCAGCGCCAGAACGATTTGGGCGTAGTTTCGCATTATGTCCTCCCCAGAATGCCGGCCGGGCGCACCAGCAGGACCACGATCACGACCAGAAATGACGCAAGCGCGGCAATGCTGGAGTTGAACAAGATGGATATCCCCGCCTCGATTGTGGCCAGCAGGACCGCAGCCAGCAAGGCGCCGGGAATAGAGCCAAGGCCGCCCAGAACCACGACAATAAAGGCCTTCATCAGCGCGGCCTCGCCCATGTTCGGCTCTGCCCCGTAGATTGGTGCGGCCAGCGCACCGGCAAAACCGGCCAGTGCGCAGCCGATGGCAAAGGCGGCCGGGTACGTCTTCCACGGGGTGATGCCTTGCAGGCGCGCCACATCAGGTGCCTGCGCGACGGCGCGCATCGCCAGCCCAAGGCGCGTATGGTTAAGCAGCCAGTACGTGCCGGCAACCAGCACCAGTGCCATGACCGCCGCGAACAGCTGATCTTTGGGAATGAAAGCGCCGGCGATCTGGAACGAGCCGGAAAAGGGTCTGTCGATGGGCTGGCTGTCCACGCCCCATATAATCGTCACCGCGCCCTTGATCGTAATGGCCAGCGCCAGCGCAACAATCATGCCGCCCGTTTCGTCGCCGGTAAAACGGCGGAATACCAGGCGTTCTGCAATGATGCCAAATCCCCCGGCGACGACGGCCGCCAGGGGAAGTGCGATCATATAGTCCAGGCCCAGATTGTACTGGGCAACAAAGACGGTGTAGGCGCCGATCAGCAAAAACTCCCCATGCGCGAAATTGACGACACGCATGATCCCGAAGATCAGGGTGAACCCCAGTGCCGTCAGCATGTATGTCGCAGACGACAGGCCCGCGACGACCAGAAATTGCTGTAACATTCGCTTCGTCCCGCTTGATGATCAGTTGAGCTTGGCTTCGCCAATGACGACACCGGCGCCGTCCTGAATTTCGACCATCACGACCGAGCGATAGATCTGGTGATCGACGCCGTAAGCCTCGCCGCCGCCCCATGTCATGGTGCCGACCGACCCCTCGAAGGGGGCGCTGGATTCAAGGGCCGCCACCACATCGTCGCTGTCCAGAGATCCGGCATTTTCCATGGCGCTGAACACCAGGTTTGCCGCGTCATAGAACATGACGACATAGTCGTTCATCTCGGCCTTGTGCAGCTTTGCAAATTCGTCACCAAGACGGTTCCAGACCTCCGTATCCGGCGCGGCCATGGTGATGCCGACGACACCCTCGGCGTATTGCTTGCCCGCGGCCTTGACCAATTCATCGACATCGAAACCGCCGAATTTGGTGAAACTGCCGGTGTAGCCCAGATCGCGGGCCTGACGCACAATCAGGCCCGCTGTGCGCGGTGCCGCTGTGTCCAGCTCGATGTTGTCGGGGTCCTGCGCCAGCATCTTGGTCAGGATCGCGCTGAAATCATTCTGCGTGCGCTCAAAGAATTCGGTTGTGACCACGTCAAAGCCGGCCTCGGAATAGGCGTTTGCCTGAATTTTCTGGCTGTTCCAGCCGGTTTCATCATTGGCCGCGATCAGGCCGATACGCTGCACGTCAGGCTTGTTTTCCTTGACCCACTGAACGGTCGAGGGCGCAAATTCCTGTGTCGTCGGCCCAACGCGAAAGACATACTCGCTGTCCTTCAGCACATCCGCCGCCCAGGCGCCGGTATAAAGCTGCACACCTTCGCGTTCGGTCATCGGCTTGATCGCCAGAAGCGATGCCGAGCCGATCGGCCCAAAGATAAAGCGCACATCGTCGGGGCCCATCAGGCGGTTGGCGGCGGTCAGCGCTTCTGCGGCCTTGTACTGATCGTCATAGGACACGACCTCGATCGTGTAGGTGTCGTCGCCCACTTTCAGGCCGCCGTCCTGGTTTATTTCCTGCGCGGCAATCTTGACGCCGCCGTCCAGGCCCAGACCCCAGGCGGCGCCCCCGCCGGTCAGCGGTCCGATCACGCCGACACGAAGCACGTCCTGCGCCTGCGCAACGCCTGCCGACAACGCCAGCGCTGAACATGTCAGTGCGGCCATCATTGCTCTGCGATGAATTTTGATATCCAACTTTTCTCTCCCTTGAAATGTGGCCGAGGTCAGTGGCGCCGACTGCTTGGTTTCCTTGTTCGGCGAACAGGTTCACTCCTGTTTTCTGATGTCTGTGAGTGCGCGCTTGAGCGCGAACAGCTTGCGGTCGCGCCCCTTGAAAAGCTGGGCAGGTGTACGCCCTTCATAGCTGTAGAAGCCTTCGCCCGTCGCGACGCCCAGCTTGTTTTCGGCCACCAGCCTGTCGACCACGTCAGCATGTCCGCGCGCAACTGGCGGGCTGTAGCCTTTGTTTGCCAGATTCATCTGCGTGACCTTCAGGCCGGTGTAATCAATGCGCCTGAGATGGCCCATCAATGCCAGCCGCCCGGCCAACCCATGCATGATCGCGGTGTCGATATCCTCTGCCGTGGCCAGCCCGGCATCGATCAGATGAAACGCCTCCAGGCTGATGGCGGTCTGGATTCGGTTGGCAATGTAGCCGTTGATGAACTGTTTCAGCAAAACCGGCTTTTTTCCGATGCCGCGCAGAAAGCTGCACATGGCATCCGTCAGATCCGGCCGGGTGTGCGGGCCACGCACCACATCCACAAGGTCGATCGCATAGGGCGGCGTGTACCAGTGAACGATCATCGTGCGGCTTTGCCTGCGATTAGGCACCAGCGGGAAAATATCCAGATAGGACGTGTTGCTGGCAATCACGGCTTGCTCCGGCGCGTGCCTGTCGATCTGCGCGAACACCTCGCGCTTGGCCTCTGCATCCTCGATGATCGCCTCGACGACCAGATCCGCGCGCGCCAAGGCGGCAGCCATGTCGGTTTCGGTCGAAATCCGGGCAATGGCCTGATTGACCTCATCGCGGCTGTGGATGCCGCCCTCGACAATTCCGTCCGCCGCCGACCGCACCAGATCCATGGCGCGGTCCAACGCGTCACCGCTCAGATCGTGCAGCACGACATGGCATCCGCCAACGGCGTGAACCAGGCCGATGGCATGGCCCAACAGGCCAGCCCCGACAATGGCGACATGTGTGCAAGTCCAATCTGCCATTCCTTCCCCTTTCGCGCGCGCCCATGCCACCGATCATGACCCGCTATCGGTGCAGTGTGTGATCCCTGAAACGGCCAGCATTTTTTAAGCCGCCTGCCAGATATTGAGCGTCAGTAACTCTGATATGTCGAACATAATTAGATAATTTACCCACCTGTCAACAGATTTGTGTTCGCATTCCAAAGCAGCGATGCAAGCTGCCTTTCAAACAGATAGCCAATGAAAAAAGGGTTTTTGGCCCAGCCTGGCTGTGCGGAACAGGTCCGGTCGCACGGTAATTCTGTTTCATTCTGCCTGTCCCGGCGGCTGATGGGCCTTGATGAAGCGGGCGGCGACATTCTCGGCCCAGGCGCCTATGCTCATCGTTGGGGGGGCGGCCGTGGGCGCGGGAAACGCGGCCGCATCGACAACATAAAGGCCGGGCACATCATGCACCTGGCCGTCGGGGCCGACGACCCCGCCGGCATCCGCCGGACCAAGACAGGCGCCGCCCATCGGATGCACGGTGGATGGCCGCCGCCCGGCAAAGATCTTGCGGCCCGAAAGCCGGGCCATTTCCATCATCGTGTCGTAAATCTGCGCGTAGATCGGGCTGTTGGACGGATCAAACTCGATGTGGAATTTGCCATTTCGGATGCTTGCCACGCCGTCTGCCGAATCTGCACCCATGCCGCTGACAACCAGTCCACGCTTCAGCCGTTCGCGTATCCGGCCGGGCAGGGGGTAGGCGGAAACGCTGGGCATGTTGTTGCGGCCGATACCGATGCGAGGCCATTTGTCGTCGCGCAGGTGTATCGCGCCCTTGCTGGGCACTCCTTGCGTGAAATCCGTGTCGTCCATGTCCAGATCCCAGAATCCCCGGATATCGCCATTGCCGCTGAATCTGTGGCCCAGATGCGGCATTCCGGACAGACCGCCATGTTTGTCGCGGCTTTCCAGCAGCAGGCGCAGCGTGTTCATCGTGCCTGCGCCGACAAACACGTGATCGGTCTGGATTGACCTCGTCTTGCGGATGTCGTGATCCATGTAATCCACTCGAAAGCGACGCGCGCCGTCCGCCTGTCGGCGTATTGCAATCACTTCGCACAGCGCGCGGATCGTCAGGCCCTGCGCCAGAGCGGGGGCAAGATACACAATATCCATCGTGGATTTTGACCCCGACGGCGCCCCCAGAAACCCGTGATCGCCGGTGCTGTAATCCGTCTCGTACCGGGCAACGCCGTGTTCAGTTGTGACCAGCCGGGGATTGTCCTTATCGCGTGGAAACAGGAACCCGGTGCGCACGTCAACCTGCGGCACGACCGGCGCAAAATCGGGATGGTTGGAATACATCTGCATCGCGGTATGCGGAGGCGCGTTTTCCGGATCTGGCTTGGATGATCCGACCCGGTCGATGAAATCCGCGTAATGCGGCGCCATGGTTTGTTCGCTGAGATCGTCGAAGTACCCGTCCCAATAGTCGGGCGACAGCGGGCGGCGATGCAGGGCCGAATAAACGTGACTGCCCCCGCCAACACCGGAGGAGCAGACGACCTCCATCCCCTTCGAGATATAGACCTCGAACAGACCCTTGCGGTTCAGCCGTGTGCGCCCCCATGGCGTCCAGCGAAGGGTGAGAGAACGCAAGGAATGGGTGAACAGGCGCGCGTGTCTCGGAAAGGGTGTTCGATCCTCGACACCCATCGACCGTGTCGGCACCGTATCCCACCATGGCCCGCGCTCCAGCAGGGTCACGTTCACGCCCGCTTCCGCCAGACGTGCCGCGGTGACGGAACCGCCGAAACCGCTGCCGATCACGACAGCTTCTGTCATGTTTTCCGTCATTTGAGCTTTTCATCCCTCATTGCGGCGTTGAGCGTGCCGACGCATTTGACAAGGTGACAAGCCAAATGTCTAATGCCTTAAAGCGGGCTGAAATCACAAAATGTTATGGGTTCCCAATGAAGTTAAATCCACGCCAGATAGAGGCTTTCCACCTGGTATTTCAAAGTGGCAGCATGACAACGGCAGCCCGGCTGATGTCGATCACACAGCCAGCGGTCAGTCGGCTTATCCGGGATCTGGAGGCGAAAACCGAACTGACATTGTTCAAGCGCAGCGGTTCAGGGATCAGCGCCACCCGCGATGCCATCACCTTTTTCAACGAGGTTGAGCGCTGCTTTGTCGGCATGACGCATCTGGAACATACGGCGCTTGCCATCCGGCAAAAGCGAGAGAAACTAATCCACGTGGCGGTCACTGGCGCACTGGGTTACCAGTGCCTGCCTTTCGCGATGATGAAGATGCGTCGCAAATTTCCCGACGTCCGGATCAAGCTGACGGTGACACGGTCCTCCGAGATCATTGATCTGGTCAGCACCCGCCGCTGTGATCTGGGGATCACGGCGGTCGCGCCCAACCCTGCGGGAATTGAATGCGAGGATCTGCCCAGCTTTCCGCTGGTCTGTGTTTTGCCCGAAGGTCACCGGCTTGGGGCGGCACCCTGCGTGCGGCCACAGGATCTGGCGGAGGAATCGATTTTTGCGCCACCTGAGAACACCCAGCTTTACCAGGAGATTGCGCAAAGTTTTGCAGTAGAGAATGTCCCTTTCACGACAGCAGGGGAATGCACGCTGGGCATTTCAATTTGCCAGATCGTGGCGTCGGGTGTCGGAGTTTCGATTCTGGATGCCCTTTCCGCCAGCGGCACCGGGGTTGAAAAGGTCGTCACCCGTCCATTCGAGCCGCTTTTGCAATGGGCGCCCAAGCTGCTCTATCCGGAGGGAAGCCCCCGCTCAAAGCCACTTACCGTACTGACCCGCGCAATCCAGTCACGTCTGGCCGACCTACATCAAGCCCTGTCGATGCCGCCTGCTGTCTGACATCAGGTTCAATGACACCGGTTTGCGCCCGCTTTGTGCGCAGGCTGCATCAACGTCATGTCAGGACGAGCTGCGCAAAGCGTCTCTGCCGGCTCGCTCGATCCCGTTGAAGTTGGTTGCGCTCAGCTGCAATCGGGGCCGCAAATCACTGCGCCCTACATAACATCCAGATATAGCTGGATGCGGGAGCCGGCATTTACCAGGTGCCGCTCTGCCGCCTTCGCGGCAGCGGCTTCGTCGCCGTTTTTCAGCTCTTCAAAAATGGCTTTATGCTCTTCCTGCACTGCCTCAAGCAGATTTTCGTGATGAACGCGGGTGTTGTTTCGGGCCTGGCGGATGATGTTCCTGGCGCTGGCCTCCAGATGCTTGCACAGGGATATGAAGTGCTGGTTGTGCGTCGCCTCTACGATCGCCTGATGAAACGCGTAATCCTCTTCGTCGCCCAACTGGTCACTGGCGATGGCATACTCCATGCCGACCAAGGCGCGCCTTATCTTCTTGAGATCCTCGGCATTCCTGCGGCGCGCGGCGATGCGCGTTGCGGCGACTTCGATCGGGATCAAAAGCTCCATCGCTTCCTGTAGGGATGTCAGGTTGGAGACTGAGAAGTTCTGGAATCGGAACGCGTTTGTTGCGTCCTGTTCGATGACATAGACCCCGCTACCTGCGCGTGCGGCGACCAACCCATCGGATTTGAGTTGGGACAGGGCCTCGCGGACGACCGCGCGACTGACCAGATAATGGGCGCACAGATCGCGCTCGGATGGCAGGCGTGCGCCAACGGGCAGTGACCCCGATGCAATGCCTTCGATCAGATCCTTTGCGATTTCTTCGGGCAGATGGCCACTGCGCCGTTGCAGGCGACCGCGTGGAAGATCGGCAGAGATTCGATTGTTTTCTGTCATGTGGCCCTCTTTTATTAAAGATGGATACCTTATTGGCCTGACAGATCAAACACAGAAGTCCGCAGAAATATGTGATTTTGTTGAGCATATGGCACCGCTTGCCTGCTGTTGCGGAGGATTGGAAAAAGTGGTCCATCCAGTTATTGACCGGTAAGACCATTTGTGCGATCAAAAATGCGTGACGGCGAAGTGGGGAAAATCTCTGCCGGATCCGTCTAACCTCGGGGAGGAGAAACATGGCACTTCGAAATCTTTTGGGCAGCACCGCTGCGGCGTCTTTCGTGATCTGCGCGGGGGCTGTGGCGGCCGAGCCGCTGAAAATCGCGCTGGTTGAAACACTGTCGGGTCCGCAGGCATCCACCGGATTGCTGTACCGCGATGCTGTGAACTACCAGATCGGCAAGCTGAACGCGGCCGGTGGATTTGGCGGCCAGCCAATCGAGCTTATGGAATACGACAATCAGGGTGGACCGGTGGGCGCTGCCGACCGTGTGCGCGCGGCCATTTCCGATGGCGCCGATGTGATCCTGCAAGGGTCGTCCTCTGCCGTGGCCGGTCAGGTCACCGAGGATGTGCGCAAGTACAATCTGCGCAACGCGGGCAACGAGATTCTGTATATCAACCTTGGCGGCGAAGCGATGGAACTGACCGGCGAGAAATGCCATTTTTACCACTTCCGCACCAGCCCGAACGCCGCGATCCGCGTCAATACACTGCTGGACGGGATGAAGGACGCGGGCGTGCTGGGCGACCGGGTCTATGCGATCAACCAGAACTATTCCTGGGGCGTTGATTTCCAGAACAACACCGTCGCCGGGTCCGAGCGGCTGGGCTTTGAGGTGGTCGAGCAGACCCTTCACGACGTGAACAAGATTCAGGATTTCGCCCCCTACGTGGCGCGCATCCAGGCCGCAGACGTCAACAGCGTTATCAGCGGGAACTGGTCCAACGATCTTTTGCTGTTGATGAAGGCGGTCAGCGGTGCAGGGATCGACGTGAAATTCGGCACGGCATTCCTGGATCAGCCGGGCAATATCGGCAATGCGGGCGCCGTGGCAGAAGGGCATTTCCTGTCGGCCCCGTTCAACCCCGAAGTCAACCCCGAAGAAACCACCGCATTCGTCGAGGATTACAAGGCCGTCACCGGGCATTATCCATCCTATGTCGAGCCTGCGACAGTCTTTGGTGTGATGCTGCTGGGCGAGGCGCTGAAAAATGTTGAGCCAACCGAGGACGGGCTGAACGCCGAGGATCTGGCGCTGGCGCTTGAGCAGGCAACGGTGCAGACGCCGATGGGCCAGATCTCGATGCGCTCGGATGATCACCAGGTCATTCTGCCGATGATCGTGCAGGAGGTCAGCAAGGACGCCGCATTCAAGGCGGACGACACCGAATTCGGCTTTGTGCCGGTCAAGGTGATCGCGGCCGAGGATGCCGTTCAGCCGGTGCAGGACAGCTGCAACATGAAGCGTCCGGGTTAACCCGCTGCCTTCTTTTCCAGCATTACCGATGAAAGTCATGGCCGGGGCATTTGTCCCGGCCCATTCGGCAAAGCCGCTTCAACGGAGTAGTTAGGGGATAGTGTGGATCAATTAGTCTTTGCTTTGCTCAACGGGACGATCTACGGGCTTTTGCTCTTTATGGTGTCGGCCGGTTTGACGCTGATCTTCGGGATGATGGGAGTTCTGAACTTTGCCCATGCGTCCTTTTACATGCTTGGGGCGTATTTTGCCTATACGCTGGAGCCGCTGATCGGCTTCTGGCTGGCGCTTGTCGTCTCGCCGCTTCTGGTCATGGGGCTGGGCATACTGGTCGAGCGATTCATCCTGCGCCGTGTTCATGCGCACGGACACGCGCATGAGCTGCTGGTGACATTTGGCCTTGCGGTGGTGATCGCCGAGGTCATCAAGATGGTGTACGGCAATTTCCCCGTCGAATACCGTGTGCCGCCGGAGCTGAGCTTTGCCGCCTTTACCCTTTCGGGGCTGGACTACCCGTTTTACCGGATCTTCATGGGTGCGGTCGCCGTGGCCATGTTCATCGCCATCTATCTGCTGCTGACGCGCACGCGGGTCGGTATCGTGGTGCGCTCTGCCATTTACCGGCCTCAGACCGTCGAGGCGCTGGGGCATAACGTGCCGCTGGTGTTCATGAGCGTCTTTGGCATCGGCGCGGCAATGGCCGGGTTGGCCGGCGCGGTTGCGGGTGCGTTCTATACCACGAACCCGAACATGGCGCTTGAGCTGGGGGTGATCGTGTTTGTCGTCGTGGTCGTTGGCGGGCTTGGCTCCATGGGCGGGGCTATGGCCGCATCCTTGTTGATCGGGATTACCAATTCGCTGGCCGTTGGCAGCGATTTCCGCATGGCCGACCTGCTGTCCGTCTTCGGGCTTGGGGACTGGGCCGAGGGGGTTGGCGGACTATTGACCATCAATTTGTCCAGTCTGGCTGCTACTTTGCCGTTCTTCATCATGTTGCTGGTGTTGGTACTGCGTCCTTCGGGGCTGATGGGCGAGAAGGAGTAGGGCCATGAAGATCGGAACATTGGCAATTCTGACCATCGGCGTGGCGCTTTTGCTGGCGCTGCCGTGGTTGGTATCGGATTCCATGCTGAATGCGGCGGTGCAGATGCTGATCGCGGCGCTCTTTGCGATGGCCTTTGGCCTGCTATGCGGGCGGGCGGGCATGCTCAGCTTTGGCCACGCGGCATATTTCGGCGTTGGCGCATTTGCGGCGGTTCACGCCATGAACGCATTCAACGGCGAGGGTCTGTTGCCGACGCCGCTGCTGCCGCTGGTCGGCGCGGGAACGGGCATGATCAGCGGGCTTATTGCCGGCTATTTCTCGACCAAGCGGACGGGCGTCTATTTCGCGATGATCACCCTTGCGCTGGCCGAGCTGTTGCACGCCCTTGCGCCGCATCTGAAAGCGGTCTTTGGCGGAGAGGCGGGGATTTCCTCGTTTCGGATGCCGGCCTGGGGCTTTACCTTTGGATCGCTGAGCGAGGTCTATTATCTGACGCTGATCTGGACGCTGGGCTGCATCCTGCTGCTGTATCTGTTCAGCAAAACCCCGCTGGGCCGTCTGGCGCTGGGCCTGCGCGAGAATGCCCATCGGATGCGGTTTCTGGGATATAACACACATGCGCTCGGTACGCTGATCTTTGCCGTATCGGCGATGTTTGCGGGGATCGCCGGTGCGTTGCAATCGCTGAACCTTGAGGCTGCCAATTACGTCGTTCTGGAATCGCACATATCGACGGCGGTTGTACTGAACAGCTTCATCGGGGGCGTGCGGGTGTTTTTCGGGCCTGCCATCGGCGGCGCGTTGATGACGTTCTTTGGCTACATCACCTCCGATCTGACGCGGGTGTGGCTGCTGTATCAGGGTATCATCTTTGTTCTGGTGATGATGTTCATGCCGCGCGGTATCGTCGGTGAGGTGATCGAGCGGTTCCGGCATTCATCTCTTCGCGGGCTTGCTCAAACGGCGGGGACAATGGCGCTCCGCGTGGCCAGCCTTGCCATCGCGGCCTTTGGTGGCGTGTTCATGATCGAGTTTATCCAGCGCTTTCTGTCGTCCGACTATCGCGCGACGGCGGGCAACGGCAACTGGCCTGACATCGCGCTGTTCTCATATGTCTGGTCGCCCGTGTCCGTGCTGCCATGGGCGTTTGGCATAGGCCTGTTTGCCATTGGTATTGCGCTGACAATGATCGTCAATCGCCGCGCTGCGGCGGCTCAGGAGGCAAGCGCATGACCGATACCATCCTTGCCTTGCAGGACGTTCACAAATCCTTTGGCGAAGCCAAGATCATTCAGAACGCCAACCTTGATGTCCACCGGGGCGAACGTCACGCCATCATCGGGCCGAACGGGGCGGGCAAATCCACGCTGTTTCACCTGTGCTCGGGTCAGTTTGCGCCGACATCGGGAAAAATCGTGCTGAATGGCAAGAACATTGCCGGGCTCAAACCTGCCGAGGTAAACAGGCTTGGCCTCGCGCGGTCGTTTCAGATCACCAACATCTTTCCCGGTGTCACGGTTCTGGAGAACCTGCGCCTGGCCGTCATGCGCAAGCACAACCTGCAATTTGTGTTCTGGCGCTCGGCCGCGCGGCTGAAGAAGGTCAATCAGGAGGTCGACGATCTGTTGACCAAGATCCGCCTGACCGAGCGGGCCCATTCGCTGGCCAGTGAAATGTCCTATTCCGAGCAAAGATCGCTGGAAATCGGCATGACATTGGCTTCGGACCCGCAGGTGATCCTGCTGGACGAGCCGATGGCGGGGATGTCGCAGGAGGAAACCGATTACACCTCCGGGCTGATCCGTGAAATCACCGACGGGCGCACCCTGCTGATCGTGGAGCACGACATGAGCGTGGTCTTTTCGCTGGCGCACCGCATCAGCGTGCTGGTTTACGGCGAAATCATCGCCACCGGCACACCCGAGGAATCCGCGCCAATGCCCGCGTGAAAGAAGCCTATCTGGGCGAGGAGGTAGCATGAGCGATCCTATTCTCTCGGTTGAGAACCTGCACACCTACTATGGCAAAAGCCACATTCTGCACGGTGTCACCATGGATGTGCAGCGCGGCGAAGTGGTCAGTCTGCTTGGGCGCAACGGATCGGGGCGGTCAACCACGCTGAAATCGATCATGGGCCTCGCCCCGCCCAGTTCGGGTCACGTTCGGCTTGATGGCGAGGATCTGGCAGGCCAGCGCAGCTATACGATTTGCCGACGCGGACTGGCCTACGTTCCTGAAGAGCGCGAGATCTTTCTGAACCTGACGGTCGATGAAAACCTTGAAATGGGTCAGCAAAAGGGGCCGGAAGGCGCGACCAAATGGACGGTCGACCAGATGTTCACCTATTTCCCGCGCCTCAAGGAACGCCGCAACACCCGCGCGGGTAGTATTTCGGGCGGCGAACAGCAGATGCTGACGATGTGCCGTTCGCTGTTGGGCAATCCGCTGGTGATACTGATCGACGAGCCGACCGAGGGTCTTGCGCCCAAGATCGTCACGGTGGTTGGCGAGGTCATAAAGGACATCAACAAGCAGGGCGTTTCAGTGGTGCTGGTGGAACAGAAGCTGACCATCGCGATGAAGGTGTCACACCGCGTCTGCGTGATGGGCCATGGCCAGATCGTGTTTTCCGGCACGCCCCAGGCCCTGAATGACGCGCCGGAAATAACCGAAGAATGGCTTGCCGTCTAAGCACGCGGCGCGAGGAGAGATACCCATGAAAATGACTGCCCCTATGGAAATCGGCCTGACGGTCAAAGACCTTCCTGCCATGCTGGATTTCTACCGCGACGCTTTCGGGCTGACGGTGGAGGCCGATGTCACCGTGCCCGCGCCCAAGGCCGATCAGGCCGCGCTCAGCGCCGGTGGCTACCGCGTTGTGCGCCTGCAAACCCCATGGGGCGAGCGGATCAAGCTGCTGGCGCCGGATCTGACGCCATCGGACATGCCGGCGCCGGGGGCGCATATTCTGGACCAGCACCCCGCCAGCTATGTCACCTTCATCGTTGACGATATCAAATCTGTCACCGCCCGCGCCGTGGCGGCCGGCGCCCGGTTGATGACCGGCGATGATCCGGTCGAGGTGCGCCCCGGCACCTACCTTGTGTTTCTGCGCGACCCGGAGGGGCATATCGTCGAGATCGTTCAATATGCAGATATTCACGCGTATCGCCCTGATTTGGTTGAAAATCCCAAATGATGTTTGATTTCAGTGGTCGCACGCTCGTCTTGACCGGGGCCAATGGCGGGATCGGCCGCGCGGCCGCGTCGCTGTTCCATGCGGCGGGGGCAAATCTGGTGCTGGCGGATAGGGATGCGGATGCGCTGGCGACCTTCGCCGCCGGGCTGGCACCGGACACCGGCGCCGGCATGGTCGAAACGCTGGAAATGGATGCGGCGAACCCTGCCGATGCAGACCGCGTGATTGCCGCCGCCGCCGATCTGGGCGGGGTTGATTTTCTGGTGCCGTCTGCCGGCATATATCTGGCCGAGCCGTTCGCGCAGATGACAGATGACGAGTGGCGGCGCACGCTGTCCATCAACCTTGACGGCGTGTTCTACATCACGCGCCGCGCGGTGGATCATCTGGCGCCGGACTCGTCCATCGTCAATCTCAGCTCCATGGCGGCGCATCGCGGCGCGATGACCAACGCGCATTACGCCGCGTCCAAGGGCGCGCTTGGCGCGATGAGCCGCGCGCTGGCCAAGGAGCTGGCGCCGCGCACCCGCGTCAACGCCGTGTCGCCCGGCGTGATCGAAACGCCGATGACCGCCGATCTGATCGCCACGCGCGGCGACGACACGTTGCGCCACACGCCGATGGGGCGGGTTGGCCGGGCATCGGAAATCGCGTCCGTCATCGCGTTTCTCTGCAGCCCGGCGGCAAGTTTCGTCAACGGCGAGACGATTCATGTGAACGGCGGCCTCTACATGGCCTGATCGGATGTGCCGGGCAGGCCGGCATCTATTTCGGGCGATCCAGACATCGCCGCGCGCCGCGCCGCGCAAAACAGGGACAAGGACATCGCATGGATATTCACTTCGATTTTTCTGGCCGCACGGCACTGGTGACCGGCGCGGCCTCGGGACTGGGGCTTGCCATGGCGAACGCGTTTGCAGATGCGGGCGCGTCCTTGGTTCTGTTCGATATGGACGCAGGCGGCGCCGCCGCAGCGGCCGAGGCGATCAACACACGCCATCCCGGCCGGGCGATCGCGCGCGCCGGGTCGATCACGGATCAGGCCCAGGTTGCAGCGGCTTGCCGCGATGCGCAGGCGCTGACCGGGCGGCTCGATATCGTGATGAACAACGCCGGCATATCGGGCAACGCGTCGTCGCTGGACCTGGACGAACAGACCTGGCGCCATGCAATCGACGTCAACCTGACCGGCGCGTTTCTGGTCGCGCAGGCGGCGGGCCGGATCATGGCCGATCAGGGCGGCGGGTCCATCGTGAACACCGCCTCGATGTACGGTGTTGTCACCGCGCCCGAACGGGCCGCCTATTGCGCGGCCAAGGCCGGCGTCGTGGCCCTGACCAAGGTGCTGGCCATCGAATGGGCAGACCGCAACATTCGGGTCAATGCCATCGGGCCGGGCTATGTGCGCACCGCGCTGACCGAAACGCTGATACAGCAGGGGCGGATCGATCTGGATGCGCTGCATCACCGGGTGCCGGCGGGGCGTCTTGGAACGCCCGAAGAAATCGCACAGGCCGCATTGTTTCTGGCCTCTGACGCGGCCGCCTACGTGACCGGCCAGACACTGGTCGCAGATGGCGGCTGGTCTTCATATAGCTATTTGTAAAGGACATCTGACATGCCCACCTACACCGATCTGATGCCCAAGACATACTGGCGCGACATTGCCGCCGCCCCCGAGGATCGCGCCGCGCTGGAGCCAACAATCGGCCGCACCATGCTCAGCCAGTTGCACCTGATCCGCGCCTTCGAAGAAAAGGTTCTGGAACTGGCCGGGCAGGGGCTGGTCCATGGGCCGGCCCATTCTGCCGTCGGGCAGGAGGGCGGCGCGGTCGGGTCTGCGCTGGCGATGCGTGGCAGCGATCAGGTGAACGGATCGCACCGCGCGCATCACCAGTTTCTGGCCAAGGCGCTGGCCTATGTCGCGCCCGATGGCATTGATCCCGAGGCCAGCATTGGTGACAACCTGCGCCATCTGTCCAAGCGCACGCTGTCGGAAATCCTGGGCCTTGCCGATGGGTTCTGCAAGGGGCGCGGCGGGTCCATGCATCTGCGCTGGGGCGAAAGCGGCAATTTGGGCACCAACGCCATTGTCGGCGGCGGCGTACCCATGGCGGCGGGCGCCGCATGGGCGCACAGGAACGCGGGTACCGGCGATGTGGTTTATACCTATTTCGGCGATGGGGCAATCAACATCGGCTCGGTCCTTGAGACGATGAACATCGCCGCGGCGTGGAAGCTGCCGATCTGCTTTTTCGTCGAAAACAACCGCTATGCGGTGTCGACCCATGTGGACGAAGTCACCGCCGAACCGCGCCTGTCGGCGCGCGGTCTGGCCTTTGGTATCCCGGCGCTTCGCGTGGACGGGATGGATACGATCGCGGTCTATCTGGCGTGCCAGGAGGCCAACGAGATCATGCGCAAGGGCGGTGGCCCGGTGGTGATCGAGGCGGATGTCTATCGCTATTTCCATCAGAACGGCGCATTGCCCGGCTCTGCCTTCGGCTATCGCAGCAAGGAGGAAGAGGCCGAGTGGCGGGCGCGCGATCCCCTGGACGCCATGGCGCGCGATCTGATGGAGCGTCAGATCATCGGATCGCAAGGCATCGAAGACCTGCGCGCCAACTGCCAGACCATGATGGACGAGATCGCGGGCGAGCTGATCGAGGAAGTGGACGGCCAGCGCCGGATCATTCCCGCACTCTGGCCCGAAGAAAGCTTTCGCGATATGGGCCTGCGCGGCGATCTGTCCGAATTCGACGGCGCACGGTTCGAGGAAGAAGCGACCTTTACCGGCGAGCTGACGGATGACGTGAAATTCATCGACTGCGTGGCAAACGTCATGACGCGCCGCATGGAGACCGATGACCGCATTGTCGTGATGGGCGAGGATGTCCACCGCCTGAAGGGTGGCACCAACGGCGCGACACGCGGTCTGTCCGATGCGTTCCCCGATCGCTGCCTTGGCACACCGATTTCGGAAAACGCCTTTACCGGTCTTGCCGGTGGCATGGCGGCCGATGGCCGCGTGCGCCCGGTGATCGAATTCATGTACCCTGATTTCATGTGGGTCGCCGCCGATCAGGTGTTTAACCAGATTGGCAAGGCGCGGCATATGTTCGGCGGCGAAAATGCCATGCCGGTTGTGCTGCGCACCAAGGTGGCCATGGGCACCGGCTATGGATCGCAGCATTCCATGGACCCTGCCGGCATTTTCTCCACCGCGCCCGGCTGGCGCATTGTCGCGCCCTCAACGCCGTTCGACTATATCGGCCTGATGAATTCGGCGCTTTTGTGCGAGGATCCGGTGCTGGTGCTGGAGCATGTCGATCTTTATGCATCCAAAGGCCCGGCGCCTGCCAGCGATCTTGATTACTTTATCCCGCTGGGCAAGGCCAAGGTCGTGCGCACGGGCGCCAGGATGACGATCCTGACCTATCTGTCGATGGTGCAGTCCACCGCCGACGCGGTCGCGCGGCTGGGCATCGACGCGGAAGTCATCGATTTGCGCAGTCTGGACCGCGCAGGTCTGGATTGGGAAACGGTAGAGGCATCCATCAAGAAAACCGGCAATGTGCTGATCGTCGAGCAGGGCGCCGCCGGGACGTCCTATGGCGGATGGCTGGCGGACGAGCTGCAACGGCGCTGCTTTGACTGGCTGGACCAGCCGATCAAACGTGTGCATGGCGCCGAAGCGTCGCCCAGCATTTCCAAGGTTCTGGAGGCCGCCGCCTGCGCCCGTCCGCAGGACATCGAGACCGCGCTGCGCGAGGTCATGGCCGATCAGGGCCTGCCGCTGGCGGCGGAATAAGGAGCGCGATCATGCCCAAGGAAATCACGCTGCCGGCCCTGTCCGCAGGGATGGAGGACGCAATCATTGCCCGCTGGCTCAAGGCCGAGGGCGACATGGTCGCCCAAGGCGAGGCGCTGGCCGAGGTCGAAACCGACAAGGCCACGATGGAGCTGGAGGCGACTGCCGCCGGGCGCGTCGGCCTGATCGCCGTGCCGGCCGGGGAGCGCGCCAACGTCAACGATGTGATCGCCGTATTGCTGGAGGAAGGCGAGGACGCGGCGCAGATCGCCTTGCCGGACGCGCCCGCAGCATCGCCAGCGATGGACCCGTCGCCAGAACGGGCGCTGGACGGCGCCAGTCAGGCTCCTGCACCCAAGCGCGATGGCGCCGATGTCATCGCCTCCCCGCTTGCACGGCGCGTCGCGGCGCAAAAGGGCGTCGATCTGGCGGCGCTGACGGGGTCAGGCCCGCACGGGCGGATCGTGCGCATTGATGTTGATCGCGCGGCAGACCGGCAAGCTGCCGCGCCCGCGCCTGCCGATACCGCGCCCGCCAGTGCGCCCGCGCCCGCGCCCGATATGGCCGGGCTTGGCGCATACGAGGCAATCCCGCACAGCAGTATGCGGCGCACGATCGCGCGGCGGCTGCTGGAGTCCAAAACAACGGTTCCGCATTTCTACCTTGAGGCTGATTGCGAGATCGACGCGTTGCTCGATCTGCGCGCGCAGATCAACGAGGGGCGCGATCCTGCGGATAAAATCTCGGTCAATGACTTTGTCATCAAGGCGGTTGCACATGCGCTGGCTTTGGTGCCGGAGGCGAACGCAATCTGGACGGATGATGCCATCCTGCGGCTGAAATCCGTTGATATTTCCGTGGCTGTCGCCACTGATGGCGGGCTGATTACGCCCGTCATACGTCAGGCAGATACGAAAAGCCTTGGGGCTGTTTCCAGGGAAATGAAAACACTTGCTGTCCGGGCGCGCGATGGCCGCCTTTTGCCCGACGAATATCAGGGCGGTGGTTTTTCGCTGTCCAATCTGGGCATGTTCGATGTCAAAAGCTTTTCCGCCATTATCAACCCGCCGCAAAGCTGCATCCTGGCCGTGGGCGCAGCCGCGCGCCGCCCGGTGGGACGGGGCGATCAGATTGTCCTTGCCAACGTGATGAGCGTGACACTGTCCGTCGATCACAGAGCGGTCGATGGCGCTGTCGGCGCGGCATGGCTTGCTGCATTCAAGGACGCGGTCGAAGCGCCCATGACCCTTTTAGTATGAGGATGCTATGACGATTACAGGACACACGAAAACGCTGGCAATTCTGGCCGATCCGGTCACGCATGTTCGCACCCCGCAGGCTCTGAATCGCAAGTTCGAAGAGGAGGGCGTCGACGCGGTGCTTGTCCCGCTCGAAGTGTCGGCCCAAGATTTGGCTGTAGCGATGACCGGCCTGAAAGCCTGCCGTAATTTCGCAGGGTTCGTGGTCACGGTGCCGCACAAGACCACCATCCCCGCCTTGTGCGATACGCTCAGCTCGCGCGCAGAGGCGGCGCAAAGTGTGAACGTGATCCGGCGAAGCGCCGACGGCCTCCTTCACGGGGAGCTGCTGGACGGTGAAGGTTTCGCGCTTGGGCTGACACGTGCCGGCGTTAAGCTGGCTGGCAAAAAGGTGTTTTTGGCCGGCGCCGGCGGTGCTGCAAGCGCGATTGCATTCTCTCTTGCGGCGCAGGGCATCAGCGCGCTGACGGTCGCCAACAGATCTGCTGCCAAGGCCGAAGCGCTGCTGGCGCGGCTGCGCCAACATTTCCCCGATGTCGCGTTGCGTGCCGGCACTGATCCGTCGGATCACAATATCGCCATCAATGGCACGTCGCTGGGGCTGAAGGCAGACGATCCGTTGCCTTTCGATGTTGCCAGGCTGAGCGATGGAACGCTGGTTGCAGAGGTCATCATGCAACCCGAAATAACTGCACTTCTCAGGGCCGCCGAGGCCCGCGACCTCAAGATCCATACAGGGCAGCATATGCTGGACGCACAACTTTCCGAAATGTTCCGATTTTTAACGCAGGATATGACATAGGATAACCGGATGCATTGCGCATCGCACATTCCAGGCGCAAGAAATTTGTTTTGGCACGGGTCGTGATGATCCGATCGGTGATACGATAAAAACGAGAGTGCCGCTGAAATTCGACGTTTCGTCCGAAATAAGGGCGCCTGACACAGCACCGCCACCGGGCACCGCAGTACGGATGCAAAAGGCCCCACAACGCCCGCACTGGCGGTCAAGGTGTCGCGTTGACTTTGATCCTGCAAAAAAAAGGTGCGTCGCGCGGGCTGTCATTTCTGAAGTTTGCGCAGAATGATACTGAATAACGGTGGTAATCCAGTCATGAAACCCCACCGTGACTTGCCTGTGTGTAGGCACATCTGGAAAGGGTAAATAAAGGTCTTCGGGACGTGAAGAGGACGACTCGCAGCAATCCGGGCCGGGTGACTTCCGCGCCAAGTCTGGTAATGATCGCACCGAGGCCGGGCCAATAGTGAGGCCGGTCCATATTGAAAAGTCACCGAGTTATAAGTGGTTAGCCCACTTTCACCGGCGCTCCGGTTTGCGACCATCGGGAATGGTCAGCAAAATTCCATACTCCGGGCAGCTCATGTTGCCGTAGGGATGGATGGGGGTGCGACCTGATCGGCTTGGTCAATCTGACAAAGAGGCGTATTTAAAATAATTCGGAACCATGGTTCGATGCGTGGCCGGATTACGATACAGGCAAACAACATCACTCTACGATCATTCTGGATAATTCTAGCACTCACCCAAGTCTGGTATTTTGCGGCAGGATTGCTTTGTCCCCCGGTTTTACAGCGGCGATCAAAGCACTTACTGTAATTTTTTATTACAAAGGTTGAACAGGCCGAACCCCGTCGCTTGTTGATGTCCAGTATTTATAGAACCACTGTCCGCTGCCGCGAGCTGTTCACTCTCAGAGTCTCCGTTTTTCGCGCAAGTCACGTGAGCCCTACATTTCTGTCAGCGCTCGATTGCAACATTCTGCGGTTTCTGATGACGCCGCATGGCGGCCGGCTCCCTCTCGGCAGGTGTATTTGGGAATGATGAAAAAAGCGGCAGATCACGGCTCGACATTCGGGGCCGCATCGGCATGTTAGCGGTATGACTGCGCAAATGAATACGCGGCCCGGCTGGGGCATTTTCTGGATGGTGATCACGGGCGTCCTGTTTGTTGGCGTGACCGCGCTGGTCAAGACGATTGGCACGCGGTTGCCCGCGCCGCAGGCGGCGTTCTTGCGCTATGCGCTGGGGCTGGTCCTGTTGGTTCCGGCGCTGCCGGTGATCCGGCGTGCGCCCTACAGCCCGCGCCTGTGGGCGGTGTTCGGCGCGCGCGGTGCAGTGCATACCGTTGGGGTGGCGCTGTGGTTCTATGCCATGGCGCGGATTCCGCTGGCCGATGTGACGGCGATGAATTTCCTGTCGCCGATCTATGTCACCATCGGCGCTGCGCTGTTTCTGGGCGAGCGGCTGGCGCTGCGCCGCCTTCTGGCGGTGATTCTGGCGCTGATCGGGGCGCTGATCATCCTGCGTCCGGGCCTGCGCGAGGTCGGGCCGGGGCATATGGCGATGGTGCTGACGGCGATCTGTTTCGGCGCGTCCTACCTCTTGGCAAAGCTGGCCTCGAACGAGGTGTCGCCGGTCGTCGTGGTGGGTATGCTTTCGGTGACGGCGACCATCGGGCTGGCGCCGCTGGCGGCGATGGATTGGGTCACGCCGACGGCGCTGGAGCTGTTTATCCTGTTCGGTGTCGCGGCGCTGGCGACGGCAGGACACTACACCATGACCCTGGCCTTTCAGGCGGCGCCGCTGGCGGTGACCCAACCGATGACGTTTTTGCAACTGGTCTGGGCGGTGCTGCTGGGCGCGCTGGTGTTCGGCGAAGGGGTTGACCCTTACGTGGTGCTGGGCGGTCTGGTGATCGTCGCGTCGGTCAGTTTCATCACCTGGCGTGAGGCGATCCTGAAGCGCCGCGCGATCACACCGACCAGCCTGGAGACCAAGCTGTAGCGCGCCCCTGTCAGCCTGCCGGTTTTGCGCGGCGCGGGGCGGTCAGCTTCATCCCCGGTGCGCGCAGGCGGTCTGCGGGTCCGGTCCAGGCATAGGCCAGAAGGCAGGGATCGCGGTCGCCCGTGGTGATGCGATGCTCGTCGCCCGAGCGGTTGAAGATCAGCGATCCGGGCGCATAGACCGCCGCATTGTTTTCCGACCACGCACCAGCGATTGAAATATAGCTTTCCTCGATGTCCATGTGGCTGTGCTGCGGATAGGTGGTGTCGGGCGCAAACAGCACGAAGCCCAATATCAGCCGGTCTGACGGCACCGGCCCCTGAGGGCCGAGGATTTCGCAATAGGCGTATTTGCGGGCGAGGGATTTCGAGATCTGGGCATATCCATATTCCCATGTCAGCGCGCCGCGCACTTCGCGCAGGGCGCGGGCCATGCCCTGCATCGCGGCCCGCTCGCCCAGATCCAGTGCGCGGGGCAGGTGGGCGGTGACCGGTTTCAGATGCGGCGCGCGCGGCGTCATTTCGGGGTTTGCGGCAAAGCACGCTGACAGCGCATCGCGCACCCGCTTGCGATGGCTGCGGATCGGTGCGCTGCCCCCGTCCGACCCGTGGCGGTAGAGCGCGTCGAATTCGCGCAGCAGATACAGCCAGTCCGGGCTGTCATTCAGGCGCGGGGGGCTGTCGGCGTTGGGGTCGTTTGCGGCGGATGTCATCAGCCTCTCCGGTTCGGGACTGCGGCCACCGGCGCGCAGTTCAGCATGGCAGACGGGCTGCGCCCCACGCAAGACGGTGCAATAAAAAAAAGCTGCCGGGATCCTCATCCCGGCAGCTTTGATTATTTAACGATCCAGATCTCCCAGAGGGGTCCGCGCGCGGCTTAGACGAACCACCACCGCTCGGCCCAGCGTTCGCCGTCCATGTCCCAGTTCGACGCGGCCTTTTCGGGCATGCCGATCTTGGCGTCGGTGGCATAGACGTAGTTGGCGAACATCGGGATGATCACCGACCCTTGGGTGCTGACGATCTCTTGCAGTTCGGAATACTGCTGCTGGCGTTTGTCCTGATCCAGCTCGGCGCGGGCCTGTTTGAGCAGCGCGTCGAATTTTTCGTTGCACCAGAAGCCGTCATTCCATTCCGCGCCGCAGGTGAAGGCGATGGAAAATGCCTGATCCTGCACCGGGCGCCCGCCCCAATACACCGCCGTGAAGGGCTTTTTCATCCAGACGTCGGACCAGTAGCCGTCATTCGCCTCGCGCACGACCTTGATATTGACGCCCGCCGCCTTGGCCGAGTTCTGATAGAGCGTCGCCGCATCCACCGCCCCGGCGAAGGCCGCGTCAGAGGCCGACAGTTCGACATCGACAGAGTCGACGCCCGCTTCCTTGAGGTAGAATTTCGCCTTGTCGGGGTCGTAGGTCTTTTGCTCCAGCTCGGTGTTGTAGAACTGCTGGTTCTGGCCGATTGGAATGTCATTCCCGACCGAGCCGTAGCCGAACAGGATCTTCTCGACCAGCTCCTCGCGGTTGATGGCGTATTTCATGGCAAGGCGCACGTTGTTGTCCGAAAACGGCGCCTGACGCGAATCCATGGCAAAGGTGAAATGCTGCGTCCCGGCGATCGAACTGATGTTCAGGTTGGGATTGCGCGACAGCAGGCCGATGGTTTTCAGGTCCAGCTTGTCCACCGTATGCACGTCGCCCGATACCAGCGCCGTGGTGCGGGCGTTCTGATCGGTCAGCACCAGCATTTCGATGCTGTCGAACCATGCCACGTCGTCGCGCCAGTGGTTTTCGTGCCGCTCCAGCGTGGTCGAAACGCCCGGCTTGAACGATTTGATCTTGTAGCTGCCGCAGCCGTCGCCGGAGCGCCAGTCGATGCCGCCGTCGGTGGCGGGCAGGATGGCCAGATGATAATCGCTGAGGATGAAGGGAAAATCGGCGTCGCCGCCGTCCAGCGTGAACACGACCGTATCGTCGCCTTCGGTGGTGATATCCTGAATCGCGGCGATGATCGGGCCGGCGGCCGATGTGGTGCCTTCGGCGCGGTGAAAGTTGATGGATGCAACGACATCCTCGACTGTTACTTCCTTGCCCGAGTGATAGGTGACGCCCTTGCGGATCTTGAACCGCCATGTCTTGGCATCCTCGGATGCCTCCCAGCTTTCGGCGACTTCGGGGCCGATGGACCCGTCTGCCAGCACTTCGGTCAGGTGGCCGTCCTTGGCAAAGGTCAGCGCGATCATATAGCCGTTTTCATAGGTGCCGGGGTTCAGCGTGTCGGTCGTCTGGCCGTGGCCCTTGCCGATGCGCAGGTTGCCGCCGCGCTTGGGCGTCGCGGCATGGGCGCCGCCCAGCGGCAGTGATGCGGCGATGGCGCCAAGGGCGGTGGTTTTCAAAAACCCGCGGCGGTCAAGCCGGCTGTTGGTAAGTAACGTCATAGTGGTTCTCCCTTATCATATTGAAACGTCAGCATATTAGATGCGCGGCCAGTCGTATTCGTGACGGCTGCACTGCTGGCTCGGGCGGTGGCCGGGCGTGCCGGGCCTGCCGTATGGGCGTAATCCATGGTGGGAGCGTATTATGATGCCTTGCCGGTTTGCAACCTGTATGTGGAGGCGCGGGTTTGGCCCTGAACGCCGGGGTCAGGTCTGTCCGCGGCTCCGGCCGCGGTTTGATCGGGGTCAAGGCGCGCCGGCAGCGGGCCGGCCAGAGTAAGGCCTAACCACAGACGCGAAAGGCAGATGAATGACACATGTTCCCCACCAGTTGGCCGCCGAATTTCCAGACAAGGCCGACCAGATTTCCAAGATGGAGCAGACAAACGCCCATTTTGCCCGCCTGACCGAGGAATATGACGAGGTGAACCGCATCGTTCACAAGGCCGAGACGAACGTCGCCCCGATGGACGATCTGGCCGAAAGCGAGATGCGCAAGAAACGCACCGCGCTGAAGGATGAAATTTACCAGATGTTGACGAAGTCGGCCTAACCTACGTCATAGGGCAGCACGCCGCGCGCGTCGGGGCGGATCGTCAGGCGCCGCTCCAGCGGGGGGATCGACCGCTGGTGGCAGTCGGTCCGCTCGCAGATGCGGCAAGAGATGCCGATAGGCTCGAACGCGCCCGCGCTTGTCAGGTCCAGCGTATCGGCATAGACCAGCGCGGGCGCGTGTTTCACCTCGCATCCCAGCGCGATGGCAAAGCGGCGCACCGGCGCGCCGAAATGGCCGCCGGGCTTGGACACGTCGCGCGCAAGGTTGATATAGCGCACGCCGTCCGGCGTTTCGGCCAGCTGGCGCAGGAAGCGGCCCGGCGTCTCGAACGCGCGGTGCACGTTCCACAGCGGGCAGGCGCCGCCGTAGCGGGCGAACTGCATCCGCGTGGCCGAATGGCGCTTGGTGATCGTGCCGGCCTGATCGACGCGCACGAAGAAAAACGGGATGCCCTTGGCACCGGGGCGTTGCAGGGTCGACAGGCGGTGGCACACCTGTTCGATCGACGCGCCAAAGCGGTGGGCGAGGATTTCCAGATCGTGGCGGCACTCGCGCGCCGCTGTCAGGAACGCGGTGTAGGGCATCAGCGCGGCCCCGGCGTAATAGTTGGCCAGCCCGATCTTGGCGATGGCGCGCGCCTCACCCGACTGGAACCGGGCCAGATCCAGCGTTGCCTCCAGCAGCTTGTCCTGCGTCAGCAGCGCCAGTTGCAGCAGCATCTGGAAACTGCGGGTTTCGGGCGCGGCGCGGGCGCTGAGGTACAGGATGCCGCTGCCCCGGTCCAGCCGCCGCAGGGGCGCGTCATCGCTGTTGACCACGGTGATGCCGATCTGCGCCAGCGCCTCGACCGCGCGGGACTGGGCGCTGCCGTCCTTGCCGCCGAACCGTTCGGCGGCGCGGTCGACGGCGTCGATATAATTATCGCAGTAATGGAAGAAATCGCGCACTTCGGTCCAGGGGCTTTGCTGGGTCTGGGCATCGTCGCGCCCCAGCGCCTCGTCCAATGAGGCCAGCCGTTCATGCGTCTGGCGGTAGGTGCTGTGCAGTTCCAGAAACGCGCGCGCAAGGGCAGGCGCGCTGGAGGCGACCAGCCGCAGCTCGGCCATATCGGGCATGGCGGCGAAGACCGGATCGGCCAGCGCCTCGCGCATGTCCGACACCATGCGCTCGGCCTCGCCGGTCCCCAGCTCGGTCACGTCAAAGCCGAACTCCTGCGCCAGCGCCAAAACCACGGTGGTACTGACCGGGCGGTTGTTATTCTCCATCTGGTTCAGATAGGGCAGGGACACGCCCAGCCGCGCCGCAAAATCCTTTTGCGTCAGGCCGATACGCTGGCGCGTCTCGCGCAGCTTGGCCCCGGCGTAATGCTTGCGTGCGCGCATGTTCGTCCCGATTTGCAGCTTAGCTAATGGCCGATATTAGGTTTGCAAACCGCCGCGCGCAAGCCGGTTAGCAAAGGCCCAGCCGCGCCTCGCGCCGCATCACCAGCCGGATCGTGACAATCCCCGCGCCCGCCGTGACCAGCATGATCCACAGCAGGGGAAATGCGCCCGATTGCGGCGTCAGCCACGCGCCCGCCAGCGCCGACAGCACCGCGCCGCCCCCGATCATCAGCGCCCCCGACAGGCCGCTGGCAGTGCCGGCCAGATCGGGGCGCACCGACAGCGCGCCCGCCGTCGCATTGGGGATGGTCATGCCATTGCCCAGCCCCATCAGGATCATCAGACCAAAGAAACTGGCTGCACTGCCAAGGCCAAGATAGAACAGCGCAAGGTTGACGGCGATGCCGAGCGTGACGATCAGCGACCCCCAGTAAACCATGCGATTTACCCCGATCCGGGTCGAAAACCGGCCTGAAATAAAGTTGCCCGCAAAATACCCCACAGCAGGCGCCCCGAAGTAAAAACCAACCTGCGCAGGCTCAAGCCCAAAGACATGATCACCGATATATGGGGCCCCGCCAAGATAGGCGAAAAACGCACCCGACGACAGCGCCGCCGCCATGGCATATCCCCAGAACCGAAGCGATCTGAACAAAACCGGATATTCCCGAAACTGCTGCGCGAATGTCAGGCCGGATCTGCCCGAGGTTTCGCCCAGATCGGCCCAGGTGATCCAGAAAATCAGCGCCCCAACGATCAAAAGCGCCCAGAAATTCGATTGCCAGCCAAATGCCTGATCCAGCATTCCACCAAAAACCGGGCCAAGCATCGGCACCACCGCCATGCCCATCGTGACATAACCGATCATGCTGGCGGCCTGATCTTCGGGCACCATGTCGCGCACGATGGCGCGGCTGAGGACCATGGATGACACGATAGCAGCCTGCATCATGCGGAAGAACAGGAACATGCCCGCCGTCTCGGACAGCGCGCACCCGATTGTCGCCAGCAGGAAAACCGCCAGCCCCCACAGGATGACAGGGCGGCGCCCCAGCTTGTCCGAAATCGGGCCGATCAGAATTTGCAGGACCGCGTTGACCGCGAGGTACAGTGCGACAGACAGTTGCATCAGCCGGTAAGGCGCATCGAAATAGTCTGCCATGCCCGGCAGGGACGGCAGGAAGATGTTCATCGCCAGCGCCGCCACCCCGGCAAGCAATATCAGCGTGACGATATGCGGCGGCGTGCGCCGGTTCAGGAATTTGGAACGTGTGCGCTTGGTCATGGCCCAACGGCTAGGCCCGCCGCCGTCCAAAGTCCATCTGGCGGCCCGCTGATATGCAAGTTTGCAGAACGCGCTGCGGCAGTATTCAGATCTTTGCAAATTTGCAGGATTTCGCTGTTGCGGCGCCCGGCGGCGCGTGTAGCATTGCGAAAACCTCAAAGGGGAGGCCCCGCTGTGAAAGACATTCTGCAAGAACTCGAAGATCGCCGTGTCGAGGCCCGCAAGGGCGGGGGCGCGCGCCGCGTCGCTGCCCAGCACGAAAAGGGCAAGCTGACCGCGCGTGAGCGCATTGATCTGCTGCTGGACGAGGGCAGCTTTGAAGAATTCGACATGTTCGTCGCGCATCGCTGCATCGATTTCGGGATGGAGCAGGACCGCCCTTACGGCGATGGTGTCGTCACCGGCTGGGGCACGATCAACGGCCGGCTGGTCTATGTGTTCAGCCAGGACTTTACCGTGCTGGGCGGGTCCGTGTCGGAAACCCACGCAAAGAAAATTTGCAAGATCATGGATATGGCCGTGCAAAACGGCGCGCCCGTGATCGGGATCAACGATTCCGGTGGCGCGCGTATTCAGGAAGGCGTCGACAGCCTTGCCGGTTATGGCGAGGTGTTCCAGCGCAATATCACCGCTTCGGGCGTGGTGCCGCAGATCAGCGTGATCATGGGGCCCTGTGCGGGCGGCGCGGTCTATTCGCCCGCGATGACCGACTTTATCTTTATGGTCAAAGACAGCTCTTACATGTTCGTGACCGGCCCCGACGTGGTGAAAACCGTTACCAATGAGCAGGTCACAGCCGAGGAGCTGGGCGGCGCGACGACGCATACCCGCAAATCGTCGGTCGCTGACGCCGCGTTTGAAAATGACGTCGAGGCGCTGGCCGAAGTGCGCCGTCTGGTCGATTTCCTGCCCTCCTCCAACCGCGAAAAGCCCCCGGTGCGCCCGTTCTTTGATGATCCGGGCCGGATCGAGGATTCGCTGGATACGCTGGTGCCGGACAATCCCAACATGCCCTATGACATGAAGGAATTGATCACCAAGATCGCGGATGAGGGTGATTTCTACGAAATTCAGGCGGAATTCGCCAAGAATATGATCACCGGCTTCATCCGGATCGAAGGGCAGACCGTTGGTGTCGTGGCCAACCAGCCGATGGTTCTGGCCGGGTGTCTGGACATCGACAGCTCGCGCAAGGCGGCGCGGTTCGTGCGGTTCTGCGATTGCTTTGAAATTCCGCTGCTGACGCTGGTGGATGTGCCTGGCTTCCTGCCCGGTGTGACGCAGGAATACAACGGCGTGATCAAGCACGGCGCCAAGCTGCTGTTTGCCTATGGCGAGGCGACGGTGCCGAAGGTGACTGTCATCACGCGCAAGGCGTATGGCGGTGCATATGTTGTGATGGCGTCCAAACATTTGGGCGCGGATTTCAACTATGCCTGGCCCACGTCCGAGATTGCCGTGATGGGCGCCAAGGGCGCGACCGAGATCATTCACCGCGCTGACCGGGGCAACCCCGAGAAGTTGGCGGCGCATGCCAAGGATTACGAAGATCGTTTCGCCAGCCCCTTCATCGCCGCCGAGCGCGGGTTTGTGGATGAGGTGATCATGCCGCATTCCACGCGCAAGCGCGTCGCGCGGGCCTTTGCGTCCCTGCGGGGGAAGCAGGCGCAGATGCCGTGGAAAAAGCACGACAACATCCCGCTGTAACGCCCGCAAGGGGCCGTTTTTGCACGGGCAGGAGCCAAAAACCGTGAGACTTTGCGCAACCACAGACGCCGCACCGGCGCCATTGGGAACTACCCGAATGGCAGCGGCGTTTGCATGCCTGAAGGAGAGCGATCATGGCCAAATCAAACGATCCCAGCATCAAGGATGCAGACACCTACGAGGCGCTGCGCGATCAGGGCGCGTCCAAGGAGAAGGCGGCGCGGATTGCGAATGCGCAGGCGCGGGACGACATGAACCCGTCGAAAAAGGGCGGCAAGGCGCCCCCATACGAGGACTGGACGAAGGACGATCTGTACGAGCGCGCGCAGGAAATCGGAATCGACGGACGCTCGGACATGAGCAAAGATCAGCTTATCGATGCGCTGCGCAAGCACTGACCGGCACGTGGCGGCGCAGTTTCTGCGCCGCATTCGTCATGAGCTTTCTGGCACTGCCAAGCGTGGCGGAACCTGTGACACTGCCGTCAGGCGGACAGGTGGACCTGCACGAGATCCTGACGGAAAGCGGCGATGACGCCAAGGTAACGCGCCTGCGCTACGTCACCATCGGCTACGCGCCGGATGCGGCAGGACAGGACTCGACGCTCCGAGACGCGACTTTTTTGTGCCAGAACAGGGCATTACCGATTCTGTCGCAACCCACCGACGGGCAGACAATCATCATATCGCTTGCTGACCGGGCCGCCCCATTCGGCGTGATGGATGCCAGCGTGGCGCAGATTTTCGAAGTCTTCACTGTTCGGAACGACACCTGCATCTGGGAGGCATTCTGATGTATCCACAATATCTTGCGCGGCTTTGTTCATCCTCACGCGCTTGTGAGGCTTTGCAGCCACAATGGCGCCAGATTCGCATCGCGGCATATCGCTTTGCTGAAAACTCTACTATTCTGCCAAATGATTGCACCCAAGCAATCCATACCTCGAAGTATGGGTGGGGGACACTGCGCCCTTTTCCGCCCTCAAAAAGTGACAGGAGAATTCAATGTCGAACGTTATCAAAGGCCTTATGGCACTCGGTTTTGTTGCTGCAGTTGCAGCGTGCCAGCAGGCGCCCCAGGACGATTTCGTCGTCGTCGAGCCGATCACAGTCGAGCCCGTCTCGACCGGCAAGTACGGCGGCAAGTACTAATCCGGCCTTCCGGATTCTGACAGCGAGGCAGGCCGTCAGGCCTGCCTCGGTTCCACCGCATCGCCCTGTATCGGAGGGCGCTGCATGATCAAGCATCGTGGATTTCCCGGCAGATTGCCGAGTTCCGATTTCCAATTCACCATCCGCCGGGGCAACCCCAAAGGCGCCACGCCCATAACGCGGCGCGAACGATACGCTGACCGCCGCGCGCCCGACAGGCGTGCAGACACGGCGTTTGTCGCCGCCTTGTGGGAGCATTTCGGCGATCAACCGTTCGAGCGTGGCAATCTGGATGCCGGACGGCTGTCATGGCTGTTTGGCCGCGAAGTGCTGCCTGCGACAGATCCGTTTGATCCTGCGGACTACGAGGCGCTTTTGGTGCTGGACGTCGAGGCGGCCCGGCGTGCGTTTCCCACGGCGTTCGATCCGGCGGACGAGGCATGAGCAGGCACGCGCCCATCGCTGGCGGCCGCGGTGCAGGCATGATCCTGCCAGCGACGGCGCGCGCTGCGCGGAATACAGCCGATGATTGTGCCCGGCGCAAATTGCGCTTGGCGGCTGGGCTGCGGAATGGCAGCGTGAGATCAGTAGTGGCGGACCTTCCCCAAGGGTCCGGGGCGCATCGTCCACACCGTTACCCTTCCCCTTCTGGGCGGCGTTGCGATACATGTCGCACGCCGCCTATTTTTTCATGTAAAACAACGGCATCGCTGTATCGGCAAAGCTCTGCGCATTGGGGGCCTTTCGGCCCTTGCCACTTTGACGACCGGGGCGATTTGACCTCTTATGCTTGGGCGGCACCCACCCCAGACATCAGAGGTAATCACCCATGCAAAGAAGATTCCGAATTTAACCCACGGCTGTATGCGCAGTGCTGGCCTTATCGGCGCTCGCCGCGTGCGGTGATACGCTGGGCAAGCAGGGGCTTATCGGCGGCGGCGCCGGTCTGGGCACAGCAGCCGTTCTGGATGGCAACCTTGCCGCCGGCGCCGTGGTCGGGGCTGCCGGCAACGTCGCCTACTGCCAGTCCTTCCCGGACCGCTGTAAATAACACCCGCCGCCCTTCGGGCGCGCGCAACATTCATCTTGAGGCCACTCATGCCGACCGGCGTGGGTGGCTTCTGTCGTTTTCGGCTCCGGCGCTGCAGCGCGGGGCGTGCATTTAGAGGGGACACGCATGTTCAAGAAAATCCTGATCGCCAACCGGGGCGAAATTGCCTGCCGCGTCATCAAAACAGCGCGCGCCATGGGCATCCAGACTGTCGCGATCTATTCGGACGCGGATCGCAACGCGCTGCATGTGCGCATGGCCGATGAGGCGGTGCATATCGGCCCGCCGCCGGCAAACGAATCCTATATCGTCATCGACAAGGTGATGGAGGCGATCCGCCAGACCGGCGCCGAGGCTGTGCATCCCGGCTATGGCTTTTTGTCGGAGAACGCCAAATTCGCCGAGGCGCTGGAGGCCGCCGGCGTTGCTTTTGTCGGCCCGCCCAAAGGGGCAATCGAGGCGATGGGTGACAAGATCACCTCGAAAAAGCTGGCGCAGGAGGCCGGCGTGTCGACCGTGCCGGGCTATATGGGCCTGATCGAGGACGCCGAGGAGGCGGTCAAGATCAGCAATCAGGTCGGCTATCCGGTGATGATCAAGGCAAGCGCCGGCGGCGGCGGCAAGGGCATGCGCATCGCGTGGAACGACGACGAGGCGCGCGAAGGGTTCCAAAGCTCGAAAAACGAGGCTGCCAACAGTTTTGGCGATGACCGGATTTTCATCGAGAAATTCGTCACGCAGCCGCGCCATATCGAAATCCAGGTTCTGTGCGACAGCCATGGCAACGGCATCTATCTGGGCGAGCGGGAATGTTCGATCCAGCGCCGCAACCAGAAGGTCATCGAAGAGGCGCCCAGCCCGTTCCTGGACGAGGCGACCCGCAAGGCGATGGGCGAACAGGCCGTCGCGCTGGCGCAGGCCGTCGATTACACCAGCGCCGGCACGGTGGAATTCATCGTCGACGGCGACCGGAATTTCTACTTCCTCGAAATGAATACCCGCCTTCAGGTCGAACATCCGGTGACCGAGCTGATCACAGGCGTCGATCTGGTCGAGCAGATGATCCGCGTCGCCAATGGCGAGGCGCTGACCATCCGTCAGGAGGATGTGAAACTGAACGGCTGGGCGATGGAATGCCGCCTCTATGCTGAGGATCCGTACCGCAATTTCCTGCCCTCCATCGGCCGCCTGACCCGCTACCGCCCGCCAGAGGAGGTCAGCGTGGAAGGCGCCATCGTGCGCAACGATACCGGCGTCTATGAGGGCGGCGAGATCAGCATGTATTACGACCCGATGATTGCCAAGCTTTGCACCTGGGGGCCGGACCGCATGGCCGCCATTGAGGGAATGCGCGCCGCGCTGGACAGTTTCGAGGTTGAGGGGATCGGTCACAACCTGCCGTTTCTGGCCGCGGTCATGGACCACCCCAAATTCGTTTCGGGCGATATCACCACCGCCTTCATCGCCGAGGAATATCCCGACGGGTTTGAAGGGGCGGAACTGGATGACGCATCGCTGCGCCGCATCGCCGCGTCCTGCGCCGCAATGCACCGCGTTGCGGAAATTCGCCGCACGCGCATTTCGGGCCGCATGGACAACCACGAGCGCAAGGTGGGCGATGACTGGAATGTTGCGGTCGAGGGGCGCAGCTATGACGTGACCATCGCCGCGCGGCGCGGCGGTGCGACCGTGACGTTCGACGACGGCAGCAGCGTCGAGGTGGCCTCGGACTGGACGCCGGGCGATCATCTGGCGCGGCTGGATGTGGACGGCAGCCCGCTGGTTCTGAAGGTCGGCAAGGTGTCGGGTGGCTTTCGTGTCCGCAGCCGGGGCGCGGATCTGAAGGTGCATGTGCGCACGCCGCGTCAGGCCGAACTGGCGCAGCGCATGCCGGAAAAACTGCCGCCTGATACGTCCAAGTTGCTGCTGTGCCCCATGCCGGGGCTGATCATGAAGATCAACGTCGAGGTCGGCGATGAGGTGCAGGAAGGGCAGGCGCTCTGCACGGTTGAGGCGATGAAGATGGAGAATATCCTGCGCGCCGAAAAGCGGGCCGTCGTCACGGCAATCAACGCCGCACCGGGCGACAGTCTGGCCGTCGACGAAGCGATCATGGAATTCGAGTGACCCCATGATGTGCGCCCGGTCCAGCCCAATCCATGGAGCCGCGCCACGGGCGCGCGTCGCATGGCGTCTTGGTGCGATATGCGCCGGGATTCTGGCGCTGGCCGGGTGCAAGCGCACGACCGAGGCTGACCTGCGCGACCTGCTGGCCGGGTGGGTGCCACTGGGAGAGACGGTTTCATTCAACGCAACCCGCGGCTGCGCGGCTGGCCTTTTTCAGATGGTCGGGCCGCGCATTGCGTCGCGTGTGCGCATCGCGGGCAGCGCGCGCGAGGCCGCGATTATTCTGAGGTCCCACGATCAGGTGGCAATCGTGGCCCCGCGCCTGACCCCCGACGATGCCCTGCTGGATCTGGTCGAGGTTGAGCGCAACGCGGGAATGAAAATGCGCATGGCCGGGCTTGAAGGGCGCGCCTGCATGGACCGCGAGACCGAGGCGGCATTTGCCGCCGCATTGGTCAACCCGGCGGCGGTGATTTTGATGGATCGCGGCGCTGGCGTTCTGGCGTTGATGGACACCGAGGACAGGCTGCTGATCGCGGCACTGGGGGCCGAATGATGCCGCTTGTGCCTTATGACGCGCTGCCGGTGGTGCGGCCGATGTCCGGCGCCGCGCGCCGTTCGCGGATTTCCTGCTGGCGCATTGGCAGTTTGTCGATGGTGCGGCTGATTTCACGGACGTCCCACGGCGCGGGTTTGCGCAGATATATGGTGCCATCCTTGACCATCAGCACCAGCATGAAACCGCGCGGATGCAGCCGGTCGCGCAGCGCGCTCCGCTTGTCCGGGTCGGTGTCTGTCAAAACGACAACGTCGCGCTCGGCCAATTCGTCACTGCGGGCGGTCAGCAGTTCCATCTGCCGGATAAAACGCGGATCGTTCGGGCTGTCGGCAAACACGACAAGCGGCCGGTTTATCCATAGAAATTGTTTCAAATCCACGTCAGCCGAGTCTACGAATACCGACGGCGCGGCTGTGTCCACGGGGCCGTCCACCACCTCCTGCGCGAGCAGCGGGCTGGCTAAAAGGCAAGTAAAAACAAGGGTCAGAAAAGGTTTCATAGGCGCTCCTGTTACCCAAGATATAGGCATAACGAATGCGATTGCGATGCAAAAAGAGCGCTCTGACCCGCTAAATTTGGTCAAGGGCACGTTTGCAGCGCACCGGGCCGCGTTAATCGCATCGTCAATTCTATGCGCTAGGGCTGTGTATGAACTCCGGAATGGCGCAAGCCGCCGGATTGGCACAGCGAAAGGCGCTCAAGATTATGGAAATTACCCTGCATCTGGGGGCGCATCGCTGCGCCTCGACCAGCTTTCAATATTATATGCGCAAGAACGGCGCGCGTCTGGCGGCATCCGGCGCTGGTTTCTGGGGGCCGCAGCACGTGCGCAAGGGCCTGTTGAAGGGGGTCATGCCGTCGCCCGGTGCGGTGCCTGCCGATCAGCAGTTTCAGCGGGCGCGGGGGCGCATCCTGCTTCAGGTGGCGCAATTTGCCGATGCGGGGATCGGGCGGCTGATCGTCTCGGACGAGAATATGATCGGCACGCCGCGCGACTGCCTGCGCAACATGCGGCTCTATCCGGCGATTGGCGAGCGGATGGCGCGCCACGGCGCGGCGTTTGGCCCGTTGGTGACACGCGCGGTGCTGTCCATTCGGGCGCAGGATACGTGGTGGCGCTCGGCGGTCGCGTTCGGCGTGGCGCGCGGCGCGCAGGTGCCGGGGCCGGCCGAGCTGTCGCATATCGCCGCCGGATCACGCAGCTGGCGCGATGTGATCACCGATCTGGCCTGCGCGCTGCCGCAGGTTCAGCTGCTGGTCTTGCCGCACGAATGCTTCGCGGCCTTGCCCGAACGCCGCCTTGCCGCGATGCTGGGCCGGGAGGGCGTGCCGCAGGCGCATGCGCGCGAATGGCTGAACCGCGCGCCGGATCTGGCGGCGCTGCGCACCGTGCTGGCCGACCGGGGCGGCGATGCCGGGGCGCTGCCGCCGGGGGACGGGACTTGGCAGCCGTTTTCGCGGACCGAACGCGCGTCGATGCGCGAGGCATATGCGGATGATCTGTTCTGGCTGCGCGCGGGTGCAGACGGGCTGGCAACACTGATAGAGGAACCGGGATCGGACCAGACGGTGAAAACACCGCAGGTTCAGGCCCAGATAAGAGGACAAGGATATGACAAAGAAGGCGCAAGACGAATGGCGCAAGCTGGCCGAAGCTGAACTGCGCGGTCGGCCTCTGGAGGATCTGACCTGGCACACGATCGAGGGAATCGACGTCAAGCCACTGTATACCGAAGATGACGTTGCCGGGCTGGACCATATGGGCACCATCCCCGGCAAGGCACCCTTTACCCGCGGGGTCAAGGCGACGATGTATGCCGGGCGCCCCTGGACGATCCGGCAATATGCCGGTTTTTCCACCGCCGAGGCGTCGAACGCGTTCTACCGGCGCAATCTGGCGGCAGGGCAGCAGGGCGTTTCGGTCGCCTTCGATCTGGCCACCCATCGCGGCTATGACAGCGATCACCCGCGGGTCGAGGGCGATGTTGGCAAGGCCGGCGTTGCGATTGATTCGGTCGAGGATATGAAGATCCTGTTCGACCAGATCCCGCTGGATCAGGTCAGCGTGTCGATGACGATGAATGGCGCGGTGATCCCGATTCTGGCCAATTTCATCGTCGCAGGCGAAGAGCAGGGCCATGACAAGGCGGTTCTGTCGGGCACCATTCAGAACGATATTCTGAAGGAATTCATGGTGCGCAACACCTATATCTACCCGCCTGAACCCAGCATGCGGATTATCAGCGACATCATCGAATATACCTCGAACGGAATGCCGAAATTCAACTCGATCTCGATCTCCGGCTACCACATGCAGGAGGCGGGCGCGAACCTGGTGCAGGAGCTGGCCTTTACCATCGCAGACGGGCGCGAATACGTGCGCGCGGCGATTGAGGCTGGGATGGACGTGGACAAGTTCGCCGGGCGGTTGAGCTTTTTCTTTGCCATCGGGATGAACTTCTTCATGGAAGCGGCCAAGCTGCGCGCGGCGCGTTTGCTGTGGCACAAGGTGATGACCGAATTCGGCGCGAAAAGCGACCGCTCGAAAATGCTGCGCACGCATTGCCAGACCAGCGGCGTCAGCCTGCAAGAGCAAGACCCCTATAACAACGTCATCCGCACCGCCTATGAGGCGATGAGCGCGGTTCTGGGCGGCACGCAATCGCTGCACACCAACGCGCTGGACGAGGCGATGGCGCTGCCGACCGAATTCAGCGCCCGCATCGCCCGCAACACGCAGCTGATCCTGCAGGAGGAAACCGGCGTGACCGCCGTGGTCGACCCGCTGGCAGGCAGCTATTACGTCGAAAGCCTGACCGCCGAACTGGTGGAAAAGGCATGGGAGCTCATCGAGGAAGTCGAGGAAATGGGCGGCATGACCAAGGCGGTCGCCAGCGGCATGCCCAAGCTGCGGATCGAGGAATCCGCCGCCACACGTCAGGCGATGATCGATCGCGGCACCGAAGTCATCGTTGGCGTCAACAAGTATCGCCGCGAGAGCGAGGATCCGATCGACCTGCTGGACATCGACAATTCCGCCGTGCGCGACAGCCAGATCGCGCGTCTGGAGCAGATCCGCGCCAGCCGCGATGAGGCGGCCTGTACCGAGGCGCTGGCCGAGTTGGAGCGCCGCGCGCGCGAGGGTGGCAACCTGCTGGAAGCAGCGGTCGAAGCGGCGCGCGCACGCGCCTCTGTAGGAGAGATTTCGATGAGCATGGAAAAGGTATTTGGCCGCCACCGGGCGGAGGTCAAAACATTGGCGGGCGTCTACGGCGCGGCCTACGAGGGCGACGCAGGCTTTGCCGCGATCCAGAAATCGGTCGAGGATTTCGCCGAAGAAGAGGGACGCCGCCCCAGGATGCTGGTCGTGAAAATGGGGCAGGACGGGCATGACCGGGGCGCAAAGGTGATCGCGACCGCCTTTGCCGATATCGGGTTTGATGTCGATGTTGGCCCGCTGTTCCAGACACCGGAAGAGGCCGCGCAAGACGCTGTCGATAACGACGTGCACGTGATCGGCATTTCCAGTCAGGCCGCCGGGCACAAGACGCTGGCGCCGAAACTGGTGGAGGCGCTGCGCGACAAGGGCGCGGGCGATATTCTGGTCATTTGCGGCGGTGTCATACCGCAGCAGGATTACCAATTCCTGAAGGATGCCGGGGTCAAGGCCATTTTCGGTCCGGGAACCAACATCCCCGATGCCGCGCAGGACATTCTGAAGATGATCCGAGACACGCGAAAATAAGTCTTGGATATAATTGGCAACGCCGGGCGAAAGTCCGGCGTTTTTTATCATACACTTGCGCAACGTCAGTCTGACCCTGGCGTTAGCGTATCTGCGAATTTGAAGGGGGGGGGGGGGGAGTGCCACGTTGCAATGCAAGGTGGCGATGGTGGCGTGAGGTGGATTTGAACCACCGACCTAACGATTATGAGTCGTTCGCTCTAACCCCTGAGCTACCACGCCTTGGGCGCGTGGCTATGGTAGCAGCGCCCGCCCGTCAAGACTGAAAACGCCCTGAGCGGCGTGGAAAATGACATTATTGCCAGACCTGCGTTCAGACGTTCCCCAGAGGGCCAGAAATTGCAACACTTGCCTTGCTTCGGGGGAATATCGGGCGTGACGGACGGGGCATACAGGAGGCCAAAATGATTGAACTGGACCATGTCGCCATCGCGGCAACCGATCTGAACGAGGGCGCGGCGTGGGTGCGGCGCGCCTTGGGTGTGCCGACGGCTCCGGGCGGCCAGCATGCGCATTTCGGCACGCATAACCGCCTGCTGGGGCTTGACGACGGGCTCTATCTGGAGGTGATTGCCATCGACCCCGCCGCGCCTGCGCCGGGTCAGGCGCGGTGGTTCGATCTGGACAGGTTCAGTGGCCCGCCACGCATCGGCACCTGGATCTGCCGCACGGGTGATTTGCAGGGCGCGCAGGCGGCACTGCCCGGTATCGGCGCGCAGGTGTCGCTGGCGCGGGGCGATCTGCGCTGGCGCATGGCGGTGCCTGATAGCGGCGTATTGCCCTTTGATAACTGTCACCCGGCGGTCATGCAGTGGGATTGCGCGCGTCACCCGGCGGCGTCGCTGCCCGCCACCGGGATAACACTGCGCCGGCTGATTGTGCGCCACCCCGACGCGCATGACTTGCAGACGCGCCTTGCCGGTGTGCTGGTCGATGACAGGGTGGTTATCGAGGCGGGACCGCCCGGTTTGCGCGCCGAATTCGACACGCCTGATGGCCAGCGCGTGCTGGAGTGAGGCAGGCGCGCTTTTCACGTCGATCCGGCACAGATCGCGCTGACACTGCCCGCGAAACGCTCTAGGATCGCGCCATGTCGATCTGGACCCGCATAACCGAGGCTGTATCGGCCCTTGCCAGTGGCGAGGGGCTGAGCGCGGTATTCGACCGCCTGCGCACGCGGCCCGAGCGCAGCGTTGCCTTTGCCATTGCCGTCATCGCGCTGGGCGCGAAAATGGCCAAGGCGGACGGGCAGGTCACACGCGGCGAGGTGGCGGCATTCCGGCAGGTGTTCCGCATCGAACCCGAGGATGAGGCAGGCGCCGCACGCGTGTTCAATCTGGCGCGGCAGGATGTGGCCGGGTTCGAAGAATACGCTGCCCGGATCAAGGCAATGTTCGGGGAAGACACAGACGCGCTGTGCGATCTGATGGAGGGGCTGTTTCACATCGCCATGGCCGATGGCGATTATCACCCTGCCGAGAACCGCTTTCTTGAGCGTGTGGCCGAGATTTTTGGCCTGAAAGGGGGCGATTTCGGACGTATGCGGCACAGGTTCGTGCCCGGCTGCGCGCCGGACCCCTACGAGGTGCTGGGCGCATCGCCCGGTGACAGCCTGGCCGAGGTGCAAAAGCGCTATCGCGCGTTGGTGCGCGAGACGCATCCGGACCGGATGATGGCGCGCGGTGTCCCGGTCGAGGCGATGCGCCTTGCCGAACAGCGCATGATCGCCATCAACCGCGCATGGGAGCAGGTCGAGGCCGCGCATCGCGGATGAGGCTGGCCACATGGAATATCGAATGGTTCAACAGCCTGTTCGATGATGATGGCGCGCCGCTGGACGATGGCGAGTGGTCATCGCGCCGCAACGTGACGCGGCGCGATCAACTGGCCGCAATCAGCGATGTGATGCATGCGCTGGATGCCGATGCGCTGATGATTATCGAAGCGCCGGACCATAGTCGGCAGCGCAGCACCGTCACCGCGCTGGAGCGATTCGCCGACATGGCGGGTCTGCGCACCTGCCGCGCGCTGGTCGGCTTTACCAACGATACCCAGCAGGAAATTGCGCTGCTCTATGATTCGGCTGTGATCGCAGCCGAGCATTGCCCCAAGGGCAGCGATACGGGCAAGCGCGGCAGCCGCGACGCGCCCCGTTTCGACGGTGTGTTCCGGATTGATCTGGATATCGACGCGGTCGAGGATCTGGTCCGCTTTTCCAAGCCTCCGCTGGAGGTCCGGCTAAGCACGCGGGGCGGCAACGTGTTGAACCTGATCGGCGTCCATCTGAAATCCAAGGCGCCGCACGGGGCCAGCTCGCCCGCGGATGTGATGCGCATTGCCATCGCGAACCGGCGCAAGCAGCTGGCGCAGGCGGTCTGGCTGCGAGCGCGTGTTGTGGACCATCTTGAGGCAGGCGATCCGCTGATCGTGCTGGGCGATTTCAACGACGGTCCGGGGCTGGACGAATATGAGGGGCTGTTCGGCCGCTCATCGGTCGAGGTGGTGCTGGGTGAGGGCGAAGAGACCGCGCTGCGGCTGTTCGATCCGCATGCGCGGGCAGCTTTGGGGCAGAAATTCGGGGCAATTCACAGCACCTCCCGGTTTTATCTGGGGCAGGAGGGGCGGTATTTGCAGGCGCTTCTGGATTACATCATGGTGTCGCCCGATGTTCTGGCGCGCGCGCCTGTGTGGCGAATCTGGCATCCGTTTGACGATCCGGCCTGCTATGGTGATGACGCGCTGCGCGCCGCGTTGCTGACGGCGTCGGATCATTTTCCTGTCACATTGGATCTGGATGTCTGAGCGGATCCGAAGCCGACGCGTTTCTGGCTTAATTTTAGCGCCATTCATGCTATGTTAAGCGTTATGAGACAGATTATATTCACCGCGATCGCGGCCACGATGCTGGCCACCCCCGCCGCCCATGCGCAGGACGGCACGCCAAAGGACGGCGCCTCTTTGATTGAAGAGGGCGCACGCATGTTCTTTGACGGGCTCATGCAGGAAACCCGCCCGGCGTTTGAGGGCATGAAGGAGATGGCCGAACGGCTGGGTCCGCAACTGCGCGCATTTGCGCAGGAAATGGGGCCGACCTTGGCCGAGATTTTGAAAGATGTGGAGGATCTGAGTGTTTATGAGGCGCCTGAAAAGCTGCCGAACGGCGATATCATCATCCGCCGCAAGCCGGAGGAGAAAACCGCGCCTGATTTGCCTGTAAACCCGGAGGACGAGATCGAAATTTGACGCCCGCCTGCGGTGTTGTCAGCCTGCCGCGCCGCCCTTGACGATGGGCTGCGCATTCAGTGATGCCGCCAGTGATGCAAACCGTGCCTGCGCGACTTCGCCGAACAATGCGGAGGCTTCGGGCGCCAGCCGGAATTCGAGAATTTTCTTCTTGGGGTAGAAATGCAGCTTGCCCGGCTCTGCGTCACGCTGGAGCCATAGCATGGCGCCAAATCGCATTGCCTTGCCCAGAATTTCCGCGTCGCGGCGCATGGGCGAATCGATCAGTTGGCTGACCTTTTCAATGCGCGTTTCCCCGCGTGAATTGGAATAGCGGTGCAGCAGGGCCAGCCCCAGAAACACCCGTTCAGAGTGTTTCAGCCCGCCCAGATTGGCCCGCGTGGCGGTGTCAAAGCAGATGTCGGCGCGGTAATCCGGGTGGGCGCGCCAGTTGACGTCGTGCAGCAGGCAGGCGGCCTTGATCAGGCGCACCCGTTCGGGACGGGCGTTTTTGAACAGGGGCGTGATGAAGTGGTACAGCATCTTGCCAAAACCGGGCACGCGCGCATCCTTGGCCTCGGTAAAGCGGCAGGCTTCGATCAGGGGATCACGGTCGCGCAGCTGCTGGGGCATCTGTTCAAACAGCATGCCCTCGCGGATGCCATAGCTTGAGATGGCGATGTCGTGGGGTTTGAAGGTGCGCACCAGTTCGCGCAGCACTTCGGCGGCTTGCGGCACCAGCGCCATCCGCGCAGAGGAAACGCCCGCGCGCTGGCGCAGCGCGGTCTGGTCGGGCGCCTCGTGGATATATCGCAGCGTATCCCGCACCGAAGACGAGCGCATTCGGTATTCATGCAGCACGTTCAGCGGATATCCGCGCCGTTCCATGTCGATCCGCGCGATGGCGCGCCACGATCCGCCGACCAGAAACAACCGGTTTTCCTGCTCGCCCAGTTCGGCCGTCATCGCGTCCACCGTATCGCGGATGTAGGCGCGCCGTGCCTTGCGCCCGCCCTTGATATCGCGCAGCTTTAGCGGTCCCAGTTGCGAGCTGACGCGCCGCCCGACCGTGCCGCCGTTGATTTCGGCCAGCTCCATCGAGGATCCGCCGATGTCGCAGACCAGACCGTAAGCGCCGGGCCAGCCCAGAAGCACGCCCTGCGCCGAAAGCCGCGCCTCCTCGCGCCCGTCTATGACCCACAGATCAAGGCCCGTCAGTGCCTTCACCTCGGCCTGGAAGTCCGGTCCATCCTGGGCATCGCGCACGGCGGCGGTGGCGACGCAGGTCAATGGGCCGGTGTCCATGGCCTCGGCCAGATGCGCAAAACGGTGCAGCGCGCTGAGCGCGCGGGCGCGCCCCTCGGGGTTCAGGCGTCCGGTTTCAGCCATGCCGGCGCCAAGGCCGCACATGATTTTTTCGTTGAAAAAATAGGCCGGACTGCGCGCCGCGCCGTCAAACACCACCAGCCGGACCGAGTTCGACCCGACATCGACCACCCCGACCCGGCGCAGCGCCCGTGCCGATGGTTTGTTGAAAAGCGCGCGGCCAAAAGGATTGCCTGCGGTACTGCCGGAGGATCCGCGATCGGTTTCGGGTTCGCTCATGTGTGCACCAGCCGTCATTTCGCCGCCTCTGTTATGGGATCGCTGCGGCGCGGCGTCAACGCAGGTCCGCGCTTAATCTTCGGTGTGGGTCAGTTGTGGCACGTCCGCCGCCCCGGCCGATCCGCGCCCCGACAGGGAAGGATTCTCCATGAAAAAGCGGTGACAGCTGAAGGCAAATTCACCTTCGGGCAGGGCGGCGCGGGTGAAGCTGCCGTCCGGCGCCATGACCCAGCTTTGCGCGATATCGGCCATGTTGGCGGCCATGACCTGGCTGGTGATCTGCGCCTTGACGGTTGGGTTTTCGATTTCCACCAGTGTTTCGACCCGGCGTTTGAGGTTGCGGCCCATCCAGTCGGCAGAGGAGATGAAGACGCGTGCCTTTTTATGCGGCAGGCCGTGGCCGTTGCCGAAACAGACAATGCGGCTGTGTTCCAGAAACCGGCCTACGATGGATTTGACGCGAATGTTCTCCGACAGCCCCTTGATGCCGGGGCGAAGGCCGCAGATGCCGCGCACGACAAGGCTGATGCGCACGCCCGCACGGCTGGCCTCATACAGTGCGTCGATGATGGCCGGTTCGATCAGGGCGTTCATCTTTGCCCAGATTTCGGCGGGGCGGCCATTTTGCGCGTGCTCGATTTCGCCTGCGATCATGTCCAGCAGGCTTGATTTCAGCGTGATTGGGGAAATCGCAAGGTTTTGCAGCCCCTCGGGCTGGGCATAGCCGGACAGGTAATTGAACACCTTGGTCGCATCGCGCCCCAGCACGCTGTTGCAGGTAAACAGCGACAGATCGGTGTAGATGCGGGCAGTTATGGGATGGTAATTGCCGGTGCCGAAATGGGTGTAGGTCACCAGATTGTCACCCTCGCGGCGCACGACGATGCTGATTTTCGCGTGGGTTTTCAGATCCAGAAAGCCATAGACCACATGCGCGCCCGCACGCTCCAGCCTGCGGGACTGGCGGATGTTGGCAGCCTCGTCAAAGCGGGCCTTCAGCTCGACCAGGGCGGTGACGGATTTGCCGTTTTCGGCGGCCTCGCACAGCGCCTCGACAATCGGGGACTGGTTGGAGGTGCGGTAGAGCGTCTGCTTGATCGCCACCACGTCGGGATCGTTCGCGGCCTGTTTGAGGAAGCGGATGACCATGTCGAATGTCTCGTACGGGTGGTGCAGCAGCATGTCCTTTTGCCGGATCGCGGCAAACATGTCGCCGTCGAAATCCTGCACGCGTTCGGGCACGCGCGGCGAAAAGCTGGGCCACAGAAGGTCCGGGCGGGCGTCCAGCACCAGTTCCTTGAGGTCGGCAAGGCCGATCATGCCGTCCACCTCGACCACCTCATCGGGGCTGACGTGAAGCTCGTCCATCACAAGGCGGCGCAGCGCATCGGGCGCATCGCGGGTGATATTCATGCGCACCACTTCGCCGCGGCGGCGGCGCTTCAGCGCCACCTCGAATTCGCGCACCAGATCCTCGGCCTCCTCCTCGACCTCCAGATCGCTGTCGCGCAGGACGCGAAAGGCGCAGTGGCCCTTGTATTTATAGCCCGGAAACAGGCTGTGCAGATGCTCGATCAGCAGCGCCTCAAGCGGCAGGAATCGGTGTGCGCCGGCCTCGGCGGGCAGGGATACGAAGCGGTCGATCTGCTGCGGGATCGGCAGCAGCGCCTGAAGCGGGCGTTTGTCGCGGATGCGCGTCAGGTTCAGCGCCAGCGAATAGCCAAGGTTGGGGATGAACGGGAAGGGGTGCGCAGGGTCGATGGCCAGCGGCGACAGAACCGGGAACACCTTGTTCAGGAAGACATCATTCAGGTACTCGCGGTCATCATCGTTCAGGTCATCGCGTGACATGATCGTGATGTTCTGGGTGTCCAGTTCGTCGCGAAGATGTTGATAGGTCTGCTGCTGCGCGCCCAGCAGTTTGCGCGCGTTGTCGTTGATCAGGATCAGCTGTTCGGCCGGGGTCAGCCCGTCGGCGGCGGGGGTGGTATTGCCCGCGCGGGCCAGCTCGCGCAGGCCCGCGACGCGCACGTTGTAGAATTCATCAAGGTTGGTGGCGGAAATCGACAGAAACCGCAGCCGTTCCAGCAGCGGCACGCGGGGGTTTTGCGCCTCTTCCAGAACGCGCCAGTTGAAGCCCAGCCAGCTGAGCTCGCGGTTGTAGAACCGGTTCGGCCCGGACAGGTCCAGGTCCGGCAAATCCTGTGCCGGCGGGAAAGGCGAGGTCAGAAAGTCGGCGTTGGTCATGGGTGGGCAAGGGCCTGATCTGGGGTGTCGCTGTCCCCCCGGACTGTGGCGCTACAGCCCCAGCTTGTCCAGCACCTCAGCCGCGAGCGCGCGGGTGACGGGGCGCCGCCGCTCCAGCGCGAGGCGGTCCAGCTCGGCCACCACGCGGCCCGCATCATCAAAGGCGCGCGGCATGCGGCGCACCAGAAACGGAATCGTGCCGGGGGTCGGCAGGATCTGCCGGTCGCCCATCTGTTTCATCAGCACGGCGGCCAGCAGTTGATCGTCGGGTTCCTTCAGGGTGCAGGTCGGGGTGGCCTGCATGCGGCTGGCCAGATCGGGCAGGACCAGCGGCCAGTGGTTGGGCGCGCCGCGCGCGGTGATCAGCAGCGTGTGACCTTCGGCCAGCGCCAGATTGTGCAGATGAAACAGCGCCTCCTCGGCGGGGCGGTTGCCGGCGATTGTATCGGCGGCCTCGATCGCGACGTGACCGGCGGCGAGTGCGGGAATGTCAGCGCCGGGCAGATCGCGCGCGTGAGTGGTCCGCGCGCCGCTGAGATCGCGCCAGACATGGGCCAGATGCGTCTTGCCCGATCCGGCGGGGCCGCACAGCACCAGCTTGCGCGCGGGCCAGTCCTGCCAGCCGTCAATCAGCGCAACGGCGGTGGCATTAGCCGACGAGACGTAGAAATCATTGCGCCCCACGGCCGGCATTGTCTGAAGATCAAGGCTCAGCTGGCGGGGGTGTTTTGCGGGCCGTTTGGAGGGCGGGGACATCAGCGCGGATCGTGATCCGGTGTGCCGCGATACAGCTGGCTGTCCTTGTAGCTGGAGATCGCGTAGCGGGCGATGACGCCGATTGCGGCGGCAACCGGCACGGCGACCAGCATTCCGACAAAGCCGAAAAGCGCACCGAATACCGAGAGCGAAAAGATCAGCCAGACGGGGTGAAGGCCGACGGAGTTGCCCACCAGTTTCGGGGTCAGCAAGTTACCTTCGATCACTTGGCCAAGAACGAAAATGGCGGCGATGATGCCAATGGAAATCCAGTCTCCCCAGAACTGGAACAGGGCCAGACCGATGGCCAGCACTCCGCCGACCAGCGCGCCGACATAGGGAATGAATGTCAGCAACCCTGCCGCGAACCCCACGACAAGGCCAAATTGCAGCCCCGCCAGCATCAGCGCCACGGCGTAATACGTGCCCAGGATCACGCAGACGGTTCCCATGCCGCGAATGAAGCCCGACATCGTTTTGTCGATGTCACGCGCCAGATCGCGGATGACCGGCGCATGTTCGCGCGGCAGCAAATCGTCGATGCGCGCCACCATGCGATCCCAGTCATAGAGCAGATAGATCGCCACCACAGGCACGATCACGAACAGCACCAGCACGTTGATCAGCGACGATACCGAGGCCAGCACCGTCTCCAGCATCTGGCCGCCACGTTCCTTGATCGATTCGCCGATGGCGGTCAGCGACTGGCGCAGGGCGCTGCCCGAATCGGCGACCTGGGGAAAACGCTCGGTTACGAAGACTTGCAGCTTGCGCGACAATTCCGGCGCGGTATCTATCAGCGCGGTCGCCTGCGATGCCAGTGTCGGGATCACCAGGAGGGCCATGATGACGAACAAGATCACCGTCAGGATTGCAATCACCGCAACAGACAAGGCCCGGTTCAGGCCAAGTTTTTGCAGTTTGTCAGCAACCGGGTCCAGAAAATAGGCGATTGCGGCGCCTATCACAAAGGGCAGAATCACATCGCCCAGCACCCAAAGCACACCCAGAAAGATCGCAGCCGCGATCCCCCAGTATTTCATCTGCGTTCCGATGGGCAGTGACATGGTATCCTTTCGGCGGCGTCAGGTACATTTGGCCGATGCACCGCACGCTTTCAAGTGCGGGTTTAAGGGCTTTGCGACTATGCCACGCTTGCCCGGCGCGGCGCAAAGCCATAAACGAGGCGGGAAACGCCCCTGATCCCCATGAGAGGACCACCCATGCGCCTGTCCCGTTATTTCCTGCCCGTCCTCAAAGAAACCCCGTCCGAGGCGCAGATCGTCTCGCACCGGCTGATGCTGCGTGCCGGCATGATCAAGCAGGCGGGCGCCGGCATATACTCGTGGCTGCCGCTGGGCTTCAAGGTGCTGCGCAAGCTTGAGAATATCGTGCATGAGGAGCAGATGCGCGCGGGCCACATCCCGATGCTGATGCCCACGCTGCAACCGGCAGACCTGTGGCGCGAATCCGGGCGCTATGATGATTACGGCGAGGAAATGCTGCGCATCAAGGACCGGCAGGGGCGTGATCTGCTCTATGGTCCGACCAATGAGGAGATGATCACCGACATTTTCCGCGCCCATGTGGGCAGCTACAAGGATCTGCCGCTGACGCTGTACCACATCCAGTGGAAATTCCGCGACGAGATGCGCCCGCGCTTTGGCGTGATGCGGGGCCGTGAATTCTACATGAAGGACGGCTACAATTTCGATCTGACGCAGGAGGATGCGCTGCATTCCTATAACCGGCATCTGGTCAGCTATCTGCGCACGTATGAGCGGATGGGCCTTCAGGCGATCCCGATGCGCGCCGATTCCGGCCCCATCGGCGGCGACGACACGCATGAATTCCTGGTGTTGGCCGAAACCGGTGAAAGCGAAGTGTTCTACGATTCGCAAATCACCGAGCTGAGCTTTGGCGACCGCGAGGTTGACTACGATTCGCACGAGGCCTGCCGCGCGGTGCTGGACGAGTTTACCTCGCGCTATGCGCGCACGGACGAGACGCATGATGAGGCCCTCTTTGCCGAGATCCCCGAGGATCGGCGACGGACCGCGCGGGGCATCGAGGTGGGGCAGATCTTCTACTTCGGCACCAAATATTCCGAGGCGATGGGCGCCACGGTGCAGGGGCCGGACGGCAAATCGGTGCCGGTTCACATGGGTAGCCACGGTATCGGTGTCAGCCGTCTGGTCGGCGCGATCATCGAGGCCAGCCATGACGACAAGGGCATCATCTGGCCCGAGGGCGTGACGCCGTTTCATGCCGGGATCGTCAACCTGAAACAAGGTGATGCCGAGGCGGATGCGGCCTGCGAGGCGCTTTATGCCGGGATCACGGCGCTGGGCCTTGAGCCGCTCTATGACGACCGGGACGAGCGGGCAGGCGGCAAATTCGCCACCATGGACTTGATCGGCCTGCCCTGGCGGATCACCGTCGGGCCGCGCGGTTTGAAAAACGGCGTGGTCGAACTGACCAGCCGCCGCACCGGCGAGAGCGAGGAAATGCCGCCCGAGGAGGCAATCAAGCGCCTTGCGCAGATTTACGCGCCGCATCGCGGCACGCTGGTCGGCTAAGCGGATGCTGGGCCGCGCGCTGATACTGGCGGGTGGCCTTGCCGGGGCTGCGGGGCTTTCGCAATTCCCGGAGTTTTCCCAGCAATACGTGCAGCGGCTGGGCGGCGCAGTGGACGAATTGCGCGGCTTTGTCAAAGGGTTCGACGCGGACGCCGCCGAGGTTGGGCTGGGCCGTGAAGCGGCGCTGGAGGATCTGCGCGGCGGCGGCGCGATGGGCGCGCAGCGGGCGGAAACGGTGGCAGGTGTGATCGTGCGGTACGAACGCCTGTCGGCCGATCTGGACGCGCTGCGCCGCGCCGGGCCGTTCACCCGCGCCTACCGTGCCCGGTCTTTGGGCGACGCCCAGATCGCCAGCGCGGCATGGGATGAGTTCAAACCGGCGATGCCATTGACGTTTGAGGGCGCGATGTTTGCCGGGGCCGGGTTTCTGGGCGGTCTTGGCCTGATGACCGCCGCGCTGGCGCTGTTGAGAATGCCGTTTCGGCGGCGCCACGCCCGCCCTGCTTGACGGCAGCAGGCCCCCGGCGCAAGTTGCGCCAAATCTAGCAGGAGTAATGCCCAGTGGCAGGTAAATCCGCCCCCTTCGCCCCCTTCGAATGGATGATCGCGTGGCGCTATCTGCGCGCCAAGCGCGCCGAAGGTGGCGTAAGCGTCATGACGTGGATTTCGCTGATCGGGATCACTCTGGCGGTGCTGGCGCTGATCGCCACACTGGCTGTAAGGGCCGGATTTCGCGCGGAATTTGTTGATACGATCCTTGGCTCGAACGCGCATGTGACCGTGTATAGCGCGGGCGAGGTCGATGCCCAGACGGGCCGTGTTGACCGGATGCTCGGCGATTATCAGGCAATGGCCGAGCGCGTGCGCGCAGTGCCCGGCGTCACCCGCGTGGCACCCCTGATCAAGGGGCAGGTCATGGCCAACGCGCGCGATCGCAACGCGGGCGTCGAGGTGTTCGGCATCACGCTGGAGGATCTCAAGGGCATTCCGCGCATTGCCGATCCCAGCACCGGGCAGGGCGACATCGAGCGGTTCGATGACGGCATCGCCATTGGATCGGGCGTGGCGCGCGAACTGGGCGTGGGCGTGGGCGACAAGATAAAGATCATCTCGCCCGGCGGGGTCAAGACCGCCTTTGGCACCACACCGCGCGTCAATGCCTATGACGTTAGCTATATCTTTACTGCCGGCCGTTATGACATTGATCGCACGCGGGTTTATATGCCGTTTGCCGAGGCGCAGTCGTTTTTCAACCGCGAGGGAAAAGCCGATGAGTTGGAAGTGATGGTGACCGACCCCGAGCATGTCATGGACCTGTCCATTCCACTGATGCAGGCAGCGGGGGATCGCACGCTGCTATGGACGTGGCAGGACCAGAGCGGCGGGTTTCTACGCGCGCTGGAGGTGGAGGATAACGTGATGTTCATCATCCTTTCGATCCTTGTGTTGATCGCGGCGATGAACATCACCAGCGGGCTGATCATGCTGGTGAAAAACAAGGGGCGCGACATCGGGATTTTGCGCACCATGGGCCTGACCGAGGGGTCGGTTCTGCGAATATTCTTTATCTGCGGCGCGTTTACCGGGATTATCGGGACCGCCATGGGCGTGATCCTCGGATGTCTCTTTGCGATTTACATTGATCCGCTGTTTGGCTTCGTTAACTGGGCGATGGGCGGCGAGATATGGGATCCGTCGGTGCGGGGCATTTATTACCTGCCGGCCAAGCTGCAATTCGGCGATGTCATGTCGGCGGTCACTTTATCGCTGACGCTGTCCTTCATCGTCACGATCTTTCCCGCGCGCCGTGCCGCGCGCATGAACCCGGTGGAGGCGCTGCGCTATGAGTGATGCTGTGCTGCGCCTGACGGGCATCGAGAAAATCTATAATCGAGGAAAGCAGAATGAAATTGCCGTTCTGAAAGGCGCCGATCTGGCGATCGCGCGGGGCGAGGTCGTCGCGCTGGTGGCGCCGTCGGGGGCGGGCAAATCCACCCTGCTGCATATTGCCGGGTTGCTGGATACCGCCGATGCGGGCGAGGTCGCGATTGGCGGCACGGTGATGACAGGGCTGGGCGACCGGCGGCGCACCATTGCCCGGCGGCGGGACGTGGGGTTTATTTATCAATTCCACCATTTGCTGCCGGAATTCACGGCGCTGGAGAATATCGCGCTACCGCAGCTGGCGGATGGCACGCCGCGCCAAAAGGCAGATGCGCGCGCGCAGGAATTGCTGAATCATGTCGGCGTCGGGCCGCGTGCCGGACACCGCCCGTCGGCCATGTCAGGCGGGGAGCAGCAGCGCGTGGCGTTCTGCCGGGCGCTCGCGAACCAGCCGCGCCTGTTGCTGGCGGATGAGCCGACGGGTAACTTGGATCCCGGCACATCCGATCAGGTGTTTGGCACGCTGATGGCACTGGTACGCGATACCGGGCTTTCGGCGCTGATAGCGACCCATAATCTGGAACTGGCGGCGCGGATGGACCGGATCGTCAGGCTGGATCATGGGCTGATCGTGCCGGGATGAGTGACGGCAGGCCTTGATGCGGCCAAAATACTATACACGAGATGGGGAGCCGCAGACATGCCGCAGATTGAGATTTCGCAGATTGAAAAGCTGTCCAAATCCGCACTGATGCGCCATGGTGCGCAGACGTGGATCGCCGCCAGTGTCGCGGACGCAATCCGCGAGGCCGAAGCGACGGGCAACCGTATCTGCGGGCTGTATTATCTGGAGAGCTATTGCCAGCAGTTGCAGTCCGGCCGGGTCAACGGCGCGGCGGCCCCTGACGTCACGCGCCCGCGCCCCGGATCGGTGCGGGTGGATGCGCGCTTTGGCTTTGCGCAGGCGGCGTTCGAGCGGGCCTTGCCCGAGGCAGTGACTGCCGCGCGGGAGTGCGGCACCGCGTCGCTGGCGGTTTGCCACGCGCACACCTGCACGTCCTTGGGCTACTTCACCGGACAGATCGCGCGCGCGGGCCTGATCGGGCTGGGCCTGACAAATGCCACGCCCATTGTTGCGCCGCCCGGCGGCAAGACACGCGTGATCGGCACGAACCCTATCGCGTTTTCCGTACCGGATGGGCAGGGCGGTATTGCGATGCAGTTTGACCAGTCCACTACCACCGTCGCGCTGGGCAAGATTACCATGGCCAAGGCCGCGGGCGAGCCTATCCCCGAGGGCTGGGCCGTCGACAGCGACGGCAATCCGACGACGGATGCGGCGGCGGCGCTGGGTGGGTCGCTGGTCAGCCTTGGGGCGGGCATGGCGGGATACAAGGGCTGGGGGTTTGGCCTGATGGCCGAAATTCTGGCGGCCGGTCTGACCGGAAGCCTTGCCAGCCTCGACGTTGCGCCGCTAAAGGCGCCGGAGGGCGCGCCGCATGATCTGGGCCAGTTCTACCTGCTGATCGATCCGGGGATGTCAGACCATTTTGCCACCCGCCTTGCCCGCGTCGCCGAAGGCGTTGCAGCCAATGAGGGCGCGCGCATGCCGGGGCAGGGCCGCGTTCTGGCCGAAGCGGTGGAGGTGCCGGATACGCTGTGGGCGCAGGTGCGGGAGTTGGCAGGCTCGGCCTGAAAAGTTTGATCTGCCGCAGCGGCGCGATACTTTTCCTTTAGGGAGGAGTATTTATGAAACACTTATTATTAGCGTTTTGCCTGATCATGGGGCTCGGCCTTGGCCATCCGTCGCGCGCGCAGGAAGAGCCGATCCGCGCCGTGATATCGGCCCAGATCGCCGCGTTCGAGGCGGATGATTTTGACGCCGCCTTTGCCTTTGCCAGCCCCACCATACAGGGCATGTTCGGCAGTGCGCAGAGGTTCGGCGCGATGGTCAGGACCGGCTACCCGATGGTGTGGCGGCCCGACGAAGTGACATTTCTGGCCCTCGATCAGCGCGATGGCCTGCTGTGGCAGGATGTTCTGGTGCGCGATCGAAACGGCGCGCTGCATATTCTGGAATACCAGATGGAGCAGGGGCCAACGGGCTGGAAAATCAATGCCGTGACCATACGCCGGGCGACGGCCGGCACCGCATAAGGTGGCAGGGCACCGTGACGGTGGTGCCAGAGGCGGTTAACCTTGGCTCTGTATTTCCCTCGTCCATCCGGGTGTGCCCCGGGCTGGCGTAAATGTGACATTCCGATACGCGCCCCTGACGGGTCTCGCGTGACGGATGCGAAAGGAAATACAGATGAACAAGGCAGTAACTGACGGGATTCTCTTCATGCCGCCCAGCTTTGGGGCCGGTCTGAATGTCTGGTCCAGTGGCGATGGCACGCCGGGATCGGATACATACGCAAACGCGGTCAATGCTGCGTTCGTGCCGGCAGATCAGAATTTTGGACCTGCGCTGGAGCTTCAAAAGGCCAGTGCGGTGCAGAAACTGCGCTATATGGGTCAAACGCCGATCCTGCCGGGATGCTACCTGCGCGTCACGGCGCGAATCAAGGCCATTTCCGGCAACCTGCCGACGGTGCGCATCGCTGGCTGGGCCGGTGCGCCGGGTGGCGGCAATGTCAGCGGGGTGGCGCAGTTTGGCCCGCAAACGACGCTGCCAAGCTATGGCAAGGTCGTCGAGGTCAGCGCAATTATCGGCACGGGCAACCGCACCGGCGTCGATATGGTCTGGGGCCCGCAGGCCAGCTATGGGCATTTCGGGCTGGACCTGACCGGCGCGAATGGCGGCGTTGTGCGCATTGACGATATCGAGATTGAGGATATCACCCGCGTTTTCCTGCGCGAGATGCTGGGCATGGTCGATGTGCGCGACTACGGCGCCATCGGCAATGGCGTGCATGATGATGCGCCCGCGTTCGAGGCCGCCGATGCCGCCGCAAATGGGCGCGACGTTCTGGTGCCGCACGGGACGTATCGCATGGGCGATAGCGTGACGATGCAATCCACCGTGCGGTTCGACGGCACGGTCACGATGGGCGCGCAGCATGTCTTTACCCTGACCAAGAATTTTGACCTGCCGGCATATATTGACGCGTTTGGCGACGAGGAATTGGCGTTTCGCAAGGCATTTCAGGCGATGCTGAACAATTCCGGCCACGATTCGCTGGATATGAAGGGGCGCATCATCTCGCTGACCGGGCCGATTGACATGAGCGCGGCAGTGCCGGACAAATCCAGCTATTCCCAGCGGCGCCTGATCAAGAATGGCCAGTTCTATGCGCTGGACCGCCCTGCCTGGGCCACGCAGGTGGTGACGTCCCAAGGCACCTATTCACCGCGCAACAGCCTGGTGCTGACGGGCGTGACGAACGTTGCCAACATCCCGATTGGCGCAGTCGTCGAAGGCAATGGCGTCGGCCGCGAGGTATATGTCAGCGGCGTGGACATCGCCGCGCAGGAGGTGCGCCTGAGCCAGCAACTGTATGACGCATCCGGGACGCAGGTGTTTACCTTCCGGCGGTTCAAATACATGCTGGATTTCAGCGGCTTTGAAAAGCTGAGCAAGTTTTCCATCTCGAACGTGGAATTTCAGGCGGGCGGTGAATGCAGTTGTGTGATGCTGCCGCGCGCTGGCACCGGGTTTCATTTTCGCGATTGCTTCTTTACCAGCCCCAAGGATCGCGGAATCTCCAGCCCGGCTGTGGGCGATCAGGGCATGATCGTGGATCGATGCCAGTTTTTGTCCAATGAAGGATCGCTGAGGGTGGCGGACCGCGCGTCGATTGCGCTGAATGCCAATGCCAACGACGTCAAGCTGCGCGACAACCGCATTGTGCGGTTCCGGCATTTTGCGCTGCTGGCCGGGTCCAGCAATATCGTATCGGGCAACCATTGGTTTCAGGGCGACAATTCCAACGATGGCACGCGCAGTGCCGGGCTGATCCTGACGCGGACCAACTGCCGCACGACGGTCAATTCAAACTATGTCGATAATTGTTTTATCGAGTGGAGCAATGAGCACGACAGTGCGCCCGAATTCTCCAGTGAATTTTCGTTCAGCGCGCTCAATCTGGTCGATAACGTTTTTCTGGCGGGGAATGTCGCGCCGTGGTTTACGTTTCTTGTCGTCAAACCGCATGGTGCGGGGCATTTCCTGAACGGGGTGAATGTCAGCGGCAATTCGTTCCGCATTATCGACAATCCGATTGATCGGATTGAGCGGATTGATACGAGTTTTGCCGATCTGGACTATAACCGGATTAAAAATATTGCGTTTAGCGATAACACTTTCGGCAATATTCAAAATCCCGTCTCCAGCCCCTTGTTGCTGGAATATGACCAAGGCTCGCCTGCGTCGACATGGACGATTCAGCCGGGCGCCAGCCTGCCGTTCGGGGCGTTCGCGCAAACGGTCACCTCGGTCCTGCCGGCGGGGCCGCTGCGCAATGGCGGCGGTGATGTGGTGCATGTGGCACCGTATTACGAGGCCAAGCAGGGACCGGATCGCAATCAGATCCGCCTGCAATTCGGCACGGCGGTTCGCGGCACGGTGACCATGATCGTGCGTATCGACGATCCGTTTTAAGCCGTGTCGTGACAAGTGGTATTGCGGTGCCTGCGATTCTGATGAACGCTGAATGATCAAAAAGACGGCCCTGTTTTGCAGGGCCGTCTTTTCATGGCTCAAGTCATCTGGCGATGCTATGTCATGCGAACCGGTCGGCAAAACTGCTGCGGAACATATGGCTTAGTGTCTCCAGCGGCGCCTCGGACGCGCCGATGCGCACCTGATCGCCGGTGAACTTGCCGACGCTGGAAATCTTGACGCCAGCGCGGCCAGCCTCGGACATCAGCGCCTCGGCCTGATCGAAGTTGCAGGCGACAAGGTAGCGTGCCTGATCTTCGCCAAAGAGTGTCGCGGTATCTGCATCGTCCAGATGGATGCCCACGCCGGCGGCCTCGGCCATTTCAAACGCGGCCAGCGCAAGGCCGCCATCGCTCAGGTCCGTGCAAGCGCGGATCAGCGCGTGGTTGGCGCGGATGAAATCGCCGTTGCGCTTTTCAGCGTCCAGATCGACATGCGGGGTGTCGCCCTCGACGCGGCCAAACACTTCGGCCAGCAGGGCGGACTGGCCCAGATGGCCGTGCGTTTCGCCGATCAGCAGCGCAACATGGCCGTCGCGGGCCTGGCCGATGATCGCCTCATCCTCATGCGCGATCAGGCCGACAGCGCCGATGGTGGGGGTGGGCAGGATCGCGGCGCCGTCCGTTTCGTTATAAAGCGACACGTTGCCGGACACGATTGGCATATCGAGGGCGGATACAGCCGCGCCAATACCCTTGATCGCACTGACGAGCTGGCCCATGATCTGCGGCTTTTCGGGGTTGCCGAAATTCAGGTTATCGGTGCTGGCCAATGGCTTGGCCCCCAGCGCGGTCAGGTTGCGATACGCCTCGGCCACGGCCTGCTTGCCGCCCATTTCGGGGTTGGCCTGCACGTAGCGGGGCGTCACATCCGATGTGAACGCCAGCAGTTTGTCGGTGCCATGCACCCGGATCAATCCACCGCCAAGGCCGGGGCCGCGCACGGTGTCGGCCATGACCATGGTGTCGTACTGTTCGTACACCCATTCGCGGCTGCAATAATTGGGCGACGTGATCAGCGCGCGCAGCCCGTCGATAGGGTCGATCTGCGGCACGGTCGCCGGATCGAGCGGCGCGGGCGCCGGGGTTTCGACCCAAGGGCGGTCGTATTCGGGGGCGGTGCCGGACAGGGCGGCCAGCGGCAGATCGGCCTTGACCACGTTGTTGTGCATGATCAGGAAACGGTCTTCGGCGATCGTCTCGCCCACGATGGCGAAATCGAGATCCCATTTCTCGAACACGGCGCGCGCTTCGGCTTCCAGCGACGGCTCCAGCACCATCAGCATCCGCTCCTGAGACTCGGACAGCATCATCTCGTACGCGGTCATGGCGTCTTCGCGCTGGGGCACCGCCTCAAGGTTCAGGCGCACGCCAAGACCGCCCTTGTCGCCCATTTCGACGGCCGAGCAGGTGAGGCCCGCGGCACCCATGTCCTGAATGGAAATCACGGCGCCGGTCGCCATCAGCTCCAGCGTGGCCTCCATCAGGCGCTTTTCGGTGAAGGGGTCACCGACCTGCACTGTCGGGCGCTTGTCCTCGATGGAATCGTCGAATTCGGCCGATGCCATGGTGGCGCCGCCAACGCCGTCGCGGCCGGTCTTGGCGCCCAGATACACAACGGGGCGGCCCACGCCGGAGGCGGCGGAATAGAAAATCTTGTCCGTGTCGGCAAGACCGGCCGCGAAAGCGTTGACCAGACAGTTGCCGTTATACGCCGCGTCAAAGCGCAACTCGCCGCCCACGGTCGGCACGCCGAACGCGTTGCCATAACCGCCGATGCCCGCAACCACGCCATGCACCAGCTGGCGCGTCTTGTGGTGGTCCGGCTCGCCAAAGCTGAGCGAGTTCATCGCCGCGATGGGCCGCGCGCCCATGGTGAACACATCGCGCAGGATGCCGCCCACGCCCGTCGCCGCGCCCTGATAGGGTTCAATATAAGACGGATGGTTATGTGATTCCATCTTGAATACAACGCATTGGCCATCGCCAATGTCGACGATGCCGGCATTCTCGCCGGGGCCGCAGATAACCTGCGGGCCGTCCGTTGGCAGGGTGCGCAGCCATTTCTTGGAGGATTTATAGCTGCAATGCTCGTTCCACATCGCGGAAAAGATGCCGAGTTCCGTGAAGGTCGGCTCGCGCCCGATAATGTCGAGGATGCGCTCATACTCGTCCGGTTTCAGCCCGTGGCTGGCGATCAGGTCAGGGGTGATGTCCGGCTCGTTCATGGTGCAATATCCCTCAGGCTGCTGGCTTGGCGTCTCTTTAAGCCATTGCGCGCGAGGGGGGAAGGGGGGCGCGTGGTGCGGCGCCGGATAATCCCCGGCCCCGGCGCCCACGCGGCCCGGTCAGCCGCCCCGGCGGCGGGTGCGGCGGGGCGCTGGCGCATCATCGCCCGTGCCGTCAATGTCCGACGAGAACGCGCCCAGCGTTTCGGTAATCTGGTCCAGCGTCGGGCGCGGGCCGCGGGGCCGCGTTTCCAGCGCCTCGCGCATCTTGCTCAGGTGTTCGGGCATGGTGCCGCAGCAGCCGCCGATGATCTGCGCGCCGGCGTCGCGGGCCAGGCAGGCATAGTCGGCCATCAATTCGGGCGTGCCGTCATAGTGGATATGCCCGTCCACGAATTTGGGGATGCCGGCGTTGCCCTTGGCCACGATGGGCCGCTCGGTGCCCTGCGCGGCAAATCCCAGCACAGTGCGCAGCAAATCGGACGCGCCGACACCGCAATTTGCGCCGAAGGCCAGCGGTTTGTGATCGAGCGTTTCCACCATATCGGCCATCGCGGATGAGGTGACGCCCATCATCGTGCGCCCGGCGGTGTCAAAGCTCATCGTGCCGACCCATGGCATACCGGCCAGCAGAAATGCCTCTGCGGCGGCCTTGTATTCCTCGGGGGCAGAGATCGTCTCGAGCCATAGAACGTCGGCGCCGCCTTCTTTCAGGCCCTCGGCCTGTTCGTGGAAAATCTCGACCGCGAGTTCATGGGTCAGCGTGCCCATCGGGGCCATGATGTCGCCGGTCGGCCCCACCGATCCGGCGACGATTACAGGACGATCATAACGATCAGCCACCTCACGCCCGATTTCGGCGGAGATGCGCGACAATTCTCGTGCGCGTTTCTGCGCGCCGTGCAGTTTCAGGCGCGAGGCGTTGCCGCCAAAGCTGTTGGTCAGGAACAGGTCGCTGCCGGCGTCGACTGCCATCTTGTACAGCTTGGTGATCCGGTCAGGATGTTTTTCATTCCAGAACTCGGGCGCATCGCCCGATTCCAGCCCCATGTTGAACAGGTTGGTGCCGGTGGCCCCATCGGCGAGGATCCAGTCACGCTGTGCCATCATCCGGGAAAGTGCGTTGCTCATCAAATCATCCAAATCGGGGGTTTCGCGCATGTGCCGCAGCACGGCGCGCGCCGCAGGTCCGATACTACACAGATGCGGCGCGCAGGCATTCCTTGGGTCTTTAGTTTTCGGCGACCAGCTGCGCCTTGGCGGCGGCCATCAGCTCGGCCCGTTTGGCGCGGATGGTGTCGGGATCGGCCTTGTCGCCCAGATCGCCCGCAACCTTGCGGATCACATCCTCAAACCCGGCTTCCTCGAAATCGGCCTTGATGACTTCGCGCGCGTATGCGTCCGCCTCGTCGCCGGTTTTGCCCATCAGGTCAGCGGCCCACAGTCCCAGCAGCTTGTTGCAGCGCGCCTCGGCCTTGAATTTCATTTCCTCGTCATGGGCATACTTGTTCTCGAAAGCGTTTTCGCGGTCTTTGAAAGTGTTCATCTGAGTGGGTCCCCTCGCTTGGATCGGATGCAAAATGTCTTGGCTGCAAATATGGCGGTCCGCGCACGCAATCGCAAGGCCCGCTGCATGCTTGCGGCAGGGCGGGGGGTGGTCTAAACACGCATCATCGCGGATTGGGGCCGACTCCCCGCAGGCAAGGACAGGTTTAGCATGGCACGTCGCAAGAAGATTTACGAAGGCAAGGCCAAGACCCTTTATGAGGGCCCCGAGCCGGGCACCATTGTCCAATACTTCAAGGATGACGCAACCGCCTTCAACGCCGAGAAAAAGGCCGTGATCGAAGGCAAGGGCGTGCTGAACAACATCCTTTCGGAATACTTCATGGTCGGTCTGGCCAATATCGGCGTGCCGACGCATTTCCTGAAGCGTCTGAACATGCGCGAACAGCTGGTGCGCCAGGTTGAAATCATTCCGCTGGAAGTGATCGTGCGCAACTACGCCGCCGGCACCATGGCCAAGCGTCTGGGGCTGGAGGAGGGCACGCAGCTGCCACGCCCCATCGTCGAATATTGCCTGAAGGACGACAAGCTGGGCGATCCGCTGGTCACCGAGGAACATATCGCCGCGTTTGGCTGGGCGTCCCAGCAGGATCTGGACGACATGCTGTCGCTCGCGCTGCGGGTGAACGATTTTCTGGCGGGCGTGATGTACGGCGTCGGGATCAAGCTGATCGACTTCAAGATCGAGATCGGCCGCGTCTATGACGGCGATTTCCAGCGCCTGATCGTGGCCGATGAAATCAGCCCCGACAGCTGCCGTTTGTGGGATATCGAAACCGGCCAGAAGCTGGACAAGGACGTGTTCCGCCGCGATCTGGGCAGTCTGACAGATGCCTATACAGAAGTGGCCAAACGTCTGGGCGTGCTGCCCAAGGGGGCAACGCCGATGGCGCGGCCCACTTTGATTAACTGAATTTCCATCTTTCTACCCGAGGATATATCCGATGAAAGCGCGCGTTCACATCATGCTAAAAACCGGCGTTCTTGACCCGCAGGGCGAGGCGGTGCGCCACGCGCTGGGATCGCTGGGGTTCGACGGCGTCAATTCCGTGCGTCAGGGCAAGGTGATCGAGCTGGATCTGGCCGATGGCACGGATGAGGCCACCATCAACGACATGTGCGAGCGTTTGCTGGCCAATACCGTGATCGAAAGCTACCGGGTGGAGATCCTCTGATGCATGCCGCTGTCGTCGTTTTTCCGGGGTCCAACTGCGACCGTGATCTGGCCGTTGCGTTGCAGCGCGCCGGGGCGCGCGTCACCATGGTCTGGCACAAGGATACCGCGCTGCCGCAGGGCGTCGATCTGATCGCCATTCCGGGCGGGTTTTCCTTTGGTGATTATCTGCGCTGCGGCGCCATTGCGGCGAACTCGCCGATTTCCCAATCGGTCAAGGCGCACGCGGAAAAGGGCGGCTATGTCCTGGGTGTTTGCAACGGGTTCCAGATCCTGACGGAAACGCGCGTTCTGCCCGGCACATTGCTGCGCAACGCGGGGCTGAAATATATCTGCCGTCCCGTTGATCTGACGGTGACGACGGCGGGCAGCCCATTTACCTGCCGCTACGAGGCCGGGCAGACGATCACCGTGCCGATTGCGCATCATGATGGCAACTATCACGCCGATAGTGACACGCTGGCGGCGCTGGCCGATCAGGACCGCATCGCATTCCGCTATGTGCGCAACCCCAACGGGTCTGTTGATGATATCGCGGGCATCCTGTCGGAAAACCGCCGCGTGCTGGGCATGATGCCCCACCCCGAGCGGATGGCAGAGCCTGCGCATGGTGGCACCGACGGCGCCGCGATGTTTGCCGGGCTGGTCGATCAGCTGGCAAACGCCTGAACCGCGCAAGACGCTTGAGGCCGCTGCGCGCCCGCCTTAGTTTAGCGGGATGAGCACACCGTCACCTTCCCGGCCCGTGGGCCCGGCCAGCGCGCAGCGCCGGGCCAAACAGCGGCGCGCGGAGCGTATCACCAGCTGGCGGGTGCGCATCGCGCTGATCGTGATGACGGCGCTGGCGATCGGGGTCGTGTCGGTCACGAACCGGCTGCTGACGGACCGCTTTACCGAAAACACCCGCAACCGCGCCGAACTGCGGCTGGTGCTGTATTCGGGCAACCTGCTGAGCGAGCTGCGCCAGAACGCCATCGTGCCGCAGCTTCTGTCGCGCGATCCGGCACTGATCGCGGCGCTGAATTCGGCCAATTACTCGCAATCCACCCAGCGGCTGATTTCCTTTGTCGATGAAATTGGCGCGGCATCGCTGACCTTGCTGGACAAGGACGGGCGCACCGTGGCGGCGACCGACCGCAACCGTCTGGGCGAATCGCATCGCTCGGCGCCCTATTACGTTGACGCGCTGCGTGCCAAGGATACGATTTTCACACTGCTTCAGAACGAAACCGGGCGGTTTGAATTCATCTATTCGCGCCGGATGGAAAGTCAGGGCAACCTGATCGGCGTCATTCTGGTGGCCGTCGATCTGCACAAATACGAACGTGCCTGGGCCGGCATTTCCGACGCGGTGATCGTCTCGGACAGCGAGGGCCAGATCATCCTGTCGACCGAGCCGCGTTGGCGCGGCCTGACCGAAGAGGTGGCGCTGGCGCGCGAGCCGGTCAGCAGCGCATTGCAACGCGCGCTTCAGGCCACCGCCGACTGGACGACGCTGCCGCCCGATGCCTACCTGGGCGGCGAGGCGGTGATGCGCGTGTCGGGCCGGGTGGCGTTTCGCGGCTGGCGCATCGCCAACTTTACCACCTATGACAGCGTGCGCGAAAAGGTGAACGGGTTTCTGGCGCTGGAAATCATGGGCTTTGCGATTCTGCTGGCGCTGGCGTTTTACTTTCTCAACCGCAAGACGGCGGTGCGCATGGCCTTGTTCCAGCGCGAGTCGGCAGAGCTTCGCGCATTGAACCTGCGGCTAAAGCGGGAAATTGCCGAACGCGAGCGCGTGCAGGAAACGCTTGCCGTGGCCGAACTGACGCTGGCACAAAGCTCCAAACTGGCCGCGCTGGGTGAAATGGCCGCCGCCGTCAGTCACGAGCTGAACCAGCCGCTGGCGGCGATGAAAACCTATCTGGCCGGCGCGCGTCTGCTGCTCAAACGCAACCGGCCGGACGAGGCGTTGTCGTCCTTCCAGCGCATCGACGACCTGATCGAGCGGATGGGCGCGATCACCAAGCAGCTGAAATCCTACGCCCGCCGCACCGGCGACACGTTTGAGCCTGTAAATATAGGCGATGCGCTGGCCTCATCGCTGGCAATGATGGAGCCGCAGTTGCGCCAGCGGCGTGTCACGATCAACCGAACGCTGCCCGATGATCCGGTCATGGTGATGGGCGACCGGGTGCGGATCGAACAGGTGATGGTCAATCTGCTGCGCAACGCGCTGGATGCCACGCAAACGGTGGACGAGGCGCAGATTGATCTGGTGCTGACCGCCGGCTCCATGGCCGTGCTGACCGTGCGCGACAATGGCCACGGATTGAAAGACATCGAGAACCTGTTCGAGCCGTTTCACACCACCAAGCAGCCGGGCGAGGGGGTCGGTCTGGGGCTTGCCATTTCTTCGGGGATCGTGAACGAGCTTGGTGGTAGGCTGACCGCGCGGGACGCGGCAGCAGGGGGGGCTGTATTTGAAATGCGCCTGCCTATCTTGGATGAAGAAACCCGTGCAGCGGAGTGAGCGATATGGCCAATGCGATGAAGATTGCGATTGTTGACGACGAAAAGGACATGCGCCAGTCGATCAGCCAGTGGCTGGCCCTGTCCGGCTATGACACCGAAACATTCCCCAGCGCCGAAGATGCGTTGAAAAAGCTGGGGCCGGATTATCCCGGCATCGTGATCACCGATATCCGCATGCCCGGCATGGACGGCATGCAGTTCCTGAAAAAGCTGATGGGGTCGGACAGCACCCTGCCGGTGATCATGATCACCGGCCACGGCGACGTGCCGATGGCGGTCGAGGCGATGCGCGTGGGCGCCTATGATTTCCTGGAAAAGCCGTTCAACCCGGATCGTATGACCGAACTGGCCAAAAAGGCGACCCATGCCCGCCGCCTGACGCTGGACAACCGCGCCCTGCGCCGCGAGCTGTCCGATGGCGGCCAGTTGATGAAGAAGCTCATCGGCTCATCGCCGGTGATGGAGCGGCTGAAAGAGGATATTCTGGATCTGGGCCAAGCCGATGGCCATGTCCTGATCGACGGCGAAACGGGCACGGGCAAGACTCTGGTCGCCCATGCGCTGCACGCTGTCGGCGCGCGCGCGGGCAAGAAATTCGTGCTGGTGTCCTGCGCCGCGTTCGAGCAGGACCAGCTGGCGCAGCGCCTGTTCGGCCCGATGAACCCCGATGACAGCCGCCTGCCGGCGGTGGAGGAGGCGCGCGGTGGCACGCTGGTGCTGGAGGATATCGAGGCGCTCAGCGACAGCCTTCAGGCGCGTCTGCTGACATGGCTGAACGAGGAGGGCACGCCGCCCGAAACCCGTCTGGTCGCCATCAGCAACCTTCAGGACGAGGGCCGCACATCCGAGGATGCGCTGCGCCCCGATCTGTTCTATCGTCTGGCCAGCCTCAGGATCACCGTGCCGCCCCTGCGCCAGCGCGGCGAAGATATCCTGACGCTGTTCACCCGCTTTGCCGATCAGTTTGCCGATGATTACGGCTGCGACGCGCCGCAGGTCAGCGCGCAGGAGGCGGCGCAGCTGCTGCAAGCGCCGTGGCCCGGCAACGTGCGCCAGCTGTTCAACGTCGCCGAACGCGCCGTGCTGCAATCGCGGCGCGGCTCGGGCACGATCGTGTCGCTCTTGATGGCCGATCATCAGGACATGCAGCCGGTGATGACGACCGAGGGCAAGCCGCTGAAGGAATATGTCGAGGCGTTCGAGCGGATGCTGATCGACAACACCATGCGGCGCCACAAGGGCAGCATCGCCGCCGTGATGGACGAGCTGTGCCTGCCGCGCCGCACACTGAACGAAAAGATGGCCAAGTATACGCTGCAACGGTCTGATTACCTGTAATAACACCCGTTGCCCCACCGGGCGTCCAGATGCGCGCGCCCGGTGCCGGTTCAGCCATGCATTTCGCGCTGTCTGGCCCCGGTTTCCATTTTGCCCATTGTCATTGCGCCCCTTGGGGCTTTAGTGTGAGCCTGTGGACATGTCGCACGAGGCGATGTCACACCACATGAGTTTCGCTGCCCTGGACAGCGTGTAGGCGCAAATGCCGGCGCGTCCGGGCAGACCGATAAGGTCACGTGAAGACGCGGCCGCCTTAACGCCGGGCCGCCCTACGGGAACGCTTCGGATATATCATGGGCGCCTTAGCCGGCGCCGGAGAAGAAACGCGATGACGCGCGCAACACAGGAATATGTTCCGCCGGGGGGCCGAATTGGCCGCCCCGCCTGCGCGCATGACTTCGCCACAATCAGACATCCCCTGCACGACGCCGCCCCACCGGGGCAGGTGCGCGTGCCCGGATGCGAACGGACAACATGGCCAAGAAAATGCTTATCGATGCCACCCACGCCGAGGAAACGCGCGTTGTGGTGGTCGACGGAAACAAAGTTGAGGAATTTGACTTTGAATCCGAAAACAAACGGCAACTCGCCGGAAATATCTACCTTGCCAAGGTAACGCGGGTCGAACCGTCGCTTCAGGCGGCGTTTGTCGATTACGGCGGAAACCGGCATGGGTTCCTCGCTTTTTCGGAAATACATCCCGATTACTACCAGATCCCCGTCGCCGACCGCGAGGCGCTGATGGAGGAAGAGCGCGCGTATGCCGCCGCTCAGGACGCCGAAGAGGACGAGAAGTCCAAGCCCAAGCGCAGCGCGCGCAATGGCCGCAGCCGCTCCCGGCCCGAAAAGACAAATTCGGACGACGACGCGGTGGTGCAGTCCGAAGTGTCGGGCATGGAAACCATCGATCTGGACGATGACGAGGGCAGCTCTCCGATGGAGCGGGTGGCAGACACCCCCGTCGAAGAGCCGCAGAATGGCGCCAGTTCCGACGGCGACAGCTCGGACGCGGGCGATGATGCCACTGCCGACGATGACAACGGCGCAAATGACGCATCCTCTGATGGGGACGAAAATGGCGACGAGGACCGCAAGCCGCGCCGCACCTCGCGGTCGCGCCGGTCCCGCAAGGGCGACGACACGGACGACAGTATCAGCGATGCCTCGGAAAAAGACGATGACATCGAAGTCGTCGCGGACGAGGACAGCCACGACGACATCCGCCCGGCCCGCAAGCCGCGCCCGCGCAAATACAAGATTCAAGAGGTCGTCAAGGTCCGCCAGATCCTGCTGGTTCAGGTCGTCAAGGAAGAGCGCGGCAACAAGGGCGCGGCGCTGACCACCTATCTGTCGCTCGCCGGTCGCTACTGCGTGCTCATGCCCAACACGGCCCGCGGCGGCGGCATCAGCCGCAAGATCACCAACGCCGTTGACCGCAAGAAGCTGAAGGAAATCGCGACCGAAATCGACGTGCCAAAGGGCGCGGGCCTGATCGTGCGCACCGCCGGCGCCAAGCGCACCAAGACCGAGATCAAGCGCGACTATGAATATCTCCAGCGTATGTGGGAGCAGATCCGCGAGCTGACGCTGAAATCCATCGCGCCCGCCAAGATCTATGAGGAGGGCGACCTGATCAAGCGGTCGATCCGCGACCTCTATAACCGCGAGATCGACGAAATACTGGTCGAGGGCGAGCGGGGCTATCGCATCGCCAAGGACTTCATGAAGATGATCATGCCGTCCCACGCGAAAAACGTGCGCAATTACGTCGACACGATGCCGCTTTTTGCGCGCTTTCAGGTGGAAAGCTACCTGAACTCGATGTTCAACCCGACCGTTCAGCTGAAATCGGGCGGCTATATAGTGATCGGCGTGACCGAGGCTCTTGTCGCCGTTGACGTCAACTCGGGCCGCGCCACCAAGGAAGGCTCGATCGAGGATACCGCCTATAAAACGAACCTTGAGGCCGCCGAAGAGGTCGCCCGCCAGCTGCGCCTGCGCGATCTGGCCGGGCTGATCGTCATCGATTTCATCGACATGGACGAGCGCAAGAACAACGCCGCCGTCGAAAAGCGGATGAAAGATTGCCTGAAAACCGACCGCGCCCGCATTCAGGTCAGCCGCATCTCCGGCTTTGGCCTGATGGAAATGTCGCGCCAGCGCCTGCGCCCCGGCATGATCGAGGCAACGACGCAGCCTTGCCCGTCCTGCCACGGCACCGGGCTGATCCGCTCGGACGACAACCTTGCGCTGAACATCCTGCGCCAGGTCGAGGAAGAGGGCACCAAGGGCCGCTCGCTTGAGGTTCTGGTGCGCGCGCCGGTTGGCATCGCCAACTTCATGATGAACCAGAAACGCGAGCGCGTCGCCCAGATCGAGGTGCGCTATGGCATGTCGATCCGGATCGAGGCCGACCCGTCGCTGATCAGCCCCGATTTTGCGCTGGAGAAGTTCAAGACCGCCACCCGCGCCGTGCCTGAACAGGTCGTGCGTGTGGTGTCGTCCGACAGCACGTTGATGGATGATATCGACAGCGAAGCCGACGCCGACCCTGACGAACTTCCCGGCGACGAGCAAGAGGAAGACACCCAGCGCCAGCCCAATGGGCGCGCGACGGATGATGGCGACAATGACGGGGAAGACGGCGACAAGCCGAAAAAGCGCCGCCGCCGCCGCCGCCGCAAACCGTCGTCCAAATCGCAGAATGGCGACGATAACGGCGATGACAATGGTGACGATCAGGACGATTCGGACGACGATGATCCCCGGACGTCCGGCGACAGCAGCCAGCCCGCGCAAGGCGAGGCGGCCAAAGCGGATGCATCATCGGATGACGCCGCCGCCGACGACAAGCCCAAGCCGAAACGCACCCGCAAACCGCGCCCGAAAAAATCTGACATTGCGTCGGGCGATGCCGATGGCGATGGTGAAAGCACCGCTGACGCAAGCCCCGCAAGCGACAGCAACGGCGAGGCGCCCAAACCCAAGCCGACGCGCAAGCCCCGCACGCGCAAAAGCGACGCGGCACCCGCGGCCGAAAGCGCCCCGGCGCCGGATCAGGCACCCGCACCGGTGGCCGACATCGCGCCCGAAGCGGCGACGCCCCCCGCGCCGGAGCCTGAGCAGGCCCAGCCCGCCCCAGCCGAGGACGTGGCCGCGCCGGAAACCTCACAGCCCGAGCCAGTCGAAGCCCCCGTCAGTGAGGCCGCGCCTGAGACGGCCACGCCCGAACCCGCTGCGACTGAGCCCGCAGCGCCCGAACCCGCAGCGCCCGAACCCGCAGCGCCGGCAGAGCCTGCGCCAGAAGAGGCGCCTGCCGCGGTCGAACACACCACGCCAGAGCCTGCACCCGCACAGCCAGAAGCGGATGAAGATACGGGCAGCGACAAGCCCAAGCGCAAAGGCTGGTGGTCGCTGGGCCGCTAAAGGCTGCAAATAAGTGAAAGCCCGGCGAACATCTCCGCCGGGCTTTCATCTTCCTGAAGGGTTTAGGAATAACGGCGCAGGCCCCACGCGGGCCGCGCCGTTTTAATAGACCGGGATCAAACCTCAGCCGCCTTTGCGCAACCTGTAGATGGTGTATGCATCCGCATCTTCTACCGATAGCAGGCTATGCCCGGCCTCATGGCAGAAATGCGGAACGTCGATCATTGCAGCGGGATCATCGGCATGCAGTTCGACCTCGGCGCCGGCGGCCAGCTTGGTCATGCGCTTGCGCAACTTCAGAACGGGCAGGGGGCACAGCAGCCCGATGGCATCAATTTTTTCCATATTCCGCAGATAATCCGGCCCGTCACCTCTGTCCACAAGGTTGTGACATAGCGTCCACGTGACGCGGCTGCTTTGATGGGCTAAGGCTGCGTCATGTTCGGTATTGAAATCATGGATGCGGGCCTGATTCCCGCGATGGTCGTGGCGCTTTTTGCGGGCACGTTGTCGTTCCTCAGCCCCTGCGTGCTGCCTATTGTGCCGCCCTATCTTGCGTATATGAGCGGCGTCACCTTGCAGGACCTGTCGCAAAAGGGCGGCGCGGCGCGGCGCAGTGCGATCCTGCCTGCGCTGTTTTTCGTGCTGGGCCTGTCGACGATTTTCCTGCTGCTGGGCGCTGCCGCGTCGGCGCTGGGCCTGGCGTTCTTGCAATACCAATCAACGCTCAATTCGATTGCCGGCATCCTGGTGATGATATTCGGCCTGCATTTTCTGGGCATCATCCGCATCGGGTTTCTGGACCGCGAAATGCGCATGGATGCGGGTGACAGGGGCGGCAGCGCGTTCGGGGCCTATATTCTTGGCCTTGCCTTCGCTTTTGGCTGGACGCCTTGCATTGGCCCGCAGCTGGGCGCGATTTTGTCGCTGGCCGCGTCCGAGGCATCTGTTGCCCGCGGCACGGCGTTGCTGGGGGTCTATGCGATCGGGCTGGGCGTGCCGTTCATCCTTGTGGCTGCGTTCCTGCCGCGCCTGACCGGTTTCATGGGCTGGATGAAGCGGCATATGGGCCGGATCGAAAAGATCATGGGCCTGCTGCTGTGGACCATCGGCCTGATGATGCTGACGGGTGGATTTTCGGCCTTTGCCTTTTGGCTGCTTGAGACGTTTCCGGCGCTTGCCGTGCTGGGCTAGGGCGCGCCGTGGCCATACTCTTGCCCCTATTTCCGTCTAGTGTGACGGCGGGCAGGGCAAGGTCAGGCGCGTCTTTATGAGCAGCACAGCAGGCACCACATCCAAGGGCGCGCGGGTCACCGCGCGCCGGGTGTTCTACATCCCCGGATATGACCCGATCCACCCACGCCGCTACCGCGAGCTGTACCGCAAGGAAGGCGCCGCGCAGGCGGCGATTTCCGGCTATGAGCTGACCTTGTCCGCGCGGCGCGGCGCGGGGCGCTATGGCTGGCAGGTGGCCGGATCCATGGACGGCGCGGCCACGCTTGCGGATGTGGATGTGTTGGTCTGGTCGGATATTGTGCGCCGCTCCATGAGCCACACAATCGGCGCCACCTACCTGCAACTGGTCCGCACGGCATGGGCCTATATCGCCAGCGGCGCGCTGTTTCGGCTGATGAGGCTCCGCAAGGGGCCGGTGATTGCGGCGCTGTATCCGGTCGGGTTTTTGCTGCTGCAACTGGCGATTGCGCTGATTGTGGGCCATCTGGCCGGGACAGCGATTGCGCTGCTTATGGGATATGTCATGCCGGCGAGTGGCGCGCCGTTGGCGGCGACGGCGGGCGCGCTTGCCTATGCTGTGGCCCTGATCGCCGTGGCATGGACCATCCTGCGTTGGTTCAAGCGCAAGGACGGCAAGTTCTACGCGTATTACCTGATGCATGATTACGCCTACTCGGCGCGCTATCGCGGCGCGATTCCCCCCGCGCTTGCCGCAAGGATGGTCGAATTTGGCGAGGACATCGCCCGCGCGCTGGACAGCGATGTGGACGAGGTGCTGGTCGTCGGTCATTCTTCGGGCGCGCATCTGGCGGTGTCGGTGCTGGCCGATTTGCTGCGCGCGGGGCGCGTGGTGCCCGGCGGTCCGGCGCTGTCGTTTTTATCCTTGGGGCAGGTGGTGCCGATGGTGTCATTCCTGCCGGATGCGCACCGGCTGCGCGCCGATCTGGCGTATTTGTCGCAATCGGGGGCGTTGACATGGGTGGATGTCACCGCGCCGGGCGACGGATGCGCCTTTGCCTTGTGCGATCCGGTCAGCGTCAGCGGCGTGGCTGCGCCGGGCAAACGCTGGCCGCTGGTGATTTCGGCGGCCTTTACCCAAACGCTCAGCCCCGCGCGCTGGCGCGAATTGCGGTGGAAGTTTTTCCGCCTGCATTCCAGTATCTTTGCGCCTTTGACCGGCCCGGCGATTATGATTACTTCCGCATTACGGCGGGTCCGCTGACGCTTGGCCAGCGCTATGCCGGGCGGGCGCCGTCGGGCAGCCGGATTGAAACGCCAGTGAACAAATATACCGCATGCACGCCATGACACAGCCGCCCAAACCCCCGTCACGGCCCGGCCGCGTGTCAATGCGGCGCTACCTGCAACTTTTTCGCGCCGATATCCTGTCGGCGCAGCCTGCACGGCTGTACCGGGCATGGATGGCGGAATTTCGGACGCCGTTTTTTCGGTCCTATCTGTGCAACCAGCCCGATCTTGTCGATCTGGTGCTGAAGGGGCGGCCGGATGATTTTCCCAAATCGAACCGCGTGCGCGAAGGTCTGACGCCGCTTTTGGGCAATTCGGTTTTCGTAACCAATGGCGAGGCGTGGAAGCGCCAGAGGCGGATCATCGACCCCGCATTCGAGGGCGGGCGCCTGCGCCACATCTTCCCGGCGATGCGCGACGCGGGCCATGCCGTGGTTCAGCGGCTGGCCGGTATGGCCGATGGCAGCGCCCGGGATATCGAGGGCGAAGCCAGCCATGCCGCCGCTGACGTCATCTTTCGCACGCTGTTTTCCATACCGATCGAAAACGAGGTCGCCGCCCGCGTGTTCAACGAATTTCGCGCGCATCAGCGCACGCAGCCGGTTGTCAATCTGGCCGCGCTGGTCCCGCTGCCGCGCTGGATGCCCCGGTTTCACAGCCGCGCAACGCGCCGCACCGCCGAGGTGATCCGCGGCCTGATCCGGCAGCTGACGGCGGAGCGCATGGCGCGGATTGCGGCAGGGGATGCGCCCGAGGATCTGGCGACCAAGATCATGACAACAGCCGATCCGCAGACCGGCGCGCGTTTTGACACCGAGGAGATGGTGGATCAGGTCGCCATCTTTTTCCTTGCCGGGCATGAAACCAGCGCGTCGGCGCTGGCATGGGCGCTGTATCTGCTGGCGCTTTATCCCGATTGGCAGGACCGCATCGCGGCAGAGGCCGCCGCGGCCTTTGGTGATGCACCGCCGGAGTTTGCGCAGATGGGCAAGCTGCCGCTGACGCGGGACGTGTTTCGCGAAACCCTGCGGCTTTACCCGCCCGTGCCGATGATGGTGCGGCAGACCCGCTGCCCCGAGGCGTTTCGCGGCCGGCAGATCGCGCCCGGCGCGCAAATTGTGTTAAGCCCGTGGCATCTACACCGGCACGAGCGGATCTGGGACAACCCCGACGGGTTCGACCCCGCGCGCTACGGCACCCCGGCGGGCCGCAAATGCCTGCGCGAGGCGTTTATCCCCTTTTCCGCCGGTCAGCGCGTCTGTCCCGGCGCGGGGTTTGCCATGATCGAAGGCCCGCTATTGCTGGCGATGATCGTGCAGAAATTCCGCCTCCAGCCCGTGACAGAGCGCCCCGCCATGCCGGTGGCGCATCTGACGGTGCGCGGCAAGGACGGGATTTGGCTGAAAATCACCCCGCGTAACTGATCTAAGGGGCGGCCCGTGCGGCGTGCAACCGTCGCCATGACACCGCCCGCACCGAAAAGAATGGAACCCGAACCATTCCCGTGCGATTGATCAACAGATGAAAAACATCCTTTTGATCCCCTCGACGCTTTGGCGCAAGGTGCGCATCTACTCGCGCAAACTGTGGGTGCGTGTGCTGGCAATGGGGCTGCTGTCCTTCGTATCGCTCGGGATTACCCAGCTGATCGAGATTTTCGTGCCAGAGGAAATGGCCGGGCGGCTGTCGGGCGCCTCTGCCGACCGGTTGCTGGATATCATTGCCAGCGCCATGCTGTCGGCGACGATTTTCTCGATGACGGTGATGGTGTCGACCTACCGCAGTTCGGCCTCGCAATGGACGCCGCGCGTGCATCGTCTGATCATGCAGGACACCACCACGCAGAAAACGCTGTCCGCGTTTATCGGCGCTTATCTCTATGCGCTTGTGGCGATCGTCTTGCGCGAAATGGACGTTTTTGGCGACGAACATGCGCTGGTGATCTTTTGGCTGACGGTCATGGTTCTGGCCTATGTGGTCTGGTCGCTGGTGCGCTGGGTGCTGCATTTGCAGACTTTTGGCAGCCTTCTGCACACCACCCGGCAGGTCGAGGATATCACCAAGCGGCGGTTTCGCGAACGTCTGACAACGCCGTGTTTCGGCGCCAACCCGCTGCGGGGAAGCGTCCCGGACAACGCGCAGCCGGTGGATGCTGACGAAAGCGGGTATATTCAGCATATCTATCCCGAAGGGCTTCAGGCCGTGGCCGAACGGTACGAGATTCAAATCTACCTGCCCAAGGCGATCGGCGCGTTCATTTTCCTGCACGAGCCGCTTTTGTGGGTCGTGGGCGACATTCCGGACGATGATGATGGCGAGGAGTGCAAATCGCTGCTGCGCGGCCACATCACGATAGAGGATCTGCGCAGCTACGATCAGGATCCCCGATTCGGACTGACCGTCATGGGCGAAATCGCATCCAAGGCGCTGTCACCTGGCATCAATGACCCCGGAACCGCGATTGACGTGATCACGCGCGTGGGGCGCATCCTGTCCAGCTATTCGGACGAGACGACAGGGCCCGAGGACAAGCAGGACGACGGCCCCGAGCTTGACCGGCTTTGGGTGCCGCCGCTGATGCCCCAGGATTTGCTGGACGATGGGTTCGGATCGCTGGCGCGCGATGGCGCGCAGTTGTTTGAGGTGCAGCACCGGCTTCAGGCAACGCTTGCCGGGCTGATGCAGCACCCTGATGCGGGGTTGCGGCAGGCCGCGCGCGACTTTGCCGAGATGTCGCTGCGGCGGGCGCTTGAGCATATGGACTTTGCCGCCGACCGGGACCGTTTGCTGGCATCGGTCAGCGAGCGGTTGCGCCTGCGCGTCACAGAAAAATAGCGCGGCGCCACCCGCGCGCTGGTATTTTTACCACTGATAAGGTTTTCGGGTATATACTTGGAAAATTGATTGGATCTTTGCGGGGGCGGCGGCGTTCCTTCATGGATCATCCGATTGTAAGCCAGACTGCAAGGACGTTAACCAATGTTGACCAGACGCCATTTCGTAATCGCTGCCGCGGCCATGTTTTCGACCCCCATCGCCGGGGGCGCGATGGCCGGTCCCACATCTGACAGCACGCGCTGGGCGCAGTGGGATGCGCAGGTAACGCCGCCGAATTACGACCCTGCGACGACAAACCCATGGGGGCTGCACCCGCGGTTCCTGCCGCAGCGTGTGCAGGCGAATGATGGGTTGCGACCCGGCGATGTCCACGTCGATGCGATCGCGAGGTATCTGTACCACATCCGCGATGACGGCACCGCGATGCGCTACGGCGTGGCAATCGCGCGGGGTGATCTGTACGAGCCGGGCACATATACGATCCGCCGCAAGGCCAAGTGGCCAACCTGGACCCCGACCAAGGCCATGATCAAGCGTGATCCCGGCCTTTATGCAAAACATGCTGACGGTATGAATGGCGGGCCGAACAACCCGTTGGGATCGCGGGCCTTTTACCTGTTCGTCGGCAACCGCGATACATATTTGCGCATCCACGGATCACCGCAGCCACGCTCCATCGGCGGGCGGGCCAGTTCGGGCTGCGTGCGCATGGTGATGGCGCATATGATCGACCTCTATGATCACGTCGCGTCTGGATCGACCGCCTATCTGTATGCGCCGGAGGATCGGATTACCGCCCAAAGCTGACCCTTTGGGCGGCGCGGTCAGGGCATCAGTCAGGTGGCCGGTGCGGTTTCCGCTTTCTTGACGCAGAGCGGGCGGCCGTCTGTGGTTCGCAGGGGCAGCATCGTTGTCTCGACCGGGCCACGGTAGCGATAGACATAGCAGCCGCTCGCCGGGTCCAGCCGAACGGCGCTCAGATCCTGATACGGCGCGGCGAGTTCGCGCAAACTTGGCGGCAGGTCGGTGATGAAACGCTCGGATGTGGCGGCGCTGGTGCCCTCGATTTCCTCGCACGCCGCCAGCAGAAATGGTGCGCAGCCCAGAAGCCAGACGTAGTTTTTCATGTAAGATATCCCTTTAGGTTCAGGCAGAATGGCCGATTCGTCCGGCAAGAGCCAGTGCCGCAATCACCTGTGCATGATCCGGGCAAATCCGCCCTCAAAGCTGCCCGATCTTGAGCCGGGTAATCCGGTTATCCTTGCGCGCTGTCACCTCGAACCGGAAACCGTGAAAGTTGAACACCTGGTTCACCTTGGGGATCATCTGCGCCTCGTGGATGACCAGACCGGCGATGGTGTTCGCGGCGTCATCGGGCAGGGACCAATCGGTCGCGCGGTTCAGGTCGCGGATGGTCATGGCACCGTCGACAAGGTACTGGCCATCTTCGCTGCGGCGGATGGGATGTTCGGCGTCGGCGTCAAATTCGTCGGTGATCTCGCCAACGATTTCCTCCAGAATATCCTCCAGCGTGATCAGCCCTTGAAGCGAGCCGTATTCATCAACCACCAACGCAAAATGCATGCGCATGCGCAAAAACTGGCGCATTTGCTCGTCCAGGGTGGTTGTTTCGGGCACGAAGTAAGGCTTCATCAAGATCGTTGTGATATCGAAATTGCGCCATTCGCCGCCGTCGCCGCCCTCGCCGACGGCCAGCTTGTGCATGGCGCGCAGCAGATCCTTGGAGTGGACGACGCCGATGATATTGTCCGGATCGTCCACATAGACGGGAAGGCGGGTGTGCGGCGATTTCAGGCATTGATCCAGAATGACCATCGGCTCCAGCCCGGCGTCGATCATTTCGATCTGGCTGCGGTGGCGCATGATTTCCTCGACCGCGCGTTCGCCCAGGTCCAGCGCGCCAAGAATGCGGTCGCGATCCTCTTTTTCGACCACACCCTCGGAGTGGCCCAGATAAAGCGCGCCCGCGATTTCCTCGCGCACCGCCAGAACGTTGCTGTCGGGATCGGTGCGCACGCCCACTGCCCGAAGGATCAGCCGCACGAAAACGCGCACCGCGGACACCACGGGCGAAAACAGGCGGATGACGATCGTAATGGCAGGAGCGACCCGGCTGGCCGCGACCTCGGCGTTGGTGATGGCGTATGTTTTCGGCAAAACTTCGGCAAAGATCAGAACCAGCAGGGTCATCACCAGCGTTGCCAATGCCACGCCCGAATCGCCCATCAGCCGCGTAAACAGCGCGGTGGCCAGCGATGTGGCCAGGATATTGACCAGGTTGTTGCCCAGCAGAACCGAGCCGATCAGCGTCTCATTGTCTTCGGTGATGGCCAGCGCACGTTCCGCGCCCTTGTCACCCTTGTCGGCGCGCGCGCGCAGCTTGCCGCGCGAGGCGGCGGTCAGGGCGGTTTCGCTGCCCGAGAACATGCCCGACATCACCAGCAGCAGCAGGATGGCGCCCCCGGTTAACCAGAATGCCATGTCAAAAATTGGGGCTGCCGTATCCATCGGGTCCTGTGTCCTTTTGTACCACGGACGTTATGGGGTGCGCGGCACTGGCGTTCAAGGGATGATGACCGCTTTGCGCCCGGACTATTCGCCGGTTTCTGGCGCGGGTGCGGATAGCGGATGATGCTCCAGCACCAGCGCGGACAGGCGCGCGTCCAGAACATGGGTGTAGATTTCGGTGGTTGCGACGTCTGCGTGACCCAAAAGCGCCTGAATCGCGATCAGATCCGCCCCATTGGCCAGAAGGTGGGTCGCAAACGCATGGCGCAATGTGTGCGGTGTAACCTTGGCCGGGCTGACGCCGCCCGCAACGGCCATCTCCTTGATCATGGTATAAAATCTGTGGCGCGTCAGGTGCCCTGATTTACCGGATGAGGCGAACAGATAGGGCGATGGCACCGCGCCTTGCGCTTGCACCGCCTCTGCCTGCGCGTCCAGCATCGCCAGCCACGCCTGTAGCGCGCTGCGCGCGGGCGGGGACAGGGGCACCATCCGCTCCTTGCCGCCCTTGCCGCGGATCAGCAGCATCTCGGGGTTGCCGCGCGCGGCCGACGCGGGTAGCGACACCAGCTCGCTGACGCGCATCCCCGTGGCATAGAGCAGTTCCATCAGGCAGGTGTTGCGACAGCGATCACGCGCGTTTCGCCCGGTGATGCGGGCGGCGTCCAGCAGGCGGTCAACCTCTTCTTCGGTCAGGGTTTTCGGCAGGCGGGTATCGCGGCCCGGCCCCTTGATCTGGACCGCGGGATTGTCGGCGCGCAGCCGGTCCTCGAACGCAAAGCGGTAGAGCTGCTTGATCGCCGACAGGCGGCGGGCGCGGGTAGATTTGGCCAGCCCCTGCGCCTCAAGATCGACAAGATAGCGTTCGATATCCGCGCGCTGCGCGGTGGCCGGCCCCAGACCGGCGCGCGCCAGCCAGCCGGTGAAATCGCTCATGTCGCGCGCATAGGCCTCCAGCGTGTTGCGCGCGGCGCCCTGCTCGGCGGCCTGCGCCTCAAGAAACGCATCAATCCAGTGCGCGTCGCTCATTCGGCGGGGTCCAGGATCAGGGCCTGAAGCGCGGCGCGGCGTGCGGTATCCTCCAGCCCGACACTGCGCAATGTGCTGAGCGCGGCCGCCATTTCGCCCGGATCGCCGCTGGCGCGGTCAAATTGCAGCGCCGCTGACAGCACCGCCTCGCCCAGTTTGCCCTGTTGGATCAGCAGGGCATGGTCCGGTGCGGGCCGGGGGGGCTGGGCGAAAGCGGTGGCAATGACGCGCCCGTCGCCTGTGCCGACCAGCGCGGCGTTGGGCCGGCCCTGCGCCAGCCCGGCCAGAAACAGCGCGTCGTTGCCGGGGGGCGGGTTGGCGGCGGCGGCCTCGTAGTCGGGGGTCAGCAGCGCAATGCGGTAGGCCAGTGCGCGCGCCGCGCCATCCAGGTCCGCAGCGGCCAGTTGCGCGCCGAATATTTGCGCAAACGCGATCTCAAGCCCCTCGTCGCGCATCCGCTGCCACGCGTCCGTCAGCGCCGCAGTAATGTCATCCGCAGCGCCCCCCTGCACCGCAGCCTCAAGCGACTGGACCGCCGCGGCCCTATCCCAGACCCCGCCAGAGGCGGCGGGGCGCTGCCGTGTATACAGCCCCATCAGACGTCCGGGCGCCAGCGCACCGGACCGCGCCAGCCGCTCGGCGGCCTCGATCTCGGCCTTCCAGCCGACGGTGCCGCGCAGATCGGCCATGGCAAAGGCGGCCGGCAGACCGCGCGTGGGCAGCGGGCTGCCAATCGCCTCGAACAGGCGAAAATCGAGCGGGGTCGGATTGTTCATCGGCACGGGCGGACCGCCGGTTTCGGCCATGTCCGGGTCCAGAAACTGCTCCAGCAGGTCGCGGCGGGGGGCGTCCCACGCGTCCAGCGCGCGCCCGGTTTCAAACAGCAGCGCCGCCGTGCGCCAGTCGCCGGTCAGCGCGGTGCAATAGATTTGCGCCGCGCCATCGTCCAGCAGGCCGGGGGCGGCGCGCAGATCGGCGCATGCTTCGGCCTCGGCGCCGTTCAGCATGGACAGATCAAACCAGTCGGCAAACAGCGCAGGCCGCAACGGCCCGGCGCGCGACAGCAGCTCGAACGCAGGCTCGACCGCGCCGAACCGGCGCAGCACCGCGATGCGCGTGCGCAGATAGACATCTGCATCGCCGCGCGGCGGCTCGGCCTCGGCCAGCAAAAGAGTGTGGTAGAGCGCCTGGATCGCCGCAGGTGGCTGGGAACTGGCGCTGCGCCACAGTGCGGCCAGATCGCCCGCATCGCTGGCCGCCCACATATCGGCAGGCAGCCCGGTCACGGCGGGCGGCAGCAGGCCAACCGCGCCCGTCGTGGCATCGCCCAGCGGTGTCATCACGATTTCGGGGATGCCCGCACTCCCGGCCACAGGCGGCTCGGGTGGCAGGGGCGGCGGCAGTGGCGCGGCCGGGATCTGGTCCAGCCAGTCGATGGCCGATAGCGGCCTTTGTCCGATCTGCTGCGCCTGTGCAGGCAAGCCGGGCGCCAGCGCAAGCAGCGCGGCCAGCAGAACGCTATTTCGCGTCAAGGGTGATTTCCTTGCGAATCTCAACCGTGGGCGGCGTGAAGTCCGCGCCGAAAAACGGACCCAGATACGCATAGCCGATCAGCGCGATGAACGCGAGGATGGCGAGATAAAACAACCATTTGATAAGTCTGAACACGATGCGCCTGCCTGCTTTGCCGTTTGTTTTGCCAACTTATAACTGGCCTTTTGCCCAAGATCACGCCATTCAATCCTGAAATACGCAAATTGCGCGGGGGAGTGCCGAGACACGCGATGGCCGAGGCGGGGAAACTGAAAAAAACCGTGGTGCTGGTGGGCATGATGGGGGCGGGCAAGACGGCCGTTGGCCGTGCGCTGGCGCAGCGTCTTGATGTGCCGTTCGTCGATTCAGATACCGAAATCGAAACCGCCGCCGCCATGAGCATCGCCGAAATTTTCGCGCGCGACGGCGAGGCTTTCTTTCGCAGCCGCGAGACCGAGGTGATCGCTCGCCTGCTGGGCGGCGACTGCTGCATCCTGTCCACCGGCGGCGGCGCTTTCCTGTCCGAGCGTAATCGCAATCTGATCTCGTCCAAGGGGGTGTCGGTCTGGCTGAATGCCGATCTGAAACTGTTGTGGAGCCGGGTAAAGAACAAGGATACCAGACCCTTGCTGCGCACAGTTGATCCTTTCAAGACGCTGCAGGGGATCTATGAGGCGCGCGTGCCGATCTATGCGCAGGCCGATATTGAGGTCACGTCGCAGCCCAGCTACACGATAGACATGATGACAACCCAAGTGATCACGGCGCTGGCCGCACGGCCCGATGTTCTGGAGCTGCCATGACCGATACGCCCGAAAAAATCGTCCATGTCCCGCTGGGCGCACGTGCCTATGACGTGCATGTCGGTCCCGGTCTGCTGGCCCGGTCGGGCGCGCTGATCGCGCCGCTTTTGCGCCGCCCCCGCGTGGCCGTCGTCACCGATGAAACCGTCGGCGCGCTGCATCTGGACGCGCTGCGCGGCGGGCTGGATGCGCAGGGCATCACCATGACCGCCCTCGCATTGCCACCCGGCGAAGCGACAAAATGCTGGGCGCAGCTGGAGCGCACGACCGAATGGTTGTTGGATCAGCAGATCGAGCGCGGCGATATCGTCATCGCATTCGGCGGCGGCGTCATCGGCGATCTGGTCGGTTTTGCCGCCGCAATCCTGCGGCGCGGCGTCCGCTTCGTGCAGATCCCGACCAGCCTGCTGGCGCAGGTCGACAGTTCGGTCGGCGGCAAGACCGGCATCAACTCTCCGCGCGGCAAAAACCTGATCGGCGCCTTTCATCAGCCCAGTCTGGTTCTGGCCGATACAGACGTTCTGCAAACCCTGAAAAAGCGTGACTTTCTGGCAGGTTACGGCGAGGTGGTAAAGTACGGCCTGCTGGGCGACGCCGCCTTTTTCGACTGGCTTGAGGCGCACGCGCCCGGCATGGCCGGTGGCGATCTGTCGGCGCGTATCCACGCCGTCGCGCATTCTGTCGGCATGAAATCGGCCATCGTGGTGCGCGACGAAACCGAACAGGGCGACCGCGCGCTGCTGAACCTTGGGCACACATTCTGCCACGCGCTTGAGGCGGCCACGGGGTATTCCGGCAGGCTGTTGCACGGCGAAGGGGTCGCCATAGGCTGCGCGCTTGCGTTCGAGCTTTCGGCCCGTCTGGGCCTGTGTGCGCAGGAAACACCCAGCCGCGTTCGCGCGCATCTCAAAAACATGAAGATGAAGGTGGATCTATCTGATATAGAAGGGGAACTGCCAGATGCGGAAACGCTTCTGGCGCTGATGGGACAGGACAAGAAGGTGCAGGACGGCCAGCTGCGCTTTATCCTTGCGCGTGGCATCGGGGAGGCGTTCATTACCTCTGACGTCCCACGTGCCGCTGTGCTGGGCGTGTTGCAAGATGCGCTTGCCCTGCGCTGATCTTGTGTCTTTCATCTGCCTGAAAATGCTCAAATCCACCCGCCGGCACGGGGCACTGGTTACGTTTTGGCCCCTTGCGCCCGCGCTGCGTGCGTCCTAACACTTCGCCCATGAAGCTCCTTTTTCTCGGTGATGTCATGGGGCGCGGCGGACGCCGTGCGGTTGCGGAACGCCTGCCTCGGCTGCGGGCCGACTGGGGGCTGGATTTCGTCGTGGTGAACGGCGAAAACGCCACCGGCGGCATGGGCCTGAGCGGCGAACATGCGGCCGGCCTGCTGGAGGCGGGCGCCGATTGCGTCACTTTGGGCGATCACGCGTTCGATCAAAAGGATATGCTGCGCGCCATCGAGGGCGAGCCGCGCATCATCCGCCCGCTGAACTTTGCCAAGGGCGCGCCGGGGCGCGGCCACCGCGTATTTTCGGACGCGCGCGGGCGCAAGGTGCTGGTGGCGCAGGTGCTGGGCCAGGTCTTTATGAAGCGCGCGTTTGACGATCCGTTCTCGGCGCTGGATGCCACGCTGCGCGCGAATGTGCTGGGCGGCGCGGTGCAGGCGGCGATCATCGACATCCATTGCGAAGCCACCAGCGAAAAGATGGGCGTTGGCCATTATTGCGATGGCCGCGCCAGCCTTGTGGTGGGCACGCACACTCACATCCCGACCGCCGATGCACAGATTCTGCCCGCCGGCACGGCATTTTTGTCAGACGCCGGCATGTGCGGCGATTACAACAGCGTCATCGGCATGGAAAAGGACGAACCGCTGCGCCGGTTTGTCACCGGCATGGGCAAGGGACGGTTCACCCCGGCGATGGACGAGGCGACGCTTTGCGGCGTTTACGTCGAAACCGATGACAGGACGGGCCGCGCCACGCGGATTGAAATGGTGCGCCAGGGCGGCCGTCTGGCCCCGTCCGGCCCGTGACCATGCGCCATTCGGGGACCAGGCCGGATCTGGGACCCTATGTGATCCTTCTGGCGATGGGCGCGGGCTGGGGGCTGAGTGTGCCGCTGGCCAAGCTGGCGGTCAGTACCGGGCATCAGCCGCTGGGCCTGATCTTCTGGCAAGAAGTGGTCATCGTCGCGATGCTTGGCATGATCTGCGCGTTGCGCGGCCGGCCCTTGCGTCTGGATCGGCGGTATTGGCGGCTGTATCTGGTGATTGCGCTGTGCGGTGCGGTCCTGCCGGACATCTTTTTCTATTTCGCGTCCGCAAGGTTGCCCGCCGGGATCATGGCGATTGTGATTGCCAGCGTGCCGATCTTCTCGCTGCCCATCGCGCTGGCGCTGGGAAACGAGCATTTCGCGTGGAAGCGGCTTGCCGGTCTGGGCTTTGGTCTGGTCGGTATCTTGCTGCTGATCGGGCCTGATGCCAGCCTGCCGGAGCGGGCCATGGCCGTTTTCATCCCCGTCGCGCTGATGGCGCCGCTGCTGTACGCGACCGAAGGGAATCTGGTGGCCAAATGGGGCACCGATGGTCTGGATTCGATGCAGGTGATTCTGGGGGCGGCGACGTTGGGAATGGTCATCACCCTTCCGCTGTCCATAGTGACCGGTCAGTGGATCAACCCGCTGGCCAGTTTCGGCGTGCCCGAGCTGGCGCTGGCCGCCTCTGCCGGGCTGCATGGCATCGTCTACGCGGTTTATGTCTGGCTGGTGGGGCGGGCCGGGTCCGTCTTTGCCGCGCAAACAAGTTATCTGGTGACAGGCTTTGGCGTGATCTGGTCCATGCTGCTGCTGGGCGAGCGATATTCGCTGTGGGTCTGGCTGGCGCTGAGCATCATGATGATCGGCGTCGCCATGGTGCAGCCGCGAGCGCGCAACAGTCTGCTTGTGCGGCAGCCGGACATCGGCGAACATGACGTGCAAGCACAAAGGCAGGACCGCATTTGATCGCTTATCTTGAATTGTCGCAAACAACCGAGGCGCTGATGACGCTTGCCGTTGTTGCGCTGATGTTTGTCTCATTCGTGCGCGAGCGATACCCGACCGAAGTGGTGGCGCTGGCGGGCGCGGCTGTGATGTTGGGGCTGGGGCTTTTGCCCTACGATTCGGCGCTGGACGTGCTGTCAAACCCGGCGCCGTGGACCATCGCGGTGATGTTCATCATCATGGGCGCGCTGGTGCGCACCGGGGCGCTGGCGGCGTTCACATCGCTGGCCGACCGGCAGGCGCGCAGCAATCCCAAACTGGCGATCGGGATGCTGATGGCAATGGTCATCATCGCCTCTGCGGTGATGAACAATACCCCCGTGGTGGTGGTGATGATCCCCGTCTTTGTGCAACTGGCGCGCACGATGAAGATATCGGCCTCGCGCCTGCTGATCCCGCTCAGCTATGCGGCGATCTTGGGCGGCACCATGACGCTGATCGGCACGTCCACGAACCTGCTGGTCGATGGTGTCGCCCGCGCGCGCGGGATGGAGCCGTTCGGCATTTTCGAGATCACGCCGCTGGCCATCGTGCTGGTGATCTGGGGCATGATTTATCTGCGCTTTATCGGGCCGTGGCTGTTGCCGCACCGCGACAGCATGGCCGATATGCTGTCGGACCGCAGCCGGATGAAATTCTTTACCGAGGCTGTGATCCCGCCCGAAAGCAACCTGATCGGGCGTGAAGTTACCGGCGTGCAGCTGTTCAAACGCGAGGGCGTGCGCCTGATTGACGTGGTGCGCGGCGATAAATCCCTGCGTAACGATCTGACCGGCGTGACGCTGGAGGTGGGCGACCGCGTCGTGCTGCGCACGCGCATGACCGAACTGCTCAGCCTTCAGGCCGACAAAAGCCTGAAGCGCGTCGATCAGCTGTCGGCGGTGGAAACCACCACGGTCGAGGTTCTGGTGACGCCCGGCTGCAAGATGGTGGGCCGTTCGCTGGGTTCCTTGCGGCTGCGGCGGCGCTATGGGGTCTATCCGCTGGCGGTACATCGGCGAAACCAGAATATCGGGCGGCAGCTGGACACGTTGATTGTGAAAATCGGCGATACCCTGCTGCTGGAAGGCGCCCCCGAGGATATCCGCCGCCTGTCATCCGAGATGGACATGGTCGACGTGTCCGAGCCGTCGGCCCGCGCGTTCCGGCGCGGTCATGCGCCCATCGCGCTGGCCGCGCTGGTGGGCATCGTGGTGCTGGCGGGCCTTGGTGTGGCACCGATCCTGTTCCTTTCGGTTCTGGCTGTCGCAATCGTGCTGGTCACGCGATGCATTGACGCCGATGAGGCGTTCAGCTTTATCGATGGGCGGCTTCTGGCGCTGATATTTTCAATGCTGGCCATCGGCGCGGCGCTGGACCATTCGGGGGCGGTGCAGCTGATCGCGAACACGCTGGCCCCTTACATGACGTCTTTGCCACCTTTCGCGGTTGTTCTCGCGGTCTATTTGCTGGCCACCACCCTAACCGAAGTGGTGTCAAACAACGCAGTTGCCGTGGTGATGAGCCCCATCGCAATCGGTTTGGCCGATGTGATGGGGGTGGATGCGCGCCCGCTGGTTGTGGCGGTGATGTTCGCCGCATCGGCCAGCTTTGCCACGCCCATCGGCTATCAGACCAATACGTTGGTTTACGGTCCGGGAGGCTATCGGTTTACGGATTTCTTGCGCATCGGCGTGCCGCTGAACCTCAGCCTTGCGCTGATCTCGTCGGCGCTGATCCCGATGATCTGGCCGCTATAGGGCGCCGTGACCGCCCCCTTGCGCCGCCAGCGCGCGGTGCCATATAAACGCGCCAAGCAACCACATTTGATGACATAAGGAACCTTCATGGCCGGCCACTCCAAATGGGCAAATATCCAGCACCGCAAGGGGCGTCAGGACGCCGTCCGCTCCAAGCTGTTCTCCAAGCTGAGCAAGGAAATCACCGTCGCGGCCAAAATGGGTGATCCCGACCCGGACAAGAACCCGCGCCTGCGCATGGCCGTCAAAGAGGCCAAGGCCGTGTCCGTGCCCAAGGATGTGATCGACCGCGCGATCAAGAAATCACAGGCCGGCGAGGGCGACGATTACGAGGAAATCCGCTACGAGGGCTACGGCCCCAATGGCGTGGCCGTGATTGTCGAGGCGATGACCGACAACCGCAACCGCACCGCCAGCACGGTGCGCAGCACGTTTACAAAAAATGGTGGCAATCTGGGCGAAACGGGCAGCGTCGGCTTCATGTTTGACCGCAAGGGCGAGATCGTCTATGGCGCCGATGCGGGCGACGCGGACAGCGTGATGATGGCCGCAATCGAGGCCGGCGCCGAAGACGTCGACTCGGGCGAGGAGGGGCACACGATCTGGTGCGCCGACACGGACCTGAATGAGGTGTCGACCGCGCTTGAAGCCTCGTTGGGCGAAAGCGAAACCACCCGCCTGACATGGCGCCCCACCACCACGACCGAGATGGATCTGGACGGTATGCAAAAGCTGATGAAGCTGATCGACGCATTGGAGGACGATGACGACGTGCAGCGCGTCACCACCAACTTTGACGCCTCCGACGAGGTGATGTCGCAGCTGTAAGCGCGACTGACGCGAAAATTCTGCGAATTTTCCAGCGCCCGGCCGCATCCGGGCGGCACCTTCCAGTGCTGCCCGGATGCGGCCCATCTCAAAGCAGTTCTTGCCAGACGTCCCGCGCAGGTTATATTTTCCCCTACGGTGTATCGTCACAGATGGGGGTTGCAGAGCGAAATGGATGCGGAATTCGGGCGAATGCCGGGCAGCCTGAATCGCTATCCCGCGCTGGTCCTTAATGCGGATTACCGGCCGCTCAGCTATTTTCCCTTATCCCTGTGGTCCTGGCAGGACGCTGTCAAGGCAGCCTGGCTGGAGCGCGTCGATATCGTAGCCGAATACGAACATGTCGTGCATTCGCCCAGTGTTCAGATCCGCATCCCATCCGTCATTGTGCTGAAAGATTTCGTAAAGCCGCAAAAACGCGCCGCATTCACGCGCTTCAATTTGTTTTTACGCGATGAATTCCGCTGCCAATATTGCGGAACCGGGAACGAGCTGACGTTCGATCACGTCGTTCCCCGCTCACGGGGCGGCAGGACCAGCTGGACGAACGTGGTGGCCGCATGCGGGCGCTGTAACCGGCACAAAGGCTCGAAAAGCCTTGCGCGTTCTGGCCTGACGCTGCGCCGGAGCCCCACCGCGCCCGCACCCGAACAGTTGCGCAATCTGGGGCGCAAATTTCCGCCAGGGCATTTGCACGTCAGTTGGATGGATTTTCTATACTGGGATGCAGAATTGGAAGCGTGAGATCAGATTGTCTGACGTCTGATGGACGATCCGCCCTTTGGACTTTATAACGATCTGCTCTTGGTAACTTACCGAACCATCTTTACGTCTACGTTCAACAATTGAGCCCATAACAGAAGTCCGCGCGCAAAATTCGGTCGTCCTGTGGACTGCGGCTGGGGATGTATCGGTCAAAATATGGATCGCCGCAGAGAGAGTTATATGCCACATAATTCAATAGATAATGAGGCTTATAAGGCATCCCGCCTGTCGGTCGCCCCCATGATGGACTGGACGGATCGGCACTGCCGTTACTTGCATCGCACGTTGTCGAAAAATACGCTTCTTTACACCGAAATGGTGACGGCGCCCGCGTTGGTGCGCGGCGGGGCGGTTCATTTGCTGGATTTCGACGCGGCGGAGCATCCTGTGGCGTTGCAACTGGGCGGCTCGGATCCGGCCGAGCTGGCGCAGGCGGCGCGGCTGGGGGCCGCGGCTGGATATGGCGAGATCAACCTGAACGTCGGCTGCCCCAGTGACCGGGTACAATCGGGAACGTTCGGGGCGGTGTTGATGAAGTCGCCCGATCTGGTGGCAGAGTGTTGCGCGGCGATGATCGCGGCTGTGGATGTTCCCGTGACGGTGAAATGCCGGATCGGTGTGGACAGGCAGGTGCCGCGCGATGTTTTGCCCGATTTTTTAGCGCGCGTTGCGGCGGCGGGGGTGACACGGTTTACCATTCACGCGCGCATGGCGTGGCTGGATGGACTGAGCCCCAAGGAAAACCGGGACATCCCGCCACTGGATTATACGCTGGTGCGCGCGATGAAAGCGGAATTTCCGGACCTGCATCTGTCGGTGAATGGCGGCGTCACCTCGCTGGCGCAGGCGCGTGCATTTCTGGATGCGGGGCTGGATGGAGTGATGGTCGGGCGGGCGGCGTATCACCAGCCTGCCTATATCCTGTGTGCGGCGGATCGCGTGATTTTTGGTGCGGGTGCGCCTGACACCACTGCCGAGGGGGCGATCAAGGCGATGCTCCCTTATATCGAGGCGCATCTGGCCGCGGGCGGGCGGCTGAATCAGATCACGCGCCATATGCTGGGGCTATTTGCCGGGCGGCCCGGTGCGCGGGCGTGGCGGCGTAAATTATCAGAAGGCGCGCACCGCGCGGGCGCCGGGCCTGAGCTGATCGACGCGGCGCTGTCCGAGGTGGCGGCGGCGCAGGCGGCGTGAGTTTGGGTTTGCAGCCTTGCATCAAACCCGGTTAACTCCGGCAAAACAAGGAGCCGCCCTCATGCCCGATCTCACGCTCTTGCTGGCCTTGACGGCGATGCTGCTGGCCATCGGCGCGTTTGTCGGTGTCTTGGCCGGAATGCTGGGCGTGGGCGGCGGAATCGTTTTGGTTCCCGCGTTCTTCTACGCGTTTCAGACGCTGGGCTATGGCGGGCCGCAGCTGATGCAGATCTGCCTTGCGACGTCGCTGGCGACGATCATGGTGACCTCGGCGCGGTCCGTTTTATCGCATAATCGCAAGGGCGCCGTTGAATGGTATGTCCTGCGCACATGGGCGCCGGGTATTGCGGTGGGTGCCGTGCTGGGTGTGATCGTCGCGGCGGCGTTACGCTCGGGTACGTTGCAGGTGATCTTCGGCGTATTGGCGCTGTGTGTGGGGCTTTATTTGCTGCTGGGCCGGACGTCCTGGCGGCTGGGTCATGTGATGCCGGGGACGCTGCTGCGCACGCTGCTGTCGCCTGTCGTGGGCTTTTTGTCGGTGCTGATGGGGATTGGCGGCGGCAGCTTTGGCGTGCCGCTGATGACGCTGCACGGGATTTCCATGCACCGGGCGGTGGCGACCGCCGCCGGGTTTGGCGCGGCGATCGCGGTGCCGTCGGTCATCGCGTTTCTGCTGGTCGATGTCGCCCCGCAGGGGCGCCCGCCGCTAACGGTGGGGGCGGTGAACCTGCCGGCGTTCGTGATCGTCATCGCCATGACCATGCTGACGGCGCCTGTCGGCGTGCGGCTGGCGCATGGCATGGATGCGGTGCTGCTGAGGCGGGTGTTTGGCGCGTTTTTGATGCTGATTGCGTTGAACATGCTGCGCAAGGCGCTGGGATGGTAGGCGCATTTTTGCAAAAGGGATGGGCGCGGTTTGACCGCGATCCGGCGGTGGCCGAATGGGCAGGCGCGGCGCGCGGGGCGGCGCTGGCGCGGATGGACGATCCGGCGCACCGGGATGAATGGCTGCAATGCGGCGGCACGTGGTTTGTCGGGGTGGATACGCTGCCGAATGACGCGCGCGGCAGGGTCGCGGGCAGTGGCCCGCTGGGCGGGCCGGGCTGCGTGATGGCGCGAACGCTGTATGGTGATCTGCCGCTGCATGCGGGGCAGGTTTCTGTCATCTATCCGGGCTATCCGCGCCCCCGCAAGGGCGAGGGCGAGGCGGCGTTCGGATACCGGCGGCGCCGGGACGCGGCGCATGTTGACGGGCTGCTGGCCGTCGGCCCTGAACGCGCGCGCATGTTGAAAGAGCGTCACGCCTATATCCTTGGCGTGCCGCTGAGCGATGCCAGCGCCGATGCCAGCCCGCTGGTGGTGTGGGACGGCAGCCACGAAATGATGCGCGCGGCCTTCGCTGCCGCATTGAAAGACATCCCGCCCGAGCGCTGGGGCGAGGTGGATCTGACAGATGTTTATACCGCCGCCCGCCGCGACGTGTTTGCCCGCTGCGCGCGGGTGGAATTGCCCGCAAAGCTGGGCGAGGCGACGTTGCTGCACCGGCTGGCACTGCACGGCGTTGCGCCGTGGGCGGATGGCGCAAGCGCGCCGGACGAGGGCCGGATGATCGCGTATTTCCGTCCTGAATTCAGCGGGCAGGGCACCGATTGGCTATCGGCGCCATGACGCCACGTCAGCGATTTGCGCCGCCGATTGGCTTGCTCACGCGGCGCGCCGCACGTATCCTGCACGCAATACATGCACGGGGCCTGCGCCCTGTTTTCAAGGTAGAAAAGGATACTTACCATGATGAAACCCTTCGTCAAATCATACCGCAACCTTTTGACATGCGGCGCCGTGGCGGCGGCATTGGCAACCGGGGCCGCGCCTGCGCTGGCCGGCGCGCCGCTGTCGCTGTCCTTGCAGATGGGCCAGCAGGACAGCGTGAACGCCGTGCGTTATTCCTGCACCGACGGCACCGAGCTGACCGTGCAATACGTCAACAGCGGCGCCAATGCGCTGGCGGTGATGCGGCTGGCGGGCGACGATCTGATTTTCGTCAATGTCATTTCAGGATCGGGCGCGCGGTACGTGTCTGGCGCGCGCGAATGGTGGACCAAAGGCGCCGAAGCCACGCTGCGCAATGAGACGATGGGCGCCGATGCGGTCACCTGCACCGATATGGCGGATGCCGGCAGCAAAGGCTGAATGCGCCGCGACTATTGGCCCTTTAACTCAGTCGGCAAACTCAGTCGGCGCGCCCCAGGCGGGCGGCGCGCCCCAGGCGGGCGGCGCGCCCACCGCGCCGCTGGCGCAGCAGAACGGCGCGGGACGGCAGCCCGTCCATGATCTGCGCCCGCTCCTCATTGCTCATTTTTGACCAGCGCGTGATCTCGTCAATGCTGCGCAGGCAGCCGGTGCAAATACGCGCTTCGGGATGCACCACGCAGATCTGCACGCAGGGCGATTGCACTTCGTCGCGGGTCCAGACGGGCGGCTCGGCGCCGTGCGCCGGGTCTGCGGGCATATCGTTTCCGTCCATCACAGCGCTCTCCTCATATGGCCCATCCGGTCCAGCACCCCTTGCAGGATATACGAGGCGGCGATGTTGTCGATCACCTCGGCGCGACGCTTTCGTGACGTATCCGCCCCAAGCAGGGCACGTTCTGCGGCAACTGTCGACAAACGCTCGTCCCAGTAGCCGATGGGCAGATCGGTCAGACGGCTGAGGTTGCGGGCAAAGGCGCGGGTCGACTGGCAGCGCGGCCCTTCGGTTCCGTCCATGTTGCGCGGCAGGCCCAGGATGATGCCGCCGATGGTGCGCTCGGCGACAATCTCCAGCAGGCGGGCGGCATCAAGGCCGAATTTCCGGCGGCGCACCGTCTCGTGCGGGCTGGCGACCGACCACAGCGGATCCGATATCGCCACGCCGATTGTCTTGTCCCCCAGATCCAGCCCCATCAGGCCGCGCGCGGCGGGCAGGGCGGCGACATATTCGGCAAGGTCCTCGTAGATCATTGCGGCGCCGCGCCCGTCTCCAGCCCGGCCGTCTGGCTGGCGGCCCGGATCATGCCAAGCGCCTCGGCGTCATCCTTGAAGATCGCCTGCGCCTCATCGCGAATGGCGCTGGCGCGCGCGACTTCGCCCAGAATGCCCAGCGAGGAAATCAGCCGCGCCCAATCCTCGGGCGGGCCGCCTTGGGCGGCCAGCCGGGCCATCAGCCCATCGACCATTCCGCGAATCATCTGCTGGCGGTCCTCATCCGTCATGTCGCCTGCGGCCTCGACCTCGGCGGCGCTGGGGCCGCTCAGGCCGGGGGCGGCGGGTGCCGCCGCTTCGGGCGGCGGGCTATAGCGGATGCCGGCGCGGTTTGCGGCATCCGCCGTCTGGCCGCGCAGTTGCTGTGTCCAGCCGGCGTCTGGCGGGCTGTCGCTCAGCAGGCGTTCCCATGTGCGGAATGCGGCATCTGGGCGGTCGACCTGATCGTAATAGACGCCCAGATAATAGCGTGCCTCGGGCTGGCCCGGATCCTTGGACAATGCGGTGCGCAGCGCGGCCTCAGCCTCTTGCGAGACATAGCCGCCGGCCGCGGTGATCAGCAGATCGGCGTGAAACGCGTGTTCCGTCGCCGATGCCTGATCGCCCAGAACCGCCAGCAGCCGCGCCTGCGCATCCAGCGCCGCATCTGTATCACCCAGCGCCGCCTCGTTGCGGGCCAGCAGCGCCAGACCGCGCGCGTCCTCGGGCCGCTTTTCCACGGCGGCGCGCAACTGCACCATCAGCTGCGCGAATTCGTCGCCGGGGATGGCCGGCGCCGTTTCGGTGCCAAAGCGGGCCACAGCCTCGGCCTGCGTCAATCGGTTTGCACGCGCCGCATCCGACGCGGCCAGACGCGCGCCGCGCGGCAGATCGGCGTAGCCGGGCGCGCCCAGCACCGCATACCCGGCCAGCGCGCCTGCGGTCAGCGCCACCGCCACAACGCCGGCCAGCACGCCCGCGCCGCGTCCGGGCTGGATGGTGCCGGCGCCCGCCTTTTGCAGCTGTGCATCGGCGGCCAGAATACGGCGCGAGACTTCGGTGCGCACCCGTTCGGCTTCGGCATTGGTGATGACGCCGCGCGCCAGATCCTTCTCCACGTCCTTCAGCTGGACACGGTACACATCCAGATCATACGCGGCCGGCGGCACAGCATTGCTGCGCCCCCGTAGCAACGCCGCAGCAATCAATCCGCTGCATCCCAGTGCCAAAATGGCGGCGATAGCCCAGAACAACATGGCGCTCCTCCTGTTATGCCGTCCACATAACGGCGCCGGGCGCCCGGCGAAAGGGCAGATGCCCAAGGCGGGCCGATATGGTGCCAAATGTCGCGGACGCTGCGCGTTTTTGTACGGAGTCGCAAAATGTACATCTCGCGCCGCACGGTGTATAAGGAAATGGCGGCACTGGCCCCATAAACACGCCATTCCCGTCGCCACCCGCGAATCCATCGCAAAAGTGAGACCGCGCATGAAACGTTATTCTGCCTTCGCCGTCGCCCGTGAGGCGCTTCGCAACAATACAGGGTGGGAGCGCGCCTGGGCGTCGCCCGAACCCAGGAAGAAATACGATGTGATCATCGTTGGCGCAGGCGGCCACGGCCTTGCGACGGCCTATTATCTGGGCAAGAATTTCGGCATCACCAACGTGGCGGTTCTGGAAAAGGGCTGGCTGGGCGGCGGCAATACCGGCCGCAACACCACCATCATCCGTTCGAACTATCTTCAGGATGCGTCGGCAGCGATCTACGAAAAGGCTCGCAGCCTGTATGAGGGGCTGAGCCAGGACCTGAACTACAACATCATGTTCAGCCCCCGCGGCGTGATGATGCTGGCCCAGACCCAAGGCGAGGTGCGCGGGTTTGAACGCACGGCCCACGCCAACATGCTGCAAGGCGTCAAGACCGAATTCATCGGGCCCGAGCGGGTCAAGCAACTGGTGCCGATCATCAACATCAACGGCCCGCGCTACCCCGTGCTGGGCGCGATCTGGCAGGCCCGCGCCGGCACCGCGCGCCACGATGCGGTGGCGTGGGGCTATGCCCGCGCCTGTTCGGATATGGGCATGCACATTATCCAGAAATGCGAAGTGACGGGCATCGAGCAATCGGGCGGCAAGGTCACTGGCGTCAACACCACCCGCGGCAGCATCGGCTGCGACAAGCTGGGCGTCGTCGTCGCCGGTCACTCGGGCCACGTGGCCGACATGGCCGGCTTCCGCCTGCCGATTGAATCTGTGTCGCTTCAGGCGCTGGTGTCCGAGCCGATCAAGCCCTGCATGGATGTGGTCGTGATGGCGAACACCGTCCACGGCTACATGAGCCAGTCCGACAAGGGCGAAATGGTCATCGGCGGCGGCACTGACGGGTATAACAACTACACCCAGCGCGGCGCCTTCCACCATATCGAGGAGACGGTGCGCGCATTGGTCGAAACCTTCCCGATGGTCGCGCGCCTGAAAATGCTGCGCCAGTGGGGCGGTATCGTGGACGTGACCGGCGACCGCTCACCGATCCTGTCGAAAACGCCGGTTGAAAACATGTTCGTCAACTGCGGCTGGGGCACCGGCGGCTTCAAGGCGATCCCCGGCTCCGGCTGGGGCTTTGCCGAGCTGATGGCCAAGGGCCACTCGCCCCTGACCGAGGCGTTCGGCCTGAACCGTTTCTACGAGGGCCGCTTCATCGACGAAAGCGTCGCAGCGGGGGTGGCACATTGATGGCCGCAAAATTCCTTGCAGAATTTTCACAGGAGTTTTCACAAACTTCTGGCACCAACCTGAACGGAGGCACCCCATGCTGATCCTGACCTGCCCCTGCTGCGGCGTGACCGGCGAAGAAACCGAATTCCACGGCGGCGGCGAAGCGCATCTGAAGCGTTTCGGCCCCGGCTCGACCGACGAGGCGTTTCACGACTACCTTTTCTCCAAGGTGAACCCGAAAGGCGTCCATCTGGAACGCTGGCGCCACAATAATGGCTGCGGCAAGTGGTTTCACGCCGCGCGCGACACCGTCACGCTGGAAATCTACGGCACCTATCCCGCCCAGACGACCGAGCCGCCGCAGAGCGTCAAGGATGCGATTACGGCCAAACGTCCCGGCTGGTCATGGAGGGAATTCGCATGATTTTTCATCTTGGTAAAAATACTCAAAATTCCATCATATCACTCTGCGCGGGGGCATCGGCATGAGCACACGTCTGGCAAATGGCGGTCGCCTTCTGGACAGGGGCCGCAAGGTTGATTTCACGTTCAACGGCAAGCGGTTGCGCGGCTATGCGGGCGACACCATCGCGTCTGCGCTCTTGGCCAATGACCAGATGCTGGTTGGCCGCTCGTTCAAATACCACCGCCCGCGCGGCGTGGTCGCCTCTGGCGCGGAAGAGCCGAACGGCCTTGTCGGCATGGGCACCGGCGCCGATTTCGAGCCGAACCAGCGCGTCACCACGACCGAGCTGTTCGATGGTCTGACCTGCACCTCGCAGAACCATTGGCCGAGCCTTGATTTTGACGTTGGTGCCATCAACACCAAACTCGCGCGCTTCCTGTTCGCCGGCTTTTACTACAAGATGTTCATCCATCCGCGCCCGTTCTGGAAACATGTGTACGAGCCGATCATTCGCAAATCCGCGGGTCTGGGCAAGGCGCCGGATCAGCGCGACACTGACACTTACGAGCATTTCTATGCATTCTGCGACGTGCTGGTGATCGGCGGCGGCATTGCCGGCCTGCAAGCGGCCCGTTCTGCTGCGGCCACCGGCGCCAAGGTGATGCTGATCGAGCAGACCGCCCATTGGGGTGGACGCGCGCCGGTCGATGGGGGCACCGTTGGCGGCCAGCCTGTGGATAAGTTTGTGGATGATCTTGTCGCGGAGTTGTCCGCGATGGACAATGTGACGATGCGCAACCGCACCATGGGCGCAGGCGTCTATGATCACGGCTATGCGCTGGGCTACGAGCGGGTGGGCGATCACCAGCCTGCCGCCAAAGGCCCGCGCCACCGTCTGTGGCGCATCCGCGCGGCCCAGATCGTGACCGCAACCGGCGCGATCGAGCGTCCGCTCAGTTTTGCCGGAAACGACATTCCGGGCGTCATGCTGGCATCGGCGGTGCGGGATTATGTGGTTGATTACGGCGTCTCCATCGGGGACCGGACGGTTGTTGTCACCAATAACGACGACGCGTACCGCACTGCGATCACCCTTAAAAAGAACGGGCTGGATGTGCCTGCGATCCTCGATGCGCGCGTTCCGACCCAGGACAGCCCGTTGATGGCCGAGGCGAAATCGCTGGGCATCCGCGTTCTGATGGGCCACGGTATTTCATCCGTTCAGGGCGTCAAGCGTGTCACCGGCGTCGGCGTTTGCAGCCAGGCCGGCGAAGGCGCGGTGCTGGAGGAAATCGCCTGCGACGTTGTTGCCATGTCCGGCGGCTGGTCGCCCGTGGTGCATCTTTGGTCGCATTGCGGCGGCAAGCTGATCTGGGACGAGACGACCGCCGCCTTCCGCCCCGATGTGGACAAAGCCCCCACAGGCGCCAAGGGCGAGGCGTTTGTCACGCCCGCAGGCGCCGCCAATGGCGCGCTGTCCTTGGGCGATGTCCTGAGTGATGCCACCACTGCCGGTGCGTCTGCGGCAAAGGCAGCCGGTCATAGCGGCGGCGATGTCACCGCCCCCGAGGCAGAGCAGATCGACGAGGCGCCGATGGCGCAGGTCTGGATGATGCCGCACGGCGCGGGCATCAAGAAGCGCCAGAAGGCATGGCTGGATTACCAGAACGACGTGAAGGTGTCGGATATTCAGCTGGCCGCGCAGGAGGGCTACGAGTCGGTCGAACATGCCAAGCGCTATACCACGCTGGGCATGGCGACGGATCAGGGCAAGTTGAGCAACATCAACGGTCTGGCGATCCTTTCCGATGCTTTGGGTCAGCCTATTCCGCAGACCGGCACCACCACGTTCCGCCCGCCCTATACGCCGATCTCGATGGCCTCCATCACCGGCGAGGCGCGGGACGAGCGGTTCATGCCGATCCGCCAGACGCCGATGTATCAATGGCATGTGGACAATGGCGCGTTTTTCGAACCGGTCGGCCAGTGGCGCCGCCCCTACACCTATCAAAAACCGGGCGAGAGCATCGAACAGTCCGTCAGCCGCGAGGTGAAGGCAACGCGCGCCAGCCTTGGCATGCTGGACGCCTCGACACTGGGCAAGCTGGTGGTCACGGGCAAGGACGCGGGCAAGTTCCTGGACATGCTCTACACCAACATGATGAGCACGCTGAAGCCGGGGCACTGCCGCTATGGCCTGATGTGCGGCGAGAACGGATTTCTCATCGATGACGGCGTGGTTGCGCGCATCGACGACAACACGTTCCTGTGTCATACCACCACCGGCGGCGCCGAGTCGATCCATGGCCACATGGAGGAATGGCTGCAAACCGAATGGTGGGATTGGGAGGTCTATGTCGCCAACCTGACCGAGCAATATGCGCAGATCGCTGTCGTTGGCCCGCAGGCCCGCGCGACGCTGGAGAAACTGACCGGCGACGACATCAGCGGCGACGCGCTGCCGTTCATGGCGTGGAAGGATATCACGCTGGCCGGAATTCAGGCACGTGCCTATCGCATCTCCTTCTCGGGCGAGCTGAGCTATGAGATCGCGGTAAAGGCGTCCGAGGGCCGCGCGCTGTGGGATGCGCTGCTGGCGGCGGGGCAGACCGCCAACATCACGCCCTATGGCACCGAGGCGCTGCACATCATGCGGGCCGAAAAGGGCTTTATCATGATGGGGGACGAAACCGACGGCACCGTGATACCGCAGGATCTGGGGCTGCATTGGGCGATTTCCAAAAAGAAAGAGGACTATATCGGCAAGCGTGCGCAGGCGCGCAGCCATGTGACAGATCCGCGTCGCTGGCAGCTGGTGGGTCTGGAGACGGTGGACGGCGGCGTGCTGCCGGATGGCGCCTACGCCACCGCCGAGGGCAAAAACGCCAACGGCCAGCGCGAGACGCAAGGACGGGTGACATCGACCTACCATTCGCCCACGCTGGAGCGCGGGATTGCCATGGGGCTGGTGCTGAACGGGCCGGACCGGATGGGCGAGGTGCTGGAATTCCCGCGCCTTGACGGCACGATCATGCGGGCCAAGATCGTTGACCCGGTATTCTTTGACAAGGACGGGGAGAAGCAGAATGTCTAATTCAGTCAGTGCCTTGAACGGCGCCAGCGCGACAGGGTTCGCGACCGTTCGCGACATGGGCTTGCAGGGCATGATCACTGTGCGCGGCGATCTGTCCGCGACGGCGGTCAAGCAGGCCCTTGCCAGCGCTCTGGGCGGCGAAATGCCGGGTGCGGGCCATATCAATCCCAGCGACAGCGGCCATACCGCATGGATGTCGCCGGACGAGCTGATGGTTCTCGTGCCATATGCGTCGGCCGACGCCAAGCTGGCCGAGATTACCGACGGGATGGGCGATACGCATCACATGGCGGTCAACGTCTCCGACGCGCGCTGCATGTTCGCGGTCAGCGGTGACGATGCGCTGGTGCGCGAAGCACTGGCCAAGCTGATGCCGGTCGATCTGTCGTCGGCGGCGTTCAAGCCGGGTCAGTTCCGCCGCTCGCGCATGGCGCAGGTGCCGGCCGCCGTCTGGATGGCGGGGCCGGGTGAGGCGCGCATCGTATGCTTCCGCTCGGTCGCGCAATACGTGTTCGATCTGTTGAAAGGCGCCACCGCGCCGGGCAGCGAAGTACGCTACATGGCGTAGCACGCGCCCTGCATTGATGCGATATTTACCCCGCGCCACACATGGCGCGGGGTATTTTTTTGCCCGGCTTTCGCGGCATTCTCTCTGCGCAGGATATCTGCCGGGAACCTTCCTGTGACACTTGACGTTAGGGTAGTAAGGCTACCATCTAAGAGCCGTGTGAATTCAACTATAAAAGGGGCCATCCCATGACATTCGAACTTCCCGATCTTCCCTATGCCCACGACGCTCTGGCCGGTAACGGCATGAGCAAGGAGACGCTGGAATACCACCACGACATTCACCACAAGGCCTATGTCGACAATGGCAACAAGGCGATCAAAGGCACCGAGTGGGAAGGCAAGACCCTCGAAGAGATCATCAAGGGCACCTACGACAAAAATGCCGTGGCGCAGTCGGGTATCTTCAACAACATCAGCCAGTTGTGGAATCACAACCAGTTCTGGGAAATGATGAGTCCCGGCAAATCCAGCATGCCGTCCGAGCTGGAATCGGCGCTGAAGGAAAGCTTCGGCAGCGTCGACAAGTTCAAGGAAGAATTCTCCGCGGCGGGCGGCGGTCAATTCGGTTCCGGCTGGGCGTGGCTGGTCAAGGATACAGATGGCAGCCTCAAGGTGACCAACACCGAAAACGGTGTGAACCCCGTTTGCTTTGGTCAGACTGCATTGCTCGGCTGCGATGTGTGGGAGCATTCCTATTACATCGACTTCCGCAACAAGCGTCCGGCATACCTGGACAACTTCTTGAATTCGTTGGTGAATTGGGAAAACGTCGCAAGCCGCATGTAATTTGCGCGTTACCTGAATTTCAGCCCCCGGTGGATCGCCCCGCCGGGGGCTTTTTCGTGCCGGGGCGGAACCACAGCGGGGCGGGAGCCGTTTTCCTGTTACAGCCTTAACCAAAGGAGGACACCATGGCCGAACGTCATCGCTCCAAAGACGGCAGCCGCGAGACCGAAGAAATCATCGGCGAGGCGGCAGATATTTCGCAAAAGGGCCGCGTCGGCGGCGATATCGAGCGCCGCGTTGCCACTCGCGACGAAGAAAAGCGCGCCAAGGAACAGCCCGCAGGCACAACGCGTGTCACCGGGCAGGACAGCCGCGAGACAGGCAATGCGCCCGAGGAGGACACGTAAATGGCCGAACTCAAACCAGGCACTTGGGTTCTCGTTTGCGACGGTGAAAAGGCGCTGTTTCTGCGAAATGACGGCGACGCGCAGGCGCCCGACCTGAATGTTGTGCGTATCGACGAACAGGACAACCCAAAGGATATCGACCAGTCAGCCAACCGGCCCGGCCGGATGTCAGACAACGGCCCCGGACACCGGTCCGCCTTCGACGATACCGACTGGCACGAGTTGGCCAAGGAACGCTTTGCCAGCGATCTGGCGGATCGTTTGTACAAACAGGCGCATCGCGGAGCCTATGATCGCATTGTGATCGTCGCAGCCGCCCGCACCCTGGGCGCGCTGCGCGGCGAGCTGCACAAGGAAGTCGCGGAGAAGGTCATCGCCGAGATTGACAAGGATCTGACCAACCATCCACTCGACGAGGTCGAGCAGATGGTCAAGAAGCATCTGGCCCAGATGTAACGCAGACTTATCGCGCCCCTTCCTAAGCTGCCATTGCTGGGATATGCAGCCGTAACAGCAACTTCTCTGGGCAGGGGCGCGGCGACATGACAGATGAGGCAAAGGGCGTGCTTGCCATGATCGGTGCCTGCACCGTCTGGGGCCTTTCGGGTATATATTACAAGCTGCTCGACGCCGTGCCGCCGATGGAGATCCTCAGCCATCGCACATTCTGGGGGCTGGTTTTTTTCCTGGTGGTCTTGGCGATCCAAGGACGCCTGAGAGAGCTGCCCGCAGCCGTCGCGACGCGCAAATCCTTTGCGATCATCGCATTTGCGGCGTTGATGATCTCGCTCAACTGGTTCGTATTCATCTCATCCGTACAGCAAGGCTATGCAACAGACGCATCGCTGGGCTATTACATCTTTCCGTTGGCCGCCGTTCTGCTGGGCGCAATCTTCTACCGCGAAAGGCTGAACCGGGCACAGCTGGTTTCGGTCGGGCTGGCAACCTGTGCTGTGGTGGTTCTGTCCGTCGGGCTGCAAGTCACGCCGTGGGTGGCCTTGGTCCTTGCGCTGTCCTTCGGCCTCTATGGCGTCACGAAGAAAAGCCTGTCTGTCGGGCCGGTCGTGTCCGTCACGGCCGAGGTGGCGATGCTGACGCCGCTGGCGCTTGCCTTCCTTGCGGTGGTTCACGGGCAGGGAAACGGGCATTTCGGCAGTGATCTGGTGACATCGCTGATGCTGGCCTTTGCCGGTATCCTGACCGCGATCCCGCTGATCCTGTTTTCCTACGCAACGCGCCGGGTGTCGCTGGCGACGGTCGGTGTGGTGCAATACCTGAACCCGACATTGCAGTTTCTGGTGGCAACGCTGATCTTCCGCGAGGCGTTTACCATGTGGCACGCCATCGCTTTTGCCATGATCTGGACCGCGCTGGCGATCTACACCGCGTCGTCGCTGCGCCGGGGCAGGGCAGCGCGCAGGGCGGCAAGGGCCGCAGGCACATCCGGCACGGTCATATAGCCGCCGGACAGGTCCGTTCCGGCGAACCCTTCGCTGACCACATGCCCCAGCAAGGCGGTCAGCGGGCGCCAATAGCCGTCGATATCCAGCACGATCACCGGCTTGTGATGCAGGCCCAGCTGGCGCCATGTCAGCACCTCGAACAATTCGTCCAGCGATCCCGCGCCGCCCGGCAGCAGCAAAAACGCATCGGCGTTCATGAACATGACCTTCTTGCGCTCGTGCATCGTTTCGGTCACGATGTGATCGGCGCCTTCATCGGCTTCAAGTCCGACCAGATGCTGCGGGATCACCCCAAGCGTGGCACCGCCCGCCTTGATCGCCGCACGTGCGCAGCGTCCCATCAGCCCGACATCCCCCGCACCATAGACCAGCCGCCAGCCTTCCCGCGCCAGCGCCGCGCCCAGATCATCAGCCGCCGCGCCATAGGCGGCGCGAGCGCCCTCACGTGCGCCGCAAAAGACACAGATTGACGGTGTGCGCATGGTGGACCTGCCTGCTGATACGGGTTGTTTTGACCCGTGATATCGCTGTTGCTAGGCTCAGGCAACAGCGCGCAGTCTGCGCGCCGCGCCGCATGGACCGGAGGCCGAAGGCATGAGCGAACCGTCAGTAACCCCCAGCCGGACCAGCAGCCGGATCGCGATCGGGGCTGGCGCGGCAATACTGGCGCTGGTCGGTGCGTACCTGACGGGCGTCATCGGCCCGTCATCCGAACCGGGCGCCAGTCCGCCGGACACGGCCGCGCTGCAATCGCCTGCTGACGTGGCGCCCAAACCCGAAAACATGCAGGAGACTGCGCCGCAGGTCACTGTCCCGCCGTCGCCGCAGATTGACGTCTTTCGCCTGCAACCGGACGGGGAGGCGCTGATTGCCGGGCAGGGCGCGCCCGGATGGTCGGTGCAGATCCTGCTGGACGGCGCCCCGCACAGCGAGGCGCAGCCGGGCAGCGACGGCAAATTCGCCAGCTTCCTGACGCTGCCCCACGCCACCGCGCCGCGCCTTCTATCGCTGCGGATGCGCCACGCGGATGGCCAGACGCAGATCGGCGGCACGCAGCAGATCGTCGTCGCGCCGCCCCCCGCCCAGCCGCCAGCCGCGCCGAACATGCCAGAGGCAACGGCATATGCACCGCCGCCGCCGCCCGATGTCTCGGGCGACGGCGCACCGGGGGCCGTTCAAACAGATGCGGCGCCGGCAGTCGGCGCGCCGCCCGAACTGGTCCTGATGGCCGATGCAGACGGCGCGCGCGTCCTGCAATCGCCCGCGCCCGCCGCCGCGCCGCGCGTTCTGTCCAATGTCGCGCTCGACACGATCAGTTATTCCGACGACGGCGCAGTGCAACTGGCCGGCCGCGCCGCCGGAGAGGGCAGCGTGCGCATTTACCTTGATAACCGGCCCATAACACTGTCGCGTATTGCCGCAGACGGCACGTGGCGCACGGCCCTGCCGCAGGTCGATACCGGCGTCTACACCCTGCGCATTGATGAACTGACCGCACAAGGCACCGTCACCAGCCGCGTTGAAACCCCCTTCAAGCGCGAGGACCGCACGCTGCTGGCGCGTCTGCAAAACAGCGCCGCCGCCGATCCGCCGCAGGCAGGCAGCGCGCCCGCCGTGATCCGCATGATGACCGTCCAGCCGGGCAATACCCTATGGGCGATCTCGCGCGAAACCTACGGCGAAGGCATGCTGTATGTCCGCGTGTTCGAGGCCAACGCCGACCGTATCCGCGACCCCGATCTGATATACCCCGGACAGGTCTTTACCTTGCCTGACTGATGCTTTCATCTTCCTGAAAATACTGACGTCCCCGCGCCAGACCCGGCGCAATCGCCTGTGCAGGCATGCCGGCGCTGGATATCCCGGCCATCCCGGCCTATCTGGTGTCACTTGCCCCACAGACGAGAGCCGCCATGCGCCCCCCTTCCGACGACATTCCGCAAACCGACACCGGCGCCTCCGCCTCCGGATGGGCGACCATCATGCGCGTGTCGCCCTATCTTTGGCCCAAGGTGGGCGGCGGCTGGATCAAGCGGCGCGTGGTTCTGGCGCTGCTCGCGCTCTTCGCGGCCAAGCTGATCGCGGTCGGCACACCGTTTTTCTACAAGGCCGCCGTTGACGCCTTGTCGGGCGAGGGCGGCGCAGATGCCGCATGGACGCTGGGCGCGGGCGCGATTGGCCTGACCGTCGCTTATGGCGTGGCGCGCCTGATGAATGTCGGCTTGCAGCAGTTGCGTGACGCGCTGTTTGCACCCGTGGGCCAGCACGCGCTGCGCAAGGTGGCGCTGCGCACCTTTCGTCATATTCACGCGATGTCGATGCGCTACCACATCAGCCGCAAAACCGGCGGGCTGAGCCGGATCATCGAACGCGGCGTCAAGGGCGTGGATTTCCTGCTGCGTTTCCTGATCTTCTCGATCTTTCCGCTGGTGCTGGAGCTGTTTCTGGTTGGCATCATCCTGTGGGCGGCGTTTGATTTCTGGTATCTGTTCGTCGTCGTGGTGGTCATCACGCTTTATGTTGCGTTCACCTTCAAGGTCACGGAATGGCGCGTGAAACTGCGCCGCGAGATGAACGATCAGGATACGGACGCCAACCAAAAGGCCATCGACAGCCTGCTGAACTACGAGACGGTCAAATATTTCGGCGCCGAGGATCGCGAGGCGGCGCGCTACGATGTGGCCATGGCGGGCTACGAAAGGGCGGCAGTGCGCACCTCCTATTCGCTGTCATTCTTGAATTTCGGCCAGTCACTGCTGATCACTTCGGGCCTTGTCATCGTCATGGTCATGGCAGCCATGGGCGTTCAGAACGGCGCGCTGACGGTGGGCGATTTCGTCATGGTCAACGCCTATATGATCCAGATTACCATGCCGCTGAACTTCCTTGGCACGGTTTACCGCGAAATCCGCCAAAGCCTTGTGGACATGGGCGAAATGTTCGGTCTGCTGGATCAGGCGCCGGATGTGGCCGACGCCGCGGGGGCTGCGCCGCTCAAGGTTTCGGGCGGCAAGGTTGAACTGCGCGACGTGCATTTCGGTTATGACGCGGATCGCGAGATCCTCAAGGGGATCAGCCTGACGGCAGAGCCGGGGCAGACCATCGCCATTGTCGGCCCGACCGGATCGGGTAAATCCACCATCGGACGGCTTTTGTTCCGGTTTTATGACGTGGCGCGCGGCGCGCTGCTGATCGACGGGCAGGATGTGCGCGGTGTCACGCAGAAAAGCCTGCACAAGGCGATCGGCGTCGTGCCGCAGGACACGGTTCTGTTCAATGATACCATCGGCTACAATATCGCCTATGGCCGCGAAGGGGCCACTCAGGCCGAGGTGATCGCCGCCGCGCGCGCCGCGTCGATCCACGATTTCATCACCTCCCTGCCGCAGGGCTATGACACCACCGTGGGCGAGCGGGGCCTGAAGCTGTCCGGCGGCGAAAAGCAGCGCGTCGGCATCGCGCGCACCTTGCTGAAAGATCCGCCGATCCTGCTGCTGGACGAGGCGACCAGCGCGCTCGATACCGCGACCGAGCGGGATATTCAGGGCGCGCTGGCCCGCGCGGGGCAGGGGCGCACCGTGCTGATCATCGCGCACCGGCTCAGCACTGTGGCCGATGCGGACCGCATTGTTGTGCTGGAGGACGGGCATATCGTCGAGGATGGCACCCATGCCGATCTGCTTGAGGCCGGCGGGCGCTATGCGGGTTTGTGGCGGCGACAGCAATCGGACGAGGCCGCCTGATGGCCGGCAAGGACCGCCCGCACACGCCCGATGGCCGCTATTTCGTGGCGCGCGGGCGGCTGAACCGCTGCACCGATCCGGCGCTGGATGACAGCACCCGCCGCGCCGGGATCAAGGCGCTGATGCAGGCGCGGCGCGCGGTCATGCAGGCGGGCAGCGATCCGTGCGCAATGCGCGATGCCCGCGCCGCCGTTGACGCGGCCAAGGTCCGGCTGGGCGAACGCGGCCCCGTCTGGTGGAGCGATGGCGCCCCGGACGAGGCCGGTATCGCGCCCGAAACCAGCAGCTATGCCGCATGGTGGGCCAGTCTGGACGACGCAGAGCGGGCGCGTGGCGCCTGAGCCTTCGCCCCGTGTACCTTGGGCCGTTAACCGGGGCCGGATTTATTCGGCGGCGCGCAGCGGCCCTTTGGGCTGGCCTGCGGTGTCTGCATCGGTATCGCCCGGTGCGCTGTCGTTGGCGCTGCGCCCTTTCAGGATGCGTTTCAGATCGTCCAGCTCCAGATCCTGGCCTTCCACGTCCATGTAATCCACCGGCGCCGCTGCGGCGCGGCCGTCGTCCCAGATGACCTCGGGCGCGGGTTTGTTGCGCGCGGCGCCTTGCAGCGCCCAGTCGCGCGCGGCGCGGCTGGTGCGGCCCATTGACAATGCAGCCGTCGCGCGGGCCAGCCAGCCCGCATAGGTGCCAAGCCATGCGCGCAAGGCCAGCATCGACGGGGTAAAGATCAGCGTCAGTACCGTGGCAATCCCCAGCCCGAACACCACCGCCGTTGCCAGCTGTTTCCACCACAGCGCCGTGGGGCTGTCAAAGCTGTAGCCGCCATTCACGAAATCCAAGGAAAGCCCGAACATCATCGGCGCAAGGCCGGCCATGGTGGTGATCGTGGTCAGCAGGACGGGCCGGATGCGCGCCTCGGCGGTGCGCGTGATTGCCTCGATCCGGGGCATGTAGCGGCTGAATTCCTGATAGGTATCAATCAGGACGATGTTGTTGTTCACCACGATCCCGGCCAGCGCGACAATGCCCGTGCCGGTCATGATGATCGAAAACGTCTGCCCCATCACCAGCATTCCGATCAGAACGCCGGTGGTGGACAGGACCACCGCCAAGAGCACCAGCACCGCGTTATAGACGCTGTTGAACTGCGCCAGCAGGATGATGAACATCAGGCCCAAGGCGCCCAGAAACGCCTTTTGCAGAAAGGCGCCGGATTCCTCCTGATCCTCCTGATCGCCGGTCCATTCATATTCGATACCGGCGGGCAGGGCGCCGCTGTCCAGCCACTCGGTCAGGTGCGCGATGCGTTCATTCGCGGTCAGCGGCTGGGTGGTTTCGGTGCCGTCCGGGCCGGTTTTGGTGACGGTCAGGCCCGCGGTGACGGCCGCCTTGACGTCAAAGAACCGCGTCTGGTCAATCCGGTCGATCTGCGCAAGGCGCGGCACGGGCTGGCGGGTGATGAAATTGCTGAGGGGGACAAGCCCCTGATTGGTGCGCACTTTCAGCGTGTCCAGCGTGCTGAGAACGCGGTCCTGTTCGGGCACGCGGGCGCGAATATCAATCTCCTCATCCGAGGAGGGCACGCGCATCGTGTCGAGGAAAAGCCCCCGCGTGACCAGCTGCACCATGCCGCCCACCGTGGCCACATCGGCGCCAAAGCGGCCGGCCTTTTCGACATCGACGTTGATTTGCCAGTCGATGCCGGGCAGAGGCAGCGTATCTTCGACCAGTTTCAGCCCTTTGGTGTCGTCAAATTTGGCGCGGGCGATCTGCGTCGCCTGCATCAGCTGATCCCAGTCGTCGCCCTTCAGGCGCAGATGCACCGGCTTGGCCGAGGCGGGGCCGCCGGTCTGGGCGAGGATTTCAACCTTGATGCCGGGGATCTGCTCCAGCTTGGCGGTGAGGTCGGCGATGATCAGATCGCCGTCCACCGCCGGATCGCTGATATTGCGGTCCCACAGGCCCCATAGCCAGGGCTGGGTGATCGTCGGGCGATCCTCCCACGGGGTTGTTTCGAACTGAACCTGACCGATGGTGTCCAGCGGCGGCTGCGCGCCGCCGGTGTTGCTGTTCAGCCCGCCATCGCTGGCAAAGGCAAAGGCCGACTGAATGCCACGCTCGGCCAGAACCACCTGCTCGACGCGGCGCACCAGATCATCCTTTTGCTCCAGCGACAGGTTGCCGCGTGCGCGCACGTAAACGATGGCCTGCTCGGGTTCGGATTCGACGAAGAATTCGGTGCCGTTATTGTTGTTGATGTAGAAAATCAGTGTGGTGCCGACGATGACAAATACGGCGCCAAAGGCGACCAGCGGCATCACCGGATTGCCGACGATCAGATGGATCACCCGGCCGAAGACGCTGCGCCGATAGCCTGCGCGCACCGTCTGGCGGCGGCGCGGCAGGGCGCGCATTCCGATATGGCGCGCGCCATTGGCCGCCCGGCGCCACAGCGCCATCAGACCCAGCAGCACCGCGACAACCGCAACCACCGCGATCGCGGCAAGGATTGCGACACCCGCCAGCATCACAAAGGCGGTTGCCAGCGACGGGATGACCGACCCCAGGATTGCGGAGGTGTCCATATCGGCAAAGGTGGACTGCACCAGCGCCAGCAGGGCAGGGGCGCCCGCGCCTGCCGCGGCAACCGCAGCAATCGCCGCCGGGAACAGCGCCAGATGCCAGACCCACCAGCCGCCCGCGATCTGGGTCACGCGGGCGGTAAACCAGTTCTCCAGCCGCCCGGTGACGCCGCCCAGAACCGGCAGATACACCAGCGCCACCAGCAAGGAGGCCGACAGCACGAAAATCAGCGTGACGGGCAGCATTCCCATGAATTGACCCGCAACACCGGGCCAGAACAGCATCGGCAAAAACGCGCAGAGCGTCGTCGCGGTCGAGCTGGCGATGGGCCAGAACATGCGTTTCGCGGCCTCCACATAGGCCGTCATCGGACCGGAGCCTTCGGAAATGCGGCGGTCGGCGTATTCGACCACCACGATCGCGCCATCGACCAGCATCCCGACGGCCAGAATAAGCCCGAACATCACGATGTTGGATATGGTGATGCCCATCACCGCCATCAGCGCAAAGGCCAGCAGGAACGAGGTGGGGATCGCAAACCCCACCAGCAGCGCGGGCCGGATGCCCAGCGTGGCCAGCATCACGATCATCACCAGCGCGATGGCGGTCAGCACGGACCCCTCCAGCTGGCTGACCATGGACCCGACGATGCGCGACTGATCGTTGGATGCGCCGACCGAAACAGCGGCCTTCAGACCGTCGGGCCATGCCTTCTGCGCCTCGGCCACGCTGCTGCGCACCAGCGCGGCGGTGTCGATGATGTTGAACCCCTTGCGCTTGACCACTTGCAGCGCAACGGTGGTCTGGCCGTTGAAGCGGGCGGTGCCGGCGCGGTCCTCGAAGGTCAGGTTGATCTGGGCCAGATCGCCCAGCGTGACGACGCGGTCGCCGTTCGTCTTGACCGGCAGATCGTAGATATCGCGCGGACCCGAGAACGACGAGGGGATCTTGACCGCAAAGGCGCCGCCATCGCTGCGCAGCTCGCCCGCGGCGACCAGCAGGTTGTTGTTGCGCACCACATTGATCAGCTCGCCCGCCGTGATGTTGTAGGCCTCAAGGCGCAAGGGGTCGATCACCACCTCGACCAGCTCGTCGCGGTTGCCGGCGATGCCGGCCTCCAGCACCGGCTCCAGCCCTTCCAGCCGGTCTTGCAGATCCTTGGCGACGCCGGTCATGGTGCGTTCGGGGACGTTGCCGGTCAGGTTGACGATCAGGATGGGAAATTCGCTGAAGTTGATTTCGGTCAGCGAATATTTCTCGGCCCCTTCGGGAAATTTCGCCTCGGCCGCGCTCATCGCGTCGCGTACGTCGGCCATGACGCGGGTCTTGTCCCAGCCGAATTCAAACTCCAGCGCCACACCGGCATAGCCTTCGGCGGCGGTGCCGGTCATGTCCTTCAGCCCGTCCAGATCGCTCAGCTCGGTCTCCATGACCTTGACCAGCAGCTTCTCGCTGTCCTCGGCAGAGATGCCGGGAAAGATGACCGACACGAAGAGGGCGGGAATTTCGATGTCCGGCTCGCCCTCCTTGGGCAGGCCGATATAGGCCAGCGATCCGGCCAGCAGGCTGAGCGCGATGAAGGCCAGCACCATGCGGGCGCGGGTCGCGGCCCAGTCGACGATGCCCGTCATTGAAGGCGCTCCTCATAGCTGGCCCGCACCGGAACGCCGGCCACGACGTATTCCTGTCCGATGATGATGACATCGGCAGTGTCCGGCAGCCCGGCGACCCAGACGCCTTCGGGCGTGTCGCGGATCAGGGTGACGGGGACGAAATCGGCGGCGTTCTCAGCGGTGACGATGCGCACGCCCAGCGTGCCCTCGTCATTCAGCGTCAGCGCCGATTGCGGCAGCAGATGCGCCGGGGTTCCGTCCGAGGCAACGCGAATTTCGGCGGTCTGGCCGTCGCGCAGCGACAGATCGGCGTTCGGCACGGCCACCTCGACGCGGAAGGTGCGGGTTTCGGGGTCGGCAGCGCGGGCAACGAAGGTGACGGTGCCTGTCACTTCGGTCCCGCCCACCAGCCGCGCCTGCGCGCCTGCGCCCAGTTCAACGCGGCCAACATCGGCCTCGGAGATGAAGCCGACCAGCTTGATCGGGTCCAGTTGGATCACTGTCGCGCACAGGGCGCCGGGTTGCAGCAGGCTGCCCAGTTCGGCGGTGTCCGTCTCAAGCAGGCCATCAAAGGGCGCGGTGATGTCGAGGCGCGTCAGCTCCTCCTTGGCGGCGGCAACGGCGGCGGCGGCGCCCTGAATACCGGTGCGCGCGGCGTCCAGCCCGGATTTGGCCGCCTGAACGGCCGCCTCCCCGGCGCTGAGCGCGGCGCGCGTGGCCGCGATGCGCGTGTCAGAGGCAAAGCCGCTTTGCCCCAATGTCGAGGCGGCGGTTTCATTCAGCTGCGCCTCGGCCAGCCGCGCTTCGGCCTCGGCCAACCGGGCCTGCGCTTCGGGCACGCGGGTTTCGGCCTCGGCGCGCCGCGCCTCGGCCTCGGCCAGCGCGGCGTCGCGTGTACCGGGGGCCAGCTGGCACAGTGTTTGCCCGGCGCTGACAAAGCTGCCCTTGCGCAGCGGCGCGCTGATCACCTTGCCCGAGGTTTCGGCCCGCACTTCGACCTGGCGGTCGGCCTGCGTCTGGCCGCGCAGCACCACGGCGCTGCCGATATCCTGCGCGCGGCTGTGCATGGCGATCACGCCGATGGCGCCCGGCTCTGATGCGGCGGTGTCAGGGGCAGGGGCAGGGGCCGTGTCTGTCTGGGCCGTGGTCTGCGGACGCAGCATGCCAGCCAGCCACGCACGCTCGAACACGAAAGCGTAGATTGCCAACGACACGGCGATTGCCGCAAGGATCGAAAACAGACGCATGAAACACCCTTTGACAGTTTCCCGCGCTGATAGCGCAGATTATGCGCGGGGTCACAGATTTCTTGTCTTGCTTTATACGCCGCAGGGCGGTGCCTGGATCGCGCGCCGGGCGCCTTGCGCGGAAAACTGCGCGGCGCGCGGCCCTTGGCAGGCGCGGCGTGACACGCTAAGAGGGGCAAAACCGCAGCAAGGCAAGGCAGGCGCCCCCAGTGAGTGACAGCGACAGTTTCATCGAAGAGGTCAGCGAAGAGGTCCGCCGTGACCGCCTGTTCGGCCTTATGCGCCGCTATGGCTGGATCGCGATCCTTGCCGTTATCGTCCTGGTCGGCGGCGCGGCCTATAATGAATGGCAAAAGGCGCAGAGCCGGGCCGAGGCCGAGGCGCTGGGCGATGCCATGATGGCCGCGATGGAGGCCGAAGACGGCGCCGCGCGGGCCGCACAGCTGGATGATGTGGCCGCCGCCGGTCCGGGCAGCCGCGCCGTGATCGCCATGCTGGCCGCCGCCGAGGCGCTGGAGACGGACCCCGAAGGCGCGCAGGAGCGCCTGTTGCGCATCGCCGCCGACCCGGATGCACAGACGATCTATCGCCAGATTGCCACGCTCAAGGCGGTGATGATTCCCGGCGGCAGCATGGACGCCGCCGCGCGACGGCAGGAACTGGACGGTCTGGCGCTGGGCGGGGGCGTTGTGCGTCTTCTGGCCGAGGAACAGCTGGCCTATCTGGAAATTGAAGAGGGCGATAGGGAGGCGGCGACGAACCGTCTGCGCGACATTGCCGGTGCCGCCGAGGCAACGCCGGGCTTGCGCCGCCGCGCGACACAAGTGATTGTGGCGCTTGGCGGTGACGTGGATCCGGCCGGCACAGGCGCTGGGTCCGAGGCGCCGGGTGACGTTGAAACGCCGGATGAAACCGCTGCGCCTGCCCAGTAGGATCAGGTTTGCGGATAAGGACGAACAGAGGGATGCACGCGGTGACACGTAACGGAACGATCATTGGCCTCGTCGCGTCTGCGATGTTTCTGGCTGCCTGCTCGGAAAAAGACCCGATTTTGCCCGGCAAGCGCGAAGGCTTGCGCGAGGTTCTGGTAACAGATCAGGCCGAGGCCGCCGCGACCGAAGTGGTCGGCGCCAGTGGTCCCAACGTGGTCGAGAGGGTGCGCCTGCCCGGCGCATCGGCCAATGCCAGCTGGACCCAGCGCATCGGCACGCCCGCCACCCGCCCCGCGCACCCGGCGCTGAGCGCGGCGCCCAGCCTGATCTGGTCCGCCTCCATCGGCGCGGGCGATGGCAAGCGCAGCCGCATTACCGCCGATCCGGTGGTTGCCGGCGGGCGCATCTTTGCGATGGATGCCAACGCGCAGGTCAGCGCCCACAGCACCAATGGCGCGGCGCTCTGGACTGCCAGCCTGGTGCCGCCAACCGATTCGCCAAGGGACGGCAGCGGCGGCGGGCTGGCCTACGGCGACGGCAAGCTGTTCGCCTCTACCGGCTTTGGCCGCATCACCGCGCTGGACCCGGCAACCGGGCGCACCATCTGGGAGCAAAAGCTGCTGGAGACGGGCACAGCCACGCCCACCGTCATGGGCAAGATCGTCTATATCGTCGCCGGGGATGAAACCGCCTGGGCGCTGGACACCGACACGGGCCGTATCGAATGGCGGCTGGTGGCGACACCCAGCATCAACAACGTGATCGGCGGTCCCGCGCCGGCGGTATCGGATAAATATGCCGTCTTCGCGTTCGGCTCGGGCGAGGTGCAGGGCGCCTTCCGGCAGGGCGGATTGCGGATGTGGGATGCGTCCATCGCCGGGCGCCGCAGCGGTCTGGCACAAAGCCGGATGACCACCATCGCCGGCGATCCGGTGATCTACGGCGACCGTGTTTACGTCGGCAATCAGTCGGGCCGCATCGCGGCGCTGCAAATCGCCAATGGTCAGCGGATCTGGACCGCAAGCGAGGGTCCGATGAACCCGGTCTGGCCGACGGATGATTCGATCTTCCTCGTCTCGGACAAGAACGAGCTGGTGCGCCTCCGCGCCGCCGATGGCACCCGCGTCTGGGGCACCAAACTGCCGCTGTTCGTCAAGGACAAGCCCAAGCGTCAGGCCGAGGTTTTTGCCCATTACGGCCCTGTCATGGCCGGCGGCCAGCTGATCACGGCGTCCAATGACGGCTACCTTCGGTTCTTTGATCCGGCCTCGGGAGCGCTGCGGCGCAGCGTGGCGGTGCCGGGCGGGGCAACAACCAATCCGGTCGTTGCGGGCGGTGTCCTGTATGTCGTCGGCACGAACGGGCAACTGCACGCTTTCCGCTGACGCCGGTTTGCTGTAACAGGGCGGCTTGATCCGTCTCGGAGCGCTTAGATGACTTTCAGCCTCGCTATCGTGGGGCGCCCCAATGTGGGCAAATCCACGCTTTTCAATCGCCTTGTCGGCAAGCGTCTGGCGCTGGTCGATGACCAGCCCGGCGTCACGCGCGATCTGCGCGAGGGCGCGGCGCGTCTGGGCGATCTGCGGTTTACCGTGATCGACACCGCCGGTCTGGAAGAGGCGACAGACGAATCGCTTCAGGGCCGCATGCGCAAGCTGACCGAGCGGGCGGTCGACATGGCCGATATTTGCCTGTTCATGATCGACGCCCGCACCGGCGTGACGCATATGGACGAGGTGTTTGCCGAGATCCTGCGCAAACGCTCCAAACATGTCATTCTGGCGGCGAACAAGGCCGAAGGCTCTGCCGCCGATGCGGGCATGATCGAGGCATATGGCCTGGGTCTGGGCGAGCCGATCCGCCTGTCTGCCGAGCACGGCGAGGGGCTGAACGATCTTTATTCCATCCTGATGCCGCTGGCCGACGGGTTCGAGGAACGCGCGCGCGCCGACGCGCCCGAGGTGGATGTCACGGTCGAGGATGGCGACCCCGACGCCCCGCGCGTGCCGACCGCCAAACGCCCGCTGCAAGTGGCGGTCGTGGGCCGGCCCAATGCCGGAAAGTCCACCCTGATCAACAAGATACTGGGCGAAGAGCGGCTGCTGACCGGGCCGGAGGCAGGCATCACCCGCGATGCCATTTCGGTGCAGATCGAATGGGACGGCCTGCACACGCGTATTTTCGACACAGCCGGCATGCGTAAAAAGGCGCGCGTTCAGGAAAAGCTGGAAAAGCTCAGCGTCGGCGACGGCCTGCGCGCGGTGAAATTTGCCGAAGTGGTGATTGTGCTGCTGGATGCCGCCATCCCGTTCGAACAGCAGGATCTGCGCATCGCCGACCTGGCCGAGCGCGAAGGGCGCGCGGTGGTCGTCGCTGTCAACAAATGGGACATAGAGCCCGAGAAGCAGCAAAAGCTGCGCGACCTGCGCGAGGCGTTCGAGCGGCTTTTGCCGCAGCTGCGCGGCGCGCCGATGGTCACCGTGTCTGCCGTCACCGGCAAGGGGATCGATCGCCTGCGCCAGGCCGTAGAAGAGGCGCATGACGTCTGGAACCGGCGCATCACCACCGCGCAGCTGAACCGCTGGCTGACCGGCATGCTGGAGGCGCATCCGCCCCCCGCACCCGGCGGAAAGCGCATCAAGATGCGCTACATGACGCAGGCCAAGACCCGTCCGCCGGGATTTGTCGTGATGTGCAGCCACCCCGAGAAACTGCCCGAAAGCTATACGCGTTATCTGGTCAACGGGTTGCGCGTGGATTTTGACATGCCCGGCACGCCGATCCGGCTGTATATGCGCAGCCAGTCCGACAAGAATCCCTACAAGGCCAAGAAGAAGGCCGGTCCGTCCAGCCTGCGCAAGCATCTGGGCAAACCGCCGAAATAGGGCGCCGATTTTTCGCGAAAAATCGTATCAGCAGGGGTAATTTTTCTGCGAAAAATTGGCGCGCCGTAGCGGGGTCAGGCGCGTTTTTTGTTATGGATGGCAAGGGCGGCCAGCAGGCCGGCGCCGATGGCGGCGGTGATCAGCACCGACGTTGCGCCGCCTTGCCAGTTTTGCACACATACGGCGGCCAATGCCCAGATCACTCCGGCCAGATAGCCAAACGCATCGGGGCGCCTGCGCGCAACCGATACGGCCAGAACCAACGCCAGAAGCAGCGCCAAAATCGCGGCGGGCACCTGTCCCATGATGTCATACCCCGCGGCCATCAGTCCCAGCGACACTGACGATGCCGCCGTGAGCCACCCGGCATAAAGCGCGACGGGCGCGCGGCCCAGCCACGCCGTCCGCCCAACGCCCGTAGGGCTGCGCAGCACTGCGAACACGGCAAAGGCCAACATCACCCAGATCAGGATTGTCGCCCAGACCGCGCTGGTTTGCGCGATGGGCAACCATGTCGCGCCAACGCCGAGCGACAGGATCAACGGCAGCCGCATGGGCGCCCATTTTGGGTCATGCGCTTTTTTCCACAGCCCATAAGCCGCGCCAATGATCAGCCACAGATAGATCAGCCCCCAGATGCCAAACGCATAGCCTGCGGGCTGCACAGGCGGATCCACCTGCGGCACCGGAAACTGGTTCGCGTCAAAGCCGCCGAACCCCGGCGCCAGTAGCGGCGACAGGGCAAAGGCGATGGTGGCAATCAGCACGAGTATGGGCATGATAGGCATGACAGTATCCTTGGTTGGCGGCGGGCGCGTCGGGATTTGGATGACAAACTAGCGGCCTGCCGCAAGGATCAAGCGATTGCCGGACCTCAGACCAGCTTGCCCTCTGCGCTCAGCATGGTCTTGCCGCCCAGATAGGGGTGCAGCACCTCGGGCAGGCGCACGGCGCCGTCCGCCTGCTGGCCGTTCTCCAGCACCGCGATCAGGCAGCGCCCGACCGCCAGCCCCGAGCCGTTCAGCGTGTGGACGAATTGCGGCTTGCCGCCATCGGACGGCTTGAACCGTGCATTCATCCGCCGCGCCTGAAAATCGCCGCAGACCGACACTGACGATATCTCGCGGTAGGTATCCTGTCCCGGCAGCCACACTTCGATGTCATGGGTGCGCCGCGCGCCAAAGCCCATGTCGCCGGTGCAAAGGACGATTGTACGGTAGGGCATGCCCAGCTTTTCCAGGATACCCTCGGCGCAGGCGGTCATGCGGTCCAGCTCGGTCCGGCTGTCATCGGGATGGGTGATCGACACCATCTCGACCTTTTCAAACTGGTGCTGGCGCAGCATGCCCGATGTGTCGCGGCCCGCCGAGCCTGCCTCGGAGCGGAAGCATTGGGTATGCGCCACATGGCGGCGGGGCAGGGTGGACTGGTCGATCACGTCGCCGTTGATCAGGTTCGTCACCGGCACCTCGGCGGTCGGCACCAGCCACCAGCCATCGGTGGTCTGATAACTGTCTTCGCCGAATTTCGGCAGTTGCCCGGTGCCGATCATCATTTCCTCGCGGACCAGCACGGGCGTCCACGTCTCTTGCAGGCCATTTTCGTCCACATGCGTGTCCAGCATGAACTGCGCCAGCGCCCGGTGGATGCGCGCCACCGCGCCCGACAGCACGACAAAGCGCGTGCCGCTGAGTTTTGCGCCGGCCTCGAAATCCATGCCGGGGATGACGCCGGCGATCTCGTAATGCTCCTTGGGTGCGAAATCATAGCTGGCGGGCGTGCCCCAGCGGCGGATCTCGACGTTATCGGCTTCATCGGCGCCGTCGGGCACGTCATCCATCGGCAGGTTGGGCAGGCCCAGCAACATATCGGTCAGCTGGGCATCCAGCGCCTTGGCATCGGCTGTCATGGCGGCAATTTCCGCCTTCTTTTCGCCGACCAGCGCGCGCAGGCGTTCAAATTCGGCGTCATCGCCGGCGGCCTTGGCGGCGCCCACATCCTTGGAGGCCTTGTTCTGCTCGGCTTGCGCGGCTTCTGCTGCGGAAATGCGGGCGCGGCGCGCCTCGTCCAGTGCCAGAATGGTGGCTGCGGCGGGCGCATCGCCGCGCCGCGTCAGGGCTGCGTCAAAGGCGGCGGGGTTGTCGCGGATCGCGCGGATGTCATGCATGGCAGGTGTCCTTGTGGGGCAGGTGACTCGGGTTCGTTTGGCCGCTGTTATGCACCAGTTTGCGGGCTGGGTGTAGGGCTGCTGCGCCCGGCCCAGATCACGGTCAGCAGCGCCAGGATGCCCATGACGCCAAATCCCAGCACCAGCGGGATCACGGTGCCGTTGAAATGATGGCCGATATAGATCGAAATCGGCAGCGCGATCACGTTTGACAGCGATCCGATCAGCGCGGCGGCAAGGCCGGCGATGTGGCCCAGAGGCTCCATCGCGATGGATGTCAGGTTGCCAAACAGGATGCCGACGCAGAAAAACGAGGCCATCAGCCACGCCATGAACAGCGCCAGCGGCGGCGTACCATCCCAGAAGCTAGCAGGGATCAGGAACACAAAGGACAGCCCCGCCAGCGCGATCAGCGCCAGTCGCGTCAGGCGCCGCATACCCAGCCGCATCACCAGCAGCGAATTGGCCACCGATGCGCCGCCGATCGACAGCGCCGCCATGCCGAAATACAGCGCAAAAAGCGCGCCGGTGCTGTAGGCCACCTGAAATATCTGCTGCGCGGTGCTGAGATAGCTCATGAAAACACCAAAGATCAGCCCCAGCGCCACCGTATGCCCGACCGCCACGCGGCTGGCCATGATCTCGCGCAGGCCCGCGCCGATGCTGCGGGCGGAAAAGGGGCGGCGCATGTGCGGTGCCAGCGTTTCAGGCTGGCGCAAGGCGAACCACGCAGCGGCGCCAAGGCCCAGCGCGATCAGCACGACAAACGTGGCCCGCCAGCCGCTGAGCCAGATCACGACCTGTCCCAGCGCGGGTGCGATGGTCGGGACAAGGATAAAGACCGCCATCACGATGGACATGATCCGCGCCATGGCGCGCCCCTCGTACCCGTCGCGCACCAGCGCCATGGTCACGATGCGCGGCGCTGCGGCGCCAAAGCCCTGCAGGACGCGGCCCGCGATCATCACCTCCCAGCTGGCGGCCAGCAGCGACATCAGGCAGCCGACGGTAAAGACGGCATAGCCCGCATAGATCACCGGCTTGCGTCCGAAACTGTCCGACAGCGGCCCGGCCAGCGCCTGCCCCACGGCAAACCCCAGAAACAGCGCCGACACGATCAACTGCACTGAATTGGGATCGTCCACGCCCAGATCATGGCCGATCACATCCAGCGCAGGCAGCATGATGTCCGTGGATAATGCGGTGGTCGACACCATCATCGCCAGCAGGATGACAAATTCGGGGATTGGCAACGTGGCGATGGGTTTGCGCATGTCGGGGCCTTTCGCCGCAGTGTATCAGGGCGGCTTACGCCCGCCGTTCTGTCAGGTCCAGCGCAATTCAGCCGGGCGGATTTCAAAGCCGATATGATGCCCGCCGCCGCGCAGCCCTGTGCGGGTGTGGTTGCGCAAGGTGCGCCAATAGGGCTGCACCGTTACCGCATCGGCGCGCACCAATGCCTCCAGCCGGGCCATGATCTGGCGGCGCGCGTCGATATCAAGCGTTGCCAGCGCCTCTTGCAGCAAGGTGTCGAACTCGGGATTGGACCAGCCGAATTCATTCCACGGCTCGCCCGAGCGATAGGCCAGCGCATAGGTCTGCACCGCCAGCGGGCGGTGGCCCCAATCGGTCGTGCTGAAGGCAAAGGTGTTCCACCCCTCGAAATAGCGCGGGCTGGGCAGGATGGTGCGGCGCACCCGCAGGCCCGCATCGGCCAGCAGGGCGGCGGCGGCGTCTGCGGTGCTGCGCCGCCAGCTGTCGTCGATTGAAATCAGCTCGTGTTCAAATTCCAGCATGCCGGCCTGTATCATCAGTTGCCGGGCCTGCATCGGGTCGTAGACGGGCGCGGGCATCGGCGCATAGGCCGGGTGCAGCGGCGAGACGTGGTGATTTTCCGCCACGACGCCGCGGTTGCCATGGCCCAGCTCCAGCAGGATATCGTTGCTCATCGCCAGTTGCAGCGCGCGGCGCACGCGGATGTCGGAATAGGGGCGGCGGCCATCTATTTCGGCCAGCTGGTTGGCGCGGATGGTGACGGTTGCGGCTGTGTGGATGTCATGCGCGCGCCACCCCTCCAGCTGGTCAAAGGCGGCGGTATAACTGCCCTCGACCGTGTGGGTCATGTCAATTTCATCGGCCAGCGCGGCGGCATAGGCGGTGGCGGGATCGGTGCCGGTGTCGATGAATTCGATCCGCTCCATCCACGCGCCATGGCCTGCATTCCACCATGTATGCGCGTCGTTGCGCACCAGCACGGCATGACTGCCCGGCACGACCGCTTCGGGCAGGTATGGCCCTGTTCCGACGGGATTTTCCAGCATCGTATCGGGGTCGAACCCTTCGGGCACGATCGCGGCGGGATAATCGGCCATGCCCGCGATCAGCGAAATATCGGGCCGGGGCAGGGCCAGCGTCACGGTGTGCGGATCCGTCACGCGGATCGCCCCCTCGATCGCGCGGCTGGTTTCGGGGTCGATCAGCACGGCAAAGCGGGTTGCCATCGTGTTGCCCGGCACCGTGCGGTCGCACCAGCGCGTGATGTTGCGCGCCACATCGGCGGCGGTGAAGGGCGTGCCGTCATTCCATGTCACATCCGGGCGCACGTACAGGGTATACAGCGCGGCGTCATCGCTGATCTGCCAGCCCTTCAGCAGCCGGGGCCGAAAGGTGCCGTCATTTTCATAGCTGACAAGGTATTCCAGCCAGCCGCGGCTGACATTTGCAGCCTGAAACCATTCGTAGCTGCGCGGATCGCCCAAGGCGCGCACCGTCATCTGGATGCGCAGCTGCCCCGCGTGCAGGCCGGGCGGGCCGGCGTCGGGGGCCGTTTCCTGTGCCGTTGCGGGGGCGGGCAGGCCCAGCAGGGCGTATGCCGCACCGACACTGGCGCCGAACGCGGTTGCCTGCGCCAGAAATTCGCGCCGCGCCGCATCGTCCGGCCCGCCTGTGATGCGTGCGGCCTCGCGGCGCAGCCAGTTTGGCAAGGAGCGTTCGGATCTGGGGCGGTGGCGCATGAATGATGTCTCCCGGCGTTGCGGGTGCGCGGGATTCGCGCGCCTGCTGTTCCATTAGTCCTGCAATGCGGCGCAGAACGCAAACCGGACGCGCCTTATGCGCGCCATTGCCTCTCGCACCTTGGCGCCATCTTCCCTATAACCACGCAAAACACTACGGAGCACTGCCATGACCGGAGAATTGTCACCCATCGACAAGGCCAAGTTTGTCGCCGCCAAACGCGCCGTCGACTATGTCGAAGACGGCATGCGTGTCGGGCTGGGCACCGGATCGACCGCCGCCTGGATGGTGCGCTGTCTGGGCGATCTGGTGCGCAACAACGGGCTGAAGATCCGTGGCGTCCCCACATCGACCCGCACCGCCGATCTGGCGCGCGAGGTCGGCATCGACGTGATCAGCCTGGACGAGGCAAAGTGGCTGGACCTGACCATCGACGGCGCGGACGAATTCGATTCCGAGCTGAACCTGATCAAGGGCGGTGGCGGCGCATTGTTGCAGGAAAAAATCGTGGCGACGGCCAGCGACCAGATGATCGTCATCACCGATGCGGCCAAGGAGGTGGGCACGCTGGGCGCCTTTCCCTTGCCGGTGGAGGTGATCCCCTTCGGCTGGCAGACCACGCGCGCTCTGATCGAGGAATTGCTGGTGTCGCTGGATGTCATGGGCCGTGACGTGACGCTGCGCATGAACGGCGATCATGCCTTTGTCACGGATGAGGGCAATCACATCCTGGATCTGCATCTGGACCGGATCGGCAATGCGCGGCAGGTGGCGATGGTTCTGAACCAGATACCGGGCATCGTGGAAAACGGGCTGTTTATCGACATCTGCGATATCGTGGTGATCGGTCACGGTGACGGCCGCGTCGAGATGCGCGACATCAACGAAGGGACAGTGAACCACGACCGGTTGGAATTTGCGGAAACGGATAATCTTTTCAAGGATATGACAGACTGATTTAATGTAATCGGTCCCAAGGACAGGCAAGAGGCAGACATGACTTTCGACTATGATCTATTCGTGATCGGCGGCGGCTCGGGCGGGGTACGCGCGGCGCGCGTTGCGGCCCAGGGCGGGGCCAGCGTGGCACTGGCCGAGCAAAGCCGCTACGGCGGCACCTGCGTCATCCGGGGCTGCGTGCCGAAAAAGCTGATGGTGTATGCCAGCGAATTTCCCGGCGCGATGCAGGACGCGCAATCTTATGGCTGGACCGTGCATGCCGGCGGGTTTGACTGGCCCAAATTCCGCAGCACCATGGCGACCGAACTGGACCGGCTGGAAGGCGTCTATCGCAACCTGCTGAAAAACAGCAACGTTTCCACCTATGACGCCCGCGCCACGGTGGCGGATGCGCATACCGTCACGCTCAGCACGGGCGAGCGGTTCACGGCCAAGCATATCCTGATCGCCGCCGGCGGCACCCCTGTGCGCCCCGATCTGCCCGGCGCCGAGCATGGCATTGTCAGCGACGACATCTTCGATCTGGAGACGTTGCCGCGCAGTATTCTGGTGGTTGGCGGCGGCTATATCGCGTGCGAATTTGCCTGTATTCTGAACGGGCTGGGCGTGGATGTGACGCAATACTACCGCGGTGAGCAGATCCTGCGCGGCTTTGACGGGGAGGCGCGCGGACTGGTCTCCGAAGAGATGATCGACAATGGCGTTGATCTGCATCTGGGCACCAACATTCTGGACATTACGCCCGAGCGTGGCGGATACGTGGTGAAATCCACCAAAGGCACCGAAAAATGGTTTGAAAAGGTGTTCTTTGCCACGGGCCGCAACCCCAACACAGCGGGTCTGGGGCTGGAGCAGACGGGCGTGCAACTGGGCCGCTACGGCCAGGTTGAGGTGAATGAATATTCGCAAACCGCTGTGCCGTCGATCTACGCCATTGGCGACGTGACGGACCGCGTCAACCTGACGCCGGTGGCGATCCGCGAGGGGATGGCCTTTGTCGAAACGGTGTTCGGCGGCAACCCGACGCCAGTGGATCACGACCTGATCCCGACGGCCATTTTCACCCAGCCCGAAATCGGCACCGTCGGCCTGAGCGAGGAAGACGCGCGCGAAATTGAGCCGGTCGAGATTTACTGCACCTCCTTCAAACCCATGAAAGAGGCGTTTGCCGGACGCAGCAACCGCGTGTTGATGAAACTGGTGGTCAGCCAGAAAACCCGCCGCGTCATGGGGTGTCACATCGTCGCGCCCGGCGCGGGCGAAATGATCCAGATGGTCGGCATCGCGGTCAAGATGGGCGCCACCAAAGAGGATTTTGACCGCGTTTGCGCGGTCCATCCGACAATGGCAGAGGAGTTGGTGACGATGCGCGCGCCGGTGCGCACCAGCTGATCGGGAACAATACGGGGCCGGGGCGGGTTGAATTTCCCCTCCGGCCATACAGTTTATAACGGGTCAGCGCTTCAGGCGGCGATGGCAGGGACATTAAGAGGATTGATATACATGGCGGGACAGTCGGGCGGCCCATGGGGCGGCGGCGGTAATTCTGGGGGCGGCTCGGGGAACGACGGTGGCAGGGGCCAGAATGGCAGCGGCCAGAACGGCAACGGCGACGGACGCCGACCGGGCGGCGGCCAGAGGTCGGAAATCGACGAACTGGTGAAAAAAGGCCAGGACCAGCTGCGCGTTCTGATGGGCGGCCGTGGCGGCAGGTCCGGCGGCACCGGCGGGCCGGGCGAGGGCGGCAGCGGCGGACCGGCCCTGACGCGCGGCACCGTTATTCTGGGCCTGCTCGGCCTGATCGCCATTTGGCTTTACGCCAGCTTCTACACCATCAAACCCGAAGAGCGCGGCGTCGAGCTGTTCTTGGGCGAATATCACCGCACCACAGGGTCCGGTCCGCATCTGGCGCCCTGGCCCTTTGTCACCTACGAAAAGGTCACCGTCACATCCGAGCGGAACGAAGATATCGGCGTGGGCGAGCGTGGCAGCGAGGCCGGGCTGATGTTGACCGGCGACGAGAATATCGTCGACATCGACTTTCAGGTGGTCTGGAACATCAACGATCCCGCCATGTTCCTGTTCAACCTGCGCGACCCGCGCGCCACGATCCGCGCCGTGTCGGAATCGGCCATGCGCGAAATCATCGCCCAGTCGCAACTGGCCCCGATCCTGAACCGCGACCGTGGCTCGATTGCCCAGCGGCTTGAGGATCTGGTGCAGCTGACACTGGACAGCTACGACAGCGGCATCAACGTTGTGCGCGTCAACTTCGACAAGGCCGACCCGCCCTTGCAGGTGATTGACGCCTTCCGCGAAGTGCAGGCCGCCGAGCAGCAGCGCGACCGTCTGGAGAAAGAGGCGGATGCCTACGCCGCCCGCGTATTGGCCGAAGCCCGTGGTCAGGCCGCGCAAACACTGGAGGAAGCCGAAGGTTACCGCGCCCGCGTTGTGAACGAGGCCGAAGGTCAGGCCAGCCGCTTCAGCGCCGTTCTGGGCGAATATGAAAAGGCCCCCGAGGTGACGCGCAAGCGTCTCTATCTGGAAGCCATGGAAGAAGTGCTGGGCGGTATGGACAAGGTCATACTCGATCAGGACCAGTCAGGCAGCGGCCAAGGCGTCGTTTCCTACCTGCCGCTCAATGAGCTGCGCAAGAATTCGGAAGGTCAGTAATCATGCGTAAAACAGCTTATATCTTGCCGGTTATCGCCGTCGCAGCCGTGATCGGCCTGCTGTCGGTGTTCATCGTGGACGAGCGCGAAAAGGTGCTGGTGCTGCAATTTTCCAAGATCATCGACGTGAAGGAAGAGCCGGGCCTTGGCTTCAAGATCCCCTTCATCCAGCAGGTCGTGCGTTATGATGACCGTATCCTCAGCCGCGATGTCGATCCGCTGGAAGTCACACCGCTGGACGACCGCCGGCTGGTGGTCGATGCCTTCGCGCGTTACCGCATCTCCGACGTGCGCCGCTTCCGCGAGGCGGTGGGTGACGGTGGCATTCCCTTTGCCGAAAACCGTCTGGATTCGATCCTGCGCTCGCGGACCCGCGAAGTGCTGGGTTCGGTCAGCTCGAACGATATCCTAAGCTCGGACCGGGCCACGCTGATGCTGCGCATCCGCAATGCGGCCATCACCGAGGCGCGCGAGCTGGGCATCGAGGTGGTCGATGTGCGGCTCAAGCGGACGGACCTGCCCAGCCAGAACCTTGACGCCACCTTTGCCCGGATGCGGGCCGAGCGCGAGCGCGAGGCGGCAGACGAGATCGCCCGCGGTAACGAGGCCGCGCAGCGCGTGCGCGCCCAGGCCGACCGTACCCAGGTCGAGCTGGTGTCGGACGCGCGCCGCCAGGCCGAAATCACCCGAGGCGAGGCTGACGCGCGCAGCAACGCGGTGTTCAACGAGGCGTTCGGCGCGGATGCGGAATTCTTTGAATTCTACCGCTCGCTGGATGCGTACCGCGTCGCATTGCAAGGCAACAATTCGTCCATCGTCATGTCGCCGAACAGTGACTTCTTTCAGTATTTCAATGACGTAGGTGGCCCCGTTGCGGGCGCATCGGTGTCAGCGAATGCCGCTGAGGAGGCAGCTGATCCTGCCGGTTCCGAAGACGCGGAAGGCGCAGCACAGCAGGACGCGCCTGCGTCGGACAGCGCTCAGAGCGACGCAGCGAATGATGCCAGCGCAAACGATGCCAGCGCAAACGACAACGGCGCGGCGGTGCAGTAATGCTGGCGATTGGCTTGCTTGCCCTCGGGCTGGTGCTGATTGTCGAGGGGCTGATTTATGCGCTGGCCCCGCACATCGTCGAAGACATGCTGGCCGCTTTGCGTGCCATGCCACCCGAGGCCCGGCGGATGCTGGGCCTCGCGGCGTTTGCCAGCGGCATTTTCATGGTGTGGCTGGCCAAGGCGCTGGGCGCGTAACGCGCCGCGTTCAAACTGTCACCTTCGCGTGAAAGCGGACTGCAATCATTTGCACCTTGTCCACCATTCCTTAAGTTATGATCCATAAGCAGGGCAGGCGCCCGGCACCAAGTCGACCAAAACCGAGGAGAACCGGAAGTGAAAGACGTTATCCGAACGGCAACCATCCCGCAGGGCAGGGCCATCAGGGCAATGGCGCTGACCATGCTGGCTGCGGCACTGATCATGGCGCAGGCGATCGCGGCGTATGCGCGGCCAGAAAGCTTTGCCGATCTGGCGCAAAAATTCAGCCCGTCTGTGGTCAACATCACCACATCCACCACCGTTGCGCAGCGCACCGGCCCGGCGCCCGTCGTGCCCGATGGCTCGCCGTTTGAGGATTTTTTCCGTCAGTTCCGCGATCGAGGCGAGGGCGGTGACCGGCCGCGCCGCAGCTCGGCGCTGGGGTCCGGTTTCGTGATTTCCGAGGATGGATATATCGTCACCAATAACCACGTGATCGAGTCTGCCGATGAGATCATCATCGAATTCTACGAAGGCGGCGAATTGGAGGCGACGGTGATCGGCACCGATCCCAAGACCGATATTGCGCTGCTCAAGGTGGAAACGGACGAGCCGCTGCCATTTGTCAGCTTTGGCGACAGCGACGGCGCACGCGTCGGTGATTGGGTCATCGCGATGGGCAATCCGCTGGGACAGGGGTTTTCCGTCAGCGCGGGCATCGTATCGGCCCGCAATCGCGCCCTGTCGGGCACATATGACGACTACATTCAGACCGATGCGGCCATCAACCGGGGCAATTCCGGCGGCCCGCTGTTTGACATGAATGGCAAGGTCGTGGGCGTCAACACCGCGATCCTCAGCCCCAATGGCGGATCCATTGGCATCGGGTTTTCAATGGCCTCCAACGTGGTCAGCCGGGTTGTGGACCAGCTGCAAGAGTTCGGCGAAACGCGCCGCGGCTGGCTGGGCGTGCGTATTCAGGACGTGACCGCTGACGTGGCCGAGGCGATGGGGCTGGACGCGGCATCAGGCGCGCTGGTCACCGATGTTCCCACTGGCCCGGCGGCTGACGCCGGCATGATGGCGGGCGACGTCATCGTGTCTTTTGACGGTGTCAAGGTGCCGGACACGCGCGAACTGGTCCGCCAGGTGGGCGAAACGGATGTTGGCAAATCGGTCAGGGTTGTGGTGTTCCGCGATGGCGGCACTCAAACCCTCAAGGTGACGCTGGGCCGCCGCGAGGACGCGGAAGGCTCGGAAGGGCGCCCGTCGCAGACTGATCCGGACGCCGCGCCCGAGCCGCAGATGCTCATGGGGCTGACGCTCAGCCCGCTGGACGATGAATTGCGGGCGCAGCTGGAGCTGGCGGAAACAGCCAAGGGCTTGGTCGTGCGCGACGTGGATCCGTTGTCGGAGGCTTACGAAAAGGGCCTGCGCGCGGGGGACGTTCTGACCGAGGCGGGGCAGCAGACGCTCTCCACGGTCGGTGATCTGGAAGACCGGATTGCCGACGCGCGCGACGCGGGGCGCAAGTCGCTGCTGCTGCTCGTCCGCTCGGCGGGGCAGCCACGGTTTGTTGCGCTGACGCTGGGCGATGAGTGACGCGCGACTGCGCTTATTATCGACCGGTTGAGCAAAGAGGCGGCCCCGTGAAGGGCCGCCTTTGTCGTTTCAAAGGGGACCGCGGTGCAGCCGCGCTTGCCGTATCACCGGCCACAGACGGCCTTTCAGCTTTGTTTTATTCAGGAAAAACTTGGCTTTTGTGCAACTAATGTGTTCGCCAGCGGTTGGCACACTCTGCTGAATGTTGGTAGGATTTATCGAGGTTGCGGCTCACGAACCGCCCGTCCAAGTGAAAACGAGAGGCCCGGCACGGCAGAACGCATATCGCTTGTGAACTCCCGGTCCCTCCACAAAGAAAGGAAGCCTTATGGCTGATGTATCGGGGGAACAGGGAATTCCACCACCAGAAGGCGATGCGGACCTGATTGATACGGATTACGAGATCGGACAGGATAACGTCACGGCATCCATCGGCCCGTTTGGTCTGGATTTTCACAACCCCGTATTCGCGCTGGCCGGCATTTCCATCATGGCGTTCGTGTTTTTCGCGCTGGCGCTGCCCGATCAGGCGAATGCTGCATTCGACTGGTCGTTCAAATTTGTGACCACGAAATTCGATTGGTTTTTCCTGAGCGCGGCGAATATTTTTGTCTTGTTCTGCCTGTTTCTGATCGTCAGCCCGTTCGGCTCCATCCGGCTTGGCGGCACGGATGCGACGCCCGACTATACTTATGTCGGCTGGTTTGCGATGCTGTTCGCCGCCGGGATGGGCATCGGCCTGATGTTCTTTGGTGTGTCGGAACCGATGAGCCATTTTGCCACCTCGCTGGGCGGCACGGCGGCCGAAGGCGGTTTGCGCACGGACTGGGCGCCCCTGAGCGGCGCCGAAGCAGATTCGGACGCGGCAACGCGCCTGGGCATGGCGGCGACGATTTTTCACTGGGGCCTGCACCCGTGGGCGATTTATGCCATTGTCGCACTGGCGCTGGCATTGTTCAGCTATAACAAGGGTTTGCCCCTGACGCTGCGCTCGGCGTTCTATCCGCTGTTCGGCGAGCGTGTGTGGGGCTGGACTGGCCATGTCATTGATACGCTTGCAGTTTTTGCCACGCTGTTCGGCCTTGCCACATCGCTTGGCTTCGGGGCGGAGCAGGCGGCATCTGGTCTGACATTCCTTTACGGGTCGGGTGACGCGGCAGAGGGAACACGCAGTTTGCTGGGCATCACGTACGGCAATACCGAAGAAAGCGGCGTTGCCGATTCCAGCACATTGCTGGTGCTGCTGATCACCGGTATCACGGCGATTGCCTTGATTTCGGTCGTGCGGGGCCTTGATGGCGGGGTCAAGCTGCTGTCGGAGATCAACATGGGTCTTGCCGGTCTGCTGCTGCTGTTCACGCTGCTGGTGGGTGGGCCGATCTTTCTGCTGACGTTTTTCGCCGATAGCCTGCTGGCATATCTGCAAAACCTCATCCCGCTCAGCAATCCGTTTGGACGCGACGACACCAATTTTGTCCAAGGGTGGACCGCGTTCTATTGGGCGTGGTGGATCAGCTGGTCGCCTTTCGTCGGCATGTTCATTGCCCGCGTCAGCCGGGGCCGCAGCGTGCGCGAATTCCTGATCTGCGTTCTGCTGATTCCCAGCATGGTTTGCGTACTGTGGATGAGCGTTTTTGGCGGCACGGCGATCAGCCAGGTCGTTAATGACGGCTACACCCTGGCCAAGGATGCCGCGCTGGAGCTGAAGCTGTTTTACATGCTGGACCAGCTGCCCTTGGCGACGATCACCTCGACAATCGGGATCATTCTGGTGGTGATTTTCTTTGTCACATCATCGGATTCGGGCAGTCTGGTGATTGATACGATCACGGCGGGCGGCAAGGTGGATGCCCCGGTGACGCAGCGGGTGTTCTGGTGCATTTTCGAGGGTGCGGTTGCGATTGTGCTGCTGATCGGCGGCGGCCTTGCGGCGCTGCAATCGGCGGTTATCACCACCGGGTTGCCCTTCACGCTGGTTCTGCTGGTGATGTGCTGGGCCATCTTCAAGGGGCTGCGCTCGGAACGCGGCTGACGGGCGGCTTAAATCATTTGCTCAGCCCCCGGCGCTTGCGCGTCCGGGGGCTTTGCTGTTTTCTGCGTTCAGGCATAACGGGAGGACGGCGATGAGCGGCACATTGGATCTGGATTTCGTGCGCGGGCAATTCCCGGCCTTCGCAGAGGCGCCGCTGAGCGGGCAGGCGTTTTTTGAAAACGCCGGCGGGTCCTATACCTGCGGGCCGGTAATCGACCGGCTGACCCGGTTCTACCGCCAGCGCAAGGTGCAGCCCTATGCGCCCTACGCCGCCTCCACCCTGGGCGGGGCAGAGATGGACGAGGCGCGCGCGCGCCTTGCCGCGATGATGGGTGTGGACACCGACGAGCTGAGCTTTGGCCCCTCGACCACGCAGAACACCTATGTGCTGGCGCGCGCCTTTGCCCAGTGGATGCGGCCCGGCGATGCGATCATCGTTACCAATCAGGACCACGAGGCCAATACCGGCCCGTGGCGCAGGCTGGCCGATGAAGGGTTTGAGGTGCGCGAATGGCAGATCGACCCCGATAGCGGCCATTTGGACCCCGCCGATCTGGAGGAGTTGCTGGACGACAAGGTGCGTCTTGTCTGTTATCCGCACTGCTCGAACGTGGTGGGCGAGGTTAATCCGGTGGTTGAGATCACCGCGCTGGCCCATGCCGCCGGTGCTTTCGTCTGTGTGGACGGGGTCAGCTACGCGCCGCACGGGCTGCCCAATGTGGGGGCGATGGGGCCGGATATTTACCTGTTTTCCGCCTACAAGACCTATGGCCCGCATCAGGGCATTATGACCATCCGGCGCGAATTGGGGATGCAGCTGCCCAATCAGGGGCATTATTTCAACGAATCGAGCCTCTACAAGCGGTTCACTCCCGCCGGGCCGGACCACGCGCAGGTGGCGGCCAGTGCGGGCATGGCCGATTATATAGACGCGCTTGCGGCACATCACGGGCTGGACGGCGATGCGGCAACCCGCGCGGCAGGCGTTCACGACATGATGCGCGCCCATGAGGAGGAGCTGCTGACGCCGCTGCTGGACTACCTCAAGTCGCGCAATTCAATTCGGCTGCTTGGGCCGGACACGCCGCAGAACCGTGCGCCCACGGTGGCCATTCGTCTGGACCGCCCCGGCGAGGAGGTCGCGCGTGATCTGGCGGCGCATGACATCATGGCGGGGGGCGGTGATTTTTACGCGGTGCGCCCGCTGCGCGCGATGGGGGTTGATCCCAGTCATGGCGTGCTGCGGCTGAGTTTTGTGCATTACACCACTCGGGCCGAAATCGACCTGCTGATGACGGCCCTGGACGAAGTGCTTTGATCTGGCGGACGGCGGGCTATGTTCCAGCCGGATGTAGTGAGCGCCGGAAAAAACATGAGTGATATCAAACCAACCCTGCTATGGCTGCGCCGCGATCTGCGGCTGTCCGACCACCCCGCGCTGCGCGCCGCGCTTCGGGCGGGCGGGCCGGTGATACCGGTCTTTATTCACGATGACACGGTTGCGGGCCTTGGCGCCGCGCCGAAATGGCGGCTGGGTCTGGCGCTGGAGCATCTGGGCAAGTCGCTGGAGGCGAAAGGCAGCCGCCTGATCCTGCGCCGGGGCGATGCGCTGGAGGTGTTGCGCGATCTGGTGCGCCAGACGGGGGCAGGGGCGGTGCATTGGTCGCGGCTCTATGATCCGGACGCCGTCGCGCGTGACAAGGCCGTGAAGGCCGCGCTGAAAGAGGACGGCGTTGAAACAAGCAGCCACGCCGGCCATCTGCTGTTCGAGCCGTGGACAGTCGAGACGAAAGAGGGCGGCTATTACAAGGTGTATTCGCCGATGTGGCGCGCGGTAAAGGACCGCGAGATCCCTTCGCCGCTGGCCGCACCGTCCGATCTGTCGCCGCCGGATACCTGGCCCGCCAGCGACGATCTGGCAGACTGGCAGATGGGCGCCGCAATGAACCGCGGCGCCGGGATTTGCCTGCCCTACCAGCAGGTCGGCGAGGATGCGGCGCAGGACAGGCTGGCGTGGTTTACCGAGGAAAGCATTGATCGCTATAAAACCCGGCGGGATCTGCCCGGTATCGACGGCACCTCGAACCTGTCAGAGAACCTTGCGCTGGGGGAAATCAGCCCGGCCCAATGCTGGCACGCCGGGATGCGCGCGATGCATGAAGGCGCCGCAGGCGCCGAGCATTGGGTCAAGGAACTGGTCTGGCGCGAATTTGCCTATCATCTGATTTATCACACACCGCAGATTGCCACCCGCAACTGGCGCGAAAAATGGGATGATTTCCCATGGAACGAGGATGGCAACACCGCCGAAGTTATCGCGTGGAAACAGGGGCGCACCGGCATTCCCTTTGTCGATGCCGCCATGCGCGAGATGTATGTGACGGGCCGCATGCACAACCGCGCCCGCATGATCGTGGCCAGTTATCTGACCAAACATCTGATGACGCATTGGCGGATCGGGCAGGCGTGGTTTGACGACTGCCTGACGGACTGGGACATCGCCAGCAACGCAATGGGCTGGCAGTGGGCGGCGGGGTCCGGCCCGGATGCCGCGCCCTATTTCCGCATTTTCAACCCCGAAACGCAGCTTGAGAAATTCGACCCCGAGGGAAACTATTCCCGCGCATGGATCGTGGAAGGGTACGATAGCCCCAGCAAAACCGCGCTCAGCTATTTTGACGCGATCCCGCGCAGTTGGGACCTGTCCCCGAATGACGCCTATCCCGCGCCGGTGGTCAGTCTGTCCGAGGGGCGGGACCGGGCGCTGAGTGCCTATCAGGACAGATCGTTCTGATGCATGCGGGCAAAACACTGCCGATATTCGAGATCGGCCAAGAAACGGATAAAAACGCGATGATTTTGACTTCGACTGACGGCCAGACGGATCTGCCGCGATACTTTGCGCGGGTGTTTGAGAAAACCAAGGGGATCAACCGGGGACGGCTGGATTTTGTGCTGCCCGATGGCCGGGTGTTTCGCGCCGACGGCCCCAATCCCGGCCCGGTGGGCGAGGTGCATCTGCATAATACGGACGTTTTTGCGCGCCTCATCCGCGAGGGCGACCTGGGGTTTTGCGACGCCTATCTTGACGGCTGGTGGAGCAGCCCGGATTTGCAGGCGCTGATGGATTTCATCTGCACCGACAACGAGGATGTCTATGACGGCTTTCCCGGCATGTCGCTGGTACGCGCGTTCGAGCGGGCGCGCCACTGGCTGCGTGGCAATTCCAAAGGGCAGGCACGGCGCAATATCAGCCATCACTATGATCTGGGTAACGAATTTTACGCCCTGTGGCTGGATGAGACGATGACCTATTCCAGCGCCCTGTTCGACACCGGACAGGAAAGCATGGAAAAGGCGCAAACGGCCAAATATGCCTCCATGGTGGACCGGATGGGCGTTGGCCCCGGCGATCATGTGCTGGAAATCGGTTGCGGCTGGGGCGGCTTTGCCGAATACGCGGCAGCCGAGCGCGGGCTGAAGGTGACCGGCCTGACGATCAGTCGGGAGCAGTTGACCTACGCGCGGCAGCGCATTGAAAAGGCGGGCCTTTCCGATCTGGTCGAGTTCAAGCTGCAAGATTACCGGGATGAGCGTGGCACCTATGACGGCATCGCCAGCATCGAGATGTTCGAGGCGGTGGGCCAGCAATATTGGCCGGCCTATTTCGACACGGTGCGCGACAGGCTGCGCCCCGGCAGGCGCGCGACGCTTCAGATCATCACCATCAGCGATGCGCGCTGGGACGTCTACAGGCGGGGCGTGGATTTCATTCAGAAATACATTTTTCCGGGCGGTATGCTGCCCAGCCCCGCCGCCCTGCGGGCCGAGATCGAGCGCGCCGGCCTGACCTTTGCCGGGTCGATGGAGTTTGGCGAAAGCTACAGCCAGACCTTGCGCCGCTGGCACGACCGCTTCAACGACCGGTGGGACGAGGTTGCCGCGCTGGGGTTTGATGAACGGTTCCGGCGGATGTGGAACTTCTACCTCACCTCTTGCGCCGGATCGTTTCACGCGGGAAACTGCGACGTGACGCAAATCACCATCGCAAAGCCCGGATAAGCCATGCCCAAGATACGTACCCTGCCGACCGCCGCGCGTCTGGTTGCGGCGATCGCATTGGGGGTGCTGGGCTGGATCGGGTCGGACATGGTCCGGCCCCTGATGCCGCCGCAGACCGCCTTTGGCTGGTTCAACTACGTGAACTCGGCCTTGGGCGTTCTGTGCGGCTGGTTCGTGATCGGCAGCCGCGCCGGCCGGGGCTATGGCGAGGCGCTGGCGAACGGGCTGACCGGCGTTCTGGCGCTGATCATCTGGGGCTTTTTCGTGCAGAGTTTCAATCTGATGCTGAAGCAGTCACTGGAGAAGAAATATGATGGCCCGGTTGAGGCGCTTGTCGGGGTGTTCCGGAATGCGCTGGATTATGCGCAGTTTTTGATCGATCCGGCGTTGATCGCGGCCTTGCTGCTGGGTGGCATGGTTTGCGGACTGCTGGCCGAATTTGCCGCGCGGCGCTGGACCTGAGGGGGCTGACATGATTTTCCTGTTCGGATCGCTGCGCGATCCCCAGCTGCGTAATATCGTGCTGGGCCGGGACGGGGATGATGCCCCTTTGCCGCCTGCGGTGCTGCCCGATCACGCGGTCACATGGGACGCCGCGCAGATGCTGCCCATATTGGCAGCGCGGCCGGGGCAGGAGGCCGCCGGCGTGCTGCTGGAGAATGCACGCGCCGAGGAGGCGGGCCGCCTTGAGTTTTACGCGCGCGGTCTGGGCTGCGTGCCGCGCGAGGTTTGCGTGCGGGCGGCGGGCGGGGTGCATCAGGCGCTGGCCTATGACCTGCCGGCCGGGTCTGCGCCCGCAGCCGCGCCTTTCGATCTGGCGCACTGGGCGCAGCGATGGGGCGCGATCAGCCGGGGCGCCGCAACCGAGGCGATGGAGTATTTCGGCACCTTCAGCAGCAGTGATCTGGCGGCGCGGATGCCGATGATCCGGGCGCGGGCTGGTGCGCGCGCCGCGGCAACAGCCGTGCCGGCAGCCGTGCGCGCATGCACGGGCGCGGACGCGGTTCAGACCGTCCGGACCGAGGTGCTGCACCCGGGTTTTTACCGCAGCGAGGCGATCGTGCTGCGCCATCCGACATTCAGCGGCGCGATGAGCGATGAATTGCGCCGCGAGGTGTTTGTGGCGACCGACGCGACGCTGGTTTTGCCCTATGATCCGGTACGCGACCGTGTTCTTCTGGTCGAGCAGTTCCGCCTTGGCGCCTATCGCCGCGGCGATCCGCGCCCCTGGATGCTGGAGCCGGTCGCGGGCCGCGTCGATCCCGGCGAGACGCCCGAGCAGGCGGCGCACCGCGAGTGTCTGGAGGAAGCGGGCCTGACCCTGACCCGGCTGGAGCGGATCGGCAGCTACTACTGCACGCCCGGCTATTCTACGGAATACTTTCACAATTTCGTGGGCATAGCGGACCTGCCCGATGACCTGCCACGCTACGGCGGGCTGGAGACGGAGGCCGAGGATATCCGCCTGCATGTGCTGGGCTTTGACGCTGCGATGGACCTGATCGACACCGGAGAGGCGGACGATGGCCCGCTGATCCTGTCGCTGCTGTGGCTGGCACGTGCGCGCGGACGGCTGCGCGCTTCGGCTTGAGTTGGCGGGCCAACGCGCCTAAGTGTGGAGCCATGATTTCACGCTGGAAAGGACGCCCCATGCGCATTGCACAGGATCTGGCCGACGCGGTCGGCAACACCCCGATGATCAAGCTGCGCCGCGCCAGCGAAGCGACCGGATGCACCATTCTGGGAAAGGCCGAGTTTCTGAACCCCGGCCAGTCGGTCAAGGACCGCGCGGCGCTGTTCATCATCCGCGACGCGATCGAGCGTGGCACGCTGAAACCGGGCGGCACCATTGTGGAAGGCACCGCCGGCAATACCGGCATCGGCCTTGCGCTGGTCGGCGCGTCGATGGGGTTCAAGACGGTGATCGTCATCCCCGAGACGCAGAGCGAAGAGAAAAAGGACATGCTGCGCCTTGCCGGCGCCGAGCTGGTGCAGGTGCCCGCCGCGCCCTACAGCAACCCCAACAACTTCGTGCGCTACTCCGAACGCCTGGCCGCCGAGCTGGCCAAGACCGAGCCGAATGGCGCCATCTGGGCGAACCAGTTCGACAACACCGCCAACCGGCAAGCCCATATCGAGACGACCGGCCCCGAAATGTGGGAGCAGACGGGCGGCAAGCTGGACGGGTTTTGCTGCGCCGTCGGGTCTGGCGGCACGCTGGCGGGCATCGGCATGGCGCTACAGCCGAAGGGCGTCAAGGTGGCGCTGGCCGATCCGATGGGCGCCAAGCTGTATTCCTACTACACCACCGGCGAATTGGAGAGCGAGGGCAGCTCCATCGCCGAAGGCATCGGGCAGGTCCGCATTACCGCCAACCTCGAAGGGTTCACACCCGATTATGCCTATCAGATCACCGATGAAGAGGCGCTGCCGATCGTCTTTGACCTGCTGGAGCATGAGGGGCTGTGCATGGGCGCCTCGACCGGCGTGAACGTGGCGGGCGCCATGCGGCTGGCGCGCGAAATGGGGCCGGGGCACACGATTGCGACGATCCTGTGCGACTATGGCTCGCGTTATCAGTCCAAGCTGTTCAACCCCGAATTCCTGCGCGAAAAGGGCCTGCCGGTGCCCGAATGGATGCACGACGCGCCGCGCTCGATCCCCGGAGTGTTCGAAGAATGATGCAGCTGCTGCGCCAGATCCTGCTGGCCCTGACGCTTGCCCTGCTTCCGGCGGTGGCAACGCTCGGCATCGGCGCCAGCATGGCTGCGGCGCAGCAGCCCCCCTCCAGCCCCGATTTCAGCCGCTGGGAGACGATCGGCGAACGGGCGATCAGCGCGATTGAAAATCAGCGCGCCTCGACCTCGGCCTTTGAGAGCCTGCGCGACCAGCTGGCCGAATGGCGCAGCGTTTTTTCCGCCGCGCAGGGCGTCAACAGCAACGCGATTGCAACGCTGGACGCGCAGTTAAAGGCGCTGGGCCCCGTGCCAGCCGAAGGCGAGCCGGAGGAATCGGACGAAATCGCAGCGCAGCGCAAGGAGCTGAACAAGCAGCTTGCCGAGTTGCGCGCACCCGTCAAGCGCGCCGAATTGGCCTATAGCAAAGCCGACGAGCTGATCAAAAGCATCGACCGGATCGTGCGCGAACGCTCCACCGAAGAATTGCTGGAGCGTGGCCCGTCACCGCTGAACCCGGTGAACTGGTCTGCCGGTGTCAACGCAATCGCCGATGCATTCGAGGTGGCGCGCAACGAAATCGTCACCGGCCTGACCAGCGAAGTCCAGCGGTCCGAGCTGATGTCGCGGCTGCCGGTTACCGCGCTGCTGGCGTTTCTTGGTCTGGTCCTGCTGGTGCGCGGCCGCTTCTGGTCGGAGTTTCTGGTGCGCATGGTGCGGCCGCAATCGGCCACGTCGGGGCGCTGGATCGTCGGGTTTCTGGTTTCGCTGGGCCAGGTGATCGTGCCGTTCATCGGCCTGCTGATCGTGATACATGCCTTTGATTTCAGTGGCATCTTTGCGGCTCACAGCACGGCAATGCTGGATGTGCTGAAAATCACGGTGCTGATCTTTCTTGTTGCGCGCTGGACCGCGCTGCGCAGCTTCCCGCGCGAGGACGAAGGCCGCCTGCCACTGCAACTCGAACCCGAAGACCGCCGGGCCGGGCGGCTTTATGGCGGGGCGCTGGGCGTCGTCATGTCCGCGTTCCATTTCATCTACAATGTCGGAAATATCCACAGCTGGTCCGGTGAGGCCCGCATTGTCATCCTGTTTCCGGTTATGGTCATCGCGGGCCTGCTGCTGATCCCCGTGGCGCGGCTGGTTGCGCTGCACACGCGCGCGACGCTGGGCGACGATGATGCGCCCGACGACGGCGAAGAGGGCAGCGCCGGAACCGACAGCTATCGCAAGCGGCTGGCGCGCCTTTTGTCCAAGGTGCTGATTGTTGTCGCTGTCGGTGGTCCGGGTCTGGCGGCCATCGGATACTTCAAGGCCGGTATCGGGCTGTTGGTGCCGTCGCTGATATCGCTGCTGTTGCTGGCAATTCTTTTGATCCTGCAACGCGTGATCCGCGAGCTGTATATCCTTGCCTCGCGTGGCCGGGACGGGGCAGGGGACGAACTGGTGCCGATGCTGCTCAGCTCTGTTCTGGTGCTGCTGTCGCTGCCGCTTTTCGCGCTGGCATGGGGCGCGCGCGTTGCCGACCTCAGCGAGCTTTGGGTCAGCTTCACACGCGGGATCACGCTGGGCGATCTGACCATTTCGCCGACGATCTTTCTGACGCTGGCGATTGTTTTTACCGTTGGTTTCATCATCACGCGGGTTATTCAGGGCACGCTCAAAAACTCGCTGCTGCCGAAAACGCGGATCGACACCGGCGGGCGTGACGCCATCGTATCGGGCGTCGGCTATATCGGGATATTCCTTGCCGCGCTGATTGCGGTGACCAGCGCCGGGATTGATCTGAGCAGCCTTGCGATTGTCGCCGGTGCGCTGTCTGTCGGTATCGGTTTTGGCCTTCAGAATATCGTGTCGAATTTCGTGTCGGGCATCATCCTTCTGATCGAGCGCCCGATCAGCCAGGGCGACTGGATCGAGGTAAACGGTCAGCACGGCACAGTGCGCGAAATCTCGGTCCGCTCGACCCGGATCGAGACGTTTGACCGCTCGGATCTGATTATTCCGAACTCGGATCTGGTCAGCGGTGTGGTGACAAACTACACCAAGGGCAGCACGGTTGGCCGCCTTGTCATCAATGTGCGCGTCGCCTACGGCACCGATACCCGCTGGGTTGAAGACATCCTGCGCGAAATTTCCCGCGCGCATCCGATGGTTCTGATGAATCCCGAACCGTCGATCATCTTCTCGGGCATCGGCACGGAGTCGTATGATTTTCTGGTGCGCCTGATCTTGCGTGATATTAATTTCGTGATGAACGTCACGTCGGACATAAACCACGAAATCGCCGAGCGTTTTGCCAAGGAAGGCATCGAAATGCCGTATCAGCAGCGCGGAATTTGGCTGCGCAATCCCGAAGCGCTTGCCGGCGCGATGGAGGCGAACGGCAGCAGCGCGTCGCCACAGGCACAGCCCACCGACAGGGCATCAGACACCGCGGCAATGGGCGCGCCGCAACGCTTCGACGATGCGGATGGCGACGGCGGGGCAGGGGATTCAGGCCGATGAGTGAGCCATATTTTCGCACCGACCCCTACCTGTCCGACGCCCCCGCGCAGGTGACGGCCCACACGCCCGAGGGCGGCGTGATCGTGGACCGGCCCTTGTTCTATCCCACAGGCGGCGGCCAGCCCGGCGATAGCGGCCATTTGACATGGGCAGGCGGCGCATTGCAGATCGCCACCACCGTCAAGGGCAAGGACAAGGCAACCGATATCGTCCTGGTGCCCGCCGCCCCCGAGGCGCTGCCGCCTGTTGGAACCGCCGTTCAGCAGCGTCTTGACTGGGGGCGTCGCCACCGCCTGATGCGGATGCATACCGGCCTGCACCTGCTGTCCGTCGTGATCCCCTTGCCCGTCTCCGGCGGCGCCGTGGGCGAGGCGCGCAGCCGCCTCGATTTCGATATGCCCGACGCCCCCGAGGACCGCGACACGCTGGAGGCGCTGCTGAACCGCATGATCGACGACGACCTGCCAATCAGCGAGCGCTGGATCACCGACGCCGATCTGGCCGCAAACCCCGGACTTGTCAAAACGATGTCCGTCGCCCCGCCACGCAATGCCGGCCGGATCCGCCTGATTCAGATCGGCGACGGCGATGACATGGTCGATCTGCAACCCTGCGGCGGCACCCACGTCGCCCGCACCGGCGAAATCGGCCACCTGCGCCTGGGCAAGATCGAGAAGAAAGGCCGCCAAAACCGCCGCGTCTACCTGCATCTTGACACCTAGCTCAAAAGAAGCCGCTGCTGACTGCAATTATCTGCTTGAACCCCCGGCATAACGAACGATAAAGAGACCCAACGGAGCGGTGGCCGAGTGGTCGAAGGCGCACGCCTGGAAAGTGTGTAGGCGGGAGACCGTCTCCAGGGTTCGAATCCCTGTCGCTCCGCCATTATCCCCATTGCGAACCAGTGACACAGCCCTGATGGGCATGGATTTTTCCTTGTTATCAAAGGGGTTTGCGGGAAACGACCGGACCTCATAGACGCGCTGCGAGGCCGAGGCTGGGCTCAGAATGGCCCTCAGTCTCAGTCTGGGCGAACCTCGTCCGTTCCGGTTCGGTCCACTTTTACCATTACTTTTCAGCAGCTTGCTTCTGAACTCCGCCAAAACCCAATTGCGCGTTCCGAACGATATCGATGGCAACATAGCCAGAACACGCGGTAGGCGCGTTGCTCGGGATGAGAGCGTAAACCGGCGGATTGCTTGGGTGGGTTCGCAACCCGTTTCCTCTGGAAAACGGACATTGATAAACATTATTCAAAGGCTCGCTTTGTGAGACCCTTGCTGCCGTGATAGGCCCAGCGGCATTTTTTTTAACGTGCTCTCAGCGCATCCAGCATCGGACAAACCCGCTGCCCTTTGGCACAGTTTGCCACCAGCTCACTTAAGGCACGTTCCAGTTCTCCAAGCTCCGCCAGCTTGGCTTGAACCTCGGAGAGATGCTTGCGTCCGAGTTGCTCCACGGTCTCGCATGCGTTCTTCGGGTCACTCGCCAGGCTGCGTAGCGCGACCGCATCATGGATCGAAAACCCAAGGTCACGGCACCGTTTGATGAAGCGGAGTTAGGAAATTTCGGCATCTGAATATGCCCGCCGCCCCGAGGCCGTCCGCCCGGCCTTCGAGATAATTCCCTCGCGTTCGTAGTAGCGGATCGTTTCAATCGGTATGCCGCTACGCCTGGATGCCTCCCCAATCGCGACCATGTGATCATTCTCCACTTGCTCCTGTAGTCACTACAGGATGCATAAATCGTCGCATGATGTCGAATACAGAAGCACTTAAAGGTCAGGCAACAAGTCTGAGCCGCCTCGTCATTGGCGGCGCGGGTCTGCTCGCCTTGTTGAGCGCATCTTGCTGCGTCCTGCCAATCGGTCTTTCCATCATCGGCCTTGGTGGAACCTGGCTCACCGTGCTTGGCCCCTTCGTCGCGTATCGCGTTGAACTTCTTGTCATCGTCGGGCTGGTCCTGGCGTGGGGGTGGTTCCGACTTTGGAGCCGGTGGACCTGTGCAAGCCGCAGACGCTCGACGCTTTTCATTCTGGGTTTCACTACGCTCGCCTTCGTCCTCGCAGCCAGCTCGCCCCTTTGGGAAAAAGAGGCTGCACGGACAATGTTCGCGTTTTGGAGGCAGACACGGTGAAGGATTGGCTGGTGCCGGTGGGAATTGGTGGATCGGCGTTGGCGGCTGTCTGTTGCCTGACGCCATTCCTGCCTTGGCTGTTCTCACTTCTCGGCATCAGCGGCGCGCTCGGTTATATCTACCGCGACGACGTTCTGCTGCCGGTCCTTGCCGGATTTCTCATTCTCAGGGGGTACGCGCTATGGCGACGCAAACGAACGATGTAATTCTGCAATCCACGATCACGTGCCCTGAATGCGGTCATTCCGCACGTGAAACCATGCCGACCGACGCTTGTCAGTGGTTCTATGAGTGCACGTCCTGCCACGCGGTGCTGAAACCAAAGCCCGGTGACTGTTGCGTCTATTGCTCCTATGGAACAGTCGTCTGTCCGCCGATCCAGGAAGGCGGCTCGTGCTGCGGATGAAGCTGGCCGCCCGCATCGGAGTGCAGTCATTCCAAGCAGCCGACGGATATGCAGGCTGAGGTCGAAGACGAAACCTGTTTCTATTTCCAGATGATCACGTCGATCCTCATCGTGGTGTTATCAGCTCTTGCCAATTTACCAGATCCGAGGCTGATCTGCCCCTCAGTCAAACACGCGCCCCGGCTGCTCGACCCACGGCAGCTCCGCCACGCCGCAAAGGTCGAAGATCGACAGCACCGTGGGTTCGCGCCGAAGGACCAGTCGCTCCAGCACGGAGGGCGACAGCCATGCCAGCCGGATCACGCGGCTGACGTAGCGGTCGGAGATGCCTTCCTCTCTGGCGAGATCGGCGATGGTGGTGACGTCGCCGCGCTCGAGCCTGCGCCGCCAGTCCCACGCGCGCCCGATGGCGCGCAGCAGGCGGGCATCCTGGCCGCGATCCATGGCCACCTCGATTTCTTTGGGCGGCAGGATGCGAGGGCGGCCGCCGCGATTGCGTAGGGTGAGCGGGATGTGGACGCGGAGGGTATCGGGCTCTGCCATCACGCCACCTCCGGCTTGGCCGGGGCCATAAGTGTTGATTGTCATTGAGAACTGACCCGGCACCAGCAGAAATTGTCATTGAGAATTGACCCATGTGCAACCTTGCCGCGGCTTGAATCAGCTGGGGGCGCATGGAGTGATAGACATGGGGTTTTTGAGGGTAATTCGGAAATGGGCACTGCGGGATAAGATGCCTATTCGCGAGATCGCGCGGCGGACGGGCGTATCTCGCAACACGATCAAGAAGTATCTGCGGGAGGGGATTGTTGAACCTGCAT
>NZ_QNQP01000019.1 GCF_003316635.1 Roseovarius dicentrarchi | reverse complement strand
TCCGAAACAGCGAAGAAAAAGCGAAAGGAGGCAACAGCATTGACGCCATCATAATCAGCAGATCATAACGACTGGGTGGGTCAGATCTCGATGAAAATGCCGGGTCAGTTCTCAATGACAATCAACACACGCGGCTACTCAGGGCGGGTCTCGGGCTGAACCAGATCGCCAATCACATGGGCTGGTCCCTTCGCTACGCGGCGTCCGTCATCGAGCACTATGCCGCTGTTTCGCCCGTCGAGAGCGCCGAGGTTCTGGACCTTCTGGCGCAGGAAAAACAGCGCCGGGAAGTCAAAATTGTAAACGCAACTGTAAACGCCCCTACCGGCGCACAAAGAGGAGATAGCTAAGTGCTTGATGTTAAATGGAGGCGAGTACCGGAATCGAACCGGTGTACACGGATTTGCAATCCGCTACGTAACCACTCCGCCAACTCGCCGAAGCCAAGGGTTGAATAGTGTCTCACGTCGCGGGGTGCAAGAGAGTATTTTCTGCTGGACGCGAACACGCGGATTTACGGTGCCTTCGCTCAGGCTAAACCGCCCGAATCCGGAAAAGACTGCGCGGCGGGGCCTGTACGGCTTGCGCGGTTCAGGCGCCGTAGGCGGCGTCCCACCGTTCGATCAGCGATTGTTGCAGTGTCTTGGCCCGGCGGTTCCACGCGGAGGCGCCGGGGGGGCGGTCTTCGCTGGATGTCTCCAGTCCGGCGCGACTGGCCTCGTCCTGCGTGAAAATGGCAAATGCCATCGGCCGCCCTGACGGGCCGGTCGCATACCCCGCCAGTGCGCTGACGAAATGCAGCGTGCCTGTCTTGGCCTCTACGCTGACCGGATGGTTCTGGTCGGGTTTGCCGTCCGCGCCGCGCATTGTGAATGGCTTCAGCATCGGGTGCAGGGCGGCATGTCGCGGCGCCGCAACCAGCATCCGTGCCATCGCCCGCGCACTGACCCGCGATCTGGATCCAAGGCCGGAATGGTCCACCAGGGTTGCGCCCTCCAGCCCCAGATCGGCGCGCGCCCACGCCGTCATCTCGCGCGCGGAGGCGGCAAGGGATTCGGCCTGTCCCATACGGGCCACGGTTGCCGTCATGCCCACCAGCTCGGCCGTCAGGTTGTTGGAGTATTTCAACATCCCCTTGAGGATGTCGGGCAACGGATCGCTGTGATGACTGACCAGCGTTTCGCCCGAGGGCGGCGCGGCCTGAATTTTCGCCTTTGGCAGTTTGACCCCGTGGGCGCTAGCAAGGCTGGTGAACACTTCGCCTGCGTAGCTGTCGGGATAGCGCACCGGCAACCACCGCGCGCCCGATTTGCCCAGACCCGACCGCGCGACGGTCCACTGATCGTGGTCGCCGCCATCGCTGTAGGTGTATAGCGGCGCGGACCGTTCGGCCACTGTCATGCGGGCCACCTGCACGGCCGGCCGATACTTGGCCGAGCGGGCATCCATCGTCACCGTGTATCCGCCCGACGCCCGCTCCCACTGGAAATGGACGCGGTTGAAGTTCAGGTTCAGCCCCGACACCGCCGGGTTATACCCCACCTGATCGGGCTGGGCCGCGTCAATCACCCGCTCGAACGGCAAGGCGCCGCCGAAGACGCGGAAATCGCCGGTGACGCCGCGCACGCCCGCCGCCGCCAACTGCTGCGCCATGCCAGCCAGCGCATCGGTATCCAGCACCGGATCGCCGCCGCCGACCAGAACCAGATCGCCCTGAATGATGCCGTTATCGACCGGCCCGGTCGCCACCAGGCGCGTTTGAAACCGGTAGGTCGGTCCCAGCGCATCCAGCGCATAAAGCGCGGTGATCGCCTTGGTCACGCTGGCGGGCGGCATGCCGTCCGCGCCGTTGCGCGCCTCGAGCGCGGCGCCGGTCCGCATGTCGATGACCGCATAGCTGACCTTGCCGTTCAGCCGGGCCGCGTCGATCAGGTCCTGCGCTTCGGGCGGGCGGGGACGGCCATCGGGGCCGACCAGCCCCTTGGGCCGCATCTGGGGGCGCAGCGATACCGCAGGCGCGCCGGCATGACCGGCCATCGCGAAGGCAGACAGCGCACCGCTCAGAAAAAGGCGTCTTTTCAATGAATACGTCATGCGCGCGATTTAATCCCAGCCGGGCAGTGCCTGCAATCATCATCTGGCAGTTGCGACGTCACATTTTTGCGCCCTACCACTCCCCCGCCTCGCGCAGCCGGGTCGAGGACATCGCAAGCATCGGAACATTGGCAAAGCACCAGGCCGGGGCGCTGAACTGCCCCAGCGCGCGTGCGTGGCTGGTGGGGACGCGCGCGCGCTCGTACATGCGCGCGGCGACGGACGCGCGCGCCGCCAGCCGGGCGCCGGGGCGCGCCAGAATGCCGATCGGGACCGTTTCCATAATCTGTCGCCAATCCTGCCACAGATGAAACTGCGCCATATTATCCGCGCCCATCAGCCAGACAAAGTTCAGATCCGGGCGCGCCGCGCGCAGCGCCGCCAATGTCCGGGCGGTGTAGCGCGCGCCGATCTGCGCCTCGAAATCGCTGATATGCACGCGCGGATGCTGCATGATGTCACGCGCCGCCTGCATCCGGCGCGGCAACGGCGCCGGACCGTGTTCTTTCAATGGGTTACCGGGGCTGACCAGCCACCATACCGCGTCCAGCCCAAACCGCTTGAGCGCCTCGCGCGTGATATGGACATGCCCCGCATGCGGTGGATCGAAAGAGCCGCCAAGCAGCCCGATCACCTGCCCGGCCCGGCTGTGCGGCAGCATCATCCGTGACGGTTGGGCAGACATGCACGACAATCTCCTAAAATTCGTTGATTTTTCTAATCAGAAAGCCGGACGATAGCCACCCGATATTAAGACCGTTGCGCCACGATCTGCCAATGACAAGCTGAAAAACGGATGCAGCAGTGACGCAGGAGCAAAAAAGACAGCAAGGCGCACCAGCACAGCGTGATGGCGGGCCACGTGCGGGCACGGACACCGCGCGCGTGGATCGCGTGGCGCCGAGCAGGGCGCCCGCAATCGGCGGCACGACATTGCCGGGGATGATCCTTGACCACGCGCGCGACGGGATTGCCCTGCTGGATATCCGCGGGCGGATGCTATGGATGAACCCCGCGCTGGAGGATATGCTGGGCTGGTCGCTGGACCTGATCCGCGGGCGCAACCCCGCCGAAATCATCAACCTGCCCCGCGACCGGCCCAGCGCGTCCGATCTGGCCCGGTTCCGCTATCTGCCGGACAGTTCGCTGTTCAAAACATATCGCGTAACGCGGCATATGCGCCGCGACGGCAGTAAGTTCTGGAATCAGCAAAGCCACGCCCTGATCGACATGGGGCCGGACGATGCGCAGAAAATGGTCGTCGTCACGTGCCGCGACATCAGCGAACAGGTGCGCGTTCAGACCGCGCTGGTGCAGCTGAAGGACGATCTGGAACATGCCGCCTTTCATGATGATCTGACCGGCCTTGGCAACCGCAAGAAACTGTCGCGGTATCTGGCCTCTGCGCCGGTGCGCGACAGCGTCGCCGCTGGCCGCATCGGCGTGCTGCAATTGGATCTGGACAAGTTCAAGCAGATCAATGACACGCTCGGCCATGCAGCCGGCGACAGCGTTCTGCGCCATGTGGCGCGGGCGCTGTCGGCATGCACCCGGTCGGGAGATCTGATCTGCCGCACCGGGGGCGACGAATTTCTGCTGATTTGCCTCGGCATCCCCGACACCGCAACCCTGATGCGCCGGGCCGCGGAAATCCTGAGCGCCGCCGCCGCACCGCTCAGCTGGCAGGGCCACACGCTGGAGGCCGGCATTTCCATCGGCGCCAGCATGTGCGGCGCCTCATCTTCGCTATCCCAGACGCCCGCGGGGCAATGCGGCGGCGAGGCGTTGATCAAGCAGGCCGATCAGGCCCTTTATGCCGCCAAGGAGGAGGGGCGCGGGCGCGCCGTTCTGTACACCGATGACCTGGGCGCGCGCTACCGCGCCGAGCGGCAGCTGGCACGCGATCTGGTCCGCGCGATCGAGCAGGGCCAGTTCACCGTCCATCTGCAACCGATCCTGCATCTGGCGCGCGGCTGCATCACGGGCTGCGAGGCATTGCTGCGCTGGAATCACCCTGTGCGCGGCCTGCTCGGCCCCGCCGACTTCATGGAAGCGGCACGGCAGGAACAACTGCTGAGCCAAATTGATTACCTTGCCATGGATGCGGCGCTGGACGCGCTGGCCGATCTTCGCCAGCAGGGCTTCAGCGATCTGACCCTGTCGCTGAATGTCTCCGGCTCGATCCTGGAGGATACGGATTATCCCGGCCTGCTGGACTGGGCGCTGCAATCGCGCGACCTGCCGCCTGCCTCTGTCTGTGTCGAGGTGCAGGAAACGACCATAACCGCCGAAGGTGGCCACCACGCCGCCGCCATCACCCGGCTGCGCCGCTTGGGCGTGCGCGTTGCGCTGGACGATTTCGGCGTGGGGTATGCCGGGCTGGCGCATCTGTCTTCGACCCAGCTGGATGCGATCAAACTGGACCGCTCGATGATGTGCCGACTGGAACATGACCCGCGCACCCGCGTCGTCACGCGGGCCGTCATCCATATGTGCGCGCTCCTGGGCATGCAGGTAATCGCCGAAGGCGTCGAAACGCAGGCGCAGCTTGATATCCTGCGCGGCTGCAAATGCCCGATGATACAGGGCTATGGCATTGCCAGGCCGATGGACGCGGGGCAGATCGCGGACTGGTTGCGGGCCAACCGGACGCTGCCCTGCCCTGTCACGCTGCCTTTTTCACCGGGCGCGCCGCCTGCGGGTGTCCAGCGACCGGCGGCGGCCGGTGATAACAGCATTTGAAATTGCCGGCCCGGACAGTTACATGACCGCTAACCTCGGCCGGATTGATGCGGCCCCTTCAGAACGGAAAGTAATCATGGCAGCCAATCAGTACGTCTATCACATGCAGGACGTGTCCAAGGCCTATCCCGGTGGCAAGAAGTGCTTTGAGAATATTCATCTCAGCTTCCTGCCCGGTGTGAAAATCGGCGTCGTCGGCGTCAACGGCTCGGGTAAATCGACCCTGCTGAAAATCATGGCAGGTCTGGACAAGGATTTCACCGGCGAAGCCTGGGCCGCCAAGGATGCGACCGTCGGCTACCTGCCGCAGGAACCGCAGCTGGATGCGTCCCTGTCCGTGCGCGAGAATGTCATGCTGGGCGTGGCCAAAAAGATGGCCAAGCTGGAACGCTTTAACGAAATCGCAATGCAAATCGCCGAGGATTACTCGGACGAATTGATGGAGGAGATGACCACCCTTCAGGACCAGATCGACGCGGAAAACCTGTGGGATCTGGACAGCCAGATCGACATTTCCATGAACGCGCTGCGCTGCCCGCCCGATGATGCCGATATCGCCAGCCTGTCGGGCGGCGAGAAACGCCGCGTCGCGCTGTGCAAGCTGCTGCTGCAAGCGCCCGACATGCTGCTGCTGGACGAGCCGACCAACCACCTCGATGCCGAAACCATCGCGTGGCTGCAACAGCACCTGATTGCCTACAAGGGCACGATCCTGATCGTGACGCATGACCGCTATTTCCTGGACGACATCACCAGCTGGATTCTTGAGCTGGATCGCGGCCGCGGCATCCCTTACGAGGGCAACTATTCCGCATGGCTGGAACAAAAGGCCAAGCGTCTGATGCAGGAATCGCGCGAAGACAAGTCCAAGCAGAAGACGCTGGAGCGCGAGCTGGAGTGGATTCGTCAGGGCGCCAAGGCGCGTCAGGCCAAATCCAAGGCAAGGATCAACGCCTATAACGAAATGGCCGGCCAGTCCGAACGCGAAAAACTGGCCCGCGCGCAGATCGTCATCCCGAACGGCCAGCGCCTTGGCCAGAAGGTGATCGAGGTCGAGGGCCTGAGCAAATCCTATGGCGATAGGAAACTGATCGACAATCTCAGCTTCTCGCTGCCGCCGGGCGGCATTGTCGGCGTCATCGGCCCCAACGGCGCTGGTAAATCAACCCTGTTCAAGATGCTGACCGGGCAGGAACAACCCGACACCGGCACGATCGAGTTCGGCACCACCGTCGATCTGAGCTATGTCGACCAGTCGCGCGACGATCTGGACCCGAATGAAAACGTCTGGGAGGCGATTGCCGACGGTCAGGACATCATCAAGCTGGGCGACGCCGAAGTGAACGCGCGCGCCTATTGCGGTGCCTTCAACTTCAAGGGCAGCGACCAGCAGAAGAAAGTGTCGCTTCTGTCGGGTGGCGAGCGGAACCGCGTTCACATGGCGCGGCTCTTGCGCTCGGGCGGCAACGTGCTGCTGCTCGACGAGCCAACCAACGATCTGGACGTCGAGACGCTGCGCGCGCTGGAAGACGCGCTGGTCGATTTTGCCGGCTGCGCCGTGGTCATTTCGCACGACCGTTTCTTCCTCGACCGGATTTGCACACACATGCTGGCGTTTGAGGGTAACGGTCATGTCGAATGGTTCGAAGGTAACTTTGAAGACTACGAGGAGGACAAGATCCGGCGCCTCGGCGATGTGGAACCGTCGCGGATGAAGCACGCGAAATTCGCGCGATAAATCACGCGGATATACATGATCCGGGTCGGGGCATTCAAAAACCCCTCCTGCGGCGCGCGCCTTTCATCGGGCGCGCGTTTTGCGTGGATCACGGTTTTTCCAGCCGGTGCGCGGCTCAAGGTATCTTTCAAGGTGCGGCAAAACCGCCTAAAGCCTGTTGAATGTCTGGCGGATCGCAAAATTTTGATGTCCTCATTGTCGGCGCCGGGCCTGCCGGGTGCGCCGCGGCAATGACCGCGCGCCGCGCGGGGCTGAGTGCCGCGCTGATCGACAAGGCCGCGTTTCCGCGCGACAAATTGTGCGGCGGGCTGGTGACGGGCCGTGCCCGGACGCAGTACCGCCAGATCTTTGGCGGCGATCTGAGCCCTGATCTGTTCCAGCCGCATGACAGAATCGCCTTCCATGCAGGCGGCACGCGGCTGGGCGCGGTTCAGAACACCCCAAGGCTGTATCTGACGATGCGCCGCGACATGGACGCGCATCTGCTTGACCTTGCGCTTGGCTCCGGTGCCAGCAATTTCACCGGCCAGCGTATCGCGCATCTGGACGTGGACAGCCCCAGGGTCACGCTGGCTAATGGGGCCGTGCTGACCGGCCAGATCCTGATCGGGGCGGATGGGGTAACCAGCATCGTGGCGCGCGCGCTGTTCGGACGGGCGTTCGATCCTGAACGAATCGGCTTTGCCCTGGAGGTCGAGGCACCGTCCGGCCCCGCAACCGAGACAATTCGGATTGATTTTGACGCGGCAAAATGGGGCTATGGCTGGCGCTTTCCCAAGCTGCGCAGCACGACCATCGGCGTTGGCGGGTTGCAGGCGCCAAACCCGGATATGAAGGGGCGACTGGCGCAGTATCGCACGGACCTTGGCGATGGCGCCGAGTGCGCCGTCAAGGGGCATTTCCTGCCGTTCGGGGATTTCAAGCGCGTGCCGGGCCGGGGGGCGGTTCTGCTGGCCGGGGATGCGGCGGGTCTGGTCGACCCCATCACCGGCGAGGGGATTGCGCTGGCCTGGCAGTCCGGCGCGGCGGCGGGCGACGCGGCGGCGCGCGCTATTGCCGCAGGCAAACCGCAGGGCGCGCTGCGACTTTACCGGCGGGCGCTGGGGCCGTTGCACCGGGGGCTGCGCATGGCCGTCTGGCTGCGGCCGCTGATTTTTGCGCCCCGCCTGAACCCGCTGTTTCGGCGCGCTTTTGGTCGGTCGTCCGTGGTCAAGGGCGCGTATCTGCGCCTGCTGGCAGGCGAGGTGGAATATCCCGGCCTGTGCCTGCTTGTGCTGCGGCGCCTGCCCCGCGCCGCATTGCGGGATTTGCGCCGGAGACACGCGGAGCGTTAGGGCTTGCAAAATCGGCAAATATGGTCCATATTGCATTTTGCGACGTTACCACTATCGACCATCTGCTCCTTACGGCACAGGCACTCGATCTTGCACTGACTAGCCGGGCTGCCGCACCAACGCGGGCAGCAAACACCAAGGAGTTACGGATATGGCCAATGGCACCGTGAAATGGTTCAACGCAACAAAAGGCTTCGGCTTCATCGCACCTGAGGGTGGCGGCAAGGACGTGTTCGTGCACATCTCCGCAGTCGAGCGCGCCGGCCTGACCGGTCTGGCAGACGACCAGAAAGTGACATTCGACATCGAAGCAGGCCGTGACGGCCGCGAGTCGGCCTCGAACATCGCACTGGCATAAGCCTGCGTTAGATAAGTGGTAAATCGGGGCCCCGCGGGGCCCCTTTTTCGTGGCTGCGTGTTGTTATTTACTCTGCATTCTCAAGGCTTCGGGCAATCAGCTCCTGCACTTTCGGTCCCACGTCTGCGACGATCAGCGCGACGCCCTTGGCATTGGGATGGGTGCCATCGGCCTGCACATATGGCGCCTGCGCCTCCATCGCCTGCGGCAGTGCGGCAAAGAAATCCAGCATCAGCAGGGTGCCGTATTTTTCGGCCAATTCCGGATAGATCGCGTTGAACGCCGCGCGGTAGTCCGGTCCGTAATTGTCCTTGGCAATCAGGCCAACCAGCAGCACCTCGATGTCGTTTTCATGGGCCTTGGACAGGATCGTATTCAGGTTCGCGCGTGTTTCTGCCGGATCGACCCCGCGCAGCAAGTCGTTTCCACCGAGTTCGACGATCATCGCGTCGGGCATGTCGCCCAGCGCCCAGTCGATTCGCCGCACGCCCCCCGCCGTGGTGCTGCCCGACACGGATGCGTTGATCAGCCGCACGGGAACGCCATTCGGTGTGCCATTCTCGCGCAACCAGACGCTCAGCTGCGCGGCAAACCCCTCGTCCCTCGGCAGGCCGTATCCGGCCGTCAGGCTGTCGCCAAATGTCATCACGCGCAGCTCGTCCGCGGCACGGGCGCCACCAGACATCAAGGCCATCAGCAAAAGAGCGGGCAACAGCGCCTTGCCCCGCAGGACGGCGGCCCCATATGTCATTAAATCCTTTATCAACAGGCGCATCCCATGACCTCCTCTATTGTGTCGTTACAACGTGCTGGTCTGACACTTAGGTCCGGCACGGGGCAGGTCGAGATCCTCAAGGATATTTCACTGGATGTCGCGCCCGGCGAAACGCTGGCGCTGATCGGCCCGTCCGGGTCAGGCAAATCGTCGCTGCTGATGCTGATCGGCGGGCTTGAGCGGGCCAGCGCGGGGCGCGTGACAACGCTGGGCCATGATCTGAACAGCTTGGGCGAGGATGCGCTGTCGCGCCTGCGGCGGGGCGCGATGGGGGTGGTTTTTCAGTCCTTCAACCTGATCCCGACCATGACCGCGCTGGAAAATGTCGCCGTGCCGCTGGAGCTGGTCGGCGTTTCCGATGCCAGCGCCCGCGCCGGGGCGCAGCTGGATGCCGTGGGCCTCTCCGCGCGATCAGGTCACTACCCGTCGCAAATGTCCGGCGGCGAACAGCAGCGCGTCGCGCTGGCCCGCGCCACTGCCCCCCGGCCCCGTCTGATTCTGGCGGATGAGCCGACCGGCAATCTGGACGGCGTCACCGGCGCGGCCATTATCGAGCTGCTTTTCGACCTGAGCGCGCAACATGGCGCGACATTGATCCTGGTGACGCATGACCCGGAACTGGCCGCGCGGTGCAGCCGTGTGGTGTCGTTGCGCGATGGCCGCATCGACGAAAGCCAGCCGGCATGACCCTGTCCGTCGCTGCACGTCTGGCCCGGCGCGAGCTGCGCGGCGGGCTGGCGGGGTTTCGCATCCTGCTGGCCTGCATCATCATGGGGGTGGCCGCGATTGCCGCAGTTGGCACGATCCGCGCCAGTATCGAGGCCGGGCTGGCGGACAAGGGCGCGATCCTGCTGGGCGGCGATGCGGAAATCGGGCTGACATACCGCTTTGCGAACGTGGCCGAGCGGGAATGGATGGAAGGCCACGCCGATGCCATCTCGGAAATCGTCGATTTCCGGTCGCTGGCCGTGGCGCCAGATGGCGACCGCGCGCTGACGCAGGTCAAGGCGGTCGATGACGCCTATCCGTTGACCGGCACGATCGGGCTGGACCCTGCTATGCCGCTGGCGGCGGCGCTGGACGGGCAGGACGGCCTGCCCGGCGGCGTCATGGCGCCGCAGCTGATCGCGCGGCTGGCACTGGCACCCGGCGACACATTCCGGCTTGGCGGTCAGGAGTTCATATTGATGGCCGCGCTGGTGGACGAACCGGATGGCGCCGCGTCCGGCTTTGCCCTCGGGCCGCGCAGCATGGTGCGCACGACCGCGTTGCAAGCCTCCGGCCTGCTACAGGCGGGCACGCTGTTCAGCACGCGTTACCGGCTGGATCTGCCCGATGGTGCCGATCTGGCCGCGCTTGAGGCAGCCGCAAATGAGGCGCTGGGCACCAGCGGCATCGCGTGGCGCGACGCACGCAACGGCGCGCCCGGTATCGCCGCGTTTGTCGATCGGCTGGGCGCCTTTCTGGTGCTGGTCGGCCTCAGCGGTCTGGCGGTGGGCGGCGTTGGCATATCCGCGGCCTTGCGCGCCTATCTGGCATCCAAAACCGCCACGATCGCCACCTTGCGCACGCTGGGCGCAGATCGCGCAACAATTCTGGCCATGTATTTTATTCAAATTGGTGTCCTGGCCGTGCTGGGATTGATCGCGGGCGTCCTGCTGGGCGCCGGGCTTCCGGTTCTGCTCGCGCCGGTGATCGGGGCCTATCTGCCGGTGCCGGCCATCTTTGCCTTCTACCCGATGCCAATGGTCGAGGCTTTGATTTACGGCGCACTTGCCGTGTTGATCTTTACCCTCGCGCCGCTGTCACGGGTGCAGGACATCCGCGCGGCCAGCCTGTTTCGCGACGGCGGCGCCGATGGGCGCGCCCTGCCCCGCTGGCCGTTTTTGGCAATCATCGCGCTGCTTCTGGCCGCGCTTCTGGCGGTGGCTGCATGGTTTTCCGGCAACCTTGCGCTGACCCTGTGGACGGCGGGCGGCATCATCGGCGCGCTGGCAATCTTGTGGTTTGCGGCGGCGCTGCTGCGGGTGCTGGCGCGTATGGCGCGCCCTTGGGCGCGGGGGCGACCTGCATTGCACTGGGCGCTGGCGGCCATCGGCGGGCCGGGCAGCACGGCAGCGCCTGCGATGCTGTCGCTGGGGCTTGGGCTGGCGGTGCTGGCGGCGGTCGGCCAGATTGACGGCACGCTGCGCGGCTCGATCTCGAACGATCTGCCGGGGCGGGCGCCATCGTTCTTTTTCATCGACCTGCAAGCAGACCAGATGCCGGAATTCATGCAGATCACGTTGGGCGATCCGGCGGTTTCAAAGGTGGACAGCGCGCCGATGCTGCGCGGCATCATCACCCAGATCAACGGGCGGGATGCGGCCGAGGTAGCCGGCGATCATTGGGTACTGAATGGCGACCGCGGCGTCAGCTATGCCGCCGAGGCAGGCGGCCCGCTTGAGACCGGCACGTGGTGGCCGGCAGATTACGACGGCCCGCCGCAAGTCAGCTTTGCCGCCGAAGAGGCGCGCGAAATGGGGCTGGCCCTTGGCGATGACATAACCGTCAACATTCTGGGCCGCGACATCACGGCAACCCTGACCAGCCTGCGCGAGGTTGATTTTTCCACCGCCGGCATCGGCTTCATCATGGTGATGAACCCCGCCGCGCTGGAGGGCGCGCCGCACAGCGCCATCGCCACCGTCTATGCCGAGCAGGAGGCCGAGGCGCGCATCCTGCGCCGCGTGTCCGAGGCGTTTCCAAACGTCACCGGCATTTCAGTGCGCAGCGCGATTGACCGCGTGTCCGAGTTGCTGGGCGGATTGGCCGCCGCCACCTCGTGGGGCGCGTCTGCCACTCTTCTGACCGGGTTTCTGGTATTGATCGGCGCGGCAGCGGCGGATCAGCGGGCACGTATATACGAGGCCGCCATTCTGAAAACTCTGGGCGCGTCGCGCGCGCGTATTCTGGCCAGCCTTGCCATACGCGCGATCCTGCTGGGCAGCGCGGCAGGGATCGTCGCCATCGGGGCCGGCGCCTTGGGCGGCTGGGCGGTCAGCCTTTATGTGCTGGAGATCCGCTATACCCTGCTATGGGCGCCCGCGCTGTTGATCGTGATCGCAGGCATTCTGGTGACGCTGGCGACGGCCCTGATCTTCGCGCTCCGGCCCCTTGCGGCCAGCCCTGCGCAAGTCCTGCGCGCCAGAGAGTAGCCATGAACGCCCCCGCTAAATGAAAAAGCGGGCCAGTGCGGCCCGCTTCTCCGTGTCATTCAGACGATCGCAGAATGCTATTCTGCGGCTTCGGCGTAATCCTCCATCGGCGGGCAGGTGCAGACCAGATTGGTGTCGCCATAGACGTTATCAACACGGTTGACCGACGGCCAATACTTGTCCACCCGGAACGCGCCGGGGGGGAAGCATCCCTGCTCGCGCGTGTACGGACGATCCCAGTCACGGACCAGATCCTCCATCGTGTGCGGGGCATTCTTCAGCGGGTTATTCTCCGCATCAATCTTGCCCTCCTCGACGTCGCGGATTTCCTGCCGGATCGCCAGCATCGCGTCGCAGAACCGGTCCAGCTCGGCCTTGGTCTCGCTTTCCGTTGGCTCAACCATCAGCGTGCCCGACACCGGGAAGCTCATGGTCGGGGCGTGGAAACCGCAATCGACCAGGCGTTTGGCAATGTCATCCACGGTAATATGCGCCGAATCTGCAAAGGGGCGCGTATCAAGGATGCATTCATGCGCGACATAGCCATTCTCGCCCTTGTACAGAACGCCATACGACCCCTCCAGCCGCTTGGCGATGTAGTTGGCGTTCAAGATCGCCACGCGCGTTGCCTGCGTCAGCCCCTTGCCGCCCATCATCAGGATATACGCCCAGGAAATAGGAAGCAGCGAGGGCGAACCGAATGGCGCGGCCGATACCGGCCCCTCAACGCCCCCCGTGTGCGGATGGCCCGGCAGATGCGGGATAAGATGCGATTTTACCCCGATCGGCCCCATGCCGGGACCGCCGCCGCCATGCGGGATGCAGAACGTCTTGTGCAGGTTCAGGTGGCTGACATCGCCGCCCAGATCGCCGGGCCGCGACAGCCCGACCATGGCGTTCATGTTGGCCCCGTCGATATAGACCTGACCGCCGTGGTCATGCGTGATCTTGCACACGTCGATCACCGTTTCCTCGAACACGCCATGCGTGCTGGGATAGGTGATCATGCAGCCGGCCAGTTTGTCCGAATGCTTTTCGGCCTTGGCGCGGAAATCGTCCATGTCGATATCGCCGCGCGCGTTGCACTTGACCGGCACCACCTTCCAGCCAACCATATTGGCGCTGGCCGGGTTGGTGCCATGCGCGTTGGTCGGGATCAGGCAGACATTGCGATCGCCCTGCCCGTTTGCGCGGTGATAGGCGGCGATGGACAATAGCCCTGCATATTCGCCCTGCGCGCCCGAGTTTGGCTGCATCGAAATCGCGTCATAGCCGGTGATATCGCACAGCTTGGCGCTCAAATCGTCGATCAGTTCGTGATAGCCTTCAGCCTGATCGCGCGGCACAAACGGATGCATCCGCGAAAATTCGCGCCAGCTGACCGGCATCATTTCCGCGGCCGAGTTCAGCTTCATCGTGCAGCTGCCCAGCGGGATCATCGCACGGTCCAGCGCCAGATCGCGGTCGGCCAGGCGGCGCATGTAGCGCATCATTTCCGTCTCGGCCCGGTTCATGTGGAAGACCGGATGCGTCAGGAAATCCGAGGTGCGGTGCATCTTGTCCGGAACGCGGTATTCGGGGCTGAAATCATTGTCTTCATGCACAATGCCGAAGGCGCGCCAGACGCTTTCGATGTTTTCGGTGCGCGTGCATTCGTCCAGCGCGATGCCAACACGCGTCTCGCCGACGCGGCGCAGGTTGATTCCCTCGTCCAGCGCCGATTTCATGACCGCGGCCTGCAATGGCCCGACATCAACGGTGATCGTGTCAAAGAACGCCTGCGGGTCCACCTGAAATCCGGCCGCCTCCAGCCCCTTGGCCAGACGCACCGTCTTGCGGTGGATGCGCTGCGCAATCGCCTTCAGGCCCTTGGGCCCGTGGAACACGGCATACATCGACGCCATGACAGCCAGCAGCGCCTGCGCGGTGCACACGTTGCTGGTGGCCTTTTCGCGGCGGATATGCTGCTCGCGTGTTTGCAGGGCCAGGCGGTAGGCGCGGTTGCCGTGGCTGTCGATCGACACACCCACCAAACGCCCCGGCATCGCGCGCTTGTACGCATCCCGGCAGGCCATGTAGGCCGCATGCGGTCCGCCATAACCAAGCGGCACGCCAAACCGCTGGGTGCTGCCGATGGCAATATCGGCATCCATTGCGCCCGGCTCTTTAAGCAGGGTCAGCGCCAGCGGATCGGCGGACACGATGCCGATGGCGCCGTGTTTGTGCAGATCGGCGATATGATCGGTAAAATCACGCACATGGCCATATGTGCCGGGGTACTGGAAAAGCGCGCCAAATACCTTGTCCGCCTCCATCCTGTCCGGGTTGCCGACGATCACCTCGATGCCCAAAGGCGCGGCGCGGGTCTGCACCAGCGCGATATTCTGCGGATGGCAGTCGCGGTCGACAAAGAACGCCTTGGCCTTGGATTTCGCCACGCGCTGCGCCGTCGTCATCGCCTCGGCGCAGGCTGTCGCCTCGTCCAGCAGCGAGGCGTTGGCAATCTCCAGCCCGGTCAGGTCGCTGATCATCGTCTGGAAGTTCAGCAGGGCCTCAAGGCGTCCTTGCGAAATTTCAGGCTGATACGGCGTGTAGGCGGTGTACCAGGCCGGGTTCTCAAAGATGTTCCGCTGGATTGCCGGCGGCGTCACCGTGCCGTGATAGCCTTGGCCGATCAGCGACACCAGAACCTTGTTCTTGCCCGCAACCTGGCGCATGTGGTGCAGCAATTCGCGCTCGGACATGGCCTTGCCAAAATCCAGCGGCTCTTTTTGCCGGATTGCCTTGGGCACCGCGCGGTCGATCAGCGTATCAAGGCTGTCAACCTCCAGCACATTCAGCATCTCGGTCATCTCCTCGGGCGAGGGACCGATATGGCGCCGGTTGGCAAAATCATACGGCAGATAGTCGGTAGGCTCGAATGTCATGTCACACTCCAACAGGTTCGGGAAACCGGGCAGGCCGCATTGGCGCCCCGCCCTCTTTCATCTTTCCAAAAATATTCCCGCCGGAGGCTCCCCGGCAGGTGGCAGGCACCTAGCCGATGAATTTCTTGTAGGCGGCCTCGTCCATCATGTCGTCCAGCTGGCTCATGTCGTCGGCCTTGATCTTGAACATCCAGCCCTTGCCGATGGCATCCTCGTTCACCGTGCTGGGCGTATCGGTCAGCAATTCGTTCACTTCGACGATCTCGCCGTCGATCGGCGCCAGAATGTCGCTGGCCGCCTTGACGCTTTCGATGACGACGACATCGTCATCCTTCACCACTTCGGTGCCAACTTCGGGCAGCTCGACAAAGACGATATCGCCCAGCTGCTCGGCCGCGTGTTCGGTGATGCCAACGACGATCAGATCATCTTCGACGCGCAGCCATTCGTGTTCTTCGGTAAATTTCATGCCTTGGGATCTCCCTTTTGGGTATCAACGTTTGAAGTTTGCAGCCTTGAAGGGCAGCGCCACCACGGTCGCAGGCAAACGCTTGCCCCTGACCTCACCGTAAACCACCGTTCCGGACGCTGCCAGATCGCTGGTGACATAGCCCATCGACATCGGCGCCTCGATGCTGGGGCCAAACGCGCCGGATGTGATGGTGCCGATCGCGGTGTCACCCGTCTCATCCGCAAACAGCGGCGTACCGGCGCGCATCGGCGCGCGGCCCTCGGGCGACAGTCCAACGCGGCGGCGTTCAGCGCCTGACACCAGTTGCGGCAGGATCACATCCGCGCCGGGAAACCCGCCCGCGCGCTTGCCGCCCGAGCGGCGCACCTTCTGGATCGCCCAGCCCAGATTGGCCTCGACCGGGGTGGTGCCTGCGTCAATGTCATTGCCATAAAGGCACAGACCCGCCTCCAGCCGCAGACTGTCGCGCGCACCCAGCCCGACAGGCGCGACCGCGTCATGCGCCAGCAGCGCGCGCGCCAAGTCTTCGGCGCGGCTGTCTTCGACAGAAATCTCATAGCCATCTTCGCCGGTGTACCCTGAGCGGGACAGCCACAGCTCGCCGTAATCCGACGGCAGCACGGCGATATCCATGAACCGCATCGCCGCCGCGCCCGGCACCAGCGCCTCCAGCACCGCTTCGGCGTCTGGTCCTTGCAGCGCCAGCAGGGCACGGTCGGTGACCTCGCGCACGTCGCAGCCGGTCATCGCATCGGTCATGCGCGGCAAATCGACGTCCTTGCGGCTGGCATTGACCACAACGAACATTTCCTCGCCGCGCCGCGCGATCATGAAATCGTCCTCAATTCCGCCGACGGCGTTGGTGAACATCGCATAGCGCTGCCGCCCGTCGGCCAGCCCGGCCACATCGACCGGCACCAACGCCTCCATCGCGGCGGCAATTTCGGCATATCCGCCGGGGGCCGTGATCACGACCTGGCCCATATGGCTGACGTCGAACAGACCGGCTTGCGCGCGGCAATGCAGGTGTTCCTTCATCACGCCCATAGGGTACTGCACGGGCATGTCATAGCCTGCGAACGGCACCATTTTGGCGCCCAGTTCGCGGTGCAGCGCGTTCAGCACGGTCGTCTTTAGGTCGCTCATCCCAGCCTCCTGTCATGGCTGCCGGGTTGACGGGAATCAACTACGGCATCGCAAAGGCGCAGGTGTCCGCGTTCGGACTGCGCCACGATGCCCCCTCTGTCCTTTGGCCTGAGATCGCTATCCCTTCGGCGGCCCCGCTGGCGGGGCACTCTCCAGAGTCTGATGATTGAACAGGTCCGTTCGCCTGAGAGTTTCCGGGGCGGTTGCTCCTTCGGCACCGGCGGTTGCCGGTTCTCCCAATCCAATCATTGTGGACCGTAGTACACCGCGCGCCGCGCAGCAAGAGAAATTGCGGGCCGCGCCCCTTGAAATTGGCCGGTCATTGCGCGACGTTTTGGACTTGATCATAAGAAAGCACCGCAATGTCACTGCCCGCACATGCCTATTTCTTTGGTTACGGCAGCCTTGTGAACCGCGACACGCATGCCTTCAAGGATGCGCATCCCGCCCGGCTGAACGGCTGGCGCCGCACGTGGCGCCCGACCAACCTGCGCGACGTGGCGTTCCTGTCTGTCGCCCGCGACGACGCAGGCTGGATCGATGGGCTGATCGCGCCGGTGCCGGATGCCGATTGGCACGCACTGGACATCCGCGAGGGCGCCTATGACCGCTTGCCTGCCGAACACATGGTGGATCACCCCCTGCCCCACAGGCCACAAATTGCGGTTTATGCCGTGCCGGACAGCCCGCAACCGGGCGCCGGGCATCATCTGCTGCTCAGCTATATCGACGTGGTCGTGCAGGGATACCTGCGCGAATTCGGCACCGCCGGCGCGCAGCATTTTTTCGACACCACCGATGGATGGGACGCGCCCGTTCTGGATGACCGCGCCGACCCGCGTTACCCGCGTGCCTGCCGCCTGAGCGGCGAGGAGCGCGACACCGTCGATGCCGCGCTGGACCGGCTGGGCGTCCAGATGCGCCGCGCTTAGCCGCGCGCGCGGATCACCTGAAGCAGCGGCAGAACCTGCGCCATTTCCGGCCCGTGTGCCTGCCCCGTCAGCGCCTTGCGCAGCGGCATGAACAGCTGCTTGCCCTTGCGACCGGTTTCTTCCTTGACCGCGGTGGTCCATGCAGCCCAGCTGCCCTCGTCCAGCGGCCCTTCGGGCAGCAGGGTCATGGCGGTGACGATGAATTCGGCATCCTCGTCGTCGATCACCGGCTCGGCCCCGTCGCGGAACATGGCCCACCACGCATCCAGATCGCCCAAGGTCGTGATATTGTCGCGCGCGACCGCCCAGAATTGCGGCGCCAGATCCTCCGGCACGCCCAGTTCGGCGATGCGCGGCTTGACGGTCTGGTAATCCAGCCCTTGTAGATAATGCGCGGTCAGCGGGAACAGGTCGTTCACGTCGAATTTCGTCGGCGCCGACCCAAAGCGCGAGATGTCGAATCCGTCGATCAGTGCGTCCATATCGGTACGCAGCTCGACCGGGTCGGCCGACCCCAGCCGCGCCATCAGGCTGAGCAGCGCGGCAGGCTCTACCCCCTGGGCGCGCAGATCGCGCAGGGACAGCGTGCCCAGACGCTTGGACAGCGATTCGCCCTGCGGGCCGGTCAGCAGCGAGTGATGCGCGAATTGCGGGATGCTGCCGCCCAGCGCCTCGATGATCTGGATCTGCGTGGCGGTGTTGGTCACGTGGTCCGAGCCGCGCACGATATGCGTCACGCCCATGTCGGTGTCATCCACCACCGACGCCAGTGTATAGAGCACCTGCCCGTCGCCGCGGATCAACACCGGATCGCTGACCGATGCGGCATCAATGCTGATATCGCCCAGCACGCCGTCGTTCCATTCAATGCGCTGCTGATCCAGCTTGAACCGCCAGACGCCCGCCCCCCGCTCGGCGCGCAGCTTGTCGCGGGCCGCCTCATCAAGGCTCAGCGCAGCGCGGTCATATACCGGCGGGCGGCCCATGTTCAGCTGTTTCTTGCGCTTCAGGTCCAGCTCGGTCGGGGTTTCGAACGCCTCGTAAAACCGGCCCATGTCGCGCAGTTTCTCGGCGGCATCATGGTAGCGGTCCAGCCGCTCGGACTGCCGCTCGACCCGGTCCCAGTGCAGGCCCAGCCACTCCAGATCCTCCTTCAGCGCGTCGACGTATTCTTCCTTGCTGCGGATCGGGTCGGTATCGTCGATGCGCAGGATGAAGGTGCCGCCCGCCTTGCGCGCAATGAGATAGTTCATCAGCGCGGTGCGCAGGTTGCCGACATGGATATAGCCGGTGGGCGATGGGGCAAAACGGGTGATGGTCATGGCGCGCTCCTTGGTCGGGTGTGATGTGTCACAGGGGGCCGCGCTTGTCCAGAATGCAGCGCGTCAGTCCATCCGCCGCACCATCAGCTGATTGCCCTCGCGGCGCGTCTCCAGCACCTTGATCGCGGCGATCAGATCGCTCAGCTTCTTGTGGCCATAGCTGCGGGTGTCGAAATCGGGGTTGGCGGTGGTCATCTGCTGGCCCAGCCGGCCCAGCGCGTACCAATCGCTGTCCTGGTCGATGCTGTCCATCGCCTTGAACAACAGATCGCGCGCCTCGGTCAGGTTCTGGCCGGCGGGCTTGCTGGGCGTATCCTCGGGCGTGCCGCCGCCCAGGTTTTCCAGATAGATGAACCGCTTGCAGGCCTGCCGGAACGCCGCCGGCGTCTTTTTGGCGCCAATGCCAAAGACATCCAGCCCCTGCTCGCGGATGCGGCTGGAAAGGCGGGTGAAATCACTGTCGGACGACACCAGCACGAACCCGTCGAAGCGGCCCGAATGCATCAAATCCATGGCATCAATGACCAGTGCGATGTCGCTGGCATTCTTGCCCACGGTATTTGCCGGCTGGTGGTGCGGCACCAGTCCGAATTCGGCCTGCACCTTGTTCCAGCCGCTCATCTGCTGCGATGAAAAATCACCGTAACAGCGACGCACGGAGGCTTCCCCGATGCCGGCAATCTCGTCAAAGATGGCCTTTGTCCATTTGGGCGAGGTGTTATCCGCGTCGATGAGGACGGCCAGAAGGGGGGTGCGATCACGGTCAGACATCGGCAAGCTCCTGTTTTTCCCTTACATGCCCTATCGCGCGCCAAGGCGAAAGCCACCTGCGCATTGTAGGCGGGGCAGAGCGCCTCCGGCGGAAGTATTTTCAGGAAGATGAAAGATGCGGGGGCTGGCACCGGCAGCGCAGCGCGATTAGAACAAGGCGCAAACGCAGAGGGCAGAGGCACAGCATGAGCACGAGACGAGCGATACTTCTGGGCGCGGGCGCGGCGGCGCTGCTGGCGGGGTGCGGCGGCACCCCGGTAGAGACGAGCGACCGCGATGTGGCGGGATTGCAGGCCGCGCTTCTGGCGCTGGGGCCGGACGTGGACCCGGCAGAGGCGGCGCGCGCCGCGCGCATGGCCTATGATGTCGGCGATACGCTGCGCCGCGAGTACCAGATCGTCGACGGGCCGCTGGTGCATAATACAAAGGTGAATATCGGCCTGAAGCCGCGCGGCCTTTGCTATCATTGGGCGCGTGACATCCAGACGCGGATGACCCATGCGCGATACGCCACGCTGCAATTCAACCGGCTTGTGGCCAATGCAGACAATCCGTTTCGGCTGGAACATTCGACAGCGGTGGTGTTCGCGCGTGGCGATTCGTGGAAAAACGGGATTGTGCTGGACCCATGGCGCACGGGCGGCTTTCTGCACTGGGATCATGTGCGCAACGATACCAAATACGACTGGAAGCTGCGCGCCGATGTGCCGATCCGGCAGCGGAACGCGGGCGATATTGTCGCCCGCGCCAATCAGTAGCGCCTACTGGTCGCCGATCTTGTCCTGTGTCCGGGTGTCGAAATCCGACGCGGCGTGACGTTCATGCAGCTGCGTTTCCGGCTCTCCGAAGTTGCGGTTGACCATGCGACCACGCTGCACGGCGGGGCGCGCGTCAATCGCCTGAGCCCAGCGCATCAGGTTTTCATAGCTGGCGATATCAAGAAATGTCGCCGCCTCGCCATAGAGCCGCCCCAGCGCCAGCTGGCCATACCACGGCCAGATCGCGATATCCGCGATGCTGTAGTCATCACCTGCGATATAGGTTCTGTCGGCGAGGGCCCGGTCCAGCACATCCAGCTGGCGTTTCGTCTCCATGGTGAAGCGGTCGATCGGATATTGATACTTTTCAGGCGCATAGGCGTAGAAGTGGCCGAAACCGCCGCCCAGATAGGGGGCGCTGCCCATCTGCCAGAACAGCCAGTTCATCACCTCGGTGCGCTGCGGGCCTGACGCGGGCAGGAAGGCGCCAAATGCTTCGGCCAGATGCAGCAGGATGCTGCCCGATTCGAACACGCGCAGCGGCGCGTCACCCGTGCGATCAAGCAATGCGGGGATTTTGGAGTTTGGGTTGATTTCGACAAAGCCACTGCCGAACTGATCCCCTTCGCCTATGTCGATCACCCATGCGTCGTATTCGGCGTCATGGCCCGCGGCCAGCAACTCTTCGAACATGACGGTCACTTTGACGCCGTTCGGGGTGGCCAGGGAATACAGCTGAAAGGGGTGCTTGCCCTCGGGCAGCGTCTGCGCATGGGTGGCGCCGGCGGTCGGGCGGTTGGTACTGGCGAATTTGCCGCCATTGCCGGGCGCCCATGTCCAGACATCGGGCGGGGTGTAGGGTGTGTCGGCCATTGCGGTGGCTCCTTTCAAATTATGCGCTGGCGGTAAACCTATGCCACGGGACGCGCAGCGCAAGAGCGTGCGGATTGCACGAAAAAGGCGGCCCGATGGGGCCGCCTTGAAAATGCGCTGGATGGTCAGGATTTAGTACACGACCACGCTGCGGATGCTCTCGCCCGCGTGCATCATCTCAAAGCCCTTGTTGATCTCTTCCAGCTTCAGGATGTGCGTGATCATCGGATCAATCTCGATCTTGCCGTCCATGTACCAATCGACGATTTTCGGCACGTCCGTACGGCCTCGCGCGCCGCCGAACGCGGTGCCTTTCCAGGTGCGGCCAGTGACCAGCTGGAAGGGGCGCGTGGAGATTTCGGCGCCCGCAGGCGCCACGCCGATGATGATGCTCTCGCCCCAGCCCTTGTGCGCAGCCTCAAGCGCGGTACGCATCACGCCCACGTTTCCGGTGGCATCGAAGGTGTAATCGGCCCCGCCGCGTGTCAGCTCGACCAGGTGTCCGACCATGTCGCCCTTGACGTCCTTCGGGTTGACGAAATCGGTCATGCCAAAGCGCGTCGCCATTTCCTTTTTGCTGGGGTCCAGATCAACGCCGACGATCTGATCGGCGCCAGCCAGGCGCAGGCCCTGAATGACGTTCAGGCCGATGCCGCCAAGGCCAAACACAATGGCGCGGCTGCCGATTTCTACCTTGGCCGTGTTGATCACCGCGCCGATGCCGGTGGTCACGCCGCAGCCGATATAGCAGATCTTGTCGAACGGCGCGTCCTTGCGCACCTTGGCCAGCGCGATTTCAGGCACAACCGTATGATTGGCGAAGGTCGAGCAGCCCATGTAGTGATGGATCGGCGTGCCATCGAGCATGGAAAACCGGGTAGAGCCGTCAGGCAGCAGCCCGGCGCCCTGGGTCGTGCGGATCGACTGGCAAAGGTTGGTTTTGGGGTTCAGGCAGTATTCGCACTCGCGGCATTCGGGTGTATAAAGCGGGATGACGTGATCGCCCACTTCCAGCGATGTCACACCCTCGCCCACCTCGATCACGACGCCCGCGCCCTCATGGCCCAGAATGGCGGGAAAGATCCCCTCGGGGTCGTCGCCCGAACGGGTGAATTCGTCCGTATGGCACAGACCGGTCGCCTTGATTTCGACCAACACCTCGCCCTTGCGGGGGCCATCCAGATTGACCTCCATGATTTCCAATGGTTTGCCGGCCTCCAAGGCCACCGCTGCTGTTGTGCGCATGATAGGATCCTTTATCTTCGCGTCGTTTGTCCCGCCGGACATTGGGCGAAATGCCGACTGGTTTCAACAACGCAAAGCCGCTTGGCTTGCAACCTGCGCATTTATTGGCATTTTGGTGCGTGGTTTATTTGGAGTTCTTGATGTCACGCTTATCCCTTGCCGCCTGCATGGCCGTGCCCGCCGCATTGATGCTGGCCGCCTGCCAGCCCGCCACGAACAATGATCCCGTCCTGAACCGCCCGGACCGCGATGCGTGCGGCGCTGCTGCCTACTCGAACCGGGTGGGAAAGGATCACACCGCGTATGATTTCAGCGCGCCGAACCGGCCGGTGCGCGTGCTGGGCCCGAACACCCCGATGACGATGGATCACCGGACAGAGCGGCTGAACGTCGATATCGACACGCAAGGCAGAATCACGCGCATCTGGTGCGGCTGACCTGACGGAAATGCAGGCCGGGTGGCGGCGGCCCGGCCTGTTTTTGTTATGAATTCTGCACATGGCAATGACTCGACTCGCTTTGTTTCAATGGATATTTAGGAACAAAAAGTGAACAATCGGTTGTCATGGCCAATCGCCGAATCCTTTCCGTCTGGTTTCCCCGCCTCGGGGCCGACCGCCTGCTGCGCCGCTTGGGCGATCTGCACGGCGCGCCCTTTGCGGTGCTGGAGGAAACCGGCCAGATGCAGATCATCAGCGCGCTGTGCCCGCTGGCCGAGGCGGCGGGCCTGCGCGTGGGCCAGCCTGCGCGCGATGCCCATGCGATGTGCGCCGGGCTGATCACGCGGACGCGCAACATCCACGCCGAGGCGGCGTTTTTGAACGTGCTGACGCGCTGGGCCGGGCGTTACACTCCGTGGGTGGCGGCGCAGCCGCCGGATGCCCTGATGCTGGACATTACCGGCTGTGCGCACCTCTTTGGCGGCGAGGCGGCAATGATGGCCGGGCTGGCCGAGGAAGCAGGCGATATGGGCGTTGCCGCCATCTGCGGGCTGGCCGACACGCCCGGCGCGGCCTGGGCGCTGGCGCGTTATGCAGGGCGCGGCGCGGGCCATGACAGATCCGGCGATGCCATTGACCAGGAGGCGCGCGCGACCCGGTCCCGCGCCGCCAAGCGCCGCCATTGGGAGCGGGGCGGCACCGCGCCCGCCACCGCCGCGCAAGGCAGCGCGCCGCGCATTGCCGCGCCGGGTCAGACACGGCAGGCGCTGGCAAATCTGCCGGTCGCGGCGCTGCGTCTGGATGGCGATACGACCGCCGCACTGGCCCGGCTGGGCCTGCGCCGCATTGGCGAGCTGACCGGCCAGCCGCGCGGCCCGCTGGCGCGGCGCTTTGGCCGGGGGCTGCTGATGCGCATGGATCAGGCGCTGGGCGCCGCGCCCGAACCGGTGTCACCCCATGCCGCCCCGCCCCGCTTTGCCACAAGGATCAGCCTGCCGGATCCCATCGGCCTGCGCGCGGATGTGGAGGCCGCCTTGGGGCGCCTGATCCCCCGCCTGTGCGAGATGCTGCGCATCAAAGGCCAGGGCGCCCGCGCCCTCCGGCTGGAGGCGTATCGCTGTGATGATACAATGGTTTGCGTCGAAATCGGCCTTGCCCGGCCCGCGGACCTGCCTGAACGTATCGCACCGCTTTTCGCCCTGAAGCTGGACGATCTGGATGCAGGGTACGGCATTGACGTCCTGCGGCTTGAGGCCACAAGGACCGAGCCGTTGCACAGCGCCCGCCCCGCCGGGCATCTGGACGCCACCAACGCCGCGCGCAACCGCGCCGCACGCGACACCGCGCTGGAGGACCTGATCGGGCGCATCGGCGCGCGCACCGGGCTGGACGCGATCACACGCCGCCATCCGGCCAGCAGCCACATCCCCGAGAAATGCGCAAGCGTTCAGCCCGCCGCATGGTCAGAAGCCGCCCCGCCCGGCAGCTGGCCCAGCCCGCCAAACGCGCGCCCCCTGCTGCTGTGGCGGCCTGAATTGGTGACCGCGCATGACGCCCCCCGCCCGCCCCTGCAATTCCGCTGGCGCGGCGCCCTGCATGATCTGTCAGACGCCCGCGGCCCGGAACGGATCGCGCCCGAATGGTGGCTGGACGAGCCGGAATGGCGCAGCGGCGTGCGCGATTACTGGGACATCGTCACGCAAGGCGGCGCGCGGCTGTGGCTGTTTTACGCACATGGCGCAGCGCTCAGCCCCGGCTGGTTTTGTCAGGGGCAATTCGCCTGATGCGCCGGCGCGGCAAATCACGCGACAGATAAGGACTTGATTTAACCCGATATCGGCGCAACTGTTGACAACATGAGTTTTCAGTCACCCTCCCCCAGTTTTGCTGCACCTGACAGGGTGACATTTCACCGGACCGAACTGGGGGTGATCCTGTCCCTTTACGGTCGGATGGTGGCGGCGGGCGAATGGCGCGACTACGGCATTTCGACCTTGCGCGACGTGGCTGTCTTCTCGGTGTTTCGTCGCACCGCCGAATACCCGCTCTACCGGATCGAAAAACGCCCCAAACTGCGCGGCAAACAGGGGCAATACGCGGTGATCGGCATGGACGGGCAGATCCTGAAGCGCGGCGCGGACCTGCGCCAAGTTCTGCGCGTGCTGGAACGCAAGCTGATCCGCGCTATCGACTGACCCCGCCTTCCGGGAATAATGCACAACGCGCGATGCTGGCAGAGATTTTTCGCGAAAAATCTTAGCCGGTCCCCCGGCTGGGCCGGGGGACCGGCGCGTTATACCACGTCCTTGTAGCTGACTTCCGGCGTATCCCTGCCCGCACGTTCGCGCCGCACGATCAGCCGGCTCAGCGCGTGGACATATGCCTTGGCCGAGGCAACGACCGTGTCGGTATCCGCCGATTGGCCGGTCACGATGCGCCCGCCCTCTTCCATTTTGACGGTAACGGTCGCTTGCGCATCGGTCCCTTCGGTCACGGCATGCACCTGATACAGCTGCAACCGCGCCTCATGCGGAAAGAGGTTCTTGACCGCGTTGAAACATGCGTCCACCGGGCCATCGCCCGTTGCCTCGGTCTTGTGCGCCGTGCCGTCGATTTCCAGCGTCAGGGCCGCTGTCTGCGGTCCTTCGGTGCCGCAAACGACGCGCAAGGACTTGATGACAAGGCGGTTCTCCTCTTCGGAGGCGTCCGTGCTGGCCAGCGCGATCAGGTCCTCGTCATAGACCTCCTTCTTGCGGTCGGCCAATTCCTTGAACCGAACAAACACGTCGTTCAGCTGGTTATCGGCCAGCTCATAGCCCAACTCTTTCAGTTTCGAGCGCAGCGCGGCGCGGCCGGAATGCTTGCCCATGACCAAATTCGTTTCAGTCAGGCCGACATCCTCGGGGCGCATGATCTCGAATGTCTCGGCGTTCTTCAACATGCCGTCCTGATGGATGCCGCTCTCATGCGCGAACGCGTTCTTGCCCACGATCGCCTTGTTGAACTGAACGGCAAAGCCGGAAACCGTGGCGACGCGGCGCGAGATGTTCATGATCTTGGTCGTGTCGATCCGCGTGCGATAGGGCATGATGTCGCCGCGCACCTTCATCGCCATCACCACCTCTTCCAGCGCGGTGTTGCCGGCACGCTCGCCCAGACCGTTGATCGTGCATTCGATCTGGCGCGCGCCGCCCTCAACGGCGGCCAGCGAATTGGCCGTCGCCATGCCCAGATCGTTATGGCAATGGGTGGCAAAGATGATCTCGTCTGCGCCCGGCACCTCGGCAATCAGGCGGCGGATGAGATCGGCGGATTCCACCGGCGCGGTGTAGCCGACCGTATCGGGAATGTTCACCGTGGTTGCGCCCGCCTTGATCGCAATCTCGACGACGCGGGCCAGATAGTCCCATTCGGTGCGGGTGGCATCCATCGGTGACCACTGCACATTGTCGCACAGGTTGCGCGCGTGGCTGACCGTCTGATGAATCCGCTCGGCCATCTCATCTTGCGTCAGGTTCGGAATGGCGCGGTGCAGTGGCGACGTGCCGATAAAGGTATGAATCCGCGGCTGGCGCGCATGTTTCACCGCCTCCCAGCAGCGGTCGATGTCGCGCAGATTGGCGCGGGCCAGCCCGCAGATCACCGCATCCTTTGAGCGCTTGCCAATCTCGGACACGGCATTGAAATCACCCTCGGACGCGATGGGAAAACCGGCCTCGATGATATCGACGCCCATTTCGTCCAGCAGCTGCGCGATCTCCAGCTTTTCGGCGTGGGTCATGGTGGCGCCGGGCGACTGTTCGCCATCGCGCAGGGTGGTGTCGAAGATATAGACGCGCTCTTTGCTCGTGTCGGTGCTGGTATCGGTCATTGTCTTTTATCCGTCTGAAAATGTTGCTGGATCGCGGCCACGTCACTGCGCTGAAATACATGCGGCACTGTCATGGGTTTGGTCCTGATGCGGGTTCCGGTCTGATATCCGGCGCGTAACAGCACATCCCCTGAGCGTTCGCGCCGGGCAGGCACGCTCAGAGGCGGCTTAGCAGCAGGGCAGCAATCAGCGCACGGCGCGGGCCGTGTGCGTCAGGGGCGATATGCTGCGTCATGTTCATGCGCGCCACGTTACGCAAAGCGCGCCGCGATGAAAAGGCGCTTTTTTATCTGCATGGCGTTGAAGCGCCGCGCCGCCCGCCTACACTTTCAGGCATGACACATAGATCCCTCATCATCGGCGCCTCGGGCGGTATCGGCAGTGCGATCACCGCGAAATTGCAACAAAACGGCAGCGAGGTGACAGCGCTGTCGCGCAGTGCCGATGGCCTCGACATCACGGACGAGGCCAGCGTCAAGGAGGTGCTGGACCGGGTGGAAGGTGAATTTCAGCTGATTTTCGTTGCCACCGGCGCGCTGGAGCTGAACGGCAACGGCCCGGAAAAGGCGCTGAAAGAGCTGGATGCGCAGGCCATGGTCGCCCAATTTTCCGTAAATTGCATCGGTCCGTCGCTGGTGATGAAACACGCGCTGCACCGCCTGCCGCGCAACGGCCCCAGCTGTTTCGCCGCCCTTTCGGCGCGCGTCGGGTCCATTGGCGATAACAAGATGGGCGGCTGGTACTCTTACCGCACCGCCAAGGCCGCGCTGAACCAGATGATCCACTCCGCCGCGATCGAGCTGAAACGCACCCACCGCGAGGCCGTGTGCGTCGCGCTGCACCCCGGCACGGTACAGACCGATCTGACTGCGAAATTCGCCGGCAATCACCCCACCGTCACGCCGGACGAGGCGGCCCATAACCTGCTGTCGGTCTTGGAGGGGCTAAGCCCGCGACAAAGCGGCCAGTTCTTCGACTGGCAGGGCGAGCGCGTGGAGTGGTAGCGCCGCGGCTGGTACTGGTTCTGGGCGACCAGCTGAGCGAGGAGATCAGCGCGCTTTGCGCCGCGGATAAGGCGCGCGACATCGTCGTGATGGCCGAAGTCGCGGGCGAGACTGAATATGTCCCGCACCACCCCAAGAAGATCGCGCTGGTGCTGGCCGCCATGCGCCATTTTGCGGCCAGCCTTGAGGCAGACGGTTGGACCGTCGCCTATACCAAGCTGGACGATCCAGGCAACTCCGGCACGATCCCCGGCGAGCTTTTGCGCCGCGCGGAGGCGCATGGCGCCAGCGACGTGATCGCCACAAGCCCCGGCGAATGGCGCCTGATCACCGCGCTGGAGGAGATGCCGCTAAAGGTGCACCTGCTGGCCGATGACCGCTTTATCGCGTCTCTGGACGAGTTTGACGCATGGGCCGAGGGGCGCAAAGAGCTGCGGATGGAGTATTTCTATCGCCAGATGCGGCGCAAGACCGGGCTGATGATGGAGGGCGATGATCCGGCAGGCGGCAAGTGGAATTTCGACCACGACAACCGCAAACCGGCGCAGGCCGACATGCTGCGCAGCGCGCCGATGCAGTTCACCCCCGATGACGTGACAGAGAACGTCCTGCAACTGGTCGAGGGCCGTTTTGCCAGTAATTTCGGCACGTTACGCCCGTTTCATTTTGCCGTCACGCGCGGTCAGGCGCTGCGCGCGCTCGACCACTTCGTGAAATACCTGCTGGAAGGGTTCGGCGATTATCAGGATGCGATGCTGCAAGACGATGCCTTTCTGCATCATTCCCTGCTGTCGCCCTACATGAATCTGGGCCTTCTTAACCCTTTGGAAGTGTGCCAGCGCGTAGAACAGGCGTGGAAGGAGGGGAAAGTTCCGATCAACGCCGCGGAGGGGTTCATCCGCCAGATCATCGGCTGGCGCGAATATGTGCGCGGGCTCTATTTCCGCGAGGGGCCGGATTATACCACGCGCAACGTGCTGGGCCATGACCGCGCGCTGCCAGCGATGTATTGGGGCGAAGAAACGCGGATGAATTGCATGGCCCATGCGATAGGCCAGACCGAATCCGAGGGGTATGCGCACCACATCCAGCGGCTGATGGTGACAGGTAATTTCGCGCTGCTGGTCGGCATCGCGCCGGCCGAGGTGCATGAATGGTATCTGTCGGTTTACATCGACGCCTTCGAGTGGGTAGAGGCGCCCAATACCATCGGGATGAGCCAATGGGCCGATGGCGGTATCATCGCGTCGAAGCCTTATGTGAGTTCGGGCAATTATATCAACAAGATGTCCGATTATTGCGGCTCTTGCGCGTATTCGGTGGAAGACAAGACAGGGCCAGATGCCTGCCCGTTCAACACGCTCTACTGGCATTTTCTTGACCGGCACAGGGACCGGTTTGAAGGCAATCACCGGATGGGCATGATCTATCGCAGTTGGGACAAGATGAACGAGGATAAACGCAAGACGATGCTGCAAACCGCCGATGCGATTCTGCAAAAACTGGACGATGGCGAAACCGTCTAGCGTGCCAGCCAATCCGCCGCCGCGCGCCCGGCATGGCGGCCCGTGGCAAGGCAGGCCGTGATCAGATAGCCGCCGGTCGGCGCCTCCCAATCCAGCATTTCGCCCGCCGCAAACGTGCCGGGGCGATCCTTCAGCATAAGGCCGGTATCCAGCGCATCAAAGCGCAGTCCGCCCGCCGTCGAGATCGCCTGATCCATCGGTAACGGTCCGTGATGAATGACCGGCAACGCCTTGATGAGCGGCGCCAGATCGTCGGGCAGCGGGCGGGCGAACTCCATCAGCAGCGCCTGTTTCTCGGGCGCCCATTTCAGCGCCTTGCGCAAATGGTTGGCCACGCTTTGCTTGCCGCGCGGGCGGCCCAGCCGCGCGCGCAGATCCTCGGCCGTCAGGTCAGGCATCAGGTCCAGCAGCAACGGCGCGCCCTCGCGCATGGCGCGCGACACCTCATAGATGCCGCCGCCCTCGATGCCTGCGCGGCTGATCACGATTTCGCCGCGTGAGGTTTGCGATCCCGCACGCAGGGCAATCCCCTTGACCGGCGCGCCCAGATACCGCTGCATATGGGGCGACCAATCCACCGCAAAGCCCATGTTTGCGGGCTGAAACGGCGCCACCTGCCCCGGCAGATGCGCCGCCCAGGCACCATCCGATCCCAGCCGCGCCCAGGATGCGCCGCCGCAGGCCAGCACGGTCGCGCGCGGTGTCAGGCGGCGCAGGCCGTCCGGTGTATGGATCAGCAGCGCGCCCCCATCCCAGCCCTGCCAGCGCCAGCGGCGCTGGATACGCACGCCAAGGCTGTCCAGCCGTGCCAGCCACGCGCGCAGCAGCGGCGATGCCTTCATCGCGTTGGGAAAAACCCGCCCCGTCGATCCGGTAAACAGCGGCTGGCCCAGGGCGCGCGCCCAATCCTGTACCGCGTCCGGGCCAAATGCGCGCAGCATGGGATATATCGGCGCGGCGCCCGCGCCATAGGCTGCCAGAAAGGCGTCCATGTCTTCGGCCTTGGTCAGGTTCAGACCGGATTTACCGGCCATGAGAAACTTGCGCGCGGGCGATGGTTTCGCCTCGGCCACCGTGACGGAATGGCCGGCGCTGCCCAAGATTTCAGCGGCCATCAGCCCGGCGGGGCCTGCGCCGATGATCAGCGCTTCGGGGGAATTTTCCAATCTATGCCTCTTGCCTCTGCGGAGTACCGCGCCATCCTTTTGGCTGTGAGCGCCGCGAGGATCAACCGATAGAAAACGTCACCCCAATATGCCCTATCTGCCTGCGCCCGATACCGCCGGACGCCAAGCAGAGCCTGCATCACCTGACGCCCAAGCTGAAGGGCGGCAAGGGCGGGCCGGTCGTACGCGTGCATCAGATCTGCCATAACGAGATTCACGCGACCCTGACCGAAGCCGAACTGGCGCGCGACTATAACACGCCCGAGGCACTGCGCGCGCATCCCAGGCTGGCCAAGTTCATCGCCTGGGTGCGCAAAAGGCCGCCTGCGTTTCACTCGAAAACGCCGAAAAGACTGCGCAAGCGGCCCTAGAAAATTCTGCGAATTTTCAGGCGCTGCGCACCGTGTCGATCATCAGCTGCACGTTATCGGGGTCCGCATCGGGCGTGATGCCATGCCCAAGGTTGAAGATATGCGGCCCACCCCGCAGCGCGCGCACGATGCGCTGCGTTTCGCTGACCAGTTCCGCACCGCCAGTGACCATATGCGTTGATTTCAGATTGCCCTGCACGCAGCCATCGGGCTGCACATGTTCGGCCACCCATTCGGCGGTGACGAAATTATCGACCGCAACGCAATCGGCGCCGGTTGCCTTGGCAAAGCCGATATAGGCGTCGCCGGCCTGACGCGGAAAGGCGATGATCGGCGTATCGGGGTGGCGCGCCTTGAGCGCGGCGATGATCTGGCGGGTCGGCTCCAGCGCGTAACGCTGAAAATCGTCGCCGCGCAGCGATCCGGCCCAGCTGTCGAACAGCTTGACCACTTCGGCGCCGGCATCAATCTGGGCCGACAGGTATTCGATCGTCGCGGCTGTGATCAGCTCGATCAGCGCATCGAACACCGCCGGGTGGGTGCCTTTCAGCGCGTGCGCGGGCCCTTGGTCGGGCGTGCCCTGCCCGGCGATCATGTAGGTGGCCACGGTCCACGGCGCGCCGGCAAACCCGATCAGCGTGGTTTCCTTGGGCAAGGCCGAGGCCAGATTGCGCACGGTCTGATAGATCGGCGACAGCGTCTCGTGAATATCGTCCACGCCGCGCAGCTGGGCAAAATCGGCCTCGCCCGTGATGGTGGACAGGCGTGGCCCCTCGCCGGTGACAAACCACAGATCCGCGCCCAGCGCCTGAGGCACCAGCAGAATATCGGCAAAGAGGATCGCGGCATCAAACCCAAAGCGGCGGATCGGCTGAAGCGTGACCTCGGTCGCCAAATCGGGATTATAGCACAGCGACAGAAAATCGCCGGCCTCGGCGCGTGTCGCCTTGTATTCGGGCAGGTAGCGGCCGGCCTGACGCATCATCCAGATGGGGGGCGTGTGTTGCGTCTCGCCCGCCAGGGCGCGCAGGATTGTCTTGTCTGATGTCTGGTTGGCCATGATGCATCCTCTCATTTTGCAGCGGTCGTCGCCCTCCCGGCAATGGAAGTCAAGCGCGGCCTCTCTTGCCTTGCGCCCCTGTCACACCTAAACCACCCGCATGACATTGCAATTGCCCACACCCATGGCCCCGTTGAAACTGGGCACGCGCGGATCGCCCCTGGCCCTTGCCCAGGCGAATGAAACACGCGCGCGCCTTGCTGCCGCGTTCGATCTGCCGCATGAGGCGTTTCAGATCGTGGTGATCAAGACGACTGGCGACCGGATCATCGACCGCCCGCTGAAAGAGATCGGCGGCAAGGGTCTGTTCACCCGCGAGATCGAGGATGCGCTGCTGTCCGGCGGCATCGACATCGCCATCCATTCGATGAAGGACATGCCGACGCTTCAGCCCGGCGGTCTGCTGCTGGACACCTACCTGCCGCGCGAGGATGTGCGCGACGGGTTTGTGTCGGCAGAATACGCACAGTTGTCGGATTTGCCGGAAGGCGCGAAAGTGGGCACATCGTCATTGCGGCGCCGGGCGCAGGTGCTGGTGGCCTATCCGCATCTGGACGTGGTCGAATTTCGCGGCAATGTGCAGACCCGGTTGAAGAAACTGGATGACGGCGTTGCCGCCTGCACATTCCTGGCCATGGCGGGATTGAAGCGGCTGGGCCGCGAAGAGGTGGCGCGCAGTGCGCTGGACCCGTCCGAGATGCTGCCCGCCATTGCACAAGGCGCCATCGGGATCGAGCGGCGCGCGGATGACAGCCGCGCCGCCGAAATGCTGAGCGCGATTCATGACGCCACCACCGGCCAAAGGCTGGCGGCCGAGCGGGCGTTCCTTGCTGCGCTGGACGGATCCTGCGAGACGCCGATTGCGGGTCTGGCGGAACTGGACGGCGACACGCTGCATCTGCGCGGCGAAGTGCTGCGCCCGGATGGGTCGCAAACCATCAGGGATGCGCGCAGCGCGCCGATTGCGGACGGCGCGGACCTGGGCCGCGCCATGGCGGCGGACATGCTGAAAGAGGCCGGGCCGGGATTTTTTGACTGGCGGTAATGCAGTGCAAGCCTGCGGCGCCTAGGTCGGATCGTCCTTGGGAGCAAGCTCCGCATCGGTGTCATCCCAGTCCCATGGCCGGGTGAATTGCCCCAGAACCTCGGACACGCGGGTATCGTCAGTCTCGCCGTGTCGGTCCACCAGCGCCACAAGACCGCGTTTTTTATCGTCCATCACCTCGGCCACGCGGGCCGCGCTGCCCGCATCCTTCAGCGCCGCATCATAGACGCGGGCGATGGCGCGCTTGCGCAGGTCCGGTTTGAACACCTTGCCCACGGCGGTTTTCGGCAACTCATCCAGAATTTCGATGTATTTCGGCACGGCGGCGCGTTCGCGCACGCGCTGGCGGCAATGCTCCAGCAACGCATCGGTGGTGACCTCGCCGCCGTCGACCAGTTCGACATAGGCGCAGGGCAATTCGCCCGCATGGGCATCCGGCTGGCCAATCGCGCCGGCGCCGGCAACGGCGGAATGGGCCATCAGCGCCTCTTCGATGTCGGCGGGGTCGATGTTGTGACCGCCGCGAATGATCAGATCCTTGGCGCGGCCTGTGATCCACAGATACCCGTCGGGGTCGATCCGGCCCAGATCGCCGGTGCGCAGGTGATCGCCGTGAAACAGCTCGCGATTGCGGGCCGGGTCGGTATAGGTATTGCCCACGTAAACGCCGGGATTGCTGATGCAAATCTCGCCGACCTCGTCGGGCTGGCATTCGATCGGGCCATCATCCGTACCGCGCAGAATTTTGACATCCGTATAGGGTAGCGGAATACCGACCGAGCCGACCTTTTTTGCCCCCTCGGGCGGGTTGCAGGACACAAGGCAGGTCGCCTCGGTCAGGCCGTAGCCTTCGATAACGCTCATGCCAGTGGCCGATTCGAACCGCTTGAACAGCTCCAGCGGCATCGGCGCGCTGCCGGAAAAGGCGTTTTTGACGCGGCTGATATCCGCATCAACCTTGCGCTGCATCAGGGCGGCAACGGCGGTTGGCACGGTGATGACAAACGTCACGCCCCAGCGTTCGCACAGCTTCCAGAAATTCCCGATCACACCGTCGCCGCGATACCCCGCCGGGGTGGGCAGGATCACATGCGCGCCCGATTTCAGCGCCGACATCAACACCACATGACAGGCAAACACGTGAAACAGCGGCAGCGGGCACATCAGCACGTCGGTTTCGTCAAACAGCAGCCGGTCGCCCAGCCAGCCGTTATAGACCATCCCGGAATAGCGATGCTGCGCCATCTTGGGCATGCCCGTGGTGCCGCCGGTGTGGAAATAGGCGGCGACGCGGTCCGTGGCGCTATCTTCAAACGTCAGCGCGTCAGGCTGGCGGGCGATCTCGCGGGTCCAGCCCAGCACATCGGCGCGCTCTACGCCGTCATCCCTGGGCCGCAAAAACGGCACCAGCCAGCTTTTCGGTGGCCTCAGATAGCGGTTCAGATCCACCTCCAGCACCGTGCGCACTCTGGGCGCGTGGCGCACGGCCTCGGCGGTTTTCGCGGCGATATCCGTCTTTGGAAATGCCTTCAGCGTGACGACGACGCGCGCGCCCGTCTCGCGCAGCAGGGCAGCGATCTGTTCCGGCTCCAGCAGCGGGTTGATCGGCGCAACAATGCCCGCAATCATCGCGCCCAAAGTGGCGCTGGCCGTCTCCAGCGTGTTCGGCAGGATCAGCGCGACCGCGTCATTTGCGCCCACGCCAAGGCTGCGAAACAGGTTCGCCGCGCGGCACACATCGGTGTGAAACTGCGCCCATGTCAGGGTTTGCGCCGGATCGCGCGCGCCCGAGGTCAGCTGATAGCTGATCGCCGGGCGGTCCGGGTGCGCGCGGACGGTCGCGCGCAGCATGGCGTACACCGTTTCGGGGCGCGGGCGGGCCTGCCACGGCATTTCCGACTGAATATCAAGCGCATCCTGCCGGTTCGCGAATGTCATCAAACCTCCTCTGGCCGGCGCAGCGGGCCGATTGCCGGTCAGAATGGGCGCGATCCCGAGTTGGCGCAAGGCCAACTGCAAAACTGCCGAAGGATCGGCGGTAAATCTTGCTTGACTAATTTAGTCGGGAAAGTCAGTAATGCCCCATGAATTTTGTCGGATACTGTTAGGACACCTCTTATGCTGACCACCCTCACCGCCCGCCTGATTGCGGCGACCAGCCTGATCGCCATCTCAAGCGCGGCCATGGCCGCCGAGGTCAATGTCTATTCCTCGCGTCATTACGACAGCGACGATGCTCTTTACGAAGAGTTTACCAAGCAGACGGGCATCACCGTCAACCGCATCGAAGGCAAGGCAGACGAGCTGATTGCCCGTCTTGAGGCCGAGGGCGACAACAGCCCCGCCGACGTGCTGATCACCGTCGATGCCGGCCGCATGGCCCGCGCCGAAGAGGCCGGCGTGCTTCAGGCGTATGACAGCGACGTCGTCGACAATGCGGTGCCGTCGCACCTGCGCCACCCCGACGATCTGTGGTTCGGCGTCAGCCAGCGCGCGCGCATCATCTTCTACGACAAGGAGCGCGTCGAAAACCCGCCCCGCACTTACGAGGCGCTGGCCGATCCCGAGTACAAGGGCCAGATCTGCATCCGCTCCTCCTCCAACGTCTACAACCAGTCGCTTCTGGCCTCGATCATCGAGGCGGATGGCGCTGATGCCGCCAAGGAGTGGGCGCAGGGCGTTGTCGACAACATGGCGCGCGCACCGCAGGGCGGCGACACCGACCAGCTGCGCGGCCTTGTGTCGGGCGAATGCGATATCGCCGTTGCCAACCACTATTACTTCCTGCGCGGCTTCGATTCGGACGTCGAAGGGCTGAGCGCCAAGATCGACAGCATCGGCTGGGTCTGGCCCAACCAAAGCGGCCGCGGCGCCCACCTGAACCTGACCGCCGCCGCGATGGCCAAATCCTCCCCCAACCCGGAAGAGGCGCTGGCCCTGCTGGAATTCCTGACCGGCGAGTACGCACAGTACCATTTCGCCAACCAGAACAATGAATATCCCGCGGTGCCGGGTGTCGGTCTGGACGCAGATACCGCGCGCCTTGGCTTCTTCGTGCCCGATACGTCGACGCCCACGGCATCCTTCTCGGCCAATGCCAAGCAGGCGCAGGAGATTTTCAACGCGGTGAACTGGCAGTAAAGCCCGGCTGCCAAGTTGCCACTTCAAAACGGGCCTTCGGGCCCGTTTTTTCGTTCTGCCGCGCTATGGCACGCGCAGAACGGCGCCCGGATTCATGATGCCCTGAGGGTCCAGCGCCGCCTTGATCGCCCGCATCGCGGCCAGCTTGGCCGGGTCGGCGTAACGTTCCAGATCCTCCACTTTCAGGCGCCCGATGCCATGTTCGGCACTGACTGATCCCTCCATGTCATGTACCAGATCATGCACCGCGCGCTTGATCGTATCGCGCTGGTCCTCATGGTCGGCGCGGCTATGGCCCGGCATTGGAAACACGTTGTAATGCAGGTTGCCGTCGCCCAGATGCCCAAAGCAGTTGATGCGAAACTGACCAATCGCGCCGATCACCTCTGCCCCTCGTTCGATGAACTCGGCCACCGCGCCCAAGGGCAGCGACACATCGTGCGAGCTGACCGAGCCGATATGCCTGTTCGCCTCCGGCACCGATTCGCGCAGGGACCAAAAATCGGCCCGCTGCGCTTCGGACTGGGCAATCAGCCCGTCTGACGCCAGCCCCGCCGACAGCGCGTCTGCGAACAAGGCAGCCAAGGCGCCCGCCGGGTCCAGCCCCCGCGCAAGGCCCACGTCAATCAGGACGAACCATTCAGGCGGATCCGCAAACGGTTGCCGGACCTGCGGCATCGTTTCGGCCAGAAATGCCAGACATTGGCGATGCATCAACTCAAACGCGCTGACCCCCTCGCCCATGTGGTCGCGTGCAAGCGCCAGCAGTTTAAGGGCGGCGGCCGGGCTGTCCACCACGATCAGCGCCGTCCCCTCCCCCGCCGGGCGCGGCGCCAGTTTCAGCGTCGCCGCCGTGATCAGGCCCAGCGTCCCCTCGGAGCCGATCAGAAGATTGCGCAGATCGTAGCCGGTGTTGTCCTTGCGCAGGCGTTTCAGGCCGTGCCAGATGTCGCCCGACGGCATCACCACCTCCAGCCCCAGACACAGATCACGCGCGTTGCCATAGCGCAGCACATTGACGCCGCCCGCATTTGTCGCCAGCAGCCCGCCAATACGCGCGCTGCCCTTGGCCGCAATGCTGAGCGGGAACAGCCGCCCGGCGGCGCTGGCTGCGTCATGCACATCCGAAAGGATCGCGCCCGCCTCGACCACCATTGCGTTCTCGTCAGGATAGATCGCGCGGATCCGCGTCATCCGCTCCAGCGAAATCAGCAGCGGCGCCGCACCGCCATCGGCCACCTGTCCGCCCACCAGGCCCGTGCCGCCGCCAAACGGCACAACCGGCACGCCCGCCGCCGCCGCAAGGCGCAGCGCACTGGCCGCCTGCCCGGCCGTTTCAGGCGCAACGATAGCGCAGGCGTGACCTGTCCAACGGCCGCGTGGCTCGTGCAGATAGCGCGGGGCGGGATCGCGCAGCGCGGCAGGCGGCAGCGCCGATTTCAGATCATTCAGAAAGGTGGCATGTGAGGCATCATTTTTCATAGCGCGACACTAACGCCGTTACCGCCCCGCGTGAACGGCCAAAGCGGCGCGCCGGAAAATTCGCAGAATTTTCTTGTCCTACAGCCCTATTTCCAGCAGCCCCGCATCGCTGCGACCGCGCCTGTCATGGCGCAGCGCGGCATACAGAACATGCGTGCGCCACCGCCCGTCAATCTGAAGATAGCTTTGTGCGACACCCTCGTACTTAAAGCCGCATTTCTCCAGCAATCCGCGCGATGCGGTATTCGAGGGCAGACACGCCGCCTCGATCCGGCTGATGTCCAAACGGTCAAATGCGTAATGCGACACCGCCTGAATCGCCTCGCGCATGTAGCCCTGCCGCGCATGGCTCTCGCCGATCCAATAGCCCAGCGTTCCCGACTGGCTGGGACCGCGCCGCAGGTTATCCAGCGTGATCGCGCCCAGCAGGCGGTCATCCTCGCGCCGGATCAAAAACAGCGGCAGCGCCGTGCCGCCCGTAATGCTGCGCTGTGCCCAGTAAACACGGTTGGCAAAGCCCTTGCGCGACAGGTGATCGGCAGCCCAGCTTGGCTCCCAGCGGCTGAGAAATGCGGCACTGCTGCGCCGCAAATGCACCCAGTCCCGAAAATCAGGCATGGCGGGCTGGCGCAGGGTCAGCCGCTCGGTTTCGATGCGGACCTTGCGACGCGGCAAAAACATCAGGCCGCGCGCCGTGTCTGGAGGGCCTCCAGCGTCGGCGCATCCTGCACCGGCCCGTACAGCGCAAGCGCGGCAGGCGCATCCTGCGCGATTGTCTCGGCCAGTGTGCGCACATCCGCCAGCGTCACGGCATCAATTTTCTCTACCACTTCTTCCAGCCCCGGCACACGGCCCCAGATCTGGATCATCCGCGCCAGACGCTCGGCCCGGTTGCTGGGGCTCTCCAGCCCCATCAGCAGCCCGGCCTTCATCTGGGCGCGGGCGCGCTCAATCTCGTCGGGGCGCATATCGCCAGCCGCGCGTTTCATCTCGTCAATCGTGATCTCGGCAAGGCCCACCATGGATTCGCCCGATGTGCCCGCATAGACCGTCATCATGCCGGTATCCGCATAGGCGCCCGCTTGCGCGTAGATCGTGTAGCACAGCCCCCGCTTTTCGCGGATTTCCTGAAACAGGCGCGATGACATGCTGCCGCCCAGGGCGGTGGCATAGATCTGCGCCGCATGGATCTGGTCGTCGCCATAGGCGGGCGATTCGAATGCCAGCGCCATATGCGCCTGCTCCAGCGTCTTGATGGTGCGGCTTTCGCCGCCCTGAAACCGCGCGGGCGGCGCGATGGGCGCATCGCCCTGTGCCATATCGCCAAACATCGCCTCAGCAGCCTTGACCAGTGCGTCGTGATCGACCGCGCCTGCCGCCGACAGCACCATCTGGCCGGGGCGGTAATGCTGATCGACAAAGCCGGTCAGATCGGCGCGGCTGAAGCGCGCCACCCCTTCGTGCTGGCCGAGGATGGCACGGCCCAGCGGGTGATCGGGATACGCCTTTTCCTGTAGCCAGTCGAAAATGATGTCATCGGGCGTATCCAGCGCCTGACCGATTTCCTGCAAGATCACGCCGCGTTCAATCTCTATTTCCTTGGGGTCAAACGTCGAATGACGCAGGATATCCCCAACCACGTCCAGCGCCAGCGGCACGTCATCCTTCAGCACACGGGCGTAATACGCAGTGACTTCGCGGCTGGTATAGGCGTTGATATAGCCGCCCACATCCTCGATCGCCTCGGCTATTTGCAGGGCGCTGCGGCGGTGCGTGCCCTTGAACGCCATATGCTCCAGAAAATGCGCAATGCCGTTCTGCGCCGTCTCTTCGTTGCGCGCACCGGCCAGCACCCAGACGCCAACGGCCGCCGATTGCAGGCCCGGCATCGCCTCGGTCACGACGCGAAAGCCGTTGGAAAGTGTGGTCAGGTTTACCGTCAACGCGCGATCCGTTCTTTGATGAGGGTCTCGATGGCGCCAAGGTCATTGTCGACCTCGGTGATCCGTTCATCCCGCTCATACAGGTCCGCCATATGCGGGGGCAAGGGGGGGTGCTGGCCGCTCGCCTCCTCCACCGCTGCGGGGAATTTGGCCGGATGCGCCGTGGCCAGCGTAATCATCGGGGTGGCGGGGTCCAGATGCTGCTCGGCCACATGCACGCCGATGGCGCCGTGCGGGCACAGCAATTCGCCGGTCTGCTCCCACGTGCGGCGAATCGCGGCGCGGGTCTGATCCTCGTCCGCGCGGCCGGAATCGAACGTCTCGCGCAGGGCCTCAAGCGCGCCCTGGCTGACGGTGAACCCGCCGGCCTTCAGTTCCTCCATCAGTTGGGCGGTGGCGGGCGCATCGCGGTCATATGCCTCGAACAGCGCGCGTTCGAAGTTGGAGGACACCTGAATGTCCATCGACGGGCTGATCGACGGGATGACCCCGTCCGGGGTGTAGCCGCCGCCGCTCAGGCAGCGGTGCAGGATGTCGTTCTGGTTTGTCGCCACAACCAGACGGTCGATGGGCAGCCCCATGCGTTTGGCGATATAGCCGGCAAAGACGTCCCCGAAATTACCTGTCGGCACGGTAAAGCTGACCTTGCGATGCGGTGCGCCCAACGCAACGGCAGAGGTGAAATAATACACCACCTGCGCCAGAACGCGCGCCCAGTTGATGCTGTTGACCCCGGCAAGGCCGACAGCATCACGAAACGCGAAATCATTGAACATATCCTTAACGCGGGCCTGACAATCGTCAAAATGGCCGGTCATCGCCAAGGCATGCACGTTCCCTTCGGTCGGGGTGCTCATCTGGCGGCGCTGCACCTCGGATACGCGACCGTGCGGATAAAGGATGAACACATCCACCATCTCCAGCCCGCGAAACGCGTCGATTGCAGCGGACCCGGTATCGCCGCTGGTCGCACCCACGATGCAAACGCGGCTGCCGCTGCGTTTGAGCGATGCCTCGAACAGCTGGCCGATCAGCTGCATCGCGAAATCCTTGAACGCCAAGGTCGGGCCGTGAAACAGCTCCAGCAAGTGATGCCCCGGCGCCAGCTGCACGAGGGGCGCACGTGCGGCATGGGCAAATCCGGCATAGGCGCGCGCGATGATGTCCTGAAATTCGGTATCGGTGAACGCGTCGCCGATATAGGGGCGCATGATGCGAAACGCCGCCTCCTCATAGCTCAGGCCCGCAAGCGCGGCGATCTCTGCCTGAGACATCTGGGGGATGGTTTCAGGCAGGTACAAGCCGCCGTCGCGCGCAAGCCCCGTCAGCATCGCCTCTTCAAAGCTCAGGATCGGGGCCTGACCCCGCGTGGAGATATATTTCATGTCTCAAACCTCACATCAGTTTTGCGCGACGCGGCGCACGCGCCACAGCAGATAGCCTGTCATCGCCAGCCAGATAAGGGCCAGTGAGAACCAAGTGATCGCGTATTGTAAATGGTCGTTCGCAATTCCCGCACTGCCAACCGGCAGGGGCGTTATACTGTCCGGCGTGCCGCCCTCTTGGCTGCGAACAACCAGCAACACAGGCTCGGTCTCCAACGCGGCGGCCATGGCAGGGACATCGCGGGCAAACCATATATTCTCGTCCAGATCCGGCGCAGGGGTGTAACTGTCCGTTTCCTGCGGCCAGTGCAGATTGCCAATCAGGCGCACATTGCCCATCGCGCGCGGCGCGTCTTTCGCCTCCAGCGGGACAAATCCGCGATCGACCATAATGCGGCGGGATCCGACCTCCAGCGGTTGGATCAGGCGATATCCCGCGCCCAAGTCCTTGGCCCCGACCAGAACATGCAATTCGGGGGCCGCCAACGCGCCGGTGACGGTGACAGGGCTGTATTTATCGCGCTCTGGATCAATCTGCTGCGGCAGGGACGCCGGGGCGCCCGCGATGCGCGCGTCGATATCCGCCAGGATGGCCTGCTTCCATGTCAGGCGCTGCAACTGCCAAACCCCCAGCGACAATAAAATGGCCGCGCCCAGCAGACCAAATATCAGTGGAACCGCGATCCGCCGCATCACCTGTGATCCTCTTCAAGGCAAAAATGCGGAAGGCTGTCCCTTCCGCATTTTTCTAATGTTGTACGAATCCCCGCGCAGTGCAGAGTTTTATCCGACTGTTCAGCCGCCCCAGATGTAGATCGCTGCAAACAGGAACAACCAGACAACATCGACGAAATGCCAATACCATGCCGCCGCCTCAAGCCCGATGTGATTGTCGGGGGTGAAATGGCCGCGCATCGTGCGCAGAAGGCAGATGAACAGAAAGATCGTGCCGATAAAGACGTGAAAGCCGTGGAAGCCCGTGGTCATGAAGAAGATGCCACCATAGACGTTGCCGGAAAAACCGAACGCCGCGTGGCTGTATTCGTAAAGCTGGAAGATGGTGAACAGGATGCCCAGAACAACAGCCAGCGCCAGACCTTTCTTCATGTCTTCGCGGTTGTTTTCATGCACCAGGGCGTGGTGCGCCCATGTTGCCGCCGCGCCCGAGCAAAGCAGGATCAGCGTGTTGATCAGCGGCAGATGCCAAGGATCGAACGTCTCGATACCCACGGGAGGCCAGACACCGTCGATACCGGGCGAAAATTCGCCCATCGGGTACATCGCATTTTTGAAAAACGCCCAGAACCATGCGGCAAAGAACATCACTTCGGACATGATGAACATGATATAGCCGTAGCGCAGGCCGATCCGCACCACCGGCGTGTGATCACCCGCCTGATTTTCTGCCACGGTTTCCGACCACCAGCCGAACATGGTATACAGCACGCCCGCAAGCCCGGCCAGGAACAGCCATGGCTGGTTGTTGTCAACCTGCGGCGACATCCACAGAACGGCGCCGAACAACATGACGAACGCCGCGACCGACCCCAGGAGGGGCCATAAAGACGGGGGTAGAATGTGGTAGTCGTGGTTCTTTTCGTGTGCCATCTTAGTGTTCCCTCGTGGACGGGCCTCAGACATATCGCTCAAAACCTTACAAATGGCTAAGCGCGACCTTCTGTGCGACGTTCTTTTGCTTCGTTACGGCCTGAAACGGACCCTTTCGGGTGCGCCCGCAGCCGTTTAATTTACGTTTCTACCGGTTTCGTCGTCTTGCGCAAGTGCCGCCTGTTTTTCAGGCAGGTCGATCTCGTAAAATGTGTAGGACAGGGTGATGACCTTGGTATATTTCGCATCGCGGTCTGTCACGATGGCCGGATCGACGTAAAACGTCACCGGCATATCCACACGCTCGCCCGGTTGCAGCACCTGTTCGGTGAAGCAAAAGCACTCGATCTTTTCGAAAAAACCGCCCGCCTCGTAGGGTGTCACGTTATAGGACGCCTGCCCGGCCACCGGGCGATCCGTCGGGTTGTACGCCTCGTAAAATGCGAGCCCAGTCTCGCCGATGCGCAACTCCATTTCGCGGACCTCAGGCTTGAATTCCCAGGGCATGTCGCGCGACAGGCTGCCGTCAAAGCGGACCTTGATGGTCTGGTCCAGAACCACATCCGATTCGGCAGCGGCCACGCCGGTCACACCGCCAAAGCCGGTGACGCGGCAAAACCAGTCGTAGAACGGCACAGACGCCCAGGCCAGCGCGCCCATCGTCAGCACAACTCCGACCAGTTTAAGCGCGGTGCGCTGCGTGCGATCAGTCTTGGCCATAGCTTGCCCCCTTTCCAACGTCCGGAACCGTGAATTCATCCTGACTGACCTTGGCCACCGTCAGGCCGAAAATCAGCGCCACGAAAGCGGCCAGAACCAGCCCAAGGCCAAGGTTGCGGCTAAAGCGGCGGGTATGAATTTCGTGCTGTTTGGGAAAAGACATTACAGCACCCAGCCTGCGGCCGGCACGATGGCCATGGCGCGCAATGTGGCGTCGATCAGGATCGCGACGAAAAGGCCGAACAGGTAGTAGAGCGAATGCTTGAACACCTTCTTTTCGGTGGCATACCCATCAGCCTGTGCTGCCGCCTCGTCCCGGCGCCAGATGGCCCATGCGCCGCGCAGGAACAGCGCGTTCAGCAGCACGGCGGCAATCATATACGCCGGCCCGCCGATTGACGTGAAGGCCAGCGCAAAGGACACCGGCACCAGAATGATCGTGTAGGCCAGGATATGGTTTCGCGTGACGCGGCGGCCATGGGTCGAGGTCAGCATCGGCACGCCGGCCTCGTCGTAATCGGACTTCATGAACAGGGCCAATGCCCAGAAATGCGGCGGTGTCCATGCGAACACCAGCGTAAACATCAACACCGATTCAATCGAGATGCCGCCGGTCGCCGCCGCCCAGCCGATCATCGGAGGGAATGCGCCGGCAGCGCCGCCAATCACGATATTCTGCGGCGTCCAGCGTTTGAGCCACATGGAGTAGATGACGACGTAGAAAAAGATTGTGAATGCCAGCAGCCCGGCAGCGACGAAATTTGTCGCCAGACCCAGCATGATGACCGAAATCGCCGACAGCGCGATGCCAAATCCGAACGCCTCGCCTTCGGTGATGCGCCCTGCGGGAATGGGACGGCTGCGGGTCCGCTTCATGATGCGGTCGATATCGGCATCCCACCACATGTTCAGCGCGCCAGAGGCGCCGCCACCGATGGCGATGAACAGGATCGCAACAAAGCCGACAAAGGGATGCACAGGCACCGGAGCCGCCAGAAGGCCAACCAGCGCGGTGAACACTACCAGCGACATCACCCGCGGTTTCAGCAAGGCAAAGAAATCGCCGAATCCCGCCTCTTGCGGCTGGGCATCGCAGGTCTGCACATTGCTGGCGTTCAGGCTTGCATCGCTCATGTTTCACTCCGCTTCCGGGCACCTGCCCTTGTCCGCTGTCAGCGTCTTATTGCACCCATACCGCCCGGCAACTGCCGGGCGATTGTGTAGTTCCCGCGCCCGGTGCCGATGCAGACGAGCGCGTCTTTGGATCAACGTTTACTGCGCAGCGGCCACTTTGTAGCTTTGCGGTGCCTCCAGCCCGGCATATTGCGCCTTGGCATCCAGCAGCCACGCATCATACGCATCCTGGCTGACGACCTTGACGGTGATCGGCATATAGGCGTGATCCTTGCCGCACAGTTCGCTGCACTGGCCGAAATAGATGCCCTCACGCTCGGCCTTGAACCACAGCTGCGCAAGGCGGCCGGGCACCGCGTCCTGCTTGACGCCGAAGGCGGGGATGGTCCAGCTGTGGATCACGTCGGCGCCGGTCACCTGCATGACGACAGTCTTGCCGACAGGGACGACAACGGCAGTGTCGGTGGCCAGCAGGAAATCCTCCCGGCCGTACCCTGCCTCTTCCAGTTCGGCGACGACTTCGTCGTTCAGAACCTTGCCTTCGCCGATCATGAAGGATTCAAAGCCGAATTCCTCGTCGACATACTCATAGCCCCAGTACCACTGATAGCCGGTGACCTTGATGTTGATGTCGCCCTCCGGGATCTCCTGCTGCTTGAACAGCACCGGCAGCGAGAACGCCCCGATAAAGACCAGGATCACGATCGGCACGATGGTCCACGCCACTTCGATCGGCGAGTTGTGGGTGAATTTTGCCGGCGTCGGGTTTGCCCTGCGGTTGAAACGCACGATTGCGTAGGCCAGCAGCGAAACGACGAACAGCGTGATGATTGTGATCAGCACCAGCACCATACCATCCAGCCAGAACAGATCGCTGGCCAGTTCGGTCGCGGCAGGCTGGAAGCCCATGCCGCCTTGCGTCGGCCTGCCAACAACCTCAAGGTTGTCCTGAGCCATCGCAGGCAGGGCGGTTAGCGCGGCCATCGCCGCCGTCAGTTTGAATTTGTTTCGCATAAAGCACCCTGATCGGTTGAAGCGGATATAGTGTGGTCGCGGTGTCTGCCGCCCCTTGGGCAGCCGCCCGGTGGACAGCCCCCGTTGTATCTGGAGCCTTTAAAACCATATTCTGAAGCTACAGACAAGAAAGACGGTTGTGACAATCTGACCTTTGCCCTGATTTAGATCAAAAATATCGGCGTCACAGTGTCGCCTTGCCAAAATAATCTCCGGCGCGCCCTTCGCCACGCCCCGAATCCCACTTGCAGGAGCCATCATGCCCGACGCCCCCTTTCGCCCGTTTGAGGATAATCTGGACAAGGATGCCGCGCTTGCGCAACTGCGCCGCGCCACCGGCGGCGCCGATGACGGGGAGCTGTTTCTGGAACGGACCCGCAGCGAAGCGCTGGTTTTCGATGACGGGCGCGTCAAGACCGCCAGCTATGACGCGGGCGAGGGGTTTGGCCTGCGCGCCGTGCGCGGGGAGGCGGTGGGGTATGCCCATTCCTCCGATATCAGCGAGGCCGCGCTGACGCGCGCCGTCAGCACCGCGCGGCTGGCCGTTGGCGACGGCGGCGGCACGATGACCCCGCCCCCGCAGGCCACCAACCGGCGGCTCTATACAGATGACGATCCGATCAATGGCGCGTCATTCCCGGTCAAGATCGAAACGCTGCGCCAGATAGATGCCTTTGCCCGTGATCTGGATCCGCGCGTGGTGCAGGTGTCTGCCGTCATCTCCGCCTCACTTCAGGAGGTCGAGATCTTGCGCCCCGACGGGCTCCACCTGCGCGACGTGCGCCCGATGACCCGCGTCAACGTGTCGGTGATCGTCGAGAATGGCGGGCGTCGCGAATCCGGCACCGCCGGCGGCGGCGGGCGTGTGGGCCTTGATGGGCTGATCGACCCGGCAGACTGGCAGGCCAAGGCGCGCGAGGCGCTGCGCATCGCGGTCGTGAACCTTGATGCCGTGCCTGCCCCGGCGGGCGTGATGGACGTCGTGCTTGGCCCCGGCTGGCCCGGAATCCTGCTGCACGAGGCGATTGGCCACGGTCTGGAAGGGGATTTCAACCGCAAGGGCGCGTCGGCCTTTGCCGGCCTGATGGGCCAGCGCATCGCGGCAAAGGGGGTGACAGTGCTGGACGATGGCAAGATGCCCGATCGCCGCGGCTCGATCACCATTGATGACGAAGGAACGCCGTCGCAGCGCAATGTATTGATCGACGACGGCATTCTGGTGGGCCTCATGCAGGACCGCCAGAACGCACGCCTCATGGGCACGCAGGCCACCGGCAACGGCCGCCGCGAAAGCCACGCCCACGTGCCGATGCCGCGCATGACCAATACTTATATGCTGGGCGGCGATACCGCGCCGGGCGATATCGTGGCGGACCTCAAGGATGGCATCTATGCCGTCGGTTTTGGCGGTGGTCAGGTCGATATTACCAACGGCAAGTTCGTCTTCTCCTGCACCGAAGCGTACCGCGTTCAAAACGGCATGATCGGCGCACCCGTCAAGGGCGCCACCCTGATCGGGGACGGCGCGACCGCGTTGCAGCACATCCGCGCGCTGGGCAATGACATGGCGCTGGACCCCGGCATGGGCAATTGCGGCAAGGCCGGACAGTGGGTGCCGGTGGGCGTGGGCCAGCCGACCGTGATGATCGGCGGGCTGACCGTGGGCGGATCCGGCGCCGCGTGAGCAGGCAAGTGGGTTGGCCGGTGCTCCAGACGAGCCAGCGCAGCCTTCAGGTGCTGCGCTGGTCTGACTGGCTGGCTGCCGTTGGTGCCGTGATGATTGTATTGCCGCTGATGGGTCAGCTGCTGATGCTGACGGTCCCGGCTGACGTTGAAATACGCGGCAATTCTGCGCTGGAGGTGCTGCTGATCCTCAGCATGTTCCCGGCGTTTGCGTGGCTTCCGATCGTTTTCGCGGTTCCAATATATGCAATTTTACTCTCATTTGGCTGGGGCGGATGAGCGGTTGCAATCGCCCTTGGCGCGGCTTTTGGTCTGGGATTCAGCAGCTTGCTGGATATACCTGACAGAGCTTTCCTGATCAGTGGCGCCATCGCAGGTGGTCTGTTCTGGCTGGCGCTGCGCCTGATGCGGCCCAACGCGTTCCTGCGCTAAGGCTACTTTCTGAAGCTGGTTTACCGGCTGTTAACCACCCGTGCGCTACACCTGATTCTGCAAGCAGATGGAGCCACGATGTCCGAGGAAACACATCCTTCCACTCACCCCCCACTCCCACCCACCACGGAAGATGACCGGGTATCGTGGCTTCGTCTCTTGCGATCACGGCGCGTCGGCGTCGCGACCTTCTACCGCTTGCTTGCCGAACATGGCACGGCCCAGGCCGCCCTGATCGCCCTGCCCGAAGTGGCCAAGGCCGCCGGTATTGACGATTACACCCCCTGCCCCGAAGGCGTGGTTCTGGCCGAGATGCGCGCCGCGCGGATGGCGCGGGCGCAGATGATCTGCGTCACCGACCCGCTTTATCCCAGCGCCCTGCGCGACATTCCTGACCCGCCGCCCATCCTGTGGGTCATGGGCGATATCAGCGCATTGGCGCGTCCCACCATCGCCATGGTCGGCGCGCGAAATGCATCCTCGCTGGGTACGCGCATGGCGCGCGCATTGGCGACCGAGCTGTCGAACGCCGGATATGTCATCGCCTCCGGGCTGGCGCGCGGCATTGATACAGCCGTTCACGCCGCCACGGTCGAGGGCGGCACGATTGCCGTGATGGCGGGCGGTGTCGATGTTCTGTATCCAGCCGAGAACGCGAAACTGGCGGGCGAGATCCTGCGCTGCGGGGTGCGCCTGTCGGAAATGCCAATGGGCACGCAGCCGCAGGCGCGCCACTTTCCGCGCCGCAACCGCATCATCAGCGGCCTCGCCGGCGCCGTCGTCGTGGTCGAAGCTGCTGCCAAATCCGGCTCGCTCATCACGGCGCGCAACGCGCTGGATCAGGGGCGCGAGGTGCTGGCGGTGCCGGGCCATCCCTTCGATGCGCGCGCCGCAGGGTGCAACATGCTGATCCGCGACGGCGCCCGCCTGATCCGCAACGCCGAGGATGTGATCGAAGCCCTGCCAGCCGCGCAAACGATGCAGCCCGACCTGCCCCTGCCCGAGCCGATTCCCGCAGGCCCGCCCGAACATCGCGGCCTGCGCGAGACAGCCGCGCTGCATACCCGCATCCTCAGCCGCCTCGGCCCGTCGCCCCTGGCCGAAGATCAGCTGATCCGCGACCTGAACGCACCCGCGCGCAGCGTTGCCCCCGCCATGATCGATCTGGAGCTGGACGGCCGCATCCACCGGCAGGCCGGCGGGCTATTGTCACTGGCAAAGTGACGCAGATCCCCGGCGCATTGACAAACCCTCTTGCGCCCCCACATGGTGCCCCGCCATAAGAGCCGCCCCGAGTGGAGAGGAATTTCATGCCCGTCGTCGTCGTCGAATCCCCGGCCAAGGCCAAGACAATCAACAAATATCTCGGCCCCGGTTACACGGTGCTGGCATCCTACGGACACGTGCGCGATCTGCCGCCCAAGGATGGCTCGGTCGATCCCGACAACGGGTTTGACATGAAATGGGAGATCGGCACCGACAGCCGCAAACATGTCAAGGCGATCGCCGATGCACTGGCCGAGGATAACGCGCTGATCCTCGCAACCGACCCCGACCGCGAGGGCGAGGCGATCAGCTGGCACCTCGAAGAGGCGCTGCGCAAGCGCAAGGCGATCAAGAAGGACACACCGGTCAGCCGCGTCGTCTTCAACGCCATCACCAAGGCCGCCGTGACCGAGGCGATGGCAAACCCCCGGCAGGTCGACGCGCCGCTGGTCGAGGCATATCTGGCCCGCCGCGCGCTGGACTATCTGGTGGGCTTCAACCTCAGCCCGGTTTTGTGGCGCAAGTTGCCCGGCGCCAAATCCGCCGGGCGCGTGCAATCGGTCTGCCTGCGCCTGATCGTCGAGCGCGAGATGGAGATCGAGGCGTTCGATGCGCGCGAATACTGGTCCGTCAAGGCCCTGCTCGCCACGCCGGACGGCCACGAATACGAGGCGCGCTTGACCACACTCTCCGGCAAGAAGCTGGAGAAATTCGATCTGGCGGACGCCGCGCAGGCCGAAGCCGCGGTGCTGGCCGTGTCCGGCAGCACGCTCAGCGTATCCTCGGTCGAGGCAAAACCGGCCAGCCGGAACCCATCCGCCCCGTTCATGACCTCCACCTTGCAGCAAGAAGCCAGCCGCAAATTCGGCATGGGCGCACGCCAGACCATGAGCGCCGCACAGCGTTTGTACGAGGCCGGCCACATCACCTATATGCGAACCGACGGCATCGACATGGCGCCCGAAGCGGTGACAGCCGCCCGCGAGGCGATTGCCGACCGATACGGCAAGGAATACGTGCCATCATCGCCGCGCATCTATAAAAACAAGGCCAAGAATGCGCAGGAAGCGCATGAATGTATCCGCCCGACCGAAATGACGCGCGACGCCGCCGCGCTGAAGATTACCGACCGAGATCAGGCGCGGCTGTATGATCTGATCTGGAAACGCACGCTTGCCTGCCAGATGGAAGGCGCCCGGCTGGAGCGTACAACCGTCGAAATCAGCAGCAAGGACGGCCAGATCGGGCTGCGCGCGACCGGGCAGGTTGTGCTGTTCGACGGCTTCCTGCGCATCTACGAGGAAGGCCGCGACGATGTCGATGAGAGCGGCGAAGATGGCCGCCTACCCAAGATCACCCAAGGCGATGCCGCGCCCTTTGGCCAGTCCGGGTTCAAGGCGCAGTTCGCCAAAGCGGATAAATCCGACAGCCTCGTTGAAGACAGCGCCCAAGGGATAGCCCGCCACGAGGCTGCCGTTTTGTCCGAAAACGCAGCGGTGCTGGGCCTGCAATCACATACCCAGCCGCCACCGCGCTATACCGAAGCGACTCTGGTCAAGCGCATGGAAGAGCTGGGCATCGGGCGCCCCTCGACCTATGCCAGCATCGTCACCACGATCCAGGATCGCGAATATGTCCGCAAGGACGGCAACCGCCTCATCCCCGAAGATAAGGGGCGCATTGTCACCATTTTCTTGCTGAATTTCTTCGAGCAATATGTAGGCTATGAATTCACTGCCAACCTTGAGCAGGAGCTGGACCATGTCAGCGCCGGCGAAGCAGACTGGAAAGACATTCTGACACGGTTCTGGCGCGACTTTTCCGCCGCCATCGCAGAAACATCGGAATTGCGCATTTCCGAAGTGCTGGACGTTCTGGACGATGCGCTGGCACCCACGCTCTACCCACCGCGCGAGGATGGGACCGATCCGCGCGTCTGCCCCTTGTGCGGCGAGGGCAAGCTGCATCTGAAAACGTCGAAATCGGGCGGATTCGTCGGCTGCGGGCGGTATCCCGAATGCCGCTATACCCGCCCCATCGGGGCAGATGCGGCCGAGGCCGGCGACCGTGTGCTGGGCGAGGACAATGGCGATGAAATTTCCCTGCGCTCGGGCCGGTTTGGCCCATATGTCCAACGCGGCGAGGCGACAGAAGAAAACAAGAAGCCGCCCCGCGCCTCCCTTCCCAAGGGGTGGACACCCGATGCGATGGATCTGGAAAAGGCCCTGACCCTGCTCAGCCTGCCCCGCGAAGTCGGTGCGCATCCCGATGACGGAGAGCCGATCGAGGCCGGAATTGGCCGATACGGACCGTTTGTCAAACATGGGAAACTGTACGCCAACCTGAAAGAAGTGGACGAGGTGTTCACCATCGGCATGAATCGTGCCGTCGAGGTCTTGGCCCAGAAACTGGCCAGCCGCGGCGCAGGCCGGGCCGCCGCTGCACCACTCAAGGAACTTGGCGAACACCCCACCAGCGGCGGCGCCATAAATGTGATGGAGGGGCGCTATGGACCCTATGTCAAGTGGGAGAAGGTAAATGCCACCTTGCCCAAAGGCACCGAGCCGGCGGACGTGACGATGGATATGGCCGTCGAGCTGATTGCCGAAAAGGCCGCTAAATCAGGCAAAGGGACCAAAAAGAAGGCTCCGGCGAAGAAGGCTGCCGCCAAAAAGCCCGCAGCAAAGAAGGCAACAGCCGCCAAGACGACAGACAAAAAACCTGCCGCCAAGAAGACCGCAGCGAAAAAGCCGGCAGCAAAGAAGGCCGCACCGAAAAAAACTGCGTCGGAATGATCAATCGGCAGCGCCGCCGGGGCCGGAACGCGCAGTGCGCCCCGGTCCCGGCGGCGTTGCAACACGGCAATGTTATTGGAACCTATCTCGCCCAATCCGCATTTTATCTGTAAGGGTGTAACGCTGCACCCGCCTGAACGAGAGGATTCGCGCCATGACAGATATCAAGTTTAACCGCCGCGCCGCTTTGGTCGGGGGCGCAGCCGCATTCGTAACACTGGCCACGCCGGGCATCTTGCGCGCGCAAACTGCGGGCGCGCGGCGCAACGCCTCCAGCTTTGTCACGCAAAACTGGCAGGATCACTTTGATTCGCTCGGCTCCGGGGCGATTGTCTGTGACACGTCGTCACGCGCGTTGCATTACTGGAATTCGGATGCGACCGATTACCGGGTGTATCCGACATCCGTGCCAATGACAGACGATTTGACACGCAGGGGCTATACCAAGATCGTACGCAAGAAGGTTGGACCAGATTGGACGCCTACGTCCAACATGAAGGCGGCGAATCCTGACCTTCCTGACTACATGCCGCCCGGCCCGGATAACCCGCTGGGCACGCACGCGATGTATCTGACATGGCCCGCCTACCTGATTCACGGCACGCATGACACGCGCAAGATTGGCCGCAAGTCATCCTCTGGCTGCATCGGTCTGTATAACGCCAAGATCGAAGAATTGTTCGCTGTGACACCTGTCGGCACGCAAGTGCGCATTATTTAGAACCGGTTACGATACCCGAGGGTGACGCCGCGACCCCGGCAAACTCCAGCGGCGGCATTGACTTTTGCCGCCGCCCTGCCCCACAACCATGGCAACCATGCCATATTAGGGGTTTTTCAATGAAGAAGGTATATCCTGACGCGACCGCTGCGTTGGACGGGGTGTTGTTCGACGGCATGACCATCGCCGCAGGCGGTTTTGGTCTGTGCGGCATTCCTGAATTGCTGCTGCAAGCGATCAAGGAGGCTGGAACCAAGGATCTGACATTCGCCAGCAACAACGCTGGCGTAGATGATTTCGGTATCGGCATCCTGCTGCAAACACGCCAAGTCAAGAAGATGCTCAGCTCATATGTGGGTGAGAACGCGGAATTTATGCGTCAGTATCTGGCGGGTGAGCTTGAGATTGAGTTCAACCCACAGGGAACACTGGCCGAGCGCATGCGCGCTGGCGGTGCTGGCATCCCCGGTTTCTACACGAAAACCGGCGTTGGCACGCAAGTGGCCGAGGGCAAGGAACACAAGGATTTCGACGGCGAAACCTACATCCTCGAGCGCGGCATTGTCGCAGACCTCGCGATCGTGAAAGCGTGGAAAGCGGACGACACCGGCAACCTGATCTTCCGGAAAACCGCCCGCAACTTCAATCCACCCGCTGCCATGTGCGGCAAGATTTGCGTGGCCGAGGTCGAGGAAATCGTCCCGCGCGGGTCGCTTGACCCTGACCACATTCACCTGCCCGGCATTTATGTACACCGCCTGATACAGGGCGATCATGAAAAACGCATTGAACAGCGCACCACGCGCAAGAGGGAGGATATCTGATGCCCTGGGACCGCAATCAAATGGCCGAACGCGCCGCGCAGGAGCTGGAGGATGGCATGTATGTCAACCTTGGCATTGGCATCCCGACCCTGGTGGCCAACTATGTCGGTGACAAGGAAATCACCCTTCAGTCGGAAAATGGCATGCTGGGCATGGGTGCCTTTCCCTACGAGGGCGAGGAAGACCCCGACCTGATCAACGCGGGCAAGCAAACGATTACCGAGCTGAACCGCACAGCGTATTTCGACAGCGCCACCAGTTTTGGCATGATCCGTGGGGGCAAAATCGCCGCAGCGATCCTTGGCGCGATGGAAGTTGCCGAAAATGGGGACCTTGCCAACTGGATGATTCCCGGCAAGCTGGTCAAAGGCATGGGCGGCGCGATGGATCTGGTCGCCGGCGTCGGCCGCGTCATCGTGGTGATGGACCACACCAGCAAGCACGGCGACAGCAAGCTGTTGAAAGAGTGCACACTGCCGCTGACTGGCACCGGCGTTGTGGACCGGATCATTACCAATCTGGGTGCTCTGGACGTGGTCGAAGGCGGGCTGAAGATTGTCGAGATAGCCGACGGCGTGACCGAAGACGAGTTGCGCGCCGCGACCGAGGCCACCATAGTCTGATCCGCATAGCGGTTTGGAAAACTGAACGCGAAAGGCGGCGCCGTATCTGGCGCCGCTGTCTCACGGCCGAAGCCTAAAGAAGCCCCTGGAACTTCCGGTCTGGCCTCCGATTGCGCAAGATCAGGTGCCCATCTGCGCCTGCCACGTGCAGCATCGGTGGTCAGAAACATGGAGTTTGGCCGCTGGGGGCGCGATCCTGAGTATTAAACACGTTGACCTGAAACCACCGTCATTACTGAGGTTTGGGGCCGAGATACATCTGATAGCAAACTCATGTTTTTGATTTGGTAGAGCTGCGAGACGCGCCACTGCCAGAGAGCCGCTATTTGGGGCGACGGGTCAGATCATCAAAGCAAAAGCCTGGCTAACCGAAGTTGAATCGGGGCCTGCGAACGTTCACTTTGATACAATCTGTGTTGCGACCAAGTGACTGCAAGCGACGCGGCTACAGTCCGCCCTCTCGAACCCCTTTGCTATAGCTCTGAATGCCTTGATCTTTGCGAAGCAATTCTCCACCAGACGCCGCTATTCACAGTATAGCGCGTCACAGTTGGGCTGAATTATGCGGTTGTGCGCTGACCCTTGGCGCTCAAACAGTCGGTGCCGCCCGACCCGGATGACGGACAGGTTGCCATCAGCGTCTCCGGCTTGGCTTCCGGCAGTTCGGGGTTTGTCGAATAGGACATCAAGGTGACCCGGTCATTATCCTCCGCCGGTGGCAAATACCGGCCGGGTCGTGCGTTCAGCAGGCTCACATCGCACTGGCCCGGATTTCGCCCGCACCTGCCGTCAGCCCACAGTCAAAAACAAGGGACTGGCCCCTATCAGTTTAGAGCGTATGGACCATCAAGGACGACCTGGGGCTGCAAAGCCGTGGATTCAATCTGTGCGTCCGATGACGTCAAGCGGCTGATAGACCGGGCCGTGTTCGGTGTTTTGATACCACGCAGTAATGTGGAAGATTTCGGCCAGACGCGCGGGCGTCAGCACATCCTCGGGCGCGCCATCGGCAATGATGCGGCCCTGTCCCAGCATGATGAGCCGGGTGCAATGCCGCGCCGCCAGCCCCAGATCGTGCAGCGACACCAGCACCGATTTGCCATGCGCAGCCATCTGGGCGAAAATTTTCATCGTCCCGATCTGGTGGGCCGGGTCCAGCCCTGCAATCGGCTCGTCCGCCATCAGCAGCGGGGTGCCTTGGGCCAGGGCGCGCGCGATCAGCACGCGGGCCTGCTCCCCGCCTGACAGGCGCGTGGCGGTGCGGTGGCGCATCTGCTCCAGTTCCATCCATGCAATCGCCTCATCCACGCGCGCGTGATCTTCGGCGCTGGGGCGGCTGTAGGGGCCCAGATGCGGCAGACGGCCCAGCATCACCAGCGTTTCCACGCTGACCGGCCATGCAATCTCGCGCGATTGGGGCATCCAGGCGGCAGCCTTGGCCCGTGCGTGTGGCGTCAGATCGGCAAGCGTGCTGTCACCGCCATGCGCGATCATGCCCAGCGCGGCACGCATCAGCGTTGTCTTGCCCGCACCATTCGGTCCGATCAGGCCAACAACCTCGCCGGTGCCGATCTGAAAAGACACATCGCGAAAAATCTCACGATTGCGCTGGGTGACCGACAGGCCGGAGACGGACAGAAGCGTCATAGCGCACCCTTGCGCAGTTTGTAGATCAGGTGCAGGAAAAGCGGCGCGCCGACCAGCGCGGTCAGCACCCCCAGCTTCAGATCGCGCGCGGGCAGCACCATGCGCACGGCGATGTCGGCCGCCAGCAGCATTACCGCCCCGCCCAGCGCGGACGCCCACAGCAGGCGGCCCGGATGCGCGCCCACAAACGGGCGCAGGATATGCGGCACCACCAGCCCGACGAAGCCGATGGCCCCCGCCACCGCCGTCCCTGCGCCGACAACGCAGGCGGTGCCCAGAACGATCACCAGTCGCAGACGCGGCAGGCTGACACCCATCGCCGCTGCTGCATCCTCGCCCAATGTCAGCGCCGCAAGGCTGCGCCCGGTCGACGCCAGCAGCAACCAGCCCAGCGCGATGAACGGCAGCGCGATCCACACATGCGTCATGGAGCGGTCAGCCAGCGATCCCATCATCCAGAACACGATTTCATTGGCGGCAAAGGGGTTTGGCGACAGATTCAGCACCAGAGACGTCATCGCGCCGGCCAGCGCCGATACGGCGATCCCCGCCAATATCAGGCTCAGCGACGCGCCCCCGCGCCCGGCCAGCGACATGACCAGACCAACGCCAAGCAGCGCGCCGGTCAGTGCCGCAACCGGCAGCGCCAGAACGAACGCGGTCGCCAGCCCCGTCTGGATCGACAAAACCGCCCCCAGCGCGGCCGAGCCGGAGACGCCGATCAGCCCCGGTTCTGCCAGCGGGTTGCGCAGATATCCCTGCATCGCGGCCCCGGCAAGGCCCAGACTGGCGCCGATCATCGCCGCCAGAATGGCGCGCGGCAACCGGATTTCGCGCATGACCATCGGCAGCGGACCATCACCGCCCAAGACCAGCGCGCGCAGGCTTTCGCCCGCACCCAACCCCGCCGGCCCGATCAGCAGCGAGCCGGTGAAGAGGGCAAGGACCGCAACAATCAGAACCAAACTCAGCCGTGTCATCGCGCCTCTCCGGCGTTTGTTTGGCCCGCGGTGCAAGCCGTGGCCGCGGCGGTCAGCGCCGCCGCAGTCAGATCCAACATGCGCCCCAATTTATGTGGGCGCGGCATCTCAGAACGTGCTCGTCAGACCAACGTAAAAGGTGCGGCCCTCGGTGCCGTAGCCCTCCAGCTCTTCGTAGGATTCGTCCAGAAGGTTGCGCACCCCGCCGATGATCCTGACCCGGTCGTTCAGATCATGCGTAATGTTCATGTTGACCAATGTGTAATCGCTCAATTTTACGCGGTCAAAATCATCATCGGCATTGCCACTGATGAAGCTGGCAGTCTTGAAGTCCAGATCATAAAGCCCCGCGATATGCGTTGCGTCCAGATTGAAGCGCGTGCGATCGTCCGGGAATGCGTAATTGACCCCCAGCGAAAACTGATGTTCGGGACGGCGCACTTCGATAGCGTTGCGGATGCCGCCAGCGGCCACTGGAACCGGCTCGGTTGCGTCCAGCCATGTATAGCCGATGGTCATTCCCAAGCGGTCCGTGATGTCGGTACGGCCGGCAATTTCGATCCCGCGACGGTCACTTTTGCCGATATTGTTGATCGGACGGCTGGCGCCGAGAGCAGGGACAAACTCCGATCCGATTTCATCTTCGAGTGTTTCGTCGAAATATGTCAGGTCAATGATCGCGCGGCCGTCCAGAAACTGCTGTTCGATGCCGATATCCCAGCCTTCGCTTTGCTCTGGCTTCAGGTTTGGGTTGCCGACGAAATCGGTGAAAAAACCGAATTGTTCGATCAATGTAGGGTTCTGCACGCCCGTGCCATATGACGCGTGCAGGCGCGTGGTCTGGTTTGGCAGGGTATAGGATGCGCCGACGGCGTAGGTTGTGAAATCCTCGAACTTGTCGTTGAAATCATGGCGCACGCTGGCCTGCACGTTGAAGTCGGGCGTGATGCTGCCCTGATATTCCATAACGATGCCGGTCTGCTCGCGCGTCCGCTTGACCAACTGGCCGGGTCCAAAAACGATTGCCGGGTCATTTTCCTTGTAGGTCAGGCGCTCCCACTCGGCGGCAAATGTCAGCAGATGATCGGCGGCGGCAACGGTGGCCGCATCCAGCGCGACAGTCCCGCGATAGGCAATCTTGGCATTGGTGCCCGTGCTGTCCTGATCCTTGACGCCCGCGCCATTGCGCCCTTTGCGATCAATCTCGCCAAAGCTGAGGTCGATCCGGTTCTCCAGCCGGCCGTCCATCAGCGCAATCTCGGCAAAGACCGAGCCGAACAACTCCTGAGATTCGTTTTCGGCCAGCGGCGTATCCGTCACCAGTCCTGCCGTCGTCGGCGCGCCGAAGTTGAAGGTGTCAGCGTCGGTGATGCGGTCCGTATAGCGCAGCGCACCGCCAACCGTGACGGCATCGGTCAGGTAATAGCGCCCGTTGAGGTTATAGGTGGTGTTCAGGTGACCGTCCTTTTCGCCGCCGGGCGTCTGGGACACGTCAAACCCGTCGGTTTCCTGACGCGCCACCGAGAAGCTGAGATCGCCGCGCGCTGCCTTGGCCCGCAGCGCCATAAGCGCGGTCGAGGTATTATTGCTGCCGATTTCGACAGCAACCTCGCCCGTCAGTCCCGGTTCATCCGCGCGCTTGCTGGTGATCGAGACGACGCCGCCGATCGCGTTAGAGCCATAGATTGACGACTGGGCGCCGCGCAGCACCTCGATTCGCTCAATATCCTGTGCCAGAAGCCCGGCAAAATCATATGTGCCGTCCCCGGAATAGGCGACTTCGACACCGTCAATCAGAACCAGTGTGTGGTTGCTTTCGTGGCCGCGCAAGCGCACGCTGGTCACGGCGCCTGACGACCCGGCACGCGACACCGAAACGCCCGGAATGGTGCGCAGGATGTCGGTGACATAGCGCGCATTTTGCGCCTCAATGTCCTGCCGGGTGATAACACTGGCCGCGCGGCCATATTTTGATGCCTCAACCGGGGTGAACCCGCCCGACAGCACGATCGTACCCAGATCATAGGTCTGCTGCGCTGCGGCCGCGCTTGCGATCAGCGATGTGGTGGCGGCAAGCAGTGCAAAGGTATTGCGTTTCATCAAGATCGTCCTCCGATTGCCCGGCCGGGCAAAAACCGTTGATGTCGTTGGAGGACTGGCCCCCGCAGACGGTGCAAAACACCACCGCTACGGAAGATTCCGTTGTATGGACGCGCCCCGCGCCCCTACAGGGTGATCGCCTTGGCAGGTCTCCTGACTTGCGGGTCAACGCTTGGCCGGGCCTTCCCGCCGCGATCCTTTGCGGCAGTGACATAAATCCGGCTTTGCTCGCCACTTACAGTTGCGGGGGCAGTTGCGGAGTTGGCCTGTATGAACAGACCGCACCGCATTCCCTTTTCACCGGGCAGCAAAATCGCCCGGACCAAAGCAGTGCTTTAATAGCCCGGACCGCCGCAGTTGGAAATCGGAATCTGGCTGATTTGCAGTTTGTTGCAAAAATGCGTCCCGGCCCAGGACCGGGTAGGCCACACCCCAAGGCGAACCGCGCCGCCCTGCGATGGCTTGCAAATCGGCGCCGGATCTGGCTGTTTCGCAGGCAAAGATACCTAAAAATGGCCGGAGGCATGCAGATGCATCGCCTCCGGCAAGGAGCACTTGAAATGACACAGGCAATTACGACAGCAAGCGGGTGCAGACATGACAGCATCTGAAAACGTATCCATCACGCAGACAGGCCAGGTCGGCCGGATCACCCTGAACCGGCCCAAGGCGCTGAACGCGCTGACGCTGGGCATGGTCCAGACGATTTGCGCCGCGCTTGAGGACTGGAAAACCGACGACAGCGCATCGCTTGTCATCTTTGACGCCGCCGAGGGGCGGGCATTTTGTGCCGGCGGCGACATTGGCGAAATGTACCGCACCGGGCGCGAGGGCAACTACGCCTATGGGCACGAGTTCTGGCGGACCGAGTATCAGCTGAATCACCTGATCGCCACCTACCCCAAGCCGACCGTCTCGATTGTGGATGGCATCGTCATGGGCGGCGGCGTCGGTATCGCGGCCCACTGCACCGACCGGATCATGACCGAAAACGCCCTTTTCGCCATGCCTGAATGCAGCATCGGCCTGGTGCCTGATATCGGCGCGTCGGTCCTGCTGGCCCGCACGCCGGGACGCTGCGGTGAATATCTGGCCCTGACCGGCACCAGACTGTCCGGCTCTGACTGCCTTTATGCGGGGCTGTGCGATCACTACGTCAAATCCAGCACGCTGGCGCAGCTGGAAAGCCAGATCATCAGTGAAGGGCGCGTGCCCGACTTGGCCGGCTTTTCCCAAACGCCGGAATTTACCATGGACAAGCATCAGGCACAGATCGACGAGGCGTTCGGGCTGGAAACAATTCCGCAGATTTGCGCCCATCTTGAGCGCGGCACCTCGGACTGGGCGCAGGAAACCGCGAAGAAGATGAAGGCCGGCGCGCCCATGTCACTGCTGATGACGCTGTCACTGGTGCGGGCGGCGCGCAGCCACAGATCCCTGATGACGGCGCTGCGCGACGAATTCCGCTTTGTTTCCCGTGCGGCCGAAATGGGCGAATTTCTGGAGGGAACGCGCGCCGCGATCATCGACAAGGATCGCAGCCCCGCCTGGCAATACCCCACCGTCGACTCCGTGCCGGAGGAATTGATGCAGGAAATGCGCAGCCCCGCACCGGGCGGCGACCTTGAGATCTACGAACGCCCGGTCTGAGCGTTGGCCGCCGCGGCAGACGGCGTATTACATATTCCTTCGCGGCGGCACTGCGCTTTTCACGCGCGTTTTAACGCCCTTTTAACGCGCGCGTGAAATCAATGCAGGAAGCTGGGGGACATGACGTGCAGATGATCACATATACCACTCTATCAAAGCTGTTCCCCAGTAGCTTTACGGCAAAGGTGTTCTTTATCGCGTTCATCGGCACGCATCTTCCGCTGATCCTGACGGTTTACTTTCTTTTGATAAAACGCGGCGGTTTTGCCGTTAACAGTGACGTGTTCATCGTCATGCTGATCGCCACGCTTGTGGGAACAGCCGCGACCCTGCTGGGCCTCAGGGCGATACTTCAACCATTGTACCAAGTGCATGACGCGATGGAGGCGTTCGAAAAACGGCGGGAGCGGTTGGATCTGAATAGCGGATTCAGCGACGAAATCGGCGAGATCATGACAATGACGAACCGCCTGATCGCGGATATCGACGTAGACTTGCGGCGCAGATCCGATGCCGCAAACACCGACCCGCTGACCGGCGTCCTGAACCGCCGGGGATTTGACTGTGCCATTACCCAAGGGGGTGCAGGCGGTATTATCTATGCGGATCTGGATCACTTCAAATCCGTGAATGACACGCATGGGCACGACGCCGGCGATCTGGTTTTGCGGGAGGCAGCCACCATATTCTCCCGCGCGCTTCGCAGCGGGGATATCGTCGCACGGTTTGGCGGCGAAGAGTTTGTCGCCTTTCTGCCGGGCGCAGACATTCGCGACACCAGACAAATCGTAGACCGGGCCAGGGCAGAAATAGAGCAAAACGTTCATATCGACGGGCGGCCGGTCACGGCGTCTTTTGGCATTGCCATTCTGGAGCCGGGCGGAACCGTTGACGATGCCATCAAGCTGGCGGATAAGGCAGTGTATTTCGCGAAATCTGCCGGGCGCAACCGCGTTGCGTGTTCGGCTGATATGGCTGTTCCGGACAAAGCGAGCGCATGAACTGGTCCTGCGGGTATGCATCCGGTTGGCGGCATTACCCTGCTCCATATTGCAGCCAAATTCATAATCATCCTGAACATTATGAATTCGCTTAATGCACGCGAAAAGGCTAGATATGCAGTCCGGTCACATTGTCAGGAACACTCATGTCAGCCTCATCTGCCACTACCGCCGATACTCTTGCCGCCTTGGCGCGCCAGCGCATCCTGATCCTTGACGGCGCAATGGGAACGCAAATCCAGAGCCTCAAGCTGGGCGAAGAGGATTATTCCGGCCGCGGATCCGGGCATGTCTGCCGGCATCATTCGGATCACCCGCAGAAGGGCAATAACGATCTGCTGATCCTGACCCAGCCAGAGGCGCTGGAGGAGATCCACTTCAGCTTTGCCACCGCCGGCGCTGACATTGTGGAAACCAACACATTTTCCGCCACCACCATCGCGCAGGCCGATTACGGGCTTGAGGCGGCTGTGCATGACCTGAACGAACAGGGCGCGCGAATTGTGCGCCGCGCGCTGGACCGTGCGACAGCAATCGACGGCAAGCAGCGCTTCGTCGCTGGCGCTGTCGGACCTACGAACCGGACCGCCTCGCTCTCCCCCGATGTCAGCGATCCGGGCTACCGCGCGGTGACGTTTGACGACCTGCGCATTGCCTACGGCCAGCAGATCCGCGGTCTGATTGCGGGCGGCGCGGATATAATCATGATCGAGACGATCTTTGACACGCTGAATGCCAAGGCCGCAATATTCGCCTGTTTCGAGGCGTTCGAGGAACATGGCAGCCGCCTGCCGATCATGATTTCCGGCACCATCACCGATGCATCCGGGCGCACATTGTCCGGCCAGACGCCGACCGCCTTCTGGCATTCGATCAAACATGCACGCCCCTTTACCGTTGGCCTGAACTGCGCGCTGGGCGCGGCGGCGATGCGCCCGCATATGGCCGAGATCGCCGCCGTGGCCGATACATTCACCTGCGCCTACCCCAACGCCGGCCTGCCCAACGCGTTCGGCCAATATGATGAAGGCCCCGAGCAGACAGCGCAGCAACTGGCCGGTTTCGCAGAAGAGGGGCTGCTGAACGTGGTCGGTGGCTGCTGCGGCACCACCCCCGACCATATCAGCGCCATCGCCGAGGCCGTCGCCCCCTTTGCCCCCCGCCAGATCCGACAGGAGCAAGCAGCATGAGCACATATCTTCGCCTCTCGGGGCTTGAGCCCTTTGTCCTGACCCCTGACATCCCGTTCGTGAACGTGGGCGAGCGGACCAACGTCACCGGGTCGGCCAAATTCCGCAAGCTGATCACCAACCGCGATTACACCGCCGCGCTGGCAGTGGCGCTGGATCAGGTAGAAAACGGCGCGCAGATCATCGACGTCAACATGGACGAAGGGTTGATCGACTCGCAGGCGGCAATGGTCACTTTCCTGAACCTTGTCGCGTCCGAGCCTGACATCGCCCGCGTGCCGGTGATGATCGACAGCTCCAAATGGGAGGTGATCGAGGCGGGATTGAAATGCGTTCAGGGCAAATCCATCGTCAACTCCATCAGCATGAAAGAAGGCGAGGAGGCGTTTCGTCACCACGCGCGCCTGTGCCTGGCCTACGGCGCCGCCGTGGTGGTCATGGCGTTCGATGAACAGGGGCAGGCCGATACCTGCGCGCGCAAGACCGAAATCTGCGCCCGCGCTTACCGCATTCTGGTGGACGAGGTCGGATTTCCGCCCGAAGACATCATTTTCGATCCCAACGTCTTTGCCATCGCGACAGGCATTGAGGAGCACAACAACTACGGCGTCGATTTCATCGAGGCGACCCGCTGGATCCGGGCCAATCTGCCGCACGCCCATGTGTCGGGCGGGGTGTCGAACCTCAGCTTCAGTTTCCGCGGCAACGAACCTGTGCGCGAGGCGATGCATGCCGTGTTCCTTTACCACGCCATTCAGGCGGGCATGGATATGGGCATCGTCAACGCGGGCCAGCTGGCTGTCTATGACCAGATTGAACCGGAACTGCGCGAGCGCTGCGAAGATGCGGTGCTGAACCGCCGCGATGATGCCACTGACCGGCTGCTGGAGATTGCCGACCGTTTCCGCGGCGGCACGCGCGAAGAAAAGGTGCGCGATCTGGCGTGGCGCGAATGGTCGATTGAAAAACGGCTGGAGCATGCGCTGGTCAACGGCATCACCGAATTCATCGACGCCGACACCGAAGAGGCGCGGCAGGCCGCCGAGCGCCCGCTGCACGTGATCGAAGGCCCGCTGATGGCGGGCATGAACGTCGTCGGCGATCTCTTTGGCTCTGGCAAGATGTTCCTGCCGCAGGTGGTGAAATCGGCCCGCGTGATGAAACAGGCCGTTGCGATTCTGCTGCCCTATATGGAAGAGGAAAAGCGTCTGAATGGCGGCGAGGGCCGCGAATCCGCGGGCAAGGTGCTGATGGCCACGGTCAAGGGCGATGTACATGACATCGGCAAGAACATCGTCGGCGTCGTGCTGGCCTGCAACAATTACGAGATCATCGATCTGGGTGTCATGGTGCCGCCGCAAAAGATCCTTGAGGTCGCCCGCGCCGAGAATGTCGACATTATCGGCCTGTCCGGTCTGATCACGCCGTCGCTGGATGAAATGGCGCATATGGCCTCCGAGATGGAGCGCGAAGGGTTTGATATTCCCCTGCTAATCGGCGGCGCAACCACGTCAAAAATCCACACGGCGGTGAAAATCGCGCCGCGCTACACCAAAAACCAGGCGGTTTACGTTCTGGATGCCAGCCGCGCGGTGGGCGTTGTCAGCCAGCTTTTGAACCCCGAAACGCGCGTTGCATATCTGGACGGCATTCGCGAGGAATACGTGACCGTCACCGAGCGGCATGAGCGGTCAGAGCGCGCCAAGGAGCGTGTGCCGCTGTCCGTCGCGCGCAGCAATGCGTTTGAAATCGACTGGACGGATTACAGCATACCGGCGCCGCAATTCACTGGCGCCAAGGTGATTGACGACTGGGATCTGGCCGAAATCGCCGAATATATCGACTGGACGCCGTTCTTCCGCACATGGGAGCTGAAGGGCGTCTATCCCAAGATCCTTGACGATGAACGTCAGGGCGAAGCAGCGCGCGCCCTCTTTGCCGATGCGCAGGACATGCTGAAACGGATCATCGACGAAAAATGGTTCGGCCCGCGTGCAGTGGTCGGGTTCTGGCCCGCCAATGCCAAAGGCGACGACATTCAGCTGTTTGCCGATGATGCGCGCAGCCAAACATTGGATACGCTGCACACTCTGCGCCAGCAGCACGCCAAACGCCCCGGACGGCCCAATCTGGCCCTGTCCGATTTCGTCGCGCCCGTCGGCACAAACGATTGGGTTGGCGGCTTTGTCGTCACCTCCGGCCCCGAAGAGGCCGCGCGCGCCAAGGCGTTCGATGCAGCGAATGACAACTATTCGTCCATTCTGGTCAAGGCGCTGGCCGACCGCTTTGCCGAGGCGATGGCCGAAATGTTGCACCAGCGCGTCCGCCGCGAGCTGTGGCCCTACGCCGCCGATGAGACATTTGCGCCCGATGAGCTGGCGGGCGAGCCTTATCGCGGCATCCGCCCGGCGCCCGGTTACCCCGCGCAGCCTGATCACACCGAAAAGCTGACGCTATTCCGGCTGCTGGATGCACAGGCCGCCACCGGCGTCGAGCTGACAGAAAGCATGGCGATGTGGCCCGGATCTTCGGTATCGGGGCTGTATATTGCGCATCCCGACTCGTATTATTTCGGTGTGGCCAAGGTCGAACGCGATCAGGTGCAGGACTATGCCATTCGCAAAGGCATGGATTTTGACGAGGCGGAGCGCTGGCTCGCACCGATCCTTAACTACATCCCCGGCCCACAGTCCGCCATCGCGGCTGAATAACCAACGCATCCAAACGGCGGCATCGTGTGATAGACGATGCCGACCTAATCAGCGTGGCAACGCTCAGTGTGTGGGACCACCTTATAAGGAAAATCCAGAATTGTGACCGGACATCACGAACTGATGGCCCGGTTATGGTGTAATTGTAGCCAATTCCGCTGGTGAGATAGCCAGGTCGTTACCCAGTGGGGCCATACCCTCTGACCTGCACCCCTGAAATGTCCGGTGTTTTGAGTTAGCCTGTTCTCCAAGAAGGAGACAGACGATGAAGAGAAGCCGTTTCAGCGAAGAACAGATAATCGGGATACTGAAGGAGCATCAGGCAGGGCTTGGTGCGAAGGAGCTGTGCCGCAAGCATGGCGTGAGCGATGCGACGTTCTATAAGTGGCGGTCCAAATATGGCGGCATGGAAGTGTCGGAGGCCAAGAGGCTGAAGGCGCTTGAGGTTGAGAATGCCAAACTGAAGAAGCTGCTGGCTGAGCAAATGATGGATGTGTCGACGCTCAAGGAGATGTTGGGAAAAAACTTTTGAGGCCCGGTTCACGCAGAAAGGCAGTGACCTGGGCCATGACAGAGAGGCAATACAATCAAAAGCGGGCCTGCGCCCTGGCTGGGATCGACCCGCGTGTTTATCGGCGGATGTCGAAGCGCTCAGCGGACATTGATCTGCGAGACCGATTGAAGGAGCTGTCATCTGAACGACGTCGTTTTGGATACCGGCGGCTGCACATCTTGCTCAAACGTGAAGGCTGGGCGGTGAACTGGAAGAAGCTGTACCGCATCTACCGCGAAGAAGGATTAACAGTCCGTAAACGTGGCGGTCGCAAGCGCGCAGTTGGCACCAGGACGCCAATGGCGGTCCCACAGGGGCCAAACCAGCGGTGGTCGCTCGACTTTGTGTCCGACAGCCTGTCCTGCGGTCGCCGGTTCCGCATTCTGAACGTGATCGACGACTTCAGCCGCGAATGTTTGGCTGCCGTGGTCGACACATCGCTCTCAGGCGACCGTGTGGGTCGTGAACTGGACCGCATTGCTGAAATGCGCGGCTACTGAACCGCCCCTTGTTTGCCGGAGACCCAGAAGTAAGGATGCTGGGTTATGGAAAAGAACAAATGTGGAAACAGATATTCACCGGAGGTGCGCGAGCGTGCCGTGCGGATGGTGTTCGAACATCAGGGTGAATTTGACAGCCAGTCTGCTGCGATCAAATCGATTGCGCCTAAGATCGGCTGTGGGCCTGATACGCTTCGTGCGTGGGTTCGGCGTGCTGAGACGGACAGCGGTCGACGTGACGGTGTGACGACCGCCGAACGGGACAGGATCAAGGCGTTGGAGCGCGAGAACCGCCAGCTTCGACAAGCCAATGAAATCCTCAGGAAAGCATCGGCGTATTTTGCACAGGCGGAGCTCGACCGCCCATTTCGGAAATGATCCGGTTTATCAAAGAGCACCGGGAGGTATGTGGGGTCGAGC
>NZ_QNQP01000018.1 GCF_003316635.1 Roseovarius dicentrarchi | reverse complement strand
GTCGCGCCCTGACTCTATATCACCTGTTGGCCAGCCTGCCCGAGGGCATGAAATGGCTGCCCGCGATGCCGTGAAATGCGTGCCCGAGATCACGCGAAATCACTGCCCAACTTCCGCGAAATGCGCAACCTGATCAAGATCATCTGGTGGGATGGTCAAGGCGCGTGCCTGTTCAGCAAGCGACTTGAGAAGGGTCGGTTTGTGTGGCCATCAGCCAAAGAAGGTAAGATCGCCCTGACCGCCGCTCAGTTGGCGATGCTGTTGGAAGGGATCGATTGGCGTCTGCCGCAACGCAGCTGGACGCCACTTAAGGCGGGATAAATCAGCAATACACGCACGTGCGGGATTCCCGTCGGGCAGCTGTTTTGCTATGCTTTGACCATGCTGAATGTCGACAAAACCCTGCCGAAAGACCCCGACGAACTGCGACAGTTCACGGCGCTTTTGCTGGCAGAAGTGAAGGCCCAGGCGGTCCTGATCGAGAAGCTGCGCCATCAGTTGGCCGGTCAACGCCATCACCGGTTTGGATCGTCCTCGGAGAGCATCGAACAGCTTCAGCTGGCACTGGAGACCAGCGAGATCGCGGTTGCCAAGATGACCGCGAAGCTGCGCCTTCCTAATGAAGAGCCGAAGGATAAACCCAAGCGCCGCCCGATCCCCGATCACATCCCGCGCATGGAAGTTGAGCTGACCACCGGCGATGATGATTGCGCCCATTGCGGTGGCGGCCTGCGCCGTCTGGGTGAGGATGTGACCGAAGAATTGGAATACGTTCCGGGACGCTTCATCGTGAACCGCATCGTGCGGCCACGCTTTGCGTGTTCGGGTTGCGAGGCCTTCACACAGGCAGCGTTGCCATCGCGCCCGATTGAGCGGGGCCGTCCAGGCCCGGGCCTGCTGGCGCATGTGCTTGTCAACAAATACGCCGATCATCTGCCGCTCTATCGCCAAAGCCAGATCTTTGATCGCGACGGGATCGACATTGATCGCTCAACACTGGCGGATTGGGTTGGCAAATCCACGGCGTTGTTGGAACCACTTGCAGATGCCATTGGGCGGCACGTTCTGGCTGGACAGGCCATCTTCGCGGACGACACCCCAGTGAAGATGTTAGCTCCCGGCACCGGTAAGACCGCGACGGCGCGGTTGTGGGCTTATGGGCGCGACGAGAGGCCTTGGGGCAGCGACGTCCCACCCGCAAGTTGGTATCAGTTCTCGCCGGATCGCAAAGGGCAGCATCCAAAGGATCATCTCGCAAGATACCAGGGCTGGATGCACGCAGACGGCTATGCCGGGTTCGAAGATATCTATCGCTCAGGTGACATCCGCGAGGTTGCCTGCATGGCACACGTCAGACGCAAGTTTGTCGACATCCATAGGGCACAGGGATCGGCCATCGCCGATGAAGCCATCGGGCGCATCGCGCAGCTTTACGCGGTCGAGAAAGAAGTGCGCGGATCGCCACCCGATCACCGCGTCCAGATCCGGCAAGCGAAGGCAAAGCTGGTCTTCGATGATCTCGAGAGCTGGCTACACGCCCAGTTGCCTAGTATCTCCGGAAAATCGCCACTGGCGGGTGCGATCCGCTATGCCCTGACCCGTATGGCACGGCTTCGGCCCTATCTCGACCACGGCATCCTGGAACTGGATAATAATACCGCAGAACGGGCGATGCGCTCCGTCGCCATCGGGCGCAAAAACTATCTGTTCGTCGGATCACAAACCGGCGGCAAGGCCGCAGCTATCGCCTACACCCTGATCGAAACTGCCAAGTTGAATAGCGTCGATCCGCAGGCATGGCTGGCCGATACCCTTGCCCGCATCCCTGACTACAAGATCACTCGTGTCGACGATCTGCTACCGTGGAAAAATGCGACATAGGGCGGTCAGACCGGACGCTTACGGGGTAGCGCGCACCCGCGTACATGATAGATTCGCATAATGAAGTTTATGTTAATACAAAGGTCGTGAAGAAAACCAAGCCTGACTACGCGTGGGCGCTTGCAGAGCCACTCTAGCGGTTATGTATGTCATCCACAAATTTAGGAGACAATTTCTGGTCAACAATTAGAGTTTGATGGCTTCAGGAAAGAAAGCTGAAATCTGGTCCGCCTCTTCCTGACTTTTCATCAGGCGAACACACACGAGATTCTTCTTCGTGCGCGAGCTTGCAACATAAAGGAGCTTTCTTGACGCAATTTCTCGCCTTGATTGTGGGTTCTCTTTCGAAAAGCAGCTCTTGAAATCATACTCTGTCGTCCAACCATACTCGTCGACAACGAGAAGCACATTTTCGATGCCAGTTCCTTTCGTTTTGTGCATCGTGGAGAACTCTCCTTCGCTGTCTTCATACTCGTAAAACGCCAATACCTGTCCCAGCGCGAGTTCCGCGGAAAACAATGAATCAAGAAAATTCTTCTGCTTCAGGTCATTTAATCTGTCGTCGTACTCCTGCTCCAGAACCTCAACGCTGATGTGCTTCATATTCGTGACAGCCACCTCTTTTGACATTTGGAGTTTGGTACGGTGGCCGTTCAGGTGTAGTTCTTCAAACTCGGCAAAGACAGGATCACCTGCAAGCTTTGCTAAAACCTCATTGCGCCGATCAACAAATGCCTTGTGGCTGTCCGAAACTCTTATCAAGCCACATTCGGCGGCATACTCTATGGCCTCATAGGCGGCGCGATCGTTCGACCCGAACGAGTGAAGCATTTCTTCGAGCTTGGCCTTGTCTACCACTGACGTTATAGAAGATCCGCGCTTCCGTAGTTTCGCGATCAAGCGGTTATATGAGCGCCTGTCACCCGGCAATCTACTGTACAGAGCAACCAGGTCAATCAGCTCGCCAAACTGTAACCTGTCAAGCGTCTTGCGCATGCGATCTCGTGGTTCGGAATATCGGTCATCAAAGATCTGATATAGCCTTCCAAATCCGACATCGTTCGCAATAGACTTGTTCGTCAGTTTCAACTGAACGTAGCCCGGATAATCAGAGGCGGTTTTTTCAACCAACACATCAAGTGCACCTCTGAACAAGGCGGTATTTGTCTTCCGGTCTTCCGCCTTATCTCCCGTATCAATCTCCTCAGGAGCCAAGTCGTACACCAGCTTCACGCTGCCCTGGCGGCTCTCAAGGGTTTCAAGAGCTCCGTCATCAAGCGATTTCAGTGCTACATCTTGCTTTAGACCGTCCGTCCGAAATTTATTGCTAAAATCAATGACCTGGGGAGAACACCGATAATTGTCCTCCTTCTCGACAAGAATAAGCTCTTTGGCATCGATATGTGACTGAACGCTTCCTATGCCATCCGAATAGATGGCCTGTTCGGAGTCGCCGAACAGTCCTATGATGGTCTTGGCACCTTCAGGCAAACAGCGCAGCAGGACGCGAACGATATCTGCACTTGTGTCCTGATACTCATCGATAAAGATGCAGTCGTGCCGATCAGATACGATCTTGCCCAGCAGCGGGAAGCTTTCAAATATGTGGCAGGCCAACGCGATCAAGCCATCATGGCCGTATGAAGGATCGTTGAAGTTGTCAAAGGCAGTATCATTGTAGAAAAACTCGTTCGGCTGTCTCGCCGCCAGATTGTCACGGATTTCCCCGTTGACCTCGCCGATCAACCCATTGAGCTGCGCAATGTATGTGTCGGGTTCCTTGTCGTATTCCCGCTTCCCGATGACCTTCGCTGTATCTTCACCGAGTACCGTCCTGCGGCGGTTTTCGAGTTGGCCGTGTGCCTTCTTGAACCGGTCGTGCTCCTCCTTTTTCCTCACCTTTTCGTCGCCGTTATAGTGGTTATCTCCAAGGGCAACAAAATCTGGTAATTCGAAGAGCTTCGGAAAAACCTGTTGGATGTTCTTCTTGAACGGCGAAATAATCTGACCCAGGAACGAGTGAATTGTTGAAACCTTGATATCGCCGGATATACGATCAGCAATTTCGTCTGCTGCTTTGTTCGTATGAGTGATGCACACAATGCGAAGGCTTGGATTGGCCTTCAGAACCTTTTGCACGACTCTTTTCAGAGTCTCTGTCTTTCCGCTTCCGGCCCCACCTTGAAGAACGAAGTTCTCGCTGCCGGAAACAAGCTCTGCGATCCGATCTACCGGATTCAGTTTTTGTGAATCCATTTCAAACCATCCATGATATATTTCGGCACACGCCAGCTTTCGCCTTCTACAAGCGCCACATACAAAACCGATCCGGCAAAATCGGATTTCTTTCCGAGTATCTGAGCTGTAAGAGAATAAAAGTCATTGCCGCTGAATTCCTCGAGCGTGTCCCTGTTTTTCAAACCGGCCAACGTGTCCTTGCGGGCCTTGACTTTATCCAGGTTGATCGAAATGAAAGCGTCTTCAAAACTTCTTGCGTGGTAACCGTCCTCCGCTAGCTGGTAGGCAAGCTCAATCTGCCCTTCGCCCAAAGAGGCATCTCCATCTACCAGCCGCTTATGCCAGTCAGAGAAGTCCTTCTCTTCCTTAGGATCAGGGGCTGAAAGGAAGTGCTTCAGGGTTTCATTTGAGGTGTGGGTCGACTCTGCAACTGGACAGGCGGGATAGCTATTCTTTCCCAACTTCTCACTGACAACAGCTTTAGTTGTGTCGATATCAGTGATGACCAATGTGCGAACGCCAATGAATTCAAGGAACGGCGCAAACGCACGCGCGTTAGCGCCGACTTCCAGAACGGATATGTTCTGCGAAGACAGCCCGCTCTCCGTTGTTTCACCGTCATTTTCCCTGTCATGCATCTCAATGAATAGGGGGAGCAGGATGCGTTCCGTGGTTCCCTCGATGAAGATTGCTTTGCTTGCGAAGAACAGCTCAGCAGAATTGATTGTGAGATATTGCTTGAGAAACTGAAAAAGCGCCGCTCCGTCCGCTCCAAGCTCTTCGTACTTGGCGCTCAGATCAGTGTGAAAATTCTTGATCGTGACAGGCTCCGCAGGGGACAGTCGTGAAAGATACCTGATGTCCTCAAAGTTCGATTTGGAAACGATGTGGGAGGAATGAGTCGTTAGCAAAGCCTGCAAATTTGGAATTTGCGAGATCAATCCATGGATTTTTTCCGCGAAGACATACTGCATCTGCGGATGCGTGTGCGCTTCGGGTTCTTCGATAAGCAGGAGGTTCAGCGGAGCGTTTCGTCTGGCAAAGTCGTCACGGCACAACTCGATCTGCAACAGCAGATAAAGTATGTTCAAGTATCCAAGTCCGCTATGGTGCTCAGGAAGAAAGTTGTCGGTTTCGCCGTATATGACTTGCGATGAGGTTTCGATCAGCGATTGTGACTGGATGTTTGAGACGACCTTCAAATCGCCCAGCTCCAGAAAGTCGCGTGAACTTTTCAGAAAGCCCCGGAAAACCTGAGCATACTGCTCTCCGAGCTGATCATCGATGCCGGCAAGCATTGATCTGAGCTTTTCAATGCTCTCACCGTTTGACCCCGTGGTCTCGTCATCGTCATTGGCCTCGATGTCGTGCTTTTTAAAGAACCTTGTAGATATCGCTGACAAAGGCTTGGCGCCACGCCCAGCGTCTTCTGAGCTCGCAACATTTCTGCGAGCATGAATGACTTGAAAGTTCAATAGCGCTCGCACCTCTGATCGTTCTTTCTCTTCCAGTTGATCGCGGTGCGCTAGATAGTATGGCGTTTCCTCGGTGTGCCCGAAATCATCAAATGCATAAACTTTAAAATTCAGAAGTTTTCCGCTGAGGGTGTTTTCAATGAATTTCCTTCGCTCTTTGGGGTCGCCCGGCAGAACGCGCAGCAGCTTCTTCTTGTCGATGCAACATTCGAAAAGGATGTTGGTATGTCGCCGTGTCGGATCTAGGTCCAACATGAACTCGGAGAGTATCGCAAGGTTATCAGTTTCGTCGTAAGCTATGCGCAGCACCAGCCTGATCGCGAGATCCTCGACATTCGTATCATCGTCAATACTGATTATCTTCTGCCTTATCGGTATCGGAAAATCCGTGTAAGTGAAGCTATCAGGACGCTCCAGAAACTTTTCCAGCAAAACAGCAAAGGATGTTTTTCCTGTATTGTTTTTGCCGACAAGAAGCGTTGTCTTTTCCCGCATGTCGAGGCTGCAATTTTGCAAGAGCCGAAAGTTTTCAATTTTGATCTGTTCAATATGCATGTCGAAAATGCGCCCGATTGTGCCGCCCCTTTCGGGAGCCGAGGTTTGCTTCTGTAAGCTATCACTCTCTCGGTCAGTGAGCAAAGTGTAGTTGTTCCTTGCATTGTGGTGTCGTTCAGCCTCCAAAAGGCGGATGGTTGGTCGGGGATTTGTGGGGGAGGACATCTCTCGGTTCGATGGGTCGCAGAGAAGTGCTGCATGCTGCCGATAGAAGCTTCCCCCGGAGAAGAGCTGAGGTCTCTTTCCTAGTTATTGAGGCATCGGGCTGGTATGAATGCTACCTCGGTTGGGGGTTGAAAGGCCAAACGTTCGTCTTGAAAACCGTCAGTGTCTATTACTTCAAGGCGTCTGGATCACCATGAGCCTGCAGCGTACGACCGCGTGGGCTTGCAGCACCAAGGAAAGTCTGAGATGGCTGCTTTGGCCTCCGTTCAGTACTGCAATGGATGGCGAGATTGGAGAGCCCAAAGCTACAGATGCTGAGGTGCGAGTAATCGGCAATTTTCGTATGGTGAATACTCAGGAAACTATTGGCAAACCGACAGCCCCTTAGTGGCTTTTTAGCCAGATCATGCCATCAAAGGCACCAAGCTTCGCCTTATCTTGGGTATCGTAGAGGCGGCGGGCCTGAGTTGAGACCCCAGTGCTTAGCCGGGTGATCGTTCCGCTCCATCCGCTGTCTTTCGGAAAGACTACAATGTGGAACCCGTCCGTTTTCAGGTAGTGATTTCCACTTTGTGAGACTTTCCATTTTCGTGTCAGCCAGCGCCCTCGCCTTTGAGCTAAATTTTTACTGTCAGATTCCCGTTTGGAAGCGGCCGCGTAGTCTTCCTCCATCTTACCGGCACAAACACAACCGCACTCCAGAATATACAGATAGTCGGGGTGCTGCATCTGGTGAACATACCGGATGTCCTGGCTTTCGCACATTTCACATTGGGTGGCGGGTTCACCGAGATCCTCAAATCCGATGCAGGTCCAGCCTTTTTGTGGAACACCTTGTTGTGACCACTTTCCAAACGATGACATTTCAGACTCCCTGGCCGTCTGACACAGGCAGTGTGATCAGATAGCCGCGCGTCAGCTTCTGTTTGACCATATCGGAAAGGACTGATTCGGCCTCGGTTTCTGTCGCGTACCAATCATGGCGATGTCGCCCCCAAGTTCCAAGGCGGCCCCACTGTCTGTGGACGCCGTGGTGGCCGAACAGGTCTTTGGTCAGTTCCACGGAATAGAACCGGTTCATGTTGAGGCAGGGATCTATGCGTCGCATGTCAATTTGCATCGATCTCCTCCTCACTCATCGGAACATAGTCGATAGAGACCCGTTCTAGACGAGGCTCCTTTTGCTCAAGACCCCATCGGCGTTCCGTGTAGAACTCAAGTGCTTTCCGGGTTCTGGCCTCCAGCACGTCTGAGGTGAACCCAAATTCAATGCGGACCACGCGTTGCTGCGCGTCAGTCAATCTTGAATGCGGTTTGAGCTTCAGGATGGCCCAGGTGAACCAATCGTCATCTCGGGGCACCGCATTGGCTGGCTTGGTTTTTGCGAATGACTGATCAGGGTCTATGCGAGCAGGATGGAAGTCACGGAAATCCTCACGTTCAAAACACCAGGCTCGTACGTGAAGCCTAACGCCATCAGAAGCGAACCGAACAGGTGCAATCCAGCGAGTCATCGGTTCTGGATCTCGCATCGATTGATACACGATCCTCGTTGCTTCTTTGGCCCGGTAGGCACGGTAGAGCGGTCGTAATACACGCAGGCCCTGAGTGCGTTGCAAATCCGGCAATCTATCGAATGCGGGAGATGGTGCGCTAGCCAAGAGATGCTCCAGCTCCATCGAGGACGCCTTGCCGCTTAGCCGTTCAAAGTTGTCATGGGCATGGTATTGGCGCGATGAAGCATCATAGTGCAGCGCGCCTTTTGGCGCTTCGGCGAGGTAGGTCCGAAAATCGAGAGCGGCCTGCGCATTTGAAATACCAAAACGCTTGATCAAGGAAGCACGAGTCGCTGCACCGTCCCAGAAGAACAGGCTGTCGAGGTATTCCAAGCGCGCACGCTGGGCATGTTTAAGGTCTTTGAAAGGCATGGGGGAAGGATATCTTGACTCCCTACCATTGTCCATGTAATTTTTACATGTGTATTAACTAATGGTGTAACATGCGAATACTTCATACGGCAGATTTGCACCTCGGGAGGCAGTTCATGGGGTTGAGCCTTGAGGAGGATCATGTGGCCATCCTGGACCAAATTCTGGAGACGCTCTTGGTGGAGCGAGCCGATGTTCTTGTAATCGCAGGGGATGTTTTTGACCGTGCGTCGCCGCCCAATTCGTCGATCCGGCAGTTCAATCGCTTCCTCAAGCGCGTGGCAGAAGAAACCGAAGCCGCTGTGGTGATGATCTCTGGCAACCACGATTCCGGCGATCGAATCGAGGCAATGTCTGTCTTCTCCACCGCATCGCGGGTATTGGTTCGCGGGATCGCCGACGCGGTTGAAACTCCGCTTGTGCTGCGAGACGAACGTGGCGAGGTCGCCTTTTCCGCGTTGCCATTTTCTTATGAATACGCCGCGCGGGAGGTGTTCGGGGACGAGGGGATCAGCGCACCGGCAGATGTCATAGCAGCCCAGATCTCTGCAGCGAGGGGGCAGGTGCCCGAAGGCGCGCGCTGGGTCGTCGTTGCCCATGCCTTTGTCGCGGGCGGCGCGGTCGGCGAGGTGGAGCGCGCCCTGACGCGGGTTGGCGGCATCGAAACCGTTCCCTCTGATGTCTTCGACGGGGCGGACTATGTTGCACTGGGGCATTTGCACGAGCCGCAGGAAGTTGGTGCGCGCCACATTCGATACTCCGGCGCACCGCTCGCTTTCGGTTTCGACGAGGCGGGAAACGAAAAATCCATGACTGTCGTCGATCTAACTGCTGAAGGAGTCGAGATCCGTACAGTGCCGTTCCGCCCGATCCGGCAAGTGCGCTCACTCACTGGGGCATTTTCGGATCTTCTGGCCGGAACTTCGTCTGAAGATTTTATCCAGGCTATCCTGACGGATGAGAACCCTCTGATCGATCCGATGAAGCGGTTGCGCGCGACCTACCCTAATGCCTGCCATTTGGCCTACGCCCGGCAGGCACGGGCGTTGGAGACCAAACTGCTTGGTAGCGGGCGCACCGCCGTCACGCCGATCGAGATGGTCGGCGACTTCATGAAGGTTGTGCGTGGCCGGGAGCCGAATGCCGCCGAAGTCGCGATTGTAGCGGACAAGCTCCACTCAGCAACCTCGGGGGAGGAGCAGACATGAGACCAATTCGCCTATCGCTTCAAGCCTTCGGGCCCTTTGCGACAACCGAGGTGGTGGATTTTCGCTCCGCCTTGGAAACGGGGTTGTTTGGAATCTATGGTCAGACGGGGGCGGGAAAGTCGACGCTGTTCTCGGCTATGTCCTTCGCGCTTTTCGGATTGCCAACCAAGACCGATCAGGAACCACGTTCGCTGCGCTCCGATCACGCGGCCTCGGATCTCCCTACTGAAGTCGAATTTGTCTTTGAACTGGGAGCCAAAACCTATTTGATCCGTCGTCGACCGGTGCAGGAGCGTCCGAAGGCGCGCGGCGAAGGGACGACAGAGGACGCAGCGGAAGCCTCGCTATTCGACGTTACCGGGATCCCGATGGACACGCTTGGTTCGAGCCAGTCTGGCCGCGTAATTGCTGAAAAGAAGGTCTCGGTCGTGGGGCAACAGGTCGAGGCGCTGCTGGGCTACGGGGCAGATCAGTTTCGGCAGATCGTGCTCTTGCCGCAAGGCAAGTTCGAAACGTTCCTGGCCGCAAAGACTGATGCGCGCGTCGAGATATTGCGAGATCTATTTGACGTGAAAGTCTATCGCGATCTCGCCGCACGGCTGAAGGAAGAAGCCTCAGAGGCAGAACGAGCGTTGCGCGACCAGCGCGCGCTCTATGTGGCGCGGCTCGAGGAACGTGGCTTCGAGAGCGCTGAAGCGCTGGAACTAGGGATTGCCGCAACCGAAGCCAAGGTCGACGAAAAGTGGAGAATTCAACAGGGCGCGGAAACGGCTAACGAATCAGCGCGCAAGGCGCTGACCGATGGCGAGCAGATCGAAAAGGCCTTTGTGGCCGTCGATACGGCACAGAAGGCACTTGACGATCTAGAAGCGAAAACGGGTGAGATCGATGCTCTGGCCATGCGGGTCGAGGCAGTCAAGAATGCCTTGCAGGCCCGTGATCTTGAGAAGGCCTGGCACGATGCGGAGCACGATAGCCAGATCGCAGTGAATGCCGTGACTAAGGCCGAAGCGGAGCTCCACACCGCCACTGGGGCAAAGAATCAAACGGCTCAAGAACTGGTCGAGGCACAGTCGGGCGACGAGCGACGGCAGCAAGTTCAGGCTGACCTGACAAGGTTGGAGGCGATCGAGAACCAGGTCGGGCAGGCAGCGGAGCTAAGAAGCGCGTTTGACGACGCTGCGAAGGACGAAGCTTCGGCGAAGAAGGCTCTAACCGAGGCCATAGATGCCCGCGAAAAGCTCAAGTTTCAGCGCGATGCGACCTATCTGGCGCTCGAACAAGCGCGAAAGACCGAAACGGTGCGAGGCAAGCTGGCCGGTGAGCTGGCCGAGGTCAACCGCGAAAGGGTCAGGGCAGCGGCGCATGCAAAGGCGCAGGGAGCTGTCGCGGATGCCGAACGAAAGGTCGAAGCGGCTTCGAAAGAACTGGCGACAAAAGCCGAAGCAGCGGGAGCCGCCGACGCGGCCTTGGCTGATGCCGAGGCACGGCTTTCGCGCACGCAAGCGATCATTCTGGCGGAAAAGTTGATCGAAGGAGCGCCCTGCCCTGTCTGTGGTTCCCACGATCATCCGGTGCCGGCCCATGGCACGCCCGAACAATCTGGTTTGACCGAAGCGTTTCGTAACGCGCAGGTTCAGACGAGAACCGCAGCCGAAGCCAAGGTTCGGGCAGAAAGCGAACTCGGCAATTTCCGAACGCGGCTCGACGAAAAGAAGCAGGCGCTGGAGGAACAGGAACGCCCTGAGCGCACGTTGGCGGAACTCGAAGCTGAAATCGCACGAATTGAAGGCACCGTCGCCGTGCTTGGAGAAGCGGTCGATCTGGACGCGATGGCGGAGCAGTTGGCCGAATTCAAGCGAAAGGTGACCGAGGCAGAAACTGCCGAGGCTACGGCGCGCACCGCTGCGGGAAAGGCCGAGACCGCTCTTGCCGGCGCGCGCGCCAAGCTGGACACAGTAATCGAGGCCCTGCCAGAAGGTCTGCGCACGCCCGAGGCGGTTGTCGCTCGACGGGAGGCTTTGCAGAGAGAGCAAAGGCAACTCTCCGAGGCGCTGGAAGTGGCGACGCAGCAGGACCGAGCCGCCAGTGAAGCGCTCACCCGTGCGCAAGAGCAGCTTGAAGCAGCAAAGCGGGCGCGCGACGGGCAGCAGCAGCGCGTGAAAAAGGCGCATGGTGATTTTGGCGCTCGGCTTGCCGAGGTCGGGCTGGACAAAGCGGGATATGATGCTTGCAAGGCCCATTTCCCGACCCTCGACGCCGACCGCCAGAAGGTGACCGATCACCGCAATGGATTGATCGCTGCTCGCACGACATTGCAGAACGCCACAGCCGCTTGCGTAGATCGTGAACGCCCGGATCTTGCCCCGCTTCAGCTGGCGTTGGCAGACGCAACCCAGACCTTGAACGCTGCAAACGCTGCACTCGCCACCGCGAGAACGGATGTATCGTCACTGACCAAATTCAAGGAATCGCTAGCCGCGGCCCTAGCCGAAACCGAGCGGCTTGAAACCGAGACCGGTCCGCTCCGGTGTCTAGCTGATCTGGCTAACGGCAAGAACGATTTCAAGATGACACTCGAGACCTTTGCGATCGGTGCAATGTTCGACCAGGTTCTCGAGGCGGCGAATATGAGGCTCGACCCTATGACACGTGGTCGCTACCGGTTGACGCGCGGGCTCGAGGCATCTGGCGGTCGCGGCAAGCGTGGGCTCGAAATCGAGGTCTTCGACATTAACACTGGCAAGGCGCGTCCGACAGCCACGCTATCTGGTGGCGAGACCTTTATCGCGGCACTAGCCCTCGCGCTTGGGCTAGCTGATGTGGTCGAGAGCCTTTCGGGCAAGATCAGAATGGACACGATCTTCATCGATGAAGGCTTCGGCAGCCTCGACACCGAGAATGGGGCGGGCACGCTGGACCAAGTGATCCAGGTGCTTGCTGCGCTGACAGAGGGCAGCCGGGCCGTCGGCCTGATCTCGCATGTCGGGCTGGTGCAGGAGGCTATTCCACAAGGCTTCTATGTGCGTTCGACCCCAAGCGGCAGCCGGGTCGAGGAAAGGAGGGGGCTGGGATGACGGACCGTTGGTATTTCCGTAAGGCGCACACCCGCCGCCTGTCGACGGGCCGCACGGTATCCGTCCGCGGCGGTTGGGCAGTTCGGGGCGACCGTGAAAGCAAGGAGGGCGCATCGTTCAGGCGGACTTGTCCAATATGCGGGGCGCTGATCGTAAGTGTGGGCATGCCCAGAGGGGGCTGGGTCCATTTCGAGGGCGGCAAAGGCCTGACACGAATTAAACACCATTGCCTACATCTTGGCGAAGGTCTGAGCAGGCGGCGCGACGAGGACACACCGGATCTTTTCGAAATGCTGCGATAGCTCGTTGCCGGATTACACAAAGCGATTCTGAGAGAAAGATTTTGTTCGATATCCAAACCAGGATTCTTTGGCGAATCTGATGAACGTAGGCATCGGCGCCACGCGCCTCACCCTCAATGAACTGAGAAGGCCCTTGCCGCTGGATCTACTCACAACGGTCTAGTCCTTGATCCGCCACATCCTGAAGCGTCCTTGTTGCGTCACTTCTTGGATCAGGCCTCTCTCTTCCATCCAAGCGAGGTTCCTTTGAACAGCCGCGCGACTTGCGCCTGTTAAGACTTCCGCCATCGGGGCCGACACCAAAGGCCACTCTGTCAACGCCGAACGAAGAGCGGTCGGAGTTCGCCCCGAAAGCTGAGACATGGCTCCTTCCGCCCGAGCACTCCATGTCTGGGTATCATCTAGATGACGCATCGCCGTTAGAATTGCGCTGTTCATCCCATCCAACCAGCGGGCCAAGCGTTCGGGTGGCGAGCCCGAAGCACGCAGCCCCCCTGCCCCGCCCATAGCGAGCGGTGCGAAAATGGCGCCGCTTCCGTCACTGGCCGCGATCCTAGACGCGGTGACGGCGGCTTCCATCTGGTCGCCGTGCTGTCCGAGGCCCGCCAGGCTCCAGAGATGAAAGCCCATGCAAGCCCGCGTGATTGGGTGGAGATCGGCCGCGGCTGCTATTACGTTCAGCCATCCGCCCGCGCGATCTTCGAAACGCTCAGTGCTGTCTTCAATGTTTTCGGGATCGCGGCGATCCAGGAAGGCTGCCAAGTCACCTTTTGGTCCGGGACCGCCAGTCAGGCGCCGAGCGGCCCATCCAACTCTTGCTAGGGCATTTGTGTCATCCTGTGCGCCCGAGAGCCGCATCGACACCCAGAGCGCCAGCCGATCAGAACTCACCCGATCTCCTGCGAACCAGCTAAGATCCGCCGCCTCGATGAGAGCGAGCCGATGCCGCCAGCCTTCCGGACCGCGCAGCAGCCGGTCATCCAGAGCGCCAAGGCGTCCAGCCACTCTTGCCAGTCGCGCAGCGTGAACCCCCTCTGCCCTTGCCCAGTCATCGACGACAGCGGTGTCGGGCGGTTCCGCCCGCGGCCCCGGAGGCAAATCATCGGGTTCTTCTTCGAGTGGCCCAGGCAGGAACCAGAGATCATCCTCGTGAGCCTCTTCGTCCCCCTCGACTGTGATGAAGGGGTCGTCAAAATCATTAGTCAAATTAGGTGTTTGTGATTTCATATGTGCAAAATACTGATTTTTTGCTCATTACCCAAGCGTTTTTTTTGGCCGTTGCTTGCGCCCTTTATATAGTACGCGCGCGAGACTGCCGGCGGAACCTCTCAGATCGCGCTCTGCGCAAGAAAACCAAGGCATTGTACGCCAGCTCAACGAGAGAACACTTGCTTGCATTCGTTTGTAAACGGTCGTTTAGTAATGATATGCGAAACTGCAAAAAAGACTGTTTTAATGCCCCTGATTGGTTATGCCCGCGTATCTACCGAGGATCAGACCCCCCTGCCCCAGTCGCAGACCCTGAAATCTGCGGGTTGCGCCGAAATCTATGAAGAGCACGCCTCAGGCGGCAATCGCGCGCGGCCGGTGCTTGGGCGTGTGCTCGAACGCATCCAGAGTGGCGATACGCTGGTCGTCGTGAGGATCGACCGGCTTGCGCGGTCTCTGTCGCATCTGCTGGAAGTGATCGAGCGGCTGGAGGCCAGGGGTGCGTTCTTTCGCTCGATCCAGGACCCGATCGACACTGGATCCCCGCAGGGCAAGTTCACGCTGCAGGTCTTGGGCGCTGCGGCCGAGTTCGAGCGCGCCCTGATCCGGGAGCGCACCAAGGCCGGCCTCGCCAGCGCGCGCACAAAGGGCCGCGTGGGCGGAAACCCTGGACTGCGGGCCAAAGACCCTGCCGCTCTTCGCAAGGTGCGGCTAGCGCGACAGGACGGCTACATGGAGCGTCTGAACGAAACGGCACAAGATTGGGTGCCCCATGTGCGCCGGTTGCGCCCCGACTTGGCCTGGGAAGACGTGGTGCGCATCATCAACGGCCCCTTGCCCGAGGCGCGTCGCTGGACCCAAAGCCGTCTCTTGCGCGCCGTGAAGGCCTATGTCCGCGACGGCTTTCTGCCCGAGACTGTGCTCGCCCGGGCTGGCCGCCGCGAGGCCGACGACCGCCTGCCCGCCATCGTCGCCGCCATCAAGGGCGCGGACCCCGACATCACGCTTCAGGCGATTTGCACCCGGCTGGAGGCGATGCGCGAGCGCACGCCCCGTGGGCGGACAAGCTGGCAACCCTCCTCGGTGAAGATGCTGCTGGAACGGGCTGAGAGACTGGGGCTGCTTGAGTAGTCGAGCTACCTCGCAAATCCTCCACGACATGGAAGGATTACAAGGTTGTGGTCAGTTCCACGCTCAGTAGCTGTCCGGTCATGTAAAGGGGTTGACGATGCGAAGCTGGCCTTCCACCAGCAGGCCATCTTGCATGTCCTCGCTCCACAGCGTGTTACACCCCGCAACCAAAGCGCTGGCCACGATCATCGCGTCGTAGATCGAGAAGCCGTAGCGTTCCGCCAAAGCGCGGCCGACGTCATGGGTCTGCACGGTGAGATCTTCGACGGGACACAAGGCGCGCACGCCTTCGAGAAAGGCCGCTGCTTCCTCCCAACCGAGGCCAGCTTTGCGGCGGCAGTTCACCAGTGACTCGTTTAGAACCTGAACGCTGATCCGGGGCCCCTGCCCCAGAATGACCTCGGCGCGATCGGCCTTTGGGCCGTCGTCGAGCAGGTAAAGAACGACATTCGTGTCCGCGAACTCAGCGCTCATGTGCGTCGTCGCGGCTCAGACGTTCTGCTGCGGACAACTTGCCCCGGAAGCGGCGCAGGCCGGTCAGCACCTCATCCGCACGAGCAAGGCGACGGACTCTGACCCGACCGTCGTCCTTGACTAGGTCGATCTGATCACCCTCCTTGAGACCAAGCTCTCGGACGAGCTCCGCGGGCAAACGGACGGCCAGCGAGTTACCCCATTTTGCGACCTGCATCGTGACCTCCCATGTGGATATACGTCTTATAATGTATATCCGAAGGGTTCCGAAGACAAGCCTGCCGCAAACCCTAGCTACTCTTGTGCATGACGCAGCGACTGACACCAAATCTAGAAAGAGCTTGCACGAATCTGATAGCTCGGGCAATAGTCTCGATAAATAACGCGCGATCACATAAAAAACGCGCCCACGAATCGAGGCAGAGATGAGCGAAGCTGAGCAGGACTTGGACATTGCCATCGGGCACTACGCAGAGCTTCTTGCGTCCAATCTTCATGCGCAACGTGCTGCCCACTTCCCTCCCGACGCCAAAAAAGTCATGCGCAGCCTGACCAGCGGCGAGGCGGCCGAGTTGCTTGGCGTCGATCATACCTACCTTCGCAAGCTTCATCGAGAAGGAAAGATCGCTGACGTCGAAACCACTGCGGGCAGCCACCGGCGATATACCCTCGATGATATCTGGGAGATTCGCCACGCCCTTGAGGCAAACGCGAAGAAGCCTGGAACCTACGTTCCGGGGCGTCGTGCCGGTGACGAGCTTCAGATTGTTTCTGTTGTGAACTTCAAAGGCGGGTCCGGGAAAACGACAACATCCGCTCACCTTGCACAGCGCTTGGCTCTCAAGGGATATCGTGTCCTTGCGATCGATCTGGACCCCCAGGCATCCCTTTCCGCGCTGCATGGCATCCAGCCTGAGCTGGACCTGATGGAGGGTGGCACGCTGTATGATGCGGTTCGCTACGATGAACCGGTCCCGATCTCGGATGTGATCCGCAAGACCTACATCCGTGGTCTTGACCTGATTCCCGGGAACCTCGAGCTCATGGAATTCGAACATGAGACGCCGGCAGCCATTCAGCGTGGCGGCGCCCGCGCATTCTTTGCCCGTGTGCGCGACGCGCTCGACAGTGTCGAAGCGGACTATGACGTCGTCGTCATCGACTGTCCGCCGCAGCTTGGTTTTTTAACCATGTCCGCCCTTTCAGCATCTTCAGGGGTGCTTGTTACCGTTCACCCCCAAATGCTCGATCTGATGTCCATGTCGCAGTTTCTGCGAATGACCGCTGATCTGCTTGGCGTCATCCGGGATGCTGGCGCAAACCTTCGCTTCGACTGGCTGCGCTTTCTGCCGACCCGCTACAAGGTGGGTGATGCCCCGCAGACCGAGGTCATTGCATTTATTCGGGGTCTGTTCGGCAGGTCAGTCCTGACCAACCACATGGTTGAGTCTACTGCGATCTCTGATGCAGGGCTGACGAAGCAGACGCTCTACGAGGCCGACAAGAAGGACTTCACGCGTCAGACTTTCGATCGTGCAATCGAATCCATGAACGCCGTCAACGACGAGATCGCGGCGATCATCCAGAACACGTGGGGACGCAATGGCAAGAAAGCCTAAACTGGGACTGCCACTGCAGACCCTGCGCAACGCGCCCGACGCTCTTGAAGGGCGCAGGCTGCGCGGCGGCGTTTTCGAAATCGAGCCTGACCAAATCGAAACCACAGGTCGGCTCGATGACCGGCTGCAGATCGAGACTGCGGGCCTCAAGGCGTCAATTTCCAAGAACGGACAGCGAGTACCAATCCTCGTCCGGCCGCTTGATGGTGATCGCTACAGCCTGATCTATGGCCGTCGTCGACTGGAAGCTTGCAGAGAACTTGGGATCAAGGTCCGCGCCATTGTCACAGAGATGGAGGGCGATCAGGCACTTCGTGATCAGCTGTTAGAGAACCAGGAGCGGCGGGATCTAAGCTTCATCGAACGAGCGCTTGTTGCCGCAGCCTTGCTCGACGGTGACCATCTGAGCGCATCCGAACGCACTAACAAGGGTGTCGCCGAGGTTCTCAATCTGACCGAGGCAGGAGTGTCGCAGCTGTTAAGCGTGGTCCGCACCGTTGGGGAGGACCTGGTCCTCGCCATCGGTGCCGCTCCAGGCATTGGTCGGCCCAGGTGGGAAGAGCTCAAGAAGTTGCTGGGGGCTACGGATGCCGATCGCGAACTGCTTGCAGCTTTGGCGGCTGAGGCCAAGACATCCTACCAAGGCGGTATTGACGAGAAATCCGATCATGCATTTTTGGCCGTCCTCTCTGCTGCAGGGAAGCCCGAACAGACCACATCCTCGTCTCGCCCTCGCGGGCGGCCCGGCACGGTGATTCCGGGGGTCGGTGCCGCCACTGTCACGACCGGACGTCGTGGAAAGCAACTCAAGCTCGAGTTGAAGGCCGAGGAGAGCGATTTTGTCAGCTGGCTTGAGGGCAACGCCCCGCAGCTGATCGCCGAGCTTCACGAGCGCTGGAAGCGTTCGGAAGACTGAGGAAGAGCAACAATCAAAAAGGAGGCACGAGACAGGCAGAAAAGAAAAAGGCCCCGAGAAGCAAGCTTCACGAGACCTTTCTTAGGTTTCGTACGGGACCAGCCCGCTACAAAACTTCAGTTTTCGCACCTCTGAATGTAGCGATCTGGCCCCTTTCCCGCAAGCGCAAAGCGATTCGCGGGCCAGGGAAATTTTGCCTTCGTGAATGACATCATGGATTACACACCGATTTCGCCGTTTATGCGGCCGATATCGCACGCCCATCTGCGCGTGGTCGAGCGTCCTGAGGCGTCTGTTCTCGGCAGGCCCGTCAACAAGTGGGAGCTCCTCCGCGAGCTGTCCAAGGCACAGGCGGCCTTTGGGGTTTCCGAGCGCGATCTGACCGTTCTTCAGGGACTTCTCAGCTTCTTTCCGGACGATGCGCTTGGCGGGAACACCGAAATGGTCGTCTTCCCATCCAACAAGGCGATCTGCGAGCGGCTGAACGGCATGCCTTGCTCGACGATGCGCCGTCACCTCGCCCGGTTGGTCGAGGCAGGCTTGCTCATGCGGCGCGATAGCCCCAATGGGAAGCGGTATGTGCGCAAGCGTGGCGAAGATCGCGTGGCCTTCGGCTTTGATCTCTCCCCGCTCTATTGCCGGGCAGAGGAGATTGCACGGGCCGCAGAGGCTGTGCGTGAGGCTGAGGACCGTGTGCGGCGACTGAGGGAGGTGGTGAGCCTCATGCGTCGCGACCTAGCCGCTCTGGCGGAGTTCGGCGAGGAGATCCAGCCCGGGCTTGGCCTATGGGACCAGCTCAGCGATACGGCCGCCCTCACAGCCCGCGCTCTTCGCCGCAAGCTTTCGCTTGAGGATCTGTCGGCATTTCGGACTGAACTGGAGATCCTCCTTGACCAGGCGCGTAATGTCATTGACGGCCCTGAAACAGAAGAAATGAACACCAATGATGCCCATTTTGAGCGTCACCATCATAATTCAAATAAAGAATCTATAGATATTGAACCTGCCTTAGAGAAAGGCGGGGCGACGGCGGGCAGCGCGCTTGATGTTGATACGGGTGAGCCTGTGGCTGACGTTGAAGAGCCTGACACGAGGCGGGTGCCGAAAATCCCACTTCACCTGGTGATTGCCAGCTGTCCCTCGCTCAAGACTTTCTATCAGGGCGACGTTCGACATTGGCACCAGCTTTTCGACGCGGCTTGTCATGTACGGCCGGCCATGGGGATCAGTGTTTCCGCTTGGGAAGAAGCGCAGCGCTGTATGGGACCAGAGCAAGCCTCGATCGTCGTCGTGGCCATGCTGGAACGTTTTTCCGACATCAGATCACCGGGTGGATACTTGCGGGCGCTGACGTCCAAGGCTGCGGCTGGCGAGTTTTCCTGCGGGCCGATGGTCATGGCGCTGATCGGACGGCGAAGTGCGGCTTAACAGCTGTTAAGTTTCGACGTCGTCGGTGCTCAGTTGGCATGACTTAACAGCTGTTAAGTCGCCTCTTGGCAACCATACGATCATCGAGAGGGAAAGGAGTGTTGGTTTGAGGGTGACGGGAAGTGAGATCAGGAGAGTGGCTTCCGGCGCCCGTCGTGGAGAAGATCTGATGACGAAAGCTGTCCAGAAAATCACCCTGTTCCCGTCCCGGGATATCCCTTTTGACAAGCTGGTGCTGAGCCAGTCCAACGTGCGGCGCATCAAGGCTGGCGTGTCCGTCGAGGAACTGGCCGAAGACATCGCCCGCCGCGGTCTGTTGCAGAGCCTGAGCGTGCGGCCCGTGTTGGGCGACGATGGCAGCGAGACCGGCAAATTCGAGATCCCGGCTGGGGGCCGCCGGTTCCAAGCATTGTCCTTGCTGGTAAAGCAAAAGCGTTTGGCAAAGACCACGCCCATTCCCTGCATTGTGCGCGATGCTACGTCCGACATCCTGGCCGAGGACGATTCCCTTGCAGAAAACATGCAGCGCGTCGCCCTGCACCCGCTCGACCAGTTCCGCGCGTTTGTGTCCCTGCGTGACAAGAGTCAGACCGATGCGGAGATTTCTGCCGCCTTCTTCGTGACGCCGCAGATCGTGAAGCAGCGCCTCAAACTTGCCTCCGTCGCCCCTGCCCTGCTTGAGATCTATGCCGAGGATGGCATGACGCTGGAGCAGCTCATGGCCTTCACTGTCAATCCTGATCATGACCGCCAGATGCAGGTCTGGGACGTGATCCATTCATCCTGGAACAAGGAGCCATTCCAGATCCGGCGCATGCTGACCGAGACCTCGGTCCGAGCGTCCGACCGGCGTGTGGTCTTTGTGGGTGTTGAGGACTATGAAGCGGCGGGCGGCACGATGCTGCATGACCTGTTCCAAGGCGATGATGGAGGTTGACTCGAAGACCCTGCCCTGTTTGATCGGCTGGTGACAGAAAAACTCAAGGCCGAGGCTGAGACGGTTGCGGCTGAGGGCTGGAAATGGATCGAGGTCGCACTCGACCTGCCCTACGGCTACAGCCAAGGGCTGCGGTCGCTGTCCGGTGATCCGGCACCGATGACGGATGACGAAGGCGCGGCCCATGCCAAGCTTCTCGCCGAGTACCGGGCGCTGGAAGAAGAATACGCAGGTCAGGATGATATCCCTGAAGAGATCGATGCGCGGCTTGGCGTTTTGGAAACGGAGATGGAAAAGATCGAGACCCGGCCGTTGATCTTCGATCCCTTGGAAATCGGGCGGGCAGGGGCGTTCGTCACGCTCGACCGCTACGGCGCTCTGGCAGTTTATCGCGGGTATGTGCGTCCAGAGGATGAGCCCGTTGACGAGACCGCGGTCCAGGATGCTACTGATCCTGCGGAGGCGGGGCAGGGGGATGATCGTGATCTCACCGATGGCCATGCCAGTGCCGCTCATGTCGGAACCATCATCATGTCGGGTGGCCAGCCGATCGGAGCTGACCTGCCAGAGGATGAGGATGACGGGGGGTTGAAGCCGCTGCCCGAGCGGTTGGTCATGGAGTTGACGGCCCACCGGACGCTGGCGCTGCGTGAAGCGATCGGGCGCTCGCCCGACGTGGCGTTGATTCTGCTGCTGCTGAAGCTTGTGACGGATACCTTCCGCACTTCCTCTGCTTCGGGAAGCTGTCTCGAAGCCTCAGTGCGTCACGTCTACATGCCGGCGCAGGCGAGCGATCTGAAGGACAGCGTGGTGGCAAAGCTGGTCGACGAGCGTCATGCGCCGGAACGATCTCGTGGCGCTAGACGATGAGGACCATGCCGAAGGGCAGGGGGCGGATGCCGAAGCGGCTGACAGCGTCAGTGAAGCTGACCTTCCTGCATTTCTGACGGATGACCTGCCTGCTGAAGGCGCGTCGATGCTGGCCGCGGAATAACGTGATCCAGCGGGGGGCGGAGATTCCGCCCGCAATCACCCTATAGTGTAACAATATCAATGGGATGAGTGCGATTACTCGCATTCAGAATGAAGAATCATGTCTACAACAACCATCATCGACACCGCACCCCTCGGGGCGCTGCGACGTGAGACTTCAAGGCCAATGCTCCCGATCTTTCACATGGGCATTTGGAGCATCAGTTGGCAATCTGACGGATGCCTGAAATCCAGAAGTTTCACCGGGACGTGGTGACTGGAGCAAGAGAGAGGTTTCGATCCGTTCTGCGATGGCTGAGACGATAGCGAGGCCAAGCCCGCTACCATCAGTTTTTGCATCTGCCCTCTCGAAGCGCCCTGTCAGGCGTTCGAGTGTTTCGGTTGCTACCGCGGGGCCCTCGTTTGCCACGATCAACTGCCCCTCGCTCGTGAGTGTAACCGCGACTGGGGCATTCTGCGCCCCGTGGCGTAGGGCGTTTTCCACCAGATTCCGGCACAGAATTCCCAATGCGTCGGGGTCGATATCAGACAAGACAGGGGTGTCCGGCAAGTTTAACGTAAGGCGCCCGTTCTCTGTGGTGCGCGCGATATCTTCCACCACGACCCGAGTGATGGTTCTGACATCAGCGCTCTGGTCCATCCGAAGTCTACCGCCTTCCGCCCGCGCAAGCTGCAGGAGACGCTCGGAAAGCCGAGTGAGACGCTTGAGCGTTGCCTCGATCTCGGCGGCACGGGCGTCGATGGTCGGATCTTTGGTCTCTGACCGCAGTCGCTGCGCCTGGGCGATAGCGCCCGCCAATGGTGTCCTTAGTTCATGAGCCGCATTGGCTGCAAAACTTCGCTCAGCCTCGAACGCGTCGCGCAACCGAGCCAAAAGGCTGTTCAAGGTTGCGGCCAGCGGTCCGATTTCGGTCGGCAGGTCGGCCGCGGGTACTTCTGACAGGTCGCGCACGCCGCGCGCTTCAAGCCGCGTACGGAACCGATGGAGAGGGGCGAGGCTAAAGCGCACAGCGAGAATAATCGACGCGAGCGCCAACGGCAGCACGACCAGCAGCGGCAGGCCGAGGCCCATCTGGATTTCCCGAGCAACCGATGCGCGATGCGCCAACGGTTCGGCCACGGTGATGCTGATCGTCCCCTGGAGCGCCGCGTCGCTGTAGAGGCGATGTGTGGCGTTCTGCCCAAATCCCGGCCCGTCGTATGGAGGGAACACGGCAGGGTCCGCCGCATGGGATTGCAGCAGGATGCGTCCCTCGGCATCGCGTACGATGTAGGTAAAGAACTCGTCATGCTCCCGGATCGGCGCGAGGCGCTGCGTCACACCCTGATCTTCCCGCCCGACGATGTCGGTCACGGCCAGCGGCAGGATGCGCTCGGCGGTTTCGCGCAGGGCGCTGTCGAAGACCTCGTCCATCTCGCCCCGAACGATCACCGCGGTAACCGTGGCGGCGGCGAGCCAGAGGATCGTCAGCACAAGGCCGAGTGACAAGCCGAGCCGTACCTGAAGGCTGGAGGGCCACATCATGGTTTGCCCAGCCGGTAACCCATGCCGCGCTCGGTCTCGATGATGGCGCTCCCCAGTTTCTTGCGCAGGCGGCTCACGTGCACCTCGATGGTGTTGCTCTCGACTTCGGCGTCGAAAGCGTAGAGCTTCTCCTCCAACTGCGCCTTGGACAGGAGCTGCCCGGGACGCGCCAGGAAGGCCTCGAAGAGCGCCCATTCCCGCGCCGTCAGCGGCACATGTCTGCCATCCCGATGGACGCTGCGCGCGGCAAGGTCGATGTCGAGCGGTCCGTGGGTCAGGATCGGGTTGGGGTTGCCGCTGTAGCGCCGCGCGACCGATCCGATCCGTGCCGACAGTTCCGACAGGTCGAAGGGCTTCACAAGATAGTCGTCAGCGCCCGCATTGAGGCCTTCGATCCTATCGGACACCTGGTCGAGCGCCGTCAGGATGATGACCGGCGTCACGTCTCCACGCGTCCTGAGGCCCTTGAGGAACCCGATACCACGTCCGTCTGGCAGCATGAGGTCGAGCAGGAGCAGGTCGTAGGAGGTTGCGCTCATCGCGTCTGCCGCCGCGTCTAGCCGCGTGACCCAGTCTACTGACTGGCCATCAGCTGCGATCTGGTCGCGCACGGCAGCGCCAAGAGTCGTGTCGTCCTCGATCAGCAATATGCGCATGGTCGTACCCGTCCTTTCCTGATGTCCCTCCATGATCCGTCTGGCTGACACGAAGCTGAAGCTTGTGGGTCGAGCCCCTTCAGGCTGCCGTCAGCTTCGCGGCGCATAAATGGCATCAAGAGGCGAGCCACTAGGAGTGTGCCCCATGAAGAAGACATTGACAATTATCGGCTTTCTGGCGGTCTTTCCGGCCGGCGCGGCGCTGGCTGACGACGATTGCTTCGTGCCGATGGCCGACTGGCAGCCGCGCGATGCTGTTGCCATGCTGGCTGAGGAAAATGGTTGGACGGTGCGTCGGATCAAGATCGATGACGGCTGCTACGAGATCGACGGGAGGGATGCCGAGGGGCGTGCGATCGAGGTGACTGTCCACCCGGCCACGCTGGAGGTAATCGAGATCGAATACGAGGACGACGAGGATGATCGCCGCGAGCGGGATCACGAGAGACGCGACGATGACTGATGCAGCGCGTCGCGACGGTAATGTCCCGGTGCCGGGCCTGCCGCGACTCTCCCGGCTTTCCCTAAACTCTCCTCTAGCCCTGACGGGCCCGATGCTGGTTGCGTTGCCATGCCTACTGGCGGCACTGATCGGGTTCAACACCTATGCGCCCTATGGCGCGGATGCAGCACTTGGCATTGCCGTCGGGGCCGCGGCAGTTGTCGCGATGGCACAGACCCTGATCCTCGCCGCACGGCCGCCGCTGGTGGAACCATTGTTCGGCGGTCTCGATCGCATGTACCGGGTCCACAAGTGGCTTGGTATTTCCGCAATCGTCCTGATGATCCTGCACCAGCAGATCGAGCCGGATTTCGAGCGTTTGGTGCGTGAAACCTCCCTTGGTGAACTTGGTGAAGAGGCGGGCGAACTTGCCTTCAACGCGCTTCTCGCCCTGGTTGCTGTCAGCTGGTTCCGGAGATTGCCCTTCACCCCACTGGAAATCCCCTATCAGATCTGGCGGTTCAGCCATCGTTTCATGGGGGCCCTTTTTGCAATCGTGGTCTTTCACCAGTTCTTCGTCGACATGCCGACAGAGGTAGATCCATCGCTCTCGGTGCTACTGAACACATTCGGCATCGCCGGAGTGATCGCGTGGATATTTACCGAGCTTGTCGCCCCGTACCTGCGGCGTAGAGAATTCACCGTCACAGAGATCAGCCAGACCAAGGACACCACCACGCTGACCCTCCGCCCCGAGGGGCGGGCCATGCGGTGGCGGCCGGGGCAATTCGCCTTCTTCCGCGCACCAGAGGCAGGACTGTCCGAGCCGCACCCTTTCACGATTGCCAGCGCCCCGCGCCCTGACGGCACCCTGACGTTCTCCATCCGAGGCTTGGGTGGCTGGACACGAAGCATGCCCGCCATCTTGCGGACCGGAACGCGCGTGCAGGTCGAAGGGCCATATGGACGGTTCAATTTCCGCAAGGGCGGTGCGCGCCAAATATGGCTTGCCGGCGGCATCGGTATCACGCCGTTCCTCGCCTGGGCGGAAAGCCTGACAGAGGCGGAGAGTCGCGACATTCACCTCATCTACTGCGTTCCGACACAAGAAGAGGCGATTGGGGTAGAGACGCTGCGCGCTGCGGCTGCCCGCAACCCGAGGTTCAGTTTCGAGGTGGTCGTCACGACGCGCGATGGCAGGCTCACGGCCGAGCGCCTGATTGGCGCGGTCCCTTTCGCGATCCGGCAAGCCGATCTGTGGTTCTGCGGCCCAACCGGTCTGAAGGACGGGGTTCTCAAGGGCTTGAAAGCACAAGGCCAAACGCCTCGCCGTGTCCGCTTTGAGCTGTTCGAATTCGCCTGAACGCGGGGCAGGGCGCATAGCCATGCCAGCCCTGTAGCCTGCGCTCGCATCTTTTTGGCCCCGCCATCATCGGCGGGGCCATTTTCCTGACGGCAAGCTGAAGCAGGAATCGCTGGGGCGTCAGGATGCCCTCAGGTCGGGGTGCCAGATTGGTCTCATCAAACGAAAGGACCCCTTGCCATGAAAAAGACCCTGACCGCCCTTGCCCTGATCGCACTCTTGCCCGCCGGCGCTGCGCTGGCCGACGACGATGATTGCAATGCGCCCCGTGACCAGTGGCAGCCGCGCGAGGCCGCCATGCAGATGGCCGAACAGAACGGTTGGACGGTGCGCGACTTCGAGATCGACGACGGCTGCTACGAAATCGAAGGCCGAGACCAGGATGGCCGCGAGATCGAGGTGAAGCTCGATCCGGCGACGCTGCAGATCGTCGAGATGGACTACGAGGATGATGACGACGACCGCGGTGGCGCCCGCAATCCCGCGCCCGCTGGAACGGTCGCTCCTCCGCAGAACGGCCTCTTCGGAAACGGCGCCCCTCCGCAGGTTCAGGTGAACTGAACAGCTCCGAAGCACCCTGAACAAGGATCATTCCCATGAAATCACTTCTCGCAACGCTCGCGCTTACCACCGCACTCACGCTTCCCGGCCTCGCTATGGCACGGCCCGTGACGCTCACAACCACCCTTAACAACTATGGTGGCGACGGCGCTTACCTCGCGCTTTACGTTACCGACGCCTCGGGCGCCTATGTCGGCAGTCTCTGGATGGCTGGTGGCAAGTCCAAGTACTACGAGCATCTGAGCGACTGGTACCGTGCCACGGGCGGCGATACCGCGCAGGTAAACGGTATCACCGGCGCCAGCGTCGGCGCGGGCCGCAGTCTCGAGATCACGCTCGATCTGGCCGACGCGCTGTTCGATACGGGCTACACGCTGCACATCGACGCGGCGGTCGAGGATATGCGCGACAGCCCGAACGAGGTGGCCGTGCCGCTGACGACGGCGGGCGCGGGCACGCCGGTGAGCGGGCGGCGCTACATCTCCAACTTCTCCTACGACATGTGAGGGGCAGGGCCATGATCCGTACACTCCATCGCTGGCCGGGTCTTCTGGCACTCGCGCTCGTCACGATCCTGAGCCTGAGCGGCGCCGCGCTCTCGGTCTTTCCGACAGTCGAGCGCATCACCGCGCCGCAGGTGGAGACTGGCCTGACAGTCGCCACCCTCGCGGACCGCATCCAGGTCGTCTATCCGGGCGTCGAGCAGATCCGGCGGTCGCCCTCCGGTCGGATCACCGCCTATTGGTTCGATCAGGGCGCGCCGGGTGCTGCCGTGATCGACCCGGCGACGGGCGCGGGCGTGGCCTCGGCCGACCCGAACCAGGCCCTTCGCTGGCTCACCAACTTTCATCGCTCGCTCTTCCTCGGGGATGGCGGGCGCATCGCCATGGCCGCCGGGGCCGCGGCGATGCTGGTCCTCTCGCTCTCGGGTGCTATGCTGGTCGCGCGACGGGCGGGCGGATGGCGGCACTGGTTCGCGTCCTTGCGCGGTCCGTTCGCGGGCAGGCTGCATGTCGAGATCGCCCGGATCGCCGTCATCGGCCTCGTTCTGTCCTCCACCACCGCCCTCTGGATGACAGCCTCCACCTTCGATCTTCTGCCGGACGGTAGCGTCCTGCCGGCTGATCCCACCGAAGTGAGCGGAGAAATTGGGTTCGCTCTCGATCAGATGGCCACGCTGCTGCAGACCCCCGTCGCCGAGCTGCGCGAACTGAGCTTTCCCTATCCCGGCGACGCGACGGACGTGTTCACACTGAAGACCGACCGGGGCACCGGCTATCTTGACCAGGGAACCGGCGCGCTCGTGGCATGGGCCGACCTGACCGGGTGGGAGCGCGTCTCGGAAACCATTTACATGCTGCACACGGGGCAGGGGGCCGCGACGCTCGGCCTTGTGCTCGGGATGATGGCGCTCGGAGTGCCGGCGATGGGCGTTACCGGCGTCTTGATCTGGCTTGCCGGGCGGCGCGGGCGGCCGCGCATCCGGGGCAACCAGCCCGCGGGCCGTGCCGAGACGATCATTCTTGTCGGCAGCGAGGGTGGCAGCACCTGGGGCTTCGCCGCGACCCTGCATGCCGCGCTGACGGCAGCGGGGCAGGGCGTCCATGTTGGCCCGATGTCGGGCTTCGCGCCAGAGCGCTACGCCCGTGCCGAGCGCATCATCCTGCTCGCCGCGACCTATGGCGATGGTGCCGCTCCGGCCTCGGCGAAGGGCTTTCTCGACCGGCTGAACGCCACAGACCGAGCGCCCGACTTTCCGATTGCCGTTCTCGGCTTCGGCGACCGGAGTTTTCCGGCCTATTGCGCTTTCGCCAAGGACGTCACGGCAGCGGCAAAGGCGAAAGGTTGGCCCGAGCTTCTGCCGCTCGACACGATCGACCGGCAATCGCCGCAGGATTTCGCGCGCTGGGGCCGCGCGCTTGGCGAGATGCTTGGCATACCCCTTGACCTTGCGCACCAACCCGTCTTGCCGCGCACCGAACAATTGACCCTCGTCTCGCGGCGCAACTACGGGGCTGAGATGCAGGCGGGGGCCGCGATCCTGCGCTTTGCCCTGCCGAGCGCAACGCCGTGGCAGCGGCTGACGGGCGCGGGCTTCGCACGGTTCCAGGCGGGCGACCTGATCGGCGTCCTGCCGCAGGGCAGCGCCGTGCCACGTCTCTACTCGCTTGCCTCGGGCCGGCGCGACGGGTTCGTCGAGATCGTGGTGCGCAAGCATCCGGGCGGTCTGGCCTCGGGCCAGCTGACCGCGCTGGAACCGGGCGATACGGTCCGGGCCTTCCTGCGGCGCAATCCCGGCTTTCATGCCGGTCGCGGTCGCACCCCGCTGATCCTGATCGGGGCGGGCACCGGCCTCGGGCCGCTGGCGGGCTTCATCCGCGGCAATGCGCGGCACAGGCCCGTGCACTTGTTCTTTGGCATGCGGCATGCGGACAGCGATTTCTTCTATGGCGAAGAGATGCCCGGCTGGCAGGCTGAGGGGCGGTTGACCCGGCTTGTCACCGCCGTCTCGCGCGGCGCGCGGCGCAGTTATGTGCAGGACGCCTTGCGCGCCGACGCGGCGCAGGTGGCCCGGCTTATCTGCGACGGGGCGCGTGTGATGGTCTGCGGCGGGCGCGACATGGCCACGGGCGTGAGCGATGCGTTGGCTGAGATCCTCGCACCTGCCGGGCTTACGCCCGCAGTCCTAAAGGCAGAGGGGCGGTATGTCGAAGATGTCTACTGAGCGCGCGCGCATCGCCCTGAACGGCCCCACCATGGGCACGCGCTGGTCGGCGCTGTTCTTCGCGGATCGGGGCCGCGACACGGATGCAATCCGTGCCGCCCTTCAGGCGGCTGTCGACGAGGTGGACACGCAGATGTCGACGTGGAACGCGGAGAGCGCGCTCATGCGGATCAATGCGGCGCCGGTGGGCGATTGGGTGGTGGTGCCGGAGCAACTGCGGGCGGTCCTGCGCCTCGGGCTCGAGATCGGGCGCGCCTCGGGCGGGGCCTTCGATATCGGCATGGGCGATGCGGTGACGGCCTGGGGTTTCGGGCCCGGGGCCGCCGCGCCCGAGGGTATCCGCGCCGCGATGGACGCCCCCCGCCGCCCGGCGCAGGAGGTGCTGGAGATCGAGGGGATGCAGTTGCGCAAGACCGCGCCCATTGCGCTGGATCTGAACGGCATCGCCAAGGGCTATGGCGTCGACCGGCTCGCCGAGACCTTGCGCGATCATGGGATTGCCGACGCCCTTGTCGGCATCGACGGTGAGATGCGTGCTATGGGCCTGCGCCCCGATGGCGAGGCATGGATCATCGCGGTAGAAGCGCCGGACCCTGATCGCCGGACGCCGCATTCGGTTCTGGCGCTGCAGGACGCCGCCGTGGCGACCTCCGGTGACTACCGCCATTGGGTCGAGGTTCAGGGGCGCCGCCTGTCGCATACCATGGATCCGAGACGTGGCGCGCCGCTGATCGCCTCGCCGGCCTCCGTCACCGTGGTGGCCCGCACCTGTGCCGAGGCCGACGCCTGGGCGACGGCGCTGATGGTGCTCGGTGCGGAGAGGGGTGCGGACCTCGCGAGACAACGTGGACTCGACGCCCTCTTTCTTCTGCGCGATGATGAAGGGAATGCAATGGGCGTGGGAGTCGGGCGTCTTTTTTCCGAAGAACCAGCGGCAATCGCCTCAGCCGGGGGAAGATGAGCCGCATGGAACAGACCCGTACCGATCGCTTCAAGACCGCACTCCTGCTGATGGCCGCAACCGGGCTGATCGTGGGACTCGCATTCTACCTTGCGGGCCAACCAGAGATTGCGAACCTGATCTGGATTGCAGGAGTTGTTCCCGCGCTGGCAGCGCTTGTGGTCGAAATCGTCCGGAGCATTGGGCGCGGCGAGGTGGGCCTCGATATCGTTGCCGCGCTGTCGATGTCGGCGGCGCTTGTCTTCGGCGAGACCTTGGCTGCGGCTGTCGTCGCAGTCATGTATTCTGGAGGCACCTTCCTCGAAGCCTTCGCTGAGGGTCGTGCACGCCGTTCGATGAAGGATCTTTTATCCCGCGTACCCCGGACCGCGACGCGGCACCGGAACGGCGGTCTTGAGGATGTGCCTCTCGAAGAGATCGCACCGGGCGATCGCCTGCTGATCCGGCAGGGCGATGTCGTTCCCGTGGACGGCACGGTGGCGTCCGACACCGCCTTCCTCGACACCGCGGCGCTGACCGGCGAGTCCCTGCCAGTCCGGCTGGCGCGCGGGGCCGACGCCATGAGCGGATCGACCAACGCGGGCGAGGCCTTCGACCTGACGGCGACGCGCGAGGCCAAGGACAGCACCTATGCCGGGATCGTTCGCCTGGTGGAGGAGGCGCAGGCGTCCAAAGCGCCGATGTCCCGGCTGGCCGACCGCTGGTCGCTGGGCTTTCTGGTCGTCACCGTCAGTATCGCCTTCGTGGCGTGGTGGTTCACCGGTGATCCGATCCGCGCGGTTGCCGTTCTGGTCGTCGCCACGCCCTGTCCGCTGATCCTTGCTGTGCCGGTCGCACTGGTCGCCGGCCTGTCGCGTGCGGCGCATTTTGGCGTGCTGATCAAGGGCGCAGGGCCGCTCGAGACGATGGCGCGGATCCGCACGCTGATCCTCGACAAAACGGGGACGCTGACGGATGGCCGTCCGCAGATCGTCTCGATCGACAGCCACGATGGCATGACCGAGGACGACATCCTCCGCCTCGCCGCCGCGCTCGATCAGGCATCGAAACACCCCGTGGCGCAGGCCATCGTCGCTGCCGCAAAGGCGCGGGGCTTCACACTGCCCGTTCCGACAGAAGTGGCTGAGATCCCGGGCGAAGGGGTCTTGGGTCGTGTGGAGGACCGCGAGGTGATCGTCGGCGGCGACGGCTTCGTGGCGTCCCGTGTCGGGCGGATGGTGGGCGATCACCCCGCCAAGGGCGCCGGATCGGTCCTTGTCGCAGTGGCAGTTGACGGTCACATGGCCGGGCACCTCGTCATGTCCGACCCGCTGCGCGAGGGGGCGGGCACCATGCTGGACGGTCTGCGCCGTCAAGGGATCGCGCGCATCCTTCTGGCTACTGGCGACCGCGCGGACGTGGCCGAGCGCGTGACCGAGGGGCTGGGCCTCGACGGGCTGCGGGCCGGTCTGACGCCGGATCAAAAGGTGTTACTGGTGCTTTCCGAGCGTAAACACGGGCCGGTGATGATGGTGGGTGATGGTGTCAACGACGCGCCCGCCCTGGCCGCAGCCGATGTAGGCGTGGCAATGGGGGCACGGGGCGCCGCGGCCTCGGCCGAGGCGGCGGACGTGGTGCTGCTCGTCGACCGGATCGACCGGCTTGGGCCCGGGATCGAGATCGCGCGGGCGTCGCGCCGGATCGCTGTCGAAAGCGTGGTCGCGGGTATCGGTCTGTCGGTTCTCGGCATGATTGCCGCCGCTTTCGGGTATCTCACCCCGGTGCAGGGGGCGCTTCTGCAAGAGGTCATCGACGTCGCTGTTATCCTGAACGCCCTGCGCGCGCTGCGCATCGCGCCACAGGAGCCAGCTACGGGCAAACCACAGGCCATCGTGTCAGAGCAAGCTGACATCGTTCAAGGAGCCACGCCATGAGCCGTCTATCACATTCTGAAATCCATATGGTGCATCGCATCGGCTGGCTGCGGGCCGCCGTTCTCGGGGCCAATGATGGTCTTGTCTCGACTGCGAGCCTCGTCGTCGGCGTCGCGGCCGCAGGCTCCGGCAAGCCCGAGGTCATGATCGCCGGGCTGGCCGGGCTTATGGCTGGCGCGATGTCCATGGCGGCGGGGGAGTATGTCTCGGTCAGCTCGCAAACTGACGCCGAACAGGCGGACCTCGCCCGAGAGAGCCGTGAGCTCGAGGAAACGCCCGAGGCCGAGCTCGAGGAACTAACCCGGATTTATGTTGAAAGGGGGCTGGACCGCGACCTGGCGGAAAAGGTTGCCGTGCAACTGACTGAACGTGACGCGCTCGGATCGCATGCGCGCGACGAACTTGGCATTTCGGAAACCGTTGCCGCCCGCCCTATTCAGGCCGCTCTGGTGTCCGCACTGACCTTCGCCGTTGGGGCGGTGCTGCCCCTGATCGTCGTAATGCTGGTCCCGGAGGCGCAGATCGCTCCCCTGGTGGCGGGATCGACGATCCTTGGCCTTGCGGTTCTTGGCGGATTGGGTGCTTCCGCCGGCGGCGCAGGCATCGTTCGTGGGGCCGCAAGGGTCACGCTATGGGGCGCGCTTGCCATGGCCGCGACAGCCGGGGTCGGTGCGCTGTTCGGGGTCGCCGTAGGCTAGAGTCAATGGGGTGTACCCGAACCCCGCTCCGGCTGCTTGTTGCGGCAACGCTCGTCAACATCGTGCTGATCATCGAGGTGCCAAAGATCGAGTCGCAGCGCGTGGGGTTAGAAACCCATGTCCGCAAATGGGTCATGCTGGACGAGATCAACACCGATATTCTGGAGCGGTCCTATGTCTGGGAGGACCGCACGCCCATCGGCACGTTCAGTTCCGTCTTCACATCCAAAATCCAGTCCAGCCTGATCGCGCTTGCCAGGTCGGGCGGGGCATCGATTGTTAATCGGCTGAAATAGTCTCAATGACCGCAGGGGCTACCCAGCTTCATTTGTTCCCATCGATCCATTTTGACATCAGCCCCTTGTCGCGGAAACACTCATCCGGGACGGCGCGGCGTTTGATCCGGGCGAGACGCTCGGCGAAGGCGACCTGCTTCGATGTCGGGCGGCTGTCCTGCGCGCCCGGGTTCAACTTGGCTTGTGCGTCGATCCAGGCGCTCAGGGACCGCCGATCTTGCTGAACCTCCCACGGCAAAAGCGTCTGGTTGCGCAAGGCCAGCGCGCGCGCATAGGCGATCTGCTTGGGCGTCGCGGGCAGGGCGTAGGTGGTGCTTTCCATCGGGGATCTCCCTTCTTAGCGTGGTTCTTAAAATAGAACATAACAGGAACAAAATCAAGCCAGCTGCGGAAATCATGGGGTTTGAGAGGAAGAGGAGGGCCGGGGGAGGTCAGGCCTGAGGATGCCCGAAAGAGGGTGTCCGGGCCTGATCCTGTTCCTCATTGGGGTCTGATGCCGGAAAGTGCAGGATCCTGCGTTCTCATGAGCTTCGCATTTAACAATCTCCGGCATCAGATCCCTAAAGAGTGAAAGTGTCCTTCGGGTTTTGTGACTGACGGATGAGGGCCTTTAGGGTCCCTCAGATGGGTCCGGGCCGGGTTCCGGTCTGCCGTTCCTGATGAAGGGCATTCCGATGCAAACAGGTGTCTTGCGCGTGTTGCGCGCGACCGCTGCCTCGTGGTGGCGACACAAGGAACTACGCCGAACCGGCCAGACGGGGCAGGCACAACGGCTCGAGCGCGAGACCGTACTGCGTGACCTCGGCTATCTGAAGCAGGCGGCGACTTTGCCAAACGCGCATGTGATCTGCGGAGAGGGCGGGACATTCATCCATCTTGGTTGGACCACCGTGTCCACCCTCGCGCCGATCGAGCGCTTTCCCTTGGCCACTCTTGCGGTCGCACGAGGGACCCCGTTCATCGATATCCGACCCGTCACCGATGTCATCGCCTTCGCCAACTTCCCGCGCGTGACGCGCGACGGATCGATCGACCCTGAACCTTGCGGTCCTGGCTGGTCCGTCTCGCTGACCACCTACATCGACAGGGTCGAAGCGCTCGGCGCGCGGATCGCAAACGATCCACGGCCCCGTCAGTCAACCTGATCCCCATTCCCTCTCACCAACACTCGAAAGGAGGCCTGCCATGGCCCGATCCCGCACGCCCAAATTCGATGCCTCCGAGGTCATCACAAACGAAATCATCCGCATCATCGAGCGCGGCGTCCTGCCGTGGCGCAAGCCCTGGACCGCAGGTGGCAGCTCGCGCCCCCTGCGCGTGGGCGGTGAGCCTTACCAAGGCGTGAACAACTTCCTGCTGACCATGCGAACCGTGATGGCAGGCCACAGCTCGCCCTTCTGGATGACGTTGCCGCAGGCCAATGCATTGGACGCAAAGGTTCGCAAGGGCGAGAAGTCCTCTATCGTCGTTTATTACGGCCAAAGCCGGAAAGACGCGGGCGGCGAGGATGACCACGGGGAGAGGGATGATCACTCCGAGGAGGCCCGCGTCTTCCGCTTCCAGAAATCCTACCGCGTCTTCAACGCCTGCCAGATCGAGGGCCTGCCCGACAGCTTCTTCCCCGATCCGGAGCCCATGCCCGAGCATCCACCCTCCGAGCCCATCCCGCACATACACGCGGTTTTCGATGCCATCGACATCACAACCGTCTTCACGGGAACGGAAGCCTATTATCTGCCACCCGTGGACAAGGTCTACATGCCGTCCATCACGCGGTTCCAGGACCCGCGCAGTTTCTATGGGGTCTGGGCGCATGAGCTGGCCCATGCCACGAAAGCCCCGCATCGGCTGAACCGCGATTTCGGGCTCTCGAAGTTCGGCAATACGGCCTATGCCCGCGAGGAGATCGTCGCCGAACTGACCTCGGTGTTCCTGGGTCAGACGCTTGGCTTCACGGCGCATACGCTCGAGATGAACGCGGCGTATCTCTACAACTGGCTGCGCGTTCTGCGTTCGGACAAGACCGCGATCTTCAAGCATGCGGCCGACGCACAACGCGCTTGCGACTACCTGTTCGCCCGATCAGAGGCGGGCAGGGCAGGGGGCAGCGCCGAGGCCGCCTAACAGACCTGTTGCTGCGAAGCGGAAAATGGCAGGTGTGAGCTCACATCTAACCGTCTGCGGCTCTGAGAACTCGCTCATCTTGACAACAGATCAAATCAGAACTATTGAAGTTACATGAAGCGTGACAGCCGCCTTTCCTCGGTCCTCCACGCGCTCCTCCACATGGCAGAGCGAGAGGGCCCCATGACGTCCGACGATCTGGCGCAGTGCCTTGGCACCAACCCGGTCGTCGTGCGGCGCACGATGGGCTTTCTGCGCGAGGCCGGGATCGTGGCATCCGACAGGGGACATGCAGGCGGGTGGCGGATCACGGCGGACCTGTCGGCCGTCTCGCTCCGGCACCTGCATGACGCCTTGGGCGAGCCTGCACTGTTCGCCGTCGGCAATCGTAACGATGCTCCGGGGTGTCTGGTCGAACAGACCGTCAACGCGGCGCTGGACGAGAGTTTTTCCGAAGCCGAGGCCTTGCTGTTGGCGCGTTTCGAAAATGTCACCCTTGCCGATCTTGCCGCGGATTTCGCGGTCCGGCACGCCGCACGGCGCAACTAGAAAGAACCCTGAATGATCCACGATGTCATCGTCATCGGGGGAAGCTACGCCGGCATGGCAGCTTCCCTCCAGCTTCTGCGTGCGCGCAGGTCGGTCCTGGTCATCGATGCCGGGCAAAGGCGCAACCGCTTTGCCAGCCACGCACATGGCTTTCTGGGCCAGGACGGCGTCGATCCTGCTGTCATCGCCAGCACGGCCCGCCGCCAATTGGAAGCCTACCCGACGCTGACGTGGTTGGAGTCCGAAGCCACCGGGATCACGGGGGAGCAGGATGCCTTTGTCGTCACATCGGCCGAAGGGCAAAGCCATCGCGGTCGACGGGTCCTTTTCGCGACCGGGGTGACCGACCAGTTGCCAAATATCACGGGACTGGCAGAGCGCTGGGGGCAATCCGTCTTTCACTGTCCCTATTGCCATGGCTATGAGCTTGATCAGGGCCGCATCGGTGTCATCGCCACAGGCCCGATGTCGGTGCATCAAGCGGAATTGCTGGCAGAGTGGGGTAAGGCCACTCTGCTAACCAACGGTGCCCTGATGTTGGAGCCCGAGGGGCGGGATGGATTGGAGCGCAAGGGCATCACCGTCGAGGGCACGTCAATTCATGCCATCGCGGGCGACGCGGACGTGCAGCTGACCGACGGCAGGGTCCTGTCCTTTGCGGGACTGTTCGTCGCGACGACGATCACTCCATCCAGCAGTCTTCCCTCGGACCTAGGCTGCGAGATCATTGAGAACCCGATGGGCCGGATCATTACCGTGGATGCGTCGAAGCAGACGACAGTGCCCGGCGTTTTCGCCTGTGGCGACGTGGCCGTCGTTCCAGGGGCAGTCTCCTTCGCTGTCAGCGATGGGGCACTGGCCGGCATGCAGTTGCATCGCTCGCTGGTCTGGCCGGAGACGATGGCGTGACGGAGCGTGGGGTTACACATCATGCCTTTAGTCACGACACTGCCGGATATGCGGCACGGGCCGCGCGCCAGGTCCCCGGCCTGCATGACGTCTACCGCATGGCGGGGCTCCTGCTCGCGGAACGGGTGCCGCCGTCTGGCAGAGTGCTGGTGCTGGGCGCCGGTGGGGGCCTCGAACTGCGCGCCTTCGCGGACATGCAGCCGGACTGGCGATTGGAGGGCGTCGATCCGTCGGCCGAGATGAACGATCAGGCCCGGCAGACTCTGGGCGACATGGTTGACCGAGTGACTTTCACTGAGGGTTATATCGATGACGCTCCAATAGGCCTCTTCGATGGCGCAACCTGCCTTTTGACCCTGCACTTCCTGCCGCAGGAGGAGCGCTTGTGCACGCTGAGCCAGATCGCCCGTCGCCTGCGCCCGGGTGCGCCACTGGTAGTTATGAATCACAGTGTGCCGGACGGGCAGGAACGGGATCTCTGGCTGCGCCGCAACGCGGCCTTGATGGTGTCCCATGGGATGTCCATCGAACAAGCAGAAAAGAGTGTGGAGAACTTGAAGGCGCGCCTGCCGATTCTATCGCCACAAGAAGACCAAGCCCTTCTCGCGCAAGCCGGATTCACTGACATCCAATTATTCTATGCCGCGTTCACATTTAGGGGATGGGTCAGCTATCTTGGTTGATCGACAACTGCGGCTTTGTCCCGCTGAGCGGACTATCGGAACTGTTTGGTTCGGGCAGGTTTGGACGGGGTCTTCTACCAAGCAGAAAAGTGAAAGCGGGCTTTAGGAAGGGTGTTTCAACTTCTCAAAGGAGAGCCCCATGTCCATGACCGTGCAACCCCAGCCAGACCGTCCGGATCCGAGTGTGATCGCGGCGCAGAACGATGCCTTCCGCAAGCTCGCGTGCCTTGGGGTGCCGCCTGAGCAGCCCATCCAGGGCCGCATGCATGTCGCGCGCTCGCTCATTGAGGCCGATGACGGCTTCATGGCCGAGGCGGTGAAGGCCACCGGCGCATTCGATACGTTCAGGCCCGAGAATGATCCCGAGGGATGGCACGACTTCGGGGCGGTCGAGATCCGGGGCGAAACCGTGTTCTGGAAAATCGATCTCTATGAGGCAGATTCGGATTTCCGCTACGGGGCTGAGACCCCGGACAATCCCGCCACCACCATGCGCGTGCTGACCATCATGCTGGCGCGCGACTGGTAGGGGAGGGGAATCCTCCCCCCTGACATCTGAGACGATGAAGGCCCGCTGCCCCTCAAAAAGGAAAGCGGGCCTTTTGTCGTGGTGATCCCTGAAGCCGGGGATTGGTTACGCGCGCGCGCGGGCCACACCTCACCCACCTGGAAGGATATCCCATGACCACAAGCTTTGCCCCTCTCACCGTCGCCATCGGCGATCTGGTCCCGCATCCTGCCAATGTGCGCAGCAACTCGCCGGAAACCTATGATCCCGAGAACATCGCGCATCTGAAGGCCAGCATCGCTGTGCTGGGCCTGCTCCAGCCGCTCTTGGTCCAGAAGCTTGACGGCAAATATGCTGTCCTCGCCGGTGGCCGACGCCATGCTGCGCTGAAGGAGCTGGTCGCAGACAAGGCCACCAAGGGGTTCATGGCGAAAACCAAGGTCGACTGCCGCCTTGTCCCTGACGACTGTGACGTCACCACTGCGCTGTCGCTCGCCGAGAACATCACCCAGGCACCGATGAACGCAATCGACGAGTTCGAGGCTTTCGCGCGGATGATGGAGGTTGACGGCCAGACGCCCGAGACCATCGCAAAGACCTTCGGTACCACGGTGGCCGCCGTGAAAGGCCGGTTGCGCTATGGCCTTATCCACCCCGACATCCGCGCCGCGGCACGGGCCAAGACGATCACGCTCGACACGATGAAAGCCTTTGCCGAGCACCCGAGCCAAGAGGCGCAGCGCGAGGTCTTCGAGGCGCTCACGAATGACGGCGGCTATCTGCAGGCCTATACCGTTCGACAGGCGCTCAAATCCCGCGGGGTGCAGGTCAGCGACGATATCGGGGCTTTCGTGCGCGCGGACTACGAGGCGCGTGGCGGCGCAGTCGCGGCTGACCTTCTGGAAGAGCATTCCGTGCTCGAGGATGCGGCGCTGGTCGAAACCATCCTGCTCGAGAAGCTCGGTGCCGCCGCCGAAGAGGCTCGCATAAAGCTGGGCTTTGCCTGGGCCGATGCGATGGTCCGCTATGATTACGCGACCATGGCCGACTATGGCCGTGTCTATCCCGGCCCGATCGAGCCGGATGAGGCTGCGCAAAAGCGCGTGGATGAAATCACCGCCGAACTCGAGAAACTGCAGCTCGAGATGGAGGATGAGGGGCTCGAGGACGGTGCTTATAATGCCCTTTACGAGCGCGTGGACGCCTTGGAAGAGGAAGCCCGCGACCTGCAGGAGGCCTACAGCGCCGAGGACCTCGCGCGGTCTGGGGTGATCGCGTCCTGGTCGGCCGGTAAGGTCACACTCCATGTGGGTCTCGTCCGCCCGGAGGACACCGTGAAAGACGAGGGCGCGCGCGGCTCCTCGGCCAACCCGACCGGGGAGGAGGCCCCAGACGCCGGCGAAATCACCTACCCGACCTCACTGGCTGAGGACCTCAAGACCGAGCGAGCCATGGCGCTTGGGGCCGCGATGGCGCTGCATCCGGAAGCCACGCTCGATCTGACGCTCTTCAAGCTGGTGAGCGACGTTCTGGCCAGCGGCATGAGTGTCACGCAGGCGATCAAGATCGATGCCCGCAAGGAATACCGCAGCCATGCCAAGATGGACGAAATCGACGAGACCTCGCTCGAGCAGGTGGCGGCGGCGCATGAGGCGCTTGATCTGTCCTGGCTAGATGACGCCCGCGCGCCCGCTGATCAGTTCGCGGCGTTTCGCGCGCTGGAGGCCGGCGAGAAGGCCAAGCTCGTGGCCTATGCCACGGCCAGCACCACGCAGTCCTGCTTCGCGCGGGACCGCCAGCGCGACAGCCTGATGCATGCGTTCGAGATCGAGATCATGCCCGACATCCGCGCCCACTGGACGCCGAATGCGGCGCTCTTCAACCGCTTCAAGAAGGCCTGGCTCCTGAAGATCCTCGGCGAGGATCTGGGTCTCGCCCAGGAGGCGGTGACGCTGGCCTCGTCGAGCAAGAAGGAGATTGTCGCCTTCTGCGACAAGCTCTTCGCCGAACCCTTCGCCACGCTCACGGACGCGCAGCGCGCTGCCGTGGCCGCCTGGTGCCCGCCGATGATGCAGACCGCCGGTATCGCCTTTGATGAGGCGGAGCCCGCTGCGGAAACCCCCGAGCCTGACAGCGAGGTCGCGCAAGCGGCCTGAGCCATCATGCGACCCGCGCGAGGCATTCCTCGCGCGGGTCGACCCTCCCACACCCAACGGAAAGACATCCCTATGGCTATTCTCAAGTTCTCTGCCTCAGCTGTTGCCGCGCAAATCGCACATGCGCGCGCCTGCAAAACCTTCCTGCCCAACTGGAACGGGCCCGTGGACAGGCCCGCCCTGATCCTCATCGTCGGCAATGGTGTGCATCTGCGCTCAAACGGCATCGATGGCACGACCACCCGTATCGTCACCACCGAGCAGGCCGATCCCTCCTTCGCCTTCGCCGACGGCATGAACCCGTTTCGGGATACCGACTGGATGGCGCAGCGCCGCATGGCGTTTCGCGATCTGACCGGCCAGTTCTACACCGACATCCTGGATGACGTGCAGGTTCTCATCGACCGGGGGCGGGGGGCCATCCGGCTAGCCACCGATGGCCACAGCATCCGCGTCTTCGTGCGCCGGGCCTCGGACTATCTCATCGGCGGGACCTACGAGGTGCCCTCGGGCCTCGGCGGCACCTTCCGGGTCATTCTCAAGGATGCCTGCGACACCTTCGCGATCGTGCAGAACTGCGGCAATTGCGAGGATTTCGACGCCATGCAGCCCTATCGCGTGCCGCTGGATGCGCTGATGGAGATCGACGATCGGAGGGCGGCATAGTGGGATGGCTTTTCTACACCGACCGCCGTATCAAATCCTACGCGGATGAGAAGGCGGAAATTACACGGCTCTGCACCTTCGAGGGCGACACGCGCAAAACTGAACTGGTCAAGGCCTGCAAGGTCGCCTCCACCTGGTATGCGGCGGCAAGGGTCACCAATCTCGACGGCACCGCTGTCGAAGACACGACCTATGTGACCGATGCGGATGGCTCCATCACGTTCGGGGCTGTCTTCCTCACCCGATACGATGACGGCAGCTGGGGCTACAAGGACATGGAGGAAAGCGCGGGACCGGTCGAATCCCGCGCGCCACTGAGCTTATTGGCCCTGCTGTCCGAGCTGAAAGACCCAGACAGCTATGCTCATGCCTGGCGCCAGCGCTGCCAGGACTGGGCTGCGATCCCGGACTACGAGGAAGGCGACAAGATCAGGCTCGCCGCCCCCGTGACGCTCACCGATGGCAGTACATGCCAAATCGTCACCGCGACGCACTACAAGCGGGGGCGGCAAAAACGCCGCTGCTACCGCATCGAGGAAACCGGCGGGCTCGTACGCCTGTCGAAGGCCTCGCTTGCGGACTCGGAGCTGCTCAGCTCCGCGAAAGGTGCGGCTAGCCCGGTGCTGGCGGAGTATCTCGCGGGGCGAAATTAGGTCCTGCGCCGGACGGGTCATCGACCTGCCCGGCGACAGCAGATGCTGCGGCTTGTCTTGACAAGGCAATGCAAATGCATTACCTATCGCAGGCAGCAAAGACCCCCTTTCTTTCAGGAGACTGCCATGACAGCCCTCGCACAAGATGTCTCGAAACTCACGGATCGGTATCAGACGACCGTGCCGGCGGGTGTGCGCAAGCAGCTCAAGCTGGGCAAGGGCGACCAGATTCGTTACTGTACCGAGCCGAGTGGCAGGGTCTATATCGAGCCCGTGCGCAGCGACGAGGAAGATCCCGTGCTCGGAGCTTTTCTCGATTTTGTCGAGGCCGATATCAAGGCGCATCCGGACCGCATTCGGGCGTTCGATGGGGCTTTGCATGACCGTCTTGCAGCACTGGTCGAAGACGTTGACGTCGATCTCGATGCGCCGCTATCGCTCGAGGATGAATGAGCGGCGATAGCGTGCCCGCTCAAGCGCCCCTTGTCGTAAACGGATGGTCGATTTATGCGCATCCGCTCTTTCTGGACCAGCTCGAAGGGCTGATCGAGGAAGTCGAGGCGCGTAAGGCACGCGATCCCAAGACCTGGCGCAAGAAGAATTCCACGAAACGGCTGGCCGCCATCTTCAAGCTGGTCACCGAGGCCATACCGGCAGATCCGGGTGCCGCCGCCTTCCGGCAAGGCGGCACACTCGGCGATCACCGCAAGCACTGGTTCCGGGCGAAATTCTTCCAGCAGTATCGGCTGTTCTATCGGTTCAACAGCGATGCGAAGGTCATCGTGGTGGCCTGGGTGAACGACGACAAGACCCTGCGCGCCTACGGCAGCAAGACGGATGCCTATGCGACGTTCAAAGGGATGCTGGAAGATGGAAATCCACCTGACAATTTCGACGCGCTCTTGAAAGAAGCTGCAGCGGCGGACAAGCGGTTCGAGACGTCCCTTGAAGCGGCGCCCGATCGGTAAGTGGCCAGTAGAAGGCTTGCTGTGAACCTTACGGCATTGCCGTTTACGACGCCAGGCTGGGTGATGTAGCATCGACCCATAGTATAGTCGGAGAGAGCGCAATGGACCCAACGGGGAAGGAAGAGCCGCACCTTGGCACCGATGAGCAAGGCGCATCTCGGATGAAATGGAAGCATTCGCAATTTGCTGTGCGCGTTGCAGACATGCCCGATGACCTCGGCAAGCTGCTGGATATGGGGCTCGAGGAGTATGTCCGTGGCCGCTGAAGCGAATTCGTATGACGCGTGGTTTCGCGCGAAGGTGCAGGCCGCGCTGGAGGAGGAATGCACGGGAACATCTCAAGTTCAGGTGATGCAGGCCGCACAGGCATTGATTGATGCGAAACGGGAGGTCGAACCCAAGTCCTGACCAAGCCTTGGAGGTCAGCGCGGTCTGACCCCCGTCACCCTGAAAAGCGAAAGCGGGCTTTTTGTCCTTTGGAACTCAGACCCTGATCCAAAGGAATTCCCCATGTCCAAGCCTCTCTCAACGCTCCCCAATCCTGTTGAATCCGACGCTAACCTCACCTCTGCCCTCGCGCAGATCTGCGCGGAGATCGTCCACCAACCCCTGCGCAGTTCAGCGCTGGCGCGCATCATGCGCGAGACGTTTCATGGCAGCGATGCCGGCGGTGCCTGGGACTGGCGCATGGCCTATGACCTGATGCAGGCCGCGGCTGTCCAGGTGCTGCTGCGTGGGGACGGCGTGGCAGGTGACATCGCCGCTGCAAGGCTGCTTGCCTCGCGGCTGCTGACGGAAACGCGCCGGTCGGAGCAGCAAATCCGGTTGCAGCAGTTCTCCACGCCGTTGCCTTTCGCGGCAATGGTCGTGCGGGCGGCAGCCGTTCGCAAGGGCGAGACTTTGCTGGAGCCCTCGGCTGGCACCGGTGCCCTGGCTGCTTTCGCCGCCCGGGCCGGTGCCACGCTTCTGCTCAACGAGATCGACCCCGTTCGCCAGCGCCTCCTGCGCGCGGTTTTCGGCGGCGAGGTCACAGGCCATGACGGCGAGCATATCGATGATCTGCTGCAGACGCCGGTTCTACCCGACGTCGTGGTGATGAATCCGCCCTTCGCCTCCTCGGTCGATCGGTCGCGGGACAAGCACATCGCCGCCAAACATCTCATCGCGGCTGCAAAGCGTCTCGCGCCCGGTGGGCGGCTGATGGCGATCATGCCGCCGGGGTTCACGCCCGAACGCGATGCCGCGCATTGGTCCCGCGCCTGCGGTCTCCTGACGCCGCGATTGGCACTGACGATGCCGGGGCAGGTCTACCGCAAGCTTGGCACCTCCGTCGAAACCCAGCTGATGGTCTTCGACAAGGTGCAGGAAGACGGCGAAATGATCCGCGTCCCTGTGCGGGATCTGGATGAAGCCTTGGCATATGTTGATGCTGTGGCCTCAACCCGGACCGAGATGCGCCCCGTACAACAGGCAGCGGCGATCCCTAACGGGCGGCCGACCGTTCCATCCTCTGCTCCGCGCAAGACCGCCGCTGCGCCTGTCGCCGCCTCCAAACCCCGGGCCAATGCCGTTGTCCCGCTAGTTTTCACGAGCCTTGATATCCCGCGCGACAACACGCCGATCTCGGACATCTATGCGCGCTACCGTCCGCAGCGGATCGAGATCGCGGGTGCGCAGGAACATCCCACCCCGCTCGTCGAAAGCATCGCCATGGCCTCGGTTGCCCCGCCCATGCCCTCAAACACGGGCAGTGATGACTTGCGACTGCCTGCACGGTTGATCGAGGAGGGATATCTCTCCGAGGCGCAGCTCGAGACCATCATCATGGCACATGACGCCCATGGGCGCGACCTGCCCGGTCGGTTCTCTATCGATGACGACCAGACCAAGCTGACGCGCGCCGATGATGACCCGGATGCACGTGCCTATCGCCTTGGCTATTTCCTCGGCGACGGCACCGGTTGCGGCAAGGGCCGCGAATGCGCGGGGCTCATCCTTGTCAACTGGCTGGCCGGGCGCAGAAAGGCGATCTGGGTGTCCAAATCCGCCACGCTCATCGAGGACGCGATCCGCGATTGGACCGATCTCGGCGGCTCGCCAGCCGACATCCAGCCGCTCTCCAAATGGAAACCGGACCAGCCCGTCCCGATGGGCGACGGTATCCTCTTCGTCACCTACGCCACGCTGCGGTCCGCGGGCAAATGCGGCACCACGCGACTGAGCCAGATCCTCGACTGGATGGGCGAAGATTTCGACGGCGTCCTCGCTTTTGATGAGGCCCATGCCATGCAGAACGCGGCAGGGTCCGAGCAGGGCAGGGGGGTCAAACCCTCGCAGCAGGGCCTTGCGGGCCTGCGGCTGCAACTGGCAGCACCCCGCGGCCGCGTCTTCTACATTTCGGCCACGGGTGCCACGAGCGTGCACAACCTGGCCTATGCCGCGCGTCTCGGTCTCTGGGGGCAGGGGCCCGAATACCCATTTCCAAGCCGCGAGAGCTTCGTCTCGGCGATGGAGGCGGGCGGTGTCGCGGCGATGGAGGTGGTCGCGCGTGATCTCAAGACGCTCGGCCTCTACACGGCACGTGCCCTCAGCTTTGATGGGGTGGAGTATGACGTACTCGGACACGCGCTCACCCCGGCCCAGATCGAGATCTACGATGCATACGCGGGTGCGTTTCGGACGATCCACCACAATCTCGAAGCCGCGTTGACTGCGACCGGCGTCAACGATGCCTCGGGCGAGACCAATGCCTCGGCCGCACGCGCCTCGGCCAAATCTCGCTTCGAGAGCACGAAACAGCGCTTCTTCAACCATCTCCTGATGGGCATGAAGGCTCCAAGCATCATCCACGCCATCAAGGACGATCTGGCGGCGGGCAAGGCTTGCGTCATCCAGGTTGTCTCGACAGGTGAGAGCCTGCTGAAGCGCCGGCTTGAGACGATGGACCAGGAGGACGAGCTGGTCGAGGGCGCGCTAACGCCGCGCGACTACGTCCTGGGATACCTCGAACAGGCCTTCCCGATTCATGCGCAAAAGCTGGTCGAGATCGACGGCAATATGGTGGCCGAGCCGCTCCGCGATGAAACTGGCGCGCTGGTCGTCTCGCGCGAGGCGCTCGCTCTGCGTGACGCGGCCATGATGGAGTTGATGACGCTGGCCCCGATCCCTTCGGCGCTGGATCAGATCCTCTGGGCCTTTGGCGACGATGCCGTGGCCGAAGTGACCGGAAGGTCGATCCGACCTCTGAAGGCGGACGATGGCCACCTCTTCATCGAGAAGCGCGCCGCCAGCAGCAATTCATCCGAAACCCAAGCCTTCATGGACGGCGAAAAGGATGTCCTGATCTTCTCCGATGCGGGCGGCACGGGCCGTTCCTATCATGCGGCACAAACGGCGAAGAACCAGAAACGGCGGCGGCACTACCTGCTGGAGCCCGGCTGGCGCGCCGATGCGGCCATCCAGGGGCTCGGCCGCACCCATCGCTCTGCCCAGGTCAGCGCGCCTTTCTTCCGGGTCTGCACCTCGGATGTGCATGGCGAAAAGCGTTTCACCTCGACGATAGCCAAGCGCCTCGACCAGCTAGGGGCCTTGACCAAGGGTCAGCGCGAGACCGGCTCGCAAGGCATGTTCCGCGAGGAGGACAATCTCGAAAGCCCGATCGCACGGGCGGCGCTGCGTGGGTATTTCGCCGATCTTGCCGCCGGGCGCGCTGAGGCGATGAGCTACGAGAGCTTCACCGACTGGACGGCCCTGCGGCTGATCGACAAGGACGGGGTGCTCCTTGAGGAGCTTCCCCCGATCCAGCGGTTTCTGAATCGGGTGCTTGCCCTTCCCATCCACATGCAGAACGCGCTCTTTGCCGAGTTCATGCGCCGGATTGCCGATCAGACGGAACGGGCGCGCGCGGCGGGCACGCTCGATCTCGGCGTGGAAACCCTACGCGGCGAAAAGATCGAGCAGGTTTCCACGGAGGATCTCTGGACCTGCCCGAAATCCGGCGCGGTGACGCGGATCATCGGGCTCAAGGTGACGGACCCGGTTCATGTCCTGGGCGCCGAAGAGGCCATATCTCGCAATCCGGACAAGCTGCCGATGGTCAATCGCGCCTCCGGTCGCGCGGCGCTCATCTCGGCGCGGCCCATGCAGATGTATGACGAGGACATTGTCACGCTGATGCGCAAGGCGGTGCGGCCAAACGGGTCGAGCTATCTCGAAGAGGCGCGGTTCGAGTCCTCGGCTTGGGAAGATATTGAGCGGCGCGAGTTCACCCAGCTTTGGGACGCAGAGGCTGCGTCCCTGCCAAAAACCACCACGACCAAGCTCTACCTGCTGACCGGGCTGCTGCTGCCGATCTGGAAGGACATTCCGACCACCAATGAGCGCATCTACCGGGTCACGCCCGATGGGGCGACCGCCATGATCGGGCGCACGCTGAGCGAGGAAGGGGCGGCCGCGCTGCGCGCCCGCTTCCTCGTCTCCAACCCGCAAACACCGCAGGAGATGTTGACCGCCGCCCTCGGCACCACCGCGCCTGTCGATCTGGGCCGGGGTCTGACCCTGACCCGTCGCCGTGTCGCAGGCGAGATGCGCCTCGAGCTGGGCGGCGCGGATCGGGGCATGATTGATGGCCTCAAGGCAATGGGGTGTTTCACTGAGATCATCGCCTTCCAGCTGCGGGTGTTCCTGCCGCATGGGGACGGGATCGACACGGGAAGCATTCTGGCCCGGATCGTGGGTCAGGAAGCCGCCATGACGTCAGAACAAGCCGCCTGAAAGGTCAAAGCGAGCTTTCGGTCGGGCGTCGCGGATCGGGGTTTGCCCGGGCTGCGCTTTCCGGGCGCGGGCAGACCAATGCCACGCCCGGCCCCCCAAATTCAGACAAGAGGACAGACCCATGACCAATCCCAAGATCGACTATGCCGCAATGGCGGCTCAGTGGCGTGCAGAGCGCGAAACCACCTTGAAGGCATCCCGAACGGAGCTGCTCGCTCAACTACGTGCGCTTGGCATCAGCGAGGTCACTGCCGAATACGAAGGCTATGGCGACTCCGGCAATGTCGAGGATGTGACGGTGCAGCCTGCAGAGGTCCAGCTGCCGGAGGCGCTTGCCGCAGAGGTTGGCGACTTCGCCTGGTCGCTGGCCTATCACCATCACCCGGGGTTCGAGAACAATGAGGGCGGCTATGGCACGCTGACTTGGGACATTGCAGCAGACAGCATCACGCTCGATCACGCGGACCGCTATGTCGAATGCTCGCACAGCTATGACGAGGGGCTTTGAGATGGCCCATCCTCTTCATCATGCCGAAAGCTCCGCCCGGAAATTCGGCGGGGTGCCGTCTGACTATCAGGCTGTGCACGATTGGTTTGACGCCTCAAAAGAGCACCTCGCGCTCTTTACGCACCGAGCCATGCGCCATCATGCCCAAGGCCTGTTTGAAGCCGAACGTGTCTTCGGCCTGACCCTGACCAATAGCGCAGGTCGGGACATTCCCGTGCGCTGGATCGGCGAGCAGCATATCCGTGAAGACTGCCAGGGCCGCATTCCGAGCATGGCGGACTGGCTGCGACGGATACAGCCTGAGCCATGGATGGCCAATGGCCACATCGACCGGCATGTCGGCTCCGAGCCCTGCGGCGACCCAAGGGTTGCCTGGGCCTCCGAGGTCGCCGCCGGAAGAACGGTTCTTGGCCTGACGGATTGGATGGCGGCGCACGCGACGCAAGCCACGCAAGTTGCCTGACAGCACTCGGCCGTTTGCCAAACGAATACTGCATGGAAGCCCGGTCGGACGATCGGGCTTCTTGCGTCGTTTCCCCACCATTCTTCGTAAGGAGGATCGCATGACACTCGAAGACATCAAGGCCGCCGTCGATGCCGGCCAGACCGTGCATTGGGCCAATACCGGCTACGTTGTCCACAAGGACCGGCTCGGTCAGTACCTGATCACCTATTTGCCGAATGGTAGCTGCATCGGCCTGACCGACCGGGAAGGGCAACGGTTGAACGGCAAAGAGGCGGAGTTCTTCATCGCGCGATCGAAGGACAGTGCGGAAAATCCGGGCAGCCAATCAAGATCAGACGGGCAGGAGAGGGGCGCAGCACCCGGGGGCGCGGCGGCACACCTACTCAGACGGCATCGCGAAGCTGAGGGCGGGGCATAAAGGGAAAGCAAGCTTTCTGATTTGTGATCCCTCAAGGGGTCGAGAAAGCAATCCCGGATGCGTTGGCAAGAACGTCAGGCACCGGCCAATCCAAAAGGAACCATCCCATGTTCGCAGGAACCCTCACCCGCAACGTCGAGACCGCAGCCGCCGAGTACACCGGCATGATCCACTCGTCACGCTTTGACATCGCCATCCAGCTTGAGGCACGGGCCAAGATGTCCGCGCGCAGTCCGGATTACGACGTGACCGCGGTCAACAAGTCTGGCCGCAAGGTGCGCATCGGCACGGCCTGGAACGAGACGGGCAATACCAGCGGAAACCCCTATATCTCGATGCAGATCGATGTGGGCCTAGGCCCGTTCCGGGTCAACGCGGTGCAGACGAAAGAGGCGCGCGCGGCCCAAAGCGGCGAATTCGAGATCATCCCGTTGGTCTCGAACGGTCTGATGAAATCCGGCTCGATCTCGGGCGAGCTCACCGCCATGGACGCTGACAACGCCTTCACCGGCTACATCGCCAATATGATGTTCGATCTGGAGTTTATGTTGATCGAGAACAGCTACAAGACCGAGGAGACCCACCCTGACTACCGCATCGAGGTCAGCTCGCCCCGGGGCACGCCGATCCGCGTTGGCTCGGCGTGGATGGCCAAAAGCAGCCGCACGGGCAATGACTACCTTTCGCTGCTGATCAACACGCCCGATGGCGACCTGCGTGTCAACGCCGTCCAGAACGAAGAACAGCGCGGCGGGCAGACCTTCTCGATCATCCCGTTCATCGACAGCGGTGAGCAGCCGCAGGACGCGGGCGCGGGGCTCTCCTTGGTCGCCTAATCGGCGCGCGAGGGGAGACGATCTGAACCGAAAGGGGAGCCGTGGGATCACGGTTCCCCTTTTTCCATGTTTGGCTGCATGACGGGCGCCATCTGCTTGCGATCTGCTGAATATGATATACGATAATATATTATTGAATGGACGAAGGTAGGCGCATGGTGGCGAGACTGGGAAAAGCTCCGTGGTTCGAGAGCTTTGATGTAGAGGCAGAGGTTGCAGAGCTTCTTGCTCATATCGAGCGTTGCACCGGATTTGCGCTACCCGCCCGAAAGCGCGATGTCATCATGACCCATGCAAGGGCAAAGCTCGACAGGACAAGGCAGGCATTTCTGGAGGCCAAGGCGGCGGGAAAGCCGGTGTCCACATCGCGCCGCGCTTATCTGACCGAAGTTCAGGACACGATCTTCATGGCGATCCCGGAGGAGAACCTCGCGCGGATGCCGCTGCGCGAGCAGGTTCTCAACGACCCGTCATTTTACGCGGATGCCATGCACCGCGCCGCCGCGATTAGCGAGGATGAGCTTTTCATGGCGCTGTCCTCTTCGCTGAAAGACATGACAGTCCAAGACGCCCGGGCCTTCGTCTCGAAGCTTTGGCACGGCACGATTGACGAAAATGCCCGCAAATACGCCGAAGCCCTGAAGCGCCCCGAGCGTGAACCGCAGCCCTTTCGCCCAGGGAACACCGTGTAAGATCGGAGCCATTCTCTTGGCTTGAGCCGTACCGAGGTTGGCCGCCTCAAACCCCCTTTCCCAAAGGTGGCACCCTGTGCAGCGCGCGAAAGCCGTTGAAGGCGCTGTGGTGACGTCTACGGCGCTGCGTTCCTGGTCCGAACGCATGTCCATGCGCCGCGCCTCGGCGGCGTCGATTTGGACTGAAACAGTGCAATCGGCCCAAAGCCGCCGGAGGCTCTATCTCGCTGGGTCCTCCAATCGGCATGCAGCGCAATTCGGCAGGTAGTTGCTGAACGGTAATGTTAGGTGCTGCTGGTCCATCGCTCCAAACATCGTCAAAGGGGCTTATTGTGTGGCTGAACCTTTGGCGGTGCATCTGTTGCCAGCGCCACTAACTGTCCCCTGTAGTGCGGCCTGTCATTGTATCGCCGTCGCCTTGAACCGTGCGATCACCGGCGCTCCCTCGGTCAGACCGAGCGCTGCAACGGAGCGGCGTGTGACCAGCGCCGCGATCTCGCCCGCATTCGCGATGGCCACCCGGACGCGGGCGGTCGTGCCGTCGGCCAGCGGCTCAATGCCCGCGACCCGTCCCGAGAGCGTGTTGAGCGCGCTCGATCCGGCTTCGACGGCCAGCGCGAGCGTCACGTCGCGGTCATCGATGGTGAAGGAGGTTTCCGATCCGGGCAAGAGGGGCCTATGCGGCACGGTGACGGTCTGGCCATCCACGGCCAGCGTCGTCAGGCCCCATTCGGCGTCATGCGCCGGCACGCGCGCGGGCAGGCCGCGCGGTGCGCTCGCTGCGGGCGCTGGTTGCGGCAGGTGGCGGAACACGCCCCAGGCTGACCAGATCAGGATGATGCCAAGGCCGATCTTGAGCGCCTGCGACGGCACAAGGCCAAGCGCCAGCGCGCCAAGGATCGAGCCTGCGCCCAAGGGCAGGACGGTCCTGCGCCAGACCGCGCCTTCGCGCAGCACCGATCCAGCCCCGAAATGCCGCAACAATCCCACGGCGATGGTCGGCATGCCCACCAGCATCGACATGGAGCCTGCGACCTTCGCATCAACCCCGAACAGCAGGATGAAGACGGGGATGATCAACTCGCCCCCGGCGACGCCCAGAAGCGAGGACACAAGCCCGATCCCCACGCCGCAGGCAGCGGCGACAAGGACCGTGGGGATCAGACCTGCCCCGACCAGCCGGGTCGGTTCTGCTACGAACAGCCCCTCGGCGATCAAGACCAGCCCCAGCGCTATGAGCAGGATCAGGATCAACCGGCCCAACAGCTTGTCCGAGGCGCGACGTAGCCAGCCCGCACCAATCCAGGCCGCCGACATGGACCCCGCGAGCATGCCCAGCACCGCCGGAAGGTGTGGCGCGATCTCGCCTATCGGCACGCTGGCCGCGCGGAAGGGAAAGGCGGCGGCCAGTACGATGAAACTGCAAACAAGGTTCACCGCCACCGCCTCGCGCGCTGAAAAGCGCAGCACACCCACCAGCGCCGGCAGCCGGAATTCGGCCCCACCAAGGCCGATCAGCCCTCCGGCCGTTCCGACCGCGGCGCCAAGTCCGAAGGAAAACGCTGGGCGTGCGGGTCGGGTCATTCTGCAGCCTCCTGAATGCGCCCGGTGCCCACATCCTCGGGCGCGACAGCGACGGATTTGATGATGGCGTGGCAGGTCTGACCTGCCGCAAGGCCCATCGCCTCGGCTGAGCGGCGGGTGATGCGGGCGGTCAGACGGTCCTCGCCGACGGCAAGCACCACCAGCGCCCCGGGACCGTCGCCCAGCCGGATGTCGATGATCCGGCCGCACAGGATGTTGAGCGCAGATAGGCCCTCGGGCCGCGCGCGCGACAGGATGACTTCCTGCGCGGCGATGCGGACGCGGATCGTCTTGCCGGGGGCCTCATCCACACGCGGCAGCCACAGGGGCCCTGCGGCGGTGGCCAGTTCGCTCAACCCGTCGGCGTGGTGCGCCACCACCCGCGCAGTAAGCACCGACGCCGCGCCGCGCGCTCCAACCACTGCGACATCGCCCAGCACCTTCGCGGGCGGGCCGCAGGCGACCACGCGGCCCGCCTTAAGCGCCACGACCGTCGTCGCCAGCCGCGCCACCTCGGACGAGGAATGGCTGACATAGAGGATCGGTACCGACACTTCGTCGCGCAGCCGCTCGAAATAGGGCAGGATCTCGGCCTTGCGGGCCTCGTCCAGCGCGGCCAGAGGTTCGTCGGCGAGGATCAGCTTCGGTCCGGAGAGCAAGGCGCGGCCGATGGCGACCCGCTGCTTTTCGCCGCCCGACAGCGCTCCGGGGCGGCGCTCCAGCAGCTGGCCGATGCCCAGCATCTCGACCACGCGGGGCAGACGTTCGCTGCGCGCGTCGCGGGGCGCGAACCAGCGACCATAGAGGAGGTTCTGCCGCACCGTCAGATGCGGGAACAGCCGCCCCTCCTGAAAGATGTAGCCGATGCGGCGCCGGTGCGGGGCGAGGTTCCGGCGGGCGTTCGTATCCAGCAGCACCCAACCATCCGCCGCGATCCTCCCGCTGTCGGGGCGCAACAAGCCCGCCACGGCGTTGATCAGCGTCGTCTTTCCCGATCCCGACGGGCCGAACAGGACAGTGACGCCCGGTGGCGCCTGGATGCCCACGTCGAGGTCGAAGCCCGTGAAGGCATGCTTGACCGCGATCTGAAGCGTCATGACCCGGCCACCACGTTCGCCACGCGCCGGGCGACGAACTCCGACAGCAGCAGCGCGGCCATGGCGATCACGACAGCCACGATCACGAGGCGACTTGCCGCCTCCTCACCTCCCGGCACCTGAAGGAACGCGTAGATCGCCGAGGGGATGGTCTGGGTCTGGCCTGGGATGTTCGACACGAAGGTGATGGTGGCCCCGAATTCGCCAATCGCCTTGGCGAAAGCGAGGATCGCCCCGGCAATCACGCCCGGCAGGATCAAAGGCAATGTGACGGTGACGAACACCCAAGGCTTCGACGCCCCGAGTGTGCTGGCGGCCGCTTCCAGCTTCGGGTCGACAGCCTCGATTGCCAGCCGGATCGCGCGCACCATCAGCGGAAACGCCATGATCGCGGCCGCCAAAGCGGCCCCCGTCCAGCGGAAGGACAGCACAATCCCGAACCACTGGTCCAGAAACTGCCCTACGGTGCCCCGCCTCCCGAAGGTCAGAAGCAACAGGTAGCCGGTCACGACGGGCGGCAGGATCAGCGGCAGATGTACGATCCCGTTCAACACCTGCTTGCCCGGAAATTCCCATCGCGCCAGCGCATAGGCGATGAAGATACCGAGCGGCAGGCTGGTCAGCGTCGCCCATAAAGAAACCTGGATCGACAGGCGCACCGCCTGCCATTCGTCCGGTCCAAGCCAGCTTGCCACCGTCTCCCACATCAGTTCAGGACCGTAAAACCATACTCCTCCCAGATGGCGCGGGCCGCGCCGGACGACAGGTAGTCGAGAAAGGCCTGCGCCTGGCCGCTGGTGGCCTGCGCGGTGATCGCGGCGGGATAGGTGATCGGATCGTGCGTTCCGGCCGGAAAGGTACCGACGATGCTAACATCGTCCTGCACCGCAGCGTCGGTGGCATAGACGATGCCATAGGGTGCCTCGTTCTGCGCGACAAAGGCCAACGCCGCGCGCACGTTGTCGGCCTGCGCGACCAGTGGCTCGACGCTGTCCCACAGCCCGAGCGCGGTCAGCGCGGCCTTGCCGTAGACGCCGGCGGGCACGGAATCGACCAGCGCCATGGCCAGCCGTTCGTCGCCCAGCATTCCCGCCAGATCGAGGTCCGCATCAATCGTCACGGGGGCGGCGTCTTGGCCGTGCGCGATCAGCACCAGCGTATTGCCCAGGATGTCGCGGCGCGTACCGTCTCGCAGGTCGCCCGAGCCTTCGACCTCGTCCATCCACGACACGCTGGCGGAGATGAAGATATCGGCCGGCGCGCCTTCCTGGATCTGGCGGGCCAACGCCGAGGATCCGGCGAAAGAGAAGATCGCGGTGTTACCGGTTTCGGCCATCCACGCCTCTCCGACGACGCCAAGCGCGTCGGTCAGGCTGGCTGCGGCGAAGACGGTCACTTCGTCCGCCGCTGCACGCAAGGGGCTTGAAACGAGGGCCAGAGCCGTGAGCGCCGCGACAAAAGGCCGGCGTGAAAGGAACGTCCGCATGAGTATCTCCCTGCTGATATGTTTGATGAAACATATCGCAGGAAGATCGCTTTGATGGCAAGCGTTATTTTTCTTCGGGAATATCCCGCAGCATGGACCGCATTGCATCCAGACTCGTGGCACCGCCCGCTGCGGCCTCCGTCTCAAACGCCCTGTAGAGCCTCAAGACCGTGCGTCCCGCTTCAGTCAGCACCGCGCCGCCGCCACCGGGTCCGCCACGGGTGCTGTCGACAAGCGGCTCGCGGAACATGGCGTTCAACGTGCCGATCAGCTGCCAGGCACGCTTGTAGCTCATGCTCATTTCGCGACCGGCAGCCGCGATCGACCCTGTCCGGTCGATACGCTCCAGGAGTTCGGCCTTGCCCGGGCCGATCATTTCCTCATCGCCAAAGACGATGCGGATGCGGAGAACAGGGCGTTTGGTATTTTCATTCATAACGGTACATTCAAACGCTTGTTGCAGAAATGCAAGTGGCGTGGAGCATTGTCCGCTCCTTCCGCACATTGCTGGTGTAAAAGCCAAGCGTCGTGAATTGCGACTTTGGCCAGATTCTGCGGACGCAATTTTGCTACACCACAGTCAGTTCTTTGCTCATCACGTCGAATCCCTGGACAAGCAATCCCTATAGTCGGCAGCGTAGTCCCTGCACATCAACCGTGGCCAGAGCCTTACGGCCTCCCCAGCTCGGCTTCGCGTGTCGCAGGGGAGAACGGCCCTTCGGTCCGTCGCGCATTCGGCCATGCGGCCTCACCGCGGCGTCGCACCCAGGCCCCCGGTTTGCCCGCCTCGCGAGCACGTCCCTCCCTGGCTGCTCCGCCGGATTGCGCTCTGGTCTGTTTTGCTTGAGCGCAAAACGATCCCGCCGCTCCATCCGTCTTCCGCGTCCGGTCGGGCCGTTTGCCTGCTCGGGTCGGGCAAACCTACCGTCAAAACACACACACATGAGTGCGGAAGCATATCCTCCGGATGGCCCCCAAATCAGCCCGCGTCAAGGATCGCAAAACTTTTCGGCGAGGGCGGCGCTTGTGGTGCGGCGCGGTCCCGTGCGTGAGCGCGCGCATGTGTCGGGTGCCGCGCTCGGAAAACTTTTGCGCCCGGCAAGCCGGCGGCTGCGCCGTCCCTGACCCGGGCAGATTCGGAAACCAGGCATTCGGCCATGCCCCCACACTCACGTGGTGGCCTTGGAAACGAACACTGGAGACCAGACATGGCTTACGACAACGCAAACACCTACGAGACCATCGAGCTTTTCGGACTGACCGAGAAGGACGCGCACCTGCCGATCCCGGAGGATCACGTCCTGACCGACCACATCATCCGCGAGAGCTTCGAGGCTTTGCTCGGTCAGCTGCGCGGGACCGGGCTTGAAGCCGAAATCGAACCGCTGGCCCATGGGCTCGCGACGATCCTGCAGCGCCGCAAGGTGGCACTCGGCAAGGAGGTCGACCGCACCGCGGACAAGATCGGCGCGCTGGCAAAATCCCACGACGGATCGGAGATCGCCGAGACCGCGCTCGAAGAGGCGCAGGCGCGCTTTGTGCAGCTGCGCGAGATCGTCAGCGCCATCGAGGTGATGAGCGAGGCGGCGGCGGAATGCTACGAGAGCGAAACGGGCCACGCCTTCATCCCGGCAGCCGGGTCGCGCGCAAGCGTCCGGGCGCAAGAGACCGGGGCGGTCTTCGAGGCGCGGCAGCTCCTGGAGCAGCACGACCGTGAAACCGCCGAGAAGTCGAAAGTCGAGGGGGTGCCCCTGATCGTCTCAGGCGCCACCGACTGGACCGATGTTGATGTGATCTTCAACACGCTCGACAAGGTTCGCGAACGGATCAAGCAGAACCGCAACCAGGAGATTTTCCTCTGCCACAAGGGTGGCAAGCACGGGGCGGAGATGATTGCGGCCCGGTGGGCCCGGGCACGCGGGGTCGCGCAGGCGCGCTTCGATCCGCGCTGGTCCGCGCACGGGCGGGCGGCACCGTTCAAGTGCAACGACGAAATGCTGGACGACAAGTTCGCGGCGACGGGGGTTGTACTCTTCGGCGGCAACGGGGTCGCGCTGAACCTCGGGCAGAAGGCGGAAGCGAAAGGTCTGACGGTCATGCGGGTTGCGGACCCGGCGAAGAAGGCGTCGCAGGATTGAAGAGAGAGGGTCGCCTTCGGGCGGCCCTTTCGTTGTTTTCCCAGTTGTGTGCGAACCTCGGCGGTATCGCAGTGAGCTCCAGCAACGGGCATCGACAGGCTTGGTGATCGCAATCCGGTCAATCTGTTTTTGGGAATGGCTGGATGGTATCTCGATGCAATCACAGCTTAATGTGGCCGTGCGGCAGAAGACATTTGTTGCGCAGCTCAACACCCGAACAGGTTTTTCCTCGATGCCTTTTTCTCCGGAACGCACCAAAGAGATCCAATCACGCATTGATGCGCGTTTGCGGTCCGGGCAGGCAAACGATTGGGAAGTGTCTTTTCTCACAAACATGGCTGAACGGTTTGAGCGTCACGGGACGGAGACGCGTCTGAGCAAAGCTCAGTACGCCAGCCTGCACAAAGTCCTGAAACTGGAAGGGGAAAAACCGGCCCAGACAAGGGCAGCTGCCGACGACGGCACTTCGAAACCAGCACCAAAGCGCAGCCCCAGAGCCGTTCAGGCGAGACCCCGTTCGATCTCCGTGAGCCGCGCAATCACCGCACCTCGGCGTGCCGTGCGCAAGGCTCAACGCCAAATCATGGTGCCGTTGGTGATCGCTGTCGGGTTCTTCGCGTTGGTTGGATCATTGTTTGAGACGTCGAGTTCACGATCCACGCCCTACAGTCCGTCAGCAATTCCCACATCGCAAACGACAAACACCACTTACGTCTATGTGACAGGGACACGTGTCAACCAACGTTCTGAGCCGTCTACCGCGAACGCTGTGATGGGCGTCTTGAGCGAAGGGACTCGCGTCGAAATGCTTCGCGATGAAGGGCAATGGACCCAAATTCGGTCTAACTTGGGAGTGGGCTGGATGTCTTCCAGTTTCCTATCGCCGGTCGCGCCACCTGCAGAGCGACCCGCCTCGCAAGACCGGTCGCTTCGAGCCAGCGATGTGCGGATCATTGATGGTGATACGATTGATATTCGAGGCATGACAGCGAACGTGCGTCTCGTCGGGTTTAACGCGCCTGAGACATGGAGACCATCCTGCACTGCAGAGCGCCAGGTCGGGGAACAGGCAACAGCGCGTCTTGGTCAATTGGTGCGGGGTGCGGCGTCAATTGAATTTGAGCGCGTGGCCTGTTCCTGCCGGCCCGGGACTGAAGGCACCGATCGATGCAATTTCGGGCGGCTTTGTGGCTCGTTGTTCGTTGACGGTCGGGACGTGGGCAGTACGCTCATTGCTGAAGGTTTGGCCGTGCCATACCGATGTGGCCGCACCAGCTGTCCCCCACCCCCTCAATCCTGGTGCCGATAGCAGGGGCACTCACCCAACACAGACGACGGATCATCGCGCGCGGCTGAACGCTGTCCCGCTGTGTGGTGCGCGTGACGGATCATTATCCAGATGCATTGGATCAGAACGAACCAAGCCACCTCAGACCGGTATCGACGGGTGCGAACGCGACTGCAAAGTGGCGGCACAAATTTGGGTCTCTCCTTTTTGCTCATCGATGTGGATCGCACGGGGTCGGCCCGTCCGTGCCCTCAGCTCACGCTTCGGCAAGCACAAATACGGCTTCCACGGCGGAGCCGCGGACCCTCCGCATTTGCGCTTGCGACCGGGCCTCTTGCCCCCGCGCCGGGTGATCCCCATCGCAACAAGGAGTAACCCAAATGACCCACCACTACGTCGCCACCGTCCCCGTCAAGTTCACCGACACCGATGGCCAGGAGCGCACCCGTTTTCAGCGCGTGGGCGCGATGTTCCGCAACACCCGCAACGGGGACGGCTCGGAGTTCTTCAGCCTCAAGCTCGACTTCCCGGTCGCGGTCTCGGAGCTGGTGATGTTCCCGCCGAGCGCGAAAGATCCCCAGGACTAAATCCTCTGACGAGGATGGGCCGCCCCAGGACGATCTTGGGGCGGCCCGATGCCTGTACCAGGGATGCCGTCACCGGCGCGGGTGATCGCCGGCAGCGACCTCGCCTTGGTGCCGGTCCCTGCGCGTTCAACGGACGCACTCCGCCCGGAATGATCAGGCCGCGACAGACCGGCCAGTCAGCCTCAAGGGGGCCATCCACAAAAACCTATCGGCCAAGGCCTCCCGGTTTTTGCGGCAGAGATTTGGTAGCCCAAATCTGGCCCTCCTTGACCCTGCCTGTCCGCTCTGTCGGCGGGGCTTGTGGACGGGACCCCTAGGACAGGTGGGTCGCCCGGTGGTGAGGGCGGCAGAGCCGCGTCCCTGCGGGCCGCGGCGTGAAGCGGACACCAAGGCTGCCTGAGCCTGAATGCGACGTAAGTATATAATTGACAGCTAGGTATATTATCGTAAGGTAGGGGCAGCCTTGGTGGAAGGTGGCAGGAAATAGGGGGTCTTTCTTCGCATGTCGCGCTCAAAACGTCTCACAGATGCGGACCGCATGGAGATCGTTCGCGAAGCTGCGGAAGGCGTTTCCACTTCAGTGCTTGCGGAACGGTTTGGCGTGTCGGTGCGGGCGATCCAGTACACGCTCAAAGCCGATGCCGAACGCCAGACGGATGCCGCAATTCCGGTCTCAGCGGTCACTGTGAAGGTCACGGCTGCGGAGCTTGCGGCGTTCGACGAGGTGCTGGCCGAGGCCGGGATCGAGAGCCGTGCCGAGGGGCTGCGGCGGCTCATTCAGGCGGCAGGCGGGGTGTTCGTTCCGGACGCGCAGATGGCAGCAGAGATGGCGCGCTACCGCGCCTCTCTGCACGAGGTCGGTAATGGGGTCGCGCAGATCGCCAAGCAGATGACGCGGGCCAACCGGCGGGAGCAGGGGGCCGTGGGGGGCGCGAGTGCCGAGTTTACCGAATTGCGCCTTGCGCAGATGCGCGGGCTGGCGCGGTACATTCTGGATTCCGCTGACGAGATCGATCTGCTTCTGCGCCGCCGTCGCGATGGGATGCAACTGCAGGCCACGGCCGCGCTGAGGGAGTTTGCCCATGCGGCTGAATGATGCCGTCCATGCCGTCACGGGCGAGGTCTTCCGGGATGGCTGGAGCCGCGTCCGGGGCTCGATGCAAGGGCTGCACGTGGCCAAGCAGACCCAGCTTACGCGCGCGGCAGCAGGGCATCGGCCAGCGGTCTTCAAGGCGATCCGGGGCGGGGGGACGCATACCAAATCGCAGCTTGCAAACCAGCTCGACTACCTTACCACCAAGTCTACCCATATCGTCGACTCCAGCGGGTTCTTGGATGGCAAGGCGAAGCTCGAGGCGGGTGACATCAAGGATCTGACCGAGCGCTTTGCCAAGCGGTGGGATGCGGGCTTCAAACCCAAGCTCGGACAGACGACCCATATGCTCATGTCCTTCCCCATCGGCACGCGGGGCGAGGATGTGCGCGACATCGCGACGGACGTGGCCGAGCGGTTCTTCCAGACTGATAAGGGGCATTTCGACTACATCATCGCGGTGCATGAGGACCGCGATCACCCGCATGCGCATCTGGTGCTGAACCGCCGCTCGCAGGAAGGCGAGTTCTTCTTTCTGGGGCGCAACCATCGCTTCAACTATGACGACTTCCGCCTCGCCATGGTCGAAGAGGCGGAGAAGTATGGTGTGCGCCTGGAGGCCACGCGGCGGGTGGAGCGCGGCGTCGTGCATTACCCAGCCCGCACCAGCGAGGTTTATGCCGCGAAAGAAGAGGGGCGCGCGCCCCGCGAGCGCGAACGCGTGGGGCAGGACCTGACCCGGACGCTGGCGGAGATCGCCAACACCAGAACCGTCTACCATTCACTTGCTGCGGAGGCCTCCCGGGAGGCCCGCGAGGATATTGCGGCGGCACTCTTCCGCGCGGGCGAGGTGCTGGCGCATGGCGGACAGATGGACCGAACAGGAGATGTGTATATGGCCGAGGATCAAAGCTTCGAGGATCTGAGAAGCCTCTATGCGGAAAAGCTCGCGCGGGTGCAGGGCATGATCGCCGAGAAGTCTGACGCGGAACGTCCCGTGCTGGAAAAACGCCTTATCGAGATCCAGACGCAGGTCCAGCACATGCAGCCTCTCGGTTTGCGATCATCCACGCTGTCAGAGACCCCCTCGGAGGGCGGGATCTATTCCGAAGCCAATATTGACGCCAGCCAGCGCGAGCGACTGGCCGAGCCCGACCTGAGATCGCGCATTGACGCGGCACTACGGGGCACCGGGATCAGCACATCGGAAGTGGTGGCCCGGATCGAGACGGGCGCCTCAAATGCAGCGCTCGAGCATCAATGGATCGCCAATGATCTCTCCAAAGTGGCTGAGGCGCGCGATCTGAACCTCGAACGCCGCGCCGATCTGGAACAGGCGCGCGACATTCTCAACGATGTGCACGTCGAACTTGGCACGCTCTTGGAGCGGGAGAACGTGCTGCGCCGGGATGGTGTCATGGAAGCGGAACCGGTCAGCGAGCAGTTCCATTATCATGAGGACGCGGTCCGGGCGATGGAAGGGACAATCCGTCAGGAGATGCGCGCAGACGGCCTGACCGCGCAGCAGATCGAGGATCGGGACTGGGAGGTTGTCTCAAGGGCGGAGCGCCGGATCGAGACCGAGCAGCGCGCATATCTCGAGGCACACCCGGATCTGCTCGCACGCCCTGGCGATGTGATTGACCGGTCTGAGCCTTACAGGGAGACCATTACCGATGCGGCCCGCGCCAGCGAGATCACCAGTGAGGTCGACCGGATCATGGAGGGACGCGACGTCCGCACGCCCGTTGCAGATGCTGTCACGGATGACTTACGAGCGCGCTATCCGGACATGCCGTCCCACCTTGCCCGTGGTCTCGGCGCGACCTATGCGGCCGTCGTCGAGATCCGGGACACGGAGGCCATCAATCAGGTCCGCCGCGAAACCGAGATGCGCGAGGGGCTCGGTTCTGGCACGCGCGACGACATCCTCGCGACCCGCGATGAAACTGCGCCGCAGTCTGCCCGTACCGACCGCCTTGCAGACGAGATTGCGCGTGTCCTGGACCATGAGCGGGCGGGGGAGTTGTCCGCGCCCTTCGAGACCGAGGCGGAGCGGGACGCTTTCCGAACCGAGATCGCGCGGGTGCTGGACGTTCGCCAACTCGAGCGGCTCACATCCGGCGATGCCGATGCGCTGGAAAAGGTTCTCGAGGACCGTCTCGACCGGCTCTATGTCGCCAAGGTCTATCTGCAATCGGATGCAGCGACGGCCAACACGGAGGCCTTGCGCCAGGTGGTCGATGATCTTGCCGACACCGAATATGAAAAACACCGCGCGACAGATGTGGATGGCGAGACCGAGCGGGGTCAGGTCCATTGAGCGCCGCCATGGGAAAAGCGCGGATCGCCACGGGCGTCCTGCTGGTGACGCTTGTGACCGGGGCCATGGGCTATACCATCGCCTCGGCGGTGCTGACCTACCAGGATCTCGGGTTCGGGGCCGAGATCGACTTTGCCTATATCGCGCAGAACTATCTGGCGATCCTCGATCGTCGCCCGGAGGACGCGCAACTTATTCACCTGATCATCGGCAGCTTCGCCGCCGCCGGCCTGATGCTGAGCCTCGCCCTCTCGGGGTCCGCCCTGACACGCTTTGGCCAGACCCATTGGCAGACCGCGCGCGAGATGAAGGCCAATGGGTTCTTCGGGGCGCCCGGGACCGGGTTCATCCTCGGCAAGCTTGGGCCGCCCGGCTCCCGCGCCAATTACATTTGCTCGAAGGTTTTTCCGCATGCGCTGATCGTTGCGCCCACGGGCCGCGGCAAGACCACGGGCTTCGTCATTCCGAACCTGCTGACCTGGCAAGGCTCCGCCGTGACGCTCGATGTGAAGGGCGAGTGTTTCGAGGCCACGGCCCGGCACCGCGCAGCCCAAGGCGACAAGGTCTATCGCTTTGCCCCCACCGATTGGGAGGGCAGGCGCACGCATCGCTACAACCCGCTCCTGCGCATCTATCAACTGAAAGATTCCGCGCGCCAGCAGATGGAACTGCAGCTTCTGGCGACGCTCTTCCTGCAGAGTGACAACGACCGGGTGCAGGGCCTCCTCAAGGGCGGGATCGATCTCTTCGTGGCGGCGGGGCTTTTGGCCTTCCAGCGCAAGCGCCCCACCTTGGGCGAGATCTACCGCATCGCGGCCTCGGGCGGGAACAAGCAGAAGGAGTATTTCGCGCGGGGCCATGAGGTGGACAACAGGGCGGCCAAGCTGATCTTCACGCGGCTGGCGTCGACCAACAACGACACACTGACCTCCTACGTCTCGCTCCTGATGACCTCGGGGCTCGACCAATGGCAAAACCCGGCCATCGATGAGGCGACGGCAGTCTCGGACTTTGACTTCCGGACGATCCGCAAGAAGCCCTTTTCGGTCTATCTCGTGGTCCAGCCGCTGATGGTGAAGCCGCTCGCGCCGCTGATCCGGCTGTTTTTCTCCGACCTGCTCTCGGCCATGCAGGAAAAGGATCCCGGGCCAGACGAGCCGTGGCCAGTGATGATCATGCTCGATGAGTTCAACCGTCTCGGCAAGATGCCCATCGTGGTCGAGAGCATCGAGACCCTGCGCACCTATCGCGGTCACCTGGCCGTGGTCACGCAAACCATTCCCGCCCTCGATGAAATCTACGGCGAGAACACCCGACGCGCCCTGCAGGGCAATGCGGGCGTGAAACTCTATCTCACGCCCTCGGATGAGAAGACCGTCGAGGAGCTGAGCAAGGCGGTCGGCAAGACCACGAAAACCGTCGTCACGCGGTCTCAGTCCATCGGCAAGAACCCCTTTGAAGGGCGCAGCCAATCCACGCGGACTGAAGAAAGCTCTCTCCTACCCGAGGATGAGGCGCGCCGCCTACCGCTCGACGAGATCGTCATGGTCATCGATGCCCAGATGCCGGTCCGTGCGAAACGGATTCAGTATTTTGACGACCGGCTCTTCAAGGCGATCCATGCGGCGCAGACGGGCGAGTTGCCGTTTCCGAAGCCGGGGGGAGGTGGGTCGCAGGGTACGCTGCCGCTGAGTGTGCGCGCCATGCCGATGACTCCGCCCGTGAACGGACCAGGTGGGTCTGACGCCGTTGTGGATACCACACGCCAAGAAGCGGGCAGTCAAACGTCAGGGCAAACCGACGTCGCCCCAAAAAAGACCGCGCCTGTCGTTCAAGCTGTCATCGCCGAGGAACAGCGACAGATGGAGATGGATTTTGGAAGCCAGGTCGCGGATGCCGAGGCTGCGAGCGTCGTTGATGAGGTGCAGATGCGCTCCGCCGTCGATGGCTTGGATGAAATGGAAGCGATGCTGCAGGAGGGGGATGGCGAAAAGTTGGTTGCTCGATAGGGTGGTGAGGGTGGCTTGTCTGTCGAGCAGTGTGCAAAATGGACTTTCTCTGCAAGCGCGAGCGGATAATGCCGTGAAGTAAGAAGCTGACATTCGGCTCACTCCAAATTGAGAGGGTATTATGCACCGCCGCAGGTCGGCTTGCAGCCCAAACTAACGAACGCTGCAATCTTCAAAAATGCCTCCAATTCAAACAAAAGACGCTTTTGAGCCCGTCCAGTGATGGATGGTGGCGATTTCTCTGAAATTTCAGACGCTTAAATAGTCCCGTGTGCAGCACATGTTCATGTTTCGATCGCGTTGTTTCGTGCTATGTCGCGCTTGCCACGACAGGCTGGTTCATCCGCTTCCGAGCGACATTCTACCTTGCTCGGCCCGAGATGCGATAGCGGCTGCGGTGAAGAAAAGGTGACAAAGGGCAACTCTGCGTCATGTCTATTCAGTTCACAGAATAGGATTCCACCACCACCTATTTTTTCTTGTGCTCGCCAAGATTGGTCAAGGCTTTGCCCTTAGTGAAGTCGGCTGTTGCAACGACCTTCTCCTTCTCCTTCACCTTCTTGGGCTTCTTCGCTTCTCTATTGCCGCGTTTCTTGTCACCTTTTGACACGTCAGATCCTCCTGATCCAAGTTTCAGTTTATGATGCTGTTTTCGTCTTTAGTCTTCGTCAGTTTGCGATTTGGTGGCCAAAGGCCACTGCGCTTTAGAAGGGGGCGCTCAAATCATTCCGCCCATTCCGCCCATGTCGGACATTTCGCTGCCGGCACCGGCCTTCTCGGGCTTTTGCGCGACCATCGCTTCGGTCGTGATCAATAGCCCGGCAATGGACGCGGCGTTTTCGAGTGCGATCCGAACGACTTTCGTCGGATCGATGACACCGGCCTTCAGCATGTCGCCGTATTCTTCGGCCTGTGCGTCGAAACCGAAGCTCGGGCTGTCGTTCTCGATCACCTTTCCGACGACAACCGATCCGTCGACCCCGGCATTTTCGGCGATCTGGCGCAGCGGTGCCTGGATCGCGCGGCGGACGATCTTGATGCCGGCATCCTGATCACCGTTCCCACTCTTCAGCGTCGCCAGCACCCTGCCAGCGTGAACCAGTGCCACGCCGCCACCGGGCACGACACCTTCCTGAACCGCAGCGCGGGTAGCATTCAGCGCATCTTCCACGCGGTCCTTGCGCTCCTTCACCTCGATCTCGGTTGCTCCGCCGATCCGGATCACGGCAATGCCGCCGGCAAGCTTGGCCAGCCGTTCCTGCAGCTTTTCCTTGTCGTAGTCCGACGTGGTCTCCTCGATCTGCGCCCGGATCTGGGTGACGCGCGCCACGATGGCGTCCTTATCGCCGGCACCGTCGATGATCGTCGTGTCATCCTTGGTGATCGCGACCTTCTTGGCGGACCCGAGCATGTCCATGGTGACATTCTCCAGCTTGGTGCCCATTTCCACGGAAATCACCTGACCGCCCGTGAGCACGGCAATGTCTTCCATCATCGCCTTGCGGCGGTCTCCGAAGCCGGGCGCCTTGACGGCCGCGACCTTCAGCCCGCCGCGCAGCTTGTTGACGACCAGCGTCGCCAGCGCCTCGCCCTCGATATCCTCGGCCACGATCAGCAGTTGCTTTTCGGCCTGAATCACAGCCTCCAGCAGCGGTACCATGGATGCCAACGAGGTCAGTTTCTTCTCGTGCAGCAGGATGACGCAGTCATCCAGTTCGACGACCATCTTCTGAGCGTTCGTGATGAAATAGGGGCTCAGATAACCGCGATCGAACTGCATGCCTTCGACCACTTCGGTTTCGGTCTCCAGCCCCTTGTTTTCCTCGATGGTGATCACGCCTTCGTTGCCGACCTTGGCCATCGCATCGGCGATCTGGCGGCCGATGGCGACCTCTCCGTTGGCGGAAATGGCGCCGACCTTCGCGATCTCGTCGCTGTCGCCAACCGGTCGGGACATGGCCTTGATCTCGGCCACGACCGCGGCGACGGCCTTGTCGATCCCGCGCTTGAGATCCATCGGGTTCATGCCGGCGGCGACCGACTTCATGCCCTCCCGGACAATCGCGTGGGCGAGCACGGTGGCGGTCGTGGTGCCGTCTCCAGCCTCGTCATTGGTGCGCTGCGCGACCTCCTTGACCATCTGCGCGCCCATGTTCTCGAAATGGTCTGAAAGCTCGATTTCCTTGGCGACGGTCACGCCGTCCTTGGTGATGCGCGGTGCTCCCCAGGATTTGTCGAGTATGACGTTTCGGCCCTTGGGTCCGAGGGTGATCTTCACGGCGTTGGCCAGCGTGTTGATGCCTTTCAGCATGCGGTCGCGGGCATCGGTACTGAATCTGACGTCTTTGGCGGACATGGTCGGGTGCTCCTGAGAATGAAATGTCGGCGTCGCTTTCGTGCTCAGGCCATCACGCCGAGAATGTCGCTCTCCTTCATGATCATGAGGTCTTCGCCGTCGAGCTTGATTTCGGTGCCCGACCATTTCCCGAACAGAATCCGGTCGCCAGCCTTGACGTCCATGGCGATGCGCTCGCCATCCTCGTCCTTGGCGCCGGCACCGACCGCGACGATCTCACCCTCCTGCGGCTTCTCTTTTGCGGTGTCGGGGATGATGAGCCCGCCTGAGGTCTTCGCGTCGCCTTCTATGCGGCGGACGAGAACCCGGTCGTGGAGTGGAGTGAACGACACTTAAGTGCTCCTTCTTCGGATTTCCAAGGGAGCATGGCGATGTTCGAACGTGCTTTGGCACTCGCCATACCGGAGTGCCAATGCCATTAAAATGATGGCTCAGCAGGGGTTCTACAATAGCGTCTCAAAGAATATCTTTCGGGTTCCAATCAATTGATATCCATAAATGCTTCCGCAGTTCGACGAAGCTCGACTTCACAAGCGTCGAACTGAATTACCCCCGGCGATGATCGCGTTGATCAGGTCCGCGACAGCTCGGTGGTTTTCCGACTCATGGTCGGTGCCGACCGCGTTCTCATGGGTCGCTGCAGCGTCGCGAAGAACCCCCACGATCTCGTGCTCCGGCAGTAGCCCGCGATCGTTCATGGCAAGCAGCAGCGCTTCACAGATCGAAAGGGCAGCCTGGCCAGCATGTTCGCTTGCGGTCGACATCCGGGTTTCCTTCCTTGGCATCGTGAACCGGTGGAAGGTGAGGCTCAGATGCATCCGTACTTTTCGCAGGAAGTGCCTTATGCTGGACTGATCCAGAGCAGTGTCCCGGCCGATTTCCGCTCTTGGGTCACGACAGGCCCGGAGGCCCCATGAAATCCGTAGAACTCAGCCCCCTGACCCGCAAGCTCTCGGCCTTCGTCGCCCTGTCTGATGTCGAGCTGGCCGTGCTTAAACGACTGCACCAGCGCCGCCGATCCTTCGTCGCGGGGCGCGATATGGTGCATCAGGGCCAGACGGCTCAGGCAGCCTATATCCTGTCCGCGGGTTGGGTCTGTTCCTACAAGCTACAGGCCGACGGGACGCGCCAGATTGTGGATCTCCAGGTGCCGGGGGATTTTCTGGGGTTGCGGAGCGTTCTCTTGCGCACCTCAGACCACAGCTTCGAACCCATCGTAAAAATCGAGGCCGCCGAAGTGCTGACGAGCGATCTTCTCGATGCGTTCGCGCAGACCCCACGCTTGGCGACCGCCATACTCTGGGCGGCGTCAAGGGACGAGGCGATGGTCGTGGAGCACCTCGTCGGGATCGGTCGGCGTGATGCGGACGCCCGCATGGCGCATTTCCTGCTGGAGCTGGGGTCTAGGCTGGCGTTGGTGGGCATGGGCAGCAAGGAAGGGTTCGACTGCCCGCTGACGCAGTATCACCTCGCCGATACGCTGGGGTTGAGCGCGGTCCACGTGAACCGCGTCCTGCGGCAGCTTCGCGAAAGTGGACTTGTGACTTTTCGGGACGGACATGTGACGTTTCACGACTATGGCGGTCTGGTAGAACTTGCCGAGTTCGATCCGGCGTATCTGGACCAGACCGGTCCGCTCCTGAAATAAGAGGTCCGCCCTCCCTTGTTTGGCAGGCGGCCCCGGTGATCACGTCAAACGCCGGAGGTCACGCGAGGGCTTGGGTCGCCGCATCGAGTTCCTTGTTGGTCTCGGCGTCGTTCTTCGCCGTGTGCGCTTTCTCGGCCGCCTGGTAATGCTTCAGAGCGGCGTCCTTCTTCGGACCAGCGGGCGCCTTGTCCCACGTGTTCTTGACGGATTTCATCTTGTCGGCGGTTTTTGTTTGTTCGGGAGTCATTGGGATTGTCCTTTCTGGACGTTCCGAGAATAAAAAGCGTGCCGACATGCCGATCCTTTGGCGATCGGCACGCCCAAACGCTTCTCTGCTACTCGGAAAAAATGTCCCACCAAATATTCGGCGGGCACATCTCACCTAGCCGATGTCAAACCGCTGCCGCACTGACGCAGGTTAGTCCCGGCGCCTGCGGCATGTCGATTGTCTCTGCGGTTCTCAGGTCACCGCAGTTTGCTGGTGGGAAATCCTCAGCCAGGTGTCGTCATCGTTGAGGTAGGTCGAGGCGCAGAGCGCCTTGTAGATCGGCACATCGGGTTTCTCCGCCGAGACACGGTAGGTGAGAATGGCGAAGTCGCGACACCGCGTGATGCGCCGCTCGGCCATGACGACGGAACGCCAGCCGGTCCTCTGTCGAAGATGGGTCCAGATCTGGTCACCCTGCAGGATGCCGGGCGGATAGGGAAAGACCATGACGGCGTTGGTTGCTGTCGTTGCCCGCGCATTTTCGGCGCCACTGGTCCAGAAGTGTTCCTCCATGTCCCAGAGAACGCCCTGTTCGCGCGGCGACAGCGTCCCGGTTTTGTGTGCCGCATGGGCCGGTCTCCTAGCGGTCTCGATTGAACCGGTCATTCGCCTGACCCCGACCCGCCAACCATGAGCATCTGAAACAGCAGAAAGATGATCGCGAGAACCGCCCAGATCGCGCCGCTTATTCCCGGGCGGCCGTCGGCGACGGTCGAGGGGACTCGCTTCAGGCTACCTGATGTCGGGCCATCTGGGAGCAGTTGGCTCAGGTCTCGCGCGACCTTGCCGTGATCGCTGGCGAGCGCAGGAACGTCGCGAAATCGAGCAAGCAGTGTCCCCAACCGCGCTCGCGCGGCCTCGCGCCCCAGCGTGACCAGTTCAGCGATTTCGTTCCATGGATCGACGCCGAGCCGCGCGAGCGTGGAGAGGACCGTCACGACATATCCGTGTCGGTCCTCGCCGACTGACGCATAGAGAAATCGCTCGGATTCGGGCGGGTGCGGGTTGTGAACATAGGGTGTGGTCATCGTGGTTCCATTCCTTGGTTGCAGGGACGCAGTTCGCCTCTGTTTCCCCATGGATAGACGCAGGTCGATACTGGCGCCCTTATACAGGTCAGTGTCGGCAACTGTGCCCAGTGAGTTCGCACACGATTCGGTGCCAGGGACTAACCTGTGTCAGCACAAGGCGAACAATCATAAGCTAAAAAAGGGGAAAGCGTTCGACACGTCGGGCCCGGACTCCAAGTGGCCCTCGGCAGTGATGAGCGACGAATCTGCCAACATCGCGGAGACCAGAGATGACCATGCGGTCGACCAGATCTACGGTTAAATTTTCGAACCCGTTCACCTTGCCAGGATACGCCGGCGAAATGCCTGCCGGCGACTACGAAATTCTTATCGAAGAGGAGCTTCTTCAAGGCCTCAGCTTCGAGGCGTATAGACGGACGGCGACTTACCTGACGGTGCGCGGCAGGGGTAACCATGCCGGAAGTACCGCATTGCGCACGATATCCGAGAACGACCTGAAAGAGGCGCTGAGGCGGGATCAGGCCGCGACCGAGAACAGGAAAGTTCACAGCGATGCGACGCTTTCTCCGCAGGAGGACTCGAAATGAAAACTCCCGAATGGCTCAAACCCGGTATCTATGGTGCCGTGATCGGCGCGGTCTTCGTCGGTGTCGTCGGATTTTCGTGGGGCGGCTGGGTGACCGGCAGCACCGCAAATGACAGGGCGATGGCGATGTCCCGAAACGATGTCGTCGCCTCCATGGTACCGGTTTGCCTCGACATGGCGCGGTCCGACCCGGCACGGGCGGACACGCTGGCCACGATCCGGGCTGCCTCGACCTACCAGAGGCGCGACGCGCTCATGACAGCCGGCTGGGCAACTATGCCGGGAACCGACGCCCCTGACCGAGACATCGCGCAAGCTTGCCTGGCAGCCCTCGATGTCGATGGGTCGCCGGACCCTGCGGAAACCGCGGTCGATGAAGGATGAACCGCGCCATGCCGGTAGCTTCCCCCGAGACCACCGACCTCGAACGGCGTGTGCTGACCCACGAACGTATCCTGTAAGCTCTGATCGCCTACATGGCCCGCACGGAGCCGAGGTTCATCGATCATTTGAGAGCACGGTTCGTCGAGCCGATGAGTATGGCCCGGCACGAACATGAACACCGCGAAACAGATGACTACGCGGAAGAATTCATTCGCGCCGTGATGCTCATCGGAGAAGCGCGCGCGCCCAAGGCGAAGGAGCGGGAAATGACCAACATGAAACCCGTGCTGCCGAAAAGCAAAGGAGCACAAAATTCTTCCATGAACCGACCGGCGCAGCGAGGAGGTGTTCAGGTACGCGAAAGAAACGGAATCTGGGAGGTGCAGGTGGATGGCAAGTTCCGCGGCGATTACCACCAGAAGGAACATGCTCTTGCCGCTGCGGCCTTGCACAAGTTGTCGCCCCGATGACCGGTAGCACTCATCCGACAGTTCCGCAGGACTTCTCGATCCAGGTCTCCGAGAACGAAGGCATGCCGCCGAGACCGGGTTTCAAGGGCTCCTCGCCACCAATTGCGCCCATCCGACGGGTCACAGGAACGCTCACACTTGGGCTGTCGAAGACATGCGCGGCGACCGATGGACTCCGGTCCGCAAAGGAAAAGCTGATGAGACACCACGACGATCGAACGAAACACCCACTGGCAAGGTTGATCGCCAGGATGGCAGTCGTGGCCGGTATGATCGCGTCCTTCGCTTTCCCTGCGTTTGCGCAGGATGCGCCTATGCCTGCCAACGCCACCGCCAGAAGCTATGGCGAGGGATGGGAATGTGATCGTGGATACCGACGTGACGTCGATGCCTGCCTTGCCATCATCGTTCCAGAGAACGCCTATGCCACCAACCGAACCTATGGCGTAGGCTGGGAGTGCTTACATGGGTTTCAGGAGGTCGATGACGCGACGTGTCTCGAGGTCGTTGTGCCCGATGGCGGATATCTCGACTCGTCGGGACAGAGATGGAACTGCCTTCGTGGCTACACGAAGGTCGATGATCTCTGCCTGGAGATCGATTTGCCACCAAATGCTTACCTGGCAGACCGCGGCTATGGGGCGGCATGGCTGTGTGACCGCGGCTACGAGGTCGAGGGCGACGCTTGCGTCGCTATCGCGGTCCCGGAGAACGCCTTTCTGAATGGCTCCGGATACGGGCAGCCATGGACATGTGAGCGAGGCCATTTTGAACGCGATGACACCTGTGAGTGCGGGTTTCGCTAATTCCCGGACACGGATTTCAGTAATTCCCGGACACGCGTTTCGGTAAATCCCGGACAGGGATTTCGGTAATTCCCGGACAGCTCCGGGGGCCTTGGGTACGGTTGGTCATC
>NZ_QNQP01000017.1 GCF_003316635.1 Roseovarius dicentrarchi | reverse complement strand
GGCGTCTTCGGCGGCATGGCGGCGGGCGCCTGGGGCTGGGGCGCGCTGGCCGAAAGCCACGGCGCCGGGCAGGCGATGCTGGGCGCCGCCGCGCTGCTGGTGCTGGGCGCGCTGGCGGGGCTGGCGGTGCCGCTGCCCGATTCCACCGATCTGAACCTCGACCCGCTGGATCATTTCACCGAGCCGCCCCTGCGCCTGAACCTGCGCCAGCGCAGCGGGCCGATCATGATCCTGATCGACTATGACATCGCCCAGGACGACGTGCAGGAATTTCTGGAGGTAATGCACCAGCGCCGCCGCATCCGCATCCGCGATGGCGCGCAGAAATGGACGCTGCTGCGCGATCTGGAAAACCCCGATGTCTGGACCGAAACCTATCACGTGCCGACATGGGTGGAATATGTGCGCCACCACGAGCGCCGCACGCAGGCCGACAAGGAATCCTACACCCGCCTGATCCGCCTGCATCGCGGGCCGGGCGCGCCGGTGGTGCATCGCATGATCGAACGGCAGGCGATCCCGGCCTATGACGACATGCCGCCCAAACCGCCGGAGTGACGCCTTTTTGACAGGGACAGGGTCCGCTCACGTTCCGCCGCTTATCGGCGCTCTGCTCTGCGGGGCAGCGTCTTGGCGCAGGCGTGTTTCCGCCGGTGGGGGCAATTCACGATCACGGGGCGAAACCTTCACGCGTCTCAGCCGTTGCAGATGCACATCACACTCGAAAGGAGCGTTCACCATGTTTATGCCAAACGTCAAATACACCGCCCTTGCCGCCGCAGCCTGCGCCGCGCTGGCCATTCCCGCATCGGCCGAAACGATCACATATACCGCCGATCTGACCGCGGGCGCCGAGGTTCCGCCAAATGACAGCGGCGCCACCGGCACTGCCGATGTCACCGTCGATACCGAAGCGAAAACCGTCGCCTGGACCGTCGAATATGACGGGCTGACAGGTGACGCGACCGCGGCCCATATCCACGGACCCGCAGCCGAGGGGGAAAACGCCGGGCCGGTCATCACGATGTCCGACATCAACGAAGGCGAGGCCGAGATCACAGACGAGCAGATCGCCGAGCTGGAAGACGGCAAATATTACGTGAACATTCACACCGAGCAGAACCCGGACGGTGAAATTCGCGGACAGCTGACCAAAGCCGACTAACCGCATCATCGCAATTCCGGGCCCAGAGTCATCTGGGCCCGGATGCCCCGGATCGGGGTGACATGCAGCGCCAGGTTGACACGGCCCAAACGGGCCTGGCGGCCTGGCGTTTTGATTTTGGCACACGCGCCGCGCGTAGCGCTTTATGCTGGCGCAGGATAATGAACGGTCTCGTCTGCCGCCCGCGTGGCGCCCGGCGTCGGGGTTGCGGCATCCTCACGCCTGTTGCCCATCAGATGCGTGACCTCATGCCCGTTCAGCAAAAGATAGTCCGTAATGATGCGGCGGTGACAGCGCCACCAGACGGCCTCGGAACACATCAGCGCGACCCGGCGCGCGCTGCCAAGGCGGACCAGCTCGGCAAATGCCTCCGCGAATTTATCGGACAGGGCGTAATCGGCGTAATTCTGAAAACTTTGATTGCGCCACAGCGCATTGACGCAGTCCGCGACCTCGGGCTGCTGTTTTCGTCGGCCGCCAAGGGCAGGCATGTGGCAATATCCGATCTGCCGCCCCGCAAGGTCACCCGGCAGCGTGTCTGTGTTGAACACGGGGTTCGTGCGCGAGCGCGGGAAACTGCGCACGTCGACGACCATCTGAACACCTGCATGCTGCAAGATGTCCATGAACTCCTCAAGACTGCGGTTCGAGTGGCCGACCGTGTAAAACCCGCCTGTCATCGCGCTATTTTCGTGAGCGCATCTTCCTTGTGCGCGGCGACGTGATCGGTCTTGTCGCTTTGAATCTCGTATTGCGGCGCGTCCTTCGAGGCGCGTCTGGTATGGCCCTTATACTCGAAATCGCTGGTGTGAACCTTGCTGATCGTGCCGGTCACATGGCCCGCCTCGGAATTCCATTTCACGTGGTCGCCCTTGCTGAACTTTGCCATTTCGCCATCCTCCTTGTCCCTGTAACGGCGGCTGGCGCGGGGCAGTTCCACCTTGCCGGGGGGCGGCAGATAGGCCTGCATGGCGACCTTGATCTATCATTCGACACACTGCGCATGAGGCGGGACTCGGCAGGGGGTCATGCGCTAAGCTTTGCAGTGTCGGACCCTCACGGCGACGCGGTCCGACTGTTTGTGCAAAATCTGGGCCATGTTCGCGGCCTGATCACGGGGGGGATAGCCATGTCTGACGACCAAGAGCGCGCGCCGCACCTGCATGTGCCAGAGCCGGCCATTCGCCCCGGCGGGGTGCCGGATTTCTCGCATGTGCAAATCCCGCCTGCCGGGTCGGTGCGCCGCCCCGATCCGGGCGAGACGCCGGAGAACATGCGCGATCTGGCCTTTACCATCATCCGCGTGCTGGACCGCGACGGCGCGGCGGTCGGCCCATGGGCCGAGGCGCTGGAGGGGGCGCTGGACGATGAGGCGCTGCGCAAGGGGCTGCGCGACATGATGCTGCTGCGCGCCTATGACACAAGGATGCTGACGGCGCAGCGGCAGGGCAAATCGTCGTTCTACATGCAGCATCTGGGCGAAGAGGCGATTTCCTGCGCCTTTCAGACCGCGCTGCGCAAGGGCGACATGAATTTCCCCACCTACCGGCAGGCCGGTCTGCTGGTGGCGTCGGGCTATCCGCTGGTGACGATGATGTGCCAGGTTTTCTCGAATGACGCCGATCCGGGCCACGGGCGGCAGTTGCCGGTGTTCTACAGCGCGCGCGATCATGGGTTTTTCTCGATCTCGGGCAATCTGGCGACGCAATATGTGCAGGCGGTCGGCTGGGCGATGGCGGCGGCGATCCGGGGGGACCGGCATCTGGCGGTGGGCTGGATCGGCGACGGCTCGACCGCCGAAAGCGATTTTCACGGCGCGCTGGTCTTTGCCTCGACCTACAAACCGCCGGTGATTTTGAACATCGTCAACAATCAGTGGGCGATCTCCACCTTTCAGGGCATCGCGCGGGGCGGGGCAGGCACGTTTGCGGCGCGCGCGCATGGCTTTGGCATTCCGGCGCTGCGGGTGGACGGCAATGATTATCTGGCGGTGCGCGCCGCCGCCGACTGGGCGGTTCAGCGGGCGCGCCGCGATCTGGGGCCGACGCTGATCGAATATGTCACCTACCGCGCGGGCGGGCATTCCACCTCGGACGATCCCGCCGCCTACCGCCCCAAGGAGGAGGGCGCGGCATGGCCGCTGGGCGATCCGATCCTGCGGCTGAAGGCGCATCTGATTGCCCGTGATCTGTGGAGCGAGGACCGCCACCGCCAGGCCGAGGCCGAAGTCATGGACGAGGTCATCACCGCCCAAAAAGAGGCCGAGGCGATCGGCACGCTGCATTCGGGCAAGCGCCCCAGCCCGCGCTATATGTTTGACGATGTCTTTGCCGAAATGCCGCCGCATCTGATCCGGCAACGTACCGAAATGGGGTATTGATATGGCCCGCATGACCATGATCGAAGCCATCCGCGACGCCCACATGGTCGCGATGGAGCGTGACCCGGACGTGATCGTCATGGGGCAGGATGTGGGATATTTCGGCGGCGTGTTCCGCTGCACCGCCGGGCTGCAAGAGAAATTCGGCGTGACGCGGTGCTTTGATGCGCCGATCAGCGAGCTGGGCATCATCGGCACCGCGTTCGGCATGGCCGCCTATGGGCTAAGGCCGGTCGTGGAAATCCAGTTCGCCGATTACATGTATCCCGGATACGATCAAATCGTGTCAGAGGCGGCGCGCCTGCGCTATCGCTCGGCCGGGGAATTTACCTGCCCGATGGTGGTGCGGATGCCCACGGGCGGCGGCATTTTCGGCGGGCTGACCCACAGCCAAAGCCCCGAGGCGCTGTTTACCCATGTGGCGGGCCTGAAAACCGTCGTGCCATCCAACCCGCGCGATGCCAAGGGGCTGCTGCTGGCCGCAATCGCCGACCCCGATCCGGTCATCTTTCTGGAGCCGAAGCGGCTCTATAACGGCCCGTTTGACGGGCATTTCGACCGGCCCACGCAATCATGGGCGGGTCACGATCTGGGCGAGGTGGACAGCGGCTATTTCGAGGTGCCGCTGGGCCGCGCGTCGGTGGTGCGGGGCGGATCGGGCGCCACGATAATCGCCTATGGCACGATGGTGCATGTCGCGCTGGCCGCCGTGGCGGAATCGGGCGCCGATGTCGAGGTGATTGACCTGCGCACCCTGTTGCCGCTGGATCTGGACTGTATTACGCAATCGGTTTGCAAGACCGGGCGCTGCATCGTGCTGCACGAGGCGACGCTGACCTCGGGCTTTGGCGCCGAGATTGCGGCGCTGGTGCAGGCCGAATGTTTCTACAGCCTTGAGGCGCCGGTGGTGCGGGTTGCGGGCTGGGACACGCCCTATCCCCATGCGCAGGAAAAGGCGTATTTTCCGGGGCCGGCGCGGGTGATCCGCGCCATCAACACCGTTTTGGAGGGCTGAGAATGGCCGAGCATATCTTTAAACTGCCCGATATCGGCGAGGGCATCGCCGAGGCCGAGCTGGCGGAATGGCGCGTCAAGGTGGGCGATATCATCCGCGAGGATGACGTGATTTGCGAGATCACGACGGACAAGGCCACGGTTGAAATCCCCGCCTCGGTCAGTGGCACGGTTTTGTGGCTGGGCTGCGCGCCGGGCGACACCGTCGCCATCGGCAGCGATCTGATCGGGATCGACAGCGAGGCGGCGGAGGAGGAGGACGCAGAGGAACAGGACGCGCAGCAGGATGCGCCACCGCCGGCAGACACAGCCGCGCCTTCCCCGGACCCCGGTGACAAGCCGCTGGCCGCGCCGGCGGTGCGCGCGCGTGCGCGCAGCATGGGCATTGATCTGGCGCAGGTCCACGGCACCGGCCCAAAGGGGCGTGTCCTGCACGAGGATCTGGACGGCCTGGCCGCGCCTGCGGCATCGCCCCGGCGCAGCGGGCAGCAGGAGATTCGCGTGACCGGCGTGCGCCGCCAGATCGCCGAGCGGATGGCGCTGTCAAAATCGCGCATCCCGCATTTTTCAATCATCGAAGAGGTGGACGTCGACGCGCTGGAGGATCTGCGCGCGCAGCTGAACCAGCAGCACGGCGCGGCGCGCGGCAAGCTGACAGTGCTGCCCTTTGTCCTGCGTGCGCTGGCGCAGGTGATCGCCCGCCACCCCGAGGTGAACTCGCATTACGATGACGAGGCCGGCGTCATCACCCGGCACGCGGCGCTGCATTGCGGCATCGCCACGCAAACGGATAGCGGCCTGATGGTACCGGTCCTGCGCCACGCCGAGGCGCTGGATCTGTGGCAGGCCGCGCGCGACATCCGCCGCCTGTCGGAGGCGGCGCGGGGCCGCACGGCGGCGCCGTCCGATCTGGCCGGATCGACCCTGACGATCACATCGCTGGGGCCGCTGGGGGCGCTGGCCACGACGCCGATCATCAATCATCCGGAGGTCGCAATCATTGGTATCAACAGGATCGCCGTGCGCCCGGTGTGGCAGCATGGCGCGTTTGTGCCGCGCCGGATGATGAACCTGTCATGCAGTTTCGATCACCGGGTGGTGGACGGGTTTGTGGCCGCCGAATTTGTCGCGCAGATGAAAACCCTGCTGGAGGCGCCGGCGCTGCTGTTCATGGAAGCGCGCGACGACTGATCCGGCTGCAAGCTGCCGGTCAGACCTCAAGCGCGGTGTCCAGCAGTTTGGCCAGCGCGGAAATCAGCGCCGCGCGCTCGGCATCGGTCAGCCCGGCGCATAGCGCGTTTTCGGTGCCCGATTGCGCGGCCATTGCCTGATTGGCGATCTCAACGCCCGCCTGCGTCAGTTGCACATGCGTCACGCGCCGGTCGCCGCTGTCGTTTTGCCGCAATATCAGGCCGCGCCGTTCCAGCCGGGCCAGCAGGTTTGACATGCCCCCCGAGGAAAACAGAATGGTTTCCAGCAGTTGTTTCTGGGTCAGGCTGTAGGGTGCGCCCGAGGCGCGCAATGTCGCCAGCACGCCGTATTCGGGATATTTCAGATCAAACTGCGCCAGCGTGGCGTTGAACAGCTGGTTCAGAACGCCGCTGAGGGCCACCACCCGTCCGCACACCGCCTTGCCGGACGAATCAAGCGCGGGCAGCTCGTCCTGCCACATCCGCAGCCCGGTTTTGACCCGGTCCTCCAGACTTGCGGGCCGGGAGGGCCGCATCTTGTGCAAGGAGGTCATGGCGGTTCTCCGAAGTTTCCTGATGCCTGGCTACACTTAGCAGGGTATCATAGGATCACCAAAAGCTTTTATGAAAGCTTTTCCCGAAACTATCTTGACACTCAACCCGGCGGCGCGCCATCCTTTCGGGCAATATTGTCAAAGAAACCGACAGGGATGAGACAGATGACACAAGAAAACTCCGCGTCTCCGACACGTTTCGCCGCCGGGGCGCTGATTGCCGCCGGATTGGCCGGGGCGATGGTTGCACCTGCTGCGGCCGAGGACACGCTGACAGTGGCGACATTCGGCGGCTCGTTCCTGGACGCGGTCGAAAAATGCCACATCCCGCCTTTACCGAGGCGATGGGCGCCAAGGTGCAGACGGTTCTGGGCAGTTCGGTGCAGCATGCCGCATCGGTGCGCGCGATGGGCGCCAGCTCGGATTACGATGTGGTCTATATCGACGATTCCGCCGCCATGCAGCTGAAGGTCGAGGATCTGACCCACGCGCTGGACCCCGCCGCCCTGAGCAGCGCACCGGACCTGGACCCGCGCGCCTTTGGGCCGGACAATGATTTTGTCGTGTTCATGACCGGGGCGACGGCGATTGCCTATAACCCCGAAATGGTTAGCCAGGCCCCGACCAGCTGGACAGACCTGTTTGCCGACGACATGAAGGGGCAGGTGGCCATCGGCGACGTGACCGGCACATCGGGCTGGCAGTTCCTGCTGGCGGTGAACAATATGAACGGCGGCACGCTGGACGATATCACACCGGGGATCGAGGCGATCACACCGCTCGCCAAGGATGCGGTGGTGATGTACACGCAGGCCGACCAGCTGCTGGCGCTGTTTGCGCGCGGCGAAATCGCCATGGCGCCGTGGTATCCCGACCGGGCCGGATCGGCCGCCGACGAAGGGCTGCCGATTGCAATCGCATACCCCGAAGAGGGCGCCGTGGGCATCCGCCCGACCGTGCTGATCCCCGAGGGCAGCGCGCACAAGGATCTGGCGGCGCAGTATATCGACACGGTGCTGTCAAAGCCGGTGCAGGAATGTTTTGCCGAAAACAAATACGCCGGCCCGATCAACCTGAAGGCCGAGCTGTCGGACAAGGCAGCGGCGATTGTGCCAAATGGCGTGACGCTGGAAAACCTGTGGTTCATCGACGCGGCGGAAACATCCTCGCGGCTGTCGGGCTGGATTGATCGCTGGCAGCGCGAAGTCGCCCGCTGAACCCATGATTTGACCGGGCCGCGCGCCCCTTTAACCTGAATGGAATAGTGCATGGCCCGGCTTGAACTGGACCGACTGGTCAAACGGTTTGCAGATGCCGACGTCGTCAAGGGCGTCTCATTGGCGGTCGAAGAAGGCGAGCTGGTGTCGCTGCTGGGCCCGTCCGGCTGCGGCAAGACGACGATCCTGCGCATGATCGCCGGATTGCTGGAGCCGTCGGGCGGCGCGGTGCGCGTGGCGGGCGAGGATATCACCAGAACGATCCCGGCGCGGCGCGATATCGGGCTGGTGTTTCAGTCCTACGCGTTGTTTCCGCATATGACCGTGTTTGAAAACGTCGCCTTTGGCCTGCGCCGCCGGGGCGTCAAGGGCCCCGATCTGACCCGCCGCGTGGACGAGGCGCTGGGAATGGTGCAGCTGGGCCATCTGGGCGACCGCTATCCGCGCCAGATGTCGGGCGGCCAGCAACAGCGCGTGGCACTGGCCCGCGCCGTGGCGCCGCGCCCGCGTCTTTTGCTGTTTGACGAGCCGCTGTCGAACCTTGACGCGCAGCTGCGCGACCAGATGCAGATCGAGCTGAAGCAGATGCAGAAACAGCTGGGCATCACCAGCGTTTTCGTCACCCATGACCAGACCGAGGCGATGACGATTTCGGATCGGATCTGTATTCTGGCCGATGGCCGGATTCAGCAATATGCCACCCCCGAGGAGATCTATGACCGGCCCGCCAACGGGTTTGTCGCGCGGTTCATTGGCCGGTCCAACCGCTATCAGGGCCGCGTTCACGCCCCCGGCATTGTTCAGCTGGAGGGCGGCGCGCGGCTGGCGGTGGAGGATGTGCCGGCGCCCGGCACGGCGGTGGAAATCGTCATCCGGCACGAGGATGCCGCGCTGCTGGCGCTGCCTGCGGATGGCGGCAATACGCTGTCCGGCACCATCCGCCTGCGGTCCTTCATCGGATCGCGGGTGCAATATGTGCTGGATCTGGACGGCGGCGCGGAATTTGTCGCCGAAGTTGCGGCATCCGGGCCGGCCGGCCGCTTTGGCCCCGGTGAAAAGGTGGCGGTGCAGATTGACGCCGGGCGCGCCTTTGTCGCGCCCATCGCGGCGGAGGGGGCGGCGGCATGATGCGCCCGTGGAAGGGGGTCGCGCTGGCCTCGCCCTTGCTGATCATCTTGCTGGTCATCTTCCTGACGCCTGTGCTGATCATGCTGCCGACGTCGTTTCACGAATATGTGCCGGGCAAGGGCACGTCGGATGCGTGGACGCTGTCAAATTACACCCGCATCCTGACCGATGGCTATTACCGCGAAATCGTCGGGCGCACCCTGCTGATGGGGGCGATCGTGACGGCGCTGACCTTTGTGCTGGGCTATCCGCTGGCGCTGTTCATGGCGCGCACCACGCCGTTCTGGCGGGCCACGGCGACGCTGTTGGTGATCTTTCCGCTGTTTCTGAATCTGGTGGTGCGGTCGTTTGGCTGGATCACGATCCTGGCCAATCGCGGCATCGTCAATAATTTCCTGATGGATATAGGCCTGATCGACAGCCCAATCCGGCTGCTGTTCAATCTGACCGGCCTCGTGATTGGCCTGACGCATATCTACCTGCCGTTCATGGTGCTGATGCTGCTGAGCGCGATCCAGAACATCCCCCGCGACGTGGAGCAGGCGGCGGCAACGCTGGCCGCGGGCCGGTTGCGGATTTTCTTTACCATCACGCTGCCGCTGACGGCGCCGGGCATTCTGGCCGGGTCGATCCTTGTGTTCGTGCTGACCATCAGCGCGCTGGTGACGCCCCGCCTGCTGGGCGGGCCGACCTACAAGGTGATGGCCACGCTGATCTATGACGAATTCATGCTGAAACTTGACTGGCCCTCGGGCACGTCCTTTGCGTTTATCCTGACGTTGATCACGCTGGCGATAATCTGGGGCGCGGGCCGGATCGCGCGGCGCTGGTCGGGGGGCACGGCATGACGCGCCCCTCGGTTCTGTTGACCGCGTTTGCGGGTCTGGTGCTGATTTTCCTGCAACTGCCGGTGATCGTGGTGGCGATCAGCGCCTTTACCGAAACGTCCTATCTGACGTTCCCGCCGCAGGGCTTTACCCTGCGCTGGTTTGGCGAGGTTCTGACCGATCCGGGCTGGCTGTCGGCCATCGGGTTCAGCCTGCTGCTGGCGTTCATGGCGACCTTTGCGTCGCTGGTGGTGGGCACTGCCGCCGCCTATGCGATCAGCCGCCGGATGATCCCCGGATCGGAGGCGATCGCGTCGTTCCTGATGGCGCCGCTGGTATTTCCCGCCGTGGTGATCGGGGTGGCGCTGCTGCAATTTTATGCGGTGGTGGGCTGGCGCGGCAACTTCGCGGCGCTGATTGCGGCGCATGTCGTATTGACCTCGCCCTATGTGGTGCGCGCCTGCCTGTCCAGCCTGTCGGGCGTCAAGATCGATCTGAAAGAGGCCGCCGGCACGCTGGGCGCCAGCGGGTTTACCACCTTTCGGCTGGTGACGCTGCCGCTGCTGAAGCCGGGCATGGTGGCGGGCGGATTTTTCTCGTTCATCACGTCGCTGGACAACGTGCCGGTCACCATCTTCCTGCTGGGGCCGGGCCAGACCACGCTGCCGGTCAAGATCTTTACCGCCATTGATCAGGGCGGGGTCGATCCCGGCCTTGCGGCGATTTCCACCATCCTGATCCTTGTGACCGGCACGGCGCTGGCCATTGCGGAACGCTGGGTTGGTTTTTCCCGATTTGTCTAAGGATCCGAACATGTCATTCACCTCGCGCGGGTTTCCGCTGTTCCTGACTTTCGATTTCGACGCCGAAACCCTGTGGACGGCCCGTGACAAGGAGAACGCGGGCAAGCCCATCGTCATGTCGCAGGGGCGCTATGGCTGGAAGCGTGGCATCTGGCGGGTTCTGGAGCTGCTGCGCCGCCATGATCTGAACGTGACATTCTTTGTGCCCGGTCTGGTGGTCGAGGCGCATCCAGACATCATGGAGGCGATCCTGAAAGACGGTCACGAGATCGCGCATCATTCGCACACCCACACCTGGATCACGCAGCTGACGCTGGAGCAGGAGCGCGAGGAGATGGAAAAGGGCATCGAGGCAATCCAGAAGGTCGCCGGATACCGCCCGCGCGGCTGGCGTTCGCCCGCGGCGGAATTCAGCCGGCACACGCTGGGCCTGATCGAGGAATACGGGTTCGATTATTCATCGAACTTCTTTGACGATGACGAGCCGTATCTGCTGGAGATCAACGGCCGCCAGACGGACATTGTCGAACTGCCGTTCCGCTGGGTGCTGGATGATGCGCCGTTCTTTCACTATGCGGTGTCATTGCCGGGCCGCACGATGCAGGCGCCTTCGGCCTTGCTAGAGGCATGGACGCTGGAATTTGACGCGCTGCGCGCCGAGGACCGGATGATGCTGATCGCGATGCATCCGCAAATCATCGGCCAGCCGTCGCGCCTGTGGGTGCTGGAGCGGTTTCTGGAACATGTCGCCAAGGCCGATAACGTCTGGATCGGGCGCTGTGACCGGATGACCGACGACATTCGCGCCGGACTGAAAGGCGCGCGGCCATGACCGGGGATCTGGCCGCGCCCGCCGTGGGCCGTCTGGAGGGGCGCCGCATCCTGATTGCGGGCAGCGCCAGCGGCATCGGCCGCGAGACGCTGCGCCTGTTCCGCGCGCAGGGCGCCAATGTGGCCGCGCTGGATTTGCGCGTTGACGATACCGAACAGGGCTTTGCCGCCGACATCACCGATGGCGCCGCCTGCCGCGCGGCGGTCGAGGCCGCAACCCGCGCCATGGGCGGGCTGGATGGTATGGTGAACTGCGTTGGCATCGACCTTGAGGCGCCGATTGGCGATATGACAGACGCCGATTGGGACCGGGTGATTGCCGTCAACCTGACCGGCGCGATGATCCTGTGCCGGGCGGTTCTGCCCGCCATGCGCGCCGCTGGCGGCGGCACCATCGTCAACATGTCCTCGGCGGCGGGGCTGTCGCCGCTCAGCCACCGCAGCGCCTATTGCACCAGCAAGGCGGGGCTGAACATGTTCGGCAAATGTCTGGCGATGGAGCTGGGACCGGAGAATATCCGCGTCAATACCGCCGGCGCCGTGGATACGCCGCTGTTCCGGTCGTCCTATGAGGATTTCCAGAACGCCGAGGAACGCCTGTCGGCCATTCGCGCCCGCTATGCGATGCGCCGCGTGGCAGAGCCGTGCGAAATCGCCAGTGCGGCGCTCTATTTGACCGAGGCGGGGTCGTCCTATGTGACCGGCGCGGCGCTGGCCGTTGACGGCGGGCGGAGCTTTCATTGACGCAGCGTTCCGCCCTTGTGACGGCCGGCGCCGGCGGCATTGGCGCGGCCACGGTGCGTCATCTGGCGGCGCAGGGCCTGCGCGTGGCCGCCTTTGATCTGGATGCCGAGGCGCTGCGCGCGCTGCCCGCCGGCGTGCTGACCTGCGCGGTGGACGGCACCGATGCCGATGCCATGGCGGGCGCGCTGCAAAAGGTCCGGCAGGATCTGGGGCCGGTCGATATCCTGTTCAACAACCTTGGCCAGAGCGCGCGCGACAAGGGCAGCCGTTTCGATGTCTCGGACGAGGCGACATGGCGCTTCGTGCTGGAGGTGTCGTTGCTGTCGACAATGCGCACCACGCGCGCCCTGGTGCCGGAGATGGCGGCGCGCGGCTGGGGCCGGGTTATCAACATGTCCAGCGATGCGGCCTTTGTCGGGGATGCGGGGCTGGTGGATTATGCGGCGGCCAAGATGGGCGTTGTCGGCTTCACCCGCGCCTTGGCGCGCGAGGTTGCGGCGCAGGGCATCACCGTCAACGCCGTCGCCCCCGGCGCCATCCGCACCCGTGCGCATGACACGCTGGCGTCCGATGTGCTGGACCGGATCAAGGCCGCGACGCCCGCCGGTTTCGTCGGCGCGCCCGAGGATGTGGCGGCAACAATCGGGTTTCTGGCCTCAGACGGGGCGCGGTTCATCACCGGTCAGACGATCCTGATCGACGGTGGCCGGTGGATGCTGTGAGGGGGGGGGCACCATGACTGATCTGGCCGACAAAAGCGCGCGGGAGCTGGCGCAGGGATACCGCGAAAATGCGTTCTCCCCCGTCGAGGTGATGCAGGCCGTGCTGGACCGCTGCGCCGCGCGCAAGGATCTGAATGCCTTCGTGACGCTGGTTCCGGAAATGGCGCTGGCCGGTGCCAGGGCCGCCGAGGACCGCCAGCAGCGCGGCGATGACCTGCCGCCGCTGCACGGGCTGCCCTATTCGGTCAAGGATCTGACCCTGACCAAGGGCGTGCGCACCACCATGGGATCGCGGGTGATGGCGGATCATGTGCCCGATCACGATGCCGTCGCCGTGGCGCGGGCCAAAGCGGCGGGCGCGATCCTGATCGGCAAGACGACGACGCCGGAATTTGGCCACAAGATACATACCTCTGCGCCGCTGTTCGGGCGCACGCTGAACCCGCATTCCCCGGATGTGACGGCGGGCGGATCGTCCGGCGGCGCGGCGGTTGCGGTGGCGACGGGGCAGGGGCCGCTGGCACTGGGAACCGATGGCGGCGGATCGGTGCGCATCCCCTCCGCCTGTTGCGGCACCGTGGGGTTGAAGCCGACGCAGGGCAGCATTCCCAACCTTCAGGCCGCCGATCTGTTCGGCTCCAACGTCTATGTCGCGCCGATGGCGCGCGACGTGGCCGATACGCGGCTGCTGTTCGATGCGGTGCGGGGGTTTGACCGGCGCGATCCGTTTGGTCAGGCCACCCTGCCCGCGCCGCGCCATGTGCGCACGCTGAACGGGCTGCGCGTGGCGTGGCTGCCGCAGGCCGGCAACCCCGTCGACACCGAGATTGCGGCGATTACGGCAGGCGCCATGCGCCGGATCGAAGGGGCGGGCGCGCGTGTCGAAGAGGTGCAGCTGGATTTTGCCGCGCTGGAGCCGCATTTCATGACCGTGCTGGAAACCCTGCTGGCCGGGCGGGTGGCCACGGTTGCCGAGGCTGATCTGGACCTGATCGACCCCACCTTGATGGTTCACGTCGAAAATGGCCGCAGCCACACGGCACTGGCGCTGGCCGCCGCAAACGCGGCGCGCAGCCGCGCGTTTCAGCAGGTTCAGGACGTGCTGAGCCGGTTTGACATCATCGCATCGCCCACCTTGTCGGCGCCGCCCTTGCCGCATGACATGGACCCGCACGGATCGGTGCCGATCAACGGCGTGCCGTCGGGGCGGGTGCGGGCGGTCTGGTATCCCTATACCATTGCCACGAACCTGACCGGGCATCCCTCGATCTCGGTCCCGTGCGGATGGGACAGCCGCCGCCTGCCGGTGGGGTTTCACATGACGGCCGCGTGGTATCAGGAGGATTTCCTGCTGGATTGCGCGGCGATGGCCGAACAGCTGTTCGCGTTCGATCTGGCCGCGCATCAACGCTGATCCGCCGGCCGCCAGATCATGGGTGATCGCCACCTGCCCGCCCCGCTGGCCCACATGCGCCAGACCCTTGTTATCGCGGTTCTGTTTGCGGCTATTTTGCAGCTATAAGGCCCGGTGCCGGGACTTCAGAATGAAAGGGGACGTTATGGCTATCCAAGACCGCCGGGAATGGGACGACATTCTCGACTTCTGGTTTCCCGAGGGGCGCTCGCTGGGCATCGACGCGCAGGCGCATCATGCGCATTGGCGCTGGCGGATGCAGGGCGGCGCGGATGCCGCGATCGTGGCGCGGTTTTCGGATCTGACCGAACGGGCGGCGCGGGGCGATCTGGATCACTGGGCGCAGGACCCGCATGGCCGGCTGGCGCTGATTGTCGTGCTGGATCAGTTCTCCCGCTCGGTCTGGCGCGATGATCCGCGCGCCTTTGCGCAGGATCCGCATGCGCTGGCCCTGACAACGGGCGGTTTGGCGAACGGGCACTATGATGCGCTTCGCACGCCGTGGTTCCGGGTTGTCTGCGGCCTGCCACTGGGCCATTGCGAAGGGCCGGACCATTTGCAGCGCCTTGATCGGTTGATCGGCCTGCGACAGGACATTGCCGCCGCCGCGCCGCCGCCCCTGCGGGACATCTACGCATCGCTCGTCAGCCAGGCCCGCGACGTTCGCAAGGTCATTGCCGCGTTCGGCAGGCATCCGCATCGCAATGCCATACTGAACCGCACATCGACCGGCGCGGAGCAGAGGTATATCGCCGAAGGTCAGTTCCCCCATAACAAGGCGTTTCAGTAGGGGTCGCGCCGGGCGCTGGGGGTTGCGCCCGCCTCGTCGGGCTGTGTCTGCTGGCGGGCGCGCGCCAGCCCCAGATCGCCGAGGATCGCGTAGAAGGCGGGCAGAACGGCCAGCACGAAAAGGGTTGAGGTCAGCAGACCGAAGACGACCGAGATCACCAGCGGCTTCATGGATTGCGACTGCGTGCTGGTTTCCAGCAAAAGCGGCACAAGGCCGATGATGGTGGTGGAGGATGCCATCAGGATCGAGCGGAACCGCTCGCGGCTGGCCTGCCCCGCGGCGCGGGCCAGATCCATGCCCTCGCCCGCGCGCTGCTTGATCACCTCGACCAGCAGGATGGCGTTGTTGACCACGATCCCGGCCAGCGACGCGGCACCGATCAGCGACGGCATCGAGATATTATAGCCCATGACCAGATGGCCCAGAATGACGCCGATAAACGCCAGCGGGATCGACACCATCACGATCAGCGGCTCCACATAGCTGCGGAACTGGAACGACAGGATGACATAGATCCCGACCAGACCCAGCAAAAAGCCGCGCAGGATCGACGCCACGGTTTCGGCGGAATTCGCGGTTTGCCCGCCAATCTCGAAGCCGAGGCCGGGTATCTGGCCGGCCAGCCGGGGCAGGAACCCGTTTTCCAGCTCGGCAACGATCGCGTCGGCATTGCCGATGCGGGTATCGACATCGGCCTGCACGGTCACGGTGCGCCGCCCGTTCACATGGGTGATGCTGGACCAGCCGCGCGCGTCCTCCATGCGGGCCACGGTCGACAGCGGCACCGCCTTGCCATCGGGCAGCGTGACGGTGAAATCGCGCAGGTCGTCGCGCGAATCGCGGTCCTGCGGCGATTGCTTCAACTCGATCTCGTGGCTGATGTCGCCGGTCTGCACCGTGGTGATGACCCGCCCCAGAAACGCCGCGCCAAGCTGATCGGCGACACTGCGCGCTGTCAGCCCCAATGACGTCGCATGGGGGTCAAGGTGCAGGCGCAATTCGGGCTTGCCGGGGCGCAGATCATGGATCGCGTTGAACACCCCGGCATAGGATTCGGTTTCCGATTGCAGCGCGTCGGCGGCCCGCGCCAGCACCTCCAGATCCGGCGCGGACAGGCGGATTTCGATGGCGATGCCCTGCGGGCCGATGCCCGGTTCGGTCAGCAGGATGGCCAGCGCGCCGGGCACATCGCCGATTTCGCGGCGCCAGAGCGTGACGATTTCATCCAGCGTCACGGTTCTGATTTCGGCGCCCAGCAGGTCGGCGGCGATGGTGGCCACATGCGGGCCGGATTCGCCTGCGGTGGCGTTGTGGTTGAACCGCACCTGCACGGATTTGACCAATGCCGCGCCCTCCGGTTGACCCGGCGCAAAGGCGGCATCAACGCGGGTCAGCGCCGCCGTTATCCGGTCCACCACCTGCTCGGTGCGGGCCTGCGGGGTGCCTTGCGCCATCAGGATGCGCGCCTCCAGAACATCGCCGTCCATGGCCGGGATCGCCTCGCGCTTCAGATACCCGCCGCCCATCAAGCCCACGGTCACGATCAGCGTCGCAACCGTGAGGCCGGTGACCAGATAGCGCCGCCGGATGGCCAGATCGGCCATGCCGCCGATCCACCTTTCGCGGAACCGCTCGAACCGGCTGTCAAAGCCCGCGCGAAACCGCGAGGGCGGTTTGTCCGCGCCTTTCAACCCGTGGCTCAGATGATGCGGCAGAACCCAGAGCGCCTGCGCCAGACTGGCGGCCAGCGCCGCGATCAGGACCAGCGGCACCACCTCCAGCACCGCGCCCAGCTCGCCAACCAGAAAGGCAAGCGGGGCGAAGACCGCGATGGTCGTGGCAAAGGACGACAGCACCCCCGGCGTCACGGCACGCGCACCCTGAACGGCGGCCTCCACGCGCGATGCACCGCGCGCCGACGCCTGCGCGATTGAATCGGTGATGACGATGGAATCGTCCATCACGATCCCGATCGCCATCAGCAATGCAACCAGCGTCATCATGTTCAGCGACAGCCCCTGCAAGGCCATCGCCGCGAACGCCCCGAGGAAGGCCACCGGCAGCCCCATCGCCGCCCAGATCGCAAAACCGGGCCGAAAGAACAGCGCCAGCACCGCGATGACCAGTATCAGCCCCATCACGCCGTTCTCGACCAGCATCTGTAGCCGGTCGCGCACGATGCTGGTCCTGTCGTTGACGATCTCCAGACGCAGCGTGTCCGGCAATACCGCCCGCTCACCGGCAACCAGAGTTTCGATGCGATCGAACACCCGCAGCGCATCGGCGTTCAGCGCCTTGTCGACTTGCAGGAACACGGCCCGCTGGCCATCGAGGAACGCGCGTTCCTCCTCGGGCGTATAGGTTTCCGTTATGGTCGCGATCTGGCCCAGCGTCAGCTGCGCACCATCGGGGTTTGACAACACCACCAGATCGGCCAGCCCGGCCACATCGCGGCGCTCGTCGGTGAAGCGCAGGCTGATATCGCGGGTTTGCGTCTCCAGACTGCCAAGCGGGCGGTCGACGCTTTGCGCGTCGATCTGTGCGGCAAGGGCGGACACCGTCAGCCCGTGCTGCTCCATCACCGCGCGGGGCACGGTGATGCGGAACTGTCGCTTGCCAAAGCCCGACATCGTGACCCTGGCCACGCCGGGCAGCGCCGACAGGCGGTCCTGCAACTCCGCGCCGTAGCGCTCCAGCTGGGCGGGGGGCAGATCGCCCGCCACGGCCACCGAGGTGACGGGATCGGTGCGGTGCAATTCGCGCACGATGGCAGGTTCGGCCGCGTCCGGGAAATCATCGACCGCCGTGACCTCGGTGCGCAGGTCGTTGACGAAACGGGCGCTGTCACCGCTGGCGTCCATCCTGGCAACGGCGCGGGCGATATTGCCCTGCGCGGTGCAGGTCAGCTCGTCCAGCCCCTCGACACCTTCGACCGCATCCCAGACGCGGCGGCAAATCGCATCCTCCACCTCCTCGGCGGTGGCGCCGCGATATTCGACGCTGATCTCCGCCTCCACCGGCCTGAAATCGGGAAAGGTTTCGCGCTTGAGCGTGGGGATCGCCATCGCCCCGGCGGCAAGGATCAGGACCAGCAGCAGGTTGGACGCGGTGGGATGCGCGGTGAACCAGCGGATCATTCGGGGCGCTCCGCCGGGGTCACGATCATGCCGGGAATGGCAGGCACCAGATCGCCCAGAATCACCTCCTCGCCCGGCGCGATGCCGCCCGACAGCACCGCCTGGCCGTCCTGACGCCAGGCGACGGACACCTCGCGCAGCTCAAGCCGGCCATCCGCGTCGCGCAGATAGACAAGATCGCCGCCGTGAACCGCGCTGCCGGGAACCTTCACGCTGGTCGATATGACCGGACCGGTCAGAATGACCTCCGCATACATGTTCGGGACCAGCGGCAGGTGCAGCGGCGGGTTGGTGTTGGCGTATGGGTCGTCCACGACGATGACGGCGGGCGCCGAACGGGCCTGCGGATCCAGCGCGCTTTCCACCCGCACCAGCCGGCCGGTCCATGTCTGGGACGGGTCCGAGACAAGCCGCACCTCGGCCGATATCCCGTTGAAACGCGTGGGCATGTCGCCCAGTGACAGGGCGCTGCCCGCGCCGCCGCCACCCATCAGGCGCCGGAACGACATCAGCGGAATCTGCGCCGTGATCTGGGCCTGCGAGACGTCATCCGCCGTCACCAGCGGCTGCCCCGCCGTGACAAACTGGTGCTGCTCGACATGCACCGTGCCGACCCGCAGATCGACAGGCACCACAATGTCGGTTTTTCCCAGATCACGCCTTGCGCGGGCCAGAATTGCCGTGGTGCGGGCCATCTGCGCATCAAGCTTCTTGCGCCGGGTCGGGATCAGATCGAGGGCGTTCTGCAACTCGACCGTGGTGCGGCGGACCTGCAACGTGGCACGTTCCTGCCCGTCCAGACCGGACTGGGACGAAACGCCGCGTTCGACCAGATCGCGCACCCGTGCCAGTTCGGTTTCGGCCAGATCAAGGCGGTCCTGCTCCAGCGCCAGCAGCCGCTCTGTGTTGGTCGCGTCGATGTCGAGCTGCGCGGCTTCTGCGTCCAGCGCGGCCAGATCCGCCTCGGCCTGCGCGACCTGAAGCTCATAGGCGGTCGGATCGATTTTCAGAACCTTGGTGCCTTCGCGCAGCAGATTGCCGGTGTCCAGATCGGGATGGCGCCAGATGATCGCGCCGGACACTTCGGAGATCGCCTCCCAGCTGCGCGCGGCCTGAACATTGCCAAATCCGCGCACAACCGCGCGAACAGGCCCCGCTTGGGCCATGACGGTGTGCGCAACGACGCTGCGTTCGCGGCTCTCGACACGGGCAGGAGGTTCGGACGTGGAAATCAGCCAGACGGCAATGACACCACCAAGCGCGACAGGCGCAAGCAACCCCAGAACACGGCCAATCCTCACGTCATGCCCCTTCTTTTTGTCAGCTGAAACAGCGGATCTGCGGCGGCAATTCCCCCGTTTTCGATGGGGCCGAGCCGTAGAATTCACGCGGCTGTTTTCAGTTCCACAGCGGGTGTCGGGCCGCCTGTCCGCATATTGGGTCGGGCGTCGCCATATGTCCACAACCGCGCGGGCGATAATCTGGACCGCGCGGCACAACGCCGCAGCGCTGATCCCGGCAGACACGCCGCCAAACTGCGCGGCGCTGTATCGTCCCTTCCCTTTCGGAATTTTTCTGAAACATCTTGCCGGGAAAGCGCTACTTCTGAACAGCGGCGCTTTTTGCGGGGATTGCCGATTTTGCAGTATCGGACATGATCGGCTAGGCTGAGGATAGGGCGCAAGGCGCAGGAATTTTCCGGGGGAAAAATGGCCGCAGAGGACGAGACATTGACGCCATCGCACTCTGGCAGGTTTCCTGCTGCCGACAACGACAAAGATCACGCCAAAGACGATGGCATCGCCCTGCCCGCGCATGTCGCAGGGTCCGGCACCCTTGACCGGCTTGTTGACACGGCGCGGGATTATGCGCGGGCGGCGGCGTCCGAGAACACGTTGAAAGCCTACGCAAGGGACTGGGCGCATTTTTCCCGCTGGTGCCGGCTGAAAGGGACAGAGCCCCTGCCCCCCGCGCCCCAGATGATCGGGCTTTACCTTGCGGACATGGCCGCGCCTCGGACAAAGATCGCCCCGCTGTCCGCGTCAACCATAGAGCGCCGCTTGTCCGGCCTCGGGTGGAACTATGCGCAGCGGGGCTTCACCCTTGATCGCAAGGATCGGCACATCGCCACAGTGCTGGCCGGGATCAAACGCAAACATGCCCGGCCGCCCGTGCAAAAAGAGGCGATCCTGCGCGAGGACATCCTCGCCATGGTGGCCACCCTGCCCTTTGATCTGCGCGGGCTGCGCGACCGGGCGATCCTGCTGCTGGGTTATGCGGGCGGCCTGCGCCGGTCCGAGATCGTCAGCCTCGACATGCACAAGGACGACACGCCGGATTCGGGCGGCTGGATCCAGATCATGGAACAGGGCGCCCTGCTGACGCTGAATGCAAAAACCGGCTGGCGCGAGGTCGAGATCGGCCGCGGGTCCAGCGACCGGACCTGCCCGGTACATGCGCTGGAGCAATGGCTGCATTTTGCCAGGATCGACTTTGGGCCGGTGTTCACGCGCACGGCGCGCGATGGCACACGGGCGCTGGAGGCGCGGCTGTCGGACAAGCACATCGCGCGCCTGATCAAGCGATGCGTGCTGGCCGCCGGCATCCGGGCGGATCTGCCTGAAAAGGACCGCCTGACGCTGTTTTCCGGCCACAGCTTGCGCGCGGGTCTGGCCAGCAGCGCCGAGGTGGACGAGCGCCATGTTCAGAAACATCTCGGCCACGCGTCCGTCGAAATGACGCGCCGCTATCAGCGTCGCCGCGACCGGTTCCGCGTGAACCTGACCAAGGCGGCGGGGCTGTAGGCCCCTGCCCTGCCGGGTTATGCCACCGCCCGAAGTTTTTGCACCTTGATGTCATCCTCATGCAGCCGGGCCTGGGCAAGCTCGTAACCTGACTGCATGCGCAAGAGCGTATCGGCCTTGATGCCAAAGGCCTTCTCGAACCGGATCGCCATCTCGGCAGACAAGCCCGAATGCCCATTCAGCAGACTGCTCATCGCCTGCCGGGACACGCCGAAATGATCGGCCAGATCCTTTACGCTGATCGACGCAGGCTCGACAATCTCGGTCTTGAGCCAGTCACCGACATGAACCGTCAGGGACGGATGCATTTCAAGCGCCATGATAATCCTCCAGTTCCATATCCGTGAGAGCACCGTCTTCGTTCACCCGAAAGGTCAGCCGCCAGTTTCGTGTCACCGTCATCGACCAGACTCCTTTGCGGTCCCCCGTCAACGGGTGAAGGCCATAATTGGGCGGCGTGGCCAGCTCTTCCAAATCGGACGCGGCACCGATGAATGCCAGCATCTTGCGAAGCCTGCCCGTATCACCCACCAGCCCCCTGGGGTTGCCGGTCTCGAAGAACCGCCTCAGGCCCTTGTGGCCGATACTCTCAATTTTCATGGCTGATACTTATCGACTGGCAGCCTGAATGTCAAGCGTCACGTTACACACGTCACGCCGCCTGTTTCAGTCCTTTGCCAGGTGGCCCCGTCTATACGGGGCCATCTCAGGCACCGGGTCAGGCCGGCGTGCCGCCTGCGCCCACGTCCCAGAACACGCCCGCCATCACGCGCAGCGCATCGCGGCAGACCGGTTTCAGCACATGCTCGTTCGGCGCGTGTTGCGAGCAGCCGCGATAGGAATGTGGCACCCAGACGGTGGGCAGGCCCAGAATATCCGCAAAGCTGTCATTGGGCAGCGATCCGGCCAGATTGGGCAGCACATGGGGCGGCTGGCCTGCTGTCCGCTCGATTGAATCGGTCACAAACGTCACCCACGGGTGCGACGGGTCCAGCCGCGTGGCGGCAAAGATGCCCCGGTCATGCGGTTTGATGCGCACCGCCCCGAACCCGGCGGCGTCCAGATGGCGGCGCAGGGCGGGCAGGATATCGTCCGGGTCGGTGCCGACGACATAGCGCAGCTGGCAGGTCGCGCGCGCGCTGGCGGAAATGGCGTTGACCGGCGCATCGGGCACGCCGCTGGTCATTGCCAGCACGGCAAAGCTGTTCCAGCCATAGGCGCGCTCGGCCGGGGTCAGGGTTTCCTCGCCCCAATCGGCGTCCACCTCCGGCCCGTCGCCGCCGGTGATCGGCAGGCCATCGAGCGCCGCGCGCACCGCGTCCGTCAGGCTATCCGGTCGCCATTCGGGGATCTGGATCTGCCCGCGCGCATCGGTGATCGACGCCAGCGCATGCGCCAGGATCATCGCCGGATCGGCCAGAAGGCCGCCCCAGTTGCCCGAATGATGCGCGCCCTCGCGCAGCGTCAGCTCCAGATCAAACGTGACGCCGCCGCGCGAGCCCATGAAGACGGTCGGCACCTCGGGTTGCAGGCGCGGCCCGTCAGAGGCAATCAGCACATCGGCCGTCAGCCGGTCCTTGTGGGTGCGGAATACCTCCGCCAGCCCGCTCGATCCGACCTCCTCGCTCATTTCCAGAACCATGCGGATGTTGAAGCCCAGAGCGCCGCGCACCTTCAGCACCGCCTCAAGCGCGGCGATGTTGATCAGGTGCTGGCCCTTGTTGTCGGCAGTGCCGCGGCCATAGAGGCGGTCGCCCTCCTCGACCAGCTCAAACGGCGCCAGCCCCTCGCGCCACATACCCTCCTGCGCGCGGATCACGTCGCCGTGGCCGTAGGTCAGCACCGTCGGCAATGCGTCCCCCTCGCGCCGCTCGGCGATCAGAAGGGGGCCGCCGGCGGGGTCTGGGTTGGCAATGATCTCGCAGGTAAAGCCCATCCGCTCCAGCCGGGGCTGCATGGCGTCCGTCAGATAGCGGGTCAGTTCGGGGCCGGTGCCTTCCTTCTGGCTCTCGGTCGGGTAGCTGACCAGATCGGCCAGTTCGGATTGGAAGGTGCCAGTGTCGAAATAGGCAGTAACAGTGTCGATTGCGGCATCGCGGCTCATGGCTTAATCCTCTGTCGCGGCGTCGCCCCAGGGCGACATGATTTCGGTGCATCCGGTGTTGATGTTGCCCGCGCGCATCACCCCGGCAGGGCAGGCGAAGGCAAAGGGAAAGACGGTGCGCGGCGCGGTGGCGACGGTGTGACCCTCGCGCAGGCGCTCCAGCACGTCCGCCTCGTGCGCCTCATCCGCGACCACCTGAGGGCCGCCCGATACGTCAATGCGGGGATGGTGAAACGCCGCCTCGATATCCATGCCGAAATCGGTGACGAAGGAGGACATCTGCACCATCGCCGACACGATCTTGCGCCCGCCCGATGCGCCAAAGGCAAAGCGGCGCTCGCCCTGCTGCCCGATCATCGGGCAGACATTCATCAGGCAGCGTTTACCCGGCCCCAGCGAATTGGGGCGCCCCTGCACCGGGTCGAACCACATGATGCCGTTATTCATCAGGAACCCGGTGGAGGGCGACACCACCCGGCTGCCAAAGATCGACAGCAGGGTTTGCGTCTGACAGGCCATGTTGCCGTCCCGGTCCACCACCGAAAAATGCGTGGTGCATCCGGGCGCATCGGGGGATTCGCCCGTGTCGCCCATCCGCCCCAGCCGCGCGGCATAGGCGCCGTTCAGCGCCTCCGCATAGGCGGCGAACGCCTCGGGCTTGGTGGCCAAATCGCGGCTTTCCAGATCGCCCATGGCATGGGCAAAGGTCGGCCCGGCGGTCAGTCCGTCCACCAGATGAAACCGCGCGTCGCGGTATGTCATACTCAGCGGGGTCTGCATCTGCGCGCGGTAGCTGCGCAGGTCATCATGGCTCAGATACCCACCCTTGTCCTGAACATCGCGCGCCATCGCCGCGCCCAGATCGCCATCATAAAGCGCGCGGGCGCCGTCCTCGGCCAGTATCGCCAGACTGTCCGCCATGCGGCTCTGATCCAGCCGTTTTTCGGCCAGCGCGGTCCAGCCCGAGATGGTCGGCCATTGCCCGTCCTCAAGGAAAAGCGCCGCGGCATCCGCGTCCTCCGCCAGCGCGCGGGTGCTGGAGGCAATGACCAGCGCCGCGTACCAATCCACCAGCATCCCCTGCCGCGCATGGGCAATCGCGGGGGCCAGCAGATCGGCCCATGGCATGCGGCCATATTCGGCATGGACCTGCCCCAGACCGTCAACGACACCCGGCACCGCAATCGCCTTGGCGCCCTGCACGTTGACGTCGCCGGTGACATGCTCCCACGGGAACAGATCGCCGGCCACGCCGCGCCCCGATAGCGGGAAATCGTCGATGCGCAGACCCTTGGGCGAGCGCATGCCGTGGTTGACCGCGACCGCCTTTTCCGCGCCCGCGCGCCACAGCATCATGGCGCCGCCGCCGGCCGGGCCGCTCATCCACGGCTCCAGCACGCCGACGACAAAGGACGTGGCGACGGCGGCATCCACCGCATCGCCGCCCGCGCGCAGCACCTCGGCGCCGGCCTCCGCCGCAAGGCGGTGCTGCGACGCGACAACGCCGCCATTCGTCTCTATCACGGTCTTTCGGGTCTGCATCGTGCGCGACAGGGAGGATGCCATTCCAGCGCTCCTTTTGGGTTAAACGGTGAAATCCGGGCGGTACATCGGGGTATCGGGATCGTGCAGGTGGCACTTCACATGGCCCTGCCCCACGGGCACCGACCGGGGTGCGGCGGCCTTGCAGTGGTCCTGCGCAAAGGGGCAGCGCGGGTGGAAATGACAGCCCGGCGGCGGCGCGATCGGGTTGGGATAGGCCGCGCCCAGCTGCGTATCCGGCACGCCCTGCGCGGGGTCCGGCGTCAGCACCGAATTGAGCAGCGCGCGCGCATAGGGGTGGCGCGGCGCGTCGAACAGCGCGGCAACCGGCGCCTCCTCCACGATGCGGCCCAGGTACATGACGGCGACGCGCGTCGCCAGATGCTCGACCACCGCCAGATCGTGGCTGATGAAAAGGTAGGTCAGCCCGAACTCCTCGCGCAGCTCGTTCAGAAGGTTCAGGATCTGGCTTTGCACCGAGACGTCCAGCGCCGATGTCGGCTCGTCACAAATGACGATTTCGGGGCGCATGATCAGCGCGCGGGCAATGGCGACGCGCTGGCGCTGGCCGCCGGACATCTGGCTGGGATAGGTGTTCAGCACGCGCGCGGGCAGGCCGACCAGATCCAGCGTCTCGCGCACCGATTTGGCGCGGCTGGCGCTGTCGCCGATGCCATGCACCCGAAGGGGCAGCGACACGATATCGGCAATCGTCTTGCGCGGGTTCAGCGACGAATAGGGATCCTGAAAGATCGGCTGAATCCGCCGCGCCAGCGCAAGGCGGTCCTGCCCGGCAATCTCCTCGCCATCGACCAGAACCTGCCCCGATGTGGGCGCCTCAAGGCCCAGGAGGATCTTGGCCAGTGTGGATTTGCCGCAGCCGGATTCGCCCACCAGCCCCAGCACCTCGCCCCGGCCCAGCGTCAGGGACACGTCGTTGACCGCCGTCAGCGGCTTTGGCTTGCCGAAAAGGCCCTGCTTGACGCGGTAGGTCTTGGCGACGTTTTTCAATTCCAGAACGGGGGCGGTCATGCGGGCACTCCTTCGGCGGCGCGGGCGCCATCGGGATGCACGCACAGAAATTCATGGGGCGGCGCGCCGCGTTCGGGGATCGCCGCGCGGCAGGCGTCCACCGCGTGCGGGCAGCGGGTGCGAAAGGCGCAGCCCTGCACATCGCCCACCAGCGACGGCACGATGCCGGGGATGGTGCCAAGCGGCGCGCCCCGCTCGGTCTTGCCCGGTTGCGGGATGCAGCGCAGCAACCCGCGCGTATAGGGGTGCATCGGCGTGCCGAACACATCGCTGGCCGGGCCGGTTTCCACCAATTCGCCCGCGTACATCACGCCGACCTTGTCCGCGACGCGCGCCACGACGCCCAGATCGTGGGTGATCAGGATCATCGCAACGTTCATTTCCTTGGTCAGATCCACCAACAGGCGCAGGATCTGCGCCTGAATGGTCACGTCCAGCGCCGTCGTCGGCTCGTCCGCGATAATGAGTTCCGGCTCGCACATCAGGGCCATGGCGATCACCACGCGCTGGCGCAGACCCCCCGACAGCTGGTGCGGGTACTGGCTCAGGCGGCTGGCGGCGGCCGTGATGCCGACCTTTTCCAGCAATTCCACCGCGCGTTTGCGGGCCGTGTCGCGGCTGACCGAACGGTGCAGTTGAAGCGCCTCGATCAGCTGGTCGCCGATGGTATAGGCGGGGTTGAGCGACGTCATCGGCTCCTGAAAGATCATGGCGATACGGTCGCCGCGCAGGGCGCGCATCTGGCGGCGGCTGGCGGTGGTCAGCTCGGTCCCGTCGAAATCCATCCGCGCGGCGCTGCGGCGGATATTCTTGTCCAAGAGGCCCATCACCGCCAGCGAGGTCAGCGATTTGCCCGACCCGGATTCGCCGACAATGCACAGCGTTTCGCCCCGGTGCAGGTCGAAGTCAATGCCGCGCACCGCGTGCAGCATGCCGCTGGCCAGCGGGATGTCCAGCGTCAGACCGCGCACGGACAAAAGCGGTTTTTCGTTTTGATCGCTCATGGCTTCAGCTCCGGTTTTCGGGGGCGGTGACGTCGCGCAGGCCGTCGCCCATCAGGTTGATCGCCAGCACGAGGATGAAGAGGACCACGCCGGGGATCAGCACCAGCCACGGCTCGAACAGCATCATGTTCTTGCCCTCGGACACCATCAGGCCCCAGCTGGGCGTGGGCGGCTGCACCCCAAGGCCAAGGAAGGACAGCGCCGCCTCCAGCAGGATCGCGTGGGCCATTTCCAGCGTGACGATGACGATCAGGTTGTTGACGATGTTGGGCATGATTTCCGACAGGATCACGCGGGGGGTGGACGCGCCGATGGCCTGCGCGGCGGCGACATATTCGCGCCTGCGCACTTGCAAGGTCGAGGCGCGCATGACCACGGCGAAGCGGTCCCATAGCAAGAGGCCCAGCACGCCGATCACCACCTCCAGCGATCCGCCAAGGATGGCGACCACCGCCAGCGCGACCAGCACGACCGGCATGGCAAGGCGCACGTTGATGAGGAACGTCACCACCGCATCCACCTTGCCGCCGAAATACCCGGCGGCGACGCCCATCGCGGTGCCGATGATGCCCGAAATCAGCGCCGCAACCGCGCCGATCAGCAGCGACACCCGCGCGCCGTAAATCAGGCGCGACAGGTAATCGCGGCCCAGATGATCGGTGCCAAGGGGGTGTTCCCACGTGCCGCCCATGAAGACGGGCTTGACCATGCGTTTGGTCAGATCCTGCACATAGGGGTCATGGGGCGCCAGCACGGGCGCAAGGATGGCGACGATCACCAGCAGCAGAACCACGCCGAGGCCGAACAGCAGGCCGGTATGGCCGCGCACGCGCTTGCGCAGGATCTGGCGGGGGGTGGGGCCGCTGATTTCCTCCAGCAGGGGGTCGGTTGTCTGCGGTGCGGCCATATCAGGAACTCCTCATGCGGGGGTCAAGCCAGGCGTTCAGCACGTCCGCCAGAAAGGTGAAGATGATGTAGAACATCGAAAAGATCAGGATCAGCGCCTGCACCGTCGGCAGATCGTTGCGCGCGATGCTTTCCCACGCCAGATAGCCCGCGCCGTGCAGCGCAAAGACCGACTCGACCACTATCGAGCCGCCCAGCATGAAGCCCATCTGCACCGCCGCAAGGCTGACCACCGGGATGATCGCATTGCGCAGCGCGTGCTTGAACAAAACGCGCCCCTCGCCCGCGCCCTTGGCCCGTGCGGTGCGGATATAATCCGAATTCAGCACCTCCAGCATGCCCGCCCGCGTCAGGCGCATGATGGCGGGCATGGCGTAATAGCCCAGCACGATGGTCGGCATGATGAAATGCCGCCATGTCGATGCGCCCGAGGGCGGCAACCAGCCCAGCTGGATGCCAAACACCACGATCAGGATCAGGCCGAACCAGAAGCTGGGCATCGCCTGCCCGGCGACCGACAAAAACAGCGCGATGCGGTCGATGATCGAATTGGGCCGGATCGCGGCAACCACGCCCAGGGGAACGGCCGTCAGCAGCGCAAAGGTGATGCCGCAGACGCCCAGCGTCATCGTGACGGACAGGCGGTCCCCGATCAGCGACGCGACCGGCAGTTTGAAATAATAGCTTTCGCCGAAATCGCCGCGCAGCGCGTTCCACAGCCATTCGCCGTATTGCACCAGCATGGGCCGGTCAAAGCCGTAAAGGCGGCGCAGCGCGTCGATATCCTCGCCACTGGCGGTTTCCCCGGCCAGCGCCGCGGCGGGATCGCCAGACAGGAACAGCAGCGAAAAACTGATAAAGCTGACCGTGAAGGCCACCAGCAGGGCAAGGCCCAGCCGCTTGAGTATGAATGGCAGCATCTTGGGCTGTCCCCCCTACGGGTCTGGCGAATGTCGGGAAATGGCGCGGCGCACCCCATCGGGGCCGCCGGGCCGGGGATCAATGGATCAGTTCCAGCTCATGTTGGTAAAGCGCAGCACCTCGTCCGCCGTCGGGGTATAGTCCACCTCCTTGGTCATGACGTAGTTGGTGTTGTAGCTGAACATCGGCGCCCAGTATGCCTGATCGGCGATGCGCTGAAGCGCCTTGCGATAATTTTCGATCCGCGTGTCGGGATCGGTCGAACTGTCGGCGATGTCCAGGAATTCCTTGGTCTGGTCGTCCTGCGCGTCGTCCAGGCTGCCATGCTTGAAGAACTGGCTGACCATGGCGGAGGCGTCATTCACCGAAAAGCTGCCCCATGTCAGGAAGGCCAGCGGCACTTCGCCCTTCATGTTCAGCTCCCGCAGGGCCGAATATTGCAGCAGTTTGAAATCGGTCTGGATGCCGACCGCGTTCAGGTAGCTGCTGACCGCCTCGGCATATTCGCGGTCGCGGTAGGCGTAAAGCTCGGTCGAGAAGCCGTCGGGATAGCCTGCCTCGGCCAGCAGGGCCTTGGCCTTTTCGGGGTCGTATTCATAGCTGGTCACATCCTGCGCGCAGCCGAACTGGCTGGGGAAGCACGCGGTCGACACGACCTGGGATTTGCCCTTGAGCAGGTTATCGACCAGCGCCTGACGGTCAATCGCGTGGTTGACGGCGCGGCGCACCTTGACGTCGGTAAAGGGGTTCGGGTCCATGCCCGACCGGCCCGCCGCATCCATCGACAGATAGCCGACGCGCATGGTGGATTCGTTCAGCACGGTGAACCGGTCGCCCATCGCCGCCATTTTCTCGGCCTGATCGGAGGGCACCTGCCAGATCATGTCCAGCGTGCCGGAAAACAGCTCGGCCAGCTGGGTGTTGACGTCGGGGATGGTGCGGATGTCGATATTCTGGATCGTCGGCTGGCCCTTGGGGCTGTCATGGTAGCCTTCGTATTTCTCCAATACGAAATGCTGGCCGGGGACCACCTCGACCACCTTGTAGGGGCCGGTTCCGACGGGTTTCAGGCCCATGCCGGATGGGCCGACCTCGGCGTAATAGTCGGCCGGGTAGATCGACACCGGGCCGGACAGGAATTCGATCGCCGCCGGGAACACGTCCTTGGTGGTGATGCGGACGGTGAAATCGTCGATCTTCTCGGCCTTCTCCATCCAGTTGACGTTGCGCTGCGTCTTGACGCCGTTTTCTTCCTTGGCGACGAAATTGACGGTGGCAACCACGTCATCGGCGGTGAAATCGGCGCCGTTGTGGAATTTAACGCCCTCGCGCAGCTTCAATTCCAGCGTCTTGTCGTCGATCCATTCCCACTCGGTGGCAAGGTTGCCGGTGTATTCGTTGGTGATCGGGTCGCGGTAGATCAGGCCATCCCAGACCGCGCGCTGCATCACCACCCCCTCGCGGGAGGAGTTGAAGAAGCTGTCGACATTCTCCAGCTCCTTGGTGAAGGCAACGCTGAGCGTGTCATTGGCCTTGTCCGCCAGCGCGGCGCCGGTGGCGGCGACCGACATGGCCAGCGCCATCGCGGTTGATTTCAGAAATACGGCTTTCATCTGGTATCCTCCCTGCCGCAGTCGCGCTGCGGGCTTTTGCTGTTTTCCTGTTTACGACAGCGGGTATATCATAATATGATACGCTACATCGTCATATGATTATTAGAACCCTCACGCACCGCCAAAATCAACCCCAAACCCGAAGTTTTTAGCATTCCTTTTCAAAACGCAGGCGCCGATGACCAAAGCAAAGCAAAACACCCTGTTCGTCGGCGCGCTGGCCAAGGGGCTGCGCGTGCTGCGCGCCTTTGACGAATCGCACACCGAATTGTCGCTGGGCGCGCTGGCCGATATCACCGGGCTGGACAAAAGCGCGGTGCAACGGCTGGCCAACACCCTGCATATCGAGGGGATGCTGGACAAGGATCCGGTCACGCGCCGCTACCGCCCCTCGCATGCGTGGCTGCGCATGGCCTATGCCTATTACTGGTCCGATCCGCTGGTCGCGCGGGCAATGCCGAAACTGATCGATCTGTCGCAGCGTCTGGGCGAGACGGTCAATCTGGCGCAGCTATCGGGGCAGGACATTCTATATGCGGTGCGCCTGCCCTGCACGCGCACGGTGTTCGGCGCGTCGGTGCCGGGGCGCACGGTGCCGGCGCTGCATACCTCGGGCGGGCAGGCGATACTGGCCACGTTTCCCGCACCCGAACGGGCGGCGGCGATTGCGGACTGGCATGTGCAGGCCTACACGCCCCGCACCCTCACCGACCGCGCCGCGATTGCCGGGCAGATCGATCTGGCCGCCAGCCGGGGCTATGCGGTGACGCAGGACCAGATCATCCTCAGCGAGGTGGGCATTGCCTGCGCCATTCGCGGCCCGGACGGGCGCGCGGCGGCGGCGGTGCATTGCTCGGTTTCGGGCCATCACTGGGACGCGGCGCGCATCCGCGCCGATATTCTGCCGTGGTTGCAGGACACCGCCAATTCCATTTCGCCCTAGCCGCCGTCGGCAGTGAACCCCGCCTTTTCAATCGCGGCAATCGCGCAGGCCTCGTCATTGGCCGAGCTGTCGCCGGTGATGCCGACCGCGCCCAGAATGGCGCCGCCTTGCCGGATCAAAACGCCGCCCGCGACCGGCACAAGTGACCCCTGCGCCAGCCCGTTCATCGCCTGAATGAAAAACGGCTCGGTCTGCGCGCGCTCATACAGCGCCCGCGATCCCAGCCCCATCGCCACGGCGCCGCGCGCCTTGCCCTGCGCGATGTCGGGGCGCAGGTTGCTGGTGCCGTCCTCGCGCGCCAGCGCGATCAGGTAGCCGCCGCTGTCCAGAACCGCCACCGTCAGCGGCTTCAGCCCGTTTTCGCGGCGCCATGTCAGGCAGTCCGCGATGATGGCCTGCGCCGTATTCAGATCAAGTGTCATGTCGCCCCCTCCTCTGCCGCGATCACCGCGCCTTCGGCAATCAGTGCCGCGATCTGCGCCGCATCGCAACCCAGGTCGGCCAGAACCTGGCGCGTGTGCTGGCCCAGCAGCGGCGCCGGGCGATGGATGCTGGCGGGGGTGCGGCTGTATTTCACCGGGTGGCCGATGGTCTGCACCCGCCCCGCATTGGGGTGATCCACGGCGACGATCATATCGCGCGCGGCGACCTGCGGATCGGCGTGCATTTGCAGGATGTCGTTGACCGGCCCGGCGGGCAGATTGGCGCGGTCCATCCGCTCCAGCCAGACGGCGGTGGTTTCCTGCGCAAGGTAGCCGTTCAGAATTTCCACCAGCGCGGGCAGGTTGCGGATGCGGGCGGCGTTGGAGGAAAACCGCGCATCCTCGTCCAGCTCGGGCGCGCCGATCACGTCCAGAAACCGCAGCCAGTTGGCCTGATTGGCCGCGCCCACATTGATCCAGCCATCGCTGGTCTGGAACGACTGATAGGGCGCGTTCAGCGGGTGCGCCGACCCCAGCGGCGCGGGCTTGTCCCCCGTGGCAAAGGCGATGGCTGATTGCCAATAGGTCTGCACGATCGCCGCCTCGAATAGCGACGTATCCACCTTCTGCCCCTGCCCCGTCCGCTGCGCATTGGCATAGGCCGCGCTGATCCCCATCGCCGCCAGAATGCCGGCATTGATGTCGGAAATCGGCGCCGCCACCTTGACCGGCGGGCGGTTCGGCCCCTCGCCGGTGATCGACATCAGGCCGGACATGCCTTGGGCGATCAGATCGAACCCGCCCCGGTCGGCATAAGGCCCCGTGCGGCCAAAGCCGGAAATTTCGCAGTAAATCAGGCGCGGATTGACCTCTGCCAGATCCTCGTAGGACAGGCCCAGTTTCGCCATCGTGCCCTTGCGGTAGTTTTCGATCACCACATCGGCATCGGCCAGCAGCCGTTTCAGAATGTCCAGCGCGGCGGGGTCTTTCAGGTTCAGCGCGATGCCGCGCTTGTTGCGGTTCATCATCATATAGGCCGCCGCCTCGCCCTCGATCTCGGGGGGAACGAACCGGCGGGTATCGTCGCCGCCGGGTTTTTCGACCTTGATGACATCGGCCCCCATATCGGCCAGCATCAGACCGCAGACCGGCCCGGCCATGATATGGGCCAGCTCGATCACGCGCATTCCGGCCAGCGGCCCGGTTGATTTGGTCATGTGCCGCTCCATTCGGGGGTGCGCTTGGCCAGAAATGCCTCCATTCCGGCGCGGAAATCGCGGCTCATGTAGCAGGAGGTGATCAGGTCGGCATCATCCACCGCGACGGCGGCGCGGGTGCGGCGCATCGCCTCCTTGGTGGCGCGCAAGGTCAGCGGGGCCATGGCGCCGACATGACCCGCCAGCGCAGATGCGCGGGCCATCAGCGCATCCTCGTCCGGCAGGGTTTCGGTAATCAGGCCAATGTTCTGCGCCTCCTCCGCGCCGATCAGGCGGGCGGTAAAGATCATCTCGCGCACGCGCCCGGCGCCCATCAGGTCCGACAGCCGCGCCAGATTATCCGCCGCCAGACAGTTGCCCAGCGTGCGCGCGATGGGAAAGCCGAATTTCAGGCTGGCCGAGGCGATGCGCAGATCGCAGGCCGCCGCAATCGCCGCGCCGCCCCCGGTGCAGGCGCCGTTGATCGCGGCAATCGTCGGCACCGGGCACCGCTCGACCGCGTCCAGCACGGCGGCGATGCGCGCCTCGTAATCCAGCGCATCCTGCGCCGTCTCAAAGCTGCGGAATTGGGTCATGTCGGTGCCGGCGGCAAACGCCTTGCCCCCCGCGCCGCTGATCACGACCGCGCGGATGGAGCCATCGCTGGGCATATCGGCGCAGAGCGCCGCCAGCCGCAGATACATCTCAAAGGTCAGCGCATTGCGCGATGCGGGCCGGTTGAAGGTGGCGTACAGAACGCCGCCGCGCACCTCTTCGCTCAGGTCAGGGGTTTGGGTCATCTATAGAAATACTCCACCAGAAACATCGGGACGGCAGGCACGTAGGTGCAGATCATCAGCACCGCCAGCAGCACGCCGACGAACCAGATATTGACCTTGGACACCTCCCAGATATTGGCGCGCGCCACCGAACAGGCGGTGATCAGCACCGAGGCGACGGGCGGCGTCTGTTGCCCGATCGCCAGATTCAGCGTCACGACCAGACCGAAATGCACCGGGTCGATCCCGGCGGCGGTGATCAGCGGGATCACGATGGGAATGACCAGAATGATCGCCGCCGCCGAATGCAGAAAAAATCCGATGATCAGGAAGAAGAAGTTCAGGATCAGCAGGATCGCCCATTGCTGCGTGGTGATCGACAGGATGCCTTGGGCCAGTTCCTGCGGGATCTGCGCGCGGGTCAGAAACCCGCCCATCAGCACCGATGCCGCCACCAGCAGCATGACAACGGCGGTCTGCATGCCGCCGTCCAGCATCGCCCGGCGCAGGTGGCGAATGTCCAGATTGCCATACCACGCCGACACCGCCAGCGACGCGATCACGGCCAATCCCGCCGCCTCGGTCGCGGTGACATAGCCGCCGAAAATGCCGCCCAGAATGATCACCGGCAGCGTGAAGGCGGGCAGCGCATCAATGAAGGTCGCGCGCAAACGGCAAAGGTTGAACGCCGCCTCGGTCGGAAAGTTGTAGCGCTTGGCAAAGAGGTAGGCCACGCCCATCAGCCCCGCCGCCCCCAGCAGCCCCGGAACAAGGCCGGCAACGAATAGCTGCTCGACAGAGGTGTTGGCCGATGCCGCATAAAGGATCATCGGGATCGACGGCGGGATGATGATCGCCAGTGACGCCGACGACGATGTGACAGCCGCCGAGAATTCCTTGGTATAGCCGCGTTTTTTCATCTGCGGGATCAGGATGGACCCCATCGCCGCCACATCCGCCACCGCCGAGCCGGAGATTTCGGCGAAAAACAGCGACACGCCGATATTCACCATGGCAAGGCCACCCCGGATGAACCCGACAATCGCCGACACGAAATTGATCAGCCGGTCGGTGATCCCGCCCGCGTTCATTATGGCCCCGGCCAGCACGAACATGGGGATGGCGATCAGCGAAAACTTGGTCGATCCGTCATACATGTCCAGCGCGATGGTCACGAGGCTGCCGGTGCCTTCGGTCGCCAAAAGGCCCAGCACCCCGCACATGGCCAGCGCCACGGCGATGGGGATGTTGATGCAGATCATGACCAGCATCGCGATGAAAATGGCGCCTATCAGCATCAGCTGCGATCCTTGTTCTTGTCGAGCTCGGCCTCGACCTCTTCTTCGATTTCGGCGTGTTCCAGTGATATTCCGGACGCTGTCAGCCGCAGATAACCCGGCAGGCTCAGCAACTGGCCAAGGATAAAGAGCGCCGCGCCGATGGGGATGACCGATTGCGTGAACTGCACCGGCACCCATGTCAGCGATACCAGCGTGTCACCCTCCAGCACCTCCAGCACCTGAAGGCCCGCGCGCGCCATCAGCACAAAGAATGTCAGCACGATCACCTCGCCCAGCAGCAGCGCGGCGATGCGCAAGCCCCGCGGCATGGCCAGCAGCACGGTGTCAAACCCGATATGGCGCCGGTGCAGCGCGGCCAGCGCGCTGCCGTAATAGGTGATCCACGCCAGCATGATCGCCGCCACCTCGTCATACCAGGAGAAGCTGTTGCCCATCAGCCGCGCGATCACCGCCAGACTGACCATGACCGTCAGCAGCACCATCAGGCCGATGGTGATCCATTCCAGGATCTGGCTGACCCGCCGGTTGATGCGCGACAGCGCAGGGTATGAGGGATGTTGCATTAAGAGCCTGCTCTACATCACCCGCCGCCGCGCCGGAGCGGGCGGGCAGCGCGGTGCGCATGTTGCGTTTTCGGGAAAAACGCCGGGCCGCAGGATCACCCCGCCGCCCGGCCAAAGGTTACTGCCCGTCGCCAAGGCCGAGGACGGTGTCGATCATGTCCTGCGCGCCGTCCACTTCGGCAGCGAATTGCGCATAGATCGGCTTGGACGCCTCGATGAACGCGGCCTTGTCGGCGGTGTTCACCTCCACGCCCGCATCCTCGATTTCCTTGAGCAGGGTTTCTTCCATTTCAGCCGCCGTCTGGTAGGTGAAATCCTGAGTCTGGTTCGCGCAGTCGGTCAGGCCCGCGCGGATATCCTCGGGCAGGGCATCGAATTTCTTCTTGGAAGCCAGGATATAGCCCGGCGTATAGACGTGGCCGGTGATCGACAGATACTTCTGCACTTCCTGAAACTTGGCCGATGCGATCTGTGCATAGGGGTTTTCCTGCCCGTCGATCACGCCGGTTTGCAGCGCGGTGAACACGTCCGAAAACGCCATTGGCGTGGGGTTCGCGCCATATTCCTGAAACATCTTCAGGCGCCAGACACCGTTGGGCGTGCGCAGCTTGACCCCCTCCAGATCGGCGGGCACATTGATGGGGCGCACATTGTTGGTGATGTGGCGGAACCCGTTTTCGGCCAGTCCGACGATGTGATAGCCGTTTTCATTCGCCGCCGTCTGGAACACATCCATCATTTCGCCCTGCACGCGGCGCATGTGGTCGCGGCTGGTGATGATATAGGGCATCTCGAAAATGCCGAAACGGTCATCGACCGACGACATGATCGACGAGGGCAGCGAGAAATCGATCTGCGCCAGCTTCAGCTTTTGCAGCATCTCCTTGTCATTGCCCAGCTGGGACGACCCGAAGGTCTGCACCTCGACCTTGTCCGGCATGGCGGTGTTCACACATTCGGCAAAGTTGTTCGCCGTCGCCTCGAACAGCGATCCGGGCGCGCCGACATGGCCGAATTTCATCGTCATATCCGCCGCTGCGGCGGTGGTGGCCATACCCGCAAGCGCGGTGGCGGCCAGTAGGTTTGTCATCGTCTTCATGGTTTTCTCCTCCCAGAGATTGCGGCTCTTTCGGCCAGATCGCAGCTATTGGCCCCCCTCAGGACAGCAGCTGCATCGCGGCTTGCACCCCGCCAGCGTTATGGGGCACCTCCGCCTTTTTCAGTCCCATTTCGATGCCGCCCAGCGTGGCGACCAGCATCAGATCGTTGAAATCGCCCAAGTGCCCGATGCGGAACACCCGGTCCGCGACCTTGGACAGGCCATTGCCCAGCGATATGTCGTAATGGGCCAGCGTGCTGGCGCGGAAGGCGTCAGCGCTGTGGCCCTCGGGCATCATCACGGCGGTCAGAACGCCGCTTTCCTGCCCCTGCGCGCTGCACAGAACCTCCAGCCCCCAATGCCGCACCGCCGCGCGGGTCGCCGCGCCGTGGCGGGCGTGACGGGCAAAGACATTCTCAAGCCCTTCCTCATGCAGCATGTCAATGGCGACGTTCAGGCCATAGAGCAGGTTGGTGGCGGGCGTGTAGGGGAAATACCCCGTCCCGTTCGGCCCCTGCATTTCGCCCCAGTCCCAGTAGGAGCGGGCCAGTTTGGCGGTCTTGTTCGCGGCCAGCGCCTTGGCACTTGCGGCATTGAACGACAGGCCCGGCGGCAGCATCAGGCCCTTTTGCGAGCCGGAGACTGTCACATCGACGCCCCATTCATCGTGCCGGTAGTCCAGCGATCCCAGCCCCGAAATGGTATCGACCATCAGCAGCGCGGGATGGCCCGCCGCGTCAATCGCCGCGCGCACGGCGGCGACGGGCGATACCGACCCGGTGGACGTCTCGTTATGCACGATGCAGACCGCCTTGATCCGGTGGTCTTTATCCTCGGCCAGATGCGCCTCGATCTGGTCGGGGTCGGCGCCGCTGCGCCAGTCACCCGCGATGAATTCGGCATTCAGGCCCAGCTTTTCGGCCAGCTTTTTCCACAGGCTGGCGAAATGGCCCGTCTCGAACATCAGCACATGATCGCCGGGCGACAGGGTGTTGACCAGCGCCGCCTCCCACGCGCCGGTGCCGGAGGCGGGGTAGATGAACACCGATTCGTCCGTCTTGAAGATCGTCTTCAGCCCGTCCAGCGCCTTTTGCCCCACGGCGGCAAAGGCCGGGCCGCGGTGGTCGATGGTCTGCTGCGCAATCGCGCTCAGGATCCGGTCGGGAACCGCGCTTGGCCCCGGTATCTGCAAGAAGTGACGACCGGCTTTTCTCATGGCGATGGACCCCGAAGCATTGGTAAAAATTGACGCGGGCGGCAGTGGTGCCTGCATTTCGTGTTGCTTAAACTTAATTTTGAATTCAAAATTATGTCAATGAAAATGTCGCGCCCGAGGAAACAACGCCCCATGCCCCAGCTTGCCGACCTTCTGAAATCCCGCGTCGAAGGCGACGTGATGTTCGACCGCTTCTCGCGCGGGCGCTACGCCACCGATGCGTCGCTTTATCAGATGATGCCGCTGGGGGTGCTGTCGCCGAAATCAGTCGATGACATCCGCGCCGCGCTGGATATTGCCCGCGATCAGGGCGTGCCGATCCTGCCGCGCGGCGGCGGCACCTCGCAATGCGGGCAGACGGTGAACGAGGCGCTGGTTCTGGATAACACGCAGTATTTCAACGACATTCTGGAACTGGATGTTGAGGGGATGCGCTGCGTCGTGCGTCCCGGCATCGTTCTGGACGAATTGAACCGCGCGCTGAAGCCGCATGGCCTGTGGTTTCCGGTGGACGTGTCCACCGCGTCGCGCGCCACCATCGGCGGCATGACCGGCAACAATTCCTGCGGCGGCAAATCGCTGCGCTATGGCATGATGCGCGACAATGTGCTGTCGATTGACGGGTTTCTGGCCGACGGCAGTCATCACCATTTCGGCCCCGACCCGTCGCCCGGCCTGACCGATCTGCGGGGTGACATGCTGCGCCTTGGCGCGCGCGAGGCGGATGAAATCGCCGCCCGCTTTCCCGATGTGATGCGCCGCGTCGGCGGCTATAATATCGACGCGCTGACGCCCGCGCAGGCGCCCAATAACCTTGCGCATCTGCTGGTCGGCTCCGAAGGGACGCTGGCCTATTCCACCGCGATCGAGCTGAAGCTGTGGCCGATCCTGACGCAAAAGGTGCTGGGCATCTGCCATTTCGCCACCTTCCGTCAGGCGATGGAGGCGGCGCAGCATCTGGTCACGCTGAACCCGCAAGGGGTGGAGCTGGTCGATGCCACCATGATCGCGCTGGCCCGCGACATTCCGATGTTCCGCGCGACCATCGAGGAGGTCGTGACCGGCACCCCCGCCGCGCTGCTGCTGGTCGAATTCGCCGAAGAGGATGCCAGCCGCCACCCCGCCAAGCTGCGCGCGCTGGACGAAATGATGGGCGATCTGGGCTATTCCTGGACCGGCGCCGGCCCCGCATGGGGCGGCGTGACCCATGTCACGGATGCCGCCATGCAGGGCCGCATCGCCGACCTGCGCAGTTCGGGCCTGAACATCATGATGTCGATGAAGGAGGACGGCAAGCCGGTGTCCTTTGTCGAGGATTGCGCCGTCGCCCTGCCCGATCTGGCCGCCTACACCGCCGGCCTGACCGAGATTTTCGAGCGGCACGGCACGCGCGGCACATGGTATGCCCACGCATCCGTGGGCTGCCTGCATGTGCGCCCGGTGCTGAACCTGAAACTGGACAAGGACGCCGCCACCATGCGCGCGATTGCCGAGGAATGTTTCGATCTGGTCGCGCGCTACAAGGGGTCGCATTCGGGCGAACATGGCGACGGCATCGTGCGGTCCGAATTTCATGAGAAGATGTTCGGCCCCCGCATGGTGGCCAATTTCGCCGAAGTCAAAGCGCGCTTTGACCCCGATAATCTCATGAACCCCGGCAAGATCGTCGATGCGCCGAAAATGGATGACCGGCGCCTGTTCCGCTATGGCCCCGATTATGCCGCCCCCGAAATGCAGACCGCGCTGGACTGGTCCGACTGGACGGGCAGCGGCGGCGGGTTTCAGGGCGCGATCGAGATGTGCAACAACAACGGCGCCTGCCGCAAGCTGAAGGGCGGCGTGATGTGCCCGTCCTTCCGCGTCACCCGCAAGGAGCAGGATCTGACCCGCGGCCGCGCCAATACCCTGCGGCTGGCAATCACCGGGCAGCTTGGCCCGGATGCGCTGACCTCCGATGCCATGGCCGACACGATGAAGCTGTGCGTCTCCTGCAAGGGGTGCAAGCGCGAATGTCCCACCGGCGTTGACATGGCCCGCATGAAGATCGAGGTGCAGGCCGCCCGCGTCCGCGCGCGCGGCCTCAGCCTGCACGACCGGCTGGTCGGCTACCTGCCGCGCTATGCGCCATGGGCCGCGCGCGCCCCGGCGCTGGCGAACCTGCGCAACAGCCTGCCGGGTATGGCCCGCCTGACCGAGCGTCTGACCGGCTTTACCGCCACCCGCGACCTGCCGAAATGGAGCGCGCGACCCTTCCGCGATGCGGAGGCCGCCGCAGATGCCCCGCAGGCGATCCTCTTTGCCGACTGCTTCAACCGTTATTTCGAGCCGGAGAATCTGCGCGCCGCCTGCACTGTGCTGGACGCCGCCCGGATCCCCGTTCAGGTCGTCGCCGCACCAAAGGGCCAGCGCCCGCTCTGCTGTGGGCGCACGTTCCTGTCCGCCGGTCTGGTGGATCAGGCCAAGGCCGAGGCGCAACGCCTGGTCGATGCGCTGCTGCCCGCCGCCCGGCAGGGCCTGCCCATCATCGGGCTGGAGCCAAGCTGCCTTCTGACCCTGCGCGACGAAATCCCCGCCCTGCTGCCGGGCGACGATACCGCCCTGCTGGCCCGGCAGGCCCGGATGCTGGAGGAATATATCGCCGATCAGCAGGATAACCCCGATTTAAAACTGCCGCTGCAATCGCCCGCGCCCAAGATCCTGCTGCACGGCCATTGCCACCAAAAGGCGATGGGCGTGATGTCGGCCATTCAGAAAACGCTCGCCCGCCTGCCCGATACCGAAATCGAAACGGTCGAAACCAGCTGCTGCGGCATGGCCGGATCGTTCGGCTATGCCACGGACACGCACGAGGTATCGCGCAAGATGGCCGAGCTGGATCTGGCCCCGGCGGTACGCGCCGCCGACGACACCACATTGATCGTTGCCGATGGCACATCCTGCCGCCATCAGATATCAGATACCGCCGGGCGCAAACCGATCCACGTGGCGCGCGTCCTTGAAATGGCCCTGAAAAAGATATCTGATACCGCATGAACGCCGCCCAGCCGATCAAACGCACCTCCCTGCATCAGCAGCTGGTCAGCCGCCTGCAACAGCTGATCATCAACGGCGATCTGGCGCCGGGCGCCAAGGTGCCGGAAAAGGATCTGTGCGCGCAATTCGACGTCTCGCGCACCCCGCTGCGCGAGGCGCTGAAGGTGCTGGCCTCGGACGGTCTGGTCCGGCTGGAGCCGAACCGCGGCGCATGGGTCACCCCCGTCACCGTGGCCGAGGTGGACGAGGTGTTCCCCGTCCTTGGCGCGCTGGAGGCGCTGTCGGGCGAATTGGCCTGCCGGGCGATGACGGACGGCGAAATCACCGCCGTGCGCGATCTGCATGACCAGATGATGCGCAGCTATGCCGCGCGCGATCTGAAGTCATATTTCGCGCTGAACCAGCAGATCCACCGCGCGATCCTGCTGGCCGCGCGCAACAATACGCTGACCGCCTCCTGCCTTGCGCTGTCGCTGCGGATGCAGCGCGCGCGCTATCTGGCCAACATGACCGAAGGCCGCTGGGCGCAGGCGGTGGCCGAGCATGAGGATATCATCACCCACCTGTCGGCCCGCGACGGCGCGGCGCTGGGGCAGACCCTGCTGCGCCACATGGAGGCCAAGCGCGCATCGGTGATCCAATGGCTGCAAACGCAGGAACCCGGCGCCGCCTGATCCGCTAGACCGGCTCCAGCCCATCGAACAGGCCCGGATTGAACTCCTCCCAAAAGGCACAGATTTCGGCCACGTTCAGCGCCGACATCCAGCCGAACCGCTCGAAATCATGCCGCTTGGCCGGCTCGGTGATCTGGTTCAGGAACAATCGCTTGTCAGCGTCGCGCTGCGTCGGGCTGCGGGCGGCCACCGCCTCCAGCAGGCGCTTCAGACGTTCGGCGCGGGGCGATTGCGGCTTGGCCTCGGGCGCGGCCTCCGCGCCGTAATTGCCCGCCAGCGCCGCGCTGAGATAGCCGACCATGCTATCGACATTCTTGCGCTTGCCGACATAGTCGATCTTGGCCGCGACCTGCTCTTCGCCGTGGGTGGACAGCCATTGGCGCGCCAGACGGTCGCTGACCCCCAGATCGCGCAGCCGGGCATAAACCTGCCCGTGCCGCACCCCTGCGCCGTCGTCCAGATCCAGTATCGCCAGCTGCGGGTTCTCCTTGATGACAAAGCGCAGCTCGGACACCGTGCGCCCGCGCTTGCGGATTTCGGGCGTGATGACGATGTTGCTGGTCTGGTTCACCTCGGCCACGGCGGGTTTGATCACCTTGGCGTTCAGGTGCTTGTAGCTCTCGTAATAGGCCGACCCGTCCAGCCCCATCAGGCGGCGGAACAGGTCCATCGTCCACCAGCCGGTGCTGCCCGTGCGCACAAAGCGGTAGCAGTTTTCGTACAGCGCCAGCGCATGGCCGCTGGTGAACTTGCGCTGAATGTTCAGGTTGATCAGGGCAAACACCTTGGGGTCGTGCAGCTTTTCCGCCAGCGCCGGGGAATAGGCGTATTCGCACACGCCGCCCTTCAGCTTGGCATAGCTCAGCAGGCTGGACACGCCCCATTCCTGCTGCCCTTGCGCGTCCAGCATATCCCATTCGGCCACAGTCTCTGCAAGGCCGCGCAGAGACTGTTTCAGCGTTTGCAGGTCGTTGGAATTATACCCGATCATCAGGCACAGCGTGCGCGCGTCGATCTGGTGATGGCTCTGACTGGTCAGGGTGTCATAGGCGTTCAGCAGCAGCACGTTGGACAGCTTGCGCTGAAGCAGCGTCAGCTTGCCCGACACATGGATCGCCGCCACGTGTTTCTTGACCGCGCCGCGCCGCAATGCGCCGCTCAACTTGTCGCGTGGAATGTCGTCCATCGCCTTGCCTCTCGCTTTTGGTCCAGTATGCCTGCGCAGGGACCCCGCTTCAATCCCTTGCCGGGTGCCTTTGCCAGCTTGGACCCGGTCCCGTAAACGGGTTCTTAATGCACCGGGCGCAGGGCGCAGCGGCCGCCAAGCGGACCCGTTTACAGGATGGCCTTGCGCGGATACGGCGGAAAGATGGCCCGATTCGGCGATAACAGGCTCTAATACGGGCCGGGTGCCCCTTATCCCGCGAATCGGCGCCCCTGCCCCTGCTTTGCGGTCCCCTTCATCCCGCATCCGGGTGCCCTTGGGCCTGTATCCGGGCGCCCAAACAGGTGTAACCTGCTGGAAATAATAGGATTATCAGGGCCAAAGATTCTAAAGTTCTTAAAGATTCTTCAACTTTGTGGCTGCTTCCTTGCGTCAATACTCTGCATTTAAGGGGCAAAGCCTGCCTTGGCGATTCACTTGGCCGGTGCGATGTGCCATAGATTGTTAAAAAACGCATAAGACAGCGCACATCACAAAGGAAACCGGATGACCGCAGGCAAGGATCCCATCCCCCCCTATTTCAACATTGATCCGGCCAAGGCCGCAGCCCGGTTGTCCGAGCCTATCTCGACCGCGCGATTCGCCAAAGCCGCCGCTTTCGCCGCGAAAGGCCGGCAGGATCTGGCCAAGCGCGGCTATGCCCCCGACGGCAAGAAACGCCTGCGCCGGTTCTCCACATGGGAGATCTGCAAATACCTGATCCCCGTCGCCCCGGCCCATTTCCGCCGGGTGCTGAAAAAATACCCCGACCTGCCGCAGGGCGTGGGCGAGGGCAATTCCAAGTGGTTCACTCTGGAGGAGGTGCTGCGCCTGCGCCAGCATTTCGCCGCCGAGGGCGCGGCAGACCGCGAATATCTGCCATGGCGGCCCAAGGGGCTGCCTGCCAAAATCGTCGCCGTGTCCAATTTCAAGGGCGGCACGTCCAAGACCACGACGACCGCGCATCTGGCCATGTCCGCCGCGCTGGACGGCTACAAGGTGCTGGTGATCGATCTGGATTCCCAAGGCTCGCTCACCTCGATCATGGGCGGCGACGTGCCCGATGAATGGTCCACCGCCTTTCCGCTGCTGGCCAAGGATTACGCGCAGGCGGTGCAGGGCGAAAACACCGTGCGCGCCGCCGCCGATCTGCCGCCTCTGCCCTTTGACGAGACGCTGACCGAGGCGCTGAATACGCGCGCCCGCGACATCATCCAGCCCACCCACTGGCCCAATATCGACCTGATGGGTGCGCAGCTGAATCTTTACTGGGCCGAATTCCAGATCCCGGTCTGGCGCATGGGCCTGCGCAGCTGGTCGCTGTGGGATGCGCTGTCGAACGCGCTCAGCGGCGAACGCATCCTTGACGATTACGACATCATCTTTCTGGATACTCCGCCCGCGCTTGGCTACCTGACGATCAACGCGCTGGCGGCGGCCGATATCCTGCTGGTGCCGCTGGGGGCGTCGTTTCTGGAATTCGACTCGACGGGGCGGTTTTTCGATATGCTCTACTCCACCTTCGCCAGCATCGAGGAGGGTGAAAACGCCGTCCGCCGCGCCGATGGCCTGCCGGAGGTCAAATTCGAATGGGACGCCGTGCGCGCCCTGATCACCCGGTTCGATGCGGGCCAGCAGACCGATCTGGCCAATGTCATTCAGGCCTATTTCGGCGATTTCATGACCACCTACCGGCAGGAGCTGACGGCGATGGTGGGCCAGGCGGGCGAGCAGGTGAATGGCATCTACGAGGCCGATTACCGCGAATTCAACCGCGACACCTATGTGCGCGGCCGCGAGACGTTCGATCGCACATGGGCCGAGGTGAAAGAGCTGATCCTGGGCACATGGTATCGCGATCTTCAGACATCCCCGCAGGAGGAGACAGACAATGGCTAAACGCAGAAAGCTGGAGGCGCCCAGTGCCGAGGATCTGGGCCGGATCGAGGATGAGTTTCGCCGCGAAACCTCGGGGCGCGCGGGCTTTGGCGCGGGCAGCGCGGTGGCGCCCATCGCGCAGGTCGCGGGCGAGGCGGCGGCGCAGGCCCAGCTGGGCAGCCCGGATGCGCGCGCCGCAAACGCGCGCAACGCCGCCGATGCGCAGCGGCTGCGCGATGCGCAAGGGGACGGGCGGCTGATGGCCGATCTGCCGCTGGACCAGATCGACCCGCACGCGATGATCCGCGACCGGATCGACCTGGACGAGGCCGACATGACCGAGCTGCGCCAGTCCATCGCCGCCAGCGGCCTGCGGCTGCCGATCGAGGTGTTCGCGCTGCCCGATCCGCAGGAGGGCGCGCCGCATTACGCGCTGGTGTCGGGCTATCGGCGCTACATGGCGGTGCAGGCGCTGCTGGATCTGACCGAGGCGGCGAAATACAGCACCATCCGCGCCGTGATCCGCCCGCCGGCCGAGGCCGATCAGGCGTTCGTGTCCATGGTCGAGGAGAACGAGGTCCGCTCGGACCTCAGCCAGTTCGAGCGGGGCCGCATCGCCGTGATCGCCGCGCAGCAGGGCGCGTTCGTCAATGTCGAGGAGGCGGTGAACCGCCTTTACGCCACCGGGTCCAAGGCCAAGAGGTCCAAGGTCCGCTCCTTTGCGATGATATTCGAGGAGCTGGGCGATATGCTGACCTTCCCCGAGGCGCTCAGCGAAAAGCGGGGTCTGCGGCTGGCCCAAGCGCTGCGCAGCGGGGCCGAGGCCGGGCTGCGCGACGCCTTGGGCGATCATCCCCCCGCCGACGCAGAGGCGGAATGGACCCGCATCGAATCGGTGATCGACGCGCTGGAGGCGCCCGCGCCGGACAAGCGGCGGGGCGGACGGCCAAAGGCGGCGCCGCGCACATCCGGCTGGCAGGGGGCCGAGACGCTGCACACTTCGGCGGGCATCACCATCCGCCACCAGCAAGACAGCAAGGGACACATCCTGCGCTTTGAGGGCAAGGGCATGGACGCCGCCGTGATGGAGCATCTGCTGAACGAAATCCGCGCGCTACTGGAGAAGTAGCGCGCAGGTTTCGTGGCGAAACCTCGGCGCCGGGCCGGGCTGTTTTCAGCCCGATGGGCCAGCGGCGCCGGGCTTTTGATTGCGTCCGATAAGGCAAACTTATTGGACATTGTTGAGGCCGGCAGGGCGCGGCGGTTACGGCGATTAATGCTGGCACAAAGCGCCGTTCGCGGCTACGCTGCCCGCCATGAAACACCCGGCCACAGATGATACACCCGCGCCCGTCCTGCCGCCCTGGATGTTTGACGCGCGGGCGCCCGGCAGCGTCGACGAGGCGGCATTTGCCAGCGGTGCGGCGCTGGCGCTGTTGCATGGGGCGCTGCATGATCCGGGTTTGAGTGTGCCGGATGGGGTGCTGCGCGCGCGGCTGGCGCTGCGCGCTGCCGGACAGTGCTGCAAGATCGAGGGCAGGGGCGTGGCAGGCGCCGCGCTGCGCGACGCTTATTATCTGACCATGCCCGGCGATGCGATGGGTCCGGACGGCGATATGCTGGCCTTCTGGCGCGCGGGCGCGGCGCTGCATCTGCGCCGGGCGGGCTGGCAGGGGCGGCTGCGGGCGCTGCTGGCCGCGGAATTGCAGGCGCCTTTGCCCGGCTGGATCGCACATGCAGAGGCGGCGGGCAGCCCGGTGGCCCGCGCCGCGGCGCTGCTGGGCAGTATCTTGGGCGCCTTTCCACGGGCAGAGGCGGCGGCGCTGCTCTGTGCGGATGTCATGCTGGCGCGGTCCCTGGGGTGGGGCGCGCCGCTGCCGCTGCTGGCGGCGCATGTCAGCCGCAGGACGCTTCGCGCGGCCAGCGATGGCGCGGATATCGGCCTTGAGTGCCATATCGCGGTTGCCCGCGCGGCGCAGGACGCGATCCGCGCGGCGCATGATCTGGCGCGGCGGGCGGCGCGGCTGCGGGCGGTGGCGCCAAGGCTCCGTTCCAAAGGGGCGGCGGCGGCGATTGGCGTTTTCCTTTCCGAGGACGCGGTTCTGCCGTCCGCCATGCTGTCGCCGATCATTCGCGGCACCGACATTGCCATGACGGACCGGTCGGCGCGCCGCCTGTGCGACCGGCTGGTAGCATTGGGGGTGGTGCGCGAATTGACGGGGCGGGCGACATTTCGACTCTATGGGCTGGGTTAGAGCCGGATGGTGCGGATGAAAACAGACACTGAGCCGCTGGATCGCGAGCTGGCCGATCTGCAACCCGGCCCGCGCTGGCGCGAGTGGATGAACCGCATCGAGGCGGTGATTTTTGCCAGCAGCCGCCCGGTGGACCGGCAGGCGCTGCAACGGGTGGTGGGGCAGGGTGCAAATCTCGATTTGCTGATTGCGGATATTCAGGCCGGGCTGGCCGGCAAGCCCTACGAGGTTGCGGCGGTGGCCGGCGGCTGGATATTTCGCACGCGCCCGCGATACGCGTCTGCGATCCGGGCGGCCGCCGATCTCGGCGGTGACGCGCACGGCTTTACCGAGGAGGAGCTGGCCGTGCTGTGCGCCGTCGCCTATCACCAGCCGATCGACAGGGCCGGGCTGGCCGATATATTCGGCAGGCAGATCAGCAGGGATCTGCTGGGCCGACTGCGCTACAGGGGGCTGATCGCAAACGGGCCGAAAAGCCCCGGACCCGGCGCGCCGCATACCTTTGTCACCACGCCGGAGTTTCTGCTGACCTTCGATCTGGACAGCCTGCGCAACCTGCCGCAGAGCGCGGAGGAGGCCGGATAGCGGCCGGCAGGTCCGCGCGGGCGGATTTGAAATGTCGCAAGATGTAACAGGCCCGATAGGCGCGACAGGTTGCGACAATAACGCGGCTGCGTGGGCGCAACATAAGTGGCACAAGGTCGGGGGACCGCGGGCGCAAGGGCTGGCGCGGGCGCGCGGCGCGCCGCATGATGCGGCAGGGCGACCAACACCGCGAAAGGGGTTATCGGGATGCGCAGATTTGTGATGCTGGCGATCAGCGCGCTGATTCTTTTGGCGGCGTATCTGGTGACTTTCGGCGTGCCGGCCCCGATTGCCGGGCTGGTCCCTGCGGCAGAGGAGGGCGCGCCGGCCCCCACCGCACCGGGCGCCGCAGGCCGCAGCGCACGCGCGCCCGCGACCAGCGTGGTGACCGCGCCGCTGGAGTTTCGGCCCTATACCAGCGTGTTGAACGCCATCGGCACCGCGTCGGCCCTGCGCAGCGTCGATGTGGTGTCCAATACAGCCGGCACGGTGACGGAGGCGAACCTGGCCGCCAACCGCGCCGTCGAGGCGGGCGAGGTTCTGCTGCGCTTTGACGCGCGCACGGAGGCGTTCAACCTTGAGATTGCGCAGGCCAATCTGGATCAGGCGCGCGATACGCTGTCGCGCTACGAGCGGCTGAGCGCCAGCAACAATTCCACGGTCACGGATGTCACCCTGACCGATGCCCGCGTGGCGGTTCGTCTGGCCGAGGCGGCGGTAGGTCTGGCGCAGGTGGATCTGGAGGATCGCACCATTCGCGCGCCCATATCCGGCCAGCTGGGGCTGAGCGATATCGGCGTCGGCGATGTGCTGGCCAATGACAGCGTGATTGCGACCATTGACCAGTCCGAAACGCTGGTGGTCGAATTCGAGCTGCCCGAGCGGACGATTGGCCTGCTGGCAGGCGCGCGCGAGGTGCTGGCCAGCACGCCGACCTTTCGGGGGCGGGTGTTCCGGGGGGAAATCACCTCGTTCGACAGCCGCATCGACAGCATCACGCGCAGCGTGACGGTGAAGGCGCGGATTGACAACTCGGACGGCATCCTGTGGCCGGGCATGACATTTTCCGTGCGCCTGACGCAGCAAAGCGCGCCGCTGCCGTCGCTGCCGGCAACGGCGATCACATGGTCGCGCGAGGGGTCGGGGATCTACATTGATGTGGATGGCACCGCGCAGCGGCTGCCCGTCACGCTGCTGTTCCGGCGCAATGATACGGTGTGGATCGACGCGGAAATCGAGGCGGGCACGATGGTTGTGACTGAAGGCGCGCAGAAGCTGCGCAGCGGCGCGCGGATTGCCCTGCCGGTGGCTGGCGGAGATCCGGCATGAGCGCGCCTGATCCCGCCGGGGCCGGGATGGCGGGGCTGTTCGTGGGCCGGCCGATCTTTGCGCTGGTCATCAACCTGCTGATCCTGATTGCGGGGCTGGCGGCCTTGGTCGCGGTGGATGTGCGCGAAATGCCGGATGTGGACCGGCCCGTTCTGTCGGTGCGCACCACTTACGAGGGCGCCGTTCCCGCGACGGTGGACAGCGAGGTGACGCAGGTTCTGGAGGACGCGCTGAGCGCGCTGGACGGGCTGTCCTATATCGAATCGCGCTCCTCCACCGGGCAGAGCCGGATCACCATTGACCTGTCCGAGGGCACCGATGTGGACGTTGCCGCCAACGAGGCGCGTGAAATCGTTTCGGCCACGCTGCGCCGGCTGCCCGACGATCTGGAGGATGACCCGGTCGTCACCAAAAGCGACAGCAACGCCGATGCGATCATCCGTCTGGCGATTCTGGGCGACGCGACATTTGACGAGCTGACCACTCTGGCTGAGGGGCCGATTTATGACCGGCTGACCACCATTGACGGCGTGGCCGAAGTCACGGTGCGCGGCAACCGGTCCAACGAATTCCGCGTCCGGCTGGATATGCCGGTATTGCTCAGCCGGGGACTGACCATCTTTGACGTATCGAACGCGCTGACCGCCCTGCGCGATGACACGCCGCTGGGCCAGTTGGAGACGCGGACGCAAACGCTGGCGCTGAGCGTGGCCAATGCGGATGTCACGGTCGAAAGCGTCGGCCAGATCCCGATCAACGCCAATACGCGGGTGGCCGATGTGGCATTCGTCCGCCTGATTCCAGAGGACAGCACCGTGACGGCGCGCGTCAACGGGCAAGCGGCGGTCAGTCTGGATATCACCCGGCAATCGGTCGGCAACACGCTGACCATCTCGCGCGAGGTGCGCCGCGCGGTCGAAGAATTGCGCCCGTCCCTGCCCGACGGTGTGGATCTGATCATCACCTCGGATGATGGCGTGTTCATCGAAGGGTCGATTGACGAGGGGGTCAAATCCATCGGTCTGGCCGCCGTGATCGTGGTTGCGGTAATCTTTGTCTTCCTGCGCTCGCCCCGCGCGACGGTGATCCCGGCGGTCAGCATCCCGGTTGCGCTGATCGGGACCGTTGCGGCGATCTGGCTGACCGGGTTTTCGGTCAACACGATCAGCCTGCTGGCGCTGGTGCTGGCCACCGGGATGGTGGTGGATGATGCCATCGTCGTGATCGAGAACATCATGCGCAAGCGCCGCGAGGGGATGGGCGCGTTTGCCGCCGCTGCGGCCGGCGCGAATGAGGTATTCTTTGCGGTGATTTCGACCACCGCGACTCTGGCGGCGGTGTTTATCCCGATCTCGTTTTTGCCCGGACAGGCGGGCGGGGTGTTCAGCGAATTTGGCTATGTGCTGGCCTATGCGGTGGCGATCTCCTCGGTCACGGCGCTGACGCTGGTGCCGGTGATGGCGGCCTTCCTTGACCCCGGCAAACCGGGCCAGCAAAGCCGCGCGCCGGACGCGCCGGGCTGGGCGGTGCGCGGGTTCGATGCGGTGATGGATTACGCGATCCGCACGCCGCTGATCGTGATCGCCATCGCGGGCGGCTTTGCCATTATCGCGGCGGGCGCGGCCAGTACGCTGACCTCCAGCATCACGCCGGACGAGGATCGGGGATTCTTCATGATCATGGCGCGCGGCGCGTCCGACACCACGGTTGAATATCTGGACACCCAAGTGACCCAGATCGAGGATATCCTGGACCCCTATCGCGACAGCGGCGAAGTCACCGCCGTTCAGAGCATCATCGGCATCGGCGGCGGCACCAGCGCGTTCATCATCGTGCGGCTGTCCGATTGGGCGGCGCGCGACAGAACGCAGGCGCAGATCATTGCCAGCATCGGTGACCGGCTGGATACGGTGCCGGGGGTGCAGGTCAGCGTGCGGTCGGGCAACAGCCTGAATATCCGGGGCGCGGGGCAGGGGCTGAGCTTTGCCGTGACCGGCAATAACGTGGACGCGATCACCGCCGCCGCCGAGGATCTGGTGGCCGAGATGGCGCAGGAGGCGATGTTCGTCAATCCGCAGCTGTCGGGCGATGCGGTGCAGGTCCAGCTGGAGGTGAGCGTCGATTCGGATATGGCCAGTGTGTTCGGTTTGACACAGGCGGAGATCACTCGCACGATCGCCGCGATGGTGCGCGGCAACATCGCCGTCACCGTGTTCGAGGATGACACCGAAACGGACGTGAATGTGGTGCCGGGCGGCCCGCCGATCAACGATCCGTCCGACCTTGAATCCATCTATCTGCGCCTGCCGGGGGGCAGTTTCGTGCCGCTGTCCTCTGCCGCGACGATGGAGCAGGTCGTCGGCCGGTCCGAGATCGAGCGGCAGGGCGGATCGCTGGCCGTGTCGGTGCGCGCCAATCTGGGCGAGGGTGCCAGCCTCGGCGCCGCGATGACCCGGCTGTCCGCGATCGCGGCAGAGACGCTGCCCGGCGGCATGGGCATCACATTCACCGGCGAGGCGGCCAGCCTGTCGGAAAGCCAGCTGGGCATGATCATCGTCTTTGGCGTGGCCTTTGCCGTGGTCCTGCTGGTGCTGGCGGCGCAGTTCGAGAGTTTCGCCAGCGCCGTGGTGATCATGCTGACCGTGCCCTTCGGGCTGGCCGCCGCGCTGATGGCGATTTCGCTGACGGGCGGATCGCTGAACTATTACAGCGAAATCGGGCTGGTGATGCTGATCGGGATCATGGCCAAGAATGGCATCCTGATCGTCGAATTCGCCAACCAGCTGCGCGAGCGGGGGCAGGATATCGACAGCGCCATTCGCGATGCGCTGCGCCTGCGCATCCGGCCCGTGATGATGACGATGGTCTCGACCGTGTTCGGCGCGATGCCGCTGATCCTGACCGCTGGCGCGGGCGCCGAGGCGCGGATTGCCGTGGGCTGGGTCATTGTCGGCGGTCTGGGATTTGCCACCGTGTTTACCCTGTTCCTGACCCCGGTTTTCTACCGCTGGATCGCGGTCTGGGGCGCCGATCCGGGCATGGCGGCGCAGCGGCTGCGGCGTGAAAACGCGGCGGCGCGGCCCGCCGGGGCGTAGGCGCGCGTTGCGCCGGTCGATTTTCGTAGGGTTGCGGCGGCAAAGCGTCTACCACGGGTGCAGGCCATATGCCTTGGCCCAAGGGGGATGACGATGTTATTTGACGGACCGATACTTGACGCGCTGGCCAGGGGCGCAGTGCTGAGTGCGTTCGGGCTGTTCTGGGTCATCTTTCTGGTGCGCATTGTCGGGCTGCGGTCATTTTCAAAAATGACCAATTTCGATTTTGTGATGACCGTCGCCATGGGCTCGCTTCTGGCGGGGGTGGCGCAATCGCAGGAGTGGACCGGAACCTTGCAAACGGTGACGGCGATGGCCTGCCTGTTTGCGGTGCAATATGCCGTGTCGCGCTTGCGGCAATGGTCCTCGCGGCTGAATGCGCTGGTGCAGAACACGCCGACCTTGCTGATGAAGGATGGCGTCATCCTGCACGATGCCTTGCGCAAGACGCGCGTGGCCGAGGAGGATCTGATCGCCAAATTGCGCGAGGCGAACGCGCTGGACATATCGGATGTGCGCGCGGTGGTGCTGGAGACCACCGGCGATATTTCGGTGCTGCATGGCGACCGGGTGGATGAGGTGCTGTTCAAGGGCGTTGGGCCGGCATGAGGCAGGCACGGGCGGCGGCCTTAAGCCTGGCTTAAGCTGCGCGGGCGATCAGGGGCATATGACACGTGCCCTGAACCCACTCCGCCGCGCGGCCGGCCTGCTGGCCTTTGCGCTGACACTGCTGCTTGCGCTGCCTGCGGCGGCGCAGCTGTTTTCATCCTCCGCCGGGGCGCCCATGCCCGCCAGCGACGCGTTCCGGTTGAGCGTGACACCCCGCGCGGATGGCGCGCGGGTGCTGTCGTGGAGCGTGGCGGACGGGTATTACCTTTACCGCGATCATCTGGCGGCAGAGACGCAGGACGGCGCGCCGATTGCCCTGGAAACGCCGCCGGGCACGGCCATGGACGATCCGACATTCGGCGCGGTCGAGGTGTATTTCGGCAGCGCCGAGGCGGTGCTGGCGCCCGTGGCCGGGCCTGTGACGGTGACATGGCAGGGCTGCCAGGATGGCGGCATCTGCTACCCGCCGATCCAGAAGACACTGGCCGCCAGCCCCGCCAGCCCCGCCAGCGCGGCGGCGCCGCCGCCCGATACGGGCGTTGTGCTGGCCCGCGATACCGGCGTGCTGGAGGCGCTGCGATCCCGTGGCGGCGCGGTGCTGGTGCTGGCGGGGTTCTTTGGCTTTGGCCTGCTGCTGGCGTTTACGCCATGCGTGTTTCCGATGTTTCCCATTCTGGCCGGTATCCTGACCGGGCAGGGCGGCGATCTGACCATGCGGCGCGGCGCCGTGCTGTCGGGCGTCTATGTTCTGGCGATGGCGTCTGCCTTTGGGCTGCTGGGGGTGGCCGCGGCGTGGTCGGGGCAGAACCTTCAGATGGTGATGCAATCCCCCGCGGCGATCTACGGCGTTGCGGCGATTTTCGCGCTGCTGTCGCTGTCGATGTTCGGCCTTTATGAATTGCAGCTGCCGGCCAGCTGGACGCGCCGCCTGTCGCGGGCGGGGGCCGGGCAGGGCGGCAGGCAGGGCAGCAGCCTGGGCGGGGCGGCGACGCTGGGCTTTACCTCGGCGCTGATTGTCGGGCCGTGCGTGACCGCGCCGCTGGCGGGTGCGCTGCTCTATATTGCCGGGACGGGGGACGTGGCCCTGGGCGCCGGGGCGCTGTTTGCGCTGGGGCTGGGGCAGGGCGTGCCGCTGCTGATTGCCGGGACGCTGGGCGCGCAGGTGTTGCCGCGCGCGGGCGGCTGGATGGACGGGGTCAAGCGGCTGTTCGGGTTCGTCTTTCTGGGCATGGCGATCTGGCTGATCGGGCGGCTGGTGGGCGGGCCTGTGATCCTTGCGCTATGGGCGGCGCTGCTGATCGGGGCGGGTGTGTTTACGGGCGCGCTGGATCTGCTGCCGCAGGGGGCCGGCCCCGCGCAGCGGGGGGCCAAGACGGCCGGAATCCTGTCGATGCTGGCCGGGGTGCTGATGGCGGTGGGTGCGGCCCTGGGCGGCGATGATCCGCTGCGCCCGCTGGCGGGGCTGCGCGGCGGCGGTGCCGGGGCGGCGGGCGATGCGGTGCCGTTTACCACCGTGACCGCGCCCGGCCAGCTGGATGCGGCGCTGGCGGCGCAGGCAGACACGCCCGCGCTGATCTATGTCACCGCCGATTGGTGCGTGACGTGCCGCGCGATCGAACGCAGCGTCTGGCCCGACCCCGGCGTGCGGGCGGCGCTGGCGGGCATGAACGCGATCGCCGTCGATGTGTCAGATCCGGGCGACGCGTCGCAGGCCATGCTGGCCCGGCTGGGCGCGGCGGGGCCGCCGACGATGGTGTTTCTGGACCGCACCAAGACCGAAAAGGACGGCACGCGCATCATCGGCAGCACCCGCCCCGGCGCCGTGCGCCGCGCGGCGGAGGCGGTGCAATGACGCCGCCGCCTGGACCATAAAGGAGAGTTGGAATGACCATTTTCACACGGCGAACTCTGCTGATCGGCGGGCTGGCGGCTGGCACTGCGGGCGCGATTGGCGCGGCGATGATCCCGCCCGCGCGCCGGGCCGAGGCGCAGGCGCTGACCGTTCAGGACGTGCTGTTTGACCCCGATAGCCCGGTGCTGGGCAACCCCGATGGAGATGTCACCATCGCCGAGTTTTTCGACTACCAATGCCCCTATTGCAAGGCGAACCACCCCGATCTGACCCGCGTTGTCGCCGAGGATGGCAATATCCGCCTTGTGATGAAGGATTTCCCGATCTTCGGCGCGCCGTCGATCCGCGCCAGCCAGCTGGTGCTGGGTGCGGCTGATACCGGCGCGTATGAGGCGGCCATGGAGGCGCTGATGCAGACCCAGGGGCGCCTGTCCGAGGATGCGGTGACCGGCGCCTTGCAGGCCGCGGGCCTGCCAGTGGACCGGCTGGACGCGGCCTATCGGGCGAACCGGGCCAAATGGGACGGGCTGCTGTCGCGCAACAGCGCGCAGGCGGCGCAGCTGGGCCTGCAAGGCACGCCGGCCTTCATCATCGGGCAGACCATCTACCCCGGCGCGATGGACCGCAAGGCGCTGCTGAAGGCGGTTGCAAACGCCCGCGCCTGACGGCGCGCGCCTCTGCCGGAAACCCAAAGGAATACATCATGTTGACCAGACGAAGCTTTGTCGCGATGGCCGCTGCGGGCGGCGTGTCCGCCTGTGCGCGGCCCCCCGCGCCGTCCCCCGCGCCGCCTGTGGTGCCTGCCCCTGCGGCCCCCGCCGCGCCGCCGCCGGCCTATCCGCCGCTGCCCGATTTCTATGGCGCGATCACGACCGAGCCCTATCCGATCCCGGCGGTTCCCGAGGGCATCATTGCGCCGCGCCTGTGGCGGCAGGAGGTGGCAAACCCGTTCCCCGACCGCCCGCGCGGCACCATCGTGATCGATCCCGAGGCCACGCTGCTGCATTTCGTCGAAAGCCCCGAACGGGCGATGCGCTATGGGTGCAGCGTCGGCGCCGCCGCCTTCGTATGGGAGGGCACGGCGCGGCTACAGTTCTGCCGCAAATGGCCCCGCTGGAAGGTGCCCGCCAGCATGATCAAGCGGCAGCCGAACCTGGCGCCCTATTCGGTGGCCAATGGCGGGATGGACCCTGGCCCGGATAACCCGATGGGCGCGCGGGCGCTGTATCTGTTCCGCAATGGCAAGGATACGCTGTACCGTGTGCATGGCAGCGCCACGGGGCAGGAGCTGGGCAAGGGCGTGTCGGCGGGCTGTATCCGCATGCTCAATCAGGACGTGATCGACCTGCACGACCGGGCCGTTCACGGCGCCGCTGTCATCGTGCTGCCGTCGGGCCGGCCGGGCAGCGCGGCCTGAGGCGGTGCGGGTTTCGTTTGCGCCCATCGGTGCCGGGCGCTATTGACGTGGCTTTGGCCGCTGCGGCGCAGCCGCCGTTGAAACCTGCCTGCCAGAGGATGCCACCATGGATTTGCCGCCGCTGCCCGCGATCCGGATTGACGGCTTTGCGGCGTTCACCATTGCGATCATCGTCTATTTTGCCGGGGTCCACCTGACCACGCGGATCGCGTTCCTGCGCACCTATTCGATCCCCGAGCCTGTGTCGGGCGGCATCGCGGCGGCGCTGATCGCGTGGGGCGTGGTGGCGATCACCGGCAGGGCGGTGGAGTTCGATCTGGGCGTGCGCGATCTGTTGCTGGTGTATTTCTTCACCACTGTCGGCATGTCCGCGCGCATCGCCGATCTGGTCAAGGGGGGCCGGATGCTGGCGCTGCTGCTGGTGCTGACGGCGGGGTTCATGATCGTGCAGGCCGGGATCGGCCTGCTGGGGGCGGCGCTGTTCGGCCTGCCATCGCAGGCGGGCGTGATGATGGGCACCGCCGCGCTGATCGGCGGGCATGGCACCGCCATCGCGTGGGGTCCGGTGGTGGCCGATACCCATGGCGTCACCGGCGCGGCCGAGCTGGGCATCGCCACCGCGACGCTGGGCCTGATCGTGGCAAGCCTTCTGGGCGGTCCCATCGCCAGATATCTGATCGTGCGGCACGCCCCCGCCCTGCCCGCCGCGCCCAAGGAATCCTATGGCGGCGCCGCGTTGGAAGAGCATCCGCGCGCCGGGGGCCGGGTCAGCAACGGCGATCTGCTGCGCAGTATCCTGTGGCTGAACATCGCCGTGGCGATCGGCGTGTCGGCCCATGCGGCGCTGGAGGATGCGGGGGTCAAGCTGCCGCTCTTCGTGCCGTGCCTGATCGCGGGCATCGTGATTTCAAACGTCGTCCCCAGGATATTCCGCCGGATCGAGTGGCCATCCGGCACCCCCGCAATGGGGCTGATACAGGAATTCAGCCTGTCGGTGTTCCTGTCGATGTCCCTGATGTCGATGCAGCTGTGGACGCTGGCCGACCATGCCGGCGTGCTGGCCGTCACCGTGGCGATGCAGGCGGCGGCGGCGACGCTGTTCATCGTCTTTGTGGTGTTCCGGGCGATGGGGCGGGATTACTTTGCCGCCGTGATCTGCTCGGGCTTTACCGGGGTCACGCTGGGCGCGACGCCCACCGCCATCGCCAACATGACCGCCGTCACGCAGCGCTATGGCGCCGCGCCGCTGGCGTTCATCGTGCTGCCGCTGGTGTCGGCCTTTTTCGTCGATCTGATCAACGCGGTTTTGATCCAGCTGGTGCTGGGGCTGTAGCCCGCCGCTTAGCGCAGGAACGTGCGGAACCGGCGCAGCGCCAGCGTGAACAGCACCGTGCCGATCAGCGCCAGCGCCAGGAACTGCGGCCAGACCGTGGCGATGCCGGCGCCGCGAAACAGGATGCTTTGCGACATCATCACGAAATGCGTGTTCGGCGCGGCCAGCATCAGGGTCTGGATGATCTCGGGCATGGATTCGCGCGGGGTCAGCGCACCCGACAGCACTTGCAGCGGCAAAAGGACCAGCATCATCAGCAGCGCGAATTGCGGCATCGTGCCCGCGACGGTCGCCATGTAAACGCCCATCGCCGTCATGGCGAACAGCATCAGCACGGCACCCGCCAGAAACAGCGGCAGCGATCCGGCAATGGGGACCGCCATCACCCCCTGCACCACCACCACCAGCGAAAACGCCGACGCCAGCAGCACGACACCGCCCATCGACCAGATTTTCGACAGCATGATCTCGCCCGCCGATACCGGCATCACCAGCAGGTGTTCGACCGTGCCATGTTCCTTTTCGCGGATCAGCGCGGCGCCGGTCAGCACCAGCGACAGCATGGTGATCGACTGCATCACGCTGGTGATCGCGCCGAACCACACCGGATCCAGCGACGGGTTGTAACGCGCGCGCAGCGCCAGCCCGACGGGCAGCGCCGCCTCGGCCCGCTGGCCTGCGACATATTCGGCCACCTCGGCATTGACGATCTGCTGGATATAGCCGCTGCCGGTGAAGGCCTGGCTCATCCGTGTGGCATCGACGTTCAGCTGCATCGCGGGCGCCTTGCCCGCCAGCACGTCGCGCGCGAAATCGGGCGGGATGGTCAGCGCGAACGTGTCGGTGCCCGCATCCATGCGCGCGTCCATCTCATCGGTGGTGATCATGTTCGGCGGCAGGAAATACGGCAGGTAGAAGGCCGATGCGATGCGCGAGGACAGGTGCGAGCGGTCCTCGTCCACGATGGAAATCGTCGCCTTGGCCAGCGCCTCGGGCGCGGAGTTGGAGGAGGTCCAGATCGACAGGCTGAAGGAATAGGCGATCAGGATCAGCATGACCGGATCGCGCAGCAGGCCGCGCAATTCCTTGATGCCCAGATTCCAGATGTTTTTGAAATTCACGGCCCTACCTCGCCTGTTTTTTCAAAAAGTACATGGCCGCAATCAAAATGACCGGCACGGCAAGGCCCATCGCCAGCATCGGCGGAATCATCTCGGCCAGGCCAAACGCCTTGAGGAACGCGCCGCGCGCCACGGTGACGAACCATGTGGTGGGGTAGATCGTGCCGATAACCTGGCCAAACCCCGCCAAGGATGCCACCGGATCAATCAGCCCGGAATATGATATTGCCGGGATCAGCGTCAGCAGCGCGGTGGCAAACAGCGCCGCCACCTGACTGGCGATAAAGACCGACACCAGAAACCCCAGCGCCGTGGTGGCGGTGACATAGACCAGCGCGGCCAGCGTGAAGCCCGCCAGACTGCCGTTGAACGGCACCCCGAACAGAAGGCGCGCCATGGCCAGCATCAGAAAGAAATTCAGCATGCCGATGGCGATATAAGGCAGCTGTTTGCCGATCAGGAATTCAAACCGCGTGACCGGGGTGACATAGAAATTGATGATCGAGCCCAGCTCGCGTTCGCGCGCCACCGAAAGCGTGGTCAGCATCGCCGGGATGATCAGCAGCAGGATGGGAATGACCGCCGGCACGATGGCGATGACCGACCGCACATCGGGGTTGTAGCGATAGCGCGTGACCAGCTCGAAATCGCCCGCAATGGCGGCGGCGCCGAACGCCTCGCGCATGTGGCGCCGGATCCAGTCGCCATGCATCCCCTGCACATAGCCCTGAACGGTGGTGGCGCGCTGGGGCGCCGCGCCGTCATACCACGCGCCCACCGCCACATCGCGGCCCCGCGCGATATCGGAGGCAAAGCCGGGCGGGATTTCAATGGCAAGGCTGATGCGCCCCGCGCGCATCTGCGCGTCCAGATCATCATAGCCCGACAGCGGCGGCTGTTCGATGAAATAGCGCGATCCGGCGATGTTTTCGATATAGTCGCGGCTGGTGGTGGTGTGGTCGCGGTCCAGCGCGGCAAAGCTCAGATCCTCCACATCCATGTTGATGCCGTAGCCGATCACGATCATCAGCAGCAGACTGCCGATCAGCGCCATGGCCAGCCGGATGGGATCGCGGCGCAGTTGCAGGTATTCCAGCTGCGAATAGCTGAGCAGGCGGCGCAGGCTGAACCGCGCGGGCGTGCCTTGCGCGTTTCCGGTGGGGGCGGGGGCGGGCGCTTGTGACTGTGGCGCCGGCTCGCCCTCGCCGATGGCTTCTTCCAGATAGTCGACAAAGGCATCCTCCAGCGTGTCGTGGCCTTTGCTTTCGGCGATGGCCTGCGCGGTGTCGCTGACCAGAACCTTGCCCGCGTGCATCAGGCTGATGCGGTCGCACCATTCGGCCTCGTTCATGAAATGGGTCGAGACGAAGATCGTCACGCCGTCATCCCGCGACAGTTCCGCCAGAATGCGCCAGAACCCGTTGCGCGCCACCGGATCGACGCCCGATGTCGGTTCGTCCAGGATCAGGATTTCGGGGCCGTGGATCATTGCCACCGCCAGCGACAGGCGCTGGCGCATCCCCAGGGGCAGCGCCTCGGGCATGGCGTGGGTGACGTCAGACAGGCCGAAACGGTCGATCATCGCCTGCACGCGGGCGGGGATCGCGCCCTCCTCCATCGAGAAAAGGCGCGCGTGCAGCTCAAGGTTTTGCCGCACCGTCAGTTCGGAATAAAGCGAGAAGGCCTGCGACATGAAGCCGACGCGCCGCCGCACGGCAAGGTTGCGCGCGTCCACCTCGTGGCCGAACAGCTTGGCCCGGCCCTCGGACGGCTCCAGCAGGCCGGTCAGCATTTTCATCGTCGTCGTCTTGCCGCAGCCGTTCGAGCCGAGGAAGCCGAAAATCTCGCCCCGGCGGATGCGGAACGACACGGTGTCAACGGCGGTGAAGTCGCCGAACCGCATGGTCAGCCCCTCCGCCTCGATGGCGAAATCATCGTCGCGGCCCTGCCACGGCGGAATGACCAGCGCGGAATCCGCGCCGCGATCCTCCTGCGGCAGCAGCGCGATAAAGGCATCGTCCAGCGTGCCTGCCCCGGTCTGATCCAGCAATTCGGCGGGCGTGCCGGTGGCCAAGACGCGGCCCGCGTTCATCGCCACCAGCCAGTCGAAACCCGCCGCCTCCTCCATATAGGCGGTGGCGGTGATCACGCTCATCTGCGGGCGGTCGCGGCTGATGCGGGCGATCAGATCCCAGAACTGGCGCCGCGCCAGCGGATCGACGCCGGTTGTCGGCTCGTCCAGAATCAGGAAATCGGGGTCGTGGATCAGCGCGCAGCACAGGCCCAGCTTCTGCTTCATCCCGCCCGACAGTTTGGCGGCGGGGCGGTCGCGGAAGGGCAGCATGCCGGTGGCGCCGAGCAGGTCATCGCTGCGCCGGGCGCGCTCGGCCTTGTCATGGCCAAAGAGGCTGCCGAAGAAATCAAGGTTTTCCTGAACCGACAGCGTTGGATACAGGTTGCGGCCCAGACCCTGCGGCATGTAGGCGATGCGCGGGCCAACCCGGCGGCGGTGCGCCGCATCGCGCATGTCACCGCCCAGCACATGCACGTCGCCGTCCTGAATGACGCGCGCCCCGGCCAGCAGCGACAGCAGGCTGGATTTGCCCACCCCGTCGGGGCCGATCAGCCCGACCATGCGCCCGGCGGGAATGTCCAGCGTCACATCCTCCAGCGCCGTGACGTCGCCATAGCGCAGCGTCAGGGCGCGCACACCGGCGACCGGCGCGCGATCGCCGGCTATCTGCTGCGCGGTCATTTTACGACATTGGCGAGCGATTCAGGCCACTCGGCATCCGCATTCAGCCGGATATAGGCCATGCCGGGCAGGCCCGTCTTGACCTGTTCGATATGGCGCCGCAGCAAGTCCGGCTCGATCCGGGCGCGGACGCGGAACATCAGCTTTTCGCGCTCGTCCGCCGTCTCGACCGTCTTGGGCGTGAATTGCGCCACATCCGCAACATAGGACACCGTGGCCGGGATCACAAAATCCGGCGCCGCGTCCATCACCAGCCGCACCTCGCCGCCGACCTGCACGCGCCCGGCCTGCGCGGTGGGCAGGAACACGGTCATGTAAACATCGCCCAGATCCACAAGGCTGAGGATGCGCCCGCCCGATCCGACGATTTCGCCCTCCTGCGCGATCAGGTACTGGATGCGCCCGTCGCGCGGCGCCGCAAGCGTGGCATCGTCGATGTTCGAGGTGATCACCTCGATCGACGCGCGGGCCGCCTCGACGGCGGCTTCGGCATCGACGACCTGCGCCTTGGCGCTGCTGATCCCGGCCTCGGCTGCGGCCTTTTGCGCCTCGGCAGAGGCGACGCCGGCCTTGGCCTGACGGTCGCGGGCCAGATCATCGTCCAGCACCTGCTGGGAAATGGTGCTGGATTCCAGCAGCTGCGAGGAGCGCGCATAGCGCTGCGCGGCGGCATCCGCCACCGCCTGCGCCTGCTCGACGCCCGCAACGCTGGCGCGCTGCTGCGCCTCGGCCTGCGCGACCAGCGCCTGCGCGGTCTGCACGCCGATTTCGGCGCGGCGCAGCTGCGCTTCGGCCTGGCGGCGCTGCGCGTTCAGCTGAACCACGTCCATCTGCACCAGCACGTCGCCCTGGCTGACGAAATCCCCCTCGGCGGCGGTGATTTCGGCGATGCGCCCGCCGGTCAGGGCGGCGATGTCAATCTCGGTCGCCTCGATCCGGCCATTGGCGGCGGCGAAGCCTTCGGGCAGGTCCGGCGCCTGCAACTGCGTCCAGCCAAGGTAGAGCGCAACCGCCGCGATCAGGGCAATCACAGGCGCGAATTTCTTGAAATTGGTTTTCGACATGGTCAGCTTTCCGGTCATGGTCGCGCAGGGCCTGCGGCGCGCGCGTTCGGGTCAATGATCGCCCGAGGGGGTCGTAAATGAAAGATGCGATCACAATATAATCGCGTATGGTCACAATGTAGCCACTACAGATTGTGTATTTAAGGCGTTGCGGCATGATGCCGCCCTGCAAGGCCGCAGGAAATGACAGGAGTTATCAAATGAAGCATCAGGTTGTCATCGTGACGGGCGGCGCGGCGGGTATTGGCGGCGCGATCACCGCCGAACTGGTCCGGCGCGGCGCGCAGGTCGTTGCCGTCGATCTGGACGGCGAGGCGGGGGCCGGCATGGCGGGCGCCCATCCCGAGCAGATCGCCTTCCTGAAGGGCGATATCTCGGACGGCCAGATCGCCAGGGACGCGGTTGCGCTGGCGGTGGAGCGGTTCGGCAAGCTGACCGGACTGGTCAACAACGCCCACGCCTCGCGGCAAAAGCCGCTGCTGGACCACACGCCCGAGGATTGGGCGCTGTCGTTCGATACCGGGCTGTATGGCACGCTGAACTTCATGCAGGCCGCGCATCCCGAGCTGGTGAAGACCGGCGGCGCGATTGTCAATTTCGGCTCGGGCGCGGCGCTGGACGGGCAGAAAAACCAGGCCAGCTATGCCGCCGCCAAGGAGGCGATCCGCGGCCTCAGCCGGGTGGCCGCCAATGAATGGGCCAGCGACGGAATCCGGGTCAACATCGTCTGCCCGCTGGCGCTGACGGACGGTGTGGCAAACTGGAAAAAGGCCCATCCCGACCAGTATGACGAGGTCGCCGCCAAGGTGCCGCTGGGCCGGTTCGGCGATCCGCAAAAGGATGTCGCGCCGGTGGTCGCGTTCCTTCTGGGCGCGGACAGCCAGTATATGACCGGCCAGACGGTGATGGCCGACGGCGGCGGTCACATGCTGCGCTAGGGACCGGCGCGCGTGGCGCTATGATGCCGGATTGGTTCGATAATCCACAAGGGCCCCGCAAATTTTCTGGTGACAATGCGCCGTTCATCTGCGACCCTTCCGGCCTGACTGGCTTTCCACGCACCCAAGGGGGGTATCCATGTTACTGAGCATGCACGAGCAAGAGCGGCTTATGGTCTATACGGCCGGCAAGCTGGCGCTGGAGCGCAAGGCGCGCGGTCTGAAGCTGAACCTGCCGGAGGCGACGGCGCTGCTGACATCCTACCTGCTGGAGGGGGCGCGCGACGGCAATACCGTCACCGACCTGATGGAATCGGGCCGCAACGTGCTGAGCCGCGAGGATGTCATGGAAGGCGTGCCCGAGATGATCGCGCAAATCCAGGTCGAGGCGACATTTCCCGACGGCACCAAACTTGTCACAGTGATGGAGCCGATCCGATGACCCTGAAGCTCAACCCGTTCGCGCAGCTGGTATCCGACAACAAGGACGCCGCGAAGGCCCGGCACCTGTACGAATGATCCGGGCCGCGACTATGACCAGACCAGCTCGGACGCGCCCGAGCAGACCAAATCATCCGGCGCCAGTTCGCCCAGCACGCCGCGCCGCCCCGGCGGCGGCACACGGCAGGCGCCGCGCCGCCAGTCCGAGGATGCGCTGGACGAGCAGCGCGATCCGCTGGTTCCCGGCGAAATCCTGTATGGCGAGGGCGATATCGTCATCAACGAGGGGCTGGACGTGACGACCATCCGGGTCGCCAATACATCCGACCGCCCCATCCAGATCGGCTCGCATTTTCACTTTGCCGAGGTGAACGCGGCGCTTGAATTTGACCGCGATGCGGCATGGGGCAAACGGCTGGCCGTGCTGTCGGGCGGGGCCGAACGGTTTGAACCGGGGGCGGTGGCCGAAGTGAATTTAGTGCCGATCCAGGGCAAGCGCATCGTGCTTGGCCTGCGCGGCCTGTGTGGTGGGGGGCTTGATAATGCAAAAGATTGATCGCCGTGAATACGTGGCCTCCTACGGTCCGACCAAGGGCGACCGTATCCGCCTGGCCGATACCTGCCTGACCATCGAGGTCGAAGAGGACCGCTCGGGCGGGGGGGACGAATCCGTCTTTGGCGGGGGCAAATCCATCCGCGAGTCGATGGGCCAGTCCTCGCACACCCGCGCCCAAGGCACCCCCGATCTGGTCATCACCGGCGCGGTGATTCTGGACCACTGGGGCATCATCAAGGCCGATATCGGCGTGCGTGACGGGCGCATCGTGGGCATCGGCAAATCGGGCAACCCCGATACGATGGATGGCGTCGATCCGGCGCTGGTCATCGGCCCCTCGACCGAGATCATGGCCGGCAACGGCCTGATCGCCACGGCGGGGGCGATTGATACCCACGTGCATTTCGTCGGCCCGCAGATGTTGCAGATCGCGCTGGCCTCCGGCGTGACCACCGTCACGGGCGGCGGCACCGGCCCGACCGAGGGGTCGAAGGCCACGCTCGCCACCCCCGGCGCCTGGTGGATGGAGCGGATGCTGGAGGGGTTCGACCCCTGGCCGGTCAACGTGCTGTTTCTGGGCCGCGGCAACACCATGTCCAAGGAGGCGATGTGGGAACAGCTGCGCGGCGGCGTCGGCGGCTTCAAGGTGCACGAGGATTGGGGCGCAACCCCTGCGGTGATCGACGCCTGCCTGTCCGTCGCCGAACAGTCGGGCGTTCAGGTGGCGATCCACTCCGACACGCTGAACGAGGCCGGCTTTGTCGAGGATCTGCTGAAGGCGGTCGCGGGCCGCACCTTCCACGCGTTCCATACCGAGGGCGCGGGCGGCGGTCATGCGCCCGACATCATCAGCATCGCAGGCCAGCGCAACGTGCTGCCCGCCTCGACCAACCCCACGCGCCCCTTTACCACCAATACCGTGGCCGAGCATCTGGACATGGTCATGGTCGCCCACCACCTGAACCCGCAGGTGCCGAACGATCTGGCCTTTGCCGAAAGCCGGGTGCGCGCGGGCACCATCGCCGCCGAGGATATCCTTCAGGATATGGGCGCGATTTCGATCATGTCCTCGGATGCGCAGGCCATGGGCCGAATTGGCGAGACGGTGATGCGCACATGGCAGACCGCGCACCAGATGAAGAAACTGCGCGGCTCGGCCCCCGGCGATGACCGCGCCGACAACCATCGCGCGCGGCGCTACGTGGCGAAATACACCATCTGCCCGGCGGTCGCGCATGGGATGGAGCGCGAGATCGGCTCGATCGAAGTGGGCAAGAAGGCCGATATCGTGATGTGGCAGCCGGCCCTGTTCGGCGTGCGCCCGCATACGGTCTTCACCGGCGGCATGGTGGCCACGGCGGCACTGGGCGATCCCAACGCGTCGATCCCCACGCCCCAGCCGGTGATGGAGCGGACCGGGTTCAACGTGAACAGCCCCGCGTCGGGTGCGACATCGCTGGCGTTCGTGTCGCAGGCCGCAATCGACGACGGCATCGCCGACCGGATCAACACCGGCCGCAAATTCGTCGCCATCGAAAACACGCGCGGACGCGGCAAGGAGGATATGCCGGAAAACACCGCCCTGCCGCATATCGAGGTGGACCCGGACACCTATTCGGTCAAGATCGACGGCGAGATTGCCGATCACGAGCCTGCAACCGAAGTGCCGATGGCGCAGCGATACTTCCTGTTCTGAATGGCCAGCATCGGGGCGGGACAACAGGCGGCGCTTTTGCTGCTGGCGGACGGGCGCCTGCCTGCCGGGGGCTACGCCCCTTCCGGCGGGCTGGAACCTGCGGTGACGGCGGGGCGCGTGTCGGACATGGCGGGGCTTGAGGCGTTTCTGGTGGGCCGCGCCGAAACGGCCGGGCTGGTTGCCGCCGGGTTTGCGGCGGCGGCCTGCGTGCGGGCCGCGCGCGGGGATCTCTCCCAGATCCCCGAACTGGAGGCCGAGCTGGACGCGCGCATCCCCTCGCCCGAGCTGCGCAAGGTGTCGCGCGATCTGGGCCGGCAGTTGCGCCGCGCCATGACCGGGATTTATCCGCATGAGCATTATGCTGAGTTGGGCCGCGCGCCGCATCAGCCCGTGGTGATGGGCGTTGCGGCGGCGGCCCTCGGCCTTGATGCGCATGGCGCGGCGCTGGCGATCCTGCACGAGAACAATTCGGGCGCGGCGGCGGCGGCGGCCAAGGTGATGCGCGTCGATCCGTTTCACGTCCACGCCATTCTGGCCCGTATGACCGCGCAGCTGGACCGGCTGGCAGGCGTGGCAGCAGCGGCAGCCGATGGCGCGCCCTGCGATCTGCCCTGCCACGGCGCCCCGCTGGCCGATATCGCGGCCGAACATCACCGGAGGTCCGATGTCCGGCTCTTTGCGTCTTAAGGCATCACCCAAGGTCACGGGCGCGATGTTTGCGCGCGCCACGCTCGCCAGCGAGCTGTCGGGCGACGGGCGGCGGTCTGTTGTCAGTACCTTGCGCTCGGACGGGCCGCTGGTGCTGCGCCAGTGCAACCCCAAGGAGCCGGAGCCGCTGGTCAAGGGCCGCCGCGATGTGGCGCGGGTGGCGCTGGCGGCGGGCACGGCGGGGCCGATCGGCGGCGATCACTACAGTCTGGATGTGCATGTCGGCGCGGGCAGTACCCTTGTGCTGACCGAAGTGTCGGCCATGCTGGTTTTGCCGGGTATCGGCGGCGGGCAGTCACAGATGACGGTGAATGTGACCGTCGATGCGGGCGCAACCTTTGTCTGGTGGGCCGAGCCGATCATCGCCGCGCATCGCTGTCATCACAGCCATGATGTGCGCGTCGCGCTGGCGCCCGGCGCGCGTCTGGTCCTGCGCGAGGAAATGCTGCTGGGCCGCCATGGCGAGGTGCCGGGCGATTTCACCAGCCGCCTGCGCATCACGCAGGGCGGCAGGCCGCTATATGACCAACGGCTGGGCTTTGGCCCGTCGGCGCCCGGCTGGAACGGCGCGGCGGTGCTGGACACAAACCGCGCGGTGGGGTCGATCATCGCGGTTGATCCTGCGTGGCAGGACGCGCCGCCCCCCGCGCTGCCCTATGACAGATGCGCCGCGCTGACGCCGCTGCCCGGACCGGGCGCCGCGATTGGCGCGGTGGCGCCCGACAGCCTGCATTTGCGCCGCCTGCTGTTGCAGGGGCTACGCACACTCGGCCCGCCATGGGCGACTGACCCGAAGGAGACTACGACATGAGCGATGAAAAGAATGTTAATTCCCGCGCGCTGCGCTTGGGCGTTGCCGGGCCTGTCGGCACTGGCAAAAGCTCGGTCATTGCCGCGATCTGCCGCCGGATGCGCGATGAATTTCAGATCGGTGTCATCACCAATGACATCTACACCGACGAAGACGCCCGGTTTCTGAAATCCGTCGGCGTCCTGCCCGAAGAGCGGATTCGCGCGGTTGAAACCGGGTCCTGCCCGCATACGGCGATCCGCGACGACGTGACCATGAACCTGATCGCGGTCGAGGATATGGAGCGCGACTTTGCCCCGCTGGACATCGTGCTGGTCGAAAGCGGCGGCGACAACCTGACCGCCACATTCTCGCCCGCGCTGGTCGATGCGCAGCTGTTCGTGCTGGACGTGGCCGGCGGCGGCGACGTGGCCCGCAAGGGCGGGCCGGGCATCAGCGGCGCCGATCTGCTGGTCATCAACAAGATTGATCTGGGCGAACATGTGGATGTCGATGTCGACCGGATGGTCGCAGACGCCGAAAAGGCGCGCGACGGCGGCCCCGTTCTGCCCCTGTCGCGCAAGCGTCCCGAGACGGTGGAAAAACTGTGCGACTGGGTGCGCGGCATGCACCACACCTACGCCGCCGGCGGCCACACGCCCAAGGACCCCGGCCCGATGGCGCCGCACCACCATGCGCATGATGACCACGATCACAGCCACAGCCATTCGCATGACTGATCGTATGCGTACCCCGGCGCGCGCAAGCGGCGCAACTGCGCCATTGATATCGAGTGATAAAAACCGAATACTGCCTCAGGATACCCTGAAACCAACCTCTGACAGGAGCCGAAAAATGAAACGGATTGTCGCAGCTGCTACCCTTTCGCTCGGTGCCACACCGGCACTGGCCCATCTTGATCCGGCGCAGCACGGATCGTTTGCCGCCGGTCTGTCGCATCCTGTGTTCGGGCTGGACCATATCCTTGCCATGGTTGCTGTCGGGCTGTGGGCGGCGCTCTTGGGCGGGCGGGCCATCTGGGCGCTGCCTGCGTCGTTTGTCGGCGTGATGGTGGCCGGTTTCGCGCTGGCCGTGCTGGGCGTTTCCCTGCCCATGGTCGAGCCTGTGGTCCTGCTGTCGGTTCTGGCGCTGGGTCTGGCGGTGGCGCTGTCGCTGCGCCTGCCGGTCGGCGCGGCGGCGGGCATTGTCGGCGTGTTTGCCCTGTTTCACGGTCACGCGCATGGCGGCGAACTGGGCACCGCGGCGGCGCTGACATTCGGCGCCGGGTTTGCCGTATCCACCGCGCTGCTGCACGGCGCCGGGGTGGCCATCGCCGTGGCGGCCGGGCGCGCCCTGACGGGATCGAAGCTGGTTCAGGGGCTGGGCTGGGCAACCGCCGCCTTTGGCGCCTGGGCGGTGATCGCGGGCTGATTTCAGCGGCGCGGGGTCCGGGCCGGACATGGCCCGGATGCCGCGCCACTTGAAAACGAAATCCTTTCCGCTACGCTGAATAGTCTAACGGGAGGAATTTAGACATGGCTGACAAGGCTTCAGAAAACGACGTAAACACCACCGACACCATCAGTGAGCCCGGACGCCGGGCCTTCCTGACGACCACCGGCCTGACGGCGGTGGGCGCCTATGCGGGGATGAGCATCCCCTTTGGTGACAACCTCAAGGCGCTGGCCCAGGGGATGAGCGAATCGGACATCATGGCAGGCAAGGAGGGCCTGATCCTGATGAACGACCGGCCCCTGAACGCCGAAACGCCCGCGCATCTGCTGGATGACGACGTCACCCCTTACGAGCATTTCTTTGTGCGCAACAACGGCATGGTTCCCGACACCGCGCTGGACATGGACGCCGAAGGCTGGACCCTGACAATCGACGGCGAGGTGGACACCCCGCTGGAGCTGAGCCTTGCCGATCTCAAGGAAAAGTTCGAGGTGATCACCCAGCGGCTGGTGCTGGAATGTGGCGGCAATGGCCGGGCGTTTTTCACCCCCGGCGCATCGGGCAACCAGTGGACCACCGGCGCCGTCGGCTGCGCCGACTGGACCGGCGTGCGGCTGAGCGATGTCCTGAACGCGGCGGGCATCAAGGACAGCGCCGTTTATACCGCCCATTACAGCAATGACCCCCACCTGTCGGGCGATCCGGAAAAGGAAGCCATTTCGCGCGGCGCGCCCATCGAAAAGGCGCTGGCCGAGGGCAGCATGATCGCATGGGAAATGAATGGTGCGCCGATTCCGGCGGTGCATGGCTTCCCCTTGCGCGTCATCATTCCCGGCTATCCCGGTTCGGCATCGCAGAAATTCCTGACCCGGATCTGGATCCGCGATCAGGAACATGACGGCGCCAAGATGACGGGCTATTCCTATCGCCTGCCCGCCTATCCCGTCGCCCCCGGCACCGAAGTGCCGGAGGAGGATATGGTGGTGATGACCGAAATGCCGGTCAAATCGCTGATCACCCATCCGCAATCGGGCACCCAGACACCCTCGGGCGAGGCAACCGAGGTGCGCGGCCACGCCTGGGCCGGCAGCGGCGACATCGACGCCGTCGACGTGTCGATCGATTTCGGCGCGACATGGACCCCGGCCAAGCTGGAGCCGGCGAAAAACAAATTCGCATGGCAGCGTTTCCGCGCCGATGTGACCCTGCCCGAGGCCGGATATTACGAGGTATGGGCGCGGGCCACCGACAAGAACGGCGTGGCGCAGCCCCCCGTTGTGCCGGGCTGGAACCCGCGCGGCTATGGCAACAACATGCAGCACCGCATCGCGATGATTGCGACCTGATCCATATCGTGAAGCCGGGTTTTATGGCCCGGCTTCGGCCCTTAGCCGAAAGACATCTGCATGAACACACCGCTGCTATTCACGCGCGCCGCGCTCTGCGCCGCCCTTGCCTTTGGCCCGGCGCCTTTGCTGGCGCAGGCCTATGACCCGATGCGACCTGCGGGCAATCCGCTGACCCCCGCCATGCCCGGCCCGGACGCAGGCGCGCCCGCGGTCGAACTGGACCCCGAGCTGGGCAACCTGCCGGTCGGGCCGGGGGCGGAGGACACGTATTACCAGTGCATCGCCTGCCATTCGACCGCGATCATCCGGCAACAGCGCCTGACGGATGCCCGCTGGGATTATCTATGGACTTGGATGGTCGAGGATCAGGGCATGTACGAGCCGGACGAGGAAACCAAGGAGGTCATCCTGACCTATCTGAAAACGCATTTCTCGTCCGAGCGCTAGAAAAGCGTCACCGATTGCCGCCAATGGCCCCGCACAGGCGGGGCCATTTCGGGTTTAATCCGCCGCCCAAATACCCAACGGAGCGATCCATGCCGCAAAGCCGGTCCACGCTGACGCTGTTCAGAAATGCGACCTTCCGCAATCTGTGGATCGCGGCGCTGGCGTCCAATTTCGGCGGTCTGGTGCAGGCGGTGGGCGCGGCGTGGCTGATGACATCGCTGACCAGTTCGCAAAGCATGGTCGCGCTGGTGCAGTCGTCGGTGACGCTGCCGGTGATGATATTTTCGCTGTTGGCGGGCGTGTTTGCCGATAATTTCGACCGCCGCAAGGTGATGCTGATCGCGCAGACCTTCATGCTGGCGATATCGGTGGCGCTGGCGGTCATGGCCTATGAGGGGCTGCTGACGCCTTGGGTCTTGCTGGGCTTCACCTTTTTGATCGGCTGCGGCACGGCGCTGCACAACCCGTCATGGCAGGCGTCGATGGGCGATATCGTGCCGCGCGACGATCTGTCGGCGGCGGTGTCGCTGAACAGCATGGGCTTCAACCTGATGCGCAGCATCGGGCCTGCGGCGGGCGGCGCGATTGTGGCGATTGCGGGGGTTGCCGCCGCCTTTACCATCAACGCCCTGAGTTATGTGGCGATCATCGGCGCGCTGTGGTTCTGGCGGCCCGGCCTGCCGGCCAAGCGCCTGCCGCGCGAGGGGATGGGCCGCGCCTTTGCCGCCGGGCTGCGCTATGTGTCGATGTCGCCCAACCTGATGAAGGTCATCCTGCGCGGCTTCCTCTTTGGGCTGGCCGCCACCGCCACGCTGGCGCTGCTGCCGCTGCTGGTACGCGAAAGCCTGTCGGGCGGCGCGTTTGCCTATGGCGTGCTGCTGGGCTGCTTTGGCGCGGGCGCGGTGATGGGCGCGCTGCTGAACGGGCCGCTGCGGGCGCGGTTTTTGAACGAGCGGATCACGCGCGGCGCGTTTCTGGCCTTCGCGCTCAGCAGTGGCGCGCTGGGGCTGAGCGGCAGCTACATCATCCACGGCGCCGCGCTGCTGCTGGCCGGGGGCGCGTGGGTGATGGCGCTGTCGCTGTTCAACGTGACGGTTCAGCTGTCCACCCCGCGCTGGGTGGTGGGGCGCGCGCTGGCGCTGTATCAAACCGGCGTCTTCGGCGGCATGGCGGCGGGCGCCTGGGGCTGGGGCGCGCTGGCCGAAAGCCACGGCGCCGGGCAGGCGATGCTGGGCGCCGCCGCGCTGCTGGTGCTGGGCGCGCTGGCGGGGCTGGCGG
>NZ_QNQP01000016.1 GCF_003316635.1 Roseovarius dicentrarchi | reverse complement strand
CCACGTCGCAAGCAAAGCCCCCAGACGGACTCGCTATATGAGGGCGGTCCGCCTGGGGGCTTTGTCACTCCAGAGGTGGGTCAAAATTAAACGCTGAAACGGGGTCAGTTTTAAACGCTCATTGACACTAAGCGCGAATCCACCTTCAAAGAAATCGCGGATAGTGTTCAGCCGTTGTTGACCATCCATCACCTCATATCGCGCTGCTTCACTTTCATAGAAAAAAACGGGTGGAACTGGTATGTTAAGGAGTAACGACTCAATCAGTTTAGACTTTTGCGTCGGAGTCCAGCGAAGGCGACGCTGATATTCTGGATGAAGGTTTATGGCCTCCTTATTTTTTATCATGTCACGAATTTGTGGCAGGAGAAAATTGTTGGTCTGGTAAACAATGCGAAATGCGTTTTGAGCTAAGAATTCGTCTGGATCACGCGTATCGGTAGCATCCGCCGGCTCGTCGGCATCATCTGTCTCACCAAGGTCAATTTCCATATCCACTTCGAAGACTCCGCTCAATATTCAATCACACTACGATATTTACGACGCCGCTGATGGCAATACCATCCTTTCCGACACCGGAATGGTCAGGATTGTGATCAACGCGTTGAACCCGACACGATGTAGGGTCGCACAGGATGCTCGAATGTCGATGAAGTTTTTTCGCTGTGCAACCCGCTCTTGAATGTCAGCTTTCGTTATCCTGTAGTGTCGTTTGCCTCTGCAGCGAAGGTCCAGAATCGCCCGAAGTGCCTGCTTCAGCATGCGAGAAACGCGGAAGGCTGCAGACATGGCCAGATCCCATATCGCGGATCTATGCGCCTGATCCGATCCCACGCGTGCTTACGACAGCTCGCACCAGTAACTGGCTGCGCTAGGGATGTCTTTCGAGCATAAGTATCCTGGCCAGAGTTTTTTTTGATGTTGCCTGCTTTGCGCTTTCTCCCGGGCAGCCTGAGAAGTTCCAAAAATCGCTAGCTGCCAAGGCCAACTGTTCGTCAGGCTTTGTTCCCCGAGCGCCAAAAAAACCTCTTGACACGTTCTGCGCAGGCTTATGATTTCGTTTGCGCACTATTATGGTTTTTCTGGGTAATATCGACGAAACCCATGTCAGTTGCACTTTGAATGCCCACAACTCCCGCATGTCATGCACCCCTCGACCATGCGCATCGCCAGATCTCCGCAGCTTGGGCACGCGGCGCCGCGACCGCCACCAAGTTTCACCACCTCTGCGGTCGGGTCGCTTTTCAGTCCCATTCCTTCGCCCGCAAGAAATCCTGTCTTGATCATATGCTGTTCCAGAATGCCTCCGATCGCGGCCAGAATGGAAGGCACGTATTTGCCCGACATCCAGGCGCCACCGCGCGGGTCGAACACCGCTTTCAGCTCCTCCACGACAAAAGACACGTCCCCCCCGCGACGGAAAACGGCTGAAATCATCCGCGTCAGCGCGACTGTCCAGGCGAAATGCTCCATGTTCTTGGAGTTTATGAACACCTCGAACGGGCGGCGGTGGCCGCCGAGTATGACGTCATTTACGGTGATGTAGATCGCGTGGTTGCTGTCGGGCCATTTCAGCTTGTACGTCATGCCTTCCAGCTCGGGTGGGCGGTCCAGCGGGTCGGACATGTAGATGACTTCGGCGCCGTCGCTGCTGACCTCCTGGGGGGCCGCGTTCGACGCCTCGCTGACGCTCAGGACCGAGCCGGTCACATCATTGGGGCGGTAGGTGGTGCACCCCTTGCAGCCGCTGTTCCACGCCTGCATGTAGACATCCTTGAACGCGTCAAAGCTGATGTCCTCGGGGCAGTTGATAGTCTTGGAAATGCTGCTGTCCACCCATTTCTGCGCCGCGGCCTGCATGCGCACATGATCGGCCGGGGCCAGCGTCTGGGCGTTGACGAAATAATCGGGTAGCTCCGCGTCGCCGAATTTATCGCGCCACAGTTGAACGGCGTAATCTACAACTTCTTCTTCGGTCCGGGTGCCGTCCTTTTGCAGAACCTTGCGGGTATAGCTGTAGGCAAAGACCGGCTCGATCCCGCTGCTGACATTGCCGGCATAGAGGCTGATGGTGCCGGTCGGTGCGATCGACGTCAGCAACGCATTGCGGATGCCATGCTTGCCCACCGCGCGGCGCACGTCGTCATCCATGCCCTGCATCGTGCCGCTGCGAAGAAATGCCTCGGCGTCGAACAGGGGAAAGGCGCCCTTTTCCTTGGCCAGATCAACGGAGGCCAGATAGGCGGCGCGCGCAATCGCTTTCAGCCATTCTTCGGTCTGCTTTGCAGCCTGCTCGGATCCATAGCGCTGCCCGACCATCAACAGCGCATCGGCCAGGCCGGTCACACCCAATCCAATGCGCCGCTTGGCCTGCGCCTCGGCCTCTTGCGCGGGCAGAGGGAACAGGCTGGCATCGACGACATTGTCCATCATCCGAACGGCGACAGCCACCAGATCTGCCAGCGCGGCCTGATCCAGCGCGGCATCCTCGCCAAACGGATCGCTTACCAGCCGGGCCATGTTGATGCTGCCCAAAAGGCACGCACCGTAGGGCGGCAGGGGCTGCTCGCCGCAGGGGTTGGTGGCCGCAATCGTCTCGCAATAGGCCAGGTTGTTGGCCTGATTGATCCGGTCGATGAAAATCACGCCCGGTTCGGCATAGTCATAGGTGGCCTGCATGATCCGGTTCCACAGATCGCGCGCCTGAACGGTGCGGTGCACAATCCCGTCAAACTCCAGATCCCACGCCTCGTCAGCGTCCACCGCCTCCATGAACGGGTCAGTGACCAACACGCTCAGGTTGAAATTGCGCAGCCGCGCCGGATCGCTCTTGGCGGCGATGAAATCCTCGATATCGGGGTGATCGCAGCGCATTGTCGCCATCATTGCGCCGCGCCGCGCGCCCGCGCTCATGATCGTGCGGCACATTGCGTCCCACACATCCATAAAGCTTAGCGGACCGCTGGCATCTGCACCCACGCCCCTGACCACGGCCCCGCGCGGGCGGATGGTGGAAAAGTCATAGCCGATCCCGCCGCCCTGCTGCATCGTCAGCGCCGCCTCGCGCAGCGCATCGAAAATGCCGCCCATATCGTCGGGCACCGTTCCCATGACAAAACAGTTGAACAACGTGACCGCGCGCCCGGTCCCTGCCCCGGCCGCAATGCGTCCGGCGGGCAAAAACCTGAAATCCTCCAGCGCGCCGTAAAACCGGTCTTCCCAAACCTCCGGCTCCTTTTCGACACTGGCCAGCGATCGCGCAACACGCCGCCAGCTATCCTCGACGCTGGTGTCCCCGACGCCGTCTGCGGGCGTGAAACGGTATTTCATATTCCAGATCTGTTCGGAAATTGGGGCAGCAAAACGGCTCATGAGGGAGGCTCCGGAAAGGCAGAAGGACAATGCGAGGACGGAACGCGAACAATAGGCGCGCGCCGCGCCGCGGTCAACGGCATGCGACGCCGCCAATCAATGCGATCCCGGCAGATCAGCGCGTAGCCTGCTGTTTTTTCTTGGTAAAAATACCCAATCCCGGCCTTTCAACGGGCGCGCGGTCAGCTGGCGCACAAACCGGCCATTCCTGTAAGGCTCGGCACAATAACGTCGCTATGGCATTGAACTTGGCGCCGCCCGGCATAAAATCACCGTCATGGCCCAGGCACCCCTCAATCTGATCAAGCTCAGCGTCGGCACCGACAGTGTTGATGACCTGATCGCGTGGCAATCATCAAAGCGCGCGCAGGGCAGTGATGGCCTGCCCCGCCATGTCACCCGCATGTGGCCCAAGCGCGCGGATGAGCTGTTGGATGGTGGCTCCATCTACTGGTTCATTCAGGGCGTTCTGCAATGCAGGCAGCGAATCCTGCGACTGGACGAGGTTATCGGCCAGGACGGGGTGCGCCGCTGTGCCATTATCCTGGATCCTCAGGTCATGCGCACCACGCCAGCACAGAAACGACCCTTTCAGGGCTGGCGCTACCTGCCGGGTGCAGAGTCTCCGGCGGATCTGACCACGCGCGGCGGCGAAGAGGACACGCTGCCTGCCAGCCTCAGCGCCGCCCTGGCAGATATTGGCGTGATATAAACGCAACAGGCTGCCCGTCAGATCGCGTGCCTGAGTCGCGTTAGCCAACCGTTTTTTCGACAAACACCCGACCAGGTTTCCAATATAAGCCATTGTTAATGAACGCTTTTAGGAAAGCGTCCATTTTGCAGATCTGGCTGAAATCACAGCCGGGCGCTTTATCGCCCATCAAAATCACATTTTCTTGAAACCCTCTGCCTGACCAGACAGTTGCATAACACAGGCTAACCCTGAATAGGGGGTCTATGAGGCGCAGGGCCAAAACCTTGGACACCACGCCCGAGCAGATTAACGAAAGGACACACAATGAAATACTTGCTCTCCGCAGCAGCAGCTTCCGCCCTGATGGCAGGCTCCGCATTCGCCGGCAACATCGAGCCCGCACCGATGGAGCCCGTGATTGCACCGGCACCCGCGCCCGTCTTCACATCGCCGAACTGGACTGGCTTCTACGCCGGTGGCCAGCTGGGCTATGCCGATATTGATGGCGACGGCACAACTACTCCTCCCGCCACTGCCTTCTCGGCAAATGGCGATGGCATGATCGGCGGTCTGACCGTTGGTTACGATTACGACTTGGGTGATTGGGTCGTCGGTGCTGGCGCAGATTATGACTGGGCTGACATCACGGTAGGCGGCCCCGGCTCTGCGGTCAAAATGGAAAGCGTCTGGCGCCTGAAGTTGCGCGGCGGTTACAAGCTGGGTAACGGCTTGCTGTATGCAACCGGCGGTTATGCCAACGCAGATACCAACTTGGCCGGCGACGCAGACGGTTACTTCGTGGGTGCTGGCTACGAGCACATGCTGACTCAGAACTTCTCGCTCGGCGGCGAAGTCCTGTATCATGAAATCAATGATTTCAGCAATGTTGGCGCTGGTCTCGCAGACTACGATGCAGACATCACAACCGTTCAGGTTCGTGCAACGTTCCGCTTCTAAGCAGACAGTCGGGCCAAACTGGCCCGGCAGCCTACTTTCTGAAACGCGCGGTCCCACTCGGGCCGCGCGTTTTTCGTTTCACTACCTGAAAATGCAGATTGCTGCGCGGGACTAAATCAGTCGACTTCCAGCAGCATCAACAGCGCCGCCAGCGTTGCGCGGTCCGCATCCGACATCGGCACATGCCTCGCGCGGAACAGTGTGGCCTGACTGCGCAGGATCAGCCCGTCATCCAGAACCTTCAAATGGTTTGCGCTCAGCGTATCGCCGGACGATGTGATATCGGCGATTGCCTCGGCCGTCTCATTCTTGACCGTGCCTTCGGTCGCGCCCTGACTGTCTACCAGACTATAATCGGCAACGCCGTTTTCGCGCAGGAAGTCCCGCACCAGCCGGTGGTATTTCGTGGCGATCCGCAAACGGTGCCCGTGATGCGCGCGAAATGCGGCGGCAACGGCATCCAGATCGTCCAGAATGCTGACATCGACCCACGCCTGCGGCACCGCCAGCACCAGATCGGCATGGCCAAAGCCAAGCTCGGCCAGTTCCGTAACGCGGTCTTCCCAGTTGCCCAGCTTTTCGCGCACCAGATCGGTGCCGGTCACACCCAGATGGATATGGCCCGCCGCCAGTTCCCGTGGAATTTCACCCGCGGACAGCAGCACCAGCTCGACATCGCCCGCGCCCTCGACAACGCCGGCATATTCGCGGTCCGACCCGGTTCGGCCCAGCGTCACACCGCGCGCGCCGAACCACTGAAAGGTCTTTTCCATCAGCCGCCCTTTGGACGGCACTCCCAGACGCACACTCATGACGCATCTCCCAGCCAGACCACCAGATCGGGGCGCACGACGCCGCCCACGGCGGGGATCTCGCGCCCCTGCCCCAGCTGCCGGGTCAGCGCGTCATAGCGCCCGCCCGACGCGACCGCCGGCAAGGCCGGATGCGCCTCGGAGGTGAAGCCAAAGACGAAACCATCGTAATATTCCATCTGGCTGCGCCCATAGGACGCCTCGAACGGCAGGTTTTCCACATCAATATTGCGCGCCTCCAGCGCCTCCAGCCGGGCGGCCAGCTGGGCGACCGCGCCGTTGATGCAGGGCATATCGACCGCGATATCGCGCAGGCGTTCCAGCGCATTGGGGCAGGTTTCGCGCACGGTAAGGATGGCGTCGATCATATCGACCTCGCCCTCGGACACCGGCGCAGCTGCTGCATCGCTGCGCAGCGCCTCGATGCGCGCGGCGATCTCGGACGCGCTGCGCAGCCCGATCAGCGGCCCGGCGGCGGCCATGGGATCTGCCGCCTCAAGCAGGGCGGTCCGGCTGGACGGCACGGGAACGCGCCCCGAAAACCGGTCCAGCAAGGCGCGAAAGCGGCGCGGCCGCCAGATATGACGCCGCAGCGCAGCCTTGCGCGCCGGTGTCGTGGTCAGCCCGTCGACGGCGGCCATCAGGATTCCGATATCGCCGGTCATCGCATGCAGGCGAAGCGGCGCCAATATATCGTGAAACCGGGCGAATACCTCGGCATCCGATTGCGCCGGGGTTCCGCGCTCGAACACCTCGTAGCCGACCTGAATATATTCGCTGGCCCGTCCGGTATCGGCCTCTTGCCTGCGGAACACTTCACCGGAATAGGTATATCGCGCAGGCTCTGCCGCGCCGTTCATATGCATCTGGACGACCGGCACGGTGAAATCGGGGCGCAGCATTTGCTCGCCCCTCACCGGATCAGAGGTGACATAGGCGCGGGCGCGGATATCTTCGCCATACAGATCCAGCAGCGTTGCGGCCGGCTGCAAGATCGCGGTTTCCACCACCTGCGCGCCGGCGGCCTCGAACACGCCGCGCAGCCGCGCGGCCTCGGCCCGGATATCGCATTTGCTCACATCGCCAGACGTGGGCGCGCTGTAGGCGCGGCGCGGCTCCTGCCCTGCCATCACGGCGCTCCGTCTGACTGATTTCCCAAAATTTCCAGCACCTTGGCAACCATCTGCGCACGCGGCACTTCAAATTGGCTGGGCCGTTCCTTCCACTCCTCCAGCGTCGCGCTGGCGGCAATCTTTGCGCCCAGAACCAGATCCTTGATCTGGACGACGCCCTGCGCCTGCTCATCCGCGCCTTCGATAATGGCCACGGGGCTGCCGCGTTTATCGGCGTATTTCAACTGGTTGCCGAAATTCTTGGGATTGCCCAGATACATCTCGGCGCGGATACCCGCCTGCCGCAATTCGCCAACCATGGCAAGGTAATCGGCCATGCGCGCGCGGTCCATCACGGTCACAACCACCGGCCCCTGCGCCGCAGCCTGAATCTGCCCCTTGGCCCGCAGCGCCGCCAGCAGCCGGTCCACGCCAATGCTGACGCCCGTGGCCGGCACGGCCTGCCCGGTGAAGCGCTTGACCAGATCATCATAGCGCCCGCCCCCGGCAACCGAGCCGAACTGACGCTTGGCGCCATTTTCGTCCAATATATCAAAGGTCAACTCGGCCTCGAACACCGGCCCGGTATAGTAGCCAAGGCCGCGCACAACGCTTGGGTCAATCTCGATCCGGTCCGGGCCATAGCCCTGCGCAGCCACCAATGCGGCGATTTCTTCCAACTCATCGACGCCTTCGGCGCCGATGACCGATCCGCCGACCGCTGCGCGCAGGTTGGCGAGCGTTTCCGCCGCATCAGCGCCCTTGGATGTCAAAAACGCGATCACCGGCCCGGCCTGATCATCGCTCAGCCCGACGCCATCGATATAGGCGCCGGACGCATCCAGCCGGCCCTTGCCCAGCAGCGCGCGCACGCCGTCACTGCCGACCTTGTCAAACTTGTCGATGGTGCGCAGCACAGCGTCACGCTGGGCCTGATCATCCAGCCCCATCACTTCCAGCACGCCGTTCAACACCTTGCGGTTGTTGACGCGCACAACATAGTCCCCGCGCGCAATTCCGACCTTCTCCAGACAATCGGCCAGCATGGCGCAAATCTCGGCATCCGCGGCAACCGACGGCGCGCCGACCGTGTCTGCATCGCACTGATAGAACTGGCGAAACCGGCCCGGCCCCGGCTTTTCATTGCGCCAGACCGGCCCCATCGCGTAGCGCCGGTAGGGCGTGGGCAAATCATCCTTGTGCTGCGCATAGACCCGCGCCAGCGGTGCTGTCAGATCGTACCGCAGCGCCAGCCAATCGCCCGGCTTCTCGCCCTCGTCCTCCTGCCAGGCGAACACACCCACGTTGGGGCGGTCCACATCCGGCAAAAACTTGCCCAGAGCCTCGACCGTTTCCACGGCCGAGCTGTCCAGCGCGTCAAAACCGTACTGGTGATAGACCCGCGCGATCGCGTCCAGCATCGCGGCACGCTCGACCACTTCGACGCCGAAATAATCACGAAATCCCTTGGGCGTCTGCGCCTTTGGGCGGGGGGTCTTCTTGGGCTTGGCCATCGTATGATTTCCCGAAGCTGTGCTACCTGCCGCGCGGTCTAGCCCATGCCCGGACCGGCAGCAAGTCAACCCACCCACGCAACCCCGGTCTTTCGCGCCGTGCAAGTTGGATAAATCGCAGCTTGAATGCGCCGCTGCCTAGCCGCTGATCCATGCCTCGGTGATCCAATCGCGCAGCGCTGCGTCATCCAGCGACGCGATAAAACGCGCGTCGGCGGGGTCTTCCAGATGGTAGAAAAAGACGACACGGCTGTTGCTGTCATATTCGGCCCTGACATATTCGCCATCCTCAGACCCTGACCCACCAATGGCGGGCGCGAAGCCAAGATCGCGCAGGATTTCAACCAATCTTTCCAGCTGGGCCTCATAGGCAGGGGAAAACCTTTCCCATATTTCCACCGGCTCAGATCCAGACAGGCCCCAGGCGAAGGGCTCGTTATCTCGGGTTCGGGGAAATCTGATATCGGTCGAAATTGTCCTGATCCTTATTTTACAGCAGAGTATTTTGCGGCGCGGCGCCTTCCGCTCTCACGCTGTATGCTGCACGAAAGCCTAGCCTATGCAAATGCCGTTACAATAATATGAATATTCTGGCGTCTTTTGACGCTAACCGGGGGTGTGATGGTGGTCCCAGCTGGATTCGAACCAGCGACCTCTCGCTTCGGAGGCGAGCACTCTATCCAGCTGAGCTATGGGACCACGAACCTGCCCCGAAGAACAGATACCCCGAAAGGCTGGCCCATCCCGCAGCGTCCGAAACTACCCCATAAACGGACAAGGTCCATCCGTGGGCAATGTTCCATCCGGCCAAGCGATGGGTGCCTGCGGCGCGATATACCCCCGCGCCGCCCTGCCCGCAACTCATAAATCCGCCTTCAGGCAAACAGATCGTTGCACAGCTCCAATGCGTCAATCAGAACATCAACTTCGGCCTCTGTGTTGTACAGGCCAAATGACGCGCGGCAGGTGGCGTTCAGCCCCAGATGCTGCATCAAGGGGCCGGTGCAATGCTGGCCCGCCCGAACCGCAACGCCCTTTTTGTCCAGAATGGTCGAGATGTCATGCGCATGCCCGGCCCCATCCATGGTAAAGCTGAAAATCGCCGCCTTATCAGGCGCCTGGCCCTGCACTTGCAGCCAGTTCAGCCCGCCCAGCCGCGCCGCCGCATAATCGCGCAGGCTGTTCTCATAGGCGGCGATATTCTCCATACCAAGGCCCATCATGTATTCCAGCGCCACGCCCAGCCCGATGGTCTGCACGATGCCCGGCGTCCCGGCCTCGAACTTCATCGGTGGGTCGTTATAGGTCACGCCGTCCTTGGTGACTTCGCGGATCATATCACCGCCGCCAAGGAACGGGCGCATCTCCGCCATCCGCTCGTGGCTGACATAAATCGCGCCAGAGCCGGACGGCCCATAAAGCTTGTGCCCGGTGATCGCGTAAAAATCACAGCCAATATCCTCGACATCGACCGGCATATGAACCGCCGCCTGACTGCCATCCACCAGAACGGCAACACCCTTGGCGCGGGCCGCCGTACAGATCGCCTTTACATCAACTTTGGTCCCCAAGACATTGGAAAGGTGGGTTATTGCGATCAGTTTGGTACGCGGCCCGATGGCGTCAATGACCTTCTGCGCGTCCAGCGCGCCGTTTACATCCGTATCCACCCATTTCAGCACCGCGCCCTGCCGCTCGCGCAGGAAATGCCATGGCACGATATTGGCGTGATGCTCCATCACGCTTAGCAGGATTTCGTCGCCGGGCTGAAACCGCGGCATCGCCCAGCCATAGGCGACCATATTGATCCCCTCGGTGGTGCCTGAGTTCAGCACAATCTGCGCCTCGTCCCGCACGCCCAGGAATTTGGCAATGATCGGGCGCACGCCCTCGTATTTCTCGGTGGCCAGATTGCTGAGGTAATGCAAGCCACGGTGAACATTGGCATATTCCTGGCTGTAGGCATTTGTGATCGCATCAATCACAACCTGCGGTTTCTGCGCCGAGGCGCCATTGTCCAGATACACAAGCGGCTTGCCATTCACCTCCCGCGTGAGGATCGGAAAATCGCCGCGTATCTTTTGAACATCGAGCATCACGCCCCTCCCATCACAGCTGCCACAAGCACGCTGAGGATTGCCGACAGCCCGACGACCATGGCCAGAACGGCCAGGGCAAGCACGGCTACCGACTTGAAAATATTGTTGAAACCATGTGCGCGGTCGATAAAGGTCACCAGAATGATCAGCCCCCAGACGGATGCGACCATGACCAGCGCCAGCGCCGCGAATGGCAGCGCCACCACCAGAACCAGCAACGCCAGTTGCACGGCAAGGCGCAGCACCTGTAGCCACGTCAGCAGCGCCAAAATCTGTGGCACCTGCCCCGACCCACCCAGACTGCGGCCAACCCATGTCAGCGTCAGGACCGTGATGACCAGCGCGCCGAACAGAAACAGGGTAAACAGCGCAGGCGATTGAAATGCCGGCGGAATCATCTGCACCGCTTCCGGATCAGGCTCCGCGCCCATGTGCATCGACAGCGAATAAACGATGCCGTTCAACACGCTCATCAACGCAAGCGCCATCCACAGCCAGTTGCGCGGCAGCCACAGCGCCATGATCCTGTCCGCCGCCGCGCGCGGCGAAAACAGCGTCTGGCGCGCCAGATCCGAAAGCAGTTTCGTATTCATGTCCGGCCCCATTCCGCCTCGCGCAAGCCAAGCGCCCAAAAAACGGCGAAGGCCACCAGCCACACGGCACCGACCGCCGTCAATCCCGGCCCCGGTCCGATAAATCCGGCGACAAGCCCACTTAGCAGAGCCACCGGACTGGCCGCAAGCAGCGCCCAAAACAGCGCCATCCGCGCGCCAAACCCCGTACCGCGCCCCCCGGCCAGACGCGCCGCCCAATGCGTGAGCAACGCAATCGCATAAAACAGTAAAGGCGCGATAAACGCCCACGCCAACAGCGCCCCGCCCAGCAGCGGATTAAGCTCTTCGCCGGTGATGAAAGCCTGCCGGGCCAGCGCGGGCCAACGGGCGATGAACATCACAACGCAGCCCGCCATCAAAATGGCCAGCGCGCGGTCTTCGCGCTGGCCCATGGACAGCAGGCGACGCATCACGGCGCCGGGGCCGCGATACGTCGCCACGATGTCGCGCACGACAGCCATCAGTCGCGACGCCGCTCCAGCCAGCCTTCCAGCAGCAGCTTGATCTCGTCTTGCAGCGTCTCGTCCTCGATCTCGTCCACGGCTTCGGCCAGGAACGCCATCGTCAACAGGTCCGTCGCGATCCCCTTTGGAACACCGCGCGCGCGCAGGTAATACAGGGCATCCTCGTCAATCGCGCCAGAGGTCGAGCCGTGCGAGCAGATCACGTCGTCCGCGTAAATCTCCAGCTCGGGCTTGGCCAGAAACTGGCTGTCGCCATCCAGCAGCAAGGATTGGCTGATCTGGTAGCCATCCGTTTTTTGCGCACCAGCCTTGACCAGGATCTTGCCCTGGAACACACCGGTCGCGCCGTTGCGCAGTACCTTTTTATAGACCTGACGGCTTTCACAACGCTGCGCGTCATGGGTGACAAACACCGTGTCATCGTGGTGAAAATCCCCATCGCCCATCGACGTGCCGGCAACATGCGCGATGGCATCGTCGCCGGTCAGCTCGATCACATATTCGTTGCGCGTCATCGTGCCATTGGCCGTCATGGTGAAGGATTTGAACCGGCTTTCCGTGCCCAAACGGGCAAACACATGCGTGGCCTCGCGCCGCTCGTAATCGCGGCCCTGGGTGCGCACATGGTGGAAGGATGCGCCATCCCCAATATCGACCTCCAGCACGTCATTGAGCCGCGCAGCCGCCGGCCCATTCTCCAGCAGCGTCATTTCGGCGCCGGCATCCAACTTGATGACATGGTGCAAGATCGCATCCGATGTTGTTGATTGGTGGCGATAAATCAGGTTCACCGGCCGCGCCAGCTTATCTGTGACGTGGATAATGATACCGTCCGTCGCCGCCGCCGTATTCAGCGCCGCCAGCGGACGCTGCACCGGATCCTGGCCGCGCTGCTCAAGCGCACCGTAAATATCCTTGGCCCAATGGATATCGGTTTGCCCGGCGTCTGCCAGCCGCTCAATCGTGACGCCTTCGGCGCCCAGATCATCGCTGGCGCTGGCATCAAAGACGCCATCGACGAATACGATCTTCAGCCGGTCTACTTCCCCGAAAATTTCCCGCTCGTCGCCAGGAAACAGCGCCGCTTCGGGCGCCGCCGCCTGGGTCAGAGTATCGGGACGGGTAAATTTCCAGTATTCATCGCGCCGCTGCGGCAGGCCCATGGCGCGCACCCGCGCCAGCGCATCCTTGCGCGCCGCCCGCGACCAGCCCGCATTCTCGGGCAAAGTCACGGCATTCAGCCGCTCCTCTGTCTGAGAGTGTCTGAGATTTGCCACAGCCATTACGCTACCTCCGCCAGAATGTCCGCATAACCATTCTTTTCGACCTCAACGGCCAGTTCGGGACCGCCCGTCTTGATGATGCGGCCGTCGGACATGATATGCACGAAATCGGGTTTGATATGATCCAGAAGTCGCTGATAATGCGTGATAACCAGAAAACCACGGCCAGCATCGCGCAGGGCGTTCACGCCATCGCTGACCAGCTTCATCGCGTCCACGTCAAGGCCGGAATCCGTCTCATCCAGGATGCACATCTTGGGCTCAAGCAGGGCCATTTGCAGGATTTCGTTACGCTTCTTTTCACCGCCGGAGAAGCCGACGTTGACCGGGCGCTTCAGCATATCCGCGTCAATATGCAGTTCCTTTGCCTTGGCGCGGATCAGCTTGAGGAAATCAGCCGCGCTCATTTCCTCTTCGCCGCGCGCCTTTCGCTGCGAATTCAGGGCAGTACGCATAAACGTCATGTTGCCGACGCCCGGAATCTCGACCGGGTACTGGAACGCCAGAAACAGGCCCGCCGCGGCGCGCTCTTCGGGTTCCATATCCAGAATGTCGACACCCTCCAGCGTCGCCGTGCCGCCGGTCACCTTGTAGCCATCGCGCCCTGACAAAACATAGCTGAGCGTCGATTTGCCCGAACCGTTCGGGCCCATGATTGCGTGCACTTTGCCCGCCTCCACGGTCAGGTCCACGCCCTTCAGGATCGACTTGTCCTCGTCTTCAAGATCGACATGCAGGTTCTTGATCTCAAGCATAATTTTCCCTTTCAACTGTTATCAGGCCGCTCAGGGCCGCATCATCATCTTTATGATCGGCAAAAGCCGATCGGGTGGAACGGTCATCGGCGTGACGTCAAATTCGGCCATCCGGCCAATCAGACGTGGGGCGCCAAGAAACTCTTCAATCGCGTGATAGCCTTCACGCCGCTTGTAGTCGTCAACCAGTAGCGTCACCGGCTTTTTCGTGCAGAACGCGGTCGCCATGGCGCATCCCGGACGAAAACGGCCATCGACCAGCACAACATCTGGCTGCCGGAACCCATTTCGCTGCCACACAGCCAGCGGATATTCCGCGTACCGGCGCCAACCCGCGGTATTCACAGGCTTTCCCCATTCGCCAGTCTCTCCGATATTGGCCCAGATCACGTCGACCTGCGTGCCGCTGGCGGGTGGGTTTTGCGAAAACCAGTCCCCCATCATCGCGGCCCAAGATTCATCGCTTTCGACGGAAAAGACGGTCTTTCCAGGCATTTCCGATGCCAAGACAGTCGATCCTCCAGATCCGTATTCCAAAATCACATCCGCCTCGGCATAGGCGTGTGCCACCCGATCTGCTTCGGCGGCGGGCATGGTCAATTCCGGGCGTGTGATCACAGCGGCGCTCACAACGCACCGCCAGCAACCAGCACATAGTTGCAGTTTTTACGGCTGTGCCGCACGGTCCCGGCGATGACGTAGTCGTGCGCCACGCGCCAATCCTCAAACGCAGTCGCGTTGCTTTCATCCACCTCGATCAGGATCACCGGCCTGTGGGTTGCGATCGTTTGCCTCAGCCCGGAAAGTACTTTCATTTCCATGCCTTCCACGTCGATCTTGATCAGGTCCGGCGTTTCACTGCCCAGCAGATCGTCGCCTGCGTGAACGTCTATATCCCCCTTGCCCTCAAACATCTTCGTGGCTCCGAGATTGCGGTCGTGGCGCTTCATTCCAAACCCCGCCTGAGACCGGTCAGACAAGCCGACACCCAGCAAGCTGAGGTCTATGACACCCTCCAGATGGTTTATCAGCACATTTGCCATAAGCGGCGCCAGCGCGAGGGGGGTTGGCTCTATCACCAGCACACGCGCGGCATGCATCCGGGTCGCAAAGAACAGCGCATGATTTCCAACATTTGCACCGATATCAATCACATGCGCGTCATCTTTAACGTAACGCTTTAAGCTTTCCAGCTCCTCCGCTTCAAAGAAGGTGCCTTTGCGCCATGCGTTCTGTATCGGATCACGCTGCATGTTCAGGCACAGGTTCAAACCCATCTGCGGCACGTGAAGAAGCTCGAAGGCCGGAAACGACACCGGCAGACCGTCGGCAAGCGCTGCGCGCGCGGACGCGACGTCGAAATACGTCTCGTCCGTAAGCTCTGGAAGAGGCAGGACAATATCGCTCATCCCTGCCTCCCCCAACTTATTACCAACCAGCGCGGCATCATCGGATTTACCCGACGGATCCTTCGAGGGAGATCGCAACAAGCTGTTGCGCCTCCATGGCGAACTCCATCGGCAACGCCTGCAACACGTCCCGGCAGAAGCCGTTGACGACCAGCGCCACCGCCTCTTCCTCGTCCATGCCGCGTTGGCGGCAATAGAACATCTGATCGTCGTCCACCTTGGACGTGGTCGCCTCATGTTCGACACGGGACGAGTTATTTTTCACCTCGATGTATGGCACCGTATGCGCGCCGCATTTATCGCCGATCAGCAGACTGTCGCACTGCGTATAGTTCCGCGAATCCTTGGCCTTGGGATGCATACTTACCAAACCGCGGTAGGTGTTCTGCGCGCGCCCCGCGCTGATCCCTTTGGACACGATGCGCGATTTGGTGCGCTTGCCCAGGTGGATCATCTTGGTGCCGGTATCGGCCTGCTGCATGTTGTTGGCGATGGCGATGGAATAGAACTCGCCCTGGCTGTCGTCGCCGCGCAGGATGCAGCTGGGGTATTTCCACGTCACGGCAGAGCCGGTTTCGACCTGCGTCCACATCACCTTGGCCCGGTCGCCGCGGCAATCGGCGCGCTTGGTGACGAAGTTGTAGATGCCGCCCTTGCCATTCTCATCGCCCGGATACCAGTTCTGGACGGTGGAATATTTCACCTCGGCGTCTTCCTCGACGATGATCTCGACAACCGCGCCATGCAGCTGCGCCTCATCGCGCTGGGGCGCGGTGCATCCCTCCAGGTAGCTGACATAGCTGCCCTTGTCGGCGATGATCAGCGTGCGCTCGAACTGGCCGGTATTTTCGGCGTTGATGCGGAAATATGTCGACAGCTCCATCGGGCAGCGCACGCCCGGCGGCACATAGACGAACGATCCGTCCGAGAATACAGCTGAGTTCAGCGTTGCATAGAAGTTGTCGTTCACCGGCACGACGGTGCCGAGATATTTCTTGACCAGATCGGGGTAATTGATGATCGCCTCGCCGATCGAGCAAAAGATCACGCCCGCCTCAAGCAGTTCCTTCTGGAAGGTCGTTCCGACCGAAACCGAGTCGAACACCGCATCGACGGCCACCTTGCGCGCCTCGGCGGGCATTTCGCCCGCGCCTTCGACACCGGCCAGAATTGCCTGCTCCTGCAATGGGATACCCAGCTTGCTGTAGGTTGCCAGCAGCTTGGGATCGACCTCGTCCAGCGATTTTGGCTTGACCTTCATGGATTTCGGCCGCGCGTAATAATACTGGTCCTGAAAGTCGATCTCAGGATAGTCGACCATCGCCCAGTCCGGCTCGGTCAGGGTCAGCCACCGCTCGAAAGCCGCCAGACGCCAGTCGGTCATCCATTCGGGTTCTTCGTTCTTCTCGGAAATCAGCCGCACGATATCGGCGGTCAGGCCCTTGGGCGCAAACTCCATCTCGATATCGGTGGACCAGCCGTGCTTGTAGGCGCCGCCCACCTCGCGAACGCGGTCAACCGTGTCCTGATCTACGCCCTCCTTGGCCACATCCTCGTGAACCGGTGCGTCATCCAATGCCGTCATGTCAACTTCTCCCGTATCAAGCCGCGCCGTCTCGGGCGCGATGTCTGTCCAGATGCTTCAGCCACGTCTCGGCAAAGCGCATAATTTCGTCTTCGGTCGTCTGCGGCCCGAGCGATACCCGAATCGCCGATGCCGCATCCGCCTCGTCATATCCCATCGCGCGCAGCACGGCGCTGGCGCGCACCTTGCCGCTGGAGCATGCGGACCCGGCCGAAATGGCAAAGCCTGCAAGGTCCATCGCCATCACCTGCGTCTCGCCCTTCCAGCCCGGCGTCAGCAGGCACGATGTGTTTGGCAGCCGCTCCGCGCCATTCCCGACAAAAATAGTCTTATTCGCGGCGGCCGCAATAGTCTTTTCTAGAATGTTTCTAAGTTTCTCCACTCGCTGCCAGATACCTGCGTCCAGATCGCGCGCTGCCGCCTCTGCTGCCGCGCCGAATCCGGCGATGCCGATGATGTTCTCCGTGCCCGACCGGCGGCCCATTTCCTGACCGCCACCCTTGATCTGCGCGGCGACATCCGTGCCGCGCCGCACAACCAATGCCCCGATCCCCTTGGGACCGCCCAGTTTATGCGCCGAAATCAGCGCCATTTGTGCGCCGCTCCAGTTGAAGGCGACCGGCAGTTTGCCGAACGCCTGCGTCATATCGCAAACGGCAATGCCGTCAGGCAGATCCTGCACGATCCCCGTCTCGGAATTGGCAAGCTGCAACGCCGTCCGCGCCGGAGCGGCAACCCCGACCGCCCCTCCCGGCGACACCGGCAAGGCCCCATCCGTCCACGCCGCCACCGCCTCATGCTCGACCGGGGCCGAGGTCAGAGCGCGCCCGGCGCAGGCCAGCGCCGCCGCCTCGGTCGCGCCGGAGGTAAAGATAACATCCGCCCCATCCGCCCCGAGCGCCGCGGCGACCTGCGCGCGCGCGCGCTCGACCAACGCCTTGGCCGCGCGGCCCTCGGCATGGACGCTGGACGGATTGCCGATGACATCCATCGCCGCGATCATCGCCGCGCGCGCCTCGCTTCGCAAAGGGGCCGTCGCGTTATGATCCAGATAAACGCGCTGTTTCACGCTGCCCCACTTTCATTTTTCCAAAAATACTCATTTGCGCGCGCAGCGCAGTCAGCCCTCTTGGTCGTCGTCCACGATTGCCAAAAGCGACGGAACCGCCGGGCACGGCGCCAGCGTGTTGCCCACAACATCGCTCAGCCTTGTCTGATGCAGAAATACATAGACCTGCGCACTCAGCCCTTCCCACAGACGGTTGGTCATTGACTGCGCGCGGCTGCCCGAGGCGCCGCCCGAGGCGCCGGCCCCCTTGTGCATGGCATCGACCGTCTCATCCACGGCGGCCAGAATCTCGGACACCCGAATTTCGGACGTGGGCCGCGCCAGCCGGTAGCCGCCGCCTGGGCCGCGCACGGACGTCACCAGATCAGCGCGGCGCAGCTTGACGAACAGCTGTTCCAGATAGGGCAGCGAAATGCTCTGGCGGCGCGACACCTCGCCCAGAGTGACAAGCGCGCCTTCGGGTTGCAATGCGATATCGGACAGCGCCACCATGGCGTAGCGGCCTTTTGTGCTGAGTTTCATGGCGAATCCCTCCCCTTGCTGGATGCGAATAGATTGACCTTGTGCGCAGGGGCGCTTATCTCAATCACAGCTCACCCTGACCCGCCGCCTGCATCCGCAGGGGCAGCCCTGACATTAGAATTGTTCTAAGGCGCACCGGCAGCGCCGTCAACGGAGATTATCCGTAGACGGAGATTGCCGCAGCCCTGACCCGACAGCAAGGAATGCCGACTATGCCCGAGGTTATTTTTCCCGGCCCCGAGGGCCGACTTGAAGGCCGCTATCATCCGCAAAAGGAAAAGGACGCGCCCATCGCCATCGTGCTGCACCCGCATCCGCAGTTCGGCGGCACGATGAACAACAAGGTTGTGTATAACCTGCACTATGCCTTTTACAAAATGGGCTTTACCGTGCTGCGGTTCAATTTCCGCGGCGTGGGGCGCAGCCAGGGGGAATACGATCAGGGCGTGGGCGAATTGTCCGACGCCGCATCGGCGCTGGATTATCTTCAGTCGATGAATGCCAATTCCAAGCATTGCTGGGTTGCGGGATTCTCGTTCGGTGCATGGATCGGCATGCAGCTGCTGATGCGCCGCCCCGAGATCACCGGCTTCATTTCCGTCTCGCCCCCGGCGAACATGTACGACTTCTCGTTCCTTGCGCCCTGCCCGGCGTCCGGCTTGATGATCAACGGCCTGGCCGACCGCGTTGCGCCGCCCGCCGATACGGTCGCGCTTGTCAACAAGCTGCACGATCAGCAAGGCATCACCATCCAGCACGAGCAGGTTGAAGGCGCCGGACATTTCTTTGAGGATCCGCACATGGACCCGATGATTGAAACCGTCACAAGCTATGTCAAGCGCCGCCTGACCGAAGGAACCCGCTAACCCCATGGGCGTGACCGAGGATCTGGCCGACCAGTTGGCGCAGGATGCGTTGAAGGCTGAGGAAATCACCGGCGACACCCGGATCGTCGATGATCTGGCAAGCATGATGGGCGCGACGTCCCAAACTGCGGAAGAGGCATTTCTGACGGCTGTCCGGGTCCGCCGGGCCAATGCCAAGGCCCGAAAAATGCTGGCAGATCGCGTGAGGGCGTTTCAGGCTGCAAAGGGCACGCCGCCGCAATCCAAATGAGCGCCTGCGGCGCGCAGGTTTTCCTACTGGCGCGTGCGGCGGGTCGAGTGAGCCATTCTTGGTTCAGCGCTGGCCGTGGGTTCGGGCGCGCTCCGCGCGGGGATATTTAAGGCAAGAAGAAAGGAAGGCCGGGTCACGATGATCCGGCCTTTTTCCTGGCCTCGGCCTTGTTGGCGCGGGTTTTGGCGACAACTTTTTCGGCCAGATCGCGGGCGATGGAGAAGGCGCCCTTGATCTTGTCGCTGTCCTTGGTCCAGTCGCGGCGGACAATCACCTTGTTGTCCTTGATCTTGGCGAGGCCGCGCTGTTCCTTGATGAATTCGACGAGGCCCTCGGGCGAGGCGAATTTGTCGTTGTGGAATTGAAGCGTCGCACCCTTGGGGCCGGCGTCCAGCTTGGCGATGCCGGCCTTGCGGCACATTCCCTTGATGCGCACGACCAGCAGGAGGGTGTTCACCTCCTTGGGCAGCGGGCCGAAGCGGTCAATCAGTTCGGCGGCGAAGCCTTCCAGCTCGACCTTGGTGTCGAGGCTGCTGAGACGGCGGTAGAGGCCAAGACGGACGTCGAGGTCGGGCACATAGTCTTCGGGGATGAGGACCGGCACGCCGAGATTGATCTGCGGCGCCCATTGGCCGCCATCATCGGCAATCCCCTCGGCCTCGCCCGATTTGATGCGGGCCACCGCCTCTTCCAGCATGGATTGATACAGCTCGTAGCCGACATCGCGCATCTGGCCGGATTGTTCCTCGCCCAGAAGGTTGCCGGCGCCGCGAATGTCCAGATCCTGCGATGCCAGAGTGAAACCGGCACCGAGCGTATCGAGGCTTCCGAGGACGCGCAGGCGCTTTTCGGCGGTGGAGGTCAGTTTCAGGCGCGGCTTGGTTGTCAGATAGGCGTAGGCGCGGGTTTTGGAGCGGCCGACCCTGCCCCGGATCTGGTAGAGCTGTGACAGGCCGAACATGTCGGCGCGGTGGATGATCATCGTGTTGGCGGTGGGGATATCGAGGCCGGATTCCACGATGGTCGTCGCCAGCAGCACATCGTATTTGCCGTCATAGAAGGCATTCATGCGCGTATCCAGCTCGCCCGCCGCCATCTGGCCGTGCGCGATGACATAGGTGAGCTCGGGCAACTCGTTATCCATGAAGGCTTCGATCTCGGGCAGGTCGGAAATGCGCGGGACGACGAAGAAGCTTTGCCCGCCGCGATAATGCTCGCGCAGCAGCGCCTCGCGGATGGTGATGGTGTCAAATTCGCTGATATAGGTGCGGATCGACAGCCGGTCGACGGGGGGCGTGCCGATGATCGACAGATCGCGCACGCCCGACAGGCTGAGTTGCAGCGTGCGGGGGATCGGCGTGGCGGTCAAGGTCAGCACGTGGACGTCGCTGCGCAGTGCCTTCAGCCGTTCCTTGTGACCGACGCCGAAACGCTGTTCCTCGTCGATGATCAGCAGGCCAAGGTTATGGAAACGAACCGTTTTGGCCAAGAGCGCGTGGGTGCCGACGACGATATCGACCTGCCCCTTGGCCAGACCGTCGCGGGTGGCGGCGGCATCCTTGGCACTGACAAAGCGTGACAAGGGGCGCACGTTGACGGGAAAGCCGCGGAACCGTTCAGCAAAGCTGTTATAGTGCTGGCGCGCGAGCAGCGTCGTGGGCGCGATCACCGCCACCTGCATCCCCGACATGGCGGCGGCGAAGGCGGCGCGCATCGCCACTTCGGTCTTGCCAAAGCCGACATCGCCGCAAATCAGGCGGTCCATCGGGGTGCCGGCCTGAAGATCGGCCATCACATCCTCGATCGCGCGCAGCTGGTCGTCGGTTTCCTCATACGGGAAGCGGGCCGAGAATTCCTCCCACGCGTGGTGTTCGGGCTCCAGCACGGGGGCCTTGCGCAGGGCGCGTTCGGCGGCGATGCGGATCAGGCGATCGGCCATCTCGCGGATGCGCTCCTTGAGCCTGGCCTTTTTCGCCTGCCATGCGCCGCCGCCCAGCTTGTCCAGCAGCCCCTCTTCGTGGCCATAACGGCTGAGCAGTTCGATATTCTCGACCGGCAGATACAGCTTGGACGCCTCGGCATATTCCAGCACGAGGCACTCATGCGCCGCCCCCAGCGCCGTGACCACCTCCAGCCCCAGATAGCGGCCAATGCCGTGATCGACATGCACCACCAGATCGCCGGGATTGATGCTGGTGGCCTCGCTGAGGAAATTCTCGGCACGGCGGCGGCGCTTGGGGGCGCGGATGAGGCGATCGCCCAGGACGTCCTGTTCGGCGATGACGGTCAGGTGGCTGCCCTGATGCGGCCCTTCAAAGCCCGACTCCAGCCCCCAGACGGCCAGATGCAGCCCCGTCTTGCCCAGCCTCCGGGCCGAGGTGACGGTGACCGGGCCGATCAGGCCCTCATCCTCCAAAAGGCCCTCCATCCGTTCGCGGGCACCTTCGGAATAGCTGGCCAAGAGGACCGGGCCCTTTTGCATCTTTGCCTGAATATGATCTTTCAAGGCCCCGAAAAGGCTGATGCTTTCCTGTTGGCGTTCGGGCGCGAAACTGCGCCCGATACGCCCGCCCGCGTCAATGACGCCGGCGCCCGTGGCCTGCGGCAGGGCCGACAGTTGCAGCGTGCGGTGCGGCGCGAGGGCGCCCTCCCACGCGGCATCGTCCAGATAAAGCTGGCCCGGCGGTACGGGTTTGTAGACGCTGTCGCTGCGGCCCTTGGCGGTCATGGCGTGCTGGCGCGCGCTGTACTGATCCTCGATACTGTCCCAGCGGGCCACGCGGGAGGGGGTCAGCCCGTCATCCATCACCACCGGCGCGCCGGGGATATAATCGAACAGCGTCTCCAGCCGATCATGGAAAAACGGCAGCCAATGTTCGGCGCCCTGCGCCTTGCGGCCGGCGCTGATCGCCTCATACAGAGGATCGTCAGACCCGGCAGAGCCAAATTCGATGCGGTAATTCTGCCGGAACCGGGTGATCGCGGCCTCGTCCAGAATGACTTCGGAGACGGGCGCCAGCTCGATCATGTCCAGCTTGGCTGTGGTGCGCTGGGTTACGGGATCAAACCGGCGCGCGCCGTCCAGAACATCGCCGAATAGATCGAGCCGCACAGGCCCGCCGCCATCCGCATCACCGGGCGGGAAAATGTCGATGATGCCGCCGCGGATGGCGTAATCGCCCGGTTCGGTCACGGTGGGGCTGTTGACAAACCCCATGCGCACCAGAAACGCGCGCAGCGCCGCCTCGTCAATGCGCTGGCCGACATGGGCGGTGAAGGCTGCGCCGCGCAGCACATCGCGCGCCGGGATACGCTGCATCGCAGCGCCAAGCGTGGTCAGCAGCACGTATTGCGCGGGCATATCGTGCACGAGGCCCGCCAGCGTGGCCATGCGCGCGGCGGAAATATCGGCGTTGGGCGATACGCGGTCGTAGGGCAGGCAATCCCACGCCGGGAACTGAACCACCGGCATATCGGGCGCGAAAAAGCGCAGTGCGGCGGTCATCGCTGCCATGCGTTTGTCATCGCGTGCGATATGCAGGACAGGGCCGCCGGCGCGCGCCACCTCGTCCAGAACAAGGCGCGCGTCGAACCCTTCGGGCGCGCCGGAAACGGTGATGGCATTGGATCGTTGGGTCATGTCACATACTTTCGCGGCCGCGTCATCCGCCCAGGGCGGAAACGCTCATGTTTTGATACATGCCCCACATGGCAGTTATGAAAATCGACACCATGCCGATGATCTGCACATAAAGGCGGTGACGAAACAGCAGGTTGATCAGTGGCGCACCGGTAAGCCCGGCGGCGTCGATCTGCCGGGCCGTGCGCAGGGACAGAAGCCAGACCAGCGACAGCGGCACGCCCAAAAGGATCAGCGCCTGCGCAAATTCGCGCTCGTAGACCCAGCCCAGAAGGGCCGCAGTGGTCAGCGCAAAACAGATGATGCCGGTCAGCATGACCCCGCTTTCCTGCGCGATATACAGGATGCGGCGCACATTGATACCCACCATGGCGGTCATATCGTCCATCGCGGCAGAGCCTTCGGCCTCTTTTCGGGCGCGCAGGACCATATCCCAGGGGACGCCCAGAATGTAGTGGCTGGTGGAGGACCACAGCACGGCCAGCGCGATCCAGAACCACAGGTTGCTGAAACTGCGCATGTCGATCAGTTCGAATACGGTTGAGTACCAGTCCACGATGGCTCCAGCCTGCCTTCTGCGCGATGCCGGGGCCGGATGGCCGGGCGCCCGAATCGTGTCTTGCCGCGTTTGTGTTCCCCGCAGTTAGCGCCCCGTTCCGTCATGAAAAGGCCGCCATTCGCGTGGCTGCGCCCGTCTTAGCGCCGCGTCACGACAATTCCCACCCTTGAGATGCGGGAATTTCCGTGGCACCTAAGGGCCATCGCCGCCCTTGAAAGACGCCTTATGCATTCTGTCCTGCCGCCCTTCCCCGCCAATCGCCCCCGCCGCCTGCGCCGCACACCCGGCCTGCGCGCGCTGGCTGCTGAAAATTCGCTGAACGTGGGCGATCTGATCTGGCCCGTTTTCGTGCGCGATGGCGAGAATGTGGAAGAGCCTGTCGCCTCCATGCCCGGCGTCAACCGCCTGAGCGTGGACCGCGTGGTTGCGGCGGCGCGCGAGGCGGCCGATCTGGGCATCCCGGCGATCTGCCTGTTTCCCTATACCGGCGCCGCAATGCGTACCGCCGACTGCGCCGAGGCGTGGAATCCAGACAACCTCAGCAATCGCGCGACCCGCGCGATCAAGGCTGCCGTGCCGGAAATGCTGGTGATGACGGACGTGGCGCTGGATCCGTATTCGGACACCGGCCATGACGGGTTCGTGAGGGATGGCATCATCGTCAATGACGAAACGGTCGAGGCGCTGGTAAAGCAGGCGATGGCACAGGCCGACGCCGGGGTCGATATCGTCGGACCATCAGACATGATGGACGGGCGCATCGGCGCGATCCGCACCGCGCTGGAGCGCAGCGGCCACCAGGACGTGATGCTGCTCAGCTATGCCGCGAAATATGCCAGCGCGTTCTATGGCCCGTTCCGTGATGCCGTGGGGGCGTCCGGCGCGCTGAAGGGGGACAAGCGCACCTACCAGATGGACCCGGCCAATTCGGACGAGGCGATGCGGATGATCGCACGCGATCTGGCCGAAGGCGCCGATGCGGTGATGGTCAAGCCCGGCCTGCCCTATCTGGATATCTGCCGCCGCGCCAAGGACAGCTTCGGCGTGCCGACCTACGCCTATCAGGTCAGCGGCGAATACGCGATGATCGCCGCCGCTGCGCAAAATGGCTGGATCGACGGGGAGCGCGCCATGAGCGAAAGCCTGATGGCGTTCAAGCGCGCCGGCTGCGACGGCATCCTGACGTATTTTGCCCCCGCCATGGCGCGCCTGCTGGCGTAAGCCTCGCCCCTGCGGGCGGTAATTTGCCCAGCGGCCGCCCCATGCGTGACAATGCGCGGCGGTTTGCCTATAGTTTTCCATGGATCGACCGATACAACGGTCGGCGGCGCATCAGGCAACGAACAGGCATATTGACATGAGCATTATTTCCAGACGCGGATTCACGCTGGGCGCCCTCGGGCTGGGCGGTACGGCACTGGCCGGTTGCGGCAACGGCGTCGGCAGCGCGGCGCCCCAGCAGATCGACGCGCGGGTCGATACAACCTTGCGATATCTGTACGACAGATACCCCGGCACACGCGCGCTGTATGAAAAATCCACCGGCATGCTGGTGATGCCCCTGATCACCGAGGCCGGGCTTGGCCTTGGCGGTGGATACGGGCGCGGCGCGCTGCGCATCAACAACCAGACGGTCGATTATTATTCCGCCACCAAGGGCAGTATCGGCCTTCAGATCGGCGCGCAGCAGTTTGCGCATGTTCTGTTTTTCATGACCGAAAGCGCGCTGGCCAATTTCCGCAGATCTTCGGGCTGGGCGGCGGGCGCCGATCTGGAATATGTGTTCAAGGACACCGCAGAAAACCTGCGCGCCGAGACGACGACATCGACCTCCCCGGTCATCGCGGTCGTGTTCGGGCAGGCCGGCCTGATGGCGGGCGCGTCGCTTGAAGGTATGAAATACAGCCGCATCATCCCCTGACCGGGGATTGTGCCGCGCATGGGGCAGGACATCCCTGCCCCGCCACGCCGGTCAGTGCAGCGTAAATTCCCCCGTCACATTACGCCATTCACCCGGCGCGATCATCTTGCGGTGGCTGAACCGGACCGAATGCAGCGGGCCGTCCAGTTCCCGCTGCCAGAATTCCACGAATTTGAACAGGTTGGGATGATCCGGCGCCGTATCGTATTCCTGCCAGATGTAACTGTTCAGAACATGGACATAATCAGGCATCCCGTAGAAGAATTCGGCAGTGGTCAACCCGTACCCTTTCAGCATCATTTCCGTCTCGCTCATCGGCATGTCACATCCTCCTTTGCTGCCCGACAGATCAATCGTGCCACAGGGAAATTAATTTTCAATGAAAACAATTTGTTAGCAGGCATACCTCATGGCTGCCAAGGCGCGCAGAACTGGGCCATTGCACCCCATATCATGGCGGTGGTATAGGTTTCATACACCAAATGTGGAATGACGCGACAAGGTAGGCCCAGTTTTGACCGATACGCCGCAACCCCCCGAAGACATGGACGAAATGATGCCCGAGCGGCCCGTATTCGACGGCCCGTCCGTGTCCATCGAAGAAGAGATGAAGACGTCCTATCTGGACTACGCGATGTCGGTGATCGTCAGCCGCGCGATCCCCGATCTGCGCGACGGGCTGAAGCCGGTGCATCGCCGCATCCTCTATGCGATGTTCGAGGGTGGCAATACGCACGACAAACCCTATCGCAAATCGGCGCGCGCCGTGGGCGACGTGATGGGTAAATACCACCCCCACGGGGACAGCGCGATCTATGACGCGCTGGTGCGCATGGCGCAGGATTTTTCCATGTCGCTGCCGCTGCTCGATGGTCAGGGAAACTTTGGCTCCATGGACGGCGATAACGCCGCCGCCATGCGTTATACCGAAGTGCGGATGGACAAACCCGCCGCCTATCTGCTGGCCGATATCGACAAGGAAACCGTCGATTTTCAGGATAACTATGATGGCAAGGACCGCGAGCCTACCGTTTTGCCCGCGCGCTTCCCCAACATGCTGGTCAACGGCGCGGGCGGCATTGCCGTCGGCATGGCCACCAACATCCCGCCCCATAACCTGGGCGAGGTGATCGACGCGACGCTGGCGCTGATCGAGAACCCCGATCTGACTTCCGAAGACCTGATTGAATACATCCCCGGCCCCGATTTTCCCACCGGCGGCATGATGCTGGGCCGGTCCGGCGCGCGCAAGGCGTATCTTGAGGGGCGCGGCAGCGTCATCGTGCGCGCCAAAACGCGGGTCGAGGAGATCCGCAAGGACCGCTGGGCAATCATCATCGACGAAATTCCCTATCAGGTGAACAAATCCACCATGATCGAGCGTATCGCCGAATCCGCCCGTGAAAAGCGGATCGAGGGAATCGCCCACGTGCAGGACGAATCCGACCGCGACGGCGTGCGTGTGGTAATCGAGCTGAAGCGTGACGCAACGGCCGAGGTGGTGCTGAATCAGCTGTTCCGCTTCACCCCGATGCAGACCTATTTCGGCTGCAACATGCTGGCCCTCAATGGCGGCCGCCCCGAGCAGCTGACCCTGCTTCGGTTCCTGAGCTGCTTCATCGACTTCCGCGAGGATGTGGTTGCCCGCCGCACCGCCTATCTGCTGCGCAAGGCGCGCGAGCGCAGTCATATCCTGTGCGGTCTGGCCGTCGCCGTCAGCAACGTGGACGAGGTGGTGGCAACCATCCGCGCCTCTGCCGATGCTGCCGACGCGCGCGTCCGCCTGATGGAGCGGCGCTGGCCCGCGGGCGATATTCTGGAATATATCGCGCTGATCGACGATCCCACCCACACCGCCAACGAGGACGGCACCTATAACCTGTCGGAAATTCAGGCCCGCGCCATTCTGGAGCTGCGCCTGCAACGCCTGACCCAACTTGGCGTCAAGGAAGTCACCGACGAGCTGCGCGACCTGGCGGGCAAGATCAAGGACTACCTTGCCATTCTCGCCTCGCGCGATCGGATCATGGAAATCATCAGCAACGAATTGACCGAAGTGCGCGAGCTGTTCGCCGTGCCGCGCCGTACCCAGATCGTCGACTGGTCCGGTGATATGGATGACGAGGACCTGATCGAGCGTGAGGATATGGTCGTCACCATCACCTCGGGCGGGTATATCAAACGCACCGCCCTGACCGATTTCCGCGCCCAGAAGCGGGGCGGCAAGGGGCTGTCGGGCATGTCCACCAAGGATGAGGATGTCGTCACTACCCTTTTCGTGGCCAACACCCATACGCAGCTGCTGTTCTTCACCACCGATGGCATGGTCTACAAGCTGAAGACATGGCGCCTGCCACAGGGCGGCCGCACGTCCAAGGGCAAGGCGATCGTCAATATCCTGCCGATCCCCACGGGGGTGTCCATTGCCGCCGTGATGCCGGTTGACCGCGACGAATCCGAATGGGACGATCTTCAGGTCGTCTTTGCCACCTCTGCCGGGACGGTGCGCCGCAACAAGCTGTCCGATTTCACCAATGTGCGCGCCAACGGCAAGATCGCCATGCGGTTCGAAGAGGAAAACGCCGGGATCACGCTGATCAATGCGCGGATCGCCTCCAACGACGATCACGTGATGCTGGTCACGTCTTCGGGCCGGGCCATCCGGTTCCCCGCAACGGATGTGCGCGTCTTCAACAGCCGCGCCAGCCTGGGCGTGCGGGGCATCCGCCTGACCGGCGGTGACAGCGTCGTTTCCATGTCGATCATCCCGCATTTCGATGCCACGTCGGACGAACGCGCCGCCTATCTCAAAATGCGCCGACAGCAGGCCGGTCTGACCGAGGAAGAGCTGGACGCCGCAGAGGATGAGGGCGACGCAAACGCCGCCCTGCCGCAGGAGCGTTTCCTTGAAATGCAAGCCGCCGAGGCGCTGATCCTGACCATCACCGCCCAAGGCAGCGGCAAGCTCAGCTCCAGCCACGATTATCCGGTGCGCGGGCGCGGCGGCATGGGCGTCGCGGCGATGGACAAGGCAATGCGCGGCGGGCCGCTGGTGGCATCGTTCCCGGTGACGCTGGAGGATCAGATCATGCTGGCCACCTCGCGCGGGCAGTCGATCCGCGTCCCGGTCAGGGGCATTTCCTTCCGCTCGCGCAGTGCCGGCGGCGTGACAGTGTTCAACACCGGTAAAAACGAAACCGTGGTCAGCGTTGCCTGGATTGCCGAACAGCCGGACGAGGATATGGTCGAGGGCGAGGCACCGATAGAGGTTTCAACCGACACATCGGGCGGGACATCTTCGGAGGGCGCATGAACGCCGCGCCCCCGCGCCCGATGTCGAAACTGATCGCGCTGGTCTCCAGTCTGGCGGTGGCGGGCGTGGCGATTTTCGCGCTGTGGAATTACCTTGGTGGCAGCGGCGGCGATGCACCGGCCAAACGCAGCGCGGTGATCGCCCCGGTGCGCGAGGCCGTCGCCGCCTCTGCCAGCCATTCCCACGCCTGCGCCGGCCGCATCGCCGCCCTGACACGCGGCGCGCCCGGCGCAGCAGCCCCCGATATCAAGCCCTGCGGCACCGAGGCGCGGCGCCTGGCCGCCAGCGGATACAGCGCGCTGGACGCCGCCACCGGCCCCGACGATTCGCCTGCGAAGGCCGAATTCCTGGACGCCGCCGGATCACTGCTGAGCGTTTATGAAATGCAGGGCGATGATTTCGATCTGATCCACGACCTGGTGCAGGATGCCGCCGCCAAAGGCGCGCCAGTGGCGGCGCTGGCCAGCGATATTGACTATACATTGGGCAATTCAGCCGCTGATATCGCCGCAGCCACGGCGCAACTGGACCGCACTCAGGCCGCCTACCGCAGCGGCGGATAACGCGCGGCGCCTGCGATCACTGCGCCGGGTAGAGCGCGCCGAATTTCTCTTGCAGATACGCCATCAGCGGCGCCTCGCTTGGCGCAGTGCCGCAGGCCCGCGTGATCAATTCGCGCGGGGGATAAAGCCCGCCATGCTGCTGCACAGTCTCGCGCAGCCACGCCATGGCCGACGCCATGTTGCCCTGCGCCAATTCGGCGTCCAGATCCGGCACCGCACGGCGCAGCGCGACGGCAAGACAGCCGGCATAGACATTGCCCAGACTGTAGGTCGGGAAATACCCGAACAACCCGACGGACCAATGCACGTCCTGCAAACATCCCAGCGATGCGCGCGGCACCTGATAGCCGAAATCAGCCTCGAACCGGTCATTCCACGCCGCTTCCAGATCCGCCGGCAACAGATCACCGGCCACCAGCGCCCGCTCCAGATCAAACCGCATGAGGATGTGCAGATTATACTGCACCTCATCTGCCTCCGCCCGGATAAATCCGCGATGCAGACTGTTGACCGCCGCGTAAAACGCATCCTCCCCGTCGATGCCAAAATCGCCGAACACATCGCGCATCCGGCCATATAGCCAGCCGGTAAAGGCGCGGCTGCGGCCCAGCTGATTTTCGACGATCCGGCTCTGGCTTTCATGCACACCCATCGACACCCCCGCCCCCAGCGGGGTCAGCGCATAGGCGGGATCGATCGATTGCTCGTACACGGCATGGCCAGCCTCGTGCATCGTTGAATAAAGGCAGTTGAACGGATCGTCTTCCGCGGTGCGGGTGGTGATGCGCACATCGTCGCCCGACCCGCTGGAGAAGGGATGCACAGCCTTGTCCAGCCGCCCGCGCGTCATGTCATAACCGCAAAGAGCGGCCAGTTGCTGCGCCAGTTGCATCTGCGCGGTCACGTCGAACCGCCCCGACAGCTGCGGCGCCGGCGTGCCAGCCAGCGCCGATTCGCGCAGCGCGATCAGTCCGGGGCGCAGCGCGCCGAACATCGCATCAAGGTCCGCCGCCTTTGCCTCCGGCTCGTAATCGTCCAGCATGGCGTCATAGACGTCGCCGCCCTCGGCCAGCGCCGCCCCCTCCTCGCGCTTCAGGGCCAGAATTTCAGCCAACACAGGTGCAAAGGCGGCGTAGTCATCAGTCGCGCGCGCCTCGGCCCATTTGCCTTGGCTCAGCGCCGCCGTGCGCGCAAGGGCCGTCGCCAGATGCTCGGGCACGCGCTGCGTGCGCTCAAAACTGCGGCGGATATGGCGCAGCTGTGCCGCCGCCACCTGCCCCAGCGGCGCATCCTCTGCTGTCTCCAGCCAGTCGCCGATGCGCGGATCGGTGCGGCGCGCATGCAGCACCGCATGCAGCGCGCCCGTCTCCTCGGACCGCTGCGCGGCGGCGCCGCACGGCATCACCGTCTCGCGGTCCCATGACAGCCGCCCGGCGATCTGGGCCAACGCCTCGGTCTGGCGCTGATGGGCCATCAGATCATCGAACGCGCTCATATCACGTGCCCCTTACCGATTGCGCCAGCGGATATCCGGCATGAAACCGGGCCCGCAGGATCAGCACCCAGACGATGACCGCCAGAAACTGATGCAGGATTGCAACGTGCCACGGCGCCGCCAAAAGCACCGTCACAATGCCCAGAACAACCTGCGCGAGTATCGCGCAGAACGCCAGCGTAAACGCACTGCGCGTCGCGGTATAGGCGCTGCGCCGTCCGCGCAAAAGCACGACCACCGAAAACGCCAGCAACACGTAGCCGGTCATGCGGTGGATGAACTGCACAGTGCCGGGATTTTCAAAGAAATTGCGCCACCACGGCTCGAACACCATCATCTGCGGCGGCCACAAGCCCCCGCCCATCAGCGGCCATTCTGTATAACTGCGCCCGGCATCTATACCCGCGACCAGCGCACCAATGAGTATTTGAACAAAGGTGAAATGCAGCCAGCCGGTGCCAAGCCCGAACAGACGCGCTTCGCGGCCGCGCCGGGCCTGCAGGATGTCCCGCTCAGGCCGTCCCAGCAGCAGCATGTACCACGCGATAAAGCCCAGGATGACAAATGCCAGCCCCAGATGCGTGGCAAGCCGGTAGGACGCCACATCCGTCCGGTCGCCGCCCAGCCCGGAATAGACCATCCACCAGCCGACCGCACCTTGCAACCCGCCAAGCGCGCCCAAGAGCAACAGCCGCCCGGTCCAGCCCGCAGGGATCTGCCGCGCCACCAGAAAGCCAAAGAAACCCACCGCCCAGACCAGGCCAATCACCCGGCCCAGTTGCCGGTGGCCCCATTCCCACCAATAGATCACCTTGAAATCCTCAAGGCTCATCCAGCTGTTTACAACCTGAAACTCCGGGATCGCCTGATACAGCGCGAATTCGGCCTGCCATTCGGCCAGGCTCAAAGGCGGCAGCGCACCTGTCAGCGGCCGCCATTCCGTGATCGACAGGCCGCTATCGGTCAGCCGTGTCAGACCGCCAACCGCAATCATCACCACGACCAACGCAAACAGCACCATCATCCACAGCCGGATCCCGCGCCGCGCACCGCGCCGCCCCTTGTCGATCATGCCTCCCCTTGGCTGAACGCGAACATCCCCTTTGGTGTCCACTTCCTGAAAAATGCTGCGTTTCTCTGCCACTGTCACTGCTCCTCGGATCGCTCCCCGCAGACATTAGTGCGCACGTGCCGCCCCATCAAGCGCCGCCGCCCCCACGATCCTTCCAGCGGACCATCTGCCGCAGAATACCATGCAGCAGCCGCGTATCGGCCTGCGTCAGCGGCATGCGCGACCAGAAGTTGCGCAAGGTCTGGCGCATGATCGCGGACTTGTGGTCGGGGTAGAAAAACCCGGCCTCGTCCATCCGCGCGTCGTAATGCGCCGCAAGCGCCTCCACCTCGACCTGATCGGCCCATTGCGTGTTGTGCATATGCACGTGGCTGGCAGGCAGCGCATCGGCGGCGCGGCGCCACTCATAGGCCGTCAGCAGCACACATTGCGCCAGGTTCAGGCTGGGAAACTCAGGATTGACCGGGACCGTGATGATCGCATTCGCGCGCACCACGTCGTCATTCTCCAGCCCCGACCGCTCCGGCCCGAACATGACCGCTACCTTCTGGCCGCCTGCAATCCGGCGCGCGGCGTCGCGCATCGCATCCTCGGGGCTGAAAATCGGCTTGGTCAGCTCGCGCCCCCGCGCTGTCGTGGCATAAACATAGTGGCAACCGTCCAGCGCCCCCGGCACATCGGCGACCAGCAGCGCCTCGTCCAACAGGCGCCCCGCGCCGCTGGCCATCGCCACGGCGCTGGCACTGGGCCAGCCATCGCGCGGTGCAACGACGCGCATCCGGTCGAGGCCAAAGTTCCACATGGCGCGCGCAGCCGCGCCGATATTTTCGCCCATCTGCGGACGCACCAGCACAAAGGCCGGCTGGGGTTTGCCAGTTGGCATTGCATTACCTCATTCTCAATCGCTGCCCGGCACGCAAAGACGGCTGAAAAACAAAAAGCCGCGCTATCAAGCACGGCTTTCATGACTTGCAGGATCCGGCAGACCTTACTTGATCTTGCCTTCCTTATACTCGACATGCTTGCGCACAACGGGATCATACTTCTTGATCGCCATCTTCTCGGTCATCGTGCGCGCGTTCTTCTTGGTCACGTAAAAGTGGCCGGTGCCCGCGGTCGAGTTCAGGCGGATCTTGATTGTGGTCGGCTTCGCCATTTTTTATCTCCTGCGCCGGGCAGCGGCGCTGCCGGTGAATACATTTGTCTGCCTTTTAACCCCGCCAGCCTCCGAGTCAACCGCATTTGCCCATATAGGCGCCCCGGCGCCCCGGTTTTTTCTTGGCCCAAATACCCAAATACCGTCAGCACATGCAATCGCACCGTAAATAATCGGGCGCTGCCCGAAAATTCGCAGAATTTTCGAATCTTCGGTCCCATTAATGCGCGGAGGGCCTGTAAGCCGGATTCTGTCCAGAGCGGGCCGAAACCCGCCCCTGGATGGCCATTCATCTAAAGACGGTGTTACCACCGCCCCTTTGGCTGCCAACCCGGACCGCCGGGCCAAGACGTGCCTGCGGGCGGTATCGGCACTGCCGACCTGCCCCGCGCGCGGTCCCTATTTGGCATTGCTCCCGGTGGGGCTTGCCGTGCCGGCGCTGTTGCCAGCCCCGCGGTGGGCTCTTACCCCACCGTTTCACCCTTACGCCCGATCAACGAACGCGGTCTGTTTTCTGTGGCGCTTTCCCTCGGGTTACCCCGGCCGGGCGTTACCCGGCACCGTTGCCTTGTGGAGTCCGGACTTTCCTCCCAAACAGAGCGCGCTCCGCTCAAGCGGCCATCCGGCCCTCCGCGCAAACCTCAGTTAAGCGCCCCGCCTGTCCCGGTCAACGGCAAAGCGCGCGGCGATATCCGATAGTATCGCCATATCCTCCGCTTCCGGCAGACCGTCCGCGCGCCCGCAGGCCCACGGGCGCCAGCGCAGGCGCAGCGCCGCAAGTATATCCGCATCGGAAAATTCTGCACCATAGCCAACCTGGCCGGCAAGCGCGCGAAAGTCGGTCGTATCTGCCGCCGGTGCCGGCTCAGGCCAGATCGCCAGGCCGCAAAGCGCCAGCCGCCGCCAGTCAAAATGCGGGCCGGGATCGTCCTTGCGGTCAGGGGCAATGTCCGAGTGGCCCAGGACGCGGGCGGGCGTGATCTGCCAGCGCGCCATGATGCAGCGCATCAGCCGTTCCAGCACGCGCATCTGCGGTTCGGGAAACGGATGGTCGCCGCGATTTGCCAGCTCAATCCCGATGGACCGCGAATTGACATCGCCCGCATCCCCCCAGCACCCCTGCCCCGCATGCCAGGCGCGCTGCGCCTCGTCCACGAATTGCCATAGCCTGCCATCTTCGGCGATCAGATAATGACAGGACACGCCCGCCGCAGGGTCGCACAGACGCGCCGCCGCTGCGCCGGCTGTCGCCATGTTGGTGTAGTGCAGCAAAAGGATGTCAGGCCGCGCGCCATCCCGGCGCGCGCTGAAATTGGGTGATGGTTGCCAGATCGCGTCAGGCCCGTCCGCGGTGGAGCCACCGGGCTGCATGATTTAGCCGCCAGCGGCCTTGCGGAACGGGCGCGGATCCCACGAACAGGCAAACCCGTCGCCATCAGGATCCAGCCCCAGACGGTCCCGCTCTGGCCCGCCCTTTTCCAAAAAGGCGATCTGCGCCATATCCGGGCCGGGATAGACCGCGCAGTTGCGTTCAAATTTCGACTGTTTGTTCAGCCCGATGCGCTGGTAGATCTGCGTGCCGGGCGCATGTTTGCTGCTAAGCGCATAGGCGACGATGTTCGGCCCCTCGCTGCCATCGCGGCTGGGGACGGACTGAACCGATGCGATTTGATACTGCTGGCGCTGCGCCGCCACGCGGGCCGCGTCATCCTCGATCGAGCGGTTCGCGCTGACCGCGTCAAAGCTGTTTTCATCCGAAATGCCCGGCGCATCGGCAATCTGCGGCGCAGGGTTATTTGGGCCGGCCTGAACGATCGGCTTGCCCGAATTGGCCGCCAGATCCTCCGGGTCGGTGCCCAGTGCCGCGCGGGTCTGGGCCGCGATATCGTCGGCCTCATTGCTGCCGCTGGCAGGCCCGCCGAGCGGCTGGCTGCTGACCGCGTCCGGCGCGGGCAGCGCCGCACCCGTCAGCTGCGCCTCGCGCGCCGCCTGCCGGGCCTCATATTCGCTATAGCTGCCAAATCCGACACCGGCGCCGCTGTCGGGGCCGCTTTCGGGAATGGTGGGTGCGCAGGCGCCCAATGCCACAAGGGCCGCACCTGCCATAAGAATTCGCTTAGTCACATTCGCCTCGCTTGCATGAGACTCGCGCATTTACCACCATTTATCAGGCTTGGCTACAAAACCGGCCGCCTGCTCCAGCGCGTAGGCGCAATTCAGCAGATCGCCCTCTTCCCACGGCCGCCCGATCAGTTGCAGCCCCAAGGGCAACCCTTCGGCGTTCTGCCCGGCCGGCACGGTGATGCCGGGCAGGCCCGCCAGATTGACCGTCACGGTAAAGACGTCGTTCAGATACATCTGCACCGGATCGGCGCTGGCCATCTCGCCCAGACCGAAGGCGGCGCTGGGGGTGGCGGGGGTCAGGATCGCATCAACGCCGGCCTCGAACACCTGCTCGAAATCGCGCTTGATCAGGGTGCGCACCTTGCGCGCGCGATTGTAATAGGCGTCATAGAAGCCCGCCGACAGCACATAGGTGCCGATCATGACGCGGCGCTGCACCTCCGCGCCGAAGCCTTCGGCGCGGGTTTTCTCGTACATCTCGGTGATGCCGTCGCCCGGCGCCAGTTTGGCCCGGTGGCCATAGCGCACGCCGTCATAGCGCGCGAGGTTGCTGGACGCCTCGGCCGGGGCGATGACGTAATAGGCGGGCAGCGCGTATTTGGTGTGCGGCAGGGAAATGTCGCGGATTTCGGCGCCTGCATCCTTCAGCATCGCGGTGCCGTCTGCCCACAGCTTTTCGATCTCGGACGGCATGCCGTCCATGCGGTATTCCTTGGGGATGCCGATCACCTTGCCGGATATGTCGCCCGACAGCATCGCCTCGAAATCCGGCACGGCCATGTCGGCGCTGGTGCTGTCCTTGGGATCGTGGCCGCACATCGCGCCCAGCATGATCGCCGAATCGCGCACGGTTTTCGTCATCGGCCCGGCCTGATCCAGGGACGAGGCGAACGCCACCACCCCCCAGCGCGAGCAGCGCCCGTAGGTCGGCTTGATCCCGGTGATGCCGGTAAAGGCGGCAGGCTGGCGAATGGAGCCGCCCGTATCGGTGCCGGTCGCGCCAAGGCACAGATCAGCCGCGACAGCGGCAGCAGAGCCACCGGACGAGCCGCCCGGCGTCAGCGCCGCATCGTCGCCCGCGCGGCGCCACGGATTGACCGCATTGCCATAAACGCTGGTCTCATTCGATGATCCCATGGCGAATTCGTCCATGTTCAGCTTGCCCAGCATGACGCTGCCCGCCTCGAACAGTTTCGCGGTGACGGTCGATTCGTATTCCGGCACGAACCCGTCGAGGATGCCGCTGGCGGCCTGACTGGCCACGCCCTTGGTGCAGAACAGATCCTTGATGCCCAACGGGATGCCGCACAGGGCGGGCGCATCGCCCGCTTGCAGGCGTTTGTCGGCAGCAGCAGCCATGTCACGCGCGATTTGCGCGGTGTCGTGGACGAACGCGTTCAGAGCGCCGGCGCCGCTAATGGCGGTCAGGCATGCCTCGGTCAGTTCGGCGCTGGTGATGTCGCCGCGGCGCAGGCTGTCGCGTGCATCCGCGATGGTCAGTTTGTTCAGATCGGACATTATTCCACCACCTTCGGCACAGCAAAAAACCCTTCGCGCGCATCGGGCGCATTCGACAGAACCGCCGCCTGCTGGCTGCCATCGGTCACCGCGTCGGCGCGGCGCGGCAGGCGCATGGGGGTGACGGATGTCATCGGCTCGACCCCGTCCACATCCACTTCGCCCAGCTGCTCGATAAAGCCGAGGATGGTGTTGAATTCAGCGGCCAGCGCGGGCAGCGCGTCATCTTCGACGCGGATGCGGGCCAGTTTGGCCACCCGCGCGGCGATCTTGGTGTCGATGGACATGGGCGATCCTCTGGAATTGAGCGTCAGCCCTGCGTTTAGCGCCGCCCCGGAGCGGGTGCAAGTATTCCGGGCCAATCCGGGGCGGAACCGGTGGCACGCGGCGCGCGCTGTGCTAGCGTTGGCAAAACAATGACGGAGGCAAGACTATGAAGATCATCTGGCTTGGACACAGTTCTTTCCGGATCGAATGGGGCGGGCAGACGCTGCTGATTGATCCGTGGCTGACCGGCAATCCGATGCTACCCGAGGCGCAGCACGATGCCGCGACCCAAGGCGCGACGCATATCCTGCTGACCCATGCCCATTTCGACCACGCCAGCGACACGCTGGATCTGGCGCGCGATCTGGCGATCCCGGTGGTTGGCCAGTTCGACCTGATGAACCACTGGGCCGAGAATGAGGGAATCGAGACAATCGGTTTCAACAAGGGCGGCACCGTCGATCTGGGCGGCGTGCGCGTGACCATGGTCCACGCCACCCATTCCAGCAGTTTTGCCGGCAAGGACGGCCCGCAGGCGGCAGGCAGCGAGTGCGGCTACATGATCAAGCACGACGGCCGCACCATTTATCTGAGCGGCGATACCGATGTGATGGCCGATATGGGCGTGTTTCAGGCGCTGCACGCGCCCGAGATCGGCATCCTTTGTGCTGGCGGACATTTCACCATGGACATGCGCCGCGCGGCCTATGCGGCCAGGACATTTTTCGATTTCAAGACCGTCATCCCCTGCCATTACCGCACCTTTGATGCGCTGGAGCAAAACGCCGACGCCATGGTTGCGGCCCTGCCCGGCGTCAACGTCATCGAGCCACAGGTGATGGAGGCGATTGACCTCTGACCGCGGAATTTGGGTATTTTTACCAAGAAAAAACATGGGAGGGGCACCAAGGATCGCCCCTTTCAAGGAAAAAACAGTTCTCAGTGTGGTTTTGGGTTTTCTTGCCGGTTTTAGCGCTTTCTTAACGGTCGGTGGTTCATAGAGTACACTGAGCAGGGATAAGGAAGGGGGCAAGCAGCGGCGAAATTCGATAGCAGGCAGACGGTTCCAACCGGTATCTTTCGCGGTGACACCCGTGGGCTGGCACCGTTCCCTGTGCGGCTCGGACTGGGGGGACCGGCGATTTGCTCGCAATAGGGCTGTGTCGAAATTTGCTTCGGCAGCAGGCGCTCAGAGGGGTACGATGTCGATATCGGTCTGGATGACCAGATCGCAAAGCGGTGGCGGCAGTTGGTCGTTGGTTACAAGAATGTCGATTTCGCGCAGATCGCAAAGCTTGACCAGCCCGCCCGTGCCGATTTTGTTCGAGGTCAAGGCCAGCACGATCTTGCGCGATTGGGCCATGGCGATGCGGACGCGCTGCACTTCGAAATCGTCGTCGTCGCGCAGGCATCCTTGCATATCCATGCCGCTGACAGCGATGATGGCGTAGTCGAAATTGAATTGCGCGATGAAATCTGCGGCGCCGGTGCCGATGATTGCGCCGTCGATGTGGCGCACGACGCCGCCGGGTATGACAACGGTGAAATCCTCGCGCCCGTCAAACAGCATCGCGCTGCGGATGCTGTAGGTGACGATCTTGAGGTTGCGGCGTTCAAGCAGGGCCAGTGCAACCGCCTCGCAGGTGGTTCCGATATCCAGAAACACCGTGGCCCCGTCCGGCACCAGATCGGCGATACGGCCCGCGATCCGTTTCTTTTCAGCAGTTTGGGTGCGGCGACGTTGCTGGTAGGCACCGCGGTCCAGCGCGCCGGTAAAGGCGATGCCGCCGTGGGTGCGCCGCGCGCATCCCTGCTGTTCCAGTTCAAGCGCGTCGCGGCGCACGGTCTGCACAGACACGCCGAGGTTTTTCGCCGCCTCGGTCAGGCTGATATGGCCGTACTCTTCGACAATCTGTGACAGGGCGCGGCGGCGCATTTCCTTTTTATCGGGGGCGATCTTCATTGGCGGTTGTCCGATTCGTCTTTGCCGGGGCGCGGCCAGCGGGCTGGGGTAGAATGTGTCGTCATGATATACTCAAAATATGGTGACTTGCACGCTTTTGGAAGAAATTTTACATTTCGCTTGTCATATTCCTTACAATTTGTAGGCTACCTTTCAGCGAAACTCCGAAATCCCAAGCGACGAGGACCAATATGACTTTCAAGACAGTCACCCTGATATCTGCATTGATGATGAGCACCGCCGCCACGGCGGGCGAATTGACCATCTACACATCCTACGAGGAGGACGAGGCGGCGGCGTTCCTCGATCTGGCACGCGAGGCGATGCCGGATGTCGAAATGAACATGCTGCGCCTGTCGCAGGGCGATCTGGTCGCGCGCATCATCGCCGAGCAGGGCAACCCCCAGCATGACGTTCTGTGGGGCTTTGCCGCGTCGGCGATCGTCAACCCGCAGATCGAAAAAACGCTGGAGCCCTACGCCCCCGATGGCGTCAAGCAGATCCCGGCGCAGTTCCGGTCGCCCGAGGACAAATGGTTTGCCGTGTCGGGATACATGGCCGCCTTTTGCGTCAACAACGAGCGGCTGAAGGACAAGGGCCTGGAGATGCCGACATCCTGGGCGGACCTGACCGATCCGGCGTTCAAGGGCGAGGTCGTGATGCCGAACCCCGCATCGTCCGGTACGGGCTACATCCAGATCAGCTCGCTCTTGCAGATGATGGGCGAAGAGGATGGCTGGGCCTTCCTCGACAAGCTGGACAAGAACGTCGCGCAATATATCAAGTCCGGCTCCAAGCCCTGCCATGCGGCGTCCGCCGGTGAATATGTGGTCGGTGCGTCCTACGACATGCGCGCGATCAAGAACATCAACGAGGGATATCCGATCACCATGGTCATCCCCTCCGAAGGCTCCGGCAACGAGCTGGAGGCGAACGCGCTGGTGGCATCCTCGGACAACAAGGAAGACGCCAAGCGTTTCCTCGACTGGACAGTGACACCCGAGGCGGCGACCGCCTATGGCAAGTGGAAGGCGATCGTGACCATGCCGGGCGGCGAGAAGCCGCAGGAGTTCCTTGATGCCGGCCTGCCGCAGGACACCTCGGACGTGCTGCATCCCACCGATTTTGCCGCCGCTGCCGAAGACCGCACCGCGATCATTTCGGAGTGGGAAAAGCGCTACGAGCGCTGAATGCTGCGTACCGGCTGAGGGGGATTCTCCCCGGCCTGTCAGTGCCTCGCGCCCCTGCGGTGCGGGGCGCTTTTTTCCAAAGAATTGAAGGCGCCTCATGGATCTCGATGTCCGGAATATCACCAAGACCTACGGCCCGGTCAGGGCGCTGAACAACCTGTCGCTGACCATTCCGGCAGGCAGTCTGACCTGTTTTCTGGGACCGTCCGGCTGTGGCAAGACCACGCTGCTGCGCGTCATCGCCGGGCTGGAGACGCCGGATTCGGGGCAGATCATGCTGGGGTCCGAGGATCTGTCGGACACGCCCCCGTCCGAGCGTAATTTTGGCGTCGTCTTTCAATCCTATTCGCTGTTTCCCAACCTCACGGCGATCCGCAACGTGCAATACGGGCTGGAATGCCGCGGTTGGGGCCGTGCGCGCCGGCGCGAGCGGGCGCGCGAGATGCTGGACCTTGTGCATCTGGGCGATCAGGCGGACAAACTGCCCGAGCAGATGTCGGGCGGGCAGCAGCAGCGCGTCGCCATTGCCCGCGCCCTTGCGCCCGAGCCGTCGCTTCTGCTGCTGGACGAGCCGCTGTCGGCGCTCGATGCCAAGGTGCGCGCGGGGCTGCGCGGCGAGATCCGCAATATCCAGCAGCAATTCGGCATCACGACGGTGATGGTCACCCATGACCAGAACGAGGCGCTGGAAATGGCCGATCAGATCGTTGTCCTGCGCGACGGCGAGATCGAGCAGGTCGGCACGGCGCGCGATCTCTATGCACGGCCCAAGACGCAGTTCGTTGCCGATTTTATCGGCGCGATCAACCTGCTTCCGGTCAGCGCGGGCCCGGATGGCACTGCGCGATACGGGGAGGCCGCTTTGTCCCTGCCCGGCCCGCTGGACGGGGCCACCACGCTGGGCCTGCGGCCCGAAGCGATCACATTGCTCGGCAATGCGGATGCAGGCGACAACGCCCTGCCCTGCACGGTGACAGGAACGCGCTACATGGGCAATTTGCAGCATATCGCGCTGCGGCCTGACTGCGCGCCGGACCAAACGCTTGAGGTGGAAATGAACGGATTGGTTCAGGCGCCCGGCATTGGCGAAAAGGTGACCGCCCGGTTCCCCGCGCAGGCATTGCAGGTGCTGCGCTGATGGCCGGCGCATCCGCCCGCCCGCAGCGCCGCCGGTTGCCCAAGCTGGGCGACGGGGCCGTATCGCTGATCCTGTCGATCTGCGTCATTGCCGGTCTTGCGGTGTTCTTCCTTGTGCCGGTTTTTGCCATCCTCTGGCGCAGCTTCGATGTGGGGGGTGGCGCGGGGCTTGGCAACTATGTCGCCACTCTCGGCGATCCGCGCATTTGGGAGCTGGTGCGCAACAGTCTGGGCATGGCCGGCCTGTCGGCGATCGGTGCGGTGACACTGTCCTATTTTTATGCCTACGCGCTGCAACGCACGAATGTTGTGTTGAAATCCGTGCTGCGGATGGTGGTGATGGCACCGCTTTTCGCGCCGTCGCTGATACAGGCGCAGGGGCTAATTTTTCTGCTGGGGCGCAATGGCGTTTTCAACAGGTTCCTGGGGTTCGAGCTGGATATCTACGGGTTCTGGGGCGTGACCATTGCCAATACGCTCTACACCTTTCCCTACGCGTTCCTGATCCTGTCGGCGGCGCTGGCGGTGGCCGATGCGCGGCTTTATGAGGGGGCCATCGTCATGGGGGCGAAACCGTGGAAGATTTTCCGCACCGTTACCCTGCCCTCGACACGTTACGGCATTGCGGCGGCGGTCTTCGTGGCGTTCTCGCTGTCTATCACCGATTTCGGCAATGCCATCGTGATCGGCGGCGATTTCAGCGTTCTGGCGACCGAAATCTACAACAAGGTGATCGGTCAGGCGCAGTTCCATTTGGGCGCCGTGATCGGTGTTGTTCTGCTGGTGCCGGCGGCCCTGTCCAAGCTGATCGTCGGCTATATCTCCAAACGCCAGCATTCGCAGGTGACGGACAAATCTGTCGCCCTTGACGTGCGGCCAAATCTGCGGCGCGATCTGGCCTACGGCATCTATGCCACCCTCATTGCCATTCTGTTCCTGTCGATTCCGCTGATCGTGTTCTTTGCCAGCCTGGTCAAGCTGTGGCCCTACAACATGACCCTGACACTGGAGCATTACGCCTTCGACGTGCAGAACGGGACCGAGCCATTGTGGAATTCCATTGGCGTGGCGCTGGCCACCGCGACACTGGGCGTGGTCGCCGTATTCAGCGCGTCCATCGTCACGATGAAATTCCGCACGCCGCTGAGCGGGCCGATATCGTTCCTGTCGACACTGCCCGCCTCGATCCCCGGCATGGTGCTGGGGCTTGGCTATGTGCTGGCTTTCAACAGCCTGGCGAACCCGCTGAACTTTCTCTACGGGACGTTCCCGCTGATCGTGCTGCTTTACATCTACTACAATCATGCGCAGGGATTTTTGATCACTACAACCAGCCTCAAGCAGGTCAGCGCGACCTTTGACGAGGCGTCGACCATGCTGGGCGCCGGCGCGCTGCGCACCCTGTTCAAGGTGACGCTGCCGCTGCTCTGGCCCACCTTGCTGGGGGTCGGCGTGTTTTTCTTCATGCGCGCGATGGTGTCACTGTCGGCAGTGATCTTCCTGATCACGCCGCAGACGCAGGTGGCCGCCGTGTCGGTGCTGCAACTGGCCGATCGCGGCGCGACCAATCAGGCGGCGGCGTTTTCGGTCTGCATCATGGCAATCGTGATGGCCATGCTGCTGATCGTGCGCGGCATCCTGTGGCTGGCTGGCGCGCGCGGCGTCACCCTGATCCGGTAATCTGGTGTAAATATGACAATCAAAACTATCCTTTTTGACAAGGACGGGACGCTGCTGGACTATCATGCGACCTGGACGTCGATCAATTTGCAGGCGGCGGAATTTGCCGCCGGCGGCGATCCGGCGCTGGCCCGGCGGCTGCTGGCGCTTGCCGATGCCGACCCTGACACCGGCCGCGCCGATGCGGGCGGGCTGTTTGCGGCTGGAAATTCGGCCGAGATTGCCGATGCGTGGCTGGCCGAATGCGAGGCGCTGACACGTGCCGACCTGACTGCGGGCATAGACAGCATATTCACACACGCCATGCGCACAGCCGTCCCCATCCAAGGCGGGTATGACGCGATCCGCGCGCTGCATGCGCAAGGGTATAAAATGGGCGTGGCCAGCAGCGACAGCGCAGAGGCGATCCGCGTTTTCCTGCAATCCGCGGGGCTGACGCCCTATTTCCAGTTCATCGCCGGCTACGATTCGGGCTACGGGCACAAACCTGACCCCGGCGCGCTTTACGCCTTTTGCCATGAAACCCGCACCGCCCCCGCAGCCGCGGCGATGGTGGGCGACAACATCCAGGATCTGCAACTTGCCCGCTCCGGCGGCGCAGGGCTGGCCGTCGGGGTGCTGAGCGGAACCGGGACCGAGGACAAGCTGAGGCCCTTGGCGGATGTGATCATCCCCGACATCAGCCATCTTGAGCGGGTGATCGGGCGGTGAGTTTCCCTATCTGCGCCTTGCCGCAAAGAAATCAGTCAGCAGGTTTTCACACGCATCTGCGTTGATGCCGTCATACACGTCCGGGGCATGGTGCGCCTGCGGGTGGCTGAATACGCGCGCGCCATGCAACACGCCGCCCGATTTGGGATCGGCGGCGCCGAAATAGACCGCCTTCAGCCGCGCGGCGGCGATCGCGGCGGCGCACATCGCGCACGGCTCCAGCGTGACGTATAGGACATGGCCCCCCAGCCGCTGCGATCCGGCCGCGGCGCAGGCGGCGCGGATCGCCAGAATTTCGGCATGGGCCGTGGGATCATGCAGCTCGCGGGTGCGGTTGCCGGCCCGCGCCACGATCCGGCCCGCCGCATCCAGCAGCACGGCGCCAACGGGCACCTCGCCGCGCTGCGCGGCAGCGCGCGCCTCGGCCAGGGCCGCATCCATATGGCTGATAAAGCGCATTGCCCTTGTTTGCCTGTCGATAGCTGCTTTCGCAAGGGCGGCGTATGCGCTATGCCAACGCGCATGAGCACACAGCCCCCTCCCCCCGGCGAGCGTATCGCCAAGGTCATCGCGCGCGCCGGTATCGCCAGCCGCCGCGAGGCCGAACGTCTGATTGACAGCGGCCAGGTCACCGTCAACGGTTCCGTCATTTCCAGCGCCGCGCTGAACGTGACGCCGCAGGACCGCATCACCGTGGGCGGCAAGCCGGTCGGCACACCGGAACCGGCGCGTCTGTGGCTGTATCACAAGCCCTCGGGGCTGGTGACCACCAACAGCGACGAACAGGGCCGCCGCACGATTTTCGACGAACTGCCCGAGGATCTGCCCCGCGTGATGACCGTCGGACGCCTCGACATCACGTCAGAGGGGCTGCTTCTGCTGACCAATGACGGCGGCATCAAGCGCAAGCTGGAGCTGCCCAGCACCGGCTGGCTGCGCAAATACCGCGCCCGCGTCAATGGCCGCCCGACCGACGCCACCTTTGCGCCGCTGCGCGCGGGTCTGGTGCTGGACGGCGAGCGGTTTCAGCCGATGGCCGTGTCGCTGGACCGCCAGCAGGGCGCGAATGCGTGGGTCACCGTCGCCATCCGCGAGGGCCGCAACCGCGAGGTGCGCCGCGCGATGGAGGCTGTGGGCCTGACGGTCAACCGCCTGATCCGCGTCAGCTATGGCCCCTTCCAGCTAAGTGATCTGGCGCCCGGCGCGGTGGAGGAGATCAAGCCGCGCGTGCTGCGCGACCAGCTGGGGCTGGAGCCGGCAGAGGTTCCAGAACCGCCCGCCAAGCCCAGACCGCAAAGCAAGGGCGCGCCGCATCGCAAAGTCTCGCTCGCGGGCAAGCCCGGCCCCGCCCAGCCACAAGAAGGCCGCGCCGCCAAACCGGGTGGCCGCGGGGGACCAAAACCCGCCGCCAAGCCGGGGCAGAAATCCGGCCCCAGACCCGGCGCAAAACCCGGGCCTAAATCCGGGCCTAAATCTGGAGAATCCCCGGACAAACCCGGTAACAAGCCGAACTTCAAACCGGGCGGCAAACCGGGGGCCAGATCCGGCCCCGCCGGCGATCGCACCGCCCGCCCCGCCGCACCCCATCGCCGCCGCACGCCCTGACGGCGGATCCAAAACTCGGCCCCGCGCGTTAGGCAGTCTGGCAGTCAGGCAAGCCGATCCTTGACGGTTGCCTCTGGTAACGGCGCGGCGCATCCCCTACCTTTGTGGGGATGCAGGCACAACTTGGGACGAAGGCGACACATGGCACGGCTGGTACTGCTGATATGTCTGATCTGCGTCCTGCTGGCACTGGTCGGCGCTGCCATATCGGCGCTGACACGCGCGGCGCAGGACGGCAGGGCGCTGGCCCGCGACATTGCCGCGCCGGGTAAAGGGATATTGATGGAACGCATTAGCTATACCGCACTGATCCTGTTGATGCTGGGCGTGACCAGCGGCCTTCTGGGCGGGCTCTGACCGCCATGGCGCAGCGTTTCGGTGGCAAATTCAGCCCGGACAAAAACGGATCGCCGCAGACAGGCGCGCCCGCCCTGCGCCCGCGCGTGGACCCGGTGGGTGCGCGCGCGAACCTGATGTTCGCGCCGGCCGCAATCGTGCTGTTTACGTCACTGGCCTCGGGCGCTGCCGGGCTGGCACTGGGGGCGTCATCGGCTGCGATACTGGCGCTGTCCGCGTGGCTGCTGCGCGACGGCCTGCGCGCCGAGGCGGCCTACAACGAACGCAAGGTTGCGCGCAGGCCCGGCATCCCGCGCAAGCTGTTTTCCTCCGTCCTCGCGGGCGCAGGCATCGCGCTGGCGTCGCTATCGGGCGATGGCGGGCTGATCGCGGCGGCCCTCTACGGCGCGGTCACAACCGGGCTGCATATGATGTCGTTCGGCTTTGATCCGATGCGCGACAAGGGAATGGAGGGGATCGACACCTTCCAGCAAGACCGCGCCCGCCGCACCGTTGACAAGGCCGAGGGCCTGCTGGCGCAAATGGCCGATGCGATCCGCCGCGCCGGCGACCGCCGGGCAGAAGCGCGGGTCGAGCGGTTTCAGGCCACCGTGCGCGACATGCTGCGCACGATTGAGGAGGATCCGCGCGATCTGACATCTGCACGCCGCTACACCGGCGTTTACCTGATGGGTGCGCGCGACGCGACGATCAAGTTTGCCGATATCTACGCCCGCTCGGGCGATGATGCGGCGCGCACGAAATACATGGCGCTGCTTGACGATCTGGAGGCGAATTTCGCCGCCAAGACACAAACATTGTTGCAGGACGACCAAGGCGATCTGGCGATCGAAATCAGCGTCCTGCGCGACCGGCTGGAGCGCGAAGGCGTCGCCCTGCCCCAGACACCACCCCCCCTTCAAGAGGACCGATAATGCCCGAATCCGTGCGCCAAAAGGCCGAAGCCAGCCTTGCCGAAATCACCGAAGTCAGCCAGCGCATTCTGCCGATGCCGCAGGACGCGAACGCCATCGTATCGCTCCAGGACGCGGGCAAGACGGGCACCGCCGAAATCCAGCGCCGCATGGCGCAGATTGATATGTCCGATACGCAATCCATCGTATCGTTCGGATCCTCCGCGCAGGCCGAATTGCAGGAAATCTCGCAATCCATGCTGGCCGGCGTGCGCAACAAGGATGTTGGCCCGGCGGGCGATTCCCTGCGCGGCATCGTCACCACGATCCGCGGCTTTTCGGTGTCCGAACTGGACGTGCGCCGCGAGCGGTCATGGTGGGAAAAGCTGCTGGGCCGCGCCGCGCCCTTCGCCAAATTCACAGCCAAATATGAGGAGGTGCAGGCCCAGATCGACCGCGTGACCGATGATCTGCTGCGCCATGAACATGTGCTGCTGAAGGATATCAAATCGCTCGATATGCTATATGACCGCACGCTGACCTTCTATGACGAACTGGCGCTTTATATCGCGGCGGGCGAGGAGAAGATCCGCCTGCTGGACGAAAATGACATCCCCGCCAAGGAGGCCGAGGTCGAAAAGGCCGCCGAGAATGACAAGGTGATGAAAGCGCAGGAGTTGCGCGACCTGCGCGCCGCCCGCGACGATCTGGAACGCCGGGTGCATGATTTGAAACTGACCCGTCAGGTCACCATGCAATCGCTGCCCTCGATCCGTCTGGTTCAGGAAAACGACAAGTCGCTGGTGACCAAGATCAACTCGACCCTCGTCAACACGGTCCCCTTGTGGGAAACGCAGCTGGCGCAGGCGGTCACCATCCAGCGTAGCCGCGAGGCGGCCGATGCGGTGCGCGGCGCCAATGACCTGACCAACGAATTGCTGACCGCCAACGCCGCCAACCTGCGCGAAAGCAACAAGGTGATCCGCACCGAAATGGAGCGCGGCGTGTTCGATATCGAAGCGGTGAAAAAGGCCAACGCCGATCTGATCGGCACCATTCAGGAAAGCCTGCAAATCGCGGATGAGGGCAAGGCCCGCCGCGCCGCCGCCGAAAAGGATCTCAAGCAGATGGAGGCCGATCTGCGCGATACGCTCGCCTCGGCCAAGGCGCGCAAGACCGGGCTGGGCGATACCGTCGCCACCGCAACAAAGGGCTGAGGACATGGGCGCGCACGAATGGGTCAAAACGGCAACCAGCGCAGCTTTGCTTGCGGCGATGGCTGCCTGCACCGATCTGCCCGCGCCCGACACGGCGCCGCCCGCGCCCGCCGCCCCTTCGGCAAAACGCCCGCCTTCGCCACGCGCGGAGGTGGCGCCTTCGGATCGCAGCGTGGCACTGGCCGCATACTACACCCGCGTCGAGGCCAGCCTTGTCGGTCAGGGGCTGATGCGCACCGATGGCGGCGGGCCGGACACCCCCTACACCGACACCGATGTCCTGCGCAATTTCGAGCGTATCGCCTTTCACGACGAATACGCGCGCAACCGCGGGCTGGCGCAATCGGATGGCCGCCCCGGCGGCCTGCGCAAATGGACCGGCCCGGTGCGCATGTCGGTCGAATTCGGCGCCTCGGTTCCGGCCGATCAGCGCGATATTGATCGCCGCGTGGTGAGCGGTTACGCAGACCGGCTGGCGCGCGTCACCGGCCACCCGATCAGCGCGGGCGCCGGCGCGGACGCCAATTTCAACGTCCTTTTCATGGGCGAGGATGACCGCGCCCAGGCGATTGCCCGCATCCGGCATCTGGTGCCCAATATCAACCAATCCTCTATTGATCTGTTCGAAGCCCTGCCACGCTCGATCCATTGCCTTGTGGTGGCGTTCTCGGACAATAACGACGATCACACCTACCGCCGCGCCATTGCGCTGATCCGCGCCGAACACCCTCCGCTGTTGCGCAAATCCTGCGTGCACGAAGAACTGGCCCAAGGTCTGGGCCTGGCCAATGACAGCCCCCGTGCGCGCCCGTCCATCTTCAACGACGACGACGAATTTGCACTGCTCACCACCCATGACGAAGAGCTGCTGAGCCTGCTTTATTCGCCGCGCCTGAAACCCGGAATGCGCTTCGAGACGGCGCGCCCGATTCTGGTGCAACTGATCGCCGAACGCCGGGGCGGATCCAGCTGACCCGCGCCCCGCACCCGATATATCTGTCAGCCTTGCCCGGCGGGGCGCCAGATGCTTGGCACCGCGGGGCAAACATGCTTCACTTCGTGCCTGAAACAGCGGCTTAGGATCAATCTCATGGGTATCTTCGATTTTCTCACCGGCGAATTCATCGACGTCATTCATTGGACAGACGACACCCGCGACACCATGGTCTGGCGGTTCGAGCGGCACGGCCACGAAATAAAATACGGCGCCAAACTGACCGTGCGCGAAGGTCAGGCCGCTGTTTTCGTCCACGAGGGGCAGCTGGCGGACGTGTTTACCCCCGGCCTCTACATGCTTGAGACGAACAACATGCCGGTGATGACAACGCTTCAGCACTGGGATCACGGCTTCAAAAGCCCGTTCAAATCCGAAATCTACTACGTCTCGACCACCCGCTTCACCAACCTCAAATGGGGCACGAAAAACCCGATCATGCTGCGCGATCCCGAATTCGGCCCCACCCGCATCCGCGCGTTCGGCACCTATACGGTGCGCGTCACCGATCCGGGCCTGTTCCTTCAGGAAATCGTCGGCACGGACGGCGAATTCACCATGGACGAAATCAGCTACCAGATCCGAAACATCATCGTGCAGGAATTCAGCCGCGCGATTGCCTCCTCGGGCATCCCGGTGCTCGACATGGCCGCAAATACCGCCGATCTGGGCAAGCTGGTGGCAGGCGCAATCAGCCAGACGGTCGCAGGCTACGGCCTGTCCATCCCCGAGCTTTATATCGAAAACATCTCGCTGCCTCCGGCGGTGGAAAAGGCGCTGGATAAACGCACGTCCATGGGGCTTGCCGGCGATCTGGGCGCCTATACGCAATACTCCGCCGCCGAGGCGATGACCGATGCGGCCAGCAACCCGGCAGGCGGCGGCATGGGCGCCGGGCTTGGCATGGGGATGGGCATGGCAATGGCGCAGCAAATGGCCCAGCAGAACGCCGGCCAGCCCGGCCCATGGGGCGCGCGCCCGGCGCAGGCGCAGCACACCCCGCCTCCGCCGCCCCCGGCCGAACATGTCTGGCACATCGCCGAAAACGGCGAAACACGCGGGCCCTACAGCCGCGCCGCCATGGGCCGTATGGCCAGCGCGGGCGAGCTGACGCGCCAGACCCAGGTCTGGACCGCAGGGCAGGATGGCTGGATGCCGGCGGGCGATGTCACCGAACTTGCGCAGCTTTTCACCGTTCTGCCGCCCCCGCCGCCGCCCGCCTGATCGGGCAGCGCCGCCGGTCCGCCGCGCCCCTGCTTTCATCTTCCCGAAAATACTCAACTCACCCCGGCCCGCCTCATGCCCAACGCCTTAACAGACAGCGCCGCCCCCGCGCATCAAAGCTATCCTTGTGACGCATGCGGCGCCGAAATGCGCTTTGCGCCCGGCGGCGGCGCGCTGATCTGCGATCATTGCGGCAACCGGCAGGAAATCGCGGCCCCCGGCCCCTGGAGCAACGCGCTGAAAGAGCTGGATCTGGCCGCCGCCCTCTCTGCCCAGCTCCCGATCGAGGAAACCGAGCAGCGCGCACCGCTGAAATGTCCCAACTGCGGCGCCGAAGTGGTGCTGGAAGGCGACGCGCATGCGGGCAAATGCCCATTCTGCGCCACGCCGATGGTCACCGGAACAGGCGCGCAGCGCCGCTTCAAACCGCGCGGCGTGCTGCCCTTTGCGCTGGACGAACGCACCGCGCGCGCGGCCATGACCCAGTGGCTGGGCGGATTGTGGTTCGCCCCGTCGGGCCTCAAGGACTACGCGCGCAAGGGCCGCAAACTCCAGGGGATCTACGTCCCCTACTGGACCTATGACGCCGCCACCCGCTCGTCCTATCGCGGCGAACGTGGCACGGTGTATTACGAGACCCGAACCGTCATGCGCGATGGCAAACGCGAAACGGTGCAGGTGGCCAAAATCCGGTGGCACCCCGTTTCGGGCAGGGTGTCGCGCGCGTTTGACGATATTCTGGTGCTGGCCTCGCACGCCCTGCCGAAACACTACACCGACGCGCTTCAGCCATGGGATCTGTCGGGGCTTCAGCCCTACAGCCCGGCCTTTCTGGCCGGTTTCGCAGCCGAGGCTTATACTGTCCCGCTGGAGGACGGCTATGACGAGGCGCGCGCGCATATGGATGCGGTCATCGCGCGCGACATCCGCTTTGACATCGGCGGCGACCGGCAGCGCATCCACGCCGTCGACACCGATATCAGCAACGCGTCGTTCAAACATATCCTGCTGCCGGTATGGATGGCCGCCTATAAATATCGGGGGCGCAGTTTCCGCTTTGTCGTGAATGGGCTGACAGGCCGCGTGCAGGGCGAACGCCCATGGTCGGCCTGGAAAATCGGCTTTGCCGTCCTTGTGGGCCTCATACTGGCAGGCGCGCTGGGCTATGCCTACGCGCTGCAACAAGGGGCGCTGTGATGCGCGCCCTTGTCCAGCGCGTGACCGAGGCGCGCGTCAGCGTCGACGGCGAAATCATCGGCCAGACCGGGCCGGGCCTGCTGATCCTGATCTGCGCCATGCAAGGGGATGACACCGCCAGGGCCGATGCCATGGCCGCCAAAATCGCCAAGCTGCGCATCTTTCAGGACAGCGCAGGCAAGATGAACCTGAGCCTGAAGGATATCGGCGGCAGCGCCCTTGTGGTCAGCCAGTTCACACTGGCCGCCGACACGCGCAGCGGCAACAGGCCCGGCTTTTCCGCCGCCGCGCCGCCCGCCGAGGGGCGCGCGCTCTATGACCATTTCACAGCCTCCCTGCGCGCGCAGGGCGTTGCTTGCGAAACGGGTCGCTTTGGCGCGTCAATGCAGGTCGCGCTGATCAACGACGGTCCGGTAACACTCTGGCTTGACGTCTAGCCCAGATTTTTCGCAGAAAAATCTTGCACACGATTTTCGCGAAAATCGTGTCACGGCTCGCGAAACGCCTCGCGCGATTTGTAAAGCGGCTTCAAAAGGTACTGAAGAACCGTCTTTTCGCCTGTATGCAGTTCCACTTCCGCCTGCATGCCGGGACGGATTTCAACGCTGGCCTGCCTTGGTGTCAGATCGGTCATATCCACCCGCAAGGTCACCTTGTAATGGGGATCGCCATCCGCTGCGCGCGCGCGCTCGTCCTTGAATGTATCGGACGAGATGTAATCGACCACGCCCTTCAATGTGCCGTAGATCGTATAATCATACGCGGTCAGTTTGATCGTCGCCTCCTGCCCTTTGCGCAGGCCGGCGATACTTTCGGGTGGCACGCGCGCCTCGACAAACAGCTCGCCCTCCAGCGGCGTGATTGACAAAATCTCCTCGCCGGGGCGTACCACGCCGCCGATTGTGGTGACGTTCAGATTGTTCACGATGCCCCGCATCGGACTGACCAGCGTTGTGCGGGTCAGTTGGTCCTGACTTGACTTCAGGTTTTGCTTCAACGTCGCCAGCTCTTTCAGCGTTTCGGAAAATACGGTGGCGCGGTCCAGTTCGGTCTGCGTGACAATCTCGTCATAGCGTTTGACCGCGTCGGCATGTGCCTTGCGCGCGCGCGTCACCTCGATCAGCGACACGATCTTGCGCGTCAACATGTTTTCCATCAGGTCCAGTTCCTCGGCCGATTGCTCCATCACCGCGCGGGCGCCGTCGCTGCTTTTGACGAAATCATCCTGCCGCGCCGCCAGCAAGACCCGCTCGGAGGCGACGATATCGGGCGTGCGCGCGGCCATCTCTGCGGGAACGTCAAACTCGGACTGGCCCGCAAGTTCGGCGTTCAGGCGCAGGCGCCGGATTTCCAGCGCGTTGATCTGGTCGCGCAAATCCGCCACCGATGATTTGAATTGCGTGCCATGCAGCCGCGCCAGCACGTCGCCGCGCTGCACGATATCGCCCTCCTGCACCAGCAATTCGGACAGGATGCCCCCCTCGAGATTCTGGATGATCTGCGGGCGGCTGGACGAGATGAATTCGCCATTGGCGCGCACAATTTCGTCCAGCCACGCAAAAGCGGACCACAGGACGAACACCGCCAGCGATGCCGCACACAGCCAGATGGTCAGCGATGACCCTTTCAGGCGCCGGTTCATTTGCGCGCTCAGCGATGCGCCCGCCATGGCCATATCAGCCGCCCCCCTGATTTGCGGCGATATGCGCCAGCACCTGATCGCGCGGGCCGTCCACTGCCATGCGGCCGTTTTGCAGGATCAAGGTCCGGCTGGTCAGCGTCAGGATCGGCATCCGGTGCGTGGCGATCACCGCAGTGCGCCCTTGCAGCCAGGTCTCCAGCCGGCTGACCAGCGTGCGCTCCAGCGTCTGGTCCAGCGCCGCCGTCGGCTCGTCCAGCAGGCAAACCGCCGGGTCTTGCAGCCATAGCCGCGCCCAGCCGATTGACTGGCGCTGGCCGTGACTCAGCCCGCCGCCACCGTCCAGAATTTCCAGATCCAGCCCCTTGGAATGGCCGCGCACAAACGGGCCCAGACCGGAAAATTCCAGCGCCTGCATCAGGCGCGCATCGTCGCGCTCCAGCAGGTTCAGGTTCAGGTTCTCGCGCAAGGTGCCGGTAAACAGGCGCACGTCCTGCCCCAGATATCCAACGCTGCGCCGGATGTCGCGCGGGTCGATCTGCGCCATATCGGTGCCGTCCAGCAAAATCCGGCCCCTGGTCGGTGCGTAAAGACCCGACAGAAGCTTGAGCAGGGTGGATTTGCCCGATCCGTTCGTGCCCAGAACCGCAACCGCCTGCCCGGCCTTCAGGTGAATCGCGGGAATATTTAGCGTCGGCGGCTCGCCTTCGGCATAGGCAAACTGCACCTCGCGCAGCTCGAACGCGCCCTCCAGCCGGTCGCGGCGCAGATAGCTGCGGCCGGCCTCGCGGTCCTGCTCGGCGTCGGCGATTGCCTCCAGCCCGTCGAGGGCGGATTTGACGTTGCCCCAACGCGCCATTGTGCCGGCAATCTGCGTCAACGGCGCCAGCGTGCGCGACGTCAGGATGCTGACCGCGATAATGGAGCCGACGGTGAACTGCCCGGCAAAGACCAGATAGGTGCAGGTGATGATGGCCGCGATATAGGTGGCCTGCTGCACCCCCTGGCTCCAGAATGTCAGGACCGACGCCAGCTTGCGCTGCTCGCTGGATTTGAGGGCGCTGAGCGTCGTCAGCTCGGCCCAGAGGCGGCGAAACCGATCCTCGGCGCGCTGGGTTTTCAGCGTGTCCAGCTCAAACACCGCCTCGTGCAGCAGGCGCGAGGATTTGGCCCCTGCCCCTTGGGTTTCCTGCGTCAGGCGGATCATTTTCCTTTGCAGGAAGAACCCCGGCACCACCATGATGATGCCGCCCGCGATCAGAACCCAGACGACATTGCCGGCGATGGATGCCACCAGAAAGATGAATACGAACAAAAACGGGATATCGGCAATCGTACCCACGGTTGATGCGGTGAAAAATTCGCGCACCGATCCAAATTCACGCATGGAGGAAAACAGCGCCGAAGGCGCGCGGCTGGCCTTGTCCGAGCGCATGCCCAGAATGCGCTCCATCAAAAGCGCCTGAACGCTGACCTCGATCTGGCGGCCGGCCCCGTCCAGCAGACGTGCGCGGGCGATTTTCAGAAAACTCTCCATCAGCAGCGCCAGCCCCGCGCCGATGGCCAGCACCCACAGCGTCGCGACCGACTGATGCGGGATCACGCGGTCATACACCTGCAAGCTGAACAGCGCGACCGCGACCGCCAGAATATTGGCCACGAACGACCCCAGCGCCACCTCGGCAAAGTGGCGGCGAAATTTGCGGAACTCGCCCCAGAACCAGTGGGGCGCCTGTTCCGGCGCGATATGGGCGCGCGACAATGCCTCGATCCGCGCCTCGGCGCGCACGACCACGCCGGTAAAGTAGGGATCGAATTCCCCCAGCCGGACCTCGGCCCGGCGGTCCGCGCGGGTGGGGTCAAAGATGGTCAGCGTGCCGCTCGACTGCGACAGCACAAGGATAAGCTGCCCGCTGGTCATCTGCGCCAGCGCCGGCCAGTCGTCGCCCGCCACGCCTGCCACCACGGACACCTCTGCGCGCATGCCGCAGGCAATCAGCGCATCGGCCAGCGCGCGCGGCTCCAGCGTGCCCTCTGCCCCGGTGCCGGCCCGCGTTGCCGCAGCCTCCAGCAGATCGCGAACGGGGATATCGACGCCCAGATACCCCGCATACGTGGCGGCAAGGCTGGCGCGCGTTTCGGCGCGGCTTGGCTGCGGCGGCTCTGCGGGCGCTTGGGGCGGCGCCGTGTCAGGCGCAGCGGCGCCGCCGACAACCGCTGTCAGCCGCCGCACCTTGCCGCTGGTGATGGATAATGTGGCGGGTGCATCGGTCAAATCCGGCTCCCGTCCGCCAAAAGCCCGGTCAGGCGGGCCGATGTCAGCCGCGCGCGGGCCAGTTCGTATTTCAGATCAAGGCGCGAAGTCTCGCGCGCGGCAAACGTCTCGTACACGCCGACGACGTCCATCACCTGCCGCTGGCCGCCATCGTATTGTTCCTGAAACAGGTCCAGATTGGCGCGGGCCTGCGCGGTCAGCGCCGCCGCCTCGCCCACCTGCCGCGACAAGGCGGCGCTGCGCTGCTCCAGCCGGCGCAGGACGCGCGCGGCGTCCTCTTCGGCCTGCGCGGTGCGGCGGGCGGCGGCGTCCTTTTCCATCTCGATTGCCTTCAGGCTGTCGCCGGTTCCCAGCCCCAGAAGGCCGCCGCCGACATTGATCGCCCCGTCCGTCACATCGCCCACCGTGCCATTGGCCGTGAGCCCCGGCAACAGGCCGGCGCGCTGCACGCGGGCCTCGGCCACGGCGCGGTCCTGCTCGGCCATGGCGCGCAGCACGGACAGCGCGCGCGCGTCCGGCAAGGGCGGAAGATCGGCCAGCCCGGTCACGTCGTCCAGCGGCATTGCGGCCATTGCGTTCAGCTCGGCCAGTGCCGTGCCGGCCGCCTCGGTGGCGGAGCTGAGGCTGAGGCGAATCTCGCCCAGCTTCTGATCCAGAACGCTCAGGTCCGACCGGTCCGAGACGCCGCCGCGCACCCGCTCGGACATGATCCACTCGAACCGCTGCATGTCTTTCAGCGTGCGCGCATCCAGCGCCGCGCGCTCGCGCGCCTCGGCCACATCAAGGTAGAGCGACAGCGCGGTGAAAATCCGCTCGTTCGTGTCATCGGCAAGGCCCACTGCGGCCACCTCGACATCGGCCTTGGCAAAGGCGCGCTCGGCCTTCAGGCGGCCATGATCGAACAGCACCTGCTCCAGCACCAGATTGGCGACCACATCGCTCAGGCTGGTCAGGCTGATGCTGGGGCCGATCTTGGGCAGCCAGTTCTTTGAGGCGGCTTCGGCGCGCAGACGGGCGGCGCGCAGCTCGGCCTCGGCAGTGCGGCTGTTGGCGGCAAGAACCGCGTCGCTGACACGCGCATAGGGGCTGCCCGGCGGCAGAACGCTCTGCCGGGTTTGCAGCGCGGCGATGATGGGCGATGCTGCGGCCTCGGCCTGCGCCGGGCTGGCGGCCTCGGCGCCGGGCGACGGCATGGCAAAGCGCGAGCTGGCCTCGCCCCCGCCCATGCAGCCGGCGACAAAAAACGCCGATGCCGCGACCAACGCCGCGCTGCCTGCCTTGCCTGCTATCCCCATGTCTGACGCCCCTGAATCCGGTAGCTTATTATTTTTGTTATAAATCAAATGGTGCGCAGCGCCCCGAACCGGGGCGCCGCGCGCTGTATCAGATCACGATATTGGTGATCTGGTCGTCCACCAGAATTTGCGTCGCATCGCCCAGCGTATAAACCGTATGCGCATCCCCATCGACCACAATGCTATCGCCGCGAGCGGCGCCGAGCATGGTGACAGTATCATCGGCGCCGCCCCGCACGACGACCGTATCGGTCGCATCGGACAGGCTTTCGACCAGTTCCTTGGTCAGGACCAACTGGCTTTGATCGCCAAAGCTGAGGTCGATGGTTTCGATCTGGAAATCGCCCAGATTGCTGTTGCCCAGATTGACGACATTCGTGTTCGTCTCGTCCAGAACCAGATACGTGCTGGAGGCGTTGCCCGCCGCGTCATTGCTGGTCACAACCAGTTGCGAGCCGTCCGCGATGGGCGCCGGCCTGCCTGCGCCATCCAGAAAATGATAGGATGTTTCGCCCAGGAAGGCGTCCGCGCTTTCGTAAAGGTCCATTTCACTGACGCTGCCGTCACCGGCCACCTTGTGAATAGCCACCGGATCATCCGGTGTGTCCAGCGTGACATAGCGATACCCGCCGCCCTGCCGGAAATACCCGACAACATCCGGTGTATCCGGCGCGATTGTGTCGATGGTCAGCGTCTCGCTGATGGTGCTGACGTTCAGCGCGTTATCGGTCGCGGTGATGGTCATGTCGAACATACCCGCAGCCCCTTCGACCTGCGGAATATCGGCGTCCGGGATGTCCAGCGTCCACGCCCCGGCTGCGGAGACCACCGCATCATAGGTTTTGCCCAGCACGTTCACCTGCACGGTCGAGCCCGGCTCGACCTGACCGGTCAGGGTGATGCCTGCCTCGGCTTCGGCCAGGTTCACCACCCGGTCATCGCCGAACAGATCGCGCGCGTGGCTCAGCGCATCGACTTGCGTATCGACCTGGAAGGTCTGGGTGACGCTGTCGACGTTGCCGGCGGCATCGCGGGCATCGACTTTGATCGCGGCATCATACTGCCCCTCGGGCAGCGCATTGGCCGGGAATGTCGCCGTCCAGTTGCCGTTACCGTCATATTCGACCTGGCCCTGAACGCGCGCGCTGTCGCCCACCCGGCCAATCGACACTTCGACGGTCGATCCCGGCTCGACTGTGCCGTTCACGTCAAAGCCCGCACGGTACAGATCGCCGTTGATAACCGAGGTCTGGTCCGTTGCCGTCACCAGCGGCGGGGTTGCCATGCTCAGATCGTCAACCACAGTGTCGACGCGTACTGTGGCGTCGACGCGCGCGCTGTTGCCCGCCGCATCGGTGATCGAGGCGGAGACATCCGGCGTGTGGGTGCCTTGCACGATTTCGTGCTGCTGATAGGTAGTCTGCCAGACATTGCCCAGCCCTGCCGTCACCTCATGCCTGACGCCGTCCAGCAATACCGTGACCAGCATCCCCTCCGGCGCGTCTCCGCTCACGATCACACCGGCCTCGGCCTCGGCGTAGTTGATGACACCGTCGGCGCCGCCGATCGCATCCGTCTCCAGCGTCAGAAGGCCCGCTTCGGTATCAATCTGAACCTGCGACGTAATCGTCTCGCTGTTGCCGGCCGCGTCTGTTGCGGTGGCGATCATCGTTTCGGTCCGGGTGCCTGCCGGGATCTGGCTTGCGTCAAAGCTGGCGGTCCAGCTGCCGTCACCCGCCACTTCGACCACGCCCGGAACACCGGCCAGCGTCACCTCGATCTGCATACCCGGCTCGCCCGTGCCGGTGACGGTCAGGCCCTCGGTCGCCTCGGCCGCGTTGATCACGCCGTCATCGCCGCCTGTGGTGCTGGTCTGGGTGAAGTCATTCAGAAAGGTGTCGACATGGATCTGGCCCGACGTCGTGGTGACGTTGCCCGCCGCGTCGGTTGTCGTGGCGCTGACGTCCATGTCCGTCTTGATATCGCCCAGCCCGCTGCCGTCAAACTGCGCGGTCCATTTGCCATCCGTCCCGGCGGTCACTGTCTTGTCTTCATCGTTGAAGGTCACGACAACCGTGGCGCCCGCCGTTGCGGTCCCGGTAATGTCGATGCCGCCGCTGGCCTCATTCCCGTTGACGGTGCCATCGCCTTCGATTTCGTCCAGATCGATGGCCAGGTCGTTGAAGACCGTATCAATCTGAACGCTATCGGTCACGGTAGTGGTATTGCCGACAGCGTCTTTCGCAACGACGGTCAGGTCCAGAACAACCTCGCCCTTTGGCAAAGCGCCGGGCTCATAGGTCACGGTCCAGTTGCCATCGCCGTCCACGACAGTCTCGCGCACGATATCGTCAACCGTGACGGTGATGCTGGAGCCCGGCTCGCCCGTTCCGGCGATATCGACGCCGTTTTCATACGCCTCGGCGTTGAACAGATCATCGGTGCCGACCGTGCCGCCTGTCAGCGCCGCATCGGGCGGCGTTGTGTCAACCTGAACCTCGGGGCCGGTCAGCGTGGTTTCGGTGCCGTCGGGTTCGCGCACGTCCACGACCACGTCGTGCGTTCCATCCTCGGGTAAATCATCCCCGCCAAAGGAGACGTCCCAGTAGCCGTCATCATCGGCGGTCGTCTCTTGTGTCTTGTCGCCCACCGTCACTTCGACGGTCGAGCCGGGCTCGGCATCGCCGGAAATATCCACGGAGGTGTTCGAGCCGTCCACGCCGTCACCGCCAACAATGATCGGCGCATCCTGGTCCACGCTTGACTGGATCTTTGTCGGGCCGGAGGGGCGCGCATGGTTGCCATCGCCGCCATCGCCGCCCATGATAGCGGCGCCGCCAACAACCGCCGCAGCCCCCGCCGCGCCCAGCCCCAGCAGACTGCTGCCGCCCAGGATGCCTGCGCCCAGCATCGACACAGTCTCATCCTCGCCGGTGGAATCGCTGGCCACTTCTGTGCCGCCCAGAAAGATCAGCTCGTCCGACGGGCTCCACTTGCTCCACTCGGCGGTGGGTCCGTATTGTGCATAAAGCGCGCCATCTCCGCCGTCGACCAGCACGACCTCGTTCAGGTAGCCATCCGCGCTGATGAACAGGCGCGTCTCGCCGCCAGCATCGGCAAAATAGTTGGTCAGCTCGATAACGCGGCCATCGGCCAGGGTGATTTCCAGGTCATTCCCGACGCGGGTATATCCACCGATATCGTCCTGCGTCAGGTTCAGGGAAACCTCATGCGAACCGCTGACATTGATGATGGAATTATTGCCGTCAATCGACACTTCGCCATGGGTTGACTCGCCCGTACGGGTACGGACAACGAACTTAATCGCTTTCATTTAAACACCGCTCTTCCTCAAAATGCGGCACTTTCTGCGCCGCTTATAATTGCATCAATAGCTACGCGAGGATGGCCGTGATCTCCAGAGTTTTTCGCCGCATCCTGGCCACGTTTTGGCCCGATTGTGGCAAAAGGCGCGCACCTTGGCGGATCAAAACTTTGATCCGGCGGGGCCTGCGGGACTTGGCACAGGCGCGCGGCCATGCCATGGATTACAGCGCGACAGGCCGCCACCGGGTCGCGTTTTTCACCGCAAACCAGCCAAGGGTTTTCCGCCAAAGGACGATTGCCAGTGTCACTTCCCCTCGATGATACATTGCTGTTGATGCGCTCGCTGATCGGCTTTCCGACCGTGTCCCAGGACAGCAACCTTGACATGATCGGCTACCTTGCCACCCGGCTGGAGGCGTCGGGCGCGCGGGTCGAAATCATGCAGGACGCGGACGGCAAAAAGGCAAACCTGTTTGCCACGCTCGGCCCCGAAGGCGACGGCGGCATCATCCTGTCAGGTCACAGCGATGTGGTGCCGGTGGCCGATCAGGAGTGGGCGACCGATCCGTTTCTGATGCACGAAGAAGATGGGCGCCTGTATGGTCGCGGTGCCTGCGACATGAAGGGGTTCATTGCCGCCACCATCGCCATGGCGCCCGCCTTTGCCCAGCGGATCACCAATCGACCGCTGCATTTCTCATTCACCTATGACGAGGAAACCGGCTGCATCGGAGCGCGCGATCTGGCGCAGGTGCTGACGGCGCGCGGGCTGAAGCCGTCGGTCGCGCTGATCGGCGAGCCGACGATGATGCGCGTGATCGAGGGTCACAAGGGCTGTTGCGAATACTCCACCCATTTTACCGGGCTGGCCGGCCATGGGTCCGGGCCTGATCGCGGTGTGAACGCGGTGGAATATGCCACACGCTTTGTCGCGCGGCTGCTGGAGCTGAAGGACACGCTACGCATGCGCGCGCCGCAGGGCAGCCGGTTTGATCCGCCATGGACCACCATCAACACCGGCGCGCTGATTGGCGGCGTGGCGCATAACGTGATCCCCTCAACCGCGCAGGTCGATTGGGAAATGCGCCCCGTGCAGCATTCGGATTTCACGCTGGTAAAGGAGGATCTGCACCACTACTGCACCGACATCCTGCTGCCCGCCATGCGCGCCGTCTATCCCGAGGCGGATATCCGCACCGAAACCATCGGCGAGGTCGAGGGCCTGATCCCCGCCGAAGTGTCCGAGGCGCGCGACATCATGATGGAACTGACCGGCGCCAACGGCGCGGACGTGGTGCCCTTCGGGACCGAGGCCGGCATTTTTCAATCCATGGGCATGTCCGCCATTCTCTGCGGTCCCGGCTCGATCGAGCAGGCGCACAAGGCGGATGAGTTTGTGACCATCGACCAGATGACGCAGTGTCTGGAAATGCTGGACCGGCTCAGCCTGAAGCTGGCCGCAACGTGATCACACCTGCCTGATCAGACCCGGCGGAACCGCAGGTAATGCGGCACGCGCCCCTCGCGCAGTGCCTTTTGCTCGTAGCGGGTGGCAATCCAGCCATCCCATGGCTTTCGCCAGTCGTCCGGCCCTTCGGCCAGCCATTCAAAACCGCAGGGCGGCACCTCTTCCAGCGTCTGGCGCACGTAATCTTCGATATCGGTGGCAATGCGCAACTCCGCGCCGGGGCGCATCACGCGCGCCAGCGGCTCCAGATGTTCGGCGGTGACGAACCGCCGGCGATGATGCCGTGCCTTTGGCCACGGGTCGGGATAGAGCAGATAGGCCCGGCCCACCGATGCCTCTGGCAGCACATCGAACAGATCGCGCGCGTCGCCCGGATGCACCCGCACATGCGGCTCGTCGATTTTGCGCAGCTTGGCCAGCAGCATGGCAACGCCGTTCAGGTACGGCTCGCACCCGATAAGGCCCACGTCCGGCTCGGCCACGGCCATATGCGCCAGATGCTCGCCCCCGCCAAAGCCGATCTCAAGCCACAGATCGCGGTCCCCGAACAGCGCCTTCAGATCCAGCTCTGTCCGCTCGGGGTTGACGTCCCATCCCACCGGGCCCGGCGACAGCCCTTGCAGATCCTCGTCCAGCAGCCGCTCCTGCGACTTGCGCAGGGCCTTGCCCTTGAACCGACCGTAGAAATTGCGCCAGGGCGCGCCCGATGGATGTTTGTCTATAATCATGGGCGCAGCCTGTACCCCGGCGCCGCCACTGGCGCAAGATCACCTGCATGGCAAAGACCGCGCCCAGCCGTGCGCGGTTCAGTCCGACAGCCTGATCGGACCCCATTCGGCATAGGCGTCACAGGGCGACGGGTTCTCAGGGTGAAACCCGCCGCCCAGATGGCGGATGATGCCCGCCACCGCGTTCAGCGAGGTTTGAACCGCCCCCTCCACCCATGCAGGCGTCCAGCTGACCCCGTCGCCGGCCATGAAGATGCCCCGCTCCTGCGGTGGCAGCGCGTCCTGCATGAAATGGCCGAACATGCGGTGATTATAGCGATAATGCCCCGGCAGCGCGCCCTTGAAGGCGCCCAGGAAATTCGGATCATCCTCCCAACTGACGGTGATCGGATCGCCGACGATATGCGCGCGGATATCGACATTCGGGTAGATATTGGCCAGCGAGGACAGCGCCAGCTCCACCCGCCGCTCCACCGGCAGCGGCAGCACCTTCAGCGCGTCGGTCATCCACGAATAGCTCAGGCAAATGACCGAAGGCTTGTCCGGGCCGTTATCGAACAGATAGGTGCCGCGCGTCATCCGGTCCGTCAGGGTCATCGACATCACGTCGCGGCCTGTTTCCGGGTCCTTGTCCTTCCAGAACGGACGGTCGACCATCACGAATGTCTTGGCCGATTGCATGTAGCGCGTGCGGTCCAGCGCCATCCACAGATCCTGCGCGAACAGCGATTCTTCGGTGTCGATCACGGTGGACAGCATGTGGCTCTGGCAGGTGACCAGCACGGCGTCAAACATCTCGGGGCGCTTCCACTGGTCCGTCACCTCGAAGCTGTCGCCCTGCCGCCGGATGCGCGTGACGCCCGAACGCGCCGCGCCGCCATGCAGCGACGACAGCGTGGTGCCGCGCGGCCAGTGGGCGATGGTTTCGGGCGCGTGGTTCCACAGCTTGTGCGGCACCTGCCCCACGCCGCCCACCATATAACGTTGATGATCGTCGCATTCGGTAACATTGACGCGCAGGATTTCCAGCATCGAATTCGGAAAATCCGAATCCCACCCGCCGGTGCCAAAACCGACCTGGCCGAACACCTCGCGGTGATGCCAGGACAGCGCCTGAAAGGCATCCGACGACGCGACGAAATCATAAAAGGTGCGCTCGTCCCACTGCTGGACAATCGGGTTCCAGATCTCCTTGATGCGGGCATTGTCGCGGTCGCGGATCGCCTGTTTCAGCGCGGTAAAGTTCGCGCCATCCTCCAGCGCCTTGTCATAGGCCTGTGCGACCTCGTGAAACAGCGGCGGCAGATCGGCCAGGGTTTCGGCGTAATGCGTCTTGCCCAAGAGGTCGATCACCGTCGATCCGGCGGCAGGCGTCAGCGGGTTGGGAAAGGGCTTGCTGTCGATCCCCAGCATGTCAACGTAATGATAGAACCCCGTCGACGAGACGGGAAAGCGCATGCCGCCCAGTTCGGCAATCACGCCATTCGACCCCTCGAAGCGTTGCGAGCGCAGGCGCCCGCCGAATTGACCGGCCTCGAACACCACCGGCCGCGCGCCCAGCTTCATCAGCTCGTAGGCCGCGATGATGCCTGCCGCGCCCGATCCGATGATCGCCACGCGGGCGCCGTGCGCGGTGTCTGGCAAATGGCCCAACCCCTTTGGGTGGGTGATCCAGTCATCATAGGCGAACGGAAAATCAGGGCCAAAGACCGATACTTTATTCATCGAGCATACCTTTTGCATTGGGGCCGCCATACAGCGCCGGACGGCGGTCGTTCAGATGGGTTTGGCGTGTGCGGCAGGCCGCAAGCGCGCCCCGGCTGAGATCGGCAAAAATCAGCTCCGGTTCCAGATCGGGCGCGCCTTGCGCCGCGCGGGCCAGATCGTTGCCATCGGGGCCGCATATGCAGGACAGACCGCCATAATCGAACGCGCCCTCGACGCCGGTATAGTTGGCATAGGCCACGAATACGGCGTTTTCCTCGGCGCGGGCCGGGACCAGCCGGGTTGCCACACTGTCAAACGGGCTCATATTCGCGGTCGGGACAAGGATCATATCCGCCCCTTGCAGCGCCAGCGCGCGGGCAACTTCGGGAAATTCGATGTCGTAACAAATGGCAAGGCCGACGGTCCAGCCGTTCAGCGTGAACACCGCCGGCAGCGCGGCGCCGGGGCTAAACTGGCTGCGGTCCACATCGCCGTAAAGGTGGGTTTTGTGATAGCGGCCCAGCTCGGCCCCCGCCGCATCCAGCGCGATGGCAGCGTTATAAGGCGCGCCCGGCCCCGGCAGCGCAAGCCCGGCGATGATCGCAATATCGTGGTCTATGGCAATGGATTTCATCCCCTCCACCAGCGCATCCGCCGATGCGGCCAGCGCGCGGCACTGCGCCGGGCCTATGTTATAGCCGCCCAGCGCCATTTCGGGCGTGATGATTAGATCGGCGCCATTGGCCCGCGCACGGCGCGCCGCATCCTTGAGCGCGGCCAGCGCCTGATGCGGGTCGTGATGCGGCGTGGTCTGCCAGACTGCGATCTTCAACATTGCGTCCTTTTTGCGCGATCATGCAATGAATTGGCCCGGCTTGGCAACGATAGCCACGCGCCCGCGCGCCGGGCGGGGTGTCAGCGCCGCACGAAACTGGCAAAGCGCGCCTCGACCAGGTCCAGAAACCGGCTGGCAATGCGCGAGGGGCGGCGCAGCGCGGGCAGCAGCAGATCATAGCGAAACGGCTGTTCGGGCGATAGCGGGCGCACGGTGACCCGGCCGGCAGCGGCAAAATGCAGTGCCGTCACAGGCTCGATGATCGACAGGCCGGCGCCCGCCGCGACCAGCTCGCAAATCGAGGCGGACAGCTGCGCCTCGGCCACGATGCGCGGGCGTGTGCCGCCTGCTGACAGGAACAGATCGGTTTCGCTGCGCGTGCCGATTTCAGCGCCCAGCGCAATGAATGGCGCGCCGTCGAAATCCGCCGGCTCCAGCACGTCGCGCTGCTCCAGCGGATGGCCGGGCGGCAGAACCGCCAGCATCGGCGCGGTAAAGATCGGCCTGCGCAGAACCGCCGGGTGATCGGTGTCCAGCGCGGCAAAGCCCAGATCGAACTGCTGCGAGCTGAGATGCCGCAGCACGGCGGGCGAGCTGCGCGCGCGCAGCGATACGGTGATGCCCGGCTCGGCCGCGATAAACTCGGCCATGACATCGGGCAGGAATTTCAGCGCCAGCGCCGGCATGCCCGCGATCATCAGACTGCCCTTGCGAAAGTCCCGGATGTCTTTGATCACGCGCGAGATTTCGGCCATGCCGACAAAGGATCGCTCAACCTCCTCGTACAGCGCCAACGCCTCGGGGGTTGGCACCACCTGCCTGCCGCGCCGCTCGAACAGATCGAACCCGGCGGCATATTCCAGATCGGCAATCAGCTTGCTGATCGACGGCTGCGTGGTGCCCAAGACACCGGCCGCCGCCGTAATCTTGCCGGTGTCGATCACGGCGCGGAAGGCTTCGATCTGGCGATGGGTCAGGCGCGACAACATGGTAAATACATATCCAAAACGAATGATTTTCACAAATATCACGATTATTCATATAAAGACAGATCTGCGATATGGAGGCAGGGAGGACCAAAATGGCGCAGACGGACGCGGATATCACCATCATCGGCGGCGGCATTGTCGGACTGTCCGTGGCGCTGGGTCTGTTACTGGCGGGGCGCCGCGTGCATGTGCTGGACGGCGCCGACAGTGATGCGCGCGCTTCGCAGGGTAATTTCGGGTTGGTCTGGGGTCAGGGCAAGGGCTGGAACTTTGCGCCCTACGCCAGCTGGACCGCCGACGCGCTGGCCGCATGGCCGGAATTTGCGCGAAAATTGTCAGACCTGTCCGGCATTGACGTGGCGCTGGACCAATCCGGCGGCTACGAATTTTTCACCGACATGGACGAGATGGACGAGTTCGCCGATATGCTGGCACAGCAGCAGCGGCACCTGGGCACCCGGTTCAGCCATGAGCTGCTGACCGGGGACGAGCTGCGCAGCCAGATGCCGGGCATCGGGCGCGACGTTGTCGGGGCCAGCTTTTCGCAGCGTGATGGGCATGTGAATCCGCTGCGCGTTCTGCGCGCGCTGCGCCGCGCGGTCGCGGCGGCTGGCGGGCGCGTCAGCATGGGCGCGCAGGTGGACCGTATCGCGCCCGCACACGGCGGCGGCTTTGATCTGGCCTTGAAGGATGGGCGCAGCATGGGGGCCGAGCGGGTGGTGCTGTGCGCGGGGCTTGGCGCCGCATCATTGGCGGCGGATCTGGGATTCATCACGCAGATCCGGCCCCAGCGCGGCGAGCTGCTGATCACCGAGAAACTGGCAGACCGCTTGCCTTTCCTGTCCAGTACCATTCGGCAGGTGGATGAGGGCGGCGTTCAGATCGGCGGCACCAAGGCGGATGCAGGTATGGATGACAGCGAAACGCTGGACGTGATGGCCGGCCTCGCGCGCCATGCGGTCACGGTATTTCCGGCGCTGGCGAATGTGCGCGTGGTGCGGGCATGGGGCGCGCTGCGCGTCATGTCGCCCGATGGCTATCCGGTCTATGCCCGCTCGTCCCGGCATCCGGGCGCCTGTCTGGTCACATGCCACAGCGGCGTGACGCTGGCCTCCCTGCATGCCTCTGTTCTGGCCGATTGGATAGACGAAACGGCTGCGGCCCCTGATCTGGAGGCATTCGATGAAAATCGCTTCGCGCTTTCAAGCGTCGCCTGAATCGGGCGCCGTCCAATTTCAATACGACGGCGAGACGCTGACCGCCCCGGCCGGCATCCCGCTGGCTGCGGCGCTGTTGGCGCATTCGGGCGGCTTCTCGCGGCAGACCGCAGGCGGCCATGACCGCACGGCGTTTTGCATGATGGGTGTCTGCTTTGACTGTCTGGTCGAGGTGGACGGCATCCCGAATACCCAGGCCTGCATGACACCGGTGCGCGGCGGCATGGTGGTGCGCCGCCAGATCGGCCTGCGGCGGCTGAAAGGGGGCAGCGATGTCTGACTTTGATCTGATCACCATCGGCGCGGGACCTGCCGGCATGTCGGCGGCGCGCGTCGCGGCAGAGGGCGGCCTGCGTGTCCTGCTGCTGGACGAGCAGGCCCGGCCCGGCGGACAGATTTACCGCAACGCCGGCCAGACCCGCGATGCGCGCGCATGGCTGGGGGCGGAGTATGCCGCAGGCGCGCGGCTGGTCGATGCGCTGGAGCATCCCGGCATCACCGCCCGGTTCGGCGCAACGGTCTGGCGTCTGGACGCAGGGCCGCGCGTGGTCTGGTCCGAGGGCGGCGCCAGCCACAGCGCCCGCGCGCCGCATATCTTGCTGGCGGGCGGCGCGCAGGAGCGGCCCGTGCCCTTCCCCGGCTGGACCCAGCCCGGCGTGATGACAGCAGGCGCCGCGCAGATATTGATGAAAACCGCCGGGATGCTGCCGCGCGATGCGGTGCTGGCAGGCTCTGGCCCGCTGCTTTATCTGGTGGCGGCGCAGATGATCGACGCAGGCGCGCCGCCCAAGGCGCTGGTTGAAACGCAGACGCCCCGGATGATGCTGCGCGCCCTGCCCCATCTGCCAAAGGCGCTGTTTGCGGCGCGCACGTTGCTGAAAGGGCTGGGCCTGATGGCCAGGATACGCAAGGCCGGCGTGCGGCGCTATACAGCCGCCACAGACCTTGCCGCCGATACCGAGACAGACGGCACGATCCGGTTTTCCTTTCGCTCGGGCGGGGCGCAGCACAGCCTGACCTGCGCGCTGGTGCTGACGCATCAGGGCGTGATCCCCTCCACCCATATCAGCCGCGCGGCGGGCATCGCGCACACGTGGAACGCGGCGCAGGTGGCGTTTAAGCCCGTACATGACATCTGGGGCGCCACAGACCGGCCCGGTCTCTATGTGGCTGGCGACGGTGCGGGCATCGGCGGCGCGGATGCCGCCACCGCCGCCGGGCAACTGGCCGCGCTTGATATTCTGCGCAGCGCCGGGCGCATCAGCGCCGACGCCCGAAATCAGCGCGCGGCGCTGCCCCGCGCCACGCTGTTCCGCGCCCGCGCCATCCGCCCGTTTCTGGATGCCGCCTACGCGCCCAGCGCCGAAACCCTGTCCCCCCCGGACGAGACAATCATCTGCCGCTGCGAGGAAATCACCGCCGGCGCCGTGCGCCAAAGCGTCAAAGAAGGCGCGCAAGGCCACCGCCAGATCAAAACATCGTTGCGCGTTGGCATGGGCGCGTGCCAAGGTCTCATGTGCGATGCGACGGTGCGCGGTGTCCTTTGCGACGGCAAATCGGCCTGTATGGGCCGGATTGCCCCACCACGGGCGCGCACACCGATCAAGCCGATCACCTTGGGTGAATTGGCCGCGCTGACCAACGACTGCAAGGAGACAGCATGAGCGAGCCCGCAGCACTGAAGATCGACGATCTGCACAAAAGCTTTGGCAGTCACAAGGTTATCAAGGGCGTGTCGATGGAGGCGCAAAAGGGCGAGGTCATCGCCATTCTGGGCGCCTCGGGATCCGGCAAAAGCACATTCCTGCGCTGCATCAACCTGCTGGAGACGCCCAATTCCGGCGACATTTATCTGGCCGGGGAAAAGATGCGCATGACCAAAAACCGCCACGGCGATACGGTGCCCGAGGACATCCGACAGGTCGAGCGGATGCGCGCCCGGCTGGCGATGGTGTTTCAGGGCTTTAACCTGTGGTCGCACATGACGGTGATGGAAAACGTGCTGGAAGGCCCGCTTTACGTGCAGAAAACCCCCAAGGCGGAGGCGCGCGAGAAGGCAAAGGCGCTTTTGGCCAAGGTGGGTCTGTCGGACCGCGCCGATTACTACCCGGCGCATCTGTCCGGCGGCCAGCAGCAGCGCGTTGCCATCGCGCGGGCATTGGCGATGGACCCCGACGTGATGCTGTTCGACGAGCCGACCAGCGCGCTGGACCCCGAACTGGTGGGCGAGGTGCTGGGCGTCATGCGCGATCTGGCCGACGAGGGCCGCACCATGCTGGTCGTCACCCACGAGATGGGCTTTGCCCGCGATATATCCACCAAGACCGTTTTTCTGCACAAGGGCGAGGTGTGCGAAGAAGGCCCGCCCGCGCAGCTGTTTGCCAACCCGCAAACCCCCGAATTTCAGGCGTTTCTATCGCGCATGAATTAACGAACCACCAACAGGAGAAGTAAAAACAATGATCCGCAGAACCATTTTGACAACAGCCGCCGCTGCCGCACTGGCCGCATTTACCCTGCCTGCCACTGCGCAGGACACGTTGCGCATCGGGGTCGAGGGCGCCTACCCCCCGTTTTCGTCCACCACATCGGACGGGTCGCTGGTCGGCTTTGACATCGAAATCGCCCAGGCGCTCTGCGCCGAAATGCAGCGCGAATGCGAGCTGGTCCAGCAGGAATGGGACGGTATGATTCCCGCGCTCAAGGCACAGAAATTCGATGCCATCGTCGCCTCCATGTCGATCACCGAAGAGCGCAAGCGCCAGATCGATTTTTCCGAAAAGTATTACCAGACCCCTGCCCGCGTTGTCGCGCCCAAGAGCGCCGATTTTGAAGGCACCGCCGAAGGTCTGGCCGGCAAGCGTATCGGCGTGCAGCGCGGCGCGACGCACCAGTGCTATGCGGAAAAGGCGTTTCCGGATGCTGAAATCGTGCTTTACGGCACGCAAGATGAGGTGTTCCGCGATCTGGCGCTGGGCCGCATCGACGCGCAGCTGTCCGACAGCCTGATTGCCAAGGAAGGCTTCCTTGATACCGACGCGGGCGCTGACTACGCGTTCCTCGGCGGCGATCATCTGGATATCGAATGCTATGGCGAAGGCGTCGGCATTGCCGTGCGCAAGGGCGACGAAGAGCTGCGCGATGCGTTCAGCGCGGCGATCCTGGCCATCCGCGAGGACGGCACCTATGCCGAAATCAACGACAAATTCTTTGAATTTGACATCTATGGCGGTCGCCCCGCCGGCCAATGATCTGAACCACGCAGTCGGGGCGGCGCACCGCCGCCCCGACGTTTTGCAAAGGGGCGCTGAATGGACCTGATACTGGAATACCAATCCCAGTTGATCGACGGAACGCTGATGACGATCAAGCTGGCGCTGACGTCGCTGGTCATCGCGCTGCTGTTCGGCCTCCTGGGCGCGTGGGCAAAACTGTCCTCCAGCCGGCTGGCGCGGCGTGTGGCGGGGGCCTACACGACCATCGTGCGCGGCATTCCCGATCTGGTGCTGATCCTGCTGGTGTTCTATGGCGGTCAGGTGACGCTGAACAATATCGGCGTGATGACCGGCCTCTGGGGCTATGTCGAGGTCAGCCAGTTTGCCGCCGGCGCCTGCACCATCGGCGTGATCTTCGGCGCCTATTTCACCGAAACTTTTCGCGGTGCCATCATGGCCATCCCCCCCGGCCAGATCGAGGCGGGCATCAGCTGCGGCATGTCCAGATCGCTGATTTTCCGCCACATCATCTGGCCGCAAATGGTGCGCTATGCGCTGCCCGGATTTACCAACAACTGGCTGGTGCAGCTGAAGACAACGGCGCTGGTGTCGGTGATCGGGCTACAGGATCTGGTCTATAACGCCTTCACGGCGGGCCGGTCCACCGGGCAGCTGTTTACCTTCATGGCGGCGGCATTCGTGATCTATCTGGCGCTGACCGGCATATCGGATCTGGCGCTGCGCGCGCTTGAGCGGCACTACAGCCGCGGTGTGGTGAGGGCGCGATGATGGAAACGATACTGGCCTGGATCCCGTTGGACATCGCGCTGATCGCGGAGAATTTCGACCGCTTCATGTATGGCGTGTGGATCACGCTGAACCTGACATTTCTGGCGCTGCTGCTGGGCGGGCTGCTGGCCATTCCCATGGCGATTGCCCGCGCGTCAAAGCATCCCATATTCAACCCTCTGGTGCAGACCTACACCTATGTTTTTCGCGGCACGCCGCTGCTGGTGCAGACCTACCTGATTTACTACGGGGTGGGACAGTTCGACGTGATCCGCAACAGCTGGTTGTGGGATCCGATCCTGTCCTCGGCGTGGTGGTGCGCGCTGATCGCGTTCACCCTGAACACCGCCGCCTACACGACCGAGCTGCTGCGCGGCGCCATCGCCGACACCCCGACCGGCGAGGTCGAGGCCGCCATCGCCACCGGCCATTCCTATCGCAGCCGCATGCGGCGGATCATCCTGCCCTCGGCCTTTCGGCGCGCCATCCCGGCCTATTCGAACGAGGTTATCTTCATGCTGCACGGGTCGGTCATTGCCAGCACGATCACGCTACAGGATATCCTGGGCGTCGGGCGCTGGCTGAACGGGCGCTATTATCTGGCCTATGAGGGGTTCATCACGGCGGCGGCGCTGTATTTCCTGATCGTTTTGTGCATCACATGGGCGTTCCGCTGGTTCGAGCGGCGTTACTTGCGCCATCTGGTCCGCCGGACCGAAAGCGCGGACACAGATACGCCGCCCGCCCCCGCCACCTGAAACTGCCTCAGCCCAGCGGTTGCCAGACGCCGCTGTCCAAGAAGCGGGCGATCTGATCGCGGTAGGGTTCGGGCGCAATGCCCCGGTCTGCCAGCCAGCCCGCGTCATAATAGCTGGTGCCGTAGCGGTTGCCATCGTCGCAGATCACCGACACGATCGCGCCCGTCTCCCCGCGCGCCTGCATCTGCGCCGCGATCCAGCACAGCCCGTAAAAGTTCGTGCCGGTCGAGGCGCCGACCCGGCGAAACAGATGGTCCGACAGCGCCATCATCGCGCCGACGCTGGCCGCATCGGGCACTTTCAGCATGTGATCGATCACGCAAGGCAGGAAAGATGGCTCCACCCGCGGGCGGCCGATTCCCTCGATGGCCGAGCCATGTTCGCCCGTCAGGGCGCAATCGTCGCTCAGGTAATTGTCGTAGAAAACCGAGTTTTCGGGGTCCACCACGCATAGCCGCGTGTCATGCCCCTGATAGCGGATCAACCGCCCCAGCGTGGCCGATGTGCCGCCGGTTCCGGCGCTCATCACGATCCAGCACGGCACCGGATAAGGCTCCTGCGCCATCTGGGAATAGATGCTTTCAGCGATGTTGTTGTTGCTGCGCCAGTCTGTTGCGCGCTCGGCATAGGTGAACTGGTCCAGATAATAGCCGCCGGTTTCTGCGGCGATCTGGCGGGCGGCGTCATAGACCTGCGCCGGATGCTCCACCAGATGCGAGCGCCCGCCATAGCGCGCCACCGCCTCGATCTTGCTGGCGGAGGTCGAGCGGGGCATGACGGCGACGAAATCCAGCCCAAGCTGGCGCGCGAAATATGCCTCGGATACGGCGGTGGAGCCTGACGACGCCTCGACCAGCGTGGTGCGCGGGCCGATATGGCCGTTGCACAGCCCGTAAAGGATCAGCGACCGCGCCAGCCGATGTTTCAGACTGCCGGTGGGATGGGTGCTTTCGTCCTTGAGGTAGATCTCAAGCCCCGCCAGCGCGGGCAGTGACAGCCGGATCAGGTGCGTATCGGCCGAGCGATGCGCATCACGGTTCAGCAGCGCAATCGCATCGCGCACCCAGCGCCGCGCGTCATCATCGCGCGGGCCAAGGCCGCCATAGCCAAAACAGCGCCCGGTCGTCTCGCTTCGGTCAGGTAAATGCGTCATGCGGCCAGTAATATAACATTTGCCGTGCCGGGCCAGCCGAAAAGGCGCCGGGCTGGAACGGCGCGCTTGCCGCCGGCATGATAGGGACGTAGCACGGGGGGGGGGGCAGCCCTTGCGCAGCCCCGTCCCATGCCCCCTTGCCAGAGTGATGCCAGAAATGCCGCTACGCTACACGCTCAGACAACTGGAGTATTTCGTCGCCGTTGGCGATACCGGCAGCATCGCGGGTGCGTCGCAGCAGGTGAACGTGTCGCCCCCGTCGGTATCGGCCGGCGTGTCGCAGCTGGAGGAGGAGCTGGGCGTCCGGCTGTTTATCCGCCACCATGCCCAAGGGCTGACCCCCACAGCCGCCGGCCGCCAGCTGCTGGCGCATGCGCGATCGGTGCTGCAACAGGCCGGCGCGCTGCGCGATATGGCCGGCGATCTGTCGGGCAGCGTGCGCGGGCCGCTGGCCATCGGATGCCTGAACACCTTTGCGCAGATCGTTCTGCCCGGATTGCGGCGCAGCTTTGTGGATCTGCACGCCGATGTGCGCATATCCCAGATCGAGGCGGATCAATCGGGACTGTTCAGCCTTCAGCGGCAGGCCAAGATCGATCTTGCCCTGACATATGATCTGGACCTGCCGCGCGATCTGGCGTTTGACCCGATCGTTCAGCTGCCGCCCATGGCGGCGCTGCACGCGGCGCATCCCTTGGCAGACCTGCCTGCGATTTCAATCGACCAGCTGGCGCCGCATCCGATGATCCTGCTCGATCTGCCCCACAGCGCCGATTATTTCCTGTCGCTGTTCACCGATAGCGGCCTGCGCCCCAACATTGCCGAACGCACGCGCGATATGGCGGTGATGCGCGGGCTGGTCGCCAATGGCTTTGGCTACGCAATCGTCAATGTGCGCCCGCGCGGCGATCTGGCCCCGGATGGCAAGCCGATCCGCTTTGTGCCGCTGGCCGGCCAGTTGCGCGCCATGCGGCTGGGTATCCTGACCAGCGGCGGCGCGGGCCCCACCCAGCTGCAACAGGCCTTCGCCCGCCACGCGCATGGCTGGATCGAACGCCATGCGCCTGACCTTCTGGGGCGGGTGTCACCGCCCGGTTGACGGGCAGGCCAGATCGGCATGCAGGCGGTCCATCATGGCATCGCACAGACCCAGCTGCGCCAGGTCAAGGTACTCATCCGCCTTGTGACCCTGCCCCGCCATGCTGCCGGGGCCGCAAACAATGGTGGGAATGTCCAGCGCGGCAAGAAACCCCGCCTCGGTGCCGAACGCCACCTTGGCCGGATCATCCGCGGTCAGATCATCCGCGCCGGCCAGCCGCGCGGCGCGCTGCACCGCCGGGTGATCGGGCGCGATTTCCAGACCGGGATAGGTGTTGGTGGTTTCAATCTCAATCCGGACCTCGGAATGGCGGGCGCGGTACGGCGCACAGATGCGATCCGCCGCGCAGGCCAGCCGGGTCTGAAACTGCTCCAAGGTATCCTCGGGCAGGTGGCGCAGCTCGAACGTGATGACAGCGCTATCTGCCACGATATTCAGCGCCGTGCCGCCCTGAACGGTCCCGGCATGCACGGTGGAATACGGCACGTCATAAGCGGCATCGCGATGGCCTGACGCCTGATAATCGGCCTGAATATCGCGCAGCGCAGTGATGAAATCGGCCGCCAGATGCAGCGCGTTGACATAGCTCGGCGCCAGCGCCGAATGGCCCGCAACGCCGTGGCACGTGGCGCGCAGCGCCGCCTTGCCCTTGTGCCCGGTGGCGGGCCGCATCATTGTCGGCTCTCCGACGATGCACAGATCGGGCGCCCAATTCAGACGCTCCAGCGCCGGCATCATCTTGCGAATGCCCTGGCAGCCGATCTCTTCGTCGTAGGATATCACCATCATCAGGGGCGCGGCCAGCGCCGCCGCATCGACCCGCTGCGCCAGCGACAGCATGGAGGCCAGAAACCCCTTCATATCGGTGCTGCCGCGCCCGTAAAGCCGTCCATCGGCGCGCGTCATCTGAAACGGCGGGCGCGCCCATGCCTGCCCGCAGACCGGCACCACATCACTATGGGCCGACAGCAACACGCCGCCCGCGCCAACCGGCCCGATGCGCGCGACCAGACCGGATTTGGCCTGCACCGGATCGGGGATGCGCTGCGTCGTGAAACCGGCGGCGTTCAGCAGCCCCTCTGAGTAGTCAACCAGCGCCAGATTGCTCTCGGCGCTGACTGTCGGGAACGCGATCAGCCGTTCAAGGATGTCTGTGGTCGCTGTGTAGGCGGTCATTCTGCGGCCGGCTCCGTGATGTTGCGGCGATCTGTCGGCGTATCCCGGCCACGCGCCGCGTTTCAATCGTCGCCCGGCACACCGTAGGAGGGCGCCGCGCGCGGGTCCAGCGCCCGCTGGACATAGGCCTCCAGCTGCGGCTTGTAGATGTCCCACGCGGTCGCGATCGCCTCGATCGGGCAGTCTTGGGTCCAGTCGCAGCGCAGGTCGGCAACGGGCCATGCCACCCGGTCCGCGATCTGCATCCCGGCGGAATGGACCGGACCGGCCTCGCCCCCCGCCGCAAGGCCCGCGCGCATCGCGGCAATCAGGCGGTCGCCGATATGACCGGTGGCCGACAGGTAGCCATCCACAATCGCCTGCGGCACGCCGTCATTGGCCAGAAGGTTGCCGCCCGAGGCGACATTTTCGCCTTGCGCCTGCGTCCAGATCCCCAGCGAATTTGGCCCCGAATGAATGGCCGTGCCGCCCGCGTCATCGACGGCCAGCACCTGCCGGTATTCGGCAAATCTGGCCTCGGACACCATTTTGGCAATCGCGTCCCCGGCGCCCAGCCCGCCCTGCATCAGGGTCAGCACAAGCGGCCCCAGCGCCGGATCCGTGACATTCTGCGACGCGACCGCGCCGACGCCCGCGCGCGTGAAGGCGCAGCGCGCCGCGACCGCCGGCGAGGACGAGGATATGGCGACGCCGAACATGCCGGTATCGGCGCAGCGCGCAACAAGCGAAAAGGTCATGCGCCATACCCTTCGGGAATGACCGCCGTGCCGTCGATTTCCACCAGCCATTCGGGCCGCGCCAGCGCCTGCACCACCAGCCCGGTCGAGACCGGATGCACCCCTTTGATATATTCGCCCATGGTGCGATAGACCGCCTCGCGGTGGCGCACATCGGTGATGTAGACCACCACCTTGACCAGATGGGCCATTTCGCCGCCGGCCTCCTCGATCAGCTGTTTGATGTTCTGCATCACCTTGTGGGTCTGCTCGGCCGGATCGTGGCTGTCGATATTGGCGGCATCGTCCAGGTTCTGCGGGCATTGGCCACGCAGCCAGACGGTTTTGCCGCCTTGGGTGACGACCGCCTGGCACAGGTCATTGTCCAGTCTCTGCTCGGGGTAGGTATCGCCGGTGTTGAACTTGCGAATGCGGGTATGGGCCATTGTGATGTTCCTTGGGTTATTCGGCGGCAGGTTGCACGACGGCAGCCTCGCCCTCGTAGCGCTGATAGGCGCGCTGAATTTCGATCTGATCCGCGATATGTCTGGCATCGTGCCACACGCCCCATAGGAAGGACGAGCCGCGTCGCGATTGCCATGGCAGGCCAAGGAAGTAGACATCGGGTTCCACCGACGATCCGCGCTGATGGATCGGCGCGCCCTGCGCGTCGAACGCATCCAGCTTGAGCCAGCTGAAATCCTGCCGAAACCCGGTTGCCCAGATGATCGCGCTGACGCCCTCGGCGGCCAGATCGAGCGCGCGGACAGGGTCGGTCAGGCAGGCCGGATCGGGATACACCGCCCGCGCTGCGGGGTCTTCGGGCAGGTCGATCCCGGTGCGCGCGACATAGGCATCGGCCATGTCCAGCACGCTGGTATAATTGGCATCGCCCGCGGCGATATTGCGCGGCAGGTCGTCGTCAAATTGCAGGATGCCGTCCGCGTAGCCGCTGGTGCGTCCGGTCAGGATCACCCCCTCGCCCGTCAGACGTCGGAAATCCATCGTCTGACCGCCGCGCGCGCCGCTGACCGAAATGGTCACATGTTCGGTGCCCGGCTGCGGCGCGGCCATGTCCCACAGGCCCAGAACACCCAGCCACCACACATTGTCGCGCCCCCGGTAGCGGCGCGGCGGGCGGTCATGCGGGCCGACTGACAGGAACACCTTGCGCCCTGCCCGGTTCAGCTCGTCCGCGATCTGCGCGCCGGAGGAGCCGGCGCCGACCACCATGACCGCCCCGTCGGGCAGCTGATCGGGGCTTTTGTAGTGGAAGGAATGCAGATGCTGGACCGGCGCCGTTTCGGGCAGGATCGGCGGGATGACCGGGTGCTGAAACGCGCCGGTTGCGGCAACGATGCGCTGCGCCTCGATCTGGCCATCGCTGGTGGTGACCAGAAACCCGCCGGGACCGTCCAGCCGCGCCGCAGACAGCACCTCGACCCCTTCGCGGATCGGCGCGCCGATCATCGCGGCATAATCCACCAGATACTGCGCCATCCGGTCCTTTGACACAAAGGCATCGGGGTGGCAGTCATCGAATGCCATACCCGGAAAGCGGTCATGCCAGGCCGGGCCGTTGGCAACCAGATTGTCCCAACGTCCGGTGCGCCATGCCTCGGCTGTGCGGTTCTTTTCGATCACGATATGCGGGACGCCCGCGCGGCCCAGATGCTCGCTCATCGCGATGCCGGCCTGTCCGCCGCCGACAATCAACGTGTCCGTTCTTTCCCTCGGCATGCCAGCGCCCCTTTCGATCCGATTGCCTGCGCGCTGCCCGCAGGCATTGCATTTCGGCCTTCATAGGCACGGTGCGATGCGTGGGAAATTACAAATTGCATCATCATTGCTTAGGACCAGCCTAAACCGCCGGCGCGCGAGGAATGGCTCAGCCCGGAAAGCTCCAACCGTCGTGATCGATCCGGAATATGCGAACCGGTGCGCCGGTTTGCGCCGTGTCTGCGCGCAGCCGGTAGATGGCGCGCTGGCGCATTCCGAAATTGGTGAAATCGACGTTCACCGTGATCATGCCGCGCAGCATGGGCTGATCGGCGTCGGGGACGATGCGCAGGATGCTGCCCTGAAAATCCTGCGCGTCATAGAGCAGGTCCGCGCCGCGCCCCGCAAGCGCCGGCACGAGGTCGGCAAAGAAATACCGGGATGCCAGCGGTGCGGCGAACGGGTTCTGCCCTGCGCCGCGCTGCGACGCGAACGCGGAGTAAAGATCGCTGACCAGATAGGCGGCATCGTCGATCAGCGGATCGCCGATGGTCTGAACGACGTCCGATGTGGGGCCGATATCGGGTGCGCTGACCGGCTCCAGCGCGTCCTCCATCAAAAACCGCTGGGCCACCCAGCCGGCCTTGCTGAAATCGCGGCTGCGCATCAGGCACCAGCGCGGCGGCAGGTTGGCGCGCTGCGCATCGCTCAGCTGGTGGGCGATGGCCGGGATCAGCAGCGGAACGCATGTGATCTGCTCCAGCCCGCGCGCATCGGGGGCGAACTGGCCGATCACCAGATAGTCCGTCCCCGGCCCCATCCGGATGTTCAGCACGTCATCGGCGGCCACCCCGGTCACGCGCCATGCGTCCGGTCCGTGGCCGTCAATTTCGGCGCGCGCCGGCAACGCGCCAAGCACCAGTGCAAAAGCGGCGGCAATGAACGCATGTCCCCGCATCACTTCACCTCGATCACTGACCGCCCGAGCAGGCTGCGCCCGGCGATGTCGAGAAAGCGGATTTCGTAGAGGCCGGGCGCATCCGGCATGACCAGATCCATGGTTTTGCCGTCCCCCACCTTCTGGGCGCTGACCCAGCCAAAATCCGGCTGATCCTTGCGGGCGACGGAAATCCGCTGATCCGTGCTGTCGGTTCCGCCGGTCCATGTGACGGTGATGGTTGCGCCGGGGCTGGCGGTCTCGGGAACGGACAGACCGGCACCATCGTCAAGCGGCGCATCAGGTGCGACCACCTCCAGACCCGCCGTGGCAAGCGTTTTGCCGCCCACGTTCAGAACATAGCGGATCTCGAACAGGCCCTGTTCGGCTGGAGCGGTCAGTTTACCTTCGGTCGTCGTATGCGTGCGGATATAGCCGTCATGGCTGCCCTCGGGCGCGCCTGCGGGAACGATGGTGATGTAATCGTTCGGATTGACGACGTCAGACCAGCTGATTTGCACAGGCTCCCCTGCGCGGATCACGGACGGGCCGGTGACGGTGATTTGCGCCTCAACCACCTCAACGGGGGCGCTGGCCAGCGTGCGCTTGCCCTCGTTCAGCACATAGCGCAGCTCGTAAAGGCCGACCTCGGCGGGGGCGGTCAGGCGGCCCTCGGTCTTGTCGCCGACGCGGATATAATCGCCATGCGTGCCCTCGTCTGCGCCCATCGGGACGATGGTGACATAATCACGGGCATGGACGTTGCCCGACCAGCTGAGCTCAAACGCTGCGCCGGTGGTCACGGTGGCGGGGCCGGAAATGCCGACCTCGGCTGCGACCACCTCGACCTGCGCGGTCGCCAGCGTGCGCTTGCCCTCGTTCAGCACATAGCGCAGCTCGTAAAGGCCGACCTCGGCGGGGGCGGTCAGGCGGCCCTCGGTCTTGTCCCCGACACGGATATAATCGCCATGCGTGCCCTCGTCTGCGCCCATCGGGACGATGGTGACATAATCACGGGCGTGGACGTTGCCCGACCAGCTGAG
>NZ_QNQP01000015.1 GCF_003316635.1 Roseovarius dicentrarchi | reverse complement strand
CGGGGGCGGTCAGGCGGCCCTCGGTCTTGTCCCCGACACGGATATAATCGCCATGCGTGCCCTCGTCTGCGCCCATCGGGACGATGGTGACATAATCACGGGCGTGGACGTTGCCCGACCAGCTGAGCTCAAACGCCGCGCCGGTGGTCACGGTGGCGGGGCCGGAAATGCCGACCTCGGCTGCGACCACCTCAACCTGCGCGGTCGCCAGCGTGCGCTTGCCCTCGTTCAGCACATAGCGCAGCTCGTACAGGCCGACCTCGGCGGGGGCGGTCAGGCGGCCTTCGGTCTTGTCCCCGACACGGATATAATCGCCATGCGTGCCCTCGTCTGCGCCCATCGGGACGATGGTGACATAATCACGGGCGTGGACGTTGCCCGACCAGCTGAGGTCAAACGCCGCGCCGGTGGTCACGGTGGCGGGGCCGGACACTGTTGCCGTGGGCAATTCCGGCTCTGGCTCAGGCTCCGGGGCGGCGGGCGCCTGAGCAATGGCGCTTTGCACTTGGGCCAGTGCGCCTTGCAGTTCGGCGGCGTTGCTGGCGGGCACAAATACGCCGCCCGTGTTTTCCGCGATGCAGGACAGGCTGGCATGGGCCGCGTCCTCAAGGTCGAACCCAACGACATGAGTGGTGAACTTGACGCCCTGCCTGGCCAGCTGCGCGGACAGCGCGCAAGGATCGGCATTGCAGGTTTCAACCCCGTCCGAAATCAGTACGACCGTCGCCGGATTGTCGCGATACGCCAGCAGATCCGCGGCATGCTGAACGGCAGCAGAGATCGGCGTTTTGCCGACCGGTTTGATGCTGTTGACGGTTTTGGTAAACGCTGTTTCATCCAGCGGGCCGGGCGTGATCAGCGTTTCGATATCGGTGCAATCGCCCTGCGTGCGATGACCGTAAGCTACAAGGCCCAGATTGCTGCCTGCGGCCCAGTTTCCCACCAGATCGGCCAGCACGTCCCGCGCGATTTCAATCTTGCTGGTGCCGTCGATCTGCCCCCACATGGAGCCGGAGGCATCATAGACGATCACAACATCCTCGGCGGCATTTGCCGGACCCGCGCAGGCGATGCCGCCTGCGATCATCATTGCCGCCAGTTTTGGTGCGATCGTTCTCATGGGTCTTCCTTTCATGCGCTGCCCCTCCTGCCTGAGCGTATCAATGCCGTCCGGCAAGGCAACCGTTTGTCATTGCGACTGTTCGTGCAAATCGTGCCGTCATACAGGCTGCGCGCGCGCCGCGCCTGCGGGCGCGTCGGCGCTGTCTGCGAACGCGCGTTCCTTCAGTTTGCGGAATTTTCCTGACATCTGCTCCAGCTTGGCCTCCCATTCGGGGTTGGGCTGCTGGCCCTCGATGGTTTTGAAATAGACCTGCATCATGCAGGCAATCGCAAACGGCTCCAGCAGGGCGGCCTTGACGCTCCACGCAAAGAGCAGCGCAAAGACCACACCGCCCGCCGCCCACGCGCCCGGCATCAGGTAGACAACCAACGCAGCAGGGGCGAGCATGACGATGAACACCAGAACGCTTAGCCCGTAGACGATGATCGCCAGCCACGCGGCGTTCTTCAGCATAGGCTTGTAATTCTGCGCATACAGCACCAGCGCCGTCTGCGCCGATCCCCATGCGTTGGTCGCATTGGTGCGGATCGCATAGGCAAGGATCACCTCATCCACAAACCCCACCGCAACGCGCAAAAAGGCGGATATGATCCCGCCCAGTTGCTGCGCGCCGGGGATGGGCAGAATGGTCAGAACACCGCGCACCAGCCCCGAAACGGCCCGCACCACGCCCTTGATCAGCTGGTCAACGCCGAACAGAACGCTTGCCTGTGGAAACCGCTGTTTGACCACGGCAGTCGCATGGCTGATCTGGCTGCGGCCCTCGGGCATCGGATTGCCGTCGATCAGGTCGATCAAGACCGCGATATGCCCCGCCTTGACCAGATAGAGGATATATTCGCGCGCCCAGTACATGATGGCGCCGAAAATGGCGAAACCTGCAACGCCGCCCCACATGGTGGTGCCAGCGCGAAACCCCTCATCACCAAAGCCGCCGATGCCGTAGCCCACCCCGGCGCCGACCCCGGTCACCAGAATGTACCCAAGCGTTATCCCGAAATAAACGGCGATGCGCATAAGAATGAATGGCAACGTTCGCACCATCATCCCCAGCGCACCGCCTATGCTAAAATCCCACATGAAAATCTCCGGCTTGAAAAGTCTTGGCTCATTGAAAATTCCTGAGCGCTGCGGGGCATCATCTCTCGCAGGCGCTGTTACCGTATTTTGCCGTGCAGGCCCGCGCGGCGCAGGAGGCGATCTGCGGCGTGCGCTGCCGTTTGCGGATATCGACCGTCTCGACCGCGGTATATGGGACCGAAATTGTCTCCATCACCTGATCGCACTGCGTCACCGTTCCGGTCGTGGTGCAGGTTGTCCGGCCTGTCGGGCGCTCCTGGCTTCTGTATTTCGTCACCACCTCCTGGCGGTAGACGGGCGGGATCTTCATCAGCCACTCTGCCTCGCAATGGGTCTTCTCGGTGCGGTATTCCGGGGTTCCGCAGCTGGACAGCAGGACAATTCCGACGATCAGCAGGACCGGGAATGACTTCGGGTAGATCGGCATAACGGCTCCGGCAGCTTCCGGCGCCTGACGACTTGCAGGCGCTGGGGTACATGATGGCACAGGCGTAGCCCCCGCCGCCCCGTCCGTTTGAACGGGGAAAGCGCATTCATTTGTTAAATATTATGTTTGCAGAATGGTCGGCAGGCTGGTGAACTGCGCCTGAACGGGAGGCATGGAACATGATGAAAGCCGCAGGGATTATCGCCGTCGCGGTGACGATGGCAGGCGCAGGCGCCCTGGCGGCGCCCGAGGGGACCATCTTGCAGGTCACCGGGCAGATCACCGGCGGCACCGCCACGCTGGACCGCGCCACGATCGAGGCGCTGCCGGCCGTATCGCTGGTCACCTCCACGGTTGTGACGGACGGCCCGCGCCAGTTTACCGGGGTTTTGATGCGCGACCTGCTGGCCGATCTGGGCGCCACCGGCGACACGGTGACAGCCGTGGCGCTGAATGACTATGCGGTTGATATTCCGATGTCGGAATTTCACGATTTCGACGTGATCGTGGCCTATAGCATGGACGGCGTGCCGCTGACCCGGCGCGGCAAAGGCCCGCTCTGGATTGTGTATCCGCGCGACGATCACCGCGTGTTGCAGGATATCCGGTATGATTATCGCTGGGTCTGGCAGCTGTATCAGCTTGACGTGAAATGACGCGGATCGGCAATTCTGTCATCGGTCTGATCCTGCCGGTCGCCGCGGTTCTGGTGTTTGCCGTTTTGCTGACCATCTCACTGATCCGCATGTTCGAGATCGAGAATGTCATGCGCGTCGAGGCCGAGCAGAACATGCTTTGGGTGCTGCACCAGACCGAAGTTGCCGCCCTGCGCCTGACCCAGACCGCGGCGCTCGCCGACCTTGGGGAGGCGGGGCAGGACGAGCTTGCCTTGCGGTTCGATCTTCTGGCCAGCCGGATCGCGCTTTTGAATGACGGGCCGCAGCGGCGGTTCATCGAACGGATCGGCATGGGCGCCGATGTCGACCGGCTAAGCCGCGCGCTGGTCGGCATCGCGCCGCTTGTCGCGCGGAACGGGGCCGGTGATGGCGCGCAGCTGCGCCAGGCGCTGGCCCCTTTCGCGCGGTTCTTCGGGCGCGCGGCCAACGCCGCGATGATCGCGGAATGGGACGATCTGGGCGGCCGGCTGGAAATGTATCGCGCGCAGCTGCAACAGATCATCGCGTTTCTGCTGGGCATCATGGTTGCGGGCGGCATCATCGCCGTCATGCTGGTTCTGGCCCTGCGCCAGTCACGCCAGCGCAACCGGATGCTGTGGCGGGAACGCGATTTTTCCGGCCTTCTGATCTCCTCCAGCGGGGAGGGTATCCTGGCGGTGAACGGCGATGCGGAATGTACGCTGTGGAATGGTGCAATGGCCGCGATGATGGGCAAATCCGCCGAGCAGGTTATCGGCCGCGCGCTGAAAGACGTGGCCGGCTTTTTTGACACGGCGCAGGTGCGGCAGGGCCTTGGCTCGGCGCTTGGCGGGGATCCCGCGCACCTGTCGTTGCAGCCGCTGTTTGCGCGCGGCCGCGACAGCCCGCTATATGTGGATCTGCGGTTTTATCCGATGCGCAATGATGGCGCCATCGTCGGGGCCATCCTGTTCATGCACGATGCATCCGACCGCCACGCCGCGCAGCAACAAATCACGGATGACCGCGACCGGCTGGAGGATCTGGTCGCCGAGCGCACCCGCGATCTGGACAGCGCGCTGCGGCGCGAACGCTCTGCCGCCGACCTGTACCGTAACTTTGCCGCGATGGTATCGCACCAGTTCCGCACGCCGCTGGCGGTTGCGGATTCGGCGCTGCAACGGCTGATCCGGCGCGGACCGCGCGCAGACCCCGGCGAGGTGGCGGACCGGGCCGGCCGCGCGCGCAACGCCATCGCCGGGCTGACCCGGCTGGTCGACAGCACGCTGGACGCCGCGCGGCTGGATGCCGGGCAAATCGGCGCCCGGCGCGTCAAATGCGATCTGGGCGGCCTGATCGAAACCGCCTGCAACCGCCAGCGCGATGCCGCACCGGACCGGGTGATCACCGCCGACGGCATCCGGGCCGGCGCGGTTTTTGCCTATTGCGATCCGGCCCATGCCGAACAGGTGCTGGATAATCTGCTGTCCAACGCCCATAAATACGCGCCCCCCGATACGCCCATATCGGTGGCCCTGCACGGCAGCGACAAGTGGCTGTATTGCGATGTCGCCAACCGAGGCGCCTACCTGCCTGCCGGGGACGCCGATCAGCTGTTCGAGCGCAACTATCGCGGCGCCAACAGCGTCGGATTGCCCGGCACCGGGATTGGCCTGTTCATGGCGCGCACCCTTGCCCGCATGCAGGGCGGCGATGTGACCATGCAGACCGGCCGGGACCGCATCACGTTCCGCATGACCCTTCCCCGGTTTCAGGAGGTTGCCCGATGACACCCGATACCGCCCCTGCCCTGATCCTGGTCGTCGAGGACGAAAAAGACCTGCGCGGCGATATCATCGAAGAATTGCAGGACGCGGGGTATCGCACCCTCGCCGCGCAGGATGGGCGCGACGCGCTGGCGCTGCTGGACGGGGCGGCGCCCGATCTGGTGCTGTGCGACATCACCATGCCGGGGCTGGACGGCTACGGCGTGCTGCGCGCCATCCGCGACCAGCGCCCCGACCTGTCGACCGTGCCGTTCGTATTTCTGACGGCCCTGTCGGAGCCATACGAGGTGGTGCAGGGCAAACTGCAGGGAGCCGACGATTATCTGGTCAAGCCGATTGATTATGATCTGATGCTGGCCACCATCGCCGCACGGCTTCGGCAGGTGGGCCGCATCCGCAGCCGATATGACCGCGAGCTGGCCACCATGCGCAGATCGCTGTCCGGCCTGTCCAGCGGCGGCGCCGAGGCGGCGCTGGACCTGATTGCGCTGGGGATTGTGTTGCTGGACGGGCACGGCAAGGTTCTTCATATCAATCGCGCCGCCCGGCAGATGGGGGTAGACACAGATCTCCGTCACGCGGGGCAGGCCACCCTCAGATGGCCCGATCCGCTGTCGGACCGTGAATTGCAAATCGCCCTCTCCGGCACGTTGAAAACCGCAAAGGCCGGCGGGGACAAGACCGCCGGCGTGATGTTGCACCTGCCGCAAGAGGCCGGATCCGTTCAGGGGCTTGTCTGCTCGCTCGCCCCGGATCTGGACACGCCGCCGGCCCGCCCGCATTTGGCGCTGTTCCTGTCGGCTCCGTTCGAGCGCAGACAGGTGTGCGAAACGGTGCTGATGGATCTGTTCGGCCTGACCCCGACCGAAGCGCGCGTTGCCGGCGCACTGGCCCGCAGCACCCGCGCGGCAGATGTCGCCGCCGAGCTGGGCGTGTCCCAGACCACCATATCATTCCACATGCGCAACCTGTTTCAGAAAACCGGAACCCACAGGCAGGCCGACCTGATCGCGCTGATCCTCGCCGGCCCGATGATGGTGCAGGCCGACTAGAGGCGCGGCGCCCGGCACCTTTTTGAGGCCCGGACATAAACCAAGCGACGTGCGCCCGGTTATCGCGGCACTCCGCGCATCCGCCGCGCCTACCCGTCTATCCGCGCCGCCATGATGGCAATGGCCTTTTGATAGACGCCGGCGGCATTCCATTGCTTGATCACGGCAAAGTTGGTCTGGCCCTCGCCATACCCGGCACCGGGCTGCCACCCTTTTTGGCGCAGGAAATTCGCGGTCGAGGCCAGCGCATCGGCCTGATTGTAGAAATCCACCCGCCCGTCACCATTGGCGTCCACCCCATAGCGCAGGGCATTGCCCGGCAGAAACTGGGTATGACCCAACTCGCCATGTTTCGCGCCCTTGGTCGCCCCGGTGATCGCGCCCATATCGACCAGCTTCAGCGCGCCGATCGCGTGCGGGACAAAGAAATCCGAGCGGCGGCAATCATAGGCCAGCGTCGTGATCGCCGACACGACCGAACTGTCGCCCATGAACCCGCCAAAGCCCGTCTCCATTCCGTGGATCGCGATGATCACCCCGGCCGGCACGCCATAGCGCGCCTCAAGCGATGCGTAAAAGGCCGCGTCGCGCGCCTTGCGCTTGCGGCCCTGCGCAATGATCGTATCCGCCCCGCGGATCTGCATGAATTTATCCAGCGAATATTTAAACGACTTCTGATTGCGGTCCGCCGCGATGGTGCCGGTGGCGTATTGCGCCTGCGCCAGCGCCGCCTGCCCGCGCTGGCCAACGCCCGCATTCGCCGCCTCCTGCGCAAAGGCGGCTTTCCACGCGTTGAACCCGGCAGAATTATTGCCGCACTGCGCTGCCGCAACCGGCGCGGCAAGCGCAAGGGCCGAAAGTGCCGCCGCGCAAAGACCTGTAAACAAACGCATGAAATTCCCCCATTTCTGTAACCGGCGGCCCGCAGTCCGGACCACGCTTGATCATATGCTGTCGGGGATTTGCCCCGCAATCAAGCCCTTTGCCGAATTGCCCCGCGATGAGCGGCGCCGCTTGCGCCCTGCTTGCTCAGCTCAGTGCCTGTTTCGGCTCTGCCGCTTGCTGCCCTGCCTTGCCGTGATCGGCCAGACATTCGCCATGATCGCGCAGCACCTCCAGAACGCGGCAATCGGCGACGATGCCGCCCGAACATTCGCCGATCATGCGCATCAATTCGCGGCGCAGCGCCTCCAGCCGGACAATCCGCGCCTCGACCGCCTTCAGCTGTTTATGCGCGATCTGGTCCACATGGGCGCAGCAATGGTCGGGTGTGTCGGACAAATCCAGCAATTCGCGGATCGCGTCCAGCGCAAAGCCCAGGTCCCGCGCGTGCCGGATAAAGGCCAGCCGGTCCAGATCATCCAAGGTATAGCGGCGCTGGCCGCCCTCGCTGCGCTGGGGGGTGGGCATCAGGCCGATCTGTTCGTAATAGCGCACCGTTTGCACCTTGGTCCCGGTGCGTTTGGCCAGCGTTCCTATTGTCAGCATGGTTGCCCCCAGATAGCTACATCTACTGTAGGGTTTGAAGGGTAACAGTGCAACCCGCCCGCGCCTGCCAGTCTATTTGAGAGGGCGCAAAAGATTTTTGAGATAGCTCTTGAACCTCTAGCCGCTGTAGCTCCTATCTTGGCATCCGATGAGACCGGGCAATGATGGACAGACGACATGAACAATGACTTAGCCAACCCGATGGAGTGGACCGTCACCGGCATGGATTGCGGCGCCTGCGTCGCCAAGGTGCGCGGCGCCGTCACGCGCATGCCGGGGGTCGAGGATGTGGATGTGGCCCTGATGGCGCAGCGGATGCGCCTGCGGCTGGACCCGGCGCAAACCTCGCCCGTGCAAGTTGAGAGGGCGGTGCGCGGCCTTGGCTTTGGCATCGCCCCCAAGGGCAGCGCGCCCGAGCGTGCGCCCGGCGCGTTCGTCCTGCCCGGCAGCGACAGCCCGGCCGAGCCTGCCGCGCCCGCCCCGGCGCCGCGTCAGGGCTGGTATAGCACCGCCAAGGGCCGGCTGCTGATCGGCACCGGCGCGCTGCTGGCGCTGGCGTGGATCACTCAGCTGGCGATAGGCGGGCAAGTGGCCCATTGGGCGTTCATCACCGCCACCCTGCTGGGCGTCGCCCCCATCGCGCGCAAGGCGGTGCGCATGGCGCGGGCGGGCATGCCATTTACCATCGAAATGCTGATGACCATCGCCGCCATCGGCGCGCTGTTCATCGGCGCGGCAGGCGAAGCGGCGCTGGTCGTGTTCCTGTTTGCCGTGGGCGAAATGCTGGAGGGGCTGGCCGCCGGCAAGGCGCGCGACGGCATCCGCGCGCTGTCGGATCTGGTGCCGAAATCGGCGCGATTGGTTGACGGGGCGCGCATCCGCGACATTCCGGCGGCGGATCTGGCCATCGGCCAGACCGTGCAGGTCCGCCCCGGCGACCGCATCCCGGCGGATGGCGAGGTTCTGACCGGCACATCGGGCGTTGACGAAAGCCCGGTCACCGGCGAAAGCGTCCCCGCCCTTAAAGAGCCGGGCGCGCAGGTCTTTGCCGGGTCGATCAACGCCGAGGCCGAGCTGCGCATCCGCGTCACGCGCGCCGCCGAGGATAACACCATCGCCCGCATCGTCCGCCTGGTCGAGGAGGCCGAAAGCGCCCGCGCCCCGACCGAGCGGTTCATCGAACGGTTCAGCCGCTGGTACATGCCCGCCGTGGTCGGCGTGGCCATTCTGGTGGCTGTTGCGCCGCCGCTGGTCACCGGCGCGCCGTGGGACACATGGATTTATCGCGGCCTTGCCCTGCTCTTGATCGGCTGTCCCTGTGCGCTGGTCATCTCGGTGCCCGCATCCATCGCGTCGGCGCTGTCCACCGGCGCGCGGCACGGTCTGCTGCTGAAAGGCGGCGCGGTGATCGAGGCGGCAGCGCGCACCAGCCTTGTCGCGTTTGACAAGACCGGCACCCTGACCGAAGGCCGCCCGCGGATCACCCGCATCCTGCCTTTGTCAGGCAGTGCGGGCGAGGTGCTGCGCATCGCGGCTGCCGTGGAAATGGGCGCCAGCCACCCCATGGGCCGGGCCATTCTGGACCGGGCCGAAGCAGACGGCATCGACATCCCCGCCGCCACCGGCGCCGGCGCGATCCCCGGCAAGGGCGCCTTTGCCACCGTGGACGGCACACGCTGGAGCGTGGGCGCACCGCGCCTCGCCGAGGAGGCCGGCGTGATGTCCGGCGAGGGCCGCGCGCAGATCGCGGCGCTGGAGGCCGAGGGCAAAACCGTGGTCGCCGTCTTTGGCCCCGGCCAGTTGCTGGGTCTCATGGCCTTGCGGGACGAGCCGCGCGAGGATGCGGCGTCAGCGGTCGCGCAACTGTCGCAGATGGGGGTGCGCGCCGTCATGCTGACCGGCGACAACGCCCGCACCGGCGCCGCCATCGCAGGCCAGATCGGGCTGGATCATCAGGCCGGACTGCTGCCCGAGGACAAGGTGACCGCGCTCAAGGATCTGACGGGCGGCGCGCAGGTGATGATGGTCGGCGACGGCATCAATGACGCGCCGGCGCTGGCGGCGGCGCATGTGGGCATCGCCATGGGGTCCGGCACCGATGTCGCGCTGGAGACGGCCGACGGCGCGCTCTTGCGCAACCGGGTATCGGACGTGCCCGCCCTGCTGCGCCTGTCGCGCGCCGCGATGGGCAACATCCATCAGAACGTCGCCATCGCGCTGGGGCTGAAGGGGGTTTTCCTGATTACCACCGTCCTTGGCGTCACCGGCCTTTGGATCGCCATTCTGGCGGACACCGGCGCGACCGTGCTGGTCACGCTGAATGCGCTGCGCCTGCTAGGCTTCACCCCCGGCAAGGCCAGACAGGGCCGCAAGGCCAAAACCGCCGCGCGGCCCCTGCCCGCCTGAAGCGTTTCGTCTTTATCCGATGTCGCGGGTCAAAGGCGAAACATGTTAGCGCGGCGGTTCCGGGGTCAAAAGGTTCTCGGCTGCTTCGGGCAGGTCGGCGGCGCCGGCCTGCCGCTCCAGATCGTCCTTTTCGGACAGCAGATCCCCCTCGCCCACTGTGACCATAGCCTCCTCCCCGCTGTCTGCGCGGCGCTCGGGCGTGGCCGGCGGGGCTGAACCCGCCTGCGGCAGGCGGCGGATCGGGACGCCATCGGGAAAGATGATCTCGCGCGCCTCGTCGGGCATGGAAATGCCGCCATCCTGAAGCGCCCGCTTGACCTGCCGCATCAATGCCGAGCGGATCTTGAAGATCGAATAGGATCTGCCGTCAAACCAGAATTGCACCCGCAGATTCACCGTTGACGCGCCCAGCTCGTCCACCAGAACATTCGGTTCAGGGTCGTCCAGAACCGCCGGATGCGCGCGCAGCGCCCGGATAATGACATTCTGCGCCTCCAGCACCGAATCGTCATAGCCGATCCCGACACCGAATTCCGTTCGCCGGTTGGGATTGGTCGAGAAATTCTTGATCACGCTTTTGAACACCAGCGCATTGGGGATCTGCACATGGTTGCCGTCCAGCGTCAGCAGAACCGTGGTGCGCATGTTCAGGTTCTGAACGATGCCCTGAAAATCGCCCACCTCAATCCAGTCGCCCGCGCGAAACGGATTGCGCACGCTCAGCAGGATGCTGGCCAGCGAATTCTCGGCAATCTCGCGGAAGGCAAGGCCCAGCACAATGCCGATCAGCCCGGTGCCGCCCAGGACCGTCAGCGCCAGCCGGGTCAGCCCCGCGACCTGTAGAACGATGTAGATGCCGATCAGGATCACCGGAATGGCCAGCGCACGCGCCACCAGATTAAGCAAAAGCGGCGACACGATCCGCCCCCGCAGCCACCGCCGCGCCAGCGCCGACACGCCCCGCGAAAGCGCCCAGGCGATCAGCAGGACGATCACGGCGACCACCAGAATAGGCGCCAGCCACTGCACCCGGTCCGCCAGCTTTTCAATCTCGCGCCAGGTCGGCGTCAGATCCCAGCTGATCGTCGGCTTCACCTCGATCCGGTTGACGACCGCGACCACGTTTTCCGTGCGCAGCGCCAGCTGGCGCGCCCATTCCTGCCGCTCGTCGGTTTCGGTCTGGCCATCCAGAAACACGATGCCCTCACGCACCGATACGCCAAGCGGATCGAACCATTCACTGGCCTGCATGATCCGGCGCAACCGGTCGGCAATCTGCGAATCGCGCACATCCGGCGCAACAGATACCGGGTTCTGAACATCGCTGGCCGGCGGGGTGAGCAACGTCGGCGCCGATTGCGCCTGCGCGGGCGCACCGGACCAGACCAAGGTAGCAAGCAGCGCCAGAAGGCAGACGCCAAAAATAAAACCCTTGCCGGTTTCAGGATCGGTTTTCATCGGCTGTGTCACTTTCCCCGAGCATTGAATTGCCAGCATGCCACAACTGTGCCGAAGAGAGCATCCGATAATTTTGCAAAGAAAGCGTAAAGACGCGACATCAGAATCGCCTGCCCCACTAAAGCCGACCTGACTATCTGTGCAGGCGCACGGCTCTGCCAAGCTGCATCCGGGCAGATTTCATGCCGCTTGCATCATCCGCCTCGGGGCAGAGCCGACGTGGCCCGGCGTTCGTTTCTCAAGCGCAGTGCAGGGCCACTGAAACGCTTTGAACCCGGTCAGGTTGTCGATGATGCGCCTGGCGTGGACGCCCGATCGCCGTGGCGGCCCGATAAAGATGGTGTCGCGGTATCGCCCCCCGGTCCTCCATCGAAATTTTGACTTCGGCATCAGTCCGCCCGGTGATCCAAGGCGGAGACCGTGCACCGCCATCCCTGACGCCCTGAGGCGCGCCGGCGCCTCAGGTCCGGCCCTTCCATGGCACCAGCCAATCTTCGGCCTTGCGCATCAGGATGTCGATGCTGAAGCCGATCACGCCGATCATGATGATCCCCATGAGAACGATGTCGGTCAGTTGGAACCGGCTGGCGACCATGATCATCATGCCGGCACCCTTTTCGGCGGCGACCAGTTCGGCGGCGACCACCGTCCCCCAGCAGACCCCCATGGCGACCCGCGCGCCGGTGAATATCTCGGGCATGGAATTCGGCACGATCACCTGCCGCAAAACCTGCCATCGGCTTGCGCCCAGCGAATAGGCCGCATGCACCTTGGCGATCGCCACGCCGGACACGCCCGCCCGCGCCGAGATTGCCATGATCCAAAGGGCCGCCAGAAACAGCAGGATGATCTTGCCGGACTCGCCGATCCCCGCCCAGATGATGACCAGCGGGATCAGCGCCAGAGGGGGCACCGGGCGCATGAATTCCACGATCGGATCGAACCAGCCACGGAACCAGCCGCTGAGGCCCATGGCATAGCCCAGCGGGATACCGATAATCGCACCGCACAAAAAGCCGACGATCACGCGCAACAGCGACCAGTACAGATGCTCCCACAAGGTGAAATTCTGATAGCCTTGGGTCGAGATTTCCTTGATCCGGGCGACCACGGCCTCGGGCGCAGGAAGCCAGATCGGCTCCATCTGCATGCCGGCATAGGGCACGAAATTCAGCGAGCCCTTGGACGTGACCGCCACGCTGCCGTGAGCAACCTCGACCCGGCTGCCGGGCGATACTGGCTGGCCGTCGATCTCGACAACCTTCGCGCCGTCTTTGCGGGTGATTTCGTCATTCTTGTCGATCAGGATCAGGTCCGAACGCCAGGCGGCAACGGCGATGGAATCGTTCTTGGCAAAGCCTGTGCCGGGTTCCACCTCTTGCGGGGCGCCCTTCTCGCGGGCGGGAAAGACGCGGGCATAGACTGTGGCCTGGTCGCGCGCGCCGTCCGGCGCCTCCAGCGTGTAGGTGAATTGGGTGTCGCCGATAAACGGCCCCGGCGCGTGAACAGGCACCCAGTCCGAGCCGGTGAACGCCCCCCACAGCAAAAACAGCGTCAGCACCGACAGGATGCTGGCCCACCTGTTGGGCCGCACCGCGCTTTCGTCGCCAAAAGTCACTGTCTTGAGCGAGGTAAAGTCGCTGCGTACCTTGATCCGGCTTGTGACCAGATGCACGACGATCAATGCCGCGCAGAAGGCGGCGATATAGATGATGAGAACGATCATGCCGTGGCCTCCTCGGTGCGGCCCATGATCTCTTCTTCCATGTCCCAGATCATAGACAGAATTTCCTCGCGTTTCTTGCCGAAGTCCGGATCGCGCTTGACGGCGCGCAGATCCTTGCCCACGCCCTCGGCTGCGAATGGCAGGCGGTATTCCTCGTGGATGCGGCCCGGCCGCGGCGCCATCACCAACAGCCGCTCGCCCAAGAGCAGCGCCTCTTCGACCGAATGGGTGATCAGGATGATCGTCTTGCCGGTCTCTTTCCACAGGCGCAGAACCAGCCCCTGCATTTTCTCGCGGGTCAGCGCGTCCAGCGCGCCCAGCGGCTCGTCCATCAGGATCACGTCCGGCTCGTTCGCCAGGCACCGCGCCAGCGCGACGCGCTGCTGCATGCCGCCCGACAGCTCGTAAATGGATTTATCCTTGAAATCCTTGAGGCCCACGACGTCCAGCAGGTGGTTGACGTTGTCGATGTAATCCTTCTTTTTCTGGCCCGCCATGCGCGGACCGAAGCTGACATTGTCGCGCACGCTCATCCATTCAAACAGCGCGCCCTGCTGAAAAACCATCCCGCGCTCGGCGCCGGGGCCGGTCACGGGGCGGCCATCCAGCGTGACGCTGCCTTCGGTCGGCGCGAGAAACCCGGCAAGGATATTCAGCAGCGTAGATTTGCCACAGCCTGACGGGCCAAGAACGCTCATCAATTCGCCGCTGCTCAGCTCCAGCGAAACGTTCTTGAGCGCCTGCACATGCCCCCCGCCGGGCAGGTCGAACCGCATGGACAGGTTATTGATCGAAAGTGTCGACATAAGGCACCACGCACCCTTGATTGCTTCAATGTCATGAAAACGGGTGCGCATTCTTGCGCACCCGCGTTGTTTAGGTGATCACATGTTTCCGGCTTGCGTCAGCGGACCGGTATTGACGGCGTCCGAGTAATCATCCTTGGCCGTGTCGATGCCGCCGGAGGCCACGAACACGTCCGCCACCCCCTTCATGAACTCCTGCGCGCCACCGCCCAGCCATTTCGGGCCAAGCTGCTCTTCGATGCTGGGGAACAGAAATGTTTCCATCGAGGCCGCCGCAGATTCGGTGTCCATCCCCGCATCCTTGGCAATGACGGGCAGCATCTTGTCGCGGCTCGCGCCGTCATTCCACATCCTGTTCGCCTCCGCCGTCACGTTGAGAAATGTGGCGACAACATCGGGGTTTTCGGCAATGAACGTGCTGGGACCGGCGGTTACGTCAAAGATCAGGATGCCGATATCCTCTTTTTCCGAGGCGGTCATCAGGGTGTTGCCATGCTCCAGCATCCGCCGAAAGCTTCCGCTCCAACCGCAGGCCATATCAACAGACCCCTGCGACAGCGCAGCGGCGCCTTCGGGCGGGGACATGTTGATCACCTGCATGGAGCCGACATCGACGCCGAAATGCTCCATCTGCTTGATAAAGCTGAAATGCGCAGCGGTGCCCATCGGCACGGCGACCTTCTTGCCCGCCAGTTCCGCGGCGCTGTCCTTGGTGATCTCAAGCTCTTCGCGCACCACGCAATTTTCGTTTTCGGCGTAGGTCATCGCAATGTCCACGATTTGCAAGTCCTGGCCAGCGCTTGTCGCCACCACGAACGGCTGCACGCCCTGGCTGACCGACAGTTGCACGTCACCCGACGCCATTGCCGCGCTCATCGCGGTGCCGGTATCGAAGGCGCGCCACTGCACTTCGGCGCCCAGGGCGTCGTCATACATGCCCTCGACCTTGGCATATTGAAAGGGCAGCGGCCATTCCTGAAAATAACCGACCGTGATCTGCTGCTGGGCGGCTGCGCCCTGCGCGGCAAGCCCGGCAATGGCGCTGGCCAAGATGGACATCCGTTTGGTTCCGTTTTTCATCGTGATCCTCCTTGTTTGATCCTGGTGCTGAGTTTGCTTCATCGCCGGGGCAGTACGCCGCCCGGCGCCTTGATTGCTGTTTTGCGCAGCTTCGGGATCGGCGGACCTTCCCGAAGCTGGTGAAACGTGCCTGAAAGGCTCAGTCGTTTGCTTCATTGCGCGCCTGCCGGATGTCATTCAATCAGCAGAAGCGTGCCGTGCTCAAGGCTTCCATGAAATTCCGGGCGCGACCGACGAAAATCCGGTAGATGAAATAATTTGAAAGTTATACTTGGCTATTTTAGAAGTAAGCCATCATCCACCCAAGGGAGGCCTTGCGATGTCTCGCCGCGCTACATCCAAGGATCTGAACCTCAAGTGGTTGGAGTTGTTTCAGATCTGCGCGCAGAAAGGATCGCTTCAGGCGGCGGCCGAAGAGTCGGGGCTGACGGTCAGCACCGTCTCGTACCATCTGCGCAGTCTGGAGGATCACCTGGGCGTGGAGCTGTTCAACCACGCCCGGCGCCCCATGGTCCTGACGCCCAAGGGCATGGCGTTTCTGCGCAACATAGAAGAGGCGCTTCATTCCATCCGCCGCGCCAAGGCCGAAGCCTCGGCCGGCAGCATTTCCGAGGCCAGTTACCTCAGGATCGGCACGATCGAGGATTTTGACAGCGATATCACGCCTGACCTGGCTGTATTCCTGTCGGCCAGGATGCCGGTCTGCGATTTTCTGTATCACACCGATTCCAGTCATGCGGTCATCCGCATGTTGCGCGACCGGCAACTGGATCTGGGCGTCACCACCACGCCAAGCGAATCCATACGCGACCTTGAGGACCGCCCCCTGCTGCGCGATCCCTTTGTTCTGGTGCTTCCCCTCGTTGACGACCGATCCCTGACCGAGATCATGGAGGGCCGCACAAAGCTGCCGTTCCTGCGCTTTTCCAGCAACCTGATGATCGCGCAGCAGATCGAATCGCAACTGCGCCGCATCGGCGTGTCGGCGCCCCACCGGTTCGAATGCAGCAGTCATCAGACGCTGATGGCGATGGTCGCCGCGGGCGCCGGATGGACCATTACCACGCCGCTGCATTTCTCGCGGGCCAAGCGATTCCACGCAAAGCTGCGCATGCACCGTTTCCCCGGCAAGCCGTTTTCGCGCACGCTTGCGATTGTCAGCACGCCGGATTGCTCGCGCTCGCTGGTTGATCTGGTCGACAGCAAGCTGCGCAGCCTGATCCTTGAACATGCCCTGACGCCGCTGCACAAAAGCAATCCTTGGCTGGCGGACAGCTTCCGGCTTGTCTCCTGACAGGGGCGCCTGCGACGGTTTGTTCGGCAGGTCGTGAGGTCTGCGCAGGTCCGCCGGGGCGCGCAAACCAATCCATATTGATATCACGACATCACAAATCTATTCCGATATTTTGATAAACCCGGCGCTGACCGTTGCGGTGCGGCGATGTTGCCCTCCTTAGTTCATGCAAATGCATCGGAGGCGCCTCATGAAATCCCGAACCAAAGTAGTTGTCATCGGCGGCGGCATTGCCGGTTGTTCGACCCTCTATCACCTGACCCAGGAAGGCTGGAGCGACGTCGTTCTGATCGAGCGCGACGAGCTGACCTCGGGCACCACCTGGCATTCCGCGGCGCAGGTCACCAACTTTGGCGGCAACCAGACGATGGTGGGCCTGAAAAGCCACTCCATCGCGCTTTACAAGAAGCTGCGCGACGATCCGGAATATCCGGTGGGCTACCATCACGGCGATGGCGGCATTCGCCTGGCCAATACCGAAGCGCAGATGCAGGGCTATCGCCACTTCGCCTCCATGGCGCGCGGCATGGGCGTGACCTACGAGGTGATCGATGCCGAGGAATGCGCGCGCCGCCATCCCTTGATCTCGACCGACAACCTGCTGGGCGGCCTGTGGGATGGCGAGGACGGCGATATCGACCCCGCGCAGCTGTGTCAGGCGCTGGCCTTTCATGCGCGCAAGGCAGGGGCGGAAGTTTACCGCCAAACGAGCGTGACCGGCCTGACCCAAAAGGCGGACGACACCTGGACGGTCGAGACCGACAAGGGCAATATCGACGCCGATATCGTCGTCAACGCCTGCGGCTACCGCGTGAACGAGGTGGGCGCCATGATGGGCGTGCATCACCCCGTCGCCTCGATGGAACACCAGTATTTCGTGACCGAGGACATCCCGGCCATCGCCGAGGCCGGCCACCGTATGCCGCTGCTGCGCTGCCCGATCTCGGACTACTATTCGCGGCAGGAAAAGAACGGCCTGCTGGTGGGTTTCTACGAGCAGGATTGCCGCACCTGGGGCATGGACGGCATCAGTCCGGATTTTACAAACGATCTGTGCCCGGACGATCTGGACCGCGTGATGGACGTGCTGGAGGGCGCATTCGAGCGGATGCCCGTGCTGACCGAGGTCGGCATCAAGCGCGTGGTCAACGGCCCGATCACCTACACGATCGACGGCGCGCCGCTGGTCGGCCCGATCCCCGGCAAGCGCAACGCATTCTGCATCATCGGGTTGCGCGCGGGCCTTGGCGAAGGCGGCGGGCATGGCTGGCTTCTGGCGCAGCAGATTGTGCATGGCGAGGCGCAGTATGATACGTGGGTCATCGACCCGCGCCGGTTTACCGGTCACACCAATGTCGAGTTGACGGCGCTAAAGGCGATAGAGGATTACCAGAACGAATTCCGCTTTCACTTCCCGCACGAGCATCGCCCGGCGGGCCGTCCGGCCAAAACAACGCCGCTGACCCCGATCATGGCCGCCGAAGGTGCGGAATTCACCGTCGTCAACGGCTGGGAGCGCGTCGATTACATCAAGCCCGGCCCCGATTTTCACCCCACGCTCAGCTTCAATTTCGACGAGGCAACTTCCGTTGTCGCCGCCGAGATCAAGAACGTTCAGGAGAATGTCGGACTGTGCGAGGTCAACGGCTTTAACCGGTTCGAGATTACCGGCGCGGACCGGCACAGTTTCCTTGACCGCATGTTCTGCGGCGCGGTGACGAAACGCGCAGGCCGCGTCGGGCTGGGCTACCTGCTCAACCATCACGGCATGGTCAAGGGCGAGGCAACCATCGCCAACCTGCCCGCCAGCGACCGGGGACCCGAGCGTGTCTGGTACGGCTCGGCTGCCGCCAGCGAGGTCCATGACATGGACTGGTTGCAGGCGCATCTGGCGGAGGGCGAGGATGTCACGATCCGCAGCCTGACAAATGATCAGACGATCCTGGTGCTGGCCGGCCCCAAGGCGCGCGATGTCCTGTCGGCCTGCGCGCGCGGCGACTGGTCCAGGACGGCGTTCCCATGGCTCAGCGTGCGCGAATGTTTCATCGGCTTTGCACCGGCCACCGTGCTGGGCGTCAGTTTCTCCGGTGAATTGGCCTATGAAATCCACGTGCCGAACGCGTCGCTCTATGCCGCTTACCTGGCGCTGCGCAAGGCGGGCGAGGCACATGGGCTGAAGCTGTTCGGCGCGCGCGCGGTCGACTCGATGCGGTTGGAAAAGGGTTTCCTGCACTGGAAGGCCGACCTTCTGACCGAGTTCGATCCGTTCGAGACATCGCTCGACCGGTTCGTGAAGCTGGAAAAGAGCGAGTTCGTCGGCAAGGACGCGCTGCTGAAGCGCCAAGAAGACGGCCCGCGCAAGAAGCTGGTGACGCTGAAGGTCGACGCGGATCACGCCCCCGCGCATGGCGGCGCGTCGGTCATGCGGGATGGCAAGGTCGTCGGCACCGTCACCTCGGGCGATTGGGGGCACCGGATGGGCATGAACCTGGCCTATGCGTTTATCGAGCCGGATTTGAGCGCGGAGGGCAGCACCATGCAGATCGACCTCTGCGGCGATCTGGTGAGCGCCGAAGTCATCGCGCCCTCGCCCTACGATCCCGGCTACGCCCTGATGCGGGCATAGTGCGCCATGACGACGGTTCAGATCACAATTCTGGTCGAACAGGGGTTCGTGCCGACCGAGCTGGCGCTGGTGCAGGACGTCCTGCGCATCGCCGGCCGGCTGGGTCAGGGCATCCGTTTCGACACCCAGGTTTGCACCACAGCAGGGAATGACCTGATCGAAGGGATGGGCGGCATGTTCATACGCGCCCAGCCGCTTGCGCTGGGTGAGGAGGTCATGCCCGACCATCTGATCGTCCTGGGCGGCGCGGGCATCACCGCCCGGTTCGCGCAGTTGCGCGCCCGGCTGCGGTGGAGCGAACGCATGGGTCTGAACATCATTCTGATGTCTGACGCGGCGTCGGAGTGGCAGCGGCTCAACCCCGAAGGCGGGCAACTGACCAGCCACTGGGAGGATCATCAGCTATGGTCCACCGCGCTTTGCCACCAAGGCGGCGATCTGGCGCTGTTTTCGACCAGCGGCCGCATCACCACCGCCGCTGGCATGATGTCGGCTGCCGATGTCATCCTCGGCCAGATCGTGGCCCCGCGATCATCCTGGCTGGCGCAGGCGGTGGGCAACATACTGCTGATGGACCGGATCCGCGACGGCGCGGCGCGGCAGCCGCGCAGTGAAAACGACGTCAATGCGCTGCGCCTCGTCAATCTGGAGACGACGATCGCCGCAATGGAGGGCAATCTGGAAGACCCTCTGTCAACGACCGATCTGGCCGCTCTGGCGGGGCTGTCGGTCCGCCAGTTTGAACGCAGGTTCAGGAATGCCCTTGGGCAAAGTCCCATGGCCTTTTACCGCACCCTGCGGCTGCGCCGCGCCAAGGCGCTAATCGAACAGACTGCCATGAAGATCACCGAAATCTCGGTGGCTTGCGGTTTTGGCAGTCCGTCCGGCTTCTCCAAGCATTACGCCAACATGTTCGGCGTATCACCCTCCCGACGCCGCACGCAACTGTCGGCCAAGGCCGTTCCATTCGGCCCCACCTCCAATACACAAGGATATCAAGATGCACCTGTCCCGTTTTCCGCGCACCCGCCTTGCCCATCTGTCCACGCCGCTGGAGCCGATGAAACGCCTGTCAGACGAACTGGGCGTTGATCTGTGGATCAAGCGCGATGACTGCACCGGTCTGTCCACCGGCGGCAACAAGACCCGCAAGCTGGAGTTCCTGATGGCCGAGGCGCTGGAGCAAGGCGCGGACATGGTGATGACCCAAGGTGCAACCCAGACCAACCATGGCCGCCAGACCGCCGCCGCCGCCGCCAAGCTGGGCCTTGCCTGCCATCTCCTGCTGGAGGATCGCACCGGCTATGACGAGGCCAACTATAACACGAACGGCAACGTGCTGCTGGATCACCTGCACGGCGCGACGACGCAGAAATTCCCCGCCGGTCACGACATGCCCGGCGAGATGGAGCGCGCCGCCGAGAAGAAACGTGCCAAGGGGCATAACGTCTACGTCATCCCCGGCGGCGGATCGAACGCAACCGGTGCGCTTGGCTATGTCAACTGCGCGTTCGAGTTGCTGGGCCAGTTCAACGACGCAAGCCTGAAGGTGGACCGTATCGTGCATGCCACCGGATCGTCCGGCACGCAGGCGGGCCTTGTGGCAGGCATGTGCGCGATGAATGCGCAGATCCCGGTGCTGGGCATCGGCACCCGCGCGCCGCAGCCCAAACAGGAGCAGATGGTTTACGACCTGGCCTGCAAGACCGCCGAGAAGCTGGGCTGCCCCGGCGTGGTTCAGCGCGAGCATGTCATGGCCAACACCGATTATGTCGGCGAGGGCTACGGGCTGCCAACGGGTAGCGGCATCGAGGCGATCCGCATGTTTGCCGAGCTGGAGGGTATCCTGCTGGACCCCTGCTATTCGGCCAAGGGCGCGGCTGGCCTGATCGATCTGGCGCGCAAGGGCGAATTCAAGGGCGAACGGGTCGTGTTCCTGCATACCGGCGGCGCGGCCGCGCTAGGCGGATACGATTTTGCCTTCGACAGCAGTGACCGCTGGGTCACGCTCTGATCATGGAGGTCGCCGTGGCGCGCAGATTTACAGGCTCGTTCACCCAGCAGGAGCCACTCCCCGCGGACGCCATCGCCGCTGCGGTGGCGGTCCTGCAATCGGGGCGCCTGCACCGCTACAACCTTGTCAGCGGCGAGCCGGGCGAGGTTGCGCAGCTGGAGGCGGAATATCGCGATTGGCAAGGCAGCGCGTACTGCCTTGCCGTCACGTCGGGCGGCCAGGCATTGCAGATCGCGCTGCGCGCCTGCGGCGTGCGCCCCGGCGATGGGGTACTGACAAACGCCTTCACCCTCGCCCCGGTGCCCGGCGCGATCAGCGCCGTGGGCGGCAATGCGGTGCTGGTCGAGATCGACGAAACCTTGCGGCTGGATCTGGACGCTCTGGAGGCCAGGATCGCAAGCTCGGGCGCGCGCGTCCTGCTCTTGTCGCATATGCGCGGCCATTTGTGCGACATGGACCGGCTGATGCGTCTTTGCGACGGCGCGGGCGTCACCGTGATCGAGGATTGCGCGCATACGATGGGCGCGCGCTGGAACAAGACCCGTTCGGGCAATTTCGGCAAGGTGGCCTGTTTTTCGACGCAGACCTACAAACACATGAATTCCGGCGAGGGCGGCTTTCTGACCACGGATGACGCCGCGATCGCGGCGCAGGCAACGATCCTGTCGGGCAGCTACATGATGTATGCGCGTCATGGCGCCGGCCCTGCCCCCGAGGCCTTTGTCGACGCGCGCTATGACATGCCGAATTGTTCGGCCCGGATGGATGCGCTGCGCGCCGCGATCCTGCGCCCGCAACTGGCGCAGCTGGACGGTAATGTGGAGCGCTGGAACCTGCGGTATCGCGCCGTCGAGGCAGGGCTGAAGACGCATTCGCGCATCACCACAATCCCGCTTCCCAAAGAAGAGCTTCACGTTGGCTCGTCCATCCAGTTCCGGCTGCCGGGTTTCAGCGCCGATCAATGCAGGGCCTTGATGGATGCGGCCAAGGCGCGCGGGGTCGAGCTGAAGTGGTTCGGCGCGGCCGAGCCTGTCGGCTTCACCTCGGCGCATCCCAGCTGGCGTTACGTGGCGACGCAGGATCTGCCGCAGACCGACCGCATCCTTGCCACGCTGTTTGATATGCGCCTGCCGCTCAGCTTTTCCGAAGCCGACTGCACCCTGATCGCCGACCTGATCCGCGACGCGGTGGATGAGGTGGCGCCATGAGCCGCAATCTCGTCGGGGTGCTGGGCGGTATGGGGCCTGAGGCGACGATCCTTTTGCAGCAGCGCCTGCTGGCCACGGTTTCGGCGCGCGATGATGCGGATCACATCCCGCTGCTGATTGACATGAACCCGCAGGTGCCGTCGCGCATCGCTCATCTGATCGAGGGCACCGGCACCGATCCTGCCCCCACCCTCGCGCAGATGGCGCAGCGGCTGGAGGCGGCGGGCGCCACCGCGCTGGCAATGCCCTGCAACACCGCGCATCACTATGCGCCGGCGATCGCGGCGGCGGTGTCCATCCCGCTGCTGAACATGGTGGATCTGTCGGTGGCCGATGCGGCGACAACCGCGCCTGAGGGCGCCGGCATCGGCATGCTCGCCTCACCTGCCGTCCAGCGGACCGGCGTTTTCGATCCCGCCCTTCACCGCGCGGGCATGACCGCGCTTTGGCCCGAAGACACCGGCCGCATGCTGAACGCGATCCGAAGCATCAAGGCGCATGGCCCCACGCAGGAGGCCCGCCAGATCCTGCAAGACACAATAGAGGAACTGGCGGCCAAAGGCGCAGCTGTCATGTTCGTCGCCTGCTCCGAATTTTCGCTGCTCGCGCCCGATTTGCGTGCCGCCGTTCCGGTCATCGACACGGTCGATGTGCTGGCGCGCGCGATCCGTGACCACACCCAGATGACATCGAGGTAACGCCATGACCATTACCTACCTGAAGACTGCCGATCCCCGCCCGGCGGCTGAAAACAATGATATCCGCGACATCGTCGCCATCATGCTCGCCAATATCGCGCAGGGCGGCGAGGCGGCTGTGCAAGACTACGCGCAAAAGCTGGACGGCTGGACCGGCGACATCGCGCTGCCGGACGAGGCCCGCCGCGCCGCCTGTGCCCGTGTGCCGGAAGACCTGAAGGCCGATATCCGTTTTGCGCAGGCCAATATCAAGCGCTTTGCCGAGGCGCAGAAGGCGACGATGGGCGAATGCGAGATCGAGGTGATACCCGGCCTCATTGCCAGGCAAAAGCAGATCCCCGTCTCCAGCGCGGGCTGCTATGTGCCGGGCGGGCGTTACAGCCATATCGCCAGCGCGCTGATGACCATCACCACGGCCAAGGTCGCGGGCGTGCCGCATATCACTGCCGTGTCGCCCACAAGGCCGGGTATCGGCATCCCCGATGCCATCGTTTTTGCGATGGATCTGTGCGGCGCTGACCTGATCCTCAACCTTGGCGGCGTGCAGGGGATCGCCGCCATGGCCAAGGGGCTTTTTGGCGGCAAACCCGCCGATATCCTAGTCGGCCCCGGCAACAGCTATGTCGCAGAGGCCAAGCGGATGCTGTTCGGCGAGGTCGGCATCGACATGTTCGCCGGTCCGACCGATAGCCTCGTCATCGCCGATCGTACCGCCTCGGTTGAGACTGTCGCGTGGGATCTGGTCAGCCAGGCTGAACATGGCACCGACAGCCCCGTCTGGCTGGTCAGCACCGACCGGGCGCTGGCGACGGGCGTGATCGCCCGCGCACCCGCCATTATCGACAGCCTGCCGGAACCGAACAGGTCCGCCGCCCGCACCGCATGGGCGGACCGCGCCGAGGTGATCCTGTGCGCCACCCGCGAAGAGGCCGCCGAAGTGTCGGACCGCTACGCGCCCGAGCATCTGCAAGTGCAGGCCGAAAATCTGGATTGGTGGCTGGACCGCCTCACGGCCTATGGCTCGCTGTTTCTGGGCAAGCAGACCACCGTTGCCTTTGGCGACAAGACGTCCGGCCCCAACCATGTGCTGCCAACCAGCGGCGCGGCGCGCTATACCGGGGGGCTGTCGGTGCATAAATTCACCAAAACCGTGACATGGCAGCGCTGCAACGCCGCCGCCTCGCACGAGCTGGCCTTGCGCACGGCGCGGATCAGCCGGGTCGAGGGGATGGAAGGCCATGCGCGGGCCGCCGAATTACGGCTGCTGCCTCAACCCGCCTGACCCGCACCGCTCTGCCGATCCACCGCATCGCCCCGCCGCAGAGGGGCGGATGAAACTTGCCGACCCACCTCACTTCGGGAGCCACGCCATCGTCACCCTCATGAAATCCCGGATCGAGCCCTATTTCGGGGGGCTGCTGCTGGCCACGGTCATCGCGGGCTCTGCCACCTTCATGTCCGAGCATTACGGCGCGCCCGTGATGCTGTTTGCCCTGCTGATCGGCATCGCGTTTCACTTCCTGTCAGAACACGAGAGCTGCGTCGCGGGAATCGACTTTGCGGCAAAAACCTTGCTGCGCTTTGGTGTCGGGCTGCTGGGGCTGCGCCTTGGCTTCGCTGAGGTGACCAGCCTCGGGATCGCACCCGTCGCGGCAATCGTCGCGTTCGTGCTGGCAACGCTCGCCTGCGGCGCGGCGATGTCGTATCTCTTTGGCCGTCGCCTGGCCTTTGGCATGCTGGCCGGCGGATCCGTTGCGATCTGCGGTGCGTCTGCGGCGCTGGCGATTGCCTCGGTTCTGCCGCCGCACAAGGACCGCGAGCAGGACACGCTTTTCGTGGTGATCGCCGTCACGGCCCTGTCGACCATCGCGATGGTGACATACCCGATCCTGTTTCAATCGCTCGGGCTCAGCGCCGTCCAGAGCGGTTTTCTGGTCGGCGCGACGATCCACGATGTCGCGCAGGTCGTCGGCGCCGGCTACTCGATCAGCGACGAGGCCGGCGTGATCGCCACCTATGTCAAGATCCTGCGCGTTGCGCTGCTGCCCGTGGTCGTGCTGGTCGTCATGTTCAGTTTCCGCGGCGCGCAGCAACAACGCGTCAGCGTGCCATGGTTTCTGGTGATGTTTGCAATCTGTGCCATCGTGGCGAATCTGGGGGTCGTGCCGACAGCCCCGATGGCGCTGCTAAGCGAGGTATCGCGCTGGTGCCTTGTCATCGCGATCTCCGCCCTTGGCGTGAAAACCAGCCTTGGCCGGATCGTCAAAGTCAAGGCAAGCTATAGTATCATATTGATTGTCGAAACGCTTTTCCTGCTGACGATAGCACTGATTTACACACTGTATACAGCAACTTAGACCTATCATTCAGGTATTCCTGAACGAGTCGGTGGAGTTGTCCACACGTAGGTGGATTTGCCAGCCTTCGCCGACAACCCTGCAAACCCGGCGACATGCTCTTCAATGATTGGCCCGGATTGCTGCGGAAGGAACGCGCTTCTGTGCTGTCGCAAGGTGATCTTCGCCAGACATAACGAGCGCGCCGACGTCCAGATTGTCGTGCCAAAGCGCGCATCTGTCCCAAAAAAGCAGGGCAACAGACACCTCCGGCATCCACGTCTGGATCAGACAGGATCTGTCGCTGAAGGCAAAGACCTGAAACGCCGATACAGACTGTCTACCGCGATCCGCTTTGTCGGCCTCCCGCGTGATCCGGCAACGTCTGATCTAAAAACACTCCGCGATTTTCCGCACCTATAAACAGGATTAAATGACATGCGCGAACGGCAAAGACATGCGGCGTGTCAAAATTGGAAAAGTGGCGCGGTTGACGGGACTCGAACCCGCGACCCCCGGCGTGACAGGCCGGTACTCTAACCGACTGAGCTACAACCGCGCATGAGGGATGGATTAGTTGAGGTGGCCGTGGGCGTCAATGATGAAATGCACCGATTTCAGGCCGCCTGCCAAATTCTTGTACTGGAAATGACATGCGAAAGAGTGGCCCGGTCTGGGGCACTCTTTTGCGCGGTATCATGGAGAAAATGCAGTGATGGCGCGGTTGACGGGACTCGAACCCGCGACCCCCGGCGTGACAGGCCGGTACTCTAACCAACTGAGCTACAACCGCCCACTGCGCGCCTTCGGGGCTGTTGCCCGCCTAGCGTTGCATGTCTTTAGTCGGCCAGATCAGGGGCGTCAAGCGTGAGTTCGCGCAAAATGCATCAATCGGACGCGGCGCGTGACGGGTCCAGCGTGTGGCCCATCTGGTGCATCCATTCGCGCACCCCCGCACGCACGGCGTCATAGACCGCCCGGCCCGCCACCTCGCCCAGTTCGGTGTGCATTCCGGCGTATGCAACATCGCCCGCACGCGCGGCCACGGCAATGCAATCGGTGCCGGTGCCTGTGGCGCGGCCCATGGGCAGATCGAATCCCCCCTCCATCACCGCCGCCGTGCGCGCGGAGGCCGCGATGCTGAGCGCCTCGATCAGTGCGGCATCGGTCAGGCCGGCGCCCGCCCCAGTATCCAGATTCAGCGCGATGTTGATCGTGCCCCAATCCTGCCCTGTGCGGTCCATGCGCCTTCCGATCCGCTCGGCATTCGAGAGCCCGACAGTGGCGACGGCTGTGGCGCGTACACTGCCTGCCGCCGCGCGCGCCATGTGGTGGTAACAAATGTCGCGCGATGTCAGGAATGTCACCGCGTCCAGCGCGCCGCGCGCGGCAAGCTGTCCGTGCAACCACGCGCCCACGTCCAGATCCTGCGGCAGATCCGCGTTGCGCACCCCGCGCCACAAAATGCGCCGCGCCGTGACCAATCCGGGGCGGTTGATGGCCCAGCTCAGCACGCGCATGTCGCCGCCCAGGTCAAATTCCAGCCACGGCGCATCAAATGTCAGGCAGCTTTCGGCGCCGCTCACCGCGCCGCCTCGATCCGGCGGCGGGCCTCGGCCATCTGGGCAACGGCGCGCAGCACAAAGGGCGTGCCGCACACCCAATCGTGATCGCTGATCGCGGCGCGCGCCGCCTGCCTGCTGAGCTGCCGCACAACAGGATGATCCATGATTTCCTCGGCGCGCGATCCACCGGGATAGCGCCGCGCGGTAATCACCAGATCCGGCTGAAGCATCGCCAGCACCTCAAGCGGCAGCTTGCCCCAGCCATATCCCGCCTCAGCCGGTGCATTGCGCAGCCCGGCAGCGGACAGGATTTCGCCCGACAGCGACGCGTTGCCCGATGTATACCCATTGGCCGAATAAAGCGCCGCACGCGGCGCCTCCGGGCCGGGCGGGCCAGTCTGCCCATCGCGCAGCCGGGCCAGATCCGCATCGAACCGGGCAATCATCGCATCGGCCGCCGCCTCGCGCCCGAGTGCGGCGCCCATCTGCGCGATGCGCGCGCGCACGTCGTCAAACGAATTTGCGATGCCGAACTGAATCACCTCGATCCCCAGCTTGCGCAGCAGCGCAACCGTGTCGCGGCTGGTATATTCGCCGGCAACGACCAGACCCGGCGCCATGGCATGCACCTCTTCGGCGCGCCCGGTATTGATGTGATACTGCCCCGCCTGCCCGGCCATAGCCGACACGCGCGTATCCAGCGCGATGCGGCTGACGGACAGTAATTGCTCTGGCGCGGCCAGCAGCATCGCCAACTGATCGGTACACAGGTTGATCGACACCACACGCTGCGGCGCGGCGGCGACCGGCACAGCGGGCAGCAATATTGCGGCGCACAGCGCCGCGCCTGCCGCACCTGTTTTCAGGCGCCTGACGACAGCGCGAACAGGTCTTGCAAAGGCGGGGGCGTGATCATCTGGCACGGTGATACCTACGGGCGGTGATGCGTTTTGCCTGCACCGGGGCACGCGGCGCGGGTTCAATTTCTTGACGATCCTATACCTTGCCCAATCGCGTCGAAATGTCCACGCCCGGTACGCGCGCAGCCATCCGGTTCGACGCGTCACGCGCTGGAAGGGTCATTCCCGTCCGGCAGCGCCTCATCGCCCGGCCCGGAGGGGGTGTTGGGATGGGGCTTTGTATCCTGGACCAGATTGGTGGCGTCTGTACTCCACCGGCACGCGATTGCCTGATAGTTCTCGAACAGGACAGCGTGATATTCCCACGCGCGCGTGCCATCGTCCCACTTCCAACGCTCTCGCTGGATAAAGCCGGCGGCGGCGTTCCAGTCGCGCACGAAGGGGCCGCGCATCCAGGATTTATAGATTTGCTCATCCAGTATCTTCTTGGAAATACCGATCGCTATCAGCTCGTAATGGTTCAGATAATTCAGGACGGCCTGACGCTCGTCCTTGTCCTTCGTTTCCTTTGGATCATGCAGCTTGGCAAAGCTGTCCTGGCGGCGATGATAGCTGAACGCCGCGTGCAGATTCTGATAATGCGGCGTCGATTCGACCTTTTCGATCATGTCCAGCGTTGCGCACTGCCGGGCCGATGATCGCGCGGTTTTCACGCCGAAAAACGCCACGACAACCGAAATTGCAATCACCGCAGGCCCGACAAGGGCGGTCCACTGAAAACCGGAAGCGACGCAAACCACCAAGGTCTGCGTCGCTTCTGCGGCTATTACATCTGAACAGGAGACTTAATCCCGGGCACCTTCTCTAGGTAGCATGTTCGCTCTCCTCCTGATGGTCATATCATTGAAGGGACTGTTCCGCAGAACATTGCCACTGTTAACGTCGCTATAACGGGCAAGCGCACCCTTTGTTTCATACAAAGTGTTAACATCACCTCAATTTATCAACCCAAAGAGGCAACTGACGCACGAATATCTTCGATACACTACCATAATGGTCAATATTATCGACAGATATCTGCGATTCCGGCGGCATCACGCCACGTATCAGCCACCAAGATCAAAAACCGAGACTTCGTGGCCGTCGAATATGCAGACGAATGGTGGGTGATGAGGGACTCGAACCCCCGACATTTTCGGTGTAAACGAAACGCTCTACCAACTGAGCTAATCACCCGCTGGCCACCCTCTAGCGTCATGCGTGGCCTCTGGCAAGGGTGGTTTACGCGGCGCGCGGCAAAATTCGGCGCCGCGCGGGTTATGCCCCAGAAGCGTCGATCCCGCGTGCATCACCGGCAGTCAGCCGCGTCTCGCGGCCTTGGCTCAGATGGTAGATGCAGCCTTGGGCATTCTCTTGCATGCCCATTTCCTCCGGGCTCAGCCCCTTGACCAGGCCGCGCAGAACCTGCCCCCAAAGGCCATGGCCAACAACGATGGCAGGCGCATCAAGGCTGTTTGCGAAATCCTCAACGCGGGCGATCAACTGCTCAAGCGTTTCGCCATCCGGCGCGGATGTGTAAGTCAGCAGATCCGTCTTGCGCTGCGGCAAATCGGCCTTCAGCTGCCCCTCCCACGCGCCGGCGGCGACTTCGGACAGGCGCGCGTCGATCGTGATGGGCTGCCCCGGCAGCGCAATTTCGGCCGTCTGCCGCGCGCGGCCCAGAGGGGAGACATGGATGCCACCACCGCCTGCCGCGATTTCGTTCAAAACGCCAGCGGCATTCCCCGCCTGCATCCGGGCCTGCCGCTGCCCAAGCGCCGTCAGGGGCGAATCAAGATGCCCCTGAATGCGGCCCTGCGCGTTCCATTCTGTCTGTCCGTGCCGCAAAAACCAGATATCCGGCCACCCGGATCGCGCAGATGCAGTCATGTCAGACGCCCCTCATTTCGCAAAAACTTCAAGAGCATCGGAATTACAAAGGAAAAATGGTGGGTGATAAGAGATTTGAACTCCTGACATCTTCGATGTGAACGAAGCGCTCTACCACTGAGCTAATCACCCCTGAGGCGGTTTTTAGCGTCACTCGGCGACGTCTGCAACCGCTTCTTTGTCCCAAATATCGCCGGGATCCTTGTGGCCCGGCGCGCCGGCCGTGGCGCCGTCCCCTGCCCCGGTTTTCTGGCGGATGCTGGCGACGATTACGCGCGCCTTGCCGGTTTCCTTTTTGCGTTTCTGGGTGAGCTTGCCCAGCGGCTGCAGGTTCAGGTCGCGCCCCTCGGCCAGAGTGTCGCCCAGAACGGCCAGCATCGCCTCGATCACGGGTTTGGCATGTTTTTTCTGAACGCCCGACCGCTCGACCACCTTGGCGATCAGTTGCTGCCTTTTCATCGGCGCGTCGGCGTCTTCGGTCACGTCGACCTTGGGCGCGCGGACGGGTTTGCCGACCTGCGGTTGCTTGGGCATCGCCTGCGGGGCTGCCATTTTCGGGCGCACGGCGGCGGGGGTTATCGGGGCCTCTGTGCTGGGGCTGGGGCTGGCTGGTTTTTGCCCCTTGGATTTCGCCTTGTTGCCCGCTTTTTTATGGTTCGCCATGGTGGCGGCCTCCTGATTGTTTCTTGTTTGGTAACAGATTACCTGCACGGCATGGATTGTGCCAGTGATCTGTAATGCGCAGCACAGCCGTCTCAGCGTCCCTTGAACAACCCGCCGAGGATGCCGCGCACGATGCGCCGTCCGGTGGTGCCCTTCATTTCGCGCAGGACCGCATCCCCGAAGGCGCGGCCCAACTCGCTGCCCATGCTGCCCCGCTGCGGCTGCGCGGTGGAGCGGTCGACGCGCGCGCCGGTATAGCGGCGCCCGGCGTTGAATTCGCGCTGCGCGGCGGATTGATCCTCGGCGATCTGCTCGGCCTTGGCGGCGTCCTGTGCGGCGCTTTCGGCGCGGGCCTTGAGGATTTCATAGGCTGATTTGCGGTCGATCAACGTCTCGTACTTGCCCGCCACGGGCGAGGCTTGCATTGCGGCGTGGCGTCCTGCGTCATCAATGGGGCCAAGTCTGGACGATGGCGGGCGGATCAGGGTCCGCTCGACAATGCCCGGCACACCCTTGTCCTGAAGCATGGAAGTGACCGCCTCGCCCACGCCGACATCGCGGATGGCGTCGACGGTCGAGAACCGCGCGTTCGGGCGGTAGGTTTCGGCCGCCCGGCTCAGCGCCTTGCGGTCGCGCGCGGTAAAGGCGCGCAGCGCATGCTGCACCCGATTGCCCAGCTGGCCAAGGATATCCTCGGGCACATCGTCGGGGTTCTGGGTGATGAAATAAACGCCGACCCCCTTGGAGCGGATCAGGCGCGCGACCTGCTCCACCTTGTCGACCAGCGCCTTGGGCGCGTCGTCGAACAGCAGATGCGCCTCGTCAAAGAAGAACACCAGCTTCGGTTTGTCCGGATCGCCCACCTCGGGCAGCGTCTCGAACAGGTCCGACAACAGCCAGAGAAGGAAGGTCGCATAAAGCCGCGGCGATCCCATCAGCTTGTCCGCGGCCAGAATGTTGATCTGCCCGCGCCCGTCCGCGCCGACATGCATCAGATCGGCCAGATCCAGCGCCGGCTCGCCGAACAGCTGCGTGCCGCCCTGATTTTCCAGCACCATCAACTGCCGCTGGATCGCCCCGACCGAGGCTGTGGAAACGTTGCCATAGCGCAGCGACAGCGCGGCGCGGTTTTCGCCCACCCAGACCAGCAGCGCCTGCAAATCCTTCAGATCCAGTAGCGGCATCCCCTCTTCGTCCGCGACGCGAAAGGCGATGTTCATGATCCCCTCCTGCGCCGCGCTCAGATCCATCAGCCGGCTCAGCAGCAGCGGGCCCATATCGGCCAGCGTGGTGCGGACCGGATGCCCCTGCTGGCCAAACAGATCCCAGAATGTGACCGGAAACGCGCTATATCGGTAATCGGTCAGGCCGATCGTGGCGGCGCGGCTGCTGAACGCCTCGTGCAGTTTGAAATCCGCGCTGCCTGCGGCGGCAAGGCCGGACAGATCGCCCTTCACGTCCGACAGGAACACCGGCACACCGGCGGCCGAGAATCCTTCGGCCAGGATTTGCAGCGTCACCGTCTTGCCCGTGCCGGTCGCGCCCGCGATCAGGCCATGCCGGTTGGCATACTTCAATGGCAGTGTTTGTGCCTGCGAATAGTCCGGTCCGCCGCCGCCGATAAAGATGCCGTTGCTCAAAATTTCGCCTCCCGCTGGCGCCCACTGTTATTTACGTCCGGCGCGACCATACATTCTTAACTTCTGCGTGACAGTATCAAATCCATTCCGATGCTCGTGTGTCCTTGGCATTGGGGTGATTTCCTCCCTGTCAGACTGGCCGCGCCTTCGGGTGCGGTCTTTTTTTGTGGCGGGAACAAGGTTCATTTTGACTGTTGACGGGGATTTGATGCTGACGTAGCGTCGGCAGCAATTATTAAGTCGGCCAAGTCCGGCAGGGAGAAATGAGAGGGGGCCGCATGGCCCCTTTTCTACGTCCTGCGGTTGGTCTGTGGCCACATCCGCGCCGCGCGGAAATTCGCCATCGGGCGCGGCGGGCGACGCGATTTGACCCTGACAGGCGCGGCGGGCCATGTTAGATCGCGATGTAACTTACACTGACGACGGGGAAATCATGCAAAATTCACTTTCCATTCTGTCCTTTGCTGCCGCGCTTGGCCTGGCCGGCGCCGCATTTGCACAAGATACCGGCGCGGCCGATTCAGCCCCGGCAGAGGAGCCGGCTGCCGGCGCCGCCACTGACGCACCCGCAGACGCGCCTGCGGCGGATACTGCCACGGCAGACACGGCAGACGCGCCCGCCGCAGATGCACCGGCTGAAAACGGCAACGCCTTTTCGACCGGAACGGAGGTGGCCGATGCGGAACCTGCCGTCTACATCAAGGAAAAGTTCGGCGATTGGAATCTGCGCTGCTTCCGCAATGACGACGGCGAGGATCCTTGCCAGCTGTACCAACTGCTGCGTGAAAAAGGCGGCAACCCGGTTGCTGAATTCAGCATTTTCCGCATCGAAGGTCAGGCGCCCGCCGTTGCCGGCGCCACTGCGATCGTTCCGCTGGTCACGCTGCTGACCGAAGAGCTGAAGCTGTCCGTCGATGGCGGCACCGCCAAAAGCTATCCCTACCGCGTCTGCACCGAAGCAGGCTGTGTGGCGCAGATCGGTCTGACGCAGCAGGACGTCGACGTGTTCAAGAAGGGCGCGAAGGCGCAGATGGTACTGGTCCCCGCACAGGCCCCCGACCAGAAAGTGGTAATCGACGTTTCGCTGAGCGGCTTCACCGCCGGGTTTGAAGCCGTGGGTAAATTCGTCGAATAAACACCGCATCACGCATGTAATGATGAGGGGGCGGGCCGACTGGGCCTGCCCCCTTTCACGTCGCGGCGATGGGTCTGTCTGATATGGCGCGCATCGCCGCCTACTCCGCCCGGCGCAGCGCCAGGACGGCATTCAGACCGCCAAAGGCAAACGCATTGCTCAGCGCGACGTCAACATGGGTCTCGCGCGCCGCGTTCGGCACCACGTCCAGCGCGCATTCGGGATCCGGCTCGTCATAATTGATCGTGGGGGCGACGATCCCGTCGCGCACCGCCATGATGCAGGCCAGCAGTTCGACCGCGCCGGTGCCGCCGATCAGATGGCCGTGCATCGACTTGGTCGAGGACATCATCAGCCGGTCGGCATGGCGCCCGAATACATCGGCCACGGCGGCACATTCCGTTTTGTCATTGGCAGCGGTGCCGGTGCCATGCGCATTGATATAGCCCACATCCTCGGGGTTCAGCCCCGCATCGCGCAGCGCGCCGGATATGGTGCGGGCCGCGCCATCCTTGGACGGCATGACAATGTCGCAGGCGTCCGACGTCATCGCGGCGCCAACCACCTCTGCCAAAATTTCGGCCCCGCGCGCACGGGCACGCTCGTACTCTTCAAAGACGAAAACGCCGGCGCCCTCGCCCTGCACCATGCCGTTTCTGTTGGCGCTGAACGGGCGGCAGGTATCCTTGGACATGACGCGCAGCCCCTCCCACGCCTTGACCCCGCCAAAGCACAGCATGGACTCCGATCCGCCGGTCAGCATCACGGGCGACTGGCCGCAGCGCACCATCTGAAACGCCTGCGCCATCGCGTGGTTCGAGGACGCGCAGGCGGTCGAAACGGTGTAGGACGGCCCATGCAGCCCCCACGTCATCGACACATGACTGGCCGCGGCATTGTTCATCAACTTCGGCACGACAAAGGGATGAACGCGGTTCTTGCCCTCCTCGTAGACGCTGCGGTAATTTTCATCCAGCGTGGTCATGCCGCCGCCGGAATTGCCCAGAATGACACCCGCCCGCAGGGCCAGCGCATCGTCAAACGCGATGCCTGACTGCGCCACCGCCTGCCGCGCGGCGATCAAAGTGAACTGGGTAAACCTGTCATAAAGCGCCAGTTGCTGACGGGTAAAGGCCGCCTCGGGATCATATCCCTTGACCTGCCCGCCAATGCGGATCGACAGGCGGTCGACATCGCGAAACTCCAGCGGGCCGATGCCGCAGCGCCCCTCGCGCATCGCCTCAAGCGTGGTGGCAACATCCGTGCCAAGCGCATTGATCGTGCCCGCGCCGGTGATGACGACGCGTTTCACGATTGCTCGGCGATCAGCCGCTGTACGCTGGCCACGATGGCCCCAACGGTGGAGATGTCGAAATCACCCGCCGAAGGCTCGTTCGCATTGAAGGGGACGGTGATATCAAACGCCTCCTCAATCGCGAATATGCTTTCGACAAGGCCCAGCGAATCCACGCCCAGATCCTCCAGGCTGCTGTCCAGCGTCACGTCGGACGGCTCCAGCATGGCCTGCTCGGCGATGATGGCAATCACGCGGTCGGATATGCTCATGACGGGTCTCCTTGGGCCGGTTGAACCAGTGCCGGGCGTTCCGGATGCTGCCCGAAACCTGCGCCAGACCGATGCACGGGGCCGGTGCAGGCAGTGCGCTGCGCTCCGGCTGGATATGAAAACGCTTTAGTCACTCTGGCCGACCTTGAAAACAGCTTTCTTCAGGGCTGCGACATCAAGGGCCATCCGGCCCAGACGGCGCATATGTTTGTACATGTCGATATGGCTGTCCATCTTCATCGCCGGATAGCCCAGAATGACGCGCCCGGCCGGCACATTGCTCAGGATCTTGGTGCCGCCGCCGGCGATCACGTTATCCCCGACGAACAGGTTGTCCCCAACACCGACCTGCCCCGCCAGCACCACGTTGTTGCCGATGCGCGACGATCCGGCAATGCCGACCAGTCCGCACAGCAGCGTATCGGTGCCGACCACCACGTTATGGGCCACCATCACCAGCGTGTCGATCTTGGTCCGGTCGCCGATCACCGTATCGCGCACCGTGCCGCGGTCGATCGCGGCATTGGCGCCCACTTCGACATCATCGCCCAGCCGGACAGAGCCAAGGCTGTGAATCCGCACGTAAGATTGCGCCGCCGCGCCGCCCTGATCGCCCAGCGTCTCGCGGACGGATTCAACGCCTGACTTTTCTGGCGTGACAAAGCTGAACCCGTCGCCGCCCAGCACCGCGCCCGGATTCAGAATGACCCGCGCGCCGATCCGCACCCGCGCCGCAATGCGCACGCCCTCGCGGATCAGGCCATTTTCGCCAATCACGGCGTCGGCCCCGATAAACGCCTGCGGGCCAATCCTGCATCCGGCGCCGATCTGCGCGCGCGGTCCGATCACCGCCAGCGGCCCCACATGCACGCCCGCACCCAGAACGGCGCTGTCGTCTATCACGGCGGAGGGGTGAATGCCGTCGCCCCAGCCTTCGCCAAGATCCATCATCGCGGTCAGCCCCGACATGGCATAGCGCGGGCGCGGCGCGATGATCGCGGCCTCCAGCTCCAGCGCCTGCCAGTCGGCGCCCTCCCACAGCAGGGCCGCGCGGGCGCGCCCTTGCGGCAGAGCGGCGGCATATTCAGGCTTGGTCGCCAGCGCCAGTTGGTCCGCCGCTGCATCCGCCGGCTCGGCCAGTGCGGACACACGGATATCGGTCGCACCAAAGGCAGGCGCCCCCAGTGCCGTCGCAATCTGCTCAATCGTATAGGACATGGCTACCCCCTTCTGACGGGGCGATATCTAGCCCTGTTGCGCGGGCAGTGAAACCCCTGCCTTTTGCAATGCCTCCCAGACCTTGGCATCGCGGCCATAGACATCCTCGCGGTACTGCACCGGACCCTTGGCCGGAACGGTGGCTGTGCGGTAGATGATATGCACCGGCACCTTTTGCTCCAGCGTGACGCGGGTCTGCTGGCCCGTATCCAGAATACGGTGAAAGTATGCCTTGGGGTCTGCGGCCTGCGGCGACAGGATTTCATACGCGAAATCAAAGGGTTTTTGCAGGCGGATACAGCCATGGCTGAACGCGCGCACGTTGCGGTCGAACAGGCTTTTTGAGGGCGTATCATGCAGATAGATGTTGTATTTGTTCGGGAACATGAACTTGACCAGCCCCAGCGCGTTGCGCGGCGACGGCGGCTGTTTCAGATCGAACGGGAATGTGCGCGCGCTATAGGCGTTAAAGTTGACGTTGGCGCGATTCACCTGCTGGCCGCGTGAATTATACAATCGCAGATGGCCCGCCGCACCACGGTTGCGCTGCATCTGCGGCAGATATTCGCTGACGGTGATCGAGCGCGGGACGTTCCAGACCGGGTTGATCTCCAGATATTCCATCTCGTCCGAGAATTCGGGGCTTTGATGGGTTCTGATATTCTTGCCGATGACCGCGCGCGTCTCGAACGTCAGGCTGTCATCATCCATGATACGGGCGCTGAAATCCGTCAGGTTGACCAGAACATGCCGCGCCCCGCGCGGACCGCTCAGCCAGCGCTCGCGCTCCATCGCGACCAGGATCATCGGAAGCCGCCGCGCGATAGGGGTGTTTATCGCCGCCATGGTGGCGCCGCCTGCGGTTCCGTCCGGCACCAGACCATGCGCCTGCTGAAACAGTTGCACCGCCTGCTGCATGGCGATGTCATAGCTGGCGGACGCTGTCCGCTCCAGATATCCCATGCGCATCAGGCGGTTGCGCAGCGCGACAACAGCAGGGCCGGTCTGGCCCGGTGCCAGCGACGCAGCGGGCACCGCAGGCCCCCAGCCGCCGGTTTCCAGCATCGCCTCCAGCCGGTTTTTCTCGCGCATCAGGCGGGCGTATTCACCCGATTTGGGCGCCAGTCCGCGAAAGAACCCCTGCGGATTGGCGGCGGCAAAGCTGCTCAGCAGATCCTCGGCCGACCTGACGGGAACGCTGCGCACCATGCCGCTGTCAATCTGGGCCGGGGTCAGCATGCCGGTCTGCATATCCTGCGCCAGGCGCAAGAAAACGCGCGACATCGCCACCTCAACCGCGCCCAGATCGCGCGGGGTGCGCGCATCTCGCATCATCCGCATCAATCCGTCGGCATCATAACGCGACGCGGGCAACCCATGCGCCCCTGCCGCATCAATCGCCTGCAACAGCGCCTGCCTGCGCGCCCTGTCCGCCTCGCCCGTGCCGGTCCACAGGGCGGCATAGCCACCCGCGCGGTAATGCGCCGCCAGATCCTCATCCTGTGCGGCCCCTTCGGCCACCGCCTGTTTGAACGCCGTCACCCCTGCCACGGCCCCTTGCGGCGCGCCCAGCAGCAGAATCGCAACGGCCGCCGGAAGCAGCATCCGACCCGCCCCGCCAAGCGTAGCGCGGATATGTTGACCGGACGTTAAAGTAGCAGCAAAATTCATCGGATCCCCCAGTAACCTGATCGCGCAGCGCGCAGCACGGCCCAGCATAGCGTCATTTCAGCCAGACAACCCAGCACAAAGCCTGTTGTCCATTCAATTTTATGCAGGCCGGCACCGGCGCGATCCTGCTGCGGCGGATGTGCATCAGGTCTTTGCAAAAATATCACAATCAGGGCGACCTGCGCGGATTCACGCCGAAATGACTTGATCAGTCCAGTTTTTGGGAACCCGTATCTTGGTTAGCTTTTTTTAATATGTCATAGCTACACCTGCATCCGGGGATGAGACCAAACGCCCGCCAAACGCGGGATGAAATTGAAGCGACGGACAGGCAAAAAACCTATGACCCAATCCAAATCGGCAAGCCTGTCGCGGCGTGCGCTGCTCGGCGCATTCGCGGCAACCGCAGTCGTAGCGGCCCCTTCATACGCCAACGCCTTTGGCCTATTGCGCGGCGCTGGCGATATACGCCGCCTGCGCATGATTTCACCCAGAACGGGTGAAAAAATGGACACGATCTACTGGATCGAAGGCGAATATATCGCTGAAGCGGTTCAGGAAATTTCGACATTCATGCGCGACTGGCGCAGCAATGACATCAAAAGCATCGACACCCGCACCGTCGATATCATGACGGCCGCGCATAACCTGATGGGCACGACAGAGCCTTATACGCTGCTGTCCGGCTATCGGTCACCAAAGACCAACGCGATGCTGCGCAGCCGGTCGTCCGGGGTGGCGAAACATTCGCTGCACCTGAACGGACAGGCCGCCGATCTGCGGCTGGGCTCCCGCTCTGTCGGGCAGATGAGCAAGGCCGCGATCGCCTGCCGTGCAGGCGGTGTGGGCCGGTATTCCCGCTCGAACTTCGTGCATATGGATTGCGGCGCTGTTCGCAGCTGGGGCGGCTGAATTCAGACCAGATGCTGCGCCTGCACGCCACTGACGGCGGCAGGCGCGCCTGAACTATTCCGAGGTGGTCCAATATCCGTTGGCCGCGGCAACAGTGGCGAAATGGGTTGCAACCACCGCGCTGACAGCGATCAGGGAATCGGCGTTTTCCGCATAATCGGGCCGCAGGCGGTCACGCACATCCGCATCGCCCTGAGTTATCTTGATCGTCATACGCGCCAGTTTGATCGCAAGGTCATAGCCTTCAGTCGGGTTCGCCGTTTTCAGACTGGGAAGCCAGTTTTCCATCTTTATCTCTCCTGTCACTGAATTTCATCACACGCGGCTGCGGCGCGGGGGCGATATGCGCCTGTTCCGTTTCGCAGCGCGTGAGGGCCGATAGTATATTGTGCATTTAGAATGCCTATTATGGCAAATGATGCAAGCCCGATCACGCAGTCCCGTATGCGTACCCATCCCATCCGTCACCAATCAGGCGAGTATGGTTGTGCCAAAACTACTTGGCCGTTATTGTCCTAGCGCAAAGACCTGTGCGCTGACATCGGGTTTACGGATATGATGACAACCGCGTTCGCACATTTCTGTCGCTTGATTATCGCCCTGTGCCTTGTCTGGTACAGCCCGGCTGCCATGGCTGGATCCGGCAACGCAGGCAGCGCGCAGATGATGGAAATCTGTGCAAATGGTGCGATCCAGACGATTCGCGTCGACGGCAATGGCGCGCCGTCAGCCCCCGATCTTGAGTGCTGCGATTGTACGGGCTGCGCATTGGTCGCGGCCGATGTACCGAACCCGCCGGAGACGGCGCAGTTGCGGCATACCCACATCCTCGCGCTCGACGCCACGCCGAGCGTGACATCCCTCACCCGGACTTCAAACATTCGCCCGATGCCGCGCGCACCCCCGGTGCTGCGCAATTCCGCTTTGAACATCTACGATATGATCCCCGCGGATCATTCCGTCCCAGGTCAAGGCATGCATCAAGACGGGCGACCTCTTACAAAGGACGCCGCCGCATGACGACCCTGCGCACCCTCCTCGCAAAAATGGCACTGATCGGTCTGATGTCCTGTTTCGGACTTCCGGCGATGGCGCAATCCGTCCTGTCGACCCTGATCGACGACGTTGACGTGACCCAGTTGGTCGAAGGCGCCGATGCATTTGGCGCTGTGCATCAGGACATGCCGGCGGTGCAGGTCTTGAAAGATGGCCAGCAGATTGGCTGGGCGTTCATTACCTCCGACTATGTTTCGACCACCGGCTATTCGGGCAAGCCCATCCACACCATGGTTGCCGTCGATGATGGCGCGCAGGTCATCGGGGTAGAGCTGGTCAAACACTCTGAACCCATTGTTCTGATTGGCATCCCCGACTCCAAGATCAAGGCGCTCGTCGCCGGGTATCGCGGCCTTGATCTGGTGGCCGAAGCCGCATCAGGCGGCACCTCGCACGATTTGGAGATCATTTCGGGCACCACCGTCACGATCATGGTGATCGACGATTCGATCATCCGCGCCGGTCTGAAAGTCGCGCGCGAGCTGGGTCTGGGCGGTCTGGCGGTCGAGGAAAAGGGCACCGGCCCGCAATTTGAGATTGATCCCGATGCGACGGCGGCAGACGACTGGATGACGCTGGAGGGCGACGGCACCCTGCGCCGCCTGTTGCTGGATGTCGGGCAGGTCAACGCGGCGTTTGCGGCCATGGAAGACCCGCGCGCCGCCCGGCGCGCGCTGACCGAGGCGCCGGAAACCACGTTTATCGAAATGCAGGCCGCGCTGGTATCGCATCCCGGTATCGCGCCTGCGATACTGGGCGAGGCCGAGGCAGCCAATCTGGCCGCCTGGCTGGACGCGGGCGATCACGCGGTCGCCATTTTCGGCCGGGGCCTTTATTCCTTCAAGGGGTCGGGGTATGTGCGCGGCGGCATCTTTGACCGTATCGTATTGATTCAGGATGATATTTCCGTGCGCTTCCGCGACCGGATGCACAAGCGGATCAACACCATCGCCGCCGACGGCGCGCCGGTTTTCGCCGAATCCGACATGTTCAAGATCCCCGCCGATAGTGGCTTTGATCCATCGCAGCCGTTCCGCATTCAGCTGCTGGTGCAGCGCGATGTTGCGGCGATCGAAAAGGTCTTTACCACCTTCGATCTGGGTTATGAGCTGCCCCGGCAATACCTGCGCTCGGTCGCGCCGCCGCCCGCTGCCGAAGTGCCGGAAGGCGTTGCGGAGGTGACCACGCAAACCGAGCGCGACGCGCATCAGGCGCTGTGGAAACGGATCTGGGCCGGCAAGACAACCGAGATCATCGTGCTGGGCGCGCTGCTGACCATCCTGACCGGCGTGTTTTTCTTCCAATCCTTCGCCACACGGAACGAGCGCGCGTTTTTCTGGTTCCGCATCGCATTCTTGTCGGTCGTGCTGGTCTATCTGGGCTGGTACGCCAACGCGCAGCTGTCCGTGGTCAACCTGATGGCGCTCTTTGGCTCGCTGGTGTCCGGCTTTAGCTGGCAGGCGTTCTTGCTGGACCCGATGACCTTCATCCTGTGGTTCGCGGTGGCCGCCGCGCTGCTGTTCTGGGGGCGGGGCGCCTATTGCGGCTGGCTGTGCCCGTTCGGCGCGCTGCAAGAGCTGCTGAACCGCATCGCCAAGGCGCTGCGCATCCCGCAATGGACCTTGCCCTGGGGCCTGAACGAGCGTTTGTGGCCGATCAAATACATGATCTTCCTCGGCCTCTTTGGCGTGTCGCTGACCAGCATCGAACAGGCCGAACGTCTGGCCGAGGTGGAGCCGTTCAAAACCGCGATCATCCTGAATTTCGTGCGCGCATGGCCCTTTGTCGCCTATGCTGTCGCGCTGCTGGTCGCGGGCCTGTTTGTCGAGCGGTTCTTCTGCCGCTACCTCTGCCCGCTGGGCGCGGCGCTGGCCATTCCGGCGCGGATGCGCATGTTTGACTGGCTCAAGCGCTATCACGAGTGCGGCAACCCGTGCCAGACCTGCGCCCACCAGTGCCCGGTGCAGGCAATCCACCCGACCGGGGAAATCAACCCGAACGAGTGCATCAACTGCCTGCATTGCCAAGTTCTGTACCAGTCGGAAACCACCTGCCCCGTCGTTATCAAGAAGCTGAAACGCCGCGAGAAAACCGGCGCTGTTCCCAATCTGGGAACCAAGCCCGGCCGCGACATTTCGGGGCACCCGAACCAACCCAAAACCCAACCTGCAACATAAAGGAACATATTATGTCCGAGGGGAAAAAACTGCCAATTTCGCGCCGGAGCCTTCTGGGCGCGACAGCCGGGGGCGCCGCGCTTGCCGGTGCGCTGGGAACCCGCGCGATGCTGACCGGCGGTGCCGTTGTCGGCGCGGCCACACTGGCCGGCACAACCAGCGCCCGCGCCGCTGCCGGCGCCGAAGTGGCACCCGGCCAGCTGGACGAATATTATGGCTTCTGGTCCTCGGGCCAGAGCGGCGAAATGCGCATCCTGGGCATCCCGTCCATGCGCGAGCTGATGCGCATTCCGGTGTTCAACACCTGCTCGGCCACCGGCTGGGGCATCACCAACGAATCCAAGAAGATCCTGACCGAGGGCCTGCTGCCCAAGACCAAGGAATATCTGGCCGCCAACGGCCACGAATTCCCGCCCAATGGCGACCTGCACCACCCGCACATGTCCTTCACCGAGGGCAAATACGACGGCCGCTATCTGTTCATGAACGACAAGGCCAACACCCGCGTTGCCCGCGTGCGCTGCGACGTGATGAAGTGCGACAAGATCATCGAGATCCCGAACGCCAAGGCGATCCACGGCCTGCGTCCGCAGCGCTGGCCCCGGACTGACTATATCTTCTGCAACGGCGAAGACGAAGTGCCGATGGTCAATGACGGCAAGATCCTGGACGAGCCGGAAAAGTACGTGAACTTCTACACTGCCGTAAATGCCGACGAGATGACCGTTGCATGGCAGGTGATGGTCACCGGCAACCTGGATAACACCGATTGCGACTATGAGGGCAAATACGCCTTCTCGACCTCGTACAACTCGGAAATGGGCATGAACCTGGCCGACATGACCGAGGCGGACATGGACCACGTCGTGGTCTTCAACATCAAGGAAATCGAAAAGGGCATCGAGGCCGGCGATTATCAGGAGCTGAACGGCGTCAAGGTTCTGGATGGCCGCAAGGGTCAGAACAAGAAATACACCCGCTACATCCCGATCCCGAACAACCCGCACGGCTGCAACATGGCCCCGGACAAGATCCACCTGTGCATCGCGGGCAAACTGTCGCCCACCGTGTCGGTGATCGACGTGCGCAAACTGGACGCCGTGTTCAACGAAGACGCCGACCCGCGCAGCGTTGTCGTGGCCGAGCCTCAGCTGGGTCTTGGACCGCTTCACACCTGCTTTGACGGCAAGGGCCGCGCCTATACCACGCTGTTCCTGGACAGCCAGGTTGTGGTCTGGGACATCGAAAAGGCGATCCAGCTGTACAATGGCGAGGATGTCGATCCGATCGTGACCAAATCGGACGTGCATTACCAGCCCGGCCACAACTCGACCGTCATGGGCGAGACGCTGGAGGCGAGCGACAAGTACTATCTGACCATGAACAAGTTCTCCAAGGACCGGTTCCTGAACGTCGGACCGCTCAAGCCCGAGAACGAGCAGCTGTTCGCCATCGACGGCGACACCCTGACGCTGATCCACGACGGCCCGACCTTTGCCGAGCCGCATGACGCGATCATGGTGGACCCCAGCAAGGTGAACCCGAAATCGGTCTGGGATCGCAACGATCCGATGTGGTCCGATGTCCGCGAGCAGGCGGAAAAGGACGGCGTCGACCTGGACGAATGGGCCGAGGAGATCATCCGCGACGGCAACAAGGTGCGTGTCTACATGACCAGCATCGCGCCCTCTTTCTCGCTGGAGAAGTTCACGGTGCAGCAGGGCGACGAGGTGACGATCATTGTCACCAACCTTGATGACATCGACGATCTGACCCACGGCTTTACCATGGGCAACCATGGCGTTGCGATGGAACTGGCACCGCAGGCCACCGCCTCGGTCACGTTCATCGCGGCGCAGCCGGGCGTGCATTGGTACTACTGCCAGTGGTTCTGCCACGCGCTCCACATGGAGATGCGCGGCCGGATGCTGGTCGAACCGAAGTCGGCCTGAGCCATGCTGCGTTCCCTGACCCTGGCGTTGCCGATGCTGATCGCCCTGCCCCTTTGGGCAGCCGATATACCTGTGCAGCCAGGGCCGGGGAGCCTTGCCAATGCCATCGCCGGGGCCAGCCCCGGCGATGTGCTGATCCTGTCACCCGGCCGTCACGAGGGCGCCGTAGTCATCGACCGTCCGCTGACTGTCACCGGCAGCGCGGATGCGATCATCGACGGCATGGGCAACGGCACAACCGTCACGATTGATGCCGCCGATGTCACTGTGTCCAATCTGACAATCACCGGATCGGGCATGAACAGCGCCGATCTGGATGCCGGCGTCAAGATCCTGAAAAAGGCCGACCGCGCCATCATCGAGGGCAACCGCGTGCTGGGCAATCTGCACGGCATCGACGTGCATGGCGGCCACGACGCCCAAGTGCGCGGCAACACGATCGAGGGCACCCGCCAAAGGCGCCTGAATGATCGTGGCAACGGGATTTATGTCTGGAATTCGCCCGGTACACTGGTCGAGGGCAACACTGTCCGCTGGGGCCGCGACGGGATATTCTCGAACGCCTCGCGCACCGGCACCTACCGAAACAACCTGTTCCGCGACCTGCGTTTTGCGGTGCATTACATGTACACCAACGATTCCGAAGTGTCGGGCAACGTGTCCATCGGCAACCATCTGGGCTATGCCATCATGTTCTCGAACAAGGCAATCGTAAAGGATAACCTGAGCCTTTCGGACCTTAGCCACGGCGTCATGCTGAACTATGCCAACAATGCCGATGTGTCCGGCAACGTGGTGCGCGGCGGGCCGGATCGCTGCACGTTCATCTACAACGCGCACAAGAATCTGATCTATGACAACCATTTCGAGGGCTGCAATATCGGCATCCACTTCACCGCCGGGTCCGAGCGTAACGTGCTGACAGGCAACGCCTTTGTCGACAACCGCACGCAGGTGAAATATGTCGGCACCCGCGACATCGAATGGAGCTTTGAGGGCCGCGGCAATTACTGGTCCGACCACCCCGGTTTCGATCTGGGCGGTGACGGCATCGCCGACAGTGTTTTCCGCCCCAACGATCTGATGGACCATATCCTGTGGTCCCAGCCCGCCGCTTCCCTGCTGACAGGCGCGCCCGCCGTGCAACTGATCCGCTGGGCGCAATCCAGTTTTCCCGCGACGCTGCCGGGCGGGGTGGTCGACAGCCACCCGCTGATGCGGGCGCCCGCATTTGACGTATCCCCCGAATACACCCAGATGGAGGCGGACGCCGTCGCCAACCGGGATGAAAGTGACAGCTATGACTTCGACGTTAACGATCTCGCAACTCACTAAGGCGTTCGGCGGCACCAAGGCGCTGACCGACGTCTCGCTGGCCGTTCAGGCGGGCGAGCGTGTGGCGCTGCTCGGCCATAATGGCGCGGGCAAATCAACGCTGATGAAAATCATCCTGGGCCTGATTGCGCCCGATTCAGGCCAGATTTCCGTCTGCGGCGCCGCGCCCGGTCATGCCAGCGCGCGCGCCAAGGTGGCGTATCTGCCCGAAAACGCCACTTTCCACCCGGCCCTGACCGGGCTGGAGCAGATCACGCATTACATGCGCCTGCGCGGCGAGGATACGTCCGGCGCGATGGAGCTTCTGGGCCGTGTCGGGCTGGCCTTTGCGGCCAAGCGGCGGATCGGCACCTATTCCAAGGGAATGCGCCAGCGTGTCGGGCTGGCGCAGGCGCTGATCGGGCGCCCCAGCCTTCTGGTGCTGGACGAGCCGACCAGCGGGCTGGACCCGGTGTCGCGCCGCGATTTTTACGAGCTGCTTGACGCGCTGGCCGCCGAGGGCGCGTCGATCCTTCTGTCCAGCCACGCCCTGACCGAGGTCGAGGCGCGCACCGACCGGCTGCTGATCCTGTCGGGCGGCAAGATGGTCGCCGAAGGCACGCTAAGCGACCTGCGGCGCGAGGCTGCCCTGCCCGTCGCGATGCACGTCACCGCGCATAATGGCTATGCGTCCGACATCGCCAAGGCGCTGCCCGGCGCGATAGATGTTCACGGCGCCCTGCACCTGACCTGCACCCAGGACGAAAAGCTGGCGACGCTTGGCCGGATCACGGCGCTGGAGGGCAAGGTCGCGGATCTGGAGGTGATTCCGCCCAGCCTTGAGGATATCTATAGCCATTTCAGCCGGAGGGACGGCCAATGATCGCCCGCATCCTTGCCACCGCCACGACGGAAATCCACATTGCCCGGCGCAACCGCTGGGTGCTGATCGCGGTGCTGCTGATGGTGGTCTTCTCGCTGGTGCTGTCGGCGGCCGGATCGGCGCCCACCGGCGCGCTGGGGGCCGACCGGCTGTCGGTGGTGGTTGCTTCGCTCACGTCACTGTCGGTCTATCTGGTGCCGCTGGTGGCGCTGCTGATGTCGTTCGATGCCGTCGCTGGCGAGGTGGAGCGCGGCACGCTGCCCCTATTGCTGACCTACCCCGTCGCCCGCTGGGAAATTCTGGCGGGCAAGCTGGTGGCCCACACTGCCATCCTGATCGTCGCCATTGTCGCGGGCTACGGCGCGGCGGCGGCTGTGACCATTGCCGCCGATCCGGCGGCGCTGTCGGGGCTTGGGGCGCTGTGGCGGCTGACATGGACCTCGGTGCTGCTGGGGGCCACCTTCCTCGGGATCGGCTATGCGCTGTCGTCCATGGCGCGGCGGGTGTCGGGTGCGGCGGGGCTGGCGATCGGGCTGTGGCTGGGTCTGGTCGTGCTGTATGATCTGGGCCTGCTGGCCGCAGTGGTGGCCGATGATGGTGGCACCTTCACCACCAGCATTTTCCCCGGTCTGCTGCTGGCCAATCCCGCCGATGCGTTCCGCCTGTTCAACCTGAGCGCCGCGCAGGCCACCGCCGCCGCGTCGGGCGTGGGCGGCGCAGCAAACGCCATTCCGGTGTGGCAATCACTGATCTCAATCGCTGCCTGGCCACTGATTTCACTGATGCTGGCCGCGCTGACCTTCCGAAAGGTCGAGCCATGAGAGCATTGGCCCTCATCGCCCTGCTGGCCCTCGCCGCCTGCAAGGAGGAGACCGCGCAGGACATCGCCCCCCTGCCGCTGACCCCGGCAGCCGTGGGGCATTACTGTCAGATGAACCTGCTGGAGCATGACGGCCCCAAGGCGCAGGCCCATCTGGCCGGCCTGCCCGGCGCGCCGCTGTTCTTCAGCCAGGTGCGCGATGTCATCGCCTATCTGCGCATGCCCGAGCAAAGCCACGACGTGCTGGCCGTCTGGGTCAGCGACATGGGCGCGCCCGGCGCCACATGGGACGCCCCCGGCGAGGCAAACTGGATCGAGGCGGATAGTGCGCATTTCGTCGTGGGCGGGGGCGCCATCGGCGGTATGGGCGCGCCCGAGATCGTGCCGTTTTCGGATCTGGACGCCGCCGCCGCCTTTGCCGCCCAAAATGGCGGCCGGATCATGCGGCTGGACGACATCCCCGATACCGCCGTTCTGGCCCCCGTCGATCTGGACGGCGACACGTCAGATACCGAATTTCAAGATCGCCTGCGCAACCTGTCGCGCACAGTGGGAGAGTGACACCATGACAACCCGCCGCCGTTTTCTGGCCATCAGCGCCGCCGCCATCGCCCTGCCCGGCGCCATTTCCGCACAGCCCGTCCACATCTGGCAAGGCACCGCGCTGGGAACCCATGCCACGGTACGGCTGGCCCATCCGGACGCCGAGGCAATCAGCGCGCGGGTCGCTGCCGAAATCTCGCGGCTGGAGGATGTGTTCAGCCTCTACCGCCCCGAAAGCGCGCTGTCGCAGCTGAACCGCGCGGGCCGGTTGCAGGCACCGCCGTTTGAGCTGCTGGAATGTCTGTCACTGGCGGGCGCTGTTCACAGCGCAACGGCGGGCCGGTTCGACCCGACGATTCAACCGCTCTGGGCCAGCTATGCCGAGGCGTCCGCGCTGGGGCAGATGCCGGGCGAGGCACGCCTGAAGGCTGCCCGCGCGCTGGTTGGCTGGGACCAGATCAGCCTTGATCCGTCGCAGATTTCGATGGCCCCCGGCATGGCGCTGACGCTGAACGGGATCGCGCAGGGCTATATCGCCGATCGCGTCGCGTCGCTCTTGGCCGATGAGGGGCTGACAAATATCCTGATCGACACCGGCGAATTCCGCGCGCTTGGCGGGCATCCCGGTGGGGGCGCGTGGCCGGTCAAACTGGCCGCAGGCGGCGCCGTTGCGCTGACCGCGCGGGCGCTGGCCACCTCGGCGCCGCTGGGAACCACCTTTGACGAGGGCGCGCAGGTGGGGCATATTCTGGACCCGGTCAGCGGCCTGCCTGCCCGGTCAAACTGGCGTGAAATCACCATATCGGCCCGCTCTGCCGCGCTGGCGGACGCGCTGTCGACCGCGGCGTGCCTGTTCCCGTCAAAGGCTGAAATCAATGCCTGCCTTGCGTCCTTTGCCGGCGCGGTACTGGAGGCGATCACACCCGCCTGAGATCAGCGCGGCGTCACGCGTCAGACGATAGCGTCATCAGGACGATTCCGCCGACGATCATCGCCGCCGCGATCAGGCGCATGGCCGATAACTGCTCGCCCAGAACGGCGATGCCGATGGTGAATGCGCCCACCGCGCCAATGCCCGTCCATATCGTGTAGGACGTCCCCAGTGGCAGCGACCGCATGGCAATCGACAAAAGGCCGAAACTGCCAAACATGAAAACGATGGTCCCCACGCTGGGCCACAGCCGGGTAAATCCCAGCGATTGCTTCATCAGCAAGGCCCAGACGACCTCAAGCAAACCTGCGATGAAAAGAATTGCCCACGCCATGCCGCACCCTGCCCAACTGGTTCAAACCCCCAGCCTGAGACGAGGAATTCTGCCTGTAAAAGACGATGGTTAGGCGAACGCGGCGCCGGTCTCAATACCTGATTGATGCCGGCCCCGCGCAAGCGCCGCGCAGCAAGACTATGCGGCGGCCAGCCTAGGCCGTGGCAAGCCGCGCCAGACGGGCGGCGCGCAGGCGGGCAAAATCATCGCCCGCATGGTACGACGACCGCGTGAGCGGCGTGGCCGACACCATCAGGAACCCCTTGCCGAACGCGGCCTTTTCGTAGGCGGCAAATTCTTCGGGCGTCACGAACCGGTCCAGCACGTGATGCTTGGGCGTGGGTTGCAGATACTGGCCGATGGTCAGAAAATCGATGTCGGCGGCGCGCATGTCGTCCATCACCTGATGCACTGCCTGCCGCTCTTCGCCGAGGCCCACCATGATGCCGGATTTGGTGAAAATCGTCGGGTCCATCTCCTTGACCCGCTGAAGCAGGCGCAGGCTGTGGAAATAGCGCGCGCCGGGGCGCACGGATGGATAGAGGCCCGGCACGGTTTCCAGATTGTGGTTGAAGACGTCCGGTTTGGCATCGACGACAACCTGCAACACCGATGGATCGCAATGCAGGAAATCGGGCGTCAAAATCTCGATCGTGGTGCCGGGGCTGCGGTGCCGGATCGCGCGGATCGTCTGCGCAAAATGTTCAGCGCCGCCATCCGCGATATCGTCGCGGTCCACGGATGTGATGACGACGTGGTTCAGGCCCAGCTTCTTGACCGCCTCCGCCACGCGGCCCGGCTCGAACGCGTCCAGATCCTCGGGCGGCTTGCCGGTGGCGATGTTGCAGAACGTGCAGGCGCGCGTGCACACCTCGCCCATGATCATCATGGTGGCGTGGCCCTGGGACCAACATTCGCCCACATTCGGGCAGCCCGCCTCCTCGCAGACGGTGGTCAGCTTGTTGTCGCGCATGATGCGGGCGGTTTCGGCATAGCCTTCGCCGCCCGGCGCCTTGACCCGGATCCAGCTGGGTTTCTTGGGCTGGGCATTATCGGGGCGCCGTGCCTTTTCGGGATGGCGCTGCGCCGGAATTTTCAGATCACGCACGAATTTTTCCCCGCGAATGGTTTGGTAACTCAAATATGTGTATAAGGACTTGCGGGGGAAGTTGCCAGTAACGCAGTGCCGCACCCTTGGGCGCGGCACTGTTTTTTTTGATGAGTGCCCCCCCGCACCCTTATATCAACCACGCCCCTTCGAGACATATCGCGCCCGCTTGCGCGCTGATGCGCCGCACCTGGCGACACATCGCCGCGTAAAAAGCGGCAAGATGCCGCAAAGCAGCATCGGGGTGGTTGCGAACAGTCTGGAGTCATTCTAAGTCATCACGGAACCATTAAGAATGACATCCAACTAAAGAGGGTCAAACATGAAAACCGGCCTCCGCCTTCCTGACGTAACCTTCCGTACCCGCGTTCGCGATGACAGCATCGGCGGCGATAACCCCTATTGCTGGGTAGACCGGACAACCGGCGATTACTTTGCCGGCAAGCGCGTGATTCTGTTCTCGCTGCCCGGCGCATTCACGCCCACATGCTCCACCTACCAGCTGCCCGGATTCGAAAAAAACGCAGCGGCGTTTCGCGAGCTGGGAATCGATGACATCTATTGCCTGTCCGTCAATGACAGCTTTGTCATGAACAAATGGGCGCAGAGCCAGAACCTTGAGAACGTCAAGGTCATCCCCGACGGATCGGGCGAATTCACCGACAAGATCGGCATGCTGGTCGCCAAGGATAACCTTGGCTTTGGCAAGCGCAGCTGGCGCTATGCCGCGATCATCAATGACGGTGTCATCGAGGCATGGTTTGAAGAGCCGGGCCGCTGCGACAACCACGGCGAAGATCCCTACGGCGAATCCAGCCCCGAAAACCTGCTCAGCTGGTTGCGCGGCGAGGCGGCCCGCTCCGCCGCCGAATAAGACCCTGCCGTCAGGTATCGCGGCACAGGCCCGCCCCTCGCTCCGGCGGGCCTTTTGCCATGCAGGTGTTGCGAAAGCTTGATTGATTCTAAACGCCGCCTAATGTTCCCTGATGGAAAATAACATCACCAGCGGGAGAAGATAATGGACGGCAACCTGAAATGCCCTGTTTCCAACAAGACCAAGCGCACCAATCGCGACTGGTGGCCTGACGCGCTGAATGTCGGCGTGCTGCACCAGCATGGCCGCAGCCCCAGCCCGATGGAGCCCGATTTCAACTATGCCGAGGCGTTCAAGGCGCTGGATCTGGACGCGGTCAAGGCGGATCTGCACGCACTGATGACCGACAGTCAGGATTGGTGGCCCGCCGATTACGGCCATTACGGCCCGCTTTTCATCCGCATGGCATGGCATAGCGCGGGCACCTACCGCACCGCCGACGGGCGCGGCGGCGCCAATACCGGCAACCAGCGGTTCGCGCCGCTGAACAGCTGGCCCGACAACGGCAATCTGGACAAGGCGCGCCGCCTGCTATGGCCGGTCAAGAAGAAATACGGTGACAGCCTCAGCTGGGCCGATCTGCTGATTCTGGCGGGCAATGTCGCCATCGAATCGATGGGCGGACCGATCTTTGGCTTTGGTGGCGGGCGCACCGATATCTATGCGCCCGAGGAGGACGTGCATTGGGGCGCGGAGGCCGAGTGGCTGGCCGATTCCAAGGCTGAAAACAGCCGCTATTCGGGCGAGCGCGAGCTGGACAACCCGCTGGCCGCTGTCCAGATGGGTCTGATCTACGTCAACCCCGAGGGGCCGGACGGCAACCCCGATCCCGCCGGGTCCGGCCATGACATCCGCGAGACATTCACCCGCATGGGCGTCAATGACGAGGAAACCGTCGCGCTGATCGCGGGCGGTCACACTTTCGGCAAATGCCACGGCGCCAACGATCCGATCTATATGGGCCCCGAGCCGGAGGCCGGCGGGCTGGAGCAGATGGGCCTTGGCTGGAAGAACAGCCACGAGACGGGGCTTGGCATCCACGCCCTGACCTCGGGGATCGAAGGCGCGTGGAAGCCGCGCCCGACGACATGGGACATGGGCTATTTCGACGTGCTGTTCGGCAACGAATGGGATCTGACCACCAGCCCCGCAGGCGCCAAGCAATGGACCCCGCGCGACCCGAAGCCCGAACAGATGGTCGTCGATGCCCATGACCCCGACAAGATGCATCCGCCGATGATGACCACCGCCGATCTGGCGCTGCGCGTCGATGACATTTACGAGCCGATTGCGCGCAAATTCCACAAGGACCCAGACGCCTTTGCCGAGGCATTCGCGCGCGCGTGGTTCAAACTGACCCACCGCGATATGGGTCCGAAAACGCGCTATCTGGGCAAGGATGTGCCGGCCGAAGACCTGATCTGGCAGGATCCGATCCCTGACGCAGATTACGAGTTGATCGACGCAGGCGACATCGCGGCACTCAAGGCGCAGATTTTGAACAGCGGCGTGCCGGCCCGCGATCTGGTGTTCGTCGCCTGGGCCTCGGCCTCGACGTTCCGCGGCTCGGACAATCGCGGCGGCGCCAATGGCGCGCGCATCCGCCTCGCCCCGCAAAAGGACTGGGAGGGGAACGATCCCGCGCGTCTGGCGGCGGTTCTGGACAAGTACGAGGCGATCAAGGCCGATTTCGACGCCAAGTCGGGCAGCAAGAAGGTGTCCATCGCCGATCTGATCGTTCTGGGCGGCGTTGCCGCGATCGAACAGGCCGCCGAGGCCGCTGGTCATTCTGTCGACATGCCCTTTCATCCGGGCCGCACCGATGCGCTGCCCGAGCAGACGGATGAGGACAGCTTTGCCGTGCTGGAGCCTGTCGTGGATGGTTTCCGCAACTATCAACAACAGAAGTTTTCAGTGCGCGCCGAGCAGCTGATGATCGACCGCGCGCAGCTTCTGGGCCTGTCGGCACCGGAAATGACGGTTCTGGTCGGCGGCCTGCGGGCGCTGGATGCCAACCATGGCGGCAGCCAGCACGGCGTTCTGACGGATCGTCCGGGCCAGTTGACCAATGATTTCTTCGTCAACCTCCTGGGCATGGATATCGAATGGAAATCCACCGACGAGGGGCAGGACACGTTCGAGGCGACCGACCGCAAGACGGGCGAGCGGCGCTGGACCGGCACGCGCGCCGATCTGGTGTTCGGCTCCAACTCGCAACTGCGCAGCGTGGCCGAAGTCTATGCGCAGGATGATGCCGGACCGCGTTTCGTCCGCGACTTTGCCCGCGCATGGACCAAGGTGATGGAGGCGGACCGCTTTGATCTGAAGTGATCCGGCACAACAACCAACGCGATGGGCGGGCCAGCCAAGGCCCGCCCTTTGCCGTTTGCGGGCAATATCGCGCCCCTGTGGCAGTGACCGTCTGGCAAAGCGATGCGCACATCGTTAAGCGTCATGCGCAGCGCCGCATCGCCCCGAAAGGTCAGCACCATGAACAGCATCGACACAGCATCAAACCGGGACTGGCCCGGCGCAGGCGCGCCCGGCGAGGTTATCGCGGCCTTCATGGACACCGCACATGCCGTCGATCTGGCCGCGTGGCTGGAACAACTGCCGCAGTCTGAAGCATGGGATCATCTGGCCGCACTGGCGCCCGAACGGCGCGCGACCGTGTTTGCGAACATGTCGCTGGATGCCCAAAGCGATCTGGCCGGCGCGGTGCCGCAAGCCGAGCTTGCCGGTATCATCAGCCTGATGCGCGGCGACGACCGGGCGGACCTGTTCAATCACATGGAGCCGGACCAGCAGAGCCGCCTGATGCAGGGGCTTGGCGCAGAAGACCGCGACGACATCAGCCGCCTTGCCGCCTATGCCGAAGGGTCGGCGGGCGCAATGATGACTTCGGATTTTGCCACTCTGGCACCGCAAATGACCGCGCAGCAGGCGATTGACGCGCTGCGCCGCGCCGCCCCGCAAAGCGAGACGATCTATCGTTCTTACGTGCTGGACGAGGCCGGCCACCTGATCGGGTCGGTCCGGCTGAACGATCTGATATTGGCCGACAAGGATGCCCTGATTGCGACGTTCATGGACCGGGCCTTGATCTTTGCCGCGCCGGACACCGACCAGGAGGACGTCGCGCGCATGATCGAACGCTACGACCTGTTGGCGCTGCCGGTGATTGATGCAAATGGCGTGCTGGTCGGTATCATCACCCATGACGACGCCGCTGACGCGATGAAGGCGGAAATGACCGAAGATTTTCAGCGCATCTCGACCGTTTTGCCGTTTACGCAGAACATGCGCGAGGCGGGGATCGGCGTGCTGTATTCCCGGCGCATCGTCTGGCTGGCGCTGCTGGTGGTGGGCAACCTGTTTTCCGGCGCCGGCATCGCCTATTTCGAGGAAACCATTCTGGCCTACGTGTCGCTGGTATTCTTCCTGCCCCTGCTGATCGACAGCAGCGGCAACGCCGGATCGCAATCGGCCACGCTGATGGTGCGCGCCTTGGCAACCGGCGATGTCGCGCTGAGGGATTGGGGCAAGCTGATCGTGCGCGAGGTCGCGATAGCCGCCGCATTGGGCGGGACAATGGCGCTGGTGGTGCTGCCCTTGGGCGCGTGGCGCGGCGGGCCGGATATCGCCATTGTCGTCGGACTGACGATGTTTCTGGTGGTGATGGTCGGATCGCTGGTGGGCATGTCCCTGCCGTTTTTGCTGAGCCGGCTCAAGCTGGACCCGGCCACCGCCAGCGGCCCGCTGGTGACAACGATATCGGACGGCGTCGGCGTGATCGTCTATTTCACAATCGCAACGCTAGTCTTGCAGTTATGACGCTTCGGCGGCGGGGTAGCAAACCAGCACATCGCAGGCCGCATCCCGCAGCAGGCGCCGCGTAACGCTACCGGTAAAGGCGCGCCGGATCAGCCCGGCCCGGCCCGGTCCGACGGCAATCAGGTCAACCGACGCAATGCGCGTTGCACGGGCCAGCGCGGTGGCCGGATCGCCCCGCAGCACCGATACCTTGATGCGCCGGGGCGCCCCGGCGGCCAGTTCGGCCAGATGCGACCGCGCCGCGCGTATCAGCCCGGCGCGATGCGCCTCCAGCGCGGCGCGGTCGGTGCCCGAACGCAGCATCGCCTCTTTCAACTGGGGGGTGATCTGGACCGCCTGCACGGCGCGTATGTCCGCACCCGGCAGCAACTGCGCGGTGAACGCCAGCGCCTGGCCCGCGCCATCCTCGCCATTCGTGGCAACCAGCGCCTGCGCATAGGGATCGCCGCCAGCGCGGCGCACGACCAGAACGGGCGCCACGGCAGCCGCAACCATCCGGTCGCTGACAGATCCCAAAATCGCCTCGCACAGACCGTCGCGCTGATGCGCGCGCATGACGACCAGATCGGGCGCAGCCGCGCGGCACAGATCAATCAGTGCCAAGGCGGGCGATCCGGCGAGGATGGTGACCTCGGTGCAGGGATGCGGCGGTCCAAGCCGCGCCAGTGCCGCGCCGATCCTGTCGCGCGCGGCCAGCGCGGCCTGCCCGATCACTGTATCCGGCTGCTCCAGCTCGTCCGGCTCGGCGGTCATTTCGACCACGTGGACCACATGCAGCAGCGCGTCATGCGCGCGGGCAAGGGCGTGGGCGCGCGCCAGAACGTCATCGCTGACCGGAAACCGGTCCACCGCGGCAAGTATCGTCTTGATCGTCATCGCCCTGCCCTTTGCTGCCCAACCGCCGCTTGGGGCCCTGCGCTGCAACACGCGCCGCGGGTCAGGTCTGTGGCTGCGCGCCAAAGACCTGCATCATCGCGGCCATAGCCCCAAAGGGGGACATCATCGCCAACTTCGCCGCGTCCTGCAATGGGTCATGGCGCGGCTGCGGTGCATCATCCTCCAATCCCGGATCAAGGGCCACAGCCTTGGCCGGGTTCAGGGTGGAGTCCTCGAAAAACAGCTCTTCGAAATCGGCGTCCGAGATCATCATGGCGTAGGCTCCTCTCTAACGTGGGCTGCCGGAGCATGGCGCCCCGGCACAGGTAAACCACCGGCTGCGGTCAGGCCGCCCGGCCGGTTCTGATGTCTGCGCGCGTCATGGCCCGGTCAGGGGTCCGGCCCGTCATGCGCATTTCGTCAAAGCCATAGACCGTGCGCACGATATCTTCGCGGCGCAGCCCAATATCATTGAGCATCCAGTCGTCCATGGCATCAAACGTGGCGATCATCTTGCGGCGCTGCCAAGTGCGCATTGCAGCGCTCAGCAGGCGGGTCAAAGGATTGCTGCGCGGCGCCATGCCGGATGCAGCAGGAAAAAGAGGCGAGCGGGAGGAGATATCAGAATGCATGTCATGCTCCGTCAAAACAAAAATCGAAACTGGGCGGCGAAGGCGGATGCCCCTGCCGTTACGGGTGTGGTGTCCGGTCATGGAATGGCCGTCTGTCCGGTCCGTTCAGGACCGGCGGAAACCCCAGCGCAGGATCGGGCAAAATCGCCCGCCCCGCCCGGGGCCTAGAAGCGGTTCAGCAAAATTCCTGCGCCCGGCAGGAACCTCTTATGCGCGATAGGGTGTGTCATGCACCTCAGATGGGCCTTGGGCTGCCGGGTTGCAATCCTTGGCGGCGCGCGGGCTGAAATATAGGCACAAAAGCGCCAAAAGGGGCACAGTCACGCGCCAATTCCACCTGCCGATTGACAGAACGCCATCGCGTGCATAATTTAAAGGCATGACACTGTATGCAGATCATCTCGGGTATCCCCTGCTGAACCGCCTGCCGCCCCGGGCGGCATAGGCGTACGCGCATCTGCGCGCCTCCCGGGCTTTGCTAGAACTCCAGAATTTACAATCTTTTAAGTGAACACCCATTACCTTGGGCCAGGATGCTGCGGAAATACGTCCGCATGTTTTTGAAACGCATCCAGCCCGGTCCGCCAGACGACCCTGATACGATCACATCGCGCCTTATTGCCACCGCCTCTGACAGGAGCCAGACCATGACAGCCCAGACGACGGAAACCGCCCGCAAGCCGCGCCTGCGCGCGCCCAAGCTGGTCATCAACGAAGACGAGTTGACCCATATCGAGGCGCTGGCAGAAGGCGCCTATCAGCGCAATCCTGTGCTGGCTGACCGTCTGCTGGACGAGCTGGGCCGCGCGCGCATCGTAAAGGCCAGCAAGATGCCGTCGGATGTCGTGTCAATCGGCAGCAGCGTCGTCTACCGCGACGAGACGACCGGTCAGGAGAAAACCGTGACCTTGGTCTACCCTGAAAACGCCGATATTTCGCGCAACATGGTTTCGCTGATGACGCCGATTGGCGTGTCGCTGCTGGGCCTGGCCGAAGGCGCCGCGTTCTATTGGGACACGCGCGACGACCAGCGCCGGATGCTGACCGTCATCAGCGTCACGCAGCCCGATGTCGCCCCCATCCCGGCCAGTATCGCGGGCGCATCGGACACGGCGTAACGCATCGGTCCTTGACCTCAACATCTCTGCTCCGCCATCATTTGCGGGGCAGCGATCCTGCCTTTTTCGCCCGCCCTTTCTTTAGTCAGAGCCTTTCCGATGTCCCCGCGTCCCGCCAGATCCATCTGTGCCACCTGCAATCAGAGTTTGCCACATGCGGCGTCCATGCGATGCCCGTTTTGCCGGGCCCCGATACAGCGCAGCGCGGGCGCGGCTGATGCCACCTGCGACAGGTGCGACCGTCCCATCCCCCGCGCCCATAGGGGCCGGTGCCCTTGCATCGCAGGCCGCCCCCCTGCGCGCCGCACGGCCAGTTTGCCGCGCAGGTACGCGCGATGAGCTTCAGGCGCAGTGCGCGGCGGCTGCTTTGGCCTGCCCTGACGGTTATCTTCAGTCTGGGAATGGCGTTTGGCCTGCTTCAGTATGACCTGTCCCATATCGTAGGCGACGGCGAAGCGGTGACAATGGCAGTCACCACCGCCGTCTATTTCTCGCTTGCGTGGCTGGCCAGTCGCCTGCTGGCAACGGCGCTGGATCAGGCAGCCACCCGGCGCCGCCCATATCCCCGCCTGCTCAAGGACATGATCGCCGCGGTCCTGTTCCTGCTGGCATTCGCCGCATCTGTGGCGCTGTTCATGGGTCAGGGCGCGGTCGGCGCGCTGGCGGGGTCGGGTCTGGTGCTGGCGATGCTGGGCTTTGCGATCCGCAACGTGGTGGCCGACACGCTGTCGGGGATCGCGCTGGGGGTCGAGGGGCCGTTTCGCATCGGCGACTGGATCGATATCGACGGGCTGGCCCGTGGCAAGGTGATCGAAATCGGCTGGCGCACCACCCGCGTTCTGACCCGCGATTCCACCTATCTGATCCTGCCCAACAGCCAGATCGCGCGCCAGCGCATCACCAACTATTCCGCCCCAAGGGCGCAATATCGCGCGCAGGTCACCATCGTGCTGGATCATTCCATCCCGATTGATGTCGCCCGCAAGACGATGCTTGCCGCCATCGCAGAGGCCAAGCTGATCCAGCAGGATCCGCCGCCCGACATTCGCGTGACCTCGTACGAAGAGGGCGGCATTGGCTACGCCTTGCGCTACTGGCTGACCCGGTTCGACCGCGACGTGGATTGCCGCGACGAGGTGTATAGCCTGCTGGACGAGGCATTGCGCAAGCTTGGCCCCGTTGCCCCGCGCAGCCGGGTCGAACTGGTCCGCGCCGCCACCCTGGACGACGCATGAAAAAGGCCCCGGCGCACAATGCTGCCGGGGCCCGGTAGGCGCGTATCTAGTCCAAGCGCTTACATTCCCAGCGCCGAGCGGGCCTGCTCAATCGCCGCTTTCAGCAGATCGGGGTTATCCTCGGCCTGCTTGAGCGTCGCTTTCAGCAGGGTCTTCTGCATGTCGGCGATGTCGGAATTGTCGATCATGTCGGCAGCAGCCTGCATATCAAAGTTCTGCACCGTCAGCGGACCAGCGGCCCCTGTCGCATCAGCTTCGGCATCGACAGCTGCATCAGTCGAGGTTGCAGGCGCAGTGTCCGCTGTTGCGCCAGTTTCAACATCGGCCTCGGGCGCTGCATCCGTCGCTGTGTCCTCCACGCTTTGGGCTGCATCATCAGCGGCCTGGCCGGTCGCTGCCTGCGCGTCCTCTGCCGCATCGGCGGCCTCTGATGCTGCATCTTGCGCCGCATCGTCGACAACCTGCATTGCATCGCTGCCCTCCTGGGCCATGGCGTCAACCGCGGCAGCCGCACCCTCGGCGGCGTTCTCGGCCGCATCGCCCACGGCAGCGCCTGCATCTTCTGCCGCCCCTTCAACCGCGTTCATCGCGTCACCGGCACTTTCGATGACCTCGTCCGACGCTGTTTCAATCGCATCGCCCGTCTCAGCGGCAGCCGCGTCTGCCTCTGCCGCCGCCTCATCGGCTGCCGCGCCCAGCTCTTCGGCGGCTTCCTCGGCAGCGGCGCCGACGTCCTCGGTGGTTGTTTCGGCGGTGTCAGCGGCGTCGCTGGCCGTTTCGTCAACCGGGTCGGGCGCCGTGATGGCATCCTCGGTCGTCTCGATAATGTCGGCCGGCGTCTTGCCGGTGACCAGAACATACCCGCCAATCAATACGATAGCAGCGAGTGCAATCCAAAGCAGATTTTTCATTTTGTGATCCCTAATATTCCATGCGTGCGGCGCCCTAAAACGTACCAGAGCCGTCCCGCGTTCCATTTGATGTCATGCCCGCCGCACCCGCAAGGCGCAAGGTCGATTCCCGCCGGATCGGCACGGATCAGCCCAATTTGCAGCTTGAAACATCACCATGGGACGACTACGTTGCTGTTCCGAAAGACATACCCACAATCTAAGGATCAAAGCCATAGCCCGCAGACCGCATAACGCGCCCCCCACGCGCGACACTGGACCCCGAGTAAACGACCGCATCCGTGATCCCGAAATTCGGCTGATTGGCGCCGATGGCGAAAATGTTGGTGTCGTGTCAGGTGCGCGCGCATTGGAAATGGCGATCGAGGCGGGCCTTGATCTGGTCGAGATTTCACCCAACGCCAAGCCGCCCGTATGCAAGATCATGGATTTCGGCAAGTACAAGTACGAGACGCAAAAGCGCGAAGCCGAAGCCCGCAAAAAGCAGAAGATCATCGAGGTGAAAGAGGTCAAATTCCGGCCCAACACCGATACGCATGACTACGACGTCAAAATGCGCAACGTCTTCAAATTTCTCGAAGGCGGCGACAAGGTCAAGATCACGTTGCGTTTCCGCGGCCGTGAAATGGCGCACCAGGATCTGGGCCGCGCCTTGCTGCAACGCATCGCAGCGGATGTCGACGGTCATGGCAAGGTCGAAAGCATGCCGAAGATGGAAGGCCGTCAGATGATCATGATCATCGGCCCCCTGCCGCGCTAGGTCGGCCCGCCGAAAGATATTTCAACCAAACGGCCCGAGTAACTCCGGGCCGTTTGCATGTGCAGGAGCAGCAGAATGTGGGAAGACCGTTTCAATACCGAAGAATACGTTTTCGGCACCGCCCCGGCGCAATTCATGCTGGACCACCAAGCCCTGCTGTCACCCGGCCAGCGCGCGCTGAGCGTGGCCGACGGCGAGGGGCGCAATTCGATCTTCATGGCGGAGTGCGGGCTTGAGGTGACGGCACTGGAATTTGCCCCGTCGGCGATTGCAAAGGCACGCAAACTGGCCACCAAACGGGGCGTAAATGTCGATTTTCAGAACGTCGATGTGACGGCACATGACTGGCCCCGGACCTATGATCTGGTCGTCGGCATATTCATTCAGTTCCTCGGCCCTGACGCACGCGCCGAGTTGATGCAGAACATGAAACGCAGCGTTGCACCCGGCGGGCTGATGCTGCTGCACGGCTATACGCCCGAGCAGGTCGGGCGCGGGACAGGCGGGCCGCCCCGCGCCGAGAACATGTATACCGAGGATCTGCTGAAGGACAGTTTCACCGGCTGGAACATCCTGGAGAACCGCGCCTATGAGCGTGAAATCAACGAAGGTCGGGGCCATTCCGGCATGTCCGCGCTGATCGATTTCATCGCGCGAAAACCGGCCTAAGCCGCGGCAGTGACCGCCCGGCGCGTCATGATTGCAACCAGATGCGCGCGGTATTCCGGGGTTCCGTGCAGATCGCCAATCATGTCGCCGGACGGCACGCTCACCCCCTCCAGCGCGGACGCGGTGAAATCCCGGCTCAGCGCCTCTTCGGCCTCCGCCCAGCGGAAAACGCCGCCTTCGGACGCGCCGGTGATAGCCACGCGCACCCCGCCCGGAAATCTTGCGACAAACGCACCGACCAGCGCAAAGCGTGATGCGGGCTGCTCGAACTTGGCATATGCCGACGCCGCTGGCACAGGAAATCTGACCTCTGTGATGATCTCGCCCTCATCCAGTGCCGTGTCAAACATGCCTTGAAAGAAATCGTCGGCTGCAATTTCGCGCCGGTCGGTCACGATGGTCGCGCCCGCGCCCAGTGCCGCTGCGGGGTAGCAGGCGGACGGGTCGTTATTGGCCAACGAGCCGCCCATCGTTCCGCGATTGCGCACCGCCGGATCGCCAATTCGGCCCGCCATCGTGGCAAGGCCCGGAAAAACGCCCGCCCCTGCCGCCACTTCGGCATGTGTTGTCGAGGCGCCAATGCACAGTTGCCCGCCCTCGTCGGTGCGGATGCCGCGCAGCCCGGAAATGCCCGTCAGACTGACCAGCACAGACGGCATCGCAAGGCGCTGTTTCAACGTCGGAATCAGCGTCTGGCCCCCGGCCAGCGGCTGCGCCTCCTCCGCGCTCAACGCCCTGACCGCCTCCTCGATGGTGGCAGGCCGCTCGATCTCAAATGCATACATCCCGACATCTCCATTTTCCGGCCAGCTTGTGTTTTCGCCTGAAACATCCCGCGGCCATCCCTACGACGCCCTCGGTCCGAGCAAATATGGACACGCCGCGCCCTAACCCTTAGCCCTGCTGCATCGCGGACCAGACGCGCAGCGGCGTTAGCGGCATATCCACATGATCCACCTTGTGCCCCGCCGATTGCAGCGCATCGACCACTGCATTCACCACCGTTGCGGGCGATCCGATCGTGCCCGCCTCGCCGCAGCCTTTGACGCCCAGCGGGTTGTGCGTGCAGGGCGTGCCGTTGCTGTGATCCACCACAAAGAACGGCATATCGTCTGCGCGCGGCATGCAGTAATCCATGTAACTGGCCGAAAGAAGCTGACCGTCCGCGTCATAGATGCAATTCTCCATCAGCGCCTGGCCGATCCCCTGCGCCAGACCGCCATGCACCTGTCCGTCCACGATCATCGGGTTGACCACCGTTCCAAAATCATCCGCCGTGGTAAATTTCTGGATCGTCACCTTGCCGGTTTCGGGGTCCACCTCCACCTCGCAGGCATAGGCGCCGGCCGGGTAGGTAAAGTTGTTCGGATCGTAGAACGCCGTTTCCTCCAGCCCCGGCTCGACCTCGTCCAGCGGGTAATTGTGCGGCACATAGGCGGCAAGCGTGACGTCGCCCCAGGCCAGCGATTTGTCGGTGCCGGCCACGGTGAACTTGCCATCCTTCAGCTCGATATCCTCGTCCGAGGCTTCCATGATATGCGCCGCGATCTTCTTGGCCTTGGCGATGATTTTCTCGGTGGCGCGCACCATGGCGCTGCCCCCGACAGCGATGGAGCGCGAGCCATAGGTGCCCATGCCCATCGGCGTGTTGGCGGTGTCGCCATGGACGATTTCGATCATGTTCGCGTCAATCCCGATCATGTCCGCCACCACCTGCGGGAAGGCCGTCTCGTGCCCCTGCCCGTGGCTGTGGCTACCGGTCATCACGGTGATGCCGCCCGTCGCATTGACGCGCACTGTCGCGCTTTCATACAGGCCCGCGCGCGCGCCCAACTGGCCGACCAGATTGGAGGGCGCGATGCCGCACGCCTCGATAAAGCAGTTCACGCCAAGGCCGCGCAGCTTGCCGCGCGCCTCGCTTTGCTGGCGGCGGGCGGCGAAGCCCTCCAGATCGGCCTTGGCCTCCAGCTTGTCGGCCAGTCTGTGAAAATCGCCCGCATCGTATTCCACCGCCACCGGTGTCTGATAGGGAAACTCGGTCACGAAATTCTGCCGCCGCAGCGCGATAGGATCCACGCCCAGCTCGCGCGCGGCCTTGTCGATGACACGTTCCAGCTGATACGTTGCCTCGGGGCGGCCGGCGCCGCGATAGGCGTCGACGGGGATGGTATTGGTAAACACCGCGCGCACATTCAGATAGACCAGCGGCGTCTTGTAATTGCCGGCCATCAGCGTGCCGTGCAGCCATGTGGGGATCGACGGCGCAAATGTGGACAGATACGCGCCCATATTGGCCAGCGTATCGGTGCGCACGGCGGTAAAGTTGTTATCCTTGTCCAGCGCCAGCTCGATCTTGGTGACGTGGTCGCGGCCCTGCGCATCGCTCAGGAACGCCTCGGACCGGGTGCAGGTCCATTTGACGGGCCGGTTCAAGGCCTTGGCGGCAAAGGTGCAGAACGCCTCTTCGGCGTAGTGGAAGATTTTCGAGCCGAACCCGCCGCCCACGTCGGGCGCCACGACGCGCAGCTTGTGTTCGGGGATGTTCAGCACGAACGCGCCCATCAGCAGGCGGATCACATGCGGATTCTGCGACGTGGTGTAGAGCGTGGAGTCGCCTGTACCACGGTTGTAATCGCCGATGGCAACGCGCGGTTCCATCGCGTTGGGCACCATGCGGTTGTTGACCAACTCAACGGTTGTGACATGCGCGGCAGAGCTGATCGCGTCATCCACCGCCTGTCTGTTTTCCTCGACAAAGCCCCAGTCAAAACACAGGTTGCTGGCCAGATCGTCATGCACCTTGGTCGCGCCATCCTCCAGCGCGGCGCGCATATCGATGACGGCTGGCAGCTCTTCTATATCAAGGCCAATCGCCTCGGCGGCGTCGCGGGCCTGATGAAGCGTTTCGGCAACGATGGCCGCGATGGGATCGCCGACATGGCGCACATGGGTTTCGCATAAAATCGGGTGACGGGGTTCCTGCATCGGCTGGCCGAACCGGTCGGTGATCTGCCAGCCGCACGGGATGGAGCCCGCGGTCTTGAAATCCTCCCCTGTGAAAATGCGCAGCACGCCGGGCATTTGCTCGGCCTCCGACAGGTCGAGCCCGTTGATTTTGCCGTGGGCAATGTCCGAGCGCAGGAAATGCACATATGCCTGTCCGCGCAGGTTGATATCATCGGTATAATTGCCCGTACCAGAGAGAAAGCGGACATCCTCGCGCCGTTTGGGGCTGGCGCCGATGCCGCCATGAACGGGTGCGTTATCCTTTGGCATGTCGGGTCTCCCTGATGTGGCGGTTTGCGGGCTGGTTTATTCGGCGGCGATTTCGCCCGGAATGCCGGTCACATCCTGACCGCTGGCCGCAAGGATCGCCTTGACGATGTTGTGATAGCCGGTGCAGCGGCAGATATTGCCCTGAAGATACCGGCGCACTTCGATTTCGGTGGGCTTTGGGGTGTCTTTCAACAAAGCCGCCGCGCTCATCACCATGCCGGGGGTGCAGAACCCGCATTGCAGGCCGTGGTAGTCCTGAAACGCCTGCTGAATGGTGTTCAGCGTGCCATCGGGGGCCGCCTGCCCTTCGATTGTGTCGACGGTTGCGCCGTCGGCCTCGGCGGCGAACATGGTGCAGGATTTCACCGCCTTGCCATCCACATGCACGGTGCAGGCGCCGCATTGGCTGGTATCGCAGCCGACATGCGTTCCGGTCAGGCCCAGCGTGTCACGCAGGAATTCCACCAGCAGGGTGCGGCCCTCGATGGTGCCGCGCGCGGGTTTGCCATTCACTGTCATGGTGACTTCGGACATGGGCGCCTCCCTTGCATGTCTAGGTATCGCTGTCTGGGAGGGAGTTAAGCACGGCTTTGTTTACTTGAGAAGCCTGTTTTTACGTCAAATTCTTGCTGCGGCGCGGCATCGGGCGGCTGGGAATCTCCTTCAGCAGGCCGCCCACGCCCATGGCGGCGATGTCTGCGGGCGTGACCGGAATGCCGCAAATCACCCGCTCCAGCACCCAGTCGGCACCGTTCAATGCAGGCGACCGGGCGCAGCCCGGCAGGCCGATCACCGGGCGCGCGCCCAAGCGCCCCAGAAACAGCAGATTGCCCGGATCAACCGGCATCCCGTAATGGTCCACCTGCCCGCCCGCCAGCCGCAGCCCTTCGGGTGCGACATCGCCGATGTCGGATGTTGCCGACCCCGTAAGGATCAGCAGCACATCGCCCGGCGCCTGCGACAGCGCCGCCGCAATCGCGCCGGCCTGATGCGGAACCACCAAGCGCGGCGTCAGGGCGGCGCCGAAATTGGCGGCGCGCGCCGCCATGGCGCGGCGGCCCTTTATCGCCGGCGCGTCCGGGCCGATGCGCGTTTCAATCAGGCTGAGCGTCGCGGCCTGCGCGCCATGCAGATCAATCGCGCCGCGCGCCGCAGCGCAGGCTTCTGCCAGGCGGTCACCGGGAACGGCGTAGGGGATGATCTTGATCGTTGCGACCAGCCCGCCTGCGGCGATCCTGTGCCAGACCGGGACCGTGGCGATTGTGATGCCGGGGTCCACCATATTGGCTGCCAGAATGGCCGCCGCGTTGATGGATACCGCCCCCGCATGGTGTGCCACCAGATTGACGCGGCCCGTCCTTGCGCTGCGCGCGCGCAGTCCGCTGCTGCCTGTCAGGATGGCATCCGCCAGATGTTCGGCGGCGGTGTTTTCATGCACATCCCCCGGCTCCAGCCGGGCGGCGATGACATGCGCGATCGATGCCTTTGCCAGATCGCGCAGGTGCTGCGCCTCCAGGGTGGTGCCTTTGGCGATCCTGTAGGGCGCGGCGCCGGGGCCAATCGCCCGCATCGAATGGGCCAGAATGGCACCGCCTGCCTCGGCCAGTGGAACGGGGCCGAATTTCATGCCCCGTGCCTCAGCACTTCGGTCATCTGTGCCAGAATGCTGAGGGCGATTTCCGCCGGGCCGACCGCGCCTATATTCAGCCCGACCGGGCCATGGATGCGCGCCAGATCCTGGTGGGCAAAGCCGACCTCGCGCATCCGCTCCAGCCGCCGGGCGTGGGTGCGGGTCGAGCCAAGCACGCCGATATAGAATGCGCCGCTGCGCAGCCCCTCGGTCAGCGCGGGATCGTCCAGCTTGGGGTCATGCGTCAGCAGCACCAGCGCCGTGCGGGCATCGAGGCCCAGCGCGCGCACCGCATCATCGGGCCAGTCGTCCAGCAACGTCTCGCCCGGAAACCGCGCGTCGGTGGCAAAGGCCGCGCGCGGATCAATGATGACCGGGTCATACCCCACGATCCGCGCCATCGGCACCAGCGCCTGAGCAATATGCACGGCCCCTACCACGATCAGCCGCAGGGGCGGGTTGTGAATGGCGATGAACGTCTGGCCATCCTCGGCAAAGCCCGAGCGATCCGCGCGAAACCGGTCTTCGTGCCCGGCCGTCTCCAGCACCGGCACAGCGCCGGGCGCGGTGATCAGCGCGGCGGGCTGGCGCGCCGCGCGGGCGGTGACCAGCGCGGCCAGCACAGGCTCGGGCAGCGCGGCACCGATGGGTTGCACCAGCACCCGGATCGTGCCGCCGCAGGCCAGCCCGACGGCAAAGGCATCGCCGTCGCTGACGCCATATTCCAGCATCCGGGGCGCACCATCGGCGATAGCCTCCAACGCTTCGGCCACCACGGCCCCCTCAACGCAACCGCCCGAGACTGACCCCGCCATGTCGCCATGCCCGGAGACGGCCAGCATCGCGCCCACCCGGCGCGGCGCGCTGCCCCATGTCTGCACCACGGTTGCCAGCGCGGCGCCCTGACCGGCCCGGTGCCAGCCCAGCGCGATGTGCGGTATATCGTCGACCTCGGACATGCAAAAAACCCTCCGCCATCAGTATGAGGCGGAGGGCCGTGACACTCAATCGTAATAACGCGGCGGTCGCGCCGCGCGCGGCCTACCGACCGCCGCGCAGCAGCGGCGTGATGTTGCGCACCGCGCCCCGGCGGTTGCCGCGAATATCGCCAGCCTGCTTGATCCGCAGATCGGCCTCGCCGTAACCTTGGACGATCATGTTCGACGGTGGCACGTCGAAATATTCCGTCAGAGCCAGCGCGACAGATTCCGCCCGCCGGTCCGACAGGGCCAGATTATAACTGGCATCGCCGACCGTATCGGTATGCCCTTCGATCAGGAACACCTGCGACGGATCCTTCCGGATTGCCGCCAGCATCTCGTTGCCCAGCGCCGACAGCGATTCCGCCTCCTGCGCCTCGATCACGGCCGAGCCGGTGCGGAAGTTGATCGCGTCCAGCGCAATCACCGGCACCAGTTTGCGCACGGCGTCGATCCGGCGGATCTGGTTCAGCGAATAGCTGCGATCCGGCAGCGCCTGATTCTTGGCGTTGAGGGCTGCGCGCAAGCCTTCGGCGTCGGCGGTGCTGTAGTCGTAATCGCTCTGCGCGGCGGGGCGCAGATTGCTGACGTCGACCCGCTCGAAATTGCGCGTATCGTCAAACAGCTCAATCTCCTGACCATCGGGCAGGATGCGCGTGCGGCGCAGCACGCGGCCATCGGCGGCGCGGATCGTCACGGTCGAGGAATTGTCGCGCGCGACAACCTCGGTCCGGGTGGAGCCGTCGCTGTAGGTTTGCGTCGCCACGTTGCTGCCGGGCTGGCGCAGCAGCGTATCGTCGTCCTTGATGATGCGGTACGTGCCGTTGGGATCGCGCACAACCGCACGGTCACCGGTGTTCGACACAACCTCGCCGCCATTGTCCAGCATCTTGCCGATCGCATAGGCGCCCAGACCCGCCGCAGCGGCGATTCCGACCGCTTTCAGCAGGTCGTTATCCTTCTTCTTGGCGGCAGGGGCGGCTGTTTGCTGACCGCTCGCCGTGGTCTCAAACTCCTCGTTCGAGGCGCGCGCCTGATCTTCGGTTACGGTGCCTTCCTGAGTATCGACCACCTCGCCCTCGCCGCTGGCAGCGGCGGCGGCAGGTGCGTCGACGGTTTCATCGGCCAAGGCGTCGGCCTGCGCCTCGGCGCTGACCTCCGGCACTTCGGCGGTGTCGGGGGCCGGTGCATCAGCCGTGTCCGCCTGCTCGGGGGCAGTGGTTTCAACCGGCGCGTCGGAGGTATCCTGCGGCGCGGTCGTTCCCTCTGCTGTGTCGGGATCAACTTGCGTCTCGGGCGCCGCGGCATCGTCTCCGCTTGCTGTGGCGTCTGGCGCGTCGGTTACAGTTTCAGCGTCTGTTGCGGCGGGAGCGTCAGCCGGGGCTTCGGTGGGTGCGCCGGTTGCCTGCTCTTCCGCTTCCTGTTTTTCCGCAGCCGCCTGTGCTTCGGCTTCGGCAGCGGCAGCGGCCGCTGCTGCCTCCTCGTTGGCGATTGCAGCAGCCTCGGCGGCGGCGTCATCGGCCGCAGCGGCTGCTTCGGCCTCTGCGGCGGCAGCTTCGGCTTCGGCGGCAGCTTCGGCGGCTTCGGCGTCCTGTGCCGTTGCTGCATCTGCGGCGGCGGCGGCATCGGCCTCGGCGGCGGCCCGCTCGGCGTCAGCTTCGGCCTGGATGGCGGCCTCGTCCGCGGCGGCGGCTTCTGCGGCGGTTGCGTCCGCTTCGGCGGCAATCTCGGCCGCCTGCTGCTCCGCCTCGGCGGCGGCTGTCGCCGCGGCATCCTCGGCGGCTTGCTGCGCGGCCTCAGCCTCGCTCGCGGCGCTGTCCCCGGCGCTGTCCAGCGCATCCTCGAGCGCGTCTGTCACCGCGTTCTCGCTTGCCAAGTCCGCATCGTTCTGCGCCAGGCGCACCACCTGGGGGGGGGCGCCCGTGGCCCCATCCGCATTCAGCGATGCAGTCGCGTGCGCGGCGCCCGGCAGGGGCGCGGCGGCGTTCAGGACCAAAGCCAGTGCTGTTGTCGATGTAAGCCAGTTGCGGCGCATAAGTCTCTCCTGTTTTCAAATCACGCCGGGTCGCACGGCAAATGTGCGGCATGCTGCACGACCCGGATTATTGGCGCCACAACGCCCCTTGTCGCAGATTGTTCCGCGCAAGCGCGCTAGATGGGCGGAGTTCCGCGCGCGGCCATCAGCCGGGTCTTTTCCCCCGCATGCGGCCCGGCAGCGAACGCGGCTGCCAGATCCTCGATCGACGCGACGGAATGACAGGCAAGCAGGCTGTCCACATGCGGCAGCATCGCAGCGATGCCTTGGGCCCTGGGGGCGAACCCATCCCAGCGCAGCAGCGGGTTCAGCCAGATCAGCCGCCGCGCCGTCAGATGCAGGCGCTGCATCTGCGCCGCCAGGTCGCCCGGCGCGCCCCGGTCCAGACCGTCGGTGATCAGCAGCACCACCGCGCCCTGCCCCAGCACCCGGCGCGACCAGTCATGATTGAACGCGGCAAGACTGCCGCCGATACGCGTGCCGCCCTCCCAATCGGGCACCTCGCGCCCGGCCGCCGCCAGCGCGGCATCGACATCGCGCGTGTCCAGATGCCGGGTGATATTGCTCAGCCGGGTGCCAAAGGTGAAGGCATGTACCCGGCCCCAGCCGCCGCTGCGATCCGCGCCGCGAGTATTGGCAACGGCGTGGACGAAATGCAGCACCATGCGGCTATATTGGCTCATCGAGCCGGAAATATCGCATAGCACCACCAGATCCGGCGCGCGGCGGCGATGCGCGCGGCGGGCCAGCTGCGTGATCTCGCCGCCCCGGCGCATGGCAAGGCGCATCGTGGCGCGCGCATCCATCAGCCGCCCGCGCGCGTCCGGGGTCATGCGGCGCGACAGCATCGGCGGCACAGGCAGCGTCAGGCGGGCCAGCATCCGCTTGGCCTGCGCGATCTCATCCGCTCCCATCTGCTCAAAATCAAGACTGCGCAGGCGTTCGCGCGCCGAGGCGGTGGCGCTGGCGTCAAACTCCAGCAGGCTATCGTCGTCATTCGCCTCGGGCAGGTCAGGCATCGGCGCCTGCGCCCCGTCCAGCAGCGCCTCTGCCGCGCGTTTCTCGGCGGGTTTGGCGGGCGGGCTTTCATTCAGGCCGCGCATCGCGGGCAGAAGCATCGCCATCATATGTTCCAAAAAGCGCGGATCGCGCCAGTAAAGCCGGAATATCTGCGCGAACACCGCCCGGTGTTCCGGGCGGGTGACGCACAGCGCGTGCAGCGTCCAGTAAAAGTCGCTTTTGGAGGTAAAACCGGCGGCCGACACGGCGCGCACCGCGTCAATGACGCGGCCGGGCCCCACAGGCAGGCCGGCACGCCTCAGGGCGCGGATGAAATGGGTGATGTTCTGCGCCAGCCTGGGGTTGTCCGGCAGATCGAGGTCAGGATAATCTTGCATATGTCGCGCCGGGGGTTCTACCCCCGGACCCCCGGAGTATTTGCGCCAAGATGAAGGATCATGCCGGTGGCAGCGCCGCGCGGACCTGATCAAGCAGACGCGCCGCCTCGCTGCCCTGCAATTTTGCGATGTCATCCTGATATTTCAGCAAGGCGCCCAGCGTATCGGCCACCACCTGCGGGCTGAGCGCGACGGCGTCCAGGGCCAGCAGGCATTTGGCCCAGTCGATGGTTTCGGCAACGCCGGGTTTCTTGAACAGATCTTCGGTGCGCAGGGCCTGCACGAAGGCCACCACCTCGCGGCTGAGCGATGCGGACAGCGCGGGCGCGCGGGCGGCGAGGATTTCGGCTTCGCGCTCGAAATCGGGGTAGTCGACCCACGCATAGAGGCAGCGGCGCTTGAGCGCGTCATGCACTTCGCGGGTGCGGTTGGAGGTCAGGATGACGATTGGCGGCGCGGGCGCGCGGATGGTGCCCAGTTCGGGGATGGTCACCTGAAAATCGCTGAGCGCCTCCAGCAGGAACGCCTCGAACGGGGCGTCCGTGCGGTCGATCTCGTCGATCAGCAGCACGGGCGCGCCGCCGGGTTGCGGGCGCATGGCCTGAAGCAGGGGGCGTTCGATCAGGAACTTTTCGGTGAAAAGCTGATCGGTCAATGCGGCGCTATCGGCGTTGCCGCCCGCCTCGGCCGCGCGCAGGGCGATCATCTGCGCCGCAAAGTTCCATTCGTAAACGGCGCTGGAGGCATCCAGCCCCTCGTAGCATTGCAGCCGGATCAACCGGCGGCCCAGCGCGGCGGCAATCGCCTTGGCGATCTCGGTCTTGCCGGTGCCGGCCTCGCCTTCCAGAAACAGGGGCCGGCCCAGCCGCAGCGACAGGAATACCGCCGTGGCCAGCGCGCGCCCGCAAACGTATCCCTCGTGCGCAAGCGCCTGCTGCACGTCGTCAATGCTGGCTATATCGGTCATCTGGCCGTCCGCTATCGTTGCCTGTCAGCGGCTATCCTGCTGCGCCTTGCGCATCCTGTCCAGCAAACCCCACGAATTTACCAAAGTTTTGCCAGAATTGCCGCCTATCACCGTGATGTCGCGGCCCGTATTTTTCCGCGCGTTACAGTCGAGGACCACGCCCATGCAAGACGCCCCAAAACCCATCGACGCACCGCTGTCACACCTGTCCGGGCGCGAGGCGTGGCTGAATACGGTGGAGGAGATCACAGGCGAGGACGGGTATGTCCAGCGTCTGGGCGCGCGTCACGCTGCCGTCTTTATCGAGGATAAGCCGACGCTGCTGGTCACCTTCGAGACGCATCAGCGTATCGAGGCGCGGTCGCCGCGTGGCCATCCGCTGGGCTGGGAGATGGCGCGGGCACTGGGCTGGTCGCATCTGTGCATCGTGTCGGACGGCGACACGTGGTTTCGTGACCCCAATGTCTACGGCTATTTTGACCGCTTGATTGACGACGGGTTTTTCGAGGATTTCGATCAGGTGATCTTCTACGGCGCCGGTCCTTGCGGCTATGCGGCGGCGGCGTTTTCCGTTGCTGCCCCCGGCGCCAAAGTGGTGGCGCTGTCACCGCAGGCCAGCCTCGATCCGCGCGTATCTGAATGGGATGACCGATATCGCCACATGCGGCGCACGTCCTTTTCGGATCGCTACGGATATGCGCCCGATATGCTGGATGCAGCCGCCGAGGCCTTCATCCTCTACGATCCCGAAAGCGATCTGGACGCGATGCATGCCGCCTTGTTCACGCGTCCCAACGTCACGCTGTTTCGCATGCGGTTCATGGGGCCGCAGCTGGAGGCGGGGCTGATCCGGCTTCAGATCCTGTTCCGGATCCTTGCCCAGATCAGCGCAGGCAAGCTGGACCGCGCCGCCTTGGCCGCGCTCTATCGCGCGCGGCGCCATGACGGCGGCTACCAGTTCACCTTGCTGCAAAAACTCAAGGCCGAGGCGCGCCCTTACCTGACAGTCCTGCTGGCGCGCAATGTACTGGAGCAGCGCAACGCCCGCCCGTTTCGCAAGGCGCTGGAGGCGGCCTACAAGACAGCAAAGGCGGATGGCACCCCACTGCCACCGCAAACGACTGAGGGCACCGACGATTAAGCCGACACCACTGGCGCGGCTCACGGTAATTGTGTAAAGCGCAGGCATGACCCATCTGACCATCCGCACCCCCGATGACTGGCACCTGCATCTGCGCGACGGCGCCATGCTGCGCGCCGTTCTGCCGTGGACCGCGGCGCATTTTGCCCGCGCGATCATCATGCCCAACCTGGTGCCGCCCGTCGTGACCGGCGCCGATGCCGCCGCCTACCGCGACCGGATCCTCGCCGCCCTGCCGGAGGGCGCGGATTTCACCCCGCTGATGACCCTCTACCTGACCGAAGATACAGATGCAGATGACGTTGCAGCCGCGCATGCGTCAAACCTGATCCGCGCCGTCAAACTCTACCCGGCAGGCGCCACCACCAATTCCGCCAGCGGTGTTGCCGATTTCACCCGCGTGCAGGGCGTGCTGGAGCGGATGGCAGATATCGGCCTGCCGCTTTGCGTCCATGGCGAGGTCACTGAGCCCGCCGTCGATATCTTTGACCGCGAGGCGGTGTTCATCGACCGCGTGCTTGATCCGCTGCGCCGCCGCGTGCCGGGCCTGAAGGTGGTGATGGAGCATATCACAACGTCCCAAGGGGTCGATTACGTCACGGCGCATGGCAGCGATCTGGCCGCCACCATCACGACCCATCACTTGGTGATCAACCGCAACCACATCCTGGCCGGCGGCATCCGCCCGCATTACTACTGCCTGCCGGTGGCCAAACGCGAACAGCATCGCCTCGCCCTGCGCGCTGCCGCCACATCGGGCGACGCGCGCTTCTTCCTTGGCACTGACAGCGCGCCACACACGGACCCGGCCAAGCTTCAGCCTTGCGGCTGCGCCGGATGCTTTACCGCGCCGAACACGATGCCAATCCTTGCGCATGTGTTTGAGCAAGAGGGCGCGCTGCACACTCTCGAAGCCTTCGCATCGCTCAACGGCCCCGCCTTCTACGGGCTTGAACCCAACAGCGGCACCCTCACCCTCGCCAAGGGTGCCCCCGATCTGCCCGCGCATATCGACACAAAGGATGGCCCCGTCACCCTCTTCGATCCGGGCTTTACCCCCGAATGGCACGTGACCGCCCGTTCTTCTTGCTGAAAATATCCTCGCCGAAGGCGAAACATACCCATCCACAAGGACCGCCCGCATGATACCCAGCTCCTACCCCCCCGCCGACGAAATCGCCCGCCTCACGGCGCGCATGCTGCTGGAAATCGGTGCCGTTCATTTCAACGCCGAAACGCCCTATATCTACTCCTCCGGCCTGCCCGGTCCGACCTATATCGACTGCCGCAAGTTGATCTCCTACCCGCGCATCCGCAGCACGCTGATGGATTTTCTGGCCGTCACCGTCATGCGCAATGCCGGGCTTGAAGCGTTCGACAATATCGCAGGCGGCGAGACGGCCGGCATCCCCTTCGCCGCTCTCATCGCCGAGCGGATGGCCCTGCCCATGACCTACGTGCGCAAAAAACCCAAAGGCCACGGCCGCGGCGCGCGGATCGAGGGCACGATGCTCGAGGGCCAGCGCGTGCTGCTGGTGGAGGATCTGACCACCGATGGCGGGTCGAAAATCGGGTTTGTCGATGCGATCCGCGAAACCGGCGCGAGCTGCGCACATACGGCCGTAATCTTCTACTACGGCATTTTCCCGGACACGATCAAAACGCTGGACGATCACGGCGTCGCCCTCCACCACCTTTGCACATGGTGGGACGTTCTGGCCGAGGCGCGCGCCCAAGGCACGTTCGATGACGCCACCCTGCGCGAGGTCGAGGCGTTTTTGAAGGCGCCCCGCGCATGGCAGGACGCCCGCGCCTGACCTTGGGTCATTTGCGGGCGGCAATCCGCCCGCAACATCCCCCAGATGTTGACGGATCCTGCCTTCTGACCGCAATATAGCGGCAGCGCGGGATGCCCCGAAACCACCCACAGGTTTATACAGTTTGCACCCGCACGGCGCATCCGTCTATGACGGCATCGCAGGGCAGCCGGAGAGTGACATGAACGAGATCATCAAATTCAACGCCAGCGGCAGCGCCGCGGGGACCGAAATTCAGGCCGCTGACACCATGCCCCACTCGATCGAGGCCGAGCAGCAGCTCTTGGGCGCGATCCTGACCAACAACGACGTATTCGACCGCATCGCCAGCATCATCGGCCCGCAACATTTCTACGATCCGGTCCACGCCCGCATTTTCGAAACTTCAGCCGCGCGTATCGCGAAAAACAACCTCGCCTCACCCGTCACCATCAAGGCATTTCTGGAAGACGACGAGGGGCTCAAGGAACTGGGCGGCCCCGCCTATCTGGTTAACCTCGCCGGCGCCGCGATCAGCACCTATGCGGTGCGCGATTACGCGCAGATGATCTATGATCTGGCCATTCGCCGCCAGTTGATCGCGCTTGGCCACGACATCGCCGGCAAGGCCGCCCACATGAACGTGGACTCCGAGCCAAAGGACCAGATCGTCGAGGCCGAACAACAACTTTACAAACTCAGCGAGCAAGGCCAGACCGACAGCGGATTTCAGAGCTTTCTCAGGGCGGTAACGGACGCTGTTAATGTGGCCAATGCCGCCTATCAGCGCGAGGGCGGCATGGCCGGCATCTCCACCGGGCTGATCGACATGGACAAGAAACTGGGCGGCCTGCACAAATCCGACCTGCTGATCCTCGCCGGGCGCCCGTCGATGGGCAAGACGTCGCTGGCCACGAACCTCGCGTTCAACATCGCCAAGGCCTACAAGCGCGGCACCCTGCCCGACGGCACCGAGGGCGCGGTCGAGGGCGGCGTGGTGGGGTTCTACTCGCTCGAGATGAGCGCCGAGCAGCTGGCCGCGCGGGTATTGTCCGAAGCGTCCGAAGTGCCCAGCGAACAGATCCGCCGCGGCGATATGACCGAGGGCGAATTCCGCCGCTTTGTCGATGCGGCCAAGCAGCTGGAATCCTGCCCGCTTTACATCGACGACACGCCCGCCCTGCCGATCAGCCAGTTGGCCGCACGCGCCCGGCGGCTGAAACGAACCCATGGGCTGGACGTGCTGATGGTCGATTACCTCCAGCTGGTGCGCGGCACCGGGCGCAGCGAGAACCGCGTGAACGAGATTTCCGAAATCACCATGGGCCTCAAAGCCATCGCCAAAGAGCTGGACATTCCGGTGATCGCCCTGTCGCAGCTGTCGCGTCAGGTGGAAAACCGCGAGGACAAACGGCCCCAGCTGTCGGACCTGCGCGAATCCGGCTCGATCGAACAGGACGCGGACGTGGTCATGTTCGTTTTCCGCGAGGAATATTACGTCGAGCGCGAGAAACCATCGGACGACCGGCTGGACGAAATGGCCGCCTGGCAAGAACGCATGGAGCGCCTGCACGGCAAGGCCGAAGTCATCATCGGCAAACAGCGCCACGGCCCTATTGGCTCAATCGAGCTTAGCTTCGAGGGGCGCTTTACCCGGTTCGGCAACCTTGTGCAGCCGTGGCAAAATGGCGGCGGCAGCGAGCAGGAATTCTAATGCGGCGCCATTTGCGAAACACCGGCGGGCTGCGCCAGAAAATTCGGCGAATTTTCTTCGCCCAGCCGCACCGTGGCGGATCCGGGCAAAAAGGCTCTTTGGCCTTGACGCGGCGCGCACTCGTGTCAAAACCCTCGACATGAGCACAGCAACCCTGACCATCGACCTGCCCGCGCTGACCGCCAACTGGACCGCCCTTGCAAACATGGGCCGGGCCGAGCCGGGCGCCGTGGTCAAGGCCAACGCCTATGGCCTTGGCGCGGGCCGCGTGGGCCGGGCATTGGCCAAGGCCGGCGCGCGCACATTTTTCGTGGCCGTGGCCGAAGAAGGCGCCGCGCTGCGCCAGGCACTCGGTCCCGGCCCGGTGATCTACATCCTGTCGGGCCATATGGCCGGCGACGCGGATATGCTGGGCGATATGGACCTGACGCCGATCCTGAATTCGCTCGATCAGATGATCCGCCATCTTGAGGCGCTGCCGGGCCATCCCTTTGGGCTGCAACTGGATACCGGCATGAACCGGCTGGGCATGGAGCCCAGTGAATGGGCAGCCGTGCGCGACATCGCCCTTGCGCAGGATCCGCAGCTGATCATCAGCCATCTGGCCTGCGCGGACGAGCCGGATGCCCCGATGAACACCGATCAGCTCGCCCGGTTCCGCCAGATGACCAGTGGCCTTGATTGCCCGCTGAGCCTGGCCAATACCGGCGGCATATTGCTGAACCGGGCCTATCACTTTGACGTCACCCGTCCGGGCATTGGCATGTATGGCGGGCTGCCCTTTGACAATGCCCGCCCGGTTGTGACGCTGGATATTCCCGTGATCCAATGCCGCGATGTCGCGCCGGGCGACGCGGTGGGATATGGGCGTGCATGGATCGCGCAGCGTCCCAGCCGCATCGCCACGCTCAGCACCGGGTATGCCGATGGAATTCTGCGCTGCCTTGGTGACCGTATTTCTGTCTGGGCCGATGATGTGCGTTGCCCTGTCGTGGGGCGTATTTCAATGGACCTGATTGGCGTTGATGTGACCGATACGGCCAGCGACCCCAAATCCGTTTCGCTGCTCGGGCCGCAGCAAGGGGTGGACACATTGGCCGATGCCGCTGGCACCATCGGCTACGAGATCCTGACATCACTGGGCGAGCGCTATACGCGGCGGTATCTGGGCGGATGAGCGTGATTACAACCTTGCTGGCCGCCATCGGGCGGCATGTTTTTGCGGCACTGGCGGGGGTTGGCCGGGTGACATTGTTTGCCGGCGAAACGGTGTCGCATTTGTTCAGGCCCCCCTTCTACACACGCGAATTTGGTCACGCACTGATCCAGATCGGCTGGCTGTCGCTGCCGGTTGTCGGGCTGACCGCGCTGTTCACCGGCGGCGCGCTGGCGCTGCAAATCTACGCAGGTGGCGCGCGGTTCAACGCTGAAACGGTCGTTCCCTCCATCGTCGCAATCGGCCTGACGCGCGAGCTTGGTCCGGTATTGGGCGGGCTTATGGTGGCCGCGCGCGTGGCCTCCTCCATTGCTGCCGAAATCGGCACGATGAAGGTGACGGAGCAGATCGACGCGCTGACGACCCTCAGCACCAGCCCGATGAAATACCTGACGCTGCCCCGCGTTCTGGCCGCGACGCTGGCGGTCCCGCTGCTGGTGGGCGTGGGCGATGTGATCGGCATCATGGGCGGGTTTCTGGTGGGGGTTGGCCGCCTTGATTTCAACGCGGCGTCCTATATGCATAACACGCTGAATTTCCTCGAATTCTGGGACGTTCTAAGCGGCATGATCAAGGGCGCGGTCTTTGGCTTCATCGTGGCACTTATGGGCTGTTATTACGGTATGAACTCAGGCCGCGGCGCCCAGGGCGTAGGCCGCGCCACCAAGGCGGCAGTGGTCACCTCATCGGTGCTGATTCTGGCCAGCAACTACATCCTGACGGAAGTGTTTTTCACGGCATGATCACCCTCACCGATGTTCGAAAATCCTTTGGCCGCAATCATGTTCTGCGCGGTGTCAATCTGACGCTGGATAGCGGGTCGTCCATGGTCATCATTGGCGGGTCCGGCACGGGCAAGTCAATTTTGCTGAAATCCATCCTCGGGCTGGTGAAACCCGACAGCGGGACAATCACGCTGGACGGTCATGATGTCACACGCGGTGACAGGGATGCCTTTCTGGCGCGGTTTGGCATGCTGTTTCAAGGTGCTGCGCTGTTTGATTCGCTGCCTGTGTGGCAGAATGTTGCCTTTCGCCTGCAGCGCGGCGCAACCAAGCGCCCCCCCCATGAAGCGCGGGAAATCGCGATCGAAAAATTGCGCCGCGTTGGCCTGACGCCAGATGCTGCGGACAAATTTCCCGCCGAATTGTCAGGCGGCATGCAAAAGCGTGTCGGGCTTGCCCGCGCTATTGCCGCCGAGCCCGAGATCATCTTCTTCGACGAACCGACCACAGGGCTGGATCCGATCATGTCGGGCGTCATCAATGAGTTGATCCGCGAGATTGTCGTGGAAATGGGTGCCACAGCGATGACAATCACCCATGACATGATGTCTGTTCGTGCCATCGCGGACAATGTCGCCATGCTGCATGACGGTGTAATCCAGTGGACCGGGCCGGTTGCGGATATGGATACATCTAACGATCCATATTTGGATCAGTTCATCCATGGCCGTGCAACTGGCCCCATCGAGGCGGTCAGATAGCAATCAATCCGGCCGACGCCCTTGGACGGCGCTGACTGTTCGCAGTGAAATTCTATTGCGCGTCACTCATCTGGCTCTGGACGACTTCGGTCAATTCGGTCAGCGAAAATGGCTTGGGCAGGAAAACCGAATTGGGGATGCGCGATTGTGTGTCGCCAAAATCCTCTTCCGCGTATCCCGAGACGAACACAACCCGCACGTCAGGCCGCGCTTTGAGCGCTTGCTGAACCCAGCTGGGTCCATCCATACCGGGCATCACAACGTCTGTCACGAAAACATCAATGACAATCGATGGATCTTCGAGAATGTCGAGCGCATCTTCCGCCGACTCCGCTTCCAGCACGGTGAATCCGCGCATTTGCAGCGCCCGCGATGCGAAGGCACGCACCGGCGCCTCATCTTCGACCAACAGAACAAGGCCCTCCGTCGGCGTTGTCTCGATCTGGGGTTTCTTTGCAGGCTCGACGACCGCCGCCACTGCCTCGTGGGCCGGGAACATCAAGAAGAACGTCGTGCCCTCGCCTTCCTTGCTGTCAACAAAGATGAAGCCGCCGGTTTGTTTGACAATTCCATACGCCGTGGACAGGCCAAGGCCGGTTCCCTCCCCGGTGCGTTTGGTCGTGAAAAATGGCTCGAACACTTTGTGCAGGCGGTCCTGCGGTATGCCGACGCCCGCATCCTTGACGCTGATCCTGACCCACTGACCGGCCGCGACCACCGCCCTGTCACGCTGTAGCGGCGCCTCCAATGTCACATTCTGCGTTTCGATCCGAATATCACCGCCATCGGGCATGGCATCGCGCGCATTGACCACGAGGTTCATTATGACCTGCTCAAACTGGCGCTTGTCGGCGCGGATCGACCACAGGGATGGATCATGATTAAGCGATAGCACGACCTTTTCCCCGACAAGCCTGTTCAGCAAATGCGTCAGGTCCGACATGGCGTCCCGCAGATCCATGATTTCCGGTCGCAGGGTCTGCTTGCGCGAATAGGCCAACAACTGGTTCACCAGGGATGCCGCGCGATTTGCGTTCTGGTTGATTTGCAGCAGATCGCCATAATCCGAATCGCCTTGGTCATGGCGCAGAAGCAGAAGATCGCAGTGGCCGGAAATCGCCGTCAGAAGATTGTTGAAATCATGCGCAACGCCGCCCGCCAGCTGGCCGATGGCCTGCATCTTTTGTGATTGAACGAACTGAGCCTCAAGCGATTTCAATTCTGTCGCATCGTTCAGAACCGCGATCAGGATCGGCTCGCCGTTTTCAATCGCGCGATTCAGGGTGACCTGTATGAAGACTTCGCGATCCGACCGTCTTACGCGCAAAAACTCGGAATGAAGCGCGCCGCGCGACAGCGCCGCGTCCTCAAGCCAATCCGGAATCGAGCGGCCCAACCCCTCCAGCAGATCGGTGATCTGCCGGCCCGCCGCCCCTTCGCATCCAAGAAGATCGGCGGCGGGGCGATTGCAAAGCTCGATAATGCCGCTGCGCGCCAGTTTGAGCAACGGCACCGGCAATTCTTCGAAGAACGTCCAGCCATCAACCGTTCCCTCCGGCTTTGCCAGGCTGGGCATCAGAAAAATCTCGCGCCTGCCGGCGATACCTTCCAATTCGATCACAAGGCATTGCTGTACGCCCGACTGGGTACTGATGTCATTCATCTGGCCCGACCGCAAAGGCAGCGTAGGGCAAATCCGGTCGAGCATGCGCGCACGCTCCCCGATCAGTGCGGGTTTCGCTAATTCCCGGACACGGATTTCAGTAATTCCCGGACACGCGTTTCGGTAAATCCCGGACAGGGATTTCGGTAATTCCCGGACAGCTCCGGGGGCCTTGGGTACGGTTGGTCATCGC
>NZ_QNQP01000014.1 GCF_003316635.1 Roseovarius dicentrarchi | reverse complement strand
ACACTTTCCATCAATATCACCTGCTCATTCCTCCGCGCTATTCGGCGCGGATGCTAACGTCGCAGGTGGGTCAATTTTACTCGCTCATAACCCACCCAAGTGGGTCAATTTTGCATGCCGATTCACAAGGCTGCGCGCCGCTCGCTGAAAAAGCACGAGGCGCGGTTGCTGACCAAGTAAGGGCGGCTGATGTTGCTTTGAAAAGAGCGCGATGAAAATGAACTATCCCGGCGCCTGCGCCGGGATTGTTTCGTATCAGGGATCAGTCAATCGCGTTGCGCGCGCCAGGTGGCCCAATCTTCGGGGGTATCCAGATCGGTAACAGCGCGGTATCCCGGCAGCGTGACCGGGACAAACCGCTCTTGCCGCAGCAGCGTCTGCGCGCCTGTGTCACCTGTCAGCCGGGTCAGGGCCGCGAAGAATTTCATCGGAAAAACCGTCGGATGCCCCGGCGCCCCGTTTACGGCAACCGCGCGCAGGATGCGGCCGGGATGGGCGGCGTGGGCGGCGATCATGGCCCGGATATCGGCAGTCTCGATATCGGGCAGATCCGGCAGCAGGACCAGCAGCGCGGTGATGTCCGGCGCCAGCGCCGCGACGCCCGCCCGGATTGACGCCGACAGCCCAAGATCCGGGTCATCGACGCCCACCTGCCGTACCGCCAGCCCCGCCAGCGCCGCGCTGCGCGCAGGTCTGTCGTGGCGCGTGGTGACATAGACAGGCGCGCCGGTGGCGCGCGCGCGCGCCGCCTGCCGTGCCAGCAGCGGCGCGCCGTCTACCAGCTCCAGCAGTTTGTCGCGCCCGCCCATCCGCCGTGATGCGCCGGCGGCAGGCAGCAGGATGGCCAGCATGGCTTAGCTTTCCAATGTGCGCGCAAGGGCGCAAAACTGCTCCAGCCCGATGGTTTCGGCGCGGTCTGTCGGCTGGATGCCGGACGCAATCAGCCGGTCCTCGATATCGGGGGCCAGCCCCTTGAGCGCCGCGCGCAGCATCTTGCGCCGCTGGTTGAAGGCCATTGCAACGGTCCGCTCCAGCAGTTTCGGCTGCGCGGGATAGCGCGGCTGGGGCAGGGCGGTGAGATGAACAACCGCGCTGGAGACTTTGGGCGGCGGCGAAAATGCCTCGGGTGGCAGATGCATGACGATGCGGGCATCGGTGCGCCATTGCGCCAGCAATGCAAGGCGCCCGTAGGCCTTGGAGCCGGGGGTGGCGACGATCCGCTCGGCCACTTCGCGCTGAAACATCAGGGTCAGCGATTGCCAGTAGGGTGGCCAGCTATCGGGCGTCAGCCAGCGCACCAGCAGTTCGGTGCCGACATTATAGGGCAGGTTCGCGGCCACGCGGATCGGCGGCGTCAGATGCTGGAGCGGATCCGTTTTCAGCGCGTCACCTTCGATGATCGTCAGCCTGCCGGGGTAGGCGGCAGCGATTTCCTCCAGCGCGGGAATGCAGCGGGGATCTTTTTCAATCGCCAGCACGTGCCGCGCGCCTTCGGCCAGCAGGCCCCGCGTCAGACCGCCGGGACCGGGGCCGATTTCCAACACGTCGCAGCCGGTAAGATCACCCGCCTGCCGCGCGATTTTCGCGGTCAGGTTCAGATCCAGCAGGAAATTCTGGCCCAGCGCCTTGCGCGCGCTCAGCTCATGCGCGGCGATCACCGCGCGCAGGGGGGGCAGGGTGTCGATGCTCATCCGCTGCGCGCCGCCGCCATGCGCGCGGCCATTTTCAGCGCGTCGATCAGCGATGTGGGGTTGGCCATGCCGCGCCCGGCGATGTCAAGCGCGGTGCCATGGTCGGGCGAGGTGCGCACGATGGGCAGGCCCAGCGTGACGTTGACGCCGCGGTCAAAATCCAGCGTCTTGATCGGGATCAGCGCCTGATCGTGGTACATGCAAATCGCCGCATCATAGCCCGCGCGCGCGGCGGCGTGAAACATGGTATCGGCCGATAGCGGGCCGATCAGGTTCAGCCCCTCGGCGCGCAAGGCGTCCAGAACCGGGGCAATCAGGTCCAGCTCCTCGCGGCCGATTTTGCCGCCTTCGCCGGCATGGGGGTTCAGCCCGGCAATGGCAATGCGCGGTGCGGCGATGCCGAAATCACGGATCAGGCCCGCATGGGTGATGCGGATGGTATCGCCCAGCAGATCGGGGGTCAGCGCCTGCGCAACATCGCGCAGGGGCAGGTGAATGGTGGCCGGCACCACGCGCAACTGGTCGCTGGCCAGCATCATCACCACGCGGGGCGTGCCGGTCAGCGCCGCCAGATATTCGGTATGGCCGGGATGGGCAAAACCCGCGCCATCCGATAGCGCCTTTTTGTGAATGGGCGCGGTACACAGCGCGCCTGCCGCGCCTGACAGCGCCAGATCGACGCCGCGCGCGATGGCATCAATCACGCCCTGGGCATGGGCGGGATTGGGGGTGCCGGGGGTCAGTGCGCCGGGCATGGCATGCGCCAGAACCGGCAGGCCAGTGGCGCCAATGGCCTGATCCGGCCGGTCGATCAACGTCACCGGGCAGCCGCCGGGCAGGTGCGCCGGATCACCGATCCAGAAGAACGGCAGGGACGCGCCCAGCGCCCCCCACGCCTTTTGCGCCAGTTCGGGGCCGATGCCCGAAGGTTCCCCGCAGCTGAGCGCGATGGGGGGCATGGAGCCGGGCATCAGTATTCGATAATCCGCGCCTCGGACCTCAACTGCTCAAGGTAGCCGCTGGCGAAGGATTCCAGCCGGCGGCTGGCGATCTGCTGCGACAGTTGCGCGGTTTCATCGGGCGCGTCGCCGTCCGCACCGGCACCGGGCGCCTCGGCCACAGATTGGCTGCGCCCGCACATCATCAGCAGGACCAGCGTTTGCCCGTTTGCGCGCGTGACGTCATACGACACCTCGCCCGGATCAAGGCGCGACAGCGAAATGGCGATGTCATCGGGGATCTCGGCAGGGGATTTCGTGCCGCGTTCCAGTACCGATGGCGGCTGCCCCTTGGCGACGGCATAAAGATCGTCGCAGGTGTCTGTGATCGCATCGACCTGCGCAGCGCGGGCCAGCGCATCGGGGCTGCGCCCGCCGGGAATGTAGTAGGCGGCGTATTCGATCGCCGAATAGACCGGATCGGGCGTCTGGGTTTCCTGAATGTCGCGCATCTGGAACAGCGCAACCGCACCGTCCAGCGGCAGCGGGTCCGTCACCTCGCCGGGGGCAAGGCCCAGAACCAGCGGGCGCAGAACGGGGGGCAGTTTCGTGATCGGCTGCCAAGGCAGGCGCCCGCCGGCATCGCGCGTCTGGGTGGCGGAGAATTGCTGCGCCTGCGCTGAAAACGCGCCGGTTGACGTGATTTCGGAAATCTGGCGCGCCTTGGCCAGCACTTGCGCCTCGTTCTGGGGCGTGAAGGGGATGATGATTTCGGACAGCAGCACCCGCACCCCGGCGGCGCCGGAGGTGGCCGCGCGGGCACGCTCCAGATCCTCTTCGCTGACGGACACGCGCGGGCCGAACCGGGTCTGCGTGACTTCGCGCCAGATCAGGCCGGCGCGCACGAATTCGCGGAACGTTTCCTCGGCAACGCCGCCGCGCGCCAGAAGGGCGACCATCTGTTCAACGCTCAGGTTGCCCTGGGATGCGAACTGTTCCATCCCGGCGCGGATCATGGTCTCGTCAACGGTGACGCCGTTGGCGATGGCAGCCTCGGCTTTCAGCCGGTCCTCGATCAACTGTTCGCGCGCCAGCTTGATCGGATCGGCAGGGGCGCGCAGCAGTTTCAGCAGCGTCGCGCGCTGCTCCAGCTCGTAGCGGGTGACGGCGGCGCCGTTTACCTTGACCACCGGATCGAACAGGCCCTGCGCCGCGGCCATTTGCGGCAGCGCGGCAGGCGCCACGGCCAAGGGCAGCATCAGGGCCAGAAGGGCGCCCCGGAGGGTGGTTTTGAGAGGGGTCGATGAGGTCATTTTTTGCATTCCCGAACGTAACTTTTGTCCACGGCGCGCGCGCTGAAGCCACGCAGGCCAACGGTGAGAGAGATATCCGTCGACGGCTCGAGGATAGTGGAAGACGTGAAGCGGCGCGAGGCCGAAAGAGAGACTTCGACACATTCATTTGTATAGGTCACGCCCAGGCCGGCCCGGACGCTGCGATCACTTGCCGCGTTGTACCGCCATTCGGCGTCGCCTGTCCAATGCCGCGAAATGCGGTAGGATCCGTCCAGCGCCCATTCGGACGCCGTGCTGAACCGTTCCTCCTGTGCATCGGAGGGCAGCCAGATATAGGTTGCGCCCAGGTCCAGTACCGCGTTGCGCCAACTTGCGCGCGCCTCGGCCTTGGTAGGGTCGAACGCACCGTCCAGCAGGCCGCGCGCGGTCAGTGTCAGGCCGTTCTGCGTCGCGATCTGCCCCGCGATCAGCAGATCGGAGGTGGTGCCGCGCAGCCCGGAGGAGGGCGAAAAACTCTGCGCGCCGGTTGCCTCGCGCTGTGTGCGGTCGCGGGTGATCTGCCCGACGGCCAGCGTGCTGCGCAGGCCGCCGGGCGCAAAGCGCGTCCAGCTGAGGCCATAGGACGCACTGATGCCGCGCTCGCGCCGGTCGGCGGCGGCAAAGCGTGACAGCGACAGCAGGTTGCCTTCGTCGAATTCGGTGCGTGTGCTTTCGTCATTGACGATGTTGCGCGTCTTGCCGCCAACCCAGGCCAGCTGCATCATCGGCTCGATCAGGTGGGTGGCGCCGCGCGACGTGGTCTTGGCCAGTGGATAGCGCAGCGTCAGCGCCGCATTCGGCGTCGCGGCACTGAGCAAACTGCGCGAGGTGGTCCCGGCATCGTTTACGCGGATATGATCCACCGCAACACCTGCCTGCGTCGTGGCGCGCAGGCCGCCCAGCACCGTCCAGGTGCGGCGCCAGTCGGCGCTGGTCATGAGGCGCGTCACGTCGCGCCCGTCGGAAAAGCGGTCGGCGTCCGTCGGGTCGGTATCGGTAAGCTCCGACGACCAGCGGTAATGGCTGTGCGCCTCGGCGGCAAGGCGCAGCTCCCCGCCGATCCGGGTGGGAAAGTACCGTTTTTCATAGTCGAAATTGGCAACGCTGGTGGGCATGACCGCGCTGTCCTCGCCGGGGCGCAGGCTGTGATAATAGGTCAGCGCGGCGCGGCGCCACTCATCGCGGCGCACCCGCTCGACCGAAATTTCGCTGTCCAGACGGTCCTTGTCGCTATAGCCGTAATCGACGAGATAAGCATCGTCCTTGACCGCTTCGATATGAAAGCGCAGCACATATTCGTCGCGCAAGGCAAATACGCCGCGTCCAAAGATATAAGCGCGGTCGTCGCGGCGCACCAGATCATCGCGGCTGAACGCGCCCTCGAATTCGATCCCGCCCGAGGCAAAGGCCTGCCGGTAGCGAAATTCCAGCGTGCGCGTCTTGTCAGTGTAATAGGGCGTCAGCGTCAGGTCCTTGTCGTCCCCGATACGGATGAAATAAGGCACCTTGATGCCCGTGCCCAGCAGGCTGGAATTATAAAACGACGGTGTCAGAAACCCGCTGGCCCGCGTGACGGTGGGGTCCGGCAGACGCAGGCGTGGAAAATAGGCGACCGGAACGGTGCCAATGCGAAACTGCGCGCCGTCCAGATACAGCTGCTGCGTTTCGGCATCGTGAATGACGCGGCGGGCGCGGATCTGCCACAGCGGCGTGCCGCCATCCGTGCAGACCTGGCAGGAGGTCACCGCCGCCTTGTAGAGCTGCGAATACCTCCCCTCGGTGCGGTTGATCTGATTTGCGGCCAGTTGCAGCTGATCGTCCATCACGATGCGCGCGCCGGTCAGTATGCCGTTCTGCATATCCCGGTCCAGCTGCCCCGCATCGGCCAGAATGGTGGTGTAATTGCCATCAAACAGCGTGATCGGCCCCTCGATGCCCAGCCTGTCGGCGGCCTTGTCATAGGTGATGCGCCGCGCCTTCAGGCGCTGGCCGTCATACACCGCCTCGACATTGCCGGTGGCGATCAGCGTGCCGCCACCCTCGATCAGTACCTCGTCGGCGATCAGCAGCGCGCCGCGGTCCTGCGCCAGCAGGGGCGCGGGCAGCAGGCACAGCAGGATCGCGAGCAGGCGTAACAGGCGGGTCATCCGTCCTCCATATGCAGCAAAATGCCAATGGCAAGCATCAATGACGCAGCAGGTGGCGCCCACGCGGCCAGGATAACCGGAATTTGTCCATTTTCGCCCAGTACTTGCGCGAAATTGCGCACATAATGCAGCGAAAAGCCCAGCATGAGCGCGATCAGCACCGAAATGCCCGTATTCGTCGTGCGCGCGTGCCGCATGGTCAGCGCGCCCGCGACCAGCACCAGCGCCATCAGAAAGATCGGGCGCGCCAGCTCCATCTGGAACCAGACGGCATAGCGGCGGGCCGAAAATCCGGCCTGCTCCAGCTGGGCGATGAATGCGGGCAGGTCCCAGATGGCGATGTATTCCGGCTTGCCAAAGCTGTCGATGATGCCGTCGCGCGTCAGCGCCGACGGCACGCTGAGCTGCGCCATGCGCTGTGCTGTCGCCTCGGGATTTGCGCCGCCGGACAGATCCCACAGCTTGACCCCCTCCAGCAGCCATTCGCCGGTGCCCAGCGTCGCGCGCTGTGCGGCGAGCCTGCGCACCGGCTCGCCATCGGGTGCAAAGGCGATGAAGGTGGCATTGTTCAGGGTGCTGACATCCGCGCTGGCGCTGGTGGCGTGAATCACCGTCTGGCCCATGGCGCTGCCCTGCCGCAGCCACAGCCCCTCGGAGGACAGGGCCATGATGCTGGTGCCGCCGCCCTCGTAGCTGGCGACCAGATTATTGTACTGTTTCGAGGAGGCGGCGACCACCGGGTTCAGCACCGTGATCGACACCAGCCCGATCAACGCGGCCATGGTCAGCGGCGCCAGCATGCCGCGAAAGCCCGACAGACCCGAAGCGCGCACAACCACCATCTCGGAGGTGCGCGCCAGCCGGACAAACACCGCGACCGAGGCAAGGATCATCACCAGCGGCAATATCTCGTAATTGGCGTGGGGCAGGTTCAGCAGCACCACCTGCGCCACCTCCCAGACGTGCAGTTCGGGAAAATCCTGAAGCTCGTCCACCATGTCGATCAGGCCCAGGATCACCACGAAAATGGCGGTGATGCCCAGATAGGTCCACAGGAATTTGCGGGCGAAGTAATAGTAAAGTGTCACGTCGCCGCCCTCGTGCGCCTGCGCAGGCGCCGTATCAGCCCCGGATGGGCCGCCGCATGCAGCATCAGCGCCGACAGGGTCAGCCCCGCCGCGCTGGGCAGATACATCAGCGGCCACAGCATCGGCGCGGCCAGAACCGGCCCGGCAACAGCGGCCTCGATCAGTTTGACACCGATCAGCAAAAAGAATGCGGTGATGATCTGCCGCCAGACGCCGAACCGGCTAAATCCGCCCTGGAGCAGCGTCGCAAACCCCACCAGCGCCGCCACAAGGCACAGGATCGCCTGTGCAAACCGGTTGTGCAGCGCGGTGACAGCCACGCCCAGCGTGACATTCGTCCGCTCGGCCACCGCGCCCGGATCGCGGATCAGATCCAGCGTGGAGGCAAAGGCGATCCGGTCAAGGTTCAGCGCGTTCTTTGCCACCAATCGGCTGATATCGTATGAAAAGTCATCGAAATGCGTGGTAAACAGCCGCTGGCCGTCAGCCGATATGTTCTGCGCCAGCCCGGCGACCATCACCAGCTTGGTCCCGCCGCCACCCTGCACGAGATACGCCTGCGATGATGTATAGGTGGTCGGTGCCCCGGCGCGGCGGCGGTCGGACAGGAATACATTGCGCAGCTCGCCATTGGGCGTGATTTCGCGGATGTAGAACGTCACGCCAGAGGCGGGGTGCAGAAATTCGCCCTCGGTCAGCAGCTTGGCGGTGATATTGCCCGACACTTCGGCGCGGCGCGTCTCCAGCTGTTTCAGGCTGAGCGGGATAAGCAGATGCAGCAGCAGCGACATCATCAGCGCCACGATTGCCCCGTAATAGACCACCGGCCGCGCCAGCCGCCAGGGCGAGAACCCGGTTGCCTGCATCACCACCAGCTCGCTTTCGGTGCTGAGCCGGTTGGTCACGTAAACCGCCCCGGCAAAGGCCGCGATGGGCAGCACGATACCGATGACGCCGGGCAGGGTCAGCGCGGTGAATTCAATGAAGATCCAGGCCGATTGGCCGTCGCTGATCAGGCGGTCGAACATGCGCACCGCCTTGTTGATCCAGAAGATCGACACTAGCACCAACGCGAAGAATCCGAACAGCACCATGAATTGCGACAGCATATATCTGTCGAATCTGGCCAATTCACTCCCCCCCGAGACACAATATCTGGTGGCAAGCTAAACCAAATATGCAGGCAGTAAAACTGCTAATCCCGGCCCCGGCGGCGGGGTGCCATTGCACTTGGGGTGAAAATGCGCAGAGTCCGCCGCAGAGACGACATTCACCGCATGACCCCCATAGGAGCCGCCCCATGACGACCCCCGCCAAGACCACCATCATCGACACCGATCTGGACAGGATTGCCACCGCCGAGGGGCGCATTGCCGTGCTGATCGGCCCGGATGGCAAGCTGAATGCAGGCGCCAAACGCGTCAATAAACTGACCCGCGGCGCGCTGGCCCGCATGATCGAGGGCGGCGCGCTGGAGGATATGAAACCCGGCGAGGTGACATCGCTGGCATGGCCCGCGGGGCTGAAGGCCGAGGCGGTGGATATCCTGCGCCTGTCGCCGCGCGCCAGCGCGATTGAGGCGCGCAAGGGCGGCGCGGCCTTGGGCAAGCTGCTGGGCGAAAAGGGAATGACCGTTCTGGGCGCGTCGCAGGTGCGCCCGGTCGAATTGCTTCAGGGCATCGCGCTGCGCGCCTACAGCTTTACCGCGCGCAAGACCGGCGATCAGAAAACACCGGGCGCGGTGACGATGATGGTCAAGGACGCCAGCGCCGTCGAGGCCGACGCGAAATCCGCCAGCGCCGTGGTCGAAGGCGCGTTTTTCACCCGCGATCTGGTCAGCGAGCCGGCCAACCACCTGACCACCACCGAATTTGCCAACCGCATCAAGGATATGGAAAGCCTTGGCTTGAAGGTCACGGTGCTGGAAGAGGACAAGCTGGCCGAGCTGGGCATGGGCTGCCTGCTGAGCGTCGGACACGGCAGCGCCAGCCCCTCCAAAGTGGCGGTGATGGAGTGGATGGGCGGCAAGGACGGTGACGCCCCGCTGGCGCTGGTCGGCAAGGGCGTGGTGTTCGACACCGGCGGGATCAGCCTGAAACCGGCCGCCGGAATGGAGGACATGACCATGGACATGGGCGGCGCGGGCGTTGTTGCCGGCGTGATGCGCGCGCTGGCGCTGCGCGGCGCAAAGGCCAACGTCGTCGGACTGGTCGGGCTGGTGGAAAACATGCCATCGGACCGCGCCACGCGCCCCGGTGATGTGGTCACATCCATGAAGGGCGACACGGTCGAGGTGATCAACACCGACGCCGAAGGCCGGCTGGTTCTGGCAGACGTGATGTGGTACGCGCAGGAAACGTACAAACCGCGCGCGATGATTGATCTGGCCACGCTGACGGGCGCCATAATCATCGGGCTGGGGCATGAAAATGCCGGCGTTTTCTCCAACGATGATACGCTGTGCGATGCCTTCCTGAAGGCGGCGGCGGCCGAGGGCGAGGGCGCGTGGCGCCTGCCCATGGGCAAGGCCTATGACGACGAGTTGAAAAGCCAGATCGCGGATATGAAAAACGTCGGCGGGCGCCCGGCGGGCAGCATCACCGCGGCGCAGTTCCTCAAACGGTTCGTGCAGGAGGGGACGCCATGGATCCATCTGGACATCGCCGGCGTCGCGTCCGTCAAATCCGACACGGCCTATGCGCCCAAGGGCGCGACCGGCTGGGGCGTTCTGGCTCTGAACCGGCTGGTGGCGGACATGCTGGAAGGGGCGGGCACAGCCTGATGGGCGCAGCCTATTTCTATCACCTGACGCACACGACGTTGGAGCAGACCCTGCCCATGCTGCTGGAAAAGGCACGCGGCGCAGGGTGGCGCGTGGCGGTGCGCGGCAGCACTGCCGCGCATCTGGACGCGCTGGACGAGGCGCTGTGGCTGGCCGGGGGCGACGATGCGTTCCTGCCGCATGGCCGCGCGGGCCAGCCGCATGAGGCCGATCAGCCGATCCTGCTGACGACGGCGGCGGACATGCCCAACGGCGCCACCTGTCTGATGGTGGTGGATGGCGCAGATGTAGACCCGGCCGAGGTGACGCGCCTCGACCGGGTATGCGTGCTGTTCAACGGCAATGACGAGGCTGCGGTCGCCCAGGCGCGTGTGCAGTGGAAAACCCTGACAGGCGCAGGCTGCGCCGCGCAATACTGGTCCGAAGCCTCCGGGCGCTGGGAAAAGAAGGCCGAGAAAACGGCCGCCTCCCCGTGATGCGCCCGGAACTGCGCCCGGACCGGTGACATCACTCGCCGCGCAGCGGGATCTTGTCCTTGTTCATCTCGTAACCCCAGGGCAGCTCACTGTTTTTCCAGCCATTCTTGAGCCGCCAGGGACCGCGCGGGTCGTCCTTGACCGTGCTGCCCTCGAACCCGTCAACCACGACATAGACCTGGGTCAGCCCCAGCGGCTGCAGCGCCTTGGCCGACGGCGCGCCGCGCTCTCCGCCCGAGCGGCACATGACGATCACCGGCGCATCCTTGTCCAGACCGCGCGCCTCCATGGCGGCGGCGACGCCGGCGGCGAAATCGGGGTTTTCATTCATCGCCAGAACCGGCTTTTCGGGGTGCCATGCGGTGGGATCGACCATGAGGAACGGCACGTTCACATCCACCACATCGGTAGAGCCGGTGAACATCATCTCGATCGGCTCGCGCACATCGACGAACAGAACCTTGTCGCCCTCGGCCTGCTTCATCTCATAGGCTTCTTTCGCGGTCAGGTAGAGGCCCCATTCGGTCTGCTTGCCGGAATCGTCGGGCGCATCTGCTGCGATGCCCGGCCCGGCAAGAGCCGCCGCGATAATCGCGGCGGTGGCTGTCTTGCGTATCATGCGTGAAATCTCCTTGTCTGCGGAATGTCCGGGCCGATCAGAACGACAGGACGCGGGTCTGCGGCGCCATCAGGGCGGCGGCCATCGCATCGGGGGCCGCTGCGGTGATGCCGTCCAGCAGAACGCCGGCGTCGGCGCCTTTGCCAGGCAGGTAGATTGCGCAGACCTCAACCTTGCCGCCCGCTTGCATGATCTGCTGCATCAGCCCCTGGGGGCTCATACCCATCGGCGGCTGCGCGGCAGTGGCCGACGCGGGCGCATCCTTCAGCGCCAGATCACCGCCGGGGCCGCAAAGCAGCATATGCGCAGACGCGCCTGCCTTGACCGATTGCATGGTCAGCACCATGCCCATCAGCTGGGTCTGGGGGTTTTCGCTGGTGATGACGGTGACGAGCTTGTCGGGACCTTGCTGCATGTTGGTCTTCTTTTGCTGGGCGACGGCGGGCAGGGCGATGGCGGCGGCGGTGGCGCAAGCGGCGATAAGCGGAAGGATACGCATGGGATAACTCCTTGAAAACGGGATAAGTCTCAAGGCAAGGTAACAGGCAAACATATTCATTGCATTGATTTTGATCAATCTTGCCTGTGGCAGTCTGACGCGGCGCATCCGCCCGGAGGGGCGGGGCTGTCAGCGCTCCAGCACCAGCTTGCCGTCTGTGATCTGAACGCTTGTAAACCGCTGCAAATACCGCATTCCCAGCAGGGATTCATTCAAATCGCCCTCGTTCACCACGGCGCGCAGGCCCCGGTCGGTGATGCCGCCCACGTCGAAGCTGTCCAGCCGCACGGGCGCGGTACGAACCAGACCGTTCGCCGTGTTGGCCTGCCCGGTAAAGGCCAGCCCGTCGGGGTGCAGGCCCACCCGGATCGCGTCAGCGCGGCTGAGGACGATATCGCTGGCGCCGGTATCAACGACAAAGCGCACCGGCGCGCCGTTTACCACCGCGTCCAGATAGTAATGGCTGTCGGGCGCGCGCGGCAATTCGATCCGCGCGCCATCGCGGCTGACCGATTGGACGGGGGCGACGGTGCTGCGGATATCATCCCACAGGCCGATTGCAGCGATCACGCCGATGAAAATCAGGCCCCACATCGCGGCCTGTTGCAACGTCTTGCCCATCGAATTGCGATTGACGGCGAAAAACCACATCATCACCGCGCAGCCCAGCACGATCAGGTAAATCAGGTTGGCGGTATCAAAATCGGTCATCGGGTGCCCCTTGTGCCGTCCATAAATAGGGGCGCGGGCCGCGCGGCGCCAGATCAGACGGCTGTGATTATCCTGCCAGACCAAAACCGCGCAGGCCATCCAGCACGAACTGAACCGCAAGCGCGGCCAGCAGCATGCCCAGAACGCGGGTGACAACGCTGATCCCCGTCTTGCCCAAGGCCCGCTCAAGCATGCCGGCACTCAGGAAGGACACGAACACCAGCAGCATCACGAACAGCATCGTGCCCAGCACCCATGTCAGCCCGCTCAGGCCCTGATGTTCGCCCGTCAGCAGGATCACGGTGGCGATCGCGCCCGGCCCGGCGATCAGCGGGATGCCGAGCGGGAAGATCGACGGATCCTCGTGATCGTCATGCTCCACCTGATCCTCGCGGCGTTTGGTGCGCCGCTCGAACAGCATATCAAGCGCAGTCAGGAACAGCAGGATGCCGCCCGCGATGCGGAAGGCGGGCATCGAGATACCGATAAAGCCCAGCACAGCCTCGCCAAACGCGCCGAACACGATCAGCAGCGCGGTGCCCATCAGGCAGGACCGGATCGCGACCGAGCGGCGCATGGCCGGGCTCATCCCCCGCGTCAGCGCCAAGAACAGCGGCGCCAGCGCGAACGGGTCCAGCACGATGAAAAGCGTGACAAAGGTGGTGATAAGGGCGGTGCTGTCCATGTCTATCCTTGGCGCGCGATGCGGCGCTGTGTCAATCGCGGGGCTACGCGCCCTCCGCGCGCTCCAGCTTTTCCAGTGCGCGCATCCACAGCGTTTCGGCGCGCGCCTGCGCGTCCATCACCTCGGAATATTTCTTTTGCCAGACGGTTGCCTCGTCCTTGTTGTCTTCGTCATACATGGCGGGATCGGCCAGCTTCTTGGCCAGCTTGTCGGCCATTGTGTTCAGCTTTTCAACGCGTTCTTCGCATTTCTTGACGTCTTGCCTTATCGCGGTGATCGCATCGCGGCTGGGGCGTTTCGGCTTTTGCTCCTTGACCTTCGGCGCGGGTTTGTCACCGGCCAGCAGCATGGTGCGGTAGCTTTCCAGATCGCCCTCGTAGGGGGCGACGCGGCCATCCTTGACCAGCCACAACCGGTCGGCCACCAGACTCAGCAGGTGCATGTCGTGGCTGACCAGGATCACGGCGCCGCTATAGGCGGTCAGCGCCTCGACCAGCGCCTCGCGCGATTCGATGTCCAGGTGGTTCGTCGGCTCGTCCAGGATCAGCATATGCGGCGCGTCGATGGTGGCCAGCATCAGTGACAGCCGCGCCTTTTGCCCGCCCGACAGCTTGCCCACCAGCGTTTCGGCCTGTTCGGACCCGATGCCAAAGCCCCCCAGCCGCGCGCGCAGGCGCGAGGGCGTCTCGCCGGGGCGCAGGCGGCGGATATGGTCGATGGGCGTTTCATCGACATGCAACTCCTCGACCTGATGCTGCGCGAAGAACCCGACGCGCAGCTTGGAGGACGTCGTCATCTTGCCGCCCATCGCCTCCAGCTTGCCAGCCAGAAGTTTTGAAAGCGTTGATTTTCCCTCGCCATTCTTGCCCAGAAGGGCGATGCGGTCATCCTGATCAATCCGCAGGTTCAGCCGCTGGAGGATCGCCTTGCCGTCATACCCGACCGAACCGCCCTCGATATGAATGATCGGGGGCGACAATTCCTCGGGCGAGGGGAAGGTGAAGCGTTTCAGCGCGGCCTCTTGCGGGGTCGTGATCGGCTTCATCTTGGCGATCATTTTCAGGCGCGATTGGGCCTGTACGGCCTTGGATGCCTTGGCGCGGAAGCGATCGACGAAGCTTTGCAGATGGGCGCGGCGGGCGTCCTGCTTTTTCGCCTCCGACTCCAGCGCGGCCAGACGCGCGGCGCGGGTTTCGGCAAACGTGTCGTAGGCGCCGTTATAGAGCGTCAGTTTCTTGTCTTCCAGATGCAGGATAGACCCGACAGCGCGGTTCAGCAGCCCGCGGTCATGGCTGACGATCAGCACGGTGTGCGGGTAGCGCGCCAGATAAGTCTCCAGCCACAGCGCGCCTTCAAGGTCCAGATAGTTCGTCGGCTCGTCCAGCAGCAGCAGGTCGGGCTGCGCGAACAGCACGGCGGCGAGCGCCACGCGCATCCGCCAGCCGCCCGAGAAGGCCGAGCAGGGCTGTCGCTGCGCATCGTCGTCAAAGCCAAGCCCCTTGAGGATGGACGCCGCGCGCGCCTCGGCGCCCCAGGCGTCGATATCCGACAGGCGCATCTGCACCTCGCCAATGCGGGCGGGGTCGGTCGCGGTTTCTGCCTCGGCCAGCAGTTCGGCGCGTTCGGTGTCGGCGGCCAGCACGGTGTCGATCAGCGACACGTCGTTGCCGGGCACCTCCTGCGACACGCCGCCGATGCGGGCGCGCTGGGGCAGGGTAATGCTGCCACCCTCCAGCGCCAATTCGCCCCGGATCAGGCGGAACAGCGTCGTTTTGCCGGTGCCGTTCCGGCCCACAATGCCAACCTTGTGCCCGTCAGGAATACTGACGGAGGCGTTTTCGATCAGCGGGCGGCCCGCGACGGAATAGGATATGTCATCAATGCGTAGCATGGCGGAGCGATGCCCCGCCGCTCCGCCCTTGTCAACTGCCGGTCTTACTTCAAAAGGGCGCCCAAGCCGTCCGCCGGATAGGTTTTGAAGCCGACAAACACCTGATCCCCATCTTCGCTGAAGGCAAAGACGTGGATTTCCTCGTGCCGCAGGGTCGCGCGGCAGAACACGTTGTCCTGCGCCAGCGCCTCGGGGCATGTCTCCAAGTCGCTATGGGGGACGGCGGCCTCGAACTGCTCATATGTCAACGGGGCCGCTGTATCGGCCCAGATCGGAGAGGCGGCAAAAATCAGTGCGGTGTCGGCGACGAGGGGTTTGATATGCATCTTTGTATGTCCTGATTGGGTTGAGTCGGATCGTGCACTTAATCTGACTAAAACGCTCGGAATAGGAAGCCGGCGAATGATGCCATGATGTCGCACCCCGAATAGGTCTTTATTCCACGGGGCGCGCGTGCTACCGCAGCCGCCATATCAACATTCACTGAACACAGAGGCTGACCATGGCAACCGAACGCACCCTGAGCATCATCAAACCCGACGCAACCAAGCGTAACCTGACCGGCAAGATCAACGCCAAGTTCGAGGATGCGGGCCTGCGCATCGTCGCGCAGAAGCGTATCCACCTGACACCGGCACAGGCCGGCAAATTCTATGAAGTCCACGCCGAGCGTCCGTTCTATGGCGAGCTGTGCGACTTCATGGCCTCCGGTCCGGTCGTCGTGCAGGTTCTGGAGGGCGAAGGCGCCATTGCCAAAAACCGCGAAGTCATGGGCGCAACCAACCCCAAGGACGCGGCCCCCGGCACCGTGCGCGCCGAGTTCGCCGAAAGCGTTGGCGAAAACTCGGTCCACGGCTCGGACGCACCCGAGACAGCCAAAGAAGAGATCGCGTATTTCTTTGCCGGTCTTGAACTGGTCGGCTGAGACGTAAAGGGCGGCCCACAAGGCCGCCCGACACCTCCGCGGATAGATCCAAAGCGCCAAAGGCCGCATCTGATTGATGCGGCCTTTGGTTTTGTGGGCATTGGACTTTCGGGACCTGATCCTGACAGATCAGATGCTGGCGAAATCCTTGAATATCTGGCGCGGGGTCGTCTGCGGCTTGGCCTTCTTGGCCTTGCGCGGGGCGCTGCTTGCGGCCTGCGGCTCGGCAGAACTGGCTGTTTTGAGTGATTGCGCCTTTTTCGGCGTAGGCATCGAGACGGGCACTTTTATGCTCCTCCAAAAAGACACGCGCGCGCTGGATGTCTGGCCCAGCTTCGCCGGTGAACCACGTCAGAATAGTGGCGCACAGCGGCGCGAATGAGGTGCAAGTGGGACAAAATTTAGGCAAAGGCAATATAGGCCCGAGGCAATGGGCGGAACTTGGCACAGTTCCGCCCAAAACACTGTCAGGACAGCATTTTTTCCACTGTCTCGCCAAAGGCGGATGGCGTTGGGACGATGGTCACGCCCGCGCCTGACAGGATTTCCACCTTTTCCTGCGCCGACTCGCCGAAGGCCGACACAATCGCGCCGGCGTGGCCCATGCGCCGCCCCTTGGGCGCCGAGAGGCCAGCCACATAGGCCGCAACGGGTTTGGTCATGTGATCGCGGATATATTCCGCGGCCTCAGCCTCCTGCGGGCCACCGATTTCGCCGACCATGACGACGGCGTCAGTGTCGGGATCATTCTCGAACAGATCCAGAATGTCGCGGAAGCTGGACCCGTTGATCGGATCGCCGCCGATGCCGATCGAGCTGCTGACGCCGATGCCCAGCGCCTTCATCTGGCTGGCCGCCTCATAGCCCAGCGTGCCGGAGCGGCCGACGATGCCGACACGGCCCGGCAGGTAGATCGCGGGCGGCATCAGCCCGGCAAAGGCCTGACCGGGGGTGATGATCCCGGCACAGTTCGGCCCGATCAGCCGCATCCGCTTTTCTTCCTTGTAGCGGCGCATGTAGCGTTTGACGCGGATCATGTCCTGCGTGGGGATGCCATCGGCGATGCACACGCAGGTCGCAATGCCCGCATCGGCCGCTTCCATGATGCTGTCCGCCGCAAAGGGGGGCGGCACGAAAGCGATGACCAGATCGGCGCCGGTTTCTGCCACCGCGCCCTTGACGGTGTTGAACACCGGCAGGCCGTTATGGGTGCTGCCGCCCTTGCCGGGGGTCACGCCGCCGACAACATTGGTGCCGTAATCGCGCATTTCCTGCGCGTGAAAGCTGCCGATGCGGCCCGTCAGGCCGGTGACCAGCACCTTGGAGTTCTTGTCGATCAGGATGGCCATCAGATTGCCTCCGCGTTCTTGGTTGATGCTTTTCTCCAGCCGGCAACGACCTTGTCCGCCGCTTCGGCCAGCGTGTCGGCGGTGGTGATGTTCAGCCCGCTTTCGTTCAGCAGCTTGCGGCCCTCTTCGACATTGGTGCCCGACAGGCGCACGACCAGCGGCATGGTCAGCTTCAGCTCCTGCACCGCGCGCACCACGCCTTCGGCGATCCAGTCGCAGCGGTTGATCCCGGCAAAGATATTGACCAGAATCGCCTCGACATTGGGATCGTTCAGGACCGCCTTGAACGACATCAGCACGCGTTCGGGGCTGGCCCCGCCGCCGACATCGAGGAAGTTGGCAGGCTCGCCGCCCGACATCTTGATCATGTCCAGCGTCGCCATGGCCAGGCCCGCACCGTTGACGATGCAGCCGATTTCGCCCTCAAGGCCGATATAGCTGAGGCCGCGATCCTCTGCGTAGGTTTCGCGTGAATCCTCCTGGCTCTTGTCGCGCAGCTCCGAGATTTCTGGATGGCGGAACAGGGCGTTATCGTCAAAGCTGAGCTTGGCATCGAGCGCGACAATCTCGCCGCCGCCGGTGACGACCAGCGGGTTGATTTCCAGCATCGACGCGTCCAGCTCGTCCATCGCCTTGTAGCAGCCGATGATCTGCTTGACCGCCTGCGGGATCAGCGCGGCGTCAAGGTCCAGCTGAAACGCGATTTCGCGCGCCTGAAAGGCCTGCATGCCCACCGCCGGGTCAACGACCGAACGGATGATGCTGTCCGGCTCGTCCGAGGAAATATCCTCGATCTCCATCCCGCCTTGGGCGGAGGCGACGACGACGACGCGCTCCTCGGTGCGGTCCATGACAAAACCCAGGTAGATTTCCTGCGCGATGTCAGTGGCTTCCTCAATGTAGAGGCGGCCAACCAGCTTGCCCTGCGGGCCGGTCTGATGCGTGACCAGCTTGCGGCCCAGCATCCATGCAGCAGCGTCCGCGATCTCGTCATCGCTGCTGCAGATCCGCACGCCGCCGGCCTTGCCGCGGGCGCCCGAGTGGATCTGTGCCTTGACGACGCATTTTTCGCCCGACAGTTCCTGCGCGCGGTACACCGCCTGTTCGGGGCTGTAGGCGATGCCGCCGCGCGGCACGTTGACGCCGAATTTCTTCAGCAGTTCCTTGGCCTGATACTCATGAATATCCATTGGATTTCCTTCAGCCTTTGGCCGCGATGGCATCGGCCACCGTCAGCACGTTCTGCGCCATCCGCTCGGAGGCGGCGTCAATCAGGCGGCCATCCAGATTTGCGGCGCCCTTGCCCTGCTTTTCCGCCTCGCGCAGCGCCTCGATAATGCGGCGGGCGCGGGTCACTTCCTCCTCGGGGGGCGAGAACATCTCGTTCGCCAGCTTGATCTGGCTGGGGTGGATCGCCCATTTACCTTCGATCCCCAGGGCTGCTGCGCGCTTTGCCGACGCGATATAGGCGTCCGGATCGTTGAAATCGCCAAAGGGTCCGTCGATGGCGCGCAGGCCGTAGGCCCGGCAGGCGCCGTTCATGCGCGAGATGGCGTAGTGCCACTGATCGCCGGGGTAATCGGGGTTCAGGCCGCCGATGACAACGGTGCGCGCGCGGGTGAAGGCAGCATAGTCGCCAACACCGAAATGCATCGCCTCAAGGCGGCCGGGGGCGGCGGCGATCGTTTCCACATTGGCCATGCCAAGGGCGGTTTCGATCAAGGCCTCAAGACCGATCTGATGCTTGAAGCCCTTGGCGACTTCGATCTGGCTGACCATCGTCTCGACGCAGTAAAGATCGCCGGGAACGCCCACTTTGGGCACCAGGATGGTGTGCAGATGCTGGCCTGCCTGCTCGACCACATCGACCACGTCGCGATACATGTAATGCGTGTCCAGCCCGTTGATACGGACCGACATTGTCTTGCCCTTCCAGTCAATATCGTTCAGGGCCTCGATGATGTTCTTTCGAGCCTGCTCCTTGTCTGCGGGCGACACGGCATCTTCGAGGTCGAGAAAGATGTAATCGACGTCGCTGTTCGCGGCTTTTTCGAACATTTCGGTGTTCGAGCCGGGGACGGCCAGTTCAGACCGCTGAAGACGCGCTTTTTTCAGCGGATGCAATGTGTAGCTCATGGTGTTTCCTCCCTTGGAATACGGTGTTGCCCTGAGCGTGCCGCAAAGGCCCCGGCCCAGACACTTTCGCATGGGTAGCAAAGCAGGGCCGGGGTTGGGATAGCGCAGCGAACGGGTAGGATGCGCTACCCGCGCCCCGCGCTCCGGTATGCGGAAGGGTGCGGAATGCGTGCGCATTCCGGCGGCGGAAAACATGCGTTTCCCGTTACAGCACGATGCGCACGGGTTCGTCGTTGCAAAAGAGGATCATCTGACCGGCGTTTTCGACCGCATGGTCGCCGCGCCGTCGCAGCTCGGCGATGAACGCCTCGCGTCCAACCTATTTGTCGATATGGGCCAGCTTGCGCCGCAAGACGCGGCCGCCTTGTGCCGATTGCGATCTGAACCGGCTAAAGCGTTTCGCGAAAAACCTGTGGCGCAGAGTTTTGCGAAACGCTTTGGCCGTCCACTGTTCGAGGGGTAAGGGTGATCCGAGAATGCATCATGCCCCGACTGTTGCCGGGGCATGGTTAAACTTTGGTTGAGAACGATCAGACAATCACATCGGGCGGCGTATCGCCCTTGAGAAACGCCTCCAGATTATCAATGGCTCTGTTGCCCATGGCCGCGCGGGTAGCGTCAGTGGCGCTGCCCAGATGCGGGGCCAGCACCAGGTTTTCGTGGTTCAGGAAGCGCGGGTCCAGAGTCGGCTCACCCTGATAGACGTCAAGGCCGGCACCGCCCAGATGGCCGGTATTCAGCGCGGCAAAGAGGGCGTCCTCATCCACCACGTCACCGCGCGCGGTGTTGATCAGGATCGCGCCGGGCTTCATCGCGGCAAAGATCTCGGCGTCGATCAGGTGCCGGGTATCGGCCCCGCCGGGGCAGTGCAGGGACACAAAATCGCTGACCTCGGCCACTTCGGCAACGCTGGCCATTTGGGTCGCGCCGTAACGCGCGGCAATCTCCGGCTCCACGCGGCTGCGGTTCTGAAATACGACTTTCATACCAAAGCCATGATGCGCCCGCTGCGCCATCGCCTGACCGATCCGGCCAAAACCGACGATGCCCAGCGTCGCACCGGCGACCTTGTGCCCGATCATATGCGTCGGGCGCCAGCCGTCCCAGCGGCCCGCGCGCAATTCGCGCTCGCCTTCGCCCAGACGGCGGGCGGCGGCCAGAAGCAGGCCCATCGCCAGATCGGCGGTGCAATCGGTCAGCACGCCGGGCGTGTTGGTGACGGTGATGCCTGCCGCCTTGGCGGCGTCCACATCGATATGATTGTAGCCAACGCCGTAATTGGCCAGCAGGCGCACCTTGCCCTTGGCTGCCTCATAGAATCCGGCGGGGATGCTGTCAGACACAGTCGGCAGTATGACGTTGTACTGCGTGGCGGCGTCCATCCATTCGGCGTCGGTCATCGCTGTGTCGGGATCGCGGAACGTCGCCTCGCACAGCTGTGCGAGGCGGTCCTGCGTTGCCTTGGGCCAGGCGCGGGTCACGAGGGCGCGCATACCGATCAGCCCTCGACTGTGCGGTAATGCGCCTGCGCCGCGGCCACACCCGAGCCCAGCTCGATCTTGGCGCCCGAATCGACCAGCGCCATTTCGGCGGCGGAAATCGCGCCCAGCAGCATCACCGGGTTGAGCGAGCCAAGGTGGCCGATGCGGAACGCCTTGCCTGCCAGCTTGTTCAGGCCGGTGCCCAGCGACGTCTGGTACTTGGAATAGGCATGCGCGATCACGTCCCGCGCATCGACGCCTTCGGGGGTATAGATCGCCGAAACCGTGTCCGACGCCCATTCCGGCCCGCGCGCCACCAATTCGCAGCCCTCCCAGGCCGCAACGGCACGGCGCACGCCCTCGGCGTGGAAATGGTGCCGCTTCCAGATCGTCTCCAGCCCGGCGTCCAGCATCATGTCCAGCGACGTGCGCAGACCGCGCAGCAGCTGCGTGGCGGGCGTGTAGGGGAAATAGCCGGTATCGTTCAGCTTGATCATATCCTCCCAGCTGAAATAGCAACGGTTCATTTTATTGGTGTTCGAGGCATTGGCGGCCAGGGCCTTGTCGCTCGCGGCCAGAAAACCAAGGCCGGCGGGCAGCATGAAGCCCTTTTGCGAGCCGGACACCGCCAGATCGACGCCCCATTTCTCCATCTCGAATTCAATCGACCCGATCGAGCTGACGCCGTCGACAAACAGCAGCGCCGGGTGGTTTGCATCATCCAGCGCGCGGCGCACCCCCTCAATGTCGGAGGACACACCTGTCGCTGTCTCGTTCTGGGTGGCAAAGACGGCCTTGATGTTGTGGTCGGTGTCGGCCTTGAGGCGCTTGGCGTATTCTTCGACCGGAACGCCCTTGCCCCACTCGACCTCGCACAGATCGACGTTCAGGCCCAGCCGCTCGGCCATGTCGACCCAGAGCAGCGAAAACTGGCCAAAGCGCGACATCAGCACAGTGTCGCCCTCGCTCAGCGTATTGGTGATGGCCGATTCCCACGCGCCGGTGCCGGAAGACGGAAAGATGAAGACGCGGCCATTTTCCAGCCGGTATGCCTTTTTCAAGTCGGTTAGAAGGCTGTGTGTCAGATCGGCGAAATCAGGTGCGCGCATATCCTCCATCGGGATATTCATGGCGCGGCGCACCTCTTCGGGAACGTTCGTGGGGCCGGGGATGAATAGATGTGAAGTGCCGCGCATGATGTCTCTCCTGTTGATTGCCCCTTGTATGAGATTTGCCTGCCGGCGGCGAAATGCCCGAGAGTATGGGCTTGGCCGCCATGTGTTCCTGCCGGGCGCCGAACGGGTAGGGCGGGGCTACCCGGTGGGGTGAGTGGGTCGCTGCATACCGATGCACACAGAAAAACCGTGCCTTTTCATAAGGTTCTCGCTGAACATTGCATTATAAAGCGTGACAAGACTGCCGGTATATGTAGCAATGCCGCCATGAACAAAGCTGACGCAGACATTTCCCGCATTATTGTTGCTGACCGGCAGCTGATTGTCTGCCAGGGCATCGGATCGCTGGTCGGCCAGATTCCCGGCACCGAGCTGGGCGAGTTTGCGACCGATCTGGACGGATTGCGCCGCCTGCTGTCGGCAGAAACGGGGCGCGTCATCGTCATACTGGGCGTGCGTCTGGCCGACGGCGATGTTGCGGCGGCGCTGGACATGCTGCGGCGCGAATTTCCCAGCGCGCTTGTGGTGGTGGTGGCTGACGATACCGAATTTGCATTCATCCGCGCCGCAATAAAGTCGGGCGCAAACTCGGTCTGCATGATGGGCCAGATCCTGATCAGCCTGCCCAAGATACTAGGCAAACTGGTGGAGGGCCACTCCATCGTGCCGACAGATATCCTGCGCCGCCTGACATCGGAGACAACGCACGCCTTGTCGCGGCGCGAGCACGAGATTTTGGGCCTTTTGGTCAACGGGCTGACGAATTTCCAGATCTCCGCGCGGTTGGGTCTGTCGGAAAATACGGTGAAATATTACCTCAAGGCGATCTACCAAAAGCTGGACGTGAATTCGCGCGGCGGTGCCATCGCCAAATATGTTGCCGGTAATTACTAAGGCGCTGCGCGTGCGGCGGGCCAAGATTATTCGCGAATAATCTCAGCCCGGTATCCGGCAAAGCGGTTTCACTCTCTGATCTTGGCGGGCTGGGCCTTTGCCGGGTTGTTGGTTTCGATACGAATTTCGGGACGGCATCCCTTCGCATTGTATCGGTTCAGCAGACCGTGATTGCGGCGCTGATACGCGCGGGCCTCTTCGCCGGATGCGCCCTTGAGGTCCATGAAAAAGAGCGCGGGAAAGAAAAGGATCGCACCTGCGGTACCGGCAACGATGTTTTGCGTCTGTTTATCTTGCTTCTCATCCATCAGGCCGCGCACGGCTTGTGAATTTACGCTGATTTCGTTGCGCAGCTGATCGCAGGACAGCGCCGCGTCGCTGTTTTGAATCTCCGCAACGGGATTGGGCTCTCGCCCGGCGCAGGCGGTCAAAAGCAGAAGGGCAGCAACGGCGAGGGTCAGACGTGACGTCATTTTGATGTATCCTTTGGGTTCGACCCATCGGATACAGCAGGAAAGTTTCGACTTCTTTAATGTGTTCCCCTTTTGTGCCGCCCTGCCAGCCCAGCGTTACGGGCAGGGCACAGGTGCCTATCCCCGCCGGCGGCGTCGCCGGCCGCCATCGCCCTCGCTGCCGCCGGAGCCCGCGTTGAAGTTCGGGCTGGGCAGGGCGGTGATCTTGGCCAGTTCAGGGAAGGGATCGGTCTTGTGCGGGATCGCGTTGGCGGCGACGAAATGTTCCTGAAACTTTGGTTCGATGGCGGTTTCGATCTTGTTGATCTCGCGCACCATACGCTCGATTTCCGCGCGCGCGGCGATGCTGCACAGCGCGATGCGCGCGCCGGTGCCTGCGGCATTGCCTGCCGATGTGACCTTGTCCAGCGGCGCGTCAGGAATCATGCCCAGTACCATCGCGTGCAGGTTCGAGATATGCGCACCGAACGCGCCGGCCAGCACGACGCGGTCCACCTTGTCGACGCCGCGCGCGTCCATCAGCAGGCGCGCGCCGGCGTAAAGCGCTGATTTGGCGAGCTGAATCGCGCGAATGTCGCCCTGGGTCACGGTGATGCGCGGGCCGCCCTCATCCGTGGCGTCGCAGATCAGGTAGCTGTGCGTGCGCCCTTCGGGCACCATGCGCGCCGTGCCGGTCGCTGCGGCCGAGCCCATCAGCCCGTTTTCGTCCAGCAGTCCCGCCATGCGCAACTCGGCCACCGCCTCGATGATACCGGAGCCGCAGATGCCGGTGATGCCGCCCGCTCCCACAGCCTCGGCAAAGCCGGGATCGTCAGACCACAGATCGCTGCCGATCACGCGAAAGCGCGGCTCTTTGCTGACCCGATCAATGCGGATCGCGTCGATGGCGCCGGGGGCCGCGCGCTGGCCGGAGGAGATTTGCGCCCCCTCGAAGGCCGGCCCGGTGGGCGAGGAGCAGGCCAGAACGCCCTCCTTGTCGCCCAGAAGGATCTCGGCATTGGTGCCGACGTCGATGATCAGCACCAGATCGCCCGATTTGCCGGGCTGTTCGGACAGCGCCACGGCGGCCGCATCGGCGCCTACATGGCCCGCGATGCAGGGGAGGATATAGATGCGGGCGCGGTCGTTGATCGCGGTGATGTCCATTTCCCGCGCGTCGATCGAGATGCTGTCGGAGGTCGCCAGCGCAAAGGGCGCCTGGCCCAGCTCAACCGGGTCGATGCCCATCAAGAGGTGGTGCATGACGGGGTTGCAGACGATCACGGCCTCCACAATCAGTTCGGGCGCGATATCTGCCTCCTTGGCGATCTCCTTGGCCAGCGTATTGATCGCCTCGCGCACGGCGGCGGTCATTTCCTTGTCGCCGCCGGGGTTCATCATGGAATAGGAAACCCGGCTCATCAGATCCTCGCCAAAGCGGATCTGCGGGTTCATGATGCCCGAGGAAGCGATCACCGTGCCGTCATGCAGATCGGTCAGATGCGCGGCCACGGTGGTGGAGCCAAGGTCGATGGCCAGCCCGTAAAGTCCCGCCTCGTGCAGGCCCGGCCAAATCTCCAAAACGCGGGCAACGTCATCGTCATGCGCCTTGTTCAGGGCGACGGTGACCTGCCATTTGCCCCTGCGCAGCACCGGTTGCAGCTTGGACAGCAGCGACAGGTCGGCGCGGAGGGCGGGGATGTCCCATTGCTCGCGCAGGGCGCGTTCGAGACGCTCGAAATCGCCGGTGGGAATGTGCATGTCCGGCTCGTCCACCTGCACCATGTAAAGGCGCGTGGCCGGGTCCATGGTCATTACGCGGGCGGATGCCGCCTTGCGCACCACCTGCCGGTGGACCTGGCTTTCGGGCGGCACGTCGATCACCACGTCGCGCTGTACGGTGGCCTGGCAACCCAGGCGGCGGCCCGGTTTCAGCCCGCGCTTGTCGTCATAGCGCTGTTCGACCGCGTTCCAGTCCGACAGCGCATCGGGCGCGACGGTCACGCCATGTTTGGAAAACTCCCCATAGCTGGGCGTAATCTGACATTTCGAGCAGATGCCCCGCCCGCCGCAGACGGAGTCCAGATCGACGCCCAGCTGCCGCGCGGCTGTCAGAACAGGCGTGCCAACGGCAAAGCGTCCGCGCTTGCCAGAGGGGGTAAAGACGACAAGGGGATCGGTACTCATGACAGGAATCCGGGGGCTGTTTGCGAAGGCGTTAGGGAAACTCTAGGCGAATAAACCGGCGGGGAAAGGTCATCAGCGCCGCATCCATGATCAAGCGCGGCATGGCGCGCTGTTTTGCGGTCATGTATCAGCCCGCAGCGCAGGTTTTTCAGCCGCGCCCGGCGCGCAGCGGTGTGCCGTCGGGCAGGGTGATATCGGCCACCTGCTCGGAAATCGAATCGTTGGACAGGGGATGCACCTGCGCCTCGTACGCATCGGGATCGCGCATCGGCTCCCACTGGCTGCCGACATATAGCTCGACCCCGGAAAACCCGGCCTTGTAGCCCATCTTGGGGCTGCCCGGCACCCAGTAGCCCAGATAGACATGCGGCAGATCCGCCTCGCGGGCGATCTGGATATGGTCAAGAATGATATACGTGCCCAGCGAGTCGCGCTCGCGCGCGGGATCGAAGAAGGAATAGACCATACTGACCCCGTCATCCAGAACGTCGGTCAGGCATACGGCAACCAGCGCGCGGGTCTCTTCGTCGACATATTCGATGACGCGGGTGCGGATCGGCGTTTCCTCGACCATCGAGGCAAATTCAAACGCATCCATATCGGCCATCCCGCCAGTGGCATGGCGGCTTTCCAGATAGCGGCGGAACAGGGCATACTGATCTTCGGTCGCCCAGGGCGAGGTCGCGTGCCGCTTGAGCCCCGCGTTGCGGCGGATCACGCGGCGCTGGCTTTTGGAGGGGGCGAATTCATCGACGCAGATGCGCGCCGACAGGCAGGCGGCGCAATCGGTGCAGGACGGGCGATACAGGACGTTTTGCGACCGGCGAAAGCCCTGCTTGGACAGTCCGTCATTCAGCCGCTGCGCGCCATCGCCCTGCAGCGCGGTGAACAGCTTGCGCTCCATCCGGCCCTCCAGATAGGGGCAGGGCTGCGGAGCGGTCACATAAAACTGTGGGGCGATGGTTTTGGTATGTCGCATCAGGGCCGTCTTTATTTGTGATAACTCAAATCTAATTCGTTTCGAGTTTGAGTTGCAACCTGCCTTGATGCCCGGCCTGAACGCTTTCGCAATCAGGCGCGGCAGTTCACGGCGGCGGTGCCCAGCACGTAATCGGACAGGCCCTGCGCGCGCGGTGTGATCAGCATCATCAGCACGGATATCACCTGCGGCAGGAAAAACGCCACCGACACAGTATATCCCAGCGTGTGCAAAAGCGCGGTCAGCCAGTCCAGCCGCGCACCATCATGTCGCCGGATCTCCATCGCCATCACGGCCATGCCCCACGTCGCCGACCCGCGCGCCAAAGTGGCGGTGCGATAGACAAAGCTGACCACCAGATAGAGCGGCGGCAGAAAGAAGAACGCAATGCCCAGCGTCAGGACCAGAACAACAACGCAAAACGCCAGAATCAATGCCGTGTCCAGAACCCACGCCACCAGCCGCTTGGACGGGATCGAGGCGTAGAATTCCGGGCTTGCATCCGGATCGGGCAGGGACAGGGGGGCGGCGTGATACGTCATCGGCGGCTTTCGGTTGGGCGGTGGGCTGCTGGGATATGTCAGCGCTCCGCCGGGCAAATTCAAGGGCGGCGGCCCGCCGAGTGCAGGCCGCCGGGCGCGGCGCGTCAGGCTTGCGCGGTATCCTCGCCGGGCCGCGCGCGGGTCTTGCGCGCGGTGTCGGCACGGTCTTGCATGAACTGGTCAAACTCGGCCTGATCCTTGGCCTTGCGCAGACGCTCAAGGAAGCTTTCAAAGCTGGCCTGCTCGTCTTGCAGTCGCTTCAGGGTTTCGTCGCGGTAGGCGTCAAACGCGCTGTTGCCGCTGCTGCGGGACATGGACATCGACGGCGCGGGCGCGCGGCGGTTGCTGCATTTGGTGAACATGCGTTTACTCCAGATCATATAGGCAAGGATAGCCAGGCCAACGGGCCACGCCAGGATGAAGGCCAGAACGACGGTCGCGATCCAGGCGAATTTGCCGCGCGCATCCAGCCATTGCGCGGCGCGCTCCAGCCAGCGCAGGGGGCCGCCTTCGGCGGCGGCGGTTTGTACAAAAGCGGTCATGTGAGATCCTTTGTGGATATGGGGTGCCATTGGGCGCTGGCGGCTATGTGAATGCCCTTTACATCGACATAGATCGGTACGGCGAGGCGGGCTTGCAAGAGGGCGGGCGCAGAAATCGCACTCAAGCGTGCGGCGCAATGCGCCCCACGCGCGCCATTGACCCGGCGCGCGCGGCTTGTATCACTGAAGGAATGGAGTTTGCCCGCCGCATCACACGCCTGCCGCGCCCCTATCAGGCCGACCACGCCGAGGAGGCGCAGGCGCGCTTTCCCACCCTTGGCGGCGACCTGCGCGAATTGATTGGCAATACCGCCGGGTGCAGCCCCTATCTGCGCCAGCTCATGCAGTCCGAGGCGGAGTGGCTGCCCGGCGCGCTGGACGCGCCAGAGGATGCGCTGGCTGCGCTGATGCAGGATGTGCGCGCGATCGAGGGCGATCCGTCAAACCCGCTGCGGCAGGCCAAGCGGCGCGTCGCGCTGCTGCTGGGGCTGGCCGATCTGGCGGGTGTCTGGCCGCTGGAGATGGTGACGCAGGCGCTGACGGATTTCGCCGATCTGGCCTGCGCCGCCGCCCTGCGCCATGCCGTGGGCAATGAAATACGGCGCGGCAAATTGCCCGGCATGACCGAGGATGATCTGCGGGACGGGGCCGGAATGGTCGTGCTGGCCATGGGCAAGATGGGCGCGGGCGAGCTGAACTACAGCTCGGATATCGACCTGATCTGCCTGTATGACGAAACCCGCTTTGATGCGGATGCCAATCACGAGGCGCGCGCCGGGTTTGTCCGCGCCACCCGCCGCATGGCCGCAATCCTGGGTGAAAATACCGCCGAGGGGTATGTATTTCGAACCGATCTGCGCCTGCGCCCCGATCCGGGCGTCACCCCGGTCTGCATGTCGATGGCCGCCGCCGAACGCTATTACGAAAGCCTTGGCCGCACGTGGGAGCGGGCCGCCTACATCAAGGCGCGCCCGTGCGCCGGTGATTTTGCCGCCGGGCACAGGTTTCTGGATACGCTGACGCCCTTTGTCTGGCGCCGCCATCTGGACTTCGCCGCGATCGAGGACGCCCACAACATGCGGCTGCGCATTCGCGCGCACAAGGGGCTGGGCGCCGATCTGGGCGGCCCGCTGGATCTGATGGGCCACAACATGAAGCTGGGTCGCGGCGGCATCCGCGAGATCGAGTTCTTCACCCAGACCCGGCAGCTGATCGTCGGCGGGCGCGATCCGTCGCTGCGCATGCGCGGCACGGTCGAGGGGCTGGAAGGGCTGGCCGAAAAGGACTGGATTCCGCCCGGCGTCGCGGGTGATCTGGCCGCGCATTACCGGTTCCACCGCGAGGTGGAGCACCGGCTGCAAATGCTGCGCGACCAACAGACGCACGACCTGCCCGAAACAGACGAGGGGATGGCGCGCCTTGCGGCCTTCATGGGCCGCGACGCTGCGGATCTGAAGGATGAGCTGCTGTCGCGCCTGACGGCGGTTGACGGCGTGATCGAGCGGTTTTTCAAACCCGAAGGTGACGACGCCGCGGCTGCGGACGCCGAACAGGGGGCGTGGCTGGATGAAAAGGTGATCGCCCGCTGGCCGACCTATCCGGCGCTGCGCTCGGACCGGGCCGGGCAGATCTTTCGCCGCCTGCGGCCCGATATCCTGTCGCGCCTGTCGCGCACCTCCCATCCCGAAGAGGCGCTGCTGGCCTTCGACGGCTTCCTTGCCGGATTGCCTGCGGGCGTGCAGGTGTTCTCGCTGTTCGAGGCCAATCCGCAGCTGCTGGATCTGCTGGTGGATATTGCCGGCACCGCGCCCGCGCTGGCGCGCTACCTGTCGCGCAATGCTGCCGTGCTGGACGCGGTGATTGCCGGCGATTTTTTCGCCGCATGGCCGGGCCGGGTGGCCCTGCGCGCCGATCTGACCGCCCGCCTTGCACGCGAGGGCGATTACGAGGCGCGCCTGATCGCCGCCCGGCACTGGCGCCGCGAATGGCATTTCCGCATCGGCGTGCATCACCTGCGCGGGTTGATCGATGCGGCAACATCGGCCCGCCATTACGCCGATCTGGCCGAGGCTGTTCTGTCGTCGCTCTGGCCCGAAGTGGTGCATGAATTCAGCGCCAAGCATGGCCCGCCGCCGGGGCGGGGCGCCTGTTTGCTGGGCATGGGATCACTGGGCGTGCGCGCGCTGAATGCGGCATCGGATCTGGATCTGATCGTGATTTATGACGCGGACGGGGCGGAGGCGTCCGAAGGGCGCCGTCCGTTGGCATCGGGCGCCTATTACGCGCGGCTGACACAGGCGATGATTTCTGCGCTGACGGTGCAGATGGCGGGCGGCCGCCTTTATGAGGTGGACATGCGCCTGCGCCCCTCGGGCAACCAAGGCCCCGTGGCCACGTCGCTGGCGGCCTTCCGCGACTACCAGCAGACCCGCGCATGGGGCTGGGAACATCTGGCGCTGACCCGCGCGCGCAGCGTCGCTGGCGATCCGGCGCTGGGCGCCGAGATCGAGGCGTTCCGCGTCTCGCTGATCGCGGGTATCGCCGCGCGCACGGATGCGCCCGCGCGTCTGGCCGCCGCCGTGTCCGATATGCGCGCCCGCATCGCCGCATCCAAGGCGCCGGACGGCCCGCTGGACGCCAAGATGGGTCCGGGGCGGCTTCAGGATGTGCAACTGATCGCGCAGGCCGCAACGCTGATATCGGGCACTGCGCGCCAAGGCACGCAGGCCGGGCTGGGCGCCGGCACCGCGCTGGGCTGGTGGACCGCAGACGAGGCGCGCCAGCTGTCGCAGGCCGCCGCGCTCTGCCGCGAGGTGCATATGGCGGCGCGGCTGTTGGGCGATGCGGCGCTGGATGCGGACCATCTGGGCGCGGGCGCCCGCGCGTTCGTGCTGCGCGAGGCGGGCAAGGCCGATATCCCTGCGCTGGTCAGCGCCCTGGCCGCAGCATCAAACGCGGCCGCCGCCATTATCGACACCGCTCTGGCACGGGCCGGGGCAGGGCAGACCATCCCCAACACCGCAGAGCAGGAAGGCGCGCCATGAAAACCCGCGATGACCCGATGGACCGCAAGGCCCTGATGTATGAGGTGTACCGCATCGATGGCATCACCGCGGACGAGTGCCGCTCGGTCTTTCTGGACTGGGCGCTGTCGCTGCCGGATGGGCAGGACGTACAGGCAGCCATCGCGCATTATCTGGCGCTCTACCAGCCGGATTACCCCGACCACCCGATGACCGATGTGCTGCGTCAGGGCCAGCAAAGCGCCAGCGCGCCGCGCCGCCGGGGCGGCTGGCAATCGCGGCCACGGGATTAGGGCAGGGTCGTTGCGGCTCTGGCCACCCACGCGATGCCGAATGCGCTTTGCCCGGTGCCGAAAACCTTCTAAGGGATCGCCATGACACAAAATCCATTGCCCGTGATCCGCCTGAAACCGAAAACCTCCCCCACCGGGGTCCGCCGCGGCGTGCCGTGGGTCTATGACAACGAGCTGGTCACAGACCGGCGCAGCAAGGCGCTTGCGCCCGGCACCATCGCCCTGCTGGAGGACGCCGAGCGCGCGCCGCTGGCGCTGGTGGCGGTCAACCCGGCCTCGCGCATCATGGCGCGCGTGCTGGATCTGGACGTGTCGCAGCGCATCGACCGCGCATGGCTGGCCGCGCGACTGCGCCGCGCGCTTGCCCTGCGGGAGCGGCTGTATGATGCCCCCTACTACCGTCTGATCCATGCCGAGGCGGACGGTATACCCGGCGTGGTGATCGACCGGTTCGGCGACACCTGCGTGATTCAGCCCAATGCGGCCTGGGCCGACGTCCTGCTGGACGATCTGGCCACCGCGCTGGCCGAGGTCACCGGCGCAACCTGCGTGCTGAAAAACGCCGCAGGGCGCGTCCGCGCGCTGGAGGGGCTGGATGACGCGCCCGCCATTCTGATCGGCGCCGCGCCCGAGGCGCCGCTGCCCGTGCCGATGAACGGCGCGATCTACATGGCGGACCTGATCAATGGCCAGAAAACCGGCCTCTTTTTCGATCAGAGGCCGAACCACGCCTTTGCCGCCCGCCTCAGCCATGGCGCGCGCGTTCTGGATGTCTTCAGCCATGTCGGCGGCTTTTCACTGGCCGCGCTTGCCAATGGCGCCGCGTCGGCGCTGGCGGTCGATGGCTCGGATCCCGCGCTGGATCTGGCGCGCGGCGGCGCGGCGGCGATGGGCGTGGCAGACCGCTTTGACACCCGCAAGGGCGACGCGTTCGACGTGCTGACCGCGCTCGGGGACGAGGGCGCGCAATTCGGCGTGGTCATCTGCGATCCGCCCGCCTTCGCTCCGTCGAAAAAGGCGCTTGAGGCTGGCCTGCGCGCCTACGAGCGGACGGCGCGGCTTGCGGCGCCCTTGGTGGCGCCGGGCGGCTATCTGGTGCTTTGCTCGTGCAGCCACGCCGCCGATATGGACGCGTTCCGCCGGGCCAGCCTGCGCGGCATCGGGCGCGGCCTGCACGGCGCCGGGCGCGGCACCGGACCCGCGCCACAACTGATCCACAGCGGCGGGGCCGGCGCGGATCACCCGATGCATACGCATCTGGCAGAATCGGGCTACCTCAAGGCGCTGTTTTTCCGGCTGTGAAGGCGCTGCTGGATACCTGTGTGATCTACCCCACGGTGATGCGCCAGATGCTGCTGGGGACTGCGCGCGCGGGCGCGTTCACCCCGCTATGGTCGGCGCGCATCATTGGCGAATGGCAGCGCGCCGCGATCAAGCTTGGCCCCGAGGGCGTCGCCCAGGCAGGCGCCGAAGCGGCCCTGATCGGCGCCGAATGGCCGGATGCCGAGGTGAAATGGCCCCCGTCGCTTGAGGCGCGCCTATGGCTGCCGGACCCGGCCGATACCCACGTACTGGCCGCCGCCATTGCGGGATCGGCCGATATCATCGTCACGCTCAACGCCAAGGATTTCCCGCGCCAGATACTGGCCGAAGAGGGGCTGTCGCGCACCGACCCCGACGCACTGCTGCACGGCTTCTGGCAGGTAGCGCCCGAAATGATCCAGCATGTTGCCGCCGGGGTGCTGGCCGATGCCCGCCGCCTCGGCGGCGCGGACTGGACCATGCGCGCCCTGCTGAAAAAGGCACGCCTGCCGCGCCTCGCCAAGGCGCTGGGGTAGCGCGGTTACCCTTTGCTCCAGCGTTTCTCGTTCTTTTCGATGGCGGCGATGCGATCTGCGGTCTTGGGATGACTCATCAGCCACGCCGGCGCCGCGCCGGAATTGGACCGGGTCAGCGCCTCCAGCTTCTGAAACAGGGATTTCTGCGGCCCGGTGCCGATCCCGGCCTTGACCAACAGCGCAGAGGCATATTCATCCGCCTCATACTCATCCCGCCGCGACAATCCGGCCGACAGAAGCGAGGTCAGCGCGCCCGCAATCATAACCCCGATTCCCGGCAAGAATCGCGACAAGACCATCGCCAGCGCCGTGCGAAGGGCGTTTTGCCCGGAAAAATCAATCATGCGCCGCCGCGAATGGCCCAAGGCCACATGGCCCAGCTCATGCGCGATGACAGACGCCATTTCCTCTCCGCTGACTTCGCCGGATTGGAATTTGGCATAAAATCCGCGCGTGATGAAAATGCGCCCGTCGGGCGCAGCCAAACCGTTCACCGGATCAATCTCATATATGTGAACGCGCACCCTTGCGAGGTCCAGCGCCTGGGCCAGCCTGTCCGTCAGTTGTTTCAGCCGCGGATCCGCAAGCTCACTTGAGCGTGCAGTCAGGTCGCGCGAGGTGCGCCACACTGAAAAGCGGAACATGACAAAGGCGTAAATCAGCGCCAACAGGATCGGAGTGAACTTTAACATGCTTGTGAATATGGGGCGCGCGGCGCCCACAGGCAAGCGGCGCGCCTGTGACAACTGTGCCTCCGGCGGGGATATTTAAGAGCAAGAAGAAACCCGGCGCCCCTGCTTTCTTTTTGCCTGAAATATCCCGGGGTCCGGGGCAGCGCCCCGTCGCACCGGCTGCCCCCGGAACCACCGGTCAGGCCGAACAGCTTGCCCCGCCCAGAACGCAGAACTTGGCGCAATGTGGGTGGTTCAGCGGCACGTCGCGTTCCGCGTCGGCCAGAGTGTGGCCAAGCTCGAACTCGGGCGCGTAAGGTAGCAATGTGCAGGCCAGCACCGCAGGGCGGGCGGCGCCCTTGCGCTTGACCACCATGCGCGATGACGCACACATCACACCGCTCGGGGACTTGCCCAAAATGCTCCAGCAGGCGGTGGTGATTTCCGGCACGTCCACGGTTTCGTCCATCTCGGGGAACAGCACGGTTGCGCCGGGATCGTCGGCATCTATCTGGAACCTGTGCCGTGCATAGAGCGCGGCATATCCGGCGCGCCCGTCGGCCTCGGTTTCGCCCCAGACGGTGCGCCCGGCCACGGCCATGCGAATTCCGGCGTCGCGCAGCCACTCCATACCCTCGATCGTACGGGCAAAGGCGCCGACGCCGCGTTCGACATCGTGCAGCGTCTCGGACCAGTGATCGACGGAGATGCGCAGGGTCATCTGGCCGGGAAAGTCACGCTCCAGCGCGCGCAGCCCATCCTGCATGGTGGCGCGCATCATCGGCCGCATGGCGTTGGTCAGGATCAGCACCTTGTAGCCGCGCGCCAGTGCGGCGCGTGTCATGTCGATGATCTGCGGGTTCATGAATGGCTCGCCGCCGGTAAAGGCAATTTCGCGGATCGGCCATGCGCGGTCAGCGATCTGGTCCAGATACTCCGCCACCTCTTCTTCGGTGATGTAAACCAGCGCGTCGTTGGTGGGCGAGGAGGCGATATAGCAGTTGGCGCATTCGATGTTGCACAGCGTCCCGGTATTGAACCACAGCGTTTGCGGCTGCGACAGCGCCACATGCGCGCGGCGCTCGCCCGACGCGGTAAAGTGGGGATCCTGAAATTTGCCCGCATTTGCGGCTGCGCTGTCTTTCATCGTGTCTTTGCCCCTGCTGATGACAGTCTGCCTACCGTGCGCAGAATGCCGAGGAAACCCGGCCATGGCGTGCCTGACAGAGTTGTGAACGCCTCAGAGCCTGTTAAGGTGCGCGCATCGCAAGGAGAAAGCCAAATGGTATCGCGCGTCATTCCTGTACAGCCGTTCGATCTGGTGATCTTTGGCGGCACCGGCGATCTGGCCCGGCGCAAGATCCTGCCGGCGCTCTTCCGGCGGTTCTGCGCAGGCCAGATGGCCGAGGACGCGCGTGTGATCGGCGCCGCCCGCAGCGAAATGGACGGGGCCGGCTACCGCGCGTTTGCGCGCGACGCGATTGCGGAATTTGACGGCGACATTGCGATGATGAACGCCCATCTGGGCAGGTTTCTGGAGCAGGTGGATTACGTTACCGTCGATGCGACCGGCGATGACGGCTGGCCCGAGCTGGCGCAGCGGCTGACTGATCCGGAGCGTATTCGCGCCTTTTATTTCTCGGTCGGTCCGACGCTTTTCGGACCGCTTGCCACGCGTGTGCATGAGCATGGCCTGGCCTCGCCCGGTTGCCGGATCGTGGTGGAGAAGCCGTTTGGCCGCGATCTGGCATCGGCCCGCGCGCTGAACGCGGTGCTGGCCGAGCATTTTAACGAAACGCAGATCTATCGCATCGACCATTATCTGGGCAAGGAGACAGTGCAGAACCTGATGGCGATCCGTTTTGCCAACACCCTGTTCGAGCCGCTCTGGAACAGCCAGTATGTCGATCATATCCAGATCACTGTCGCCGAATCCGGCGGGGTCGGTACGCGCGGCGGCTATTACGACAAATCCGGCGCCATGCGGGACATGATGCAGAACCATATCATGCAACTATTGTGCCTGACCGCGATGGAGCCGCCGGCAAAATACGATCCCGATTCGGTGCGCGACGAAAAACTGAAGGTGATCCGCGCGCTGGATCCGGTGGCGCCGGACGATGTGGTGCGCGGCCAATACGAGAGTACCGATACCCTGCCGGGCTATCGCAACGAGGTGGAGAACCGCGACACCACCACCGAAAGCTTTGTCGCGCTGAAGGCGCGGATCGGCAACTGGCGCTGGGCCGGCACGCCGTTTTATCTGCGTACCGGCAAGCGTCTGCGCGCCCGCGCCAGCGAAATCGCGGTGGTCTTCAAGGACGCGCCGCATTCGATCTTTGGCGCCGATGCCGGGCGGCACCGCAATATCCTGACGATCCGCCTGCAACCGAACGAGGGCATCGAGATGGGCGTCACCATCAAGGAGCCGGGGCCGGGCGGTATGCGGCTGGTCGATGTGCCGCTGGACATGACATTTTCCGAGGCGCTGGGGCCCGAGGCAGAGGATATTCCGGACGCCTACGAACGGCTCATCATGGATGTCATTCGCGGCGATCAGACCCTGTTCATGCGTGGCGACGAGGTGGAGGCCGCATGGGGCTGGACCGATCCGATCATCGAGGCGTGGCAAACCGCTGGCACGCCGCCGGCGCTTTATAGTACAGGCAGTTCCGGACCGGATGACGCATTGGCGTTGATCCATCGTGACGGGCGCCGCTGGCGGGAGATAAAGCCATGATTTTCGAAGAATACCCCGATGCCGAATTCATGGCGATGGGCATTGCCGATGTCCTGTCGGGCCAGCTGAACGCAGCCTTGCGCCAACGCGAGCGCGCCTTGCTTGTGGTGCCGGGCGGGACCACACCGGGGCCGATCTTTGACACGCTGTGCGGCGCGCGGCTGGAATGGGACCGGGTCGATGTGCTGCCCAGTGACGAACGCTGGCGCCCGCAGGCGCATATCCGCTCGAACGCGGGCCTGATTGCCAAGCATCTGATTTGCGAGCGGGCGGCGACCGCCACGCTTTTGTCGCTGTATATGGATGATGTGACGCCGGAGGAGGCGGCGCCGCAGCTGGCCGCCGATCTGGCGCCGCGCCTGCCGATTGATGTGGCCTTGGTCGGCATGGGCGCGGATATGCACACCGCCTCGCTGTTTCCGCGCGCGCCGGGGCTGGAGGCGGCGCTGGCGCATGATGCGCCGCTGGTCCTGCCCATGCGGATCGACGGCGAGCCTGAGCCGCGCATCACGTTGGCGGCGCATGTGCTGAAATCCGCGATGCACCTGCATGTCGTCATCACCGGCGCGGAAAAGCGCGATGCGCTGGAGCGGGCGCGCGGGCAGGATGCGCTGATCGCGCCGATTGCCGCACTGCTGGACGATGCCACCGTGCATTGGGCGCCCTGATGTGTGGCGCGATTTGAAAGCAATGGCCGAAAAGGCACGGGCCAAGGGCATTGCGCCGCTTTTTGGCGCGGGACGGGCGGCGGATTTTTCCGTTCAGGCCAACGGGCTGCTGCTGGATTATTCCAAGACGACGATAGACGCACAGGCGCGCGCCGCCCTGATCGCGCTGAGCGAGGCGCGCGGCGTATTCCAGCGGCGCGAGGCGATGTTTACCGGCGCGCCGATCAATGAAACCGAAGGGCGCGCGGTGCTGCACACCGCCCTGCGCACCCTGTCCGGCGGGTCGATCATGGTTGACGGGAAGGACGTCATGCCCGGCGTGATGGAGACTTTGGCGCGGATGAAATCCTTTGCCGGGATGGTGCGCAGCGGCGCGTATCGCGGGGCAGGCGGGGCATTCACGGATGTGATCAATATCGGCATTGGCGGCTCGCATCTGGGACCGGAAATGGCGGTCCGGGCACTGGCACCTTATGCGGACGGGCCGCGGTGTCATTTCGTCTCCAACGTGGACGGCGCCGATATTGCCGACACGCTGGCGCGGCTGGACCCGGCGCGCACGCTGATACTGGTCGCGTCAAAAACCTTTACCACCACCGAAACCATGACCAACGCCGCCACGGCCTTTAGATGGCTGGAAGATGCCGTCGATACACCCGGCGCACAGTTTGTTGCGCTGTCATGTGAGGCGGACAAGGCGGCGGAGTGGGGCATTGATGCCAGCCGCGTTTTCGGGTTCGAGGATTGGGTTGGCGGGCGGTATTCCATCTGGGGGCCGATAGGTTTGTCGCTGATGATCGCCATCGGCGCAGACGGGTTCACTGATTTTCTGCGCGGCGCCGAGGCGATGGATACCCATTTCCGCACTGCGCCTCCGACGGAAAACATGCCCTTGATGCTGGCGCTGGTCGGTCTGTGGCACAGCCACGCCTGCGGCCACGCCACGCGTGCGGTGCTGCCCTATGATCAGCGGCTGGGCCGATTGCCCGCGTATCTGCAACAGCTCGAGATGGAATCGAACGGCAAGAGTGTGGCGATGGACGGGCGTAGCCTGGCCTATCCGTCGGGTCCGGTGGTGTGGGGCGAGCCCGGCACAAACGGCCAGCATGCGTTTTATCAGCTGATCCATCAGGGCACCGCCGTCATCCCCTGCGAATTTCTGGTTGCGGCGCGCGGCCACGAGGACGATCTGGCCCATCACCACGAGCTGCTGGTGGCCAACTGCCTGGCCCAGTCCGAGGCATTGATGCGGGGCCGCGATCTGGAAACGGCGCGCGCCCTGATGCGCGAGGCGGGGTATCGCGGCGCCGAACTGGAGCGGCAGGCGCGCCACCGGGTGTTTCCGGGCGCACGCCCGTCCACAACGCTGATCTTTGACATGATGTCGCCATACCGTCTGGGGCAGATCATTGCCCTCTATGAACACCGCGTGTTCGTCGAGGGCGTGATTCTGGGCGTCAATTCGTTCGACCAGTGGGGGGTCGAGTTGGGCAAGGAACTGGCCAAGGCGCTTCAGCCGGTGCTGGATGGAACTGCGCCGCTGAACGGCAAGGACGGATCGACCCGGCAACTCATAACCTTCGTACAATCGAACCGTGGGTGATCCGCCCTTTTGACCACTGGCACCACCGGGGCGCCCTGTAGCTTTGACCGCTGCCCTGTCGCGTCGGGCACAAGCATACACGCAGACAATCCGGGCAAAGTTTCGCCGGGACGAAAACTATTTAACATTTTTTCAATTTCACGTGTCAGGTTAAGGAACCAACGCCGCATCGGTGCGTTCAACGATGAGCGCCTTCCAAGATTGGCACATCCACGAGGGATGCCGCGCGTTGGCGACAGTGAAAGATAGAAATTGGAGATCAGAATGAAAACATGGATATCCGCAATGGCCTGCACCGCCATCCTGGGCGTGTCTGCATGCGATAACATGACATCCAACCAGCGTACCGTTGCAGGCGTTGCCGGCGGCGCGGCTGCCGGTCTGCTGACCGCCGAAGCCTTGGGCGCAAACAGCAACTGGCGCCTGATCTCTGCTCTGGGCGGTGCGGCGGCTGGTACGGTTGTTGCGCAGAACCAGAACCGCAAGGTTTGCGCGTATTCGCGCGGTGATGGCACCTACTACGAGGCGCCTTGCCCGTAACAGGCAACGCCCCACCGTTCGCGGTGACGGCGAATTGAATGAGGCGCGGCAGATTTGCCGCGCCTCTTTTTCGTTCTGGTGGCCACGCTGGGCCGAATTCGTGCCGTGTCAGCCGCGCAGGATGCTGCGACCTGCATATTCCGCCGTCTCGCCCAGCAGTTCCTCGATCCGGATCAGCTGGTTGTATTTGGCCAGCCGGTCCGAACGCGCCAGCGATCCGGTCTTGATCTGCCCGCAATTCGTGGCCACGGCCAGATCCGCAATGGTCGCATCTTCCGTCTCGCCCGAGCGGTGCGACATCACGTTGGTAAAGCCCGCACGATGCGCCATATCGACGGCGCGCAGCGTTTCGGTCAGCGTGCCGATCTGGTTGACCTTGACCAGCATCGAATTGGCGCAACCGCGCGTGATGCCGGTCGCCAGACGGTCGGGGTTGGTCACAAACAGATCGTCCCCGACCAGCTGCACCTTGCCGCCCAGCTTGTCTGTCAACGCTTTCCAGCCGTCCCAGTCATCCTCGGCCATGCCATCCTCGATCGAGATGATCGGGTAATCGGCCACCAAAGCGGTGAGATAATCGGCGTTCTCGGCAGAGGTCAGCGATTTGCCTTCGCCGGTCATCTCATACTTGCCGCCCTTGAAATACTCGGTCGCGGCGCAATCGAGGGCCAGATAGATATCCTCGCCGGGCTTGTAGCCTGCCTTTTCAATGCTTTTCAGAATGAAATCCAGCGCCTCGCGGGAGCTGCCAATATTGGGGGCAAAGCCGCCCTCGTCACCGATCCCGGTGCTGAGGCCCGCCGCCGACAATTCCGCTTTCAGCGTGTGGAACACCTCGGCGCCCATGCGCACCGCCTCGCGGATGTTGTCCGCGGCCACCGGCATGATCATGAATTCCTGAATGTCGATGGGGTTGTCGGCATGCTCGCCGCCGTTGATGATATTCATCATCGGCACCGGCAGGATGCGCGCCGACGTGCCGCCGACATAGCGGTAAAGCGGCTGGCCGGTGTAATCCGCTGCCGCCTTGGCCGCTGCCAGCGACACGCCAAGGATCGCATTGGCGCCAAGGCGCGATTTGTTGTCGGTGCCGTCCATTTCGATCATCGCCATGTCCAGCGCGACCTGCTCGGTCGCGTCGAACCCTTCCAGCGCATCGGCAATCTCTCCGTTCACCGCCTCGACCGCGTCCAGCACGCCCTTGCCCAGATAGCGCGCCTTGTCGCCATCGCGCCGCTCGACCGCCTCATGCGCGCCGGTGGACGCACCCGAAGGAACGGCGGCGCGGCCCAGTGTGCCGTCCTCCAGCAGAACGTCCACCTCGACCGTGGGGTTGCCGCGACTGTCGAGGATTTCGCGCGCGTGGATTTCGATGATGCTGCTCATATGGGGAACCCTTTGATGAAATATGCTGGCGCCGACTTATCAAAACGGCGCGGTGAATGGAATTGCCGCGATCACAGCGGCCCGACGGGCCGCGCCCGCCGATGCGCCCGCGCCAGACGCTGCTCGCGGATCAGGGTATACAGGCCCGAGGCGATGATGATCGCCGCGCCAACCAGCGTCCACAGATCGGGCCGCTCGCCCAGAAATGTCATGCCCAGGATCAGCGCAAAAATCAGGCGGGCATAGCGAAAGGGTGTGACAGCGGCGACCTCGCCGACACGCATTGCGCCGACGATGAAGTAATAGGCGACGACGCCGAATACCATCGCGCCGAACAGATGCGCCCAGTTGGCCGGCTCCAACGGGGTCAGATCGCCGTGAAACAGCAGCATGATCGCACCCGTCGGCACCATGGTCCCGAACGCGTAGCAGGACAGCTGGATGGACGACACCGACGGCGGGATTGCCCGCGTTGCCAGATCGCGGATGGCCAGACCAATGACCGATACGATGGCAAAGATGGATGAGGCGTCGAACGCGTCCAGACCGGGCCGCACGATCATCATGACGCCCGCCATACCGACCAGAATAGCCGACCAGCGGCGCCAGCCAACCTGCGCGCCCATGAACAGCGCCGCGCCGATCGTCACCGCCAGAGGAGTGGCCTGAAGGATCGCCGACACGGTGGACAGATCCGCCAGCGCCAGCGCGGTGACATAGCAGACAGCGGCAATGATCTCGCCCAGATTGCGCAGCATGACGGCGCGGGTCCACAGAACGCGGGTAAACAGCTTGCCCCGGCCCATCTTGGTAAACACGGCAAAGACCAGACAGCCCGATGTGCCCAGCATCATCAGGATCTGCCCGACCGGCAGCTGCACCGACAGCAGTTTGACAAAGTAATCTTCCAGCGCGAATCCGGCCATTGCCAGAACCATCAGCGCGCTGCCGCGCAGGTTATCCATGGGTTTGCCCTTTCCGGGTCAGCCTCAGGCGCGCAGGCGCACCCAGATAGGAACGTGATCAGAGGGCTTCTCGCGGCCGCGAATCGCGGCGTCGATCTGGCAATCCTCCAGCAGATCGGCACATTCGGGGCTGAGCAGGAAATGGTCAATGCGGATCCCGTCGTTGCGATTCCACGCGCCGGCCTGATAATCCCAGAACGTATAGTGGCCGGGGCCGTTTTGACGCGCGCGGAACGCCTCGGTAAAGCCCATGTTCAGGATCCTGCGGTACGCGGCGCGGCTTTCGGGGCGGGCCAGCGCATCGTCCTGCCATGCCTCGGGGCGCTTGGCGTCCTCGTCCTGGGGGATGATGTTGTAATCGCCGGCCATCAGAAACGGCTCTTCCAGTGTCAGCAGCTCGGCGGCGCGGGCCTGCATCCGGTCCATCCACGCCAGCTTGTAATCGTATTTCGGCCCCGGCGCCGGATTGCCATTGGGCAGGTACAACCCGCAGACGCGAATGGCCGTGTCGCCCATCACCGTCGCCTCGATCCAGCGGGCCTGTTCGTCACTCTCGTCACCGGGCAGGCCGCGCGTGACATCCTCCAGCGGCAGCTTGGACAGGATCGCCACCCCGTTAAAGCCCTTTTGACCGTGGGTTTCGACGGTATATCCGCGATCCTCGAAAATCTCGCGCGGGAAAGCCTCGTCCACCGACTTGATTTCTTGCAGCAGCGCGACATCCGGCTGCGCCTCGTCCAGCCAGTCGGGCAGGGCATTTATGCGGGCTTTGATCCCGTTGATGTTGAATGATGCGATCTTCATGTGCGGTCCTCGCTGCGGCAGGGCTGCGCCATCTATCGCCCAGCAATGCGGCGGGGGCAAGCAAAGCGCGGCTGTTGATGCGAATCGCATATCTAGTATCGCCGCCATTTACCGGACCGGCGGGCAGATGATTCTCGACATACACGCTAAAGTTGCAGTCGCCCTCGTCCTATTATGTGAAATCCCGGCGTTAAAATCGCCGTAAATGCAGGCTGTGGATAAGTTTTTTACCAGTATGTTTTCGGTTTCCCACTGCACTGCTTACACGGCGAAGTTGATGTGGATATCCCTTCTGCACTCTCCTTTAGGTTGAAAAATGTCTTGGCAGAACACGGATCTGCTGCAAGCTTTGAGGCATCTGCAACACAACATCTGGGGATTTTCAAAAATGACTGCACAACGCAAAGTAGAAGCATCCATCGCAATCAACGCCGCTCGCACAAGCGGCGCGATGAGCCTGCATGACGGCGCCGCAACTGGCGCGTTCACATCGTCGCTGGGCCCCGTCGCCACCGCCGACGCCGGCCTGGGTGAGGGTCTTGAGATGTTCACATCCTCGCTCAGCCCCGCTGCCCGCGCTGACGCGTCCGCCGGCGACAATGTCGAGATGTTCACCTCCTCGCTTAGCCCATCGGTTACGGCTGATGCCACATCGGGCGATGCCGTGCAGATGTTCACCTCATCGCTGGCACCGCGCGCGACATCGGGCGATGCGGTCGGCGCATTCACTTCGTCGCTGGCACCCGCACTTGAGGCTCGCGAGGGCGACGCTGTCGAAATGTTTACGTCCAGCCTCTAAGCCAGACACCTGAACGGGGCCTTGGGCCCGGACCCATCCAATGGAGATCACCACCATGACGACCATCGTCCAGCTCAACGTCCCGTTCCGGCAACACAGCAAGGCCGCGCGCCAGTCGGCCTTGCTCAAAACCTTCGCAAGCGGGCGCCGCACACAAGAAGATGTGTTTTGGCTGAAGGAAAACGCCGAGATTTTAAACATTCTTGAATCGACGGGCGCCGAGATGATGCCCGGCGCGCTTGACGTGTACGCAGCTTTCTACGACGATATCGAACAGCGGATGGAATTCTTTCCGCAATATTACAGATTTTTGTTGTCGCTGTGCCTGGATCTGGAGGATCTGGGGATGCCCGGCACCAAGGGGGCGGCATTGGCTGAATGGGTCGCGCAGCAAGGTTTGCCGGAAGCCGAGCTTTCGGATTTGCAACGCGCCGAGGCGCGGCGCCTGTGCGCGCGCCGCGGCATTGACCCGCTGCCCGATGATGACGGTCTGGATGCGCGGCTGCGCCGCTTTGCAGCCCGTTCGCAAACCTTTGCGCTGCCGAATAAAAAGGCGGCGTATGAGCTGACGCATATCGTGTTCTACCTGTCCGAATATGGCCGCAAGGATCCGGCGATCTGCGCCGCGACCCGGACCAGCCTTATGTTTGCCGGCACGCTGGCGTTTCTGGACTTCAACGCCGATCTGTTGTCGGAAATCTGCCTTTCCCTGCGCTTTGCCGGGCAGGTGCCGCCGCAGGTTTGGGAAATCTGGCTGACGCAGCAGGTGCGCACCTTTACGCTGGATGATGCCGACGGGCTGGCGGATGACTACCACGAATACCTGATGCTGAACTGGTTCATGTCCCGCGCGGGGCAGGGCGGTTTTGGCGATCATGTGCCGGGCGGGCGGCTGACCTTTGCGCGCACCCGGCCTACTTCTGCGCCGCTGCGCGAGCTGTCGCATTGCATTTATTCGATGGGCGCGGGCCGTTCCGCCGATTGGGAGGCGATGCGCGGCGATGTGTGCAGCCAGCTGTCGGACGAGGCGCAGGCGGCCCTGATCGCGGCAGAGGCATCGACCGATCAATTCGGCGCGTTTTTCGAGGGGTTCGCCCGTGTCGGATTGCGCCCTGCCATGCCGGTGCGCGCATGACGGCCCTGCGCGCCGGCGGCGCTGCCATTCTGGCGGGGATCAGCCTGACCGTGGGCTACACGGCGCTGATATCCGGCGCCGATGCCATTACCAAGATGTTCGCGGCCAGCTACGCCGCGCCGCAGCTGTTTGCGCTGTCTGGTGGAATCGTGGCGCTGTTTGCGGTGCTGGCGGATCGCGCGAGGGGGGCGCCACGCGGTTTGCGCACGGCATGTCCACGCGCCATGGCGGTCCGCAGCATTGCGACAGTTCTGGGCGCGGCCGCCTTTTTCTATGCGTTTCGCCTGCTGCCCTTTGCCGAGGTTTTTCTGTTCATCGCGATGATACCGCTCTTTACCGCGCTTTTGTCCGGCCCTGTTCTGGGCGAGGCTGTGCGCCTGCAGGCATGGGGCGCGCTGATGCTGGGGCTGGTCGGGTTGCTGTGCCTTGCGCCGGGCGGGATCAGCAGCCTTGGCGCGGGGCATGCGGTGGCGTTGGCCGCGGTCATGCTGGGCACCGTTTCGATGATGGCGTCGCGCTATATCGGGACGCGCGATGGCAATCTTTTGGCGCAGGTGTTCTGGCCCAATCTGTCGCTGGCGGGGATCATGGCCTGCGTGCTGCCCTTTGTCTGGGCGCCGATGGGGCTGGGCGATCTGGGCTGGGTGTGCCTTTATTCGGCGCTGTTATTCGCGGCGCGTTGGCTGCTCGTGGGGGCGTTTCGGGCGCTGCCTGCCTATGTGATCACACCGCTGATGAACTTGCAGTTCTTGTGGATGGTCGCCATTGGCGCCGCCGTGTTCGGCGAGGTGCCGGGCGCGGCGCTGTACCTCGGCGCGGCGCTTGTGATCACAGCCGGGGCGTGGCTGATTTTCGATCAGGCATTCCCGGCGCCCGCGGCGCGCAAAGTGGTCCCGGCAGAGTAATGTGATGCATTAATATCGGTCTGTAAGGCATTATATTACATCGAAAAAGACGTACCGCAGCCGCAGCTGCTGCTGGCGTTCGGATTCTCGATCACGAACCGCGCGCCGATCAGCTCTTCGCTGAAATCAATGACGGCGCCGGTCAGGAATGGCAGGGATACCGCGTCGATCACCACCTTCTGGCCCTGACCTTCCAGCACCAGATCGTCACCTGCCGGATTGTCCAGCTTGATCTCGTACTGAAAGCCCGAGCAGCCGCCGCCCTCGACGGCGACGCGCAGGGCCTGGCCCTGATCCCCGGCACCAATTTCACTGAGGCGTTCAAACGCGCGGTCGGTCACTTTGGGCGGCAGGTTCATCATCATCTCCGAAGGTCGTTCTGCGGGCAGTTTCGCACCGGTTTCAAATGCAATATATGGGCGCCACGTCCACCCGGCAAGGAGCCTGCCCATGACTGCGCCCACTGCGCCCGCGCCATCCTGCATCGCCGCACAGCCAGACCAGTCGCGCGGGCGGCTGGTGCCCGAGGATGAAAGCACCTTTCGTTCGTGTTTTCAACGCGACCGGGACAGGATCATCCACTCCAGCGCGTTTCGCAGGCTCAAGCATAAGACGCAGGTGTTTGTCGCCCATGAGGGGGATTATTTCCGCACCCGCCTGTCGCATTCGATCGAGGTGGCGCAGGTGGCGCGCACCATATCGGGCGCGCTTGGCCTGAACGGCGAGTTGACCGAGGCGGTCGCGCTGGCGCATGATCTGGGGCACACCCCGTTTGGCCATACCGGCGAGGATGCGCTGCACCGGCTGATGCAGCCCTATGGCGGTTTCGATCATAACGCGCAGGCGATCCGTATCGTCACCGCGCTGGAGCGGCATTACGCCGAGTTTGACGGCCTCAACCTCAGCTGGGAAACGCTGGAGGGTCTGGCCAAGCATAACGGCCCCGTCACCGGCGATCTGCCCTATGCGCTGGCCGAGTATGATGCCCGCCATGATCTGGAGCTGCACACCCATGCCAGCGCCGAGGCGCAGGTGGCCGCGCTGGCCGACGATATTGCCTATAACAACCACGATTTGCACGACGGCCTGCGCGCCGGGCTGTTCACCGAAGACGAGGTTGCGGCGCTGCCCATCGTCGGCCCGTGCTACGCGGAAGTGGGCCGACTCTACCCCGGTCTTGACAGCTACCGGCGCCGCCACGAGGCGCTGCGCCGGGTGTTCGGGGTGATGGTGGGCGATGTGATCGACACATCGCGCGGGCTGATTTCGGCGGCGGATCTGCCCGATGCGCAGGCCGTGCGCCATCTGGGGAGGCCGATCATCCGGTTTTCACCGCAACTGTGGCAGGATCTGAAGGGCGTGCGCAACTTTCTCTTTACGCGCATGTACCGCGCGCCCATGGTTATGGTGCAGCGTGCGCAAGCGGCCGAAGTTGTCGATGGATTGTTCCCGTTCTACATGGCGCAGCCGGATCATTTGCCGCGCCGCTGGCAGGGCGATGTGCAGGCGGCACAAACAACGACGGAACTTGCACGGCTTGTCAGCGATTACATTGCCGGGATGACCGACCGGTTTGCGCTGTCGCAGCACGCGCGGCATCTGGGCGGACGCGGCGGCGCCGGGTCCTGGCCCGAAGATATAGAAGGATAGGCGATGGCAGTTGAGACAGCGGGCGCGATGTCGCCAGTCATGGCGTTCGCGCTGGTAGGGGCTATCGGCGTCGGGTCGCAATGGGTCGCGTGGAAGCTGCGCCTGCCTGCCATTGTTCTGATGCTGCTTGCGGGCCTGATTATCGGGCCGGTGCTGGGCATTTTTGACCCCGAACGGGACATCGGCCCGCTGATGACACCGATGATCAGTATCGCGGTTGCGATTATCCTGTTCGAGGGCGGCATGACACTGGACCTGCACGGTCTGCGCGAGGCGGCCAAGGGCGTGCGGCGACTGGTGATCATCGGTGCGCCTGTCGGCTGGCTGGGCTCGGCACTGGCGCTGCATTATGTGGCCGGCCTCAGCTGGTCCAGCTCGGCGGTGTTCGGCGGGATCATGATCGTGACCGGCCCCACCGTGATCGCCCCGCTCCTGCGCACCGCGCGGCTGGCCAAGCGCCCGGCGCAACTGCTGCAATGGGAGGCGATCGTAAACGATCCCATCGGCGCGCTGGCCGCCGTTCTGGCGTTCGAGGTCGTGCTGGTCGTCTATGCCAGTGAACAGGTGGGCGCCGCGATCTGGGACATGAGCGTGGGCATCATCGGCGCCATCGTCATGGGCATCGCCGCAGGCTGGCTGCTGTCCGAGGGGTTCCGCCGGGGCCGCGTGCCGGAATACATGAAGGTGCCGGTGCTGTTTGCGTCGCTGCTTCTGGTCTTTGCGCTGGCCGACAGCGTGCTGCACGAAAGCGGCCTTCTGGCCGTGACGATCATGGGATTCTACATCGCCAACGCCAAACTGCCCAGCTATACCGAGCTGCGCCGTTTCAAGGAACATGCGACGATCCTGCTGGTGTCGGGGGTATTCATCCTGCTGGCGGCATCCATGAATATCGAACGGCTCAGCCTGCTGGGATGGCCTGCGCTTGCCTTCGTCGTCGTGGTCATTCTGGTCGTGCGCCCGGCGACGGTCATGCTGTCGCTTGCCTCCACCAATATTCCGATGAAAGAGCGGCTGCTGGTCGCCTTTACCGGCCCGCGCGGGGTGGTTCTGGTGGCCGTGGCGGGGCTGTTCTCCGAACGGCTGGTCAGCGCGGGTGTCGACGATGCCGCGCTGCTGACGCCGCTGGCCTTTGCGTTGGTTGCAGCGACGGTTGTGCTGCACGGCTTCACCTTGCGGCCCATGGCGCAGGCGCTGGGGCTGGCCGGGGCGCAGGTGCCGGGCGTGATATTCGTCGGCGGCTCGCAATTCTCTGCCGCCTTCGCCGATGCGCTGCAAAAGGAAGAGATCCCCGTCCTGATCGCGGATGCCAACCGCGCGCGGCTTCGCGCGGCGCGAGAGCAGGGATTGCCGATCTATGTTGGCGATATCCTGTCAGACGGCGCCGAACACGGGGTCGAGTTCATCAGCTTTGGCCGCATCGTGGCGACGTCCGACAATGACGCCTACAACACGCTGGTGGCTACCGACCTTGGCCCCGAATTTGGCCGCGAACATGTCTATCAGCTGAAACGCGCCAAGCAGGAGCAGACGCGCCATGCACTGCCCCCCACATTGGGCGGGCGCACCGTTGCAGGGGGGCGCCGCTATCTGGAACTGGCCCGCCTGATGCAAGAGGGGTGGGAAGTGCGCGCCACCAACATCACCGAAGAATACACCGTGGAGGATTGGACCGCCGACAACCCCGATTCGATCCCGCTGGCCGAACTGACGCCGGGCCGCAGCATGCGCATCATCGCGGGTGATGCCAGTATCAAGGCCGGTCCGGGCATGCGTCTTCTGGCCTTGTCCGCCCGCCGCGAACGCGCCGCCGAAGCTGCCGAGCGCAAGGGCGCAAGCGAAGATCAGGCAGACACGGTGCAAAAGGCCGCCGACAAGGCCGAGGCAGACGCCGACGATCAGGCAGAGCGGGAGGCGGATCAAAAAGCCAGGGAAAGGGGCGCGGATCTGAAAACGGTCAAGCCCGGCAGCGCCGCTGCGGATTGACGCGCGCCGCCTTGGTGTTAAACCGGGCCGGGAATGCAAGGAAGCCACGCTATGAACCTTTTTACCGATATCCGCGCCGCCGTAATGGACGCTTTGACCGCAATGGAGGGGGCAGGCACGCTGCCCGCCGAACTGGACCGCGCCAACGTCACGGTGGAGCCGCCGCGCGATCCGGCGCATGGCGACATGGCGACCAACGCCGCGATGGTCCTGGCAAAGCCCGCGGGGTTGAAGCCACGCGACATCGCCGACGCGCTGGCGGCCGAGCTGGTCCTTGATCCGCGCATCTCCAGCGCCGACGTGGCTGGACCGGGATTTTTGAACCTGCGCCTTGCACCGTCCAGCTGGCGCGCAGTGGTCGGCACAGTGCTGGCCAAGGGCATTGATTTCGGCCGCTCCGACATGGGGCAGGGGCGGCGCGTCAACGTCGAATATGTCAGCGCCAACCCCACCGGCCCCTTGCATGTGGGCCACACACGCGGCGCGGTTTTCGGCGATGCACTGGCCAGCCTGCTGGACTTCACCGGCCATGACGTCACGCGCGAATACTACATCAACGATGGCGGCGCGCAGGTCGATACCTTGGCGCGCTCCGTCTACCTGCGCTATCTTGAGGCGCATGGCCGCGCTGTCGATTTTCCTGACGGCACCTATCCGGGCGACTACCTGATCGCCGTGGGCGAGGCGCTGAAGGACAAGGTCGGCGATGCCTGGGTCGGCCAGCCCGAAGAGGTCTGGCTGGAAGAGCTGCGCGACTACGCCACCGCCGCCATGATGGACCTGATCCGCGCCGATCTGAAATCGCTCGGCGTCGAGATGGACAAGTTTTCATCGGAAAAATCCTTCTACGGCACGGGTCTGATTGAGAAATCCATTCAGGCGCTGGACGACAAGGGCCTGATCTACGAGGGCGTGCTGGAGCCGCCCAAGGGCAAGCTGCCCGAGGATTGGGAGCCGCGCGAACAAACCCTGTTCCGCTCCACCGCGCATGGCGATGACGTGGACCGTCCGGTAAAGAAATCCGATGGCGCCTGGACCTATTTCGCCCCCGATATCGCCTATCATTACGACAAGGTGACGCGCGGTTTCGATCTGCTGATCGACGTGTTCGGCGCCGATCATGGCGGCTATGTCAAACGCATGAAGGCCGCCGTTTCTGCCCTGTCGGACGGCAAGGTTCCGCTGGAGATAAAGCTGACCCAGCTGGTCAAGCTGTGGAAGGATGGCGAGCCGTTCAAGATGTCCAAACGTGCCGGCACGTTCGTCACGCTGCGCGATGTGGTCGAACTGGTCGGCGCCGATGTCACCCGCTTTGTCATGCTGACGCGGAAAAACGACGCGCCGCTGGATTTCGATTTCGACAAGGTGCTGGAGCAATCCAAGGACAATCCGGTGTTCTACGTGCAATACGCCCATGCGCGCGTCTGCTCGGTCATGCGCAAGGCGGGCGACGCGGGCATTGACGTCTCGGACGCCGCGCTTGCGGCTGCGGATCTGGATCTGCTTGCGCACGAGGCCGAGCTGACGCTGGCGCGCAAGATCGCCGAATGGCCGCGTCTGGTGGAAATCGCTGGCCGCACGAACGAGCCGCACCGCGTGGCCTTCTACCTCTATGATCTGGCGTCCGAGGTGCATACGCTGTGGAATCGCGGCCATGATGCGCCCGAGCTGCGCTTCCTTCAGGAGGATGATCCGGCCGCGACACAGGCGAAAATCGCGCTGGTCAAGGCCGCAAGCGTTGTTATTTCCGCAGGTTTGGGTATCTTGGGCGTCACCCCGGCCCAAGAGATGCGCTAAAGCGCACACAGCCCGGCGCAGATACGAGGCAGAGCAGTCAGGTCGGCGGGGCGACGCCCCATCGGCACATAAGAGGCAATAAATGTCACGATTCCAAGAGGATACATCCCGGTCTTCGGACGCGCCGGAGACGCCTGCGCAGGCGCATCCACTGTCGCGTGCCACCTATGCGCTGGGGTCCATCTTGTCGGTTGGTCTGGTCATTGGTCTGGGGGTCTGGGGCTACAAACTGCTGGTGCGCGACGTGTCGGGCGTGCCTGTCATCCGCGCCGCCGAAGGCCCGATGCGTATCCAACCCGAGGATCCGGGCGGGCGGCAGGCGCTTAATCAGGGCCTGTCGGTCAATGACGTGGCCGCTGTCGGCTCTGCCGCCGCCGCGCCTGACCAGCTGATCCTTGCGCCCGCCCCGCTGGACCTGAGCGATGAGGACGCGGCAGGACCGATCGAGCCGCTGACAGACAGCGTCGCCGCACCTGCCACGCCCCAGATGGCCGAGACCGAACCAACCACACCAGCGCCCGATGCAGAGCCGGATATGCTCGCCCTTGCAGAGGCCATCAGCGACGGGCTGACACCGCTTGAGGATCTGCCAGACGCCGCCGAGGCACCGGAGGCCGACAACGTGCCAGAGGCCAGCAACGAGATTGCAGTCGCGGCATCATTGCGCCCCAAGGCCCGGCCCGCCGACCTGAGCAACATCCGCGAGGTGGTCGCCGTGGCGCCGACCACGCAAGGCGTGCGTGATATCGACCCCGATGCAATCCCCGTGGGCACCCGCCTTGCGCAACTGGGCGCCTTCTCCAGCGAGGAAATCGCCCGCGAGGAATGGGACCGCCTTGCCAAGCGGTTCTCGGAATACCTTGTCGGCAAGGACCGCGTCATTCAGCGCGCCACCAGTGGCGGGCGCACCTTCTACCGTTTGCGCGCGGTCGGGTTTGATGACCTTGCCGATGCGCGCCGCTTCTGCTCGGCGCTGGTATCTGAGAAAGCTGAGTGTATCCCTGTCGTTACGCGATAATCCTGATGTATAAGATTAAGATCACATGACCCATTTTGGCGCCACTATACTGGATGCCGAAGGGCACCGCCTGACCGCAGAGGAAAAGCGGTTTTTCGCTGCGGCCGATCCCTTTGGCTTCATCCTGTTTGCGCGCAATATCGACAGCGCCGATCAGGTGCGCAACCTTTGCGCCGACATGCGCGATGCGGTTGGCCGCGATGCACCCATCACCATCGATCAGGAGGGCGGACGCGTGCAGCGCCTGCGCCCGCCGCTCTGGCGCAAATGGCCCGCGCCACTGAACCATGTCGACATGGCCGGGGAACAGGCCGCCGAGGCGATGTATCTGCGGTATCGCCTGATCGCAGCAGAGCTGCATGAGCTGGGAATTGACAGCAACTGCGCGCCGCTGGTCGATGTCGCAGGCGCGCAAACCCATGATTTCCTGCGCGATCGCTGCTATGGCACGGACCCCGCGCGCGTCGCGCTGCTGGGCCGCGCCGTGGCGGAGGGGCTGCTGGATGGCGGCGTGCTGCCTGTGCTGAAACACATTCCCGGCCATGGACGCGCGCAGGCAGACAGCCATCTGGACTTGCCCGTTGTCGCCGAGGGCAGGGAGGCGCTGACAGCCACCGATTTTGCCCCGTTCAAGGCGCTGAATGACCTGCCGATGGGTATGACCGCCCATCTGGTATATGCGGCGATTGACGAGCGCCCGGCCACCGTGTCGCCCGTCATGATGCGGCTGATCCGGGACGAGATTGGCTTTGACGGGCTGATCATGACCGATGACATTTCGATGAAGGCGCTCGAGGGCAGCCTGACGGATATCACGCGCGCGTCGCTTGAGGCGGGCTGTGATGTTGCGCTGCTTTGCAACGCGTCCCTGGAGGACCGGCGCGCGGTGGCGGCCGCCGCGGGCAGGCTGGATGACGCGGGCCAGCGCCGCGCGATTTCGGCGCTGGCGGCGCGGCGGACACCGACAGATATCGATATCCCCGCGCTTGAGGCCCGCCTTTCGGCCATGTGCGGCGGCCTGACCTATGGCAGATGACATTGGCAGCACGCAAAGCGCCGTCGCAGGCAGGCTGGCCGCCGAGGCGCTGATCGTCGACGTTGACGGGTTCGAGGGGCCGCTGGATCTGCTATTGACACTTGGGCGCAGTCAAAAGGTGGATCTGCGCAAGATCAGCGTGCTGGAACTGGCGCGCCAATATCTTGATTTCGTTGAAGAAGCCCGCGCCCTGCGGCTGGAGCTGGCGGCCGATTACCTGGTCATGGCCGCGTGGCTGGCCTTTCTCAAGTCCCGCCTGCTATTGCCGCCCGACCCCGAGGAGGACGGCCCGACAGGCGAGGAACTCGCCGCGCGTCTGGCCTTCCAGCTGGAGCGGCTGGCAGCGATGCGTGACGTTGCAGCGCGGCTGATGGCACGCGATCGGCTGGGGCGCGATTTCTTTGCGCGCGGCCAGCCTGAAACGGTGACGCGGCAGCGCAAGGTGATCTACACCGCGTCCCTGCTGGATCTGATGCAGGCCTACGCGCGCACCCGCACGCGCGACGAATTTCGCTCCTATGCGATGGACCGCGACTCGATCTTCTCGCTGGAGCAGGCGCTGGACAGGCTGCGCAGCCTGATCGGGTTTTCGGGCGGCTGGACCGATATTTCGGCCTATCTGCCCGAGGGGTTCGGCACTGATCCGGCACGGCGCCGCTCGGCCACGGCGTCAACCTTCGCGGCCTCGCTGGAGCTGGCCAAAGAGGGGCGGATCGAGCTGCGCCAATCGGAGGCATTCGCCCCCGTAGAAATTCGGAGCCGGGATTAACAGCGTGTCGCAAGCTTCTGATAAGGAAATGAAACCTCTGTTTGATGTGCCGCCCATGGCGGAACAGGAACGTATGGTGGAGGCGATCTTGTTCGCCACGGCAGAGCCTGTCAGCACGCGCGAGCTGGAGGCGCGCCTGCCGCATGGCTGCGACGCGGCCGAGGCGCTGGCGCATGTGCGCCGCCGCTACGAGGGGCGCGGGGTGACGCTGGTGCGGGTCGGGGATGGATACGCGCTGCGCACGGCGCCGGATCTGGGCCACCTGATGCAGCGCGAAACGGTCGAGACGCGCAAACTCAGCCGCGCCGCGATCGAGACGCTGGCCATCATTGCCTATCATCAGCCGGTCACCCGCGCGGAAATCGAGGAGATTCGCGGCGTGTCGGTCAGCCGTGGAACGGTGGACCAGCTGTTGGAGATGGAGTGGATCCGCTTTGGCAGGCGGAAAATGACACCGGGCCGGCCTGTCACGTTCGTCGTCACCGATATTTTTCTGGGCCATTTCGGGCTGGAGGCGGCGCGCGATCTGCCGGGGCTGGCAGAATTGCGCGCCGCCGGCCTGCTGGACAACCGCCTGCCGCCGATGTCGATGCCCGGCGCCGCCCCGCAGGATGATGACGAAGATGATTTGCCGCTCAAACCCGGCGATCAGAGCGAACTTTTCGAAGAATAGTAAGGGATGCCCTGAAATCTTCGCAATTAGCTGCTATATGTGGCTGAAGACATACACGGGAGACGCGATATGAACGCCAACAGATTGGTCACGATGATACTGCGCATGGTCATGCGCCGCATGATGCGCGGCGGTGTCAACGCAGGGATCGGCGCGCTGTCCAAACGATCGGGCAAGGGGTCAGGCGGCGGGGCTGCGCCCGATAGCAAGGCCACCCAGAAACGCGCCCGCGACACGATGAAGATCGCGCGCCGCATTGGCCGCATGTAATGCGCGATCCGGGTGAAGAAATGCCTAGATAGACTTGAAATGTTTGGATAATTTCAGGCCCTGACCCTGGTAGTTCGAGCTGAGGCCCGCGCCGTAAAGCGTGTCCGGCACCTTATCCATCCGCTCGTAAATCAGGCGGCCGACCGTCTGGCCGTGTTCCAGCACAAACGGCGCCTCGTGGCAGCGAACCTCCAGAACGCCGCGAGAGCCGGTGCCGCCAGCGGCATCATGGCCGAAACCCGGATCGAAAAAGCCCGCGTAATGCACGCGAAATTCGCCGACCATCGCCAGATAGGGTGCCATCTCCGCTGCATATTGTGGCGGGATATGCACCGCCTCGCGGCTGACAAGGATGTAGAACGCGCCGGGGTCCAGAATGATCTGTCCCGCGCTGCTGTGCACTTCCTCCCAGAAATCCTGCGGCTGGTAGTGGTTGATATTGTCCAGATCGATCACACCGGTATGCGGCTTGGCGCGGTAGCCGACCAGCGTGCCCGTGGCAGGGCGCAGATCGACCGAAAAGCCAAGGCCGTCGCTGATGACGGGATCGCAGTCCACCAGCCGGTCAGACGCGTGCAGGGCGGCCAGATCGGCGTCGGTTAATACCGCGTCGCCGGTGCCGAACCGGATCTGGTTCAGCCGCATCCCCGGACGCACCAGCACAGAAAACGAACGCGGGCAAATTTCGGCATAAAGCGGGCCGGTGTAGCCTGCCGGAATACGGTCAAATTCGGCGCCACCATCGGTCACCGCCCGCGTCAGCAGGTCCAGCCGCCCGGTGGAGGATTTGGCATTGGCCGTGGCGTGGATGCCCGGCGGCAGTGCAAGCGATTCCATCAGCGGAACCACGTAAACACAGCCCTTTTCCAGAACCGCACCAGCGGTCAGGTCGATGCGGTGCATCTCGAACTCACTCAGCCTGTCCGCAACGCTGCGCCCGGCGCCAGCCAGAAAGGACGCGCGCACCCGGTAGGCGACATGCCCCAGCCGCAAATCAAGGCTGGCGGGCTGAATCTGGGCGGGCAGGACGGCATCGTCGGCGGCAATGGCGCCGCTGTCGATGAGGCCCTGAATTTGCTGGCTGGAAAGAACTCCGGTCATCGCTACGCCCTTTTGCAAGTTGCGCCGATTTACCCCCGCTGGCCGGGTTTTGCAAATGGTGGCTGCGTCTAAAGATGTGCTGGGGAGGGTTTATATGGTCGGGCTAGCAGGACTCGAACCTGCGACCTTCCGTCCCCCAGACGGACGCGCTACCAGACTGCGCCATAGCCCGACGATGGGGTTCTCATACCTGTTTTCTGAGCAGGGACAAGAGGTAAATCGGTTTTTTACCGCCGATATGTGCCACCCGGCGTTACAAAGAGTCTGCACTCGTCGTCATGCGTGCGCGCAGTACTGAAATGCGGTCGGCAAGGCCTGTCAGCGCGGGTTGCTGCGCGGCGAGGTGCGTGGGATCTGCCGCAGACAACTGGGCCATGGCAGAGGTGCCGGCGGGCACGTCATCATCGGGATCGTCCGGTACGCTGATCACGGCCACGCGCGGGGCATCGGGTGTCTCCGCAACGTTGATGGGCAGGGGGGAGGTGTCGCCAGTTTCACAGGCAGCCGCGCCAGCCTCAAGCGTTTCGGGGTCTGGGGCGTCATCCTCTGGCGGGAGGTCGGCGGCAGGAGTTGCATCTGCCGCATCCTCGGTATCCTCAACTTTACGTGCAGTTTCAGGAGGCTGACGATCCTCGGCGGCAGTTTCCGGTTCTGGCGCTGCGTCTTGCGGCTCGGGCGGCGTTGCGGCCTTCTCCGGGGTGCCGGTTGCGTTCTGTTCAGGCGCAGGCGCGCCCTGTGCCGATGCACTGCTTGACGGTTCTGGCGGGATTGTCTCTGCCTCGGGCGCGGCCATGTCGGACGGCGCCGCATCCTGCGTGCGCTGCTCGGGGTCGGGGCGGGTGCGGTCGAAATTCAGGACGGTGCCGCGCGGCTCTTCCGTGTCGGTGACGTCCAGCGCGATTTCGGCGATCACCTCTTCCAGATCGTCGTCGAGCGGGGGCGACATGGCGGCGACGTGGCGCACGCCATGATCGCGCATTACCTTTTGCACGCCCTTGATGGTCATGCCGTCATCATGCAGCAGCTTGCGAATACCGCCCAGCAGGCGCATGTCCGCGGGCCGGTAATAGCGCCGGCCGCCGGCACGCTTGACCGGCTTCACTTGGGTGAATTTACTCTCCCAGAATCGCAGGACATGGGCGGGGATCCCCAGCCAGTCTGCGACTTCGCTGATGGTACGAAAGGCGTCTGCGGATTTTGACATGGGGCTGCCTAGCGTTTGTTGCCCGCGGCCACGCGATCCTTCATCAGATGCGAGGGGCGAAAGGTCAGGACGCGGCGCGGGTTGATCGGCACCTCTTCGCCGGTCTTTGGATTGCGGCCCACGCGCGCCGATTTCTCGCGCACCGAAAACGTCCCGAAGGACGAGATTTTTACCTGCTCGCCGCGCACCAGCGCGTCGGACATATGCTCCAGCACGCTTTCGACCAACTGGGCAGAATCGTTGCGCGACAGCCCGACCTCGCGAAAGATCGCCTCGCTCAAATCCATACGCGTCAATGTCTTGTCACTCATGGCCATCCCCCGATTGCGTTTTGACAACAATAGGGTGGAAGAAAATTGCGAGTCAATTCCAATGACTTGGATTAGGCGGTTTAAGCGGAATCCGGGCAGAATTTCCGCAGTTTACCAGCGTAGCGCGACCGAACCCCACGCCAGACCCCCGCCAATCGCCTCGCTCAGCAGCAGATCGCCGCGTTTGATGCGCCCGTCAGCGGCGCCGACGGACATCGCCAGCGGGATAGACGCCGCCGAGGTATTGCCGTGATCCTGAACCGTCAGAATGACGCGATCCATGCCGACGCCCATCTTCTTGGCGGTGCCTTGGATGATGCGGATATTGGCCTGGTGCGGGACGATCCACGCGACGTCATCCGCCGTCAGCCCGGCCCGGACCAGCGCCGCGTCGGCGGTCGAGGCCAGCTTCTCCACCGCCTGGCGGAACAGCGGGTTGCCCTGCATGCGCAGTTTGCCGACCGTGCCGGTCGACGATACGCCGCCATCGACATACAGCATCTCGCGGTGACGCCCGTCCGAATGCATATCCGTGGCCAGGATGCCGCGATCCTGCGGGGTGCCGGCGCCATCCTCAGCCCCCAGGATCAGGGCCCCGGCACCGTCGCCGAACAGCACGCAGGTGCTGCGGTCGGTCCAGTCCATGATGCGGCTGAAGGTCTCGGCGCCGATCACCATGACGCGGCGCGCCTGACCCGAAATGATCATCGCATTGGCATTGCACAGCGCAAAGATGAACCCGGCGCAAACCGCCTGCACATCATAGGCAAAGCCCTGGGTCATGCCCAGATTGGCCTGTACCATCGTGCCGACGGACGGAAAGGTCAGATCGGGGGTGGAGGTGGCCACGATGATCGCGTCCAGATCGTCCGGCCCCATCCCGGCATTGTCCAGCGCGGCGCGCGCGGCGTTGGTCGCCAGCTCCGACGTGGTCTGGTCCTCGGCGGCAAAATGGCGCCGCTTGATGCCCGAGCGGGTGCGAATCCATTCGTCGGACGTATCAATCAACGTCTCGAAATAGGAGTTCGGCACGATGCGGTCGGGCAGGTAATGGCCGATGCCAAGGGGGACGGCGCGTATTGTCATGTTTTGGCTCCGTTCGGCGTGCCCGGCTTGTCCGGTGCATCATCATCGGCGGCGCTGTCCTGCGCCATGAGCGTTGCCTTGGCAACGCGGTCGGCCAGTTTTTCGGAAAATCCGGTCTGCGCCAGCTTGAATGCCAGCTTGACGGCGGCCGAAACACCGGTGGCATCCGCTGCGCCGTGCGATTTGACGACCGTTCCGTTCAGGCCCAGAAAAACGCCGCCATTGACGCGGCGCGGATCGATTCGCTTCTTCAGTCGGCGCAGGGACGGGTAGGCCAGAAGGGCGGCAATGCGCGACAGGATCGAATATTGAAACGCCTCGCGCAGCAATTCGGCGATCAGGTTGGCAGTGCCTTCGCCGGTTTTCAGCGCGACGTTGCCGGTAAATCCGTCGGTGACGATCACATCGACCGTATCGCCGGGCAGATCGCGCCCTTCGACAAAACCGACGAAATCGAAATCGGCGCCGCGCGCATGGGCGCGGATCAGGTCATGCGCCTCGCGCAGTTCGGACCGGCCCTTGTGCTCCTCGGTGCCGACATTCAGCAGGCCGATGCGCGGGCGCGCCACGCCCAGACCGCTGCGCGCATAAGAGGCGCCCATGAGTGCATATTGCATCAGATCCTTGGCATCGGCGCTGATATCGGCGCCGCCATCCATCAGCAGGTTGAACCCCTGCGGATTGCGCGAGGGCCACATGACGGCGATGGCAGGGCGGTAGATGCCGGGCAGACGGCGCAGACGCAGCACGGACATCAGCATCAGCGCGCCGGTATTGCCGCAAGACACGCACACGGTCGCCTCCCCGGCGCGTACCGAATCCAGCGCCGACCACATCGACGTGTCCTTACCGTGGCGGGCCACGTGGCCGGGTTTGTCATCCATCGTGACGATGCCGGGCGCGTCGCGCAATTCGCAGCAATTCGCCAGCGCCTTGTGACGGGCGACAAGCGGCTGCAACTCGGCCTTCGGGCCGTGCAGGATAAAGGCGATGTCGGGGTTTTTCTGTGCGCTGGCCGCAATGCCCGCAACGACGGTTGCGGGGCCCATATCGCCGCCCATCGCATCGACGGAAATCACCGTCCTGCGCCTGGCGGCAGCTGCGCCCGCCTGTCCTGCGGGCAGGCCGGGCCGGCCTGCCTCCGCCGGAGTTTTATCTGGACGCGCAGTCATGCGGGCTGTCTTTCCTTGTATGTGGTCCCGGCCCATTGGATGGACCGGGCCGAGGAACGTCAGGCCGCGTCGTCGTCCAGGTCAACTTCGTCCGCCATCGCGACGATCTCGCGATCGGCATAGTGGCCGCATGCGGAGCATACGTGATGCGGGCGCTTCAACTCGCCGCAGTTGGGGCATTCGTTAGGATTGGCGCCGCTGAGGGCGTCATGTGCGCGGCGGTTGTTGCGGCGCGATTTAGATACTTTGTTCTGCTGGACGGCCATGTCGCGATCCCGATTCCTGTGGGGCCGGACTGGCCCAGTTTCTGTGAGGTCACGCGGCTCTTAGTCCGCCTTGCGGCGCCGGTTCAACCCCAAATGATGTGAAAGCGCGAAAATACAGCGAAAAACCGGCGCTGCAAGCTATATTTCGCACGCAACACCCCGCCGCCGCAGGTTGCCGCAGGGGCAAGTGCGGCGGGCGGGCGTTCAGTCGCCCTGTTCCATCCTGGCCTTGAGCCCGGCCAGCCCGGCAAACGGTTTCAGATCCGCATCCTGAAGCGGCGCCGCGCCGGGCGGGGCCGCCTGCGCCTCGGCCGTGCCTGCGCCTTCGGCGCGGGGGTAATCGGGCAGCGCCAGTGCCAGCGCCTCGTGCAGGACGCGGGCAAGGTCGATGATATCGCCCAGTGGCTCCTCGCTGTCGTCCTCGGGCATTTCAACGCCGTCCTCGGGCGTCGGCTCCAGGTCCGACGGGGCGGGCATATCCGACAAGAAGCGCCGCTCGACGCTTGTGTCGATGCGCGTGGTGACGGGCGCCAGCGTGGCCACGCAGGACTGTACGGCGGTTGCGCCCAGATCGGCGGTCAGGCGCCAGTCGCGGCGCCCCAGGGGCGCGAGCGTGCCGCGAAAGGTCAGCTTGCGCAGCGCCACGATCCCCAGCGCCTCGGCCATTGCGGCGCGGGTGTCTGCATCGGGCGCAATATCAAAGGACTGCGTGCGCCCCTTGGGCAGGTCTGCCACGCGCAATGCGGCGGCTTGGGTCAGCGGCTTGGCCATGGGCGGGCGCTTCCTTTCTTGAACAAGGGGGGTGGGTTGATATAAGCGGGATAAAAGGTCCGCCGGGCCAATATCAAGAGGACAGTCATGTTCGGGACCGCATATTCGCCTAAAATCGCCTGCATGGCAATTGTCCTTGCCGTAATGACGGCATTGGCCGGCTGCACGTCACTTTACGAGAATCACGGGTATGTCCCCCCCGAAGAGGATCTGATGCAGCTGGTTCCGGGCGTCGACACCCGTGCCACGGTGGATGACGTGATCGGCGCGCCCTCGGTATCGGGTGTGCTGAGTGGCGGCGACTATTACTATGTCCGCAGCCGGGTCAAAACATTCGGCATGCGCCGCCCCGAAGTGATCGAGCGGCAGGTGCTGGCCATCAGCTTTGACGCGCAGGACGTGATCGCCAATATCGAACGATTCGGTTTGCGCGACGGGCGCGCGGTGCCGCTGTCGCGCCGTGTCACCGACAGTTCGGTTGCGGGCAAAGGATTCCTTCAGTCGATCATGAGCAATTTCGGCAATATCGACCCAAGCCAGTTCTTCTAGGCCACGGGGCCGCACCATGACCCCCTCGGGCGCGCGGCGCCATGTGGCGCGGATCGCGCGGGGGGCCGCCGACATGACGGTGGCGCACGCGCTGCGCGCCGCGGCATTCGGGCTGCCGGCGCCCGATCGCGACCCGTTTGATGCGGCCTGCATACATATCCTGATCGAGGACCGGCGCGCCGGACGTGCCGTGGGGTGTTTTCGCATGCTGCCGCTTGCCAGCGGTGCAGAGGTGGGGCGCAGCTATTCGGCCACGTTTTACGACCTTGCGCAGCTGGGCCGCCGCGCCGGGCCGATGACCGAACTCGGCCGCTTTTGCGTCCAGCCGGGCGCGCGCGATCCTGATATCCTGCGCGCCGCATGGGGCGCGATTACGGCGCATGTCGATGCGACGGGCGTTCAGATGCTGTTTGGCTGCACATCCTTTCGCGGCACGGACCCCGCGCCCTATGTCGGCGCATTTGCCCTGTTGGCACAGCACCACCTTGCGCCGCCGGACTGGGCGCCGCAGCGCCGGGCGCCGCGCACGGTAACGCTGGCGCCGGGGCAGGGCGCGATTGACACGCGCCGCGCGGTGCAGGCGCTGCCGCCGCTGCTGCGCAGCTATCTGGCGATGGGCGGCAAGGTCAGCGATCATGCGGTGATTGATCCGGTGATGAACACGCTGCATGTGTTTACCGGGGTGGACATCGCGGCCATCCCGGCGGCGCGCAAACGGGTGTTGCGCGCGGATGCCGCGATGCCCGCCGGGGCGCCGGACAGCGAGGCTTGACGCCAGCCCTGCGGCGGGATAGCTCGCGGCCATGGCAGCACGTCCCCCCCTTTTGCAACTCAACGATATCTCCCTGACTTTCGGGGGCGATCCGATATTTTCCGACCTGTCGCTGGTCGTTCAGCCGGGCGACCGCGTCGCGCTGGTCGGGCGCAACGGCTCGGGCAAGTCCACCTTGATGAAGGTGATGGCCGGTCTGGTCGAGGCTGACAGCGGCGCGCGCACGCTCGCCCCCGCCGCGTCGGTCGGGTATATGGAGCAGGACCCGGACATGGCCGGTTTCGCCACCTTGGGCGACTTTGCCGCCAGCCAGCTGGACCCGTCGGAGGCCTATCGGGTGGAAATGGCAGGCGAGGGGCTGAAATTCGACCCCGCGCGCGCGGTGGAAACGGCATCGGGCGGTGAGCGGCGCCGCGCTGCACTGGCCAAGCTGATGGCCGAGGCGCCCGAGCTGATGCTGCTGGACGAGCCGACGAACCATCTGGACATCGAGGCGATCGCCTGGCTGGAAACCACGCTGAAAGAGACGCGCAGCGCCTTTGTCCTCATCAGCCACGACCGCGCATTCCTGCGTGAGCTTACACGCGCAACCCTTTGGATTGACAGGGGAATGGTGCGGCGCCAGGAAAAGGGTTTCACCCATTTCGAGGAATGGCGCGACAAGGTTTGGGAAGACGAGGATCAGGCCCGTCACAAGCTGAACCGCAAGATCAAGTCCGAGGCCCGCTGGGCCGTCGAGGGCATCAGCGCCCGCCGCAAGCGCAATCAGGGCCGTGTGCGCGCGCTTCAGGAATTGCGCGCCGAACGCTCCAGCCAGATCACCCGGCAGGGTACCGCCGCGATGGCGCTGGATTCGGGGCCGAAATCCGGCAAGAAGGTGATCGAGGCTGTCGGCATTTCCAAGGCGTATGGCGACAAGGTGTTGCTGACGGACTTCTCCATCCGCATCCAGCGCGGGGACCGCGTGGCACTGGTCGGCCCCAATGGCGTGGGCAAGACGACGCTGCTGAACATGCTGATGGGCACCGAGGCGCCCGATAGCGGCACGGTCACATTGGGCACCAACCTGCTGCCGGCGATTTTCGATCAGTCGCGCGCGCAGCTGGACCCGGACATGACCCTGTGGGACAGCCTGACCGGTGATCCGGATATGCGCGTATCGGGCAAGGCCGACCAGATCCTGGTGCGCGGCATGCCGCGCCATGTGATCGGTTATCTCAAAGAGTTCCTGTTTGACGAGGCGCAGGCACGCGCGCCGGTCCGGTCGCTCTCGGGCGGGGAAAAGGCGCGGCTGCTGCTGGCCAAGCTGATGGCGCGCGAGTCCAACATTCTGGTGCTGGACGAGCCGACCAACGATCTGGACATCGAAACGCTGGACCTGCTTCAGGAGCTGCTGGACGATTACGACGGCACCATCATTCTGGTCAGCCACGACCGCGATTTTCTGGACCGCGTCGCCGCCACCACCATCGCGATGGAGGGGGACGGGCGCGCAACCGTCTATGCCGGCGGCTGGACCGACTACCGCTCGCAGCGCAAATCGACGGCGGAATGGGCCGATGCAGGGCGCAAGCCTGCCGCGAAACCCAAATCAGGCGGCAGCGCGAAAAAGGAGAAATCCAGCGCGCTCAGTTTTACCGAACGGCATCGCCTTGAAGAATTGCCCGACGTGATCGCCCGCCTTGAGGCGGAAATTGCCAAGCTGGAAGGGCTGATGGCCGACCCCGAGCTGTTCACCCGCGAGCCGGTGAAATTCCGCAAGGCGACCGAGGCGCTGACCCAGCGCCAAAGCGCCCTGACTGATGCGGAAACCGAGTGGATGACGCTTGAGGAAAAGGCGGGTAGCTGACGCGCCCGGCAGCTGATCGACGCTGATACAACATCCCGATACCGCACTGCTGGTCAGTAATAGCCGGCAAACCTGACTATCGAAGGATGGTGGAGCGGATGACGCGATTCGAACGCGCGACCGTCTGCTTGGGAAGCAGAAGCTCTACCCCTGAGCTACATCCGCAATACCGCCGAGTTTACTCTGGCGCCGGGGCGAGCGCAAGCGCATCTTGGCGGCGCGCACCCGCCGGACGCGCGCCGCGGTCTGCGTCGGCGGCCAGTGTGCCGGCGCAAATTGCATGATCCTGCAACTGCAATCCGGGCGCGCTTTCCTATCGCCGTGCCGTTGTGAAACGGCGTGCCGTTGTCATCCGGGCGGCGCCCGATCACTTGTGCTGTCTATGGATCAGTGGAGGATATTGGGGTCATTGGCCCTAATTCATACGCCAGACCATGCATTTCTTGACTGAAAGTCGCACCACCGTAAGCTTTTTGAATACCCTTGCGGCGAAACCATGCTGTGCCGTGCATCCCCTTTATCCGGAGACATTCAACTATGGTCAGTCATCCTACCATTGCGCCGCGCCGCCCGAGATCAAACCGTAACTTCAGGTCGTCCGTCTCGACGCTGGCGCTGTTGATGCCGTTATCCGCGGCGGGAATGCTGATCGCCGGATCTGCGGCAGCAGCGTGTGGCGACCGGGTTGAATCGGCCGGATCGTATAGCTGCGCTCTGACCTCGGATTACGGGAATTTTGCCTATGGCTACTGGGCGTCGGTGGATTCCGGTGTCCGATACGCGTTGAGCAGCACGGGTGATCGCGTCATGGACACGTCCTCTGGCCTGACGAATTACGCACTGTATCTTGATCTGAACGGCAAAGCGGGAAGCAGCAGCGTGCCGAACGGGTCGAGCGGCGCCGATGTCACCGTCAACAACGCAAGTCGCCTTGAGCTTGTCGGACTGGGGAACGGCAAGGGGGAGAATGCCGACCTTGGCGGGATTTTTGTCCGAAACAGCGGCGGCGCCGGGGCCAAGCCCAAAAAGACAGGCGACGGCGGGCGTGGTGGCAACACCGGCACCATCGGCATCACCAATAATGCAGCGATCATTATAGCGGCCTCTGCCATGGATGGCCGGACGGCAAAGGCGTACGGTATCAATGCGCGTGCCAGCTCGGGTGCGGGCGGGGTATTCAACACCGGGGTCGGAAACCAGAAGGGCGGCGACGGCGGCACAGCCAGAAAAATAGAGATAACGAACACCGCAGCGATCCAACTGGGCGACAGCAGCACGTCGATACGTGCGGCAAACGCCGGGCGCGCGATCAACGCGGAATCCTTTGGCAATTCCGGCGGAAACGAGAACGGCAACGGCGGCCGGGGCGGTGTGATCGACATCAACAACAGCGGCGCACTGGGCGTCTATTATCAGGAAATCGGCACCGCCAGCGAAGGCGTTCACGGCATCCTCGGCAAAAGCATCGGCGGAAGCGGCTCGGCGTCCAAGGACAACAGCGACGAAGGCGGAAGCGGCGCCGCAGGCGGCCAGATCTTGATCCAGAACCGGGCCGACATCACCATCGCCACAAGCGGTAACGCCATTCCGGGCGAATCGGCCGGTATTCTGGCGCTGTCGCGCGGCGGTGACGGCGGCACATCACCCAACAGGAATACCGGGGGCGTCGGCGGCAATGCTGGCGTTGACGAAAACAACGCCTCGGCTGTCACGACGCTCGGCCATCTTGGCGGTCTTATCAAGACGAACGGTGACAACATGCGCGGCATCGTTGCCCGCAGCGAAGGCGGCCGGGGCGGAAATGGCAACGGAGACTCCAAATCCAGGGCAGGCAATGGCGGCACAGGCGGCAGTATTCAGGTTAACCTTGAAAACGGAGCCGGGATCGAAACCTACGGTCGCGACGGATATGGGGTTCTGGCGCAGTCCGTCGGCGGCCTTGGTGGCAGCAACGCCAAGACCGCGGGACGGGGCGGCGATGCCGGCAATGTCGGCGTTTATGCAACGCAAGGCACATCCATCAAAACGAAAAGCGATTACAGCGCCGGCCTGACCTTCCATTCGCTGGGCGGCGGAGGCGGCACCGGGGGCGACTTTGTGCGCGTTCTGGCCGGTGCCGGCGGTGATGGTGGCGACGGGGGCAACGCCAAGAAGGTGACGCTGACCACCGGCGCGGCAATCACCACGCAGGGCAACCATTCCTTTGGCGTTCTGGGCCAGTCCATCGGCGGTGGCGGCGGCACCGGCGGGATCGGCGCCGGGCTGGAGATTGGGCTTGGCGGCGATGGCGGTGGCGGTGGTACGGCGGCAAATGTCGAGATCAACAATACCGGCGTGATCCAAACGGCGGGCAATTATTCCACGGGTATTCTGGCGCAATCGCTGTCGGGCGGTGGCGGCGCGGCCGGCGCGGCCGGTGGGCTTTTGTCGGTTGGCGGCAGTGCGGGCATCGGGCACAACTCTGCGACGGCGCAGGTCACCAGCAGCGGCGCGATCACAACCACCGGAAACGGCGCGGCGGGCATCATCGTTCAGTCTGTCGGCGGCGGTGGCGGCAATGGCGGCGGCGCCGCGGGCATGTTTGCCGTCGGCGGCAAGGGGAATGTCGGCGGTAATGGCGGCACGGCCAATGCCTTTGTCGTGGATGGCACGGTCAGCACCTCGGGCGGTCATTCTTATGGGCTGGTTGCGCAATCCATCGGCGGCGGCGGCGGCAATGGCGGCGATGTTCTGGACATATCGGTTGGCGCCGGTCTGGGCGTGGGCGGCAGCGGCAGCGGTGGTGGCACCGGCGGCTATGCCTGCGCGACCAACTATTACGGCAGTTGCCAGCCTGACATCACCGACGCATCCAAGGCACCCCAAGGCGGTGGCAACACCATCAAGACCTCTGGCGAATTCTCGCACGGCATGCTGGTCCAGTCGATTGGCGGCGGTGGCGGCAATGGCGGCTCGGTCGCGGGCGCATCTGTGGTCAGCGCGCTATCGCTTCAGATTGGCGGATCGGCAGGCTCCGGCGTGGGCAGCGGCGCGGCTTTTGTCAACTTCAAGAATCTGACGCTGGGCACCAGCGGCAACAATGCCAAGGGCATCATTTCGCAGTCCATCGGCGGCGGTGGCGGCAATGGCGGCAACGCTGTGTCCGCCTCTGGCCTGTCGCCTGTGTCGATGCAGATCGGCGGCAGCGGCGGCACCGGGGCGTCAACCGGGACTGGCCCGACGAACCTGCTGGCGGACATCACGCTGGCTGGCAGCCGCGTCACCACGCGCGGCGCCAATGCGGGCGCCCTGCTGGTGCAGTCCATCGGCGGCGGCGGCGGCACGGGCGGATCGGCGGCGGGCTATGCGGCCTCGGTCGGGCTGACGATTGAGACGGCGCTGGGCGGCTCCGGCGCCGGGGGCGGAAATTCGGCGATAGCACGGGCCAGGGTTTCGGACACGGTCATCACAACCGGAATTGACGACGACGGCGCGCCCGAGAGTGAGGCCGGCGCCTCCTCCCACGGGATTTCGGTGCAGTCCATCGCGGGCGGCGGCGGCACCGGGGGATCGTCCACCGCCGAAGCGCTGACAGTGGCGGCACCGACGGGCGAGGGCGAATCCTTTGCCATCACCTCGACCGTTGCGCTGGGCGGCGCGCCGGGCGCGGGCGGCATTGCAGGCAATGCCGAGGTGGACCTGAACGGCGCGTCGGTTGTGCGCACGGGCGGGGACGGCGCGCATGGCGCGCTGGTGCAATCCATCGGCGGGGGCGGCGGTGACGGCGGGTCGGCGTCGACGCTGTCGGGGACCATCGGCATCTCGAATACTGTCGGCGTCACGCTGGGCACCTCCATCGGGGCCGAGGGTGGCTCGGGCGGAAAGGGCGGCGCGGCGCTGGTCAATATGAAGGACACAGCAAAGGTCGAGACATTTGGCGACGGTGCGAACGCCCTGTTGATCCAGTCGGTCGGCGGCGGCGGCGGCGACGGCGGCATCGGCAACGCCGATAGCAAGCAGATCGGCGGCGGCACGACGGTTGCGATTGACATCGGTTTGGGCGGCGGCGGTGGCAGCGGCGGAACCGGGGGCGAGACCAAGGCGACGCTGGATGGTGGCACCAAGCTCGTCACTCACGGCTCGGGCGCGCGGGGCATCATCGCCCAGTCCATCGGCGGCGGCGGCGGCACCGGGCAGGGCGGCACGGTGTCGGTTGCGGCCGGATTTTCCGTCGGCGGCGGCAGTGGCTCCGTCCCGGAAGGCGAAGAGCCGGTCAAGACATCGGTGTCGATCAACACCCGGCTGGACGTGGGCGCACGCGGCGGTTCGGGCAATTCGGGCGGCGCGGTCAACGCAACCGTCTACGGCGATGTGACAACCTTCGGCGGTGATGCCGACGGTGTCCTGCTGCAATCCATCGGCGGCGGCGGCGGTCTGGCAGGCTCTGCCGGCGCGGACACAGGCACCGCCAGCAACGGCGATAATGACGCAGATGCCAGTGTATCCCTGTCAGCCGCAATCGGCGGCAAGGGTGGCTCAGGCGGGCATGGCGGCGGTGTCAAGGTCAGCCTGAACGCGCCGATCACCACCAAGGGGGACTGGTCCGACGCATTTGTCGCGCAGTCCATTGGCGGCGGCGGCGGCATTGGCGGCACTGCGGCCGCGTCAAACACGCCGGCGGTGGCCACGGTTGCGCTGGCGCTGGGCGGCAGCGGCGGCGCGGGCGGTGACGGCGGTGCGGTCGAGGCGACACTACTCGGCAACGATTACAGGATGTCACTGAACACAGAAGGTTACGGCGCGCATGGTGCCTTGCTGCAATCCATTGGCGGCGGCGGCGGTCAGGCGTCCGACGGATCGACCAATTCGGGCGGCCGCATCACTGTCGGCGGCGGCATGGGCGGCAGCGGCGGCGCGGCGGGCAATGGCGGCAGCGTGACCATCAATCCGTACAGCTTCAGCTTTGTCACCACAAAGGGCGACGATGCCTATGGCCTGATGGCGCAGTCGATTGGCGGCGGCGGCGGTATTGCCGGCAACGGCAGCTCGGTCCAGTCGGACAAGCTGCTGGATCTGAATTACGAGATCGCGGTTGGCGGCAGTGGCGGCGCAACCGGCAATGGCGGCGCGGTCAGCATCGACACCGGCATCAACATGACGACGTCAGGCGCACGGTCATTTGGCATATTGGCACAGTCGATCGGCGGCGGCGGCGGTGTTGGCGGAACCGGCGATACCGACAGCCACGCCAGTATCAGGGTGGGCGGCGGCGCCGGTGCCTCCGGTAATGGCGGTTCAGTCAAGGTCAGGCTGGCGAGCGGCGCACTGACCACCGCAGGCAAGGGCGCGCATGGCATCATTGCGCAATCCATCGGTGGCGGCGGCGGAATCGCCGGCGATCTGTCCGGCGAAGAGCTGGCGATATCGACCTTGCTTGCTCCGGATAACTCCAATGCAGATGCACCCGGTGGCAATGGCGGCGGCGTCGATGTTGTCGCCGATGCCAACATTCTGACGACGGGCGATGCCGCCTACGGCATCATTGCGCAATCCATCGGTGGTGGCGGTGGTCTTTATGGCAAAGATGGCGTTCTTTACGCCGGCAATTTTGGCGACATGAAGGACACCATCAGCAGCGCCGTGAATATCACACAAAGCGAGAGCATTACCGTAAACGGAAAAAATTCGATCGGCATTTTTGCGCAAAGCATCGCCTTTTCCAACTCTGGCAAGATATCGGTTGCCGTGAATGGCAATGTGCGCGGCGGCACCGACAAGGGCGCAGGTGTCTACATTTCGGAAGGCAGCGGAAACGTGCTGGACATCGCGGCAGGCGCATCCGTCATGGCCGGCGGTTCGGCAGAGGCGGGGAACCGCGGCTTGGCTGTGTCCTACTTTTCCAACTACGACGCGCGAAGCGAGTCGGAGCTGACCATCAACAACGCTGGCCGCCTGGTGGGCGATGTATCGCTGAAGAATGCCGATGGCGATGCGGCCGGAACGGTCAACAACCTGTCGGGCGGCACGTTTGAGACAGGCGCGCTGGTTGGCGCGAGCGTGGTCAACACCGGCGCTCTGGTTCTGGCTGCCACGCCGCCTGCGGCACCTGCGGCTGCGAGGGCCGCGCCCCCTGCGGCAACAACGCGCATCCTGGGCGATTTTACCCAAGGTATCGACGGGCGCCTGATCGCGCCGGTTGATTTCGAAACCGGCACCGGCAGCCAGCTGGTGGTCGCGGGGGCCTCCGATCTGCGCGGCTGGATCGTGCCGAATGTGCTGTCCTTGCTGCCGGGCGGCGACATCGCCGTATTCCGCGGTGAGGGCGTCGTCCGGGGCGAATTCAAGGTCAAGGATGCGCCGGCGGTTGATTTCGAGCTGAACAGGGTGGGCGACACCACGCGGCTTTCCGTCAACAAGACGCGCTTTGGCGCCGCGTTTGGCACGCTCAACGCCAATCAGCGCGCGGTCGGGCGTCATCTGGACGGCATTTTCCAAAGCGGGACGCGCGAATATGGCGCGGCCCTGGGCGCGATCAGCAATCTGTCCGCCGAAAAGGGGCGGCTGGCCTACAGCGAGGCGCTGTCCTCGCTGACGCCGGGCGGGGCGCAGGGTATCGCGGCCGCGCAGGTGGCGCTGTCGCAGGCGCGGATGGGCAGTGTCATGGCCTGCCGTAACGGCAAGAACGTCATTTCCCTTGGCGATCCCGGCAGCTGTGGCTGGTTGCAGGCCGATGCGACCCGGATCGATCAGGACGGCACGGGCGGATATGACGGCACGCAATACGGTATCGGCGGCGGTGTGCGGTTCCGGTTCGGCGATGACTGGGCCGCGGGCTTTGCCGCGGGCATCGGGCAGGGGGACTACGATTCGGACAGCGGCCAATCCAGCGCCGAAGGCACCAGCGGATACGTCGTGGCCGGGCTTGGCCGCAGCTTTGACCGGTTGGAGATCTCGGGCGCGCTGATGGCCAGCTACGGTGATTACGACCTGACCCGCCTGACAGCCATTCCCGGCTTTCAGCGGGCCGCGACGGGCGATACTGACGTGCTGACCTATGGCGCGCGCGTGCGGGCCGCCTATACGTTTGGCTCTGACGCAGGATATGTGCGGCCCGCGTTTGACCTTGCCGTTATCCATACGGATGTATCGGGCTATACCGAAACGGGGGCCGGCCTGTTCGATCTGACTGTCGGCAGCCAGGCGCAGACATCCTTTGCGGCGACCCCGTCGATTGAGTTCGGCGGGAACATGAAGCTGCAAAACGGCTGGAACCTTGATGGGTATGCCAATGTCGGCGTCAGCTTCCTGAGCGATGATGACTGGACCGTGAGCGCCGGCTTTGCCGGGGCGCCGGGTGCCGGGCGCTTCTCTTCCTCGGTGCCGATTCCGGACCGGGTTGGGAATATCGGCCTTGGGGTGATCCTGTCCGATACCGCTGGTTTCCAGGCGCAGGTTGAATATGGCGGCAGCTTTGGCAAAGACTTCAACAGCCACAGCTTGTCGCTGGAGCTGTCCAAGAAGTTCTGAGGATCATCTTGGCCTTGCAAACATTGACAGCGGCGTCATCGCCGCTGTCTTCGTTCTTCAGACCTTGATGCTGCCCTGTTGAATGGACCGCACAGACATGCAGTCCGGCCCGGTCGGGAATTTCAACTGGCCAGTGCCAGCAGGCCGGCCACGTCCAGATGCCGCTCCACATGCGCGGCCAGCGCGTCAAGCGTGCTGTCCACGCCGGAGGCATAGGCCGTCTGCGACGGCTGCGCACCCAGCGCGGCCAGCCACGCGCGGCGAAACGCGTCATCCGCGAACATTCCGTGCAGATAGCTGCCTGTAACGCGCCCGTCGGCGGATGTGGCCCCCTCCGGGCGCCCGTCCAGCCGGGCAAAGGGGCGGGCGCAATCGGGGCCGGTGCTGCGGCCGATATGAATTTCGTAGCCTGTGAACGGCAGGTCCAGCGCGCAGTGCTGCGCGCGCGTTTCGGTCAGACGTTTATCATCGCCCATGACGGTGCGGATATTCAGCAGGCCAAGGCCCTGTGTGTCCCCCGGCGGTCCCTCGATCCCCATCGGGTCCGACACCGAGTGACCCAGCATCTGGTATCCGCCGCAGATGCCCAGAACGCGCCCGCCGCGCCGGTGATGCGCGATCAGGTCGATATCCCAGCCTTGGCTGCGCAGAAAATCCAGATCGCCGCGTGTCGATTTCGTGCCGGGCAGAATGACCAGATCCGCATCCGCCGGAATGGGCTGGCCGGGCGGCAGCATGGTGACGCGAACGTCCGGCTCTTGGCTGAGCGGATCGAGATCGTCAAAATTGGCGATGCGCGACAGGCGCAGGCAGACGATATGATGTCCCGCCGCACCCGGCGCGCTGGCGATATCCAGCGCATCCTCGGCGGGCAGGCGCCAGGCATCGGCGAACCATGGCGCCACGCCGTAACCGCGCCAGCCGGTCATGCGCGCGATCGCGGCATAACCATCATCGAACAGGGCGGGATCGCCGCGAAACTTGTTGATGACAAAGCCTTTTATCCGGCCCGCATCCGCTGCTGGCATCACCGCCTGCGTACCGACGATTTGCGCAATCACGCCGCCCCGGTCGATATCGCCGCACAATACCACCGGCACATCCGCCGCCTCGGCAAAGCCCATATTGGCGATGTCGCCGGGGCGCAGGTTAATCTCGGCCGGGCTGCCGGCACCCTCGACGATCACCAGATCATGCTGCGCGCGCAGTCGGTTGAAGCTGTCCAGCACCGCACCCATCAGCGTAGGCTTCAGCGCCGCGTAATCTGCGGCGCGGGTGGTGGTCAGCCGCTTGCCTTGCACCACCACCTGCGCGCCGCGCTCCGATTCGGGTTTCAGCAGAACGGGGTTCATATCGGTATGGGCTGCCAGCCCGCAGGCCATCGCCTGAAGCGCCTGCGCGCGGCCGATCTCGCCGCCGTCCGCCGTCACGGCGGCGTTGTTGGACATGTTTTGCGGCTTGAACGGCGCCACGGACAGCCCGCGCAGGCGCGCCGCGCGGCACAGTCCCGCCACCAGCATGGATTTGCCCACGTTCGAGCCTGTGCCCTGAACCATCAGCGCGCGCGCCATGTCGGCTACATCTCGATCCCGTTCTGCGCCTTGATGCCGTCGCGGAAGGGATGCTTGATCAGGGTCATCTCCGTGACCAGATCGGCGGCCTCGATCAGCTCGGGCTTGGCGTTGCGGCCCGTCAGGCACACATGCGTCATGTGGGGTTTCTGGTGCAGCAGGAAATCGACCACCTCGTCAATGTCCAGATAATCATAGCGCAGCGCGATGTTGATCTCGTCCAGCAGCACGAACCGGATGTCGGGGTCAAGGATCTGCTCCTGCGCGATCTTCCAGCCGTTTTGCGCGGCGGCAATATCGCGCTCGCGGTCCTGCGTTTCCCACGTAAACCCCTCGCCCGAGACGAAAAACCGGCACTCATCGGCATGACGTTCGCGCAGGAACGTCTTTTCGCCCGTCTCCCAGTTACCCTTGATGAACTGCACCACGGCGCAGGGCATTTTATGCGCGATGCAGCGCATGATCATACCGAAACCGGACGATGATTTGCCCTTGCCGGACCCGGTATGCACCATGATCAGGCCCTTTTCCTCGGTCTTGGTCTGCATCATCTTGTCGCGCGCGGCCTTGATCTTGCGCATCTTTTCGTTGTGGCGGGTGTTCAGGTCATCGGACATGGGGTTTCCTTCGGCTTGACAGGCTGTAGGGTTTGGGCGAAAGCTGCACGTGATGTTGGTGCCTGCCTCGGCAGGTGAAAAGGGAATGTGCAGCCGCGCGACGTCGCGGTCAAGCACAGCCGCCCCCGCGACCGTGACCGGAAAGGTTGATCACCGCCACTGGCAACCGCCGGGAAGGCCGATCAACCGCAGGGCCAAGCGCCCGAAATCCGCAAGCCGGGAGACCTGCCAGCACGCAAAGGACGAAACCGGACGGGGTGTGTCGGTGTCGGGGCGATTCCGGCTGTCGGTATCCTCTCGCCATTTCATGCCCGCGTCCCATGATATATGGGGCCGATGGCCATGAAAGATTGCGCTGACGCGCCTGCCGAATTGCTGGTCTGCATCAAATGCCGCCGCGGGCGCGCCGATACCGGCGTCGATGACCGCTGGCCGGGCCAGGTGCTGTTCGATGCGCTGGCCGCGCTGCCCCGGCCCGAGGGTGTGCGCCTGACGCCGGTGGAATGTCTGCAAAACTGCGATCACGGCTGCACCGTCGCGCTGCGCGGCGGCGCGCGCTGGACCTATGTGTTCGGCAATGTCGATGAGGTGGCAGGCGCCGCCACGATCATGGACGGCGCCGCGCAGTATCATGCGCAGCCCGATGGGCTGATCCCCTGGCGCGCGCGGCCCGAGCATTTCAAGCGTAACTGCGTTGCGCGTATTCCCCCACTGGAGGCTGAAAATGTCTGATCTGTCAAAACTTCCCGTCACCGTCATCACCGGCTTTCTCGGGTCGGGCAAAACCACGCTGGTGCGCCAGCTGATGCAGAATCCGGGCGGCAAGCGGCTGGCGGTGATCGTCAATGAATTCGGCGATGTGGGCGTCGATGGCGAGATCCTGAAATCCTGCGCGATCCCCGATTGCCCGGCAGAAAACATCATGGAGCTGGCCAATGGCTGCATCTGCTGCACCGTGGCCGATGATTTCATCCCCACGATCGAGGCGCTGATGGCGCTGGATCCGCGCCCCGATCACATCCTGATCGAAACGTCGGGCCTTGCGCTGCCCAAACCGCTGCTGAAGGCGTTCGACTGGCCCGACATCCGCTCGAAAATCACCGTGGACGGCGTGATCGCGCTGGCCGATGCCGAGGCCGTGGCGGCGGGCCGGTTTGCCACCGACGTCGCCCGCGTCGATGCGCAGCGGCTGGCCGATGACAGCATCGACCACGAAACGCCGCTATCGGAAGTGTTCGGCGACCAGATTTCATGCGCCGACATCATCCTGCTGACCAAGCCCGATCTGGCCGGACCGGAGGGCGTGGCCCGCGCCAAGGAAATCGTCGCCGCCGAATCCCCGCGCCCGATCCCGGTGATCGAAGTGGCCGAGGGCATGATCGACCCGCGCATCATTCTGGGGCTTGAGGCGGCCGCCGAGGATGACCTTGATGCGCGCCCGTCCCATCACGACGGCGCGGACGATCACGAGCATGACGATTTTGAAAGCATCGTCGTGGACATCCCCGAACTCGCCGATCCCGCCGATCTGGTCCGCGTCATCGAAGGGCTGGCGCGCGATCACAACATCCTGCGCATCAAGGGCCACGCCGCCGTGACCGGCAAACCGATGCGCCTGCTGGTGCAGGCCGTGGGCGCGCGGGTGCGTCACCAGTTCGACCGCCCGTGGGCGCCGAATGAGGCGCGGCAGGGCCGTCTGGTGGTGATCGCCGAGCATGACGACATCAACGCGGACGTGATCCGCGCCGCACTGGGCGCCGCGCGCGCGCAGGCCGCCGAGTAGCGCCATGCACGTCATCTTCCGCGAAAGTCACGGGCTGGACGAGGCCGACACGCCGATGGATCTTGGGCAGGATGCCGCCGATCTGGTGGTGCTGTCGCTGTCGGATTCCGACCTTGGCGCCTTTGCGGAAGGCTGGCACCGCGGCGGCGGGCCGGACGGGCGGATGCCGTCGCTGCGGCTGGCCAATATCGTGGCGCTGAAACATCCCCTGTCGGTCGATACCTATATCGAACAGACGCTGAGCGGCGCGCGCGGCATCCTGATCCGGCTGATCGGCGGCGTGCCCTACTGGCCCTACGGGCTGCAAAGCATCCGCGCGCTGGCGCAGCAAAAGGGCATCGCGCTGGCCGTTCTGCCCGCCGACGGGCGGCCCGATGCGCGGCTGGACGAAATCTCGACATTGCCCACGTCAACGCTGCGGCGGCTGGCGCATTTATGCGATGCGGGCGGCGCGGTGGCGGCGCAGGCCGCGCTGGCGCAGATGGCGCTGGCCGCGGGGCTCTATGCCGGGCCGGTGCGCGGCGCCAAATCGCTGCCCGCCGTCGGCGCCTGGACGCCGGAGGAGGGGGCCTGTTGCCCGGTTCTGGCGCTGGGGGCCGAAGACGCGCTGGCGGGCGCGCCGCGCATCGCGGTGGTGTTCTACCGGTCCTACCTTGTGGCTGCCGATCTGGCGCCCATCGCGGCGCTGTTTGCCGCCTTTCGCGCGCGCGGCTTTGACGTGATCGCGCTCTTTGCCCCGTCGCTGAAGGCACCCGAGGCGGCGGGCTGGCTGGCGCGGCAGGTGGCGCATCTGGCGCCTGCCGCCATCGTCAACGCCACCGCGTTCTCCGGCAAGGGGGCGGGCGGCGCGTCGCCGCTGGACGCAGGCGGCGTGCCGGTGTTTCAGGTGGCGCTGGCCACCTCCACCCGCAAGGCGTGGGCGGGGGCCGAGCGGGGGCTGTCGCCTGCCGATCTGGCGATGCATGTCGTCCTGCCCGAGGTGGACGGGCGCATCATGGGCGGCGTCGCCAGCTTCAAGGATCCGGGCAAAGAGGACGCGCATCTGCAATATTCGCGCTTTGCCCACCGCGCCGATACGGGCCGGATCGCGGCGATTGCGAGGCGCGTTCAGGGCTGGACCCGGCTGGCCGCGACCCCGCCCGCGCAGCGGCGCGTGGCGCTGATCCTGTCCACCTATCCCGGCAAGGACTGGAACATGGGCCACGCCGTCGGCCTTGACGCGCCGCAATCGGCGGGCGCGATCCTGAATGATCTGGGCGCTGCCGGATATGATATCGGTTCGGATGATGCGCCCTTGCAGGAGGCGCTTTCGGAGCGCAGCACCGCGTGGCCGCTGGCGGAGTACAAGGCGGCATTGGCGCATCTGCCCGAAGAATTGCGAAAAACGCTGGCCGACGTCTGGGGCGCGCCCGAGGATGACCCCGATTGCCAAGGCGGTGCCTTTCACTTCGCCGCCATCCAGCGCGGCACCGCATGGATCGCGCTACAGCCTGAACGGGATACGCCCAAGGGTCGCGAGGACAGCTATCACGACATGGCCCGCACGCCGCGCCATGCCTATGTGGCGTTCTATCTGTGGCTGCAAGGCCGCGCGGATGCCATGGTGCATATCGGCGCGCATGGCACGCTGGAATGGCTGCCGGGCAAATCGGTGGCCCTGTCGGAGACATGCTGGCCCGAGGTTCTGACCGGCGCGCTGCCGGTGATATACCCCTTCATCGTCAACGACCCCGGCGAGGCGGCGCAGGCCAAGCGGCGCATCGGCGCGGTCACGCTGGGCCATATCCCGCCGCCCCAGCGCGCCAGCGGCACGCCCGACCGTCTGGCCCGGCTTGAGGCGCTCTTGGACGAGTTTTCCAACGCCGACGGGCTGGACCCGCGCCGCCGAGACCGGCTGCAAGGCGATATCCGCGAGGAGGCGCAGGCGCAGGGGGTCGAGCAGGATCTGGGTCTGGACCTCGCGGCGTGTAGCGCCGAGGCGATCACCCGGATCGACCGTTTCGTTTGCGACATCAAGGAAAGCCAGTTCGGCGAGGGGCTGCATATCTGGGGCCGCGCGCCGCGCGCCGCGGCGCCGTTTGACACCGCTATTTCCGTCGCGGGCGAGCGGCAGGCGCTCTTGGATGCGCTGGACGGGCGGCGCATTGCGGCGGGGCCTTCGGGATCGCCCTACCGGGGGCGGCGCGATGTGCTGCCGACCGGGCGCAACCTCTATACCACCGATCCGCGCGCGGTGCCGACCCGCGCCGCGCACGCGCAAGGCATCCGGCTGGCGGCCGAGCTGACGCGCCGCCACCTGCAGGACGAGGGCGACTGGCCGCGCGGCGTGGTCGTCGATCTGTGGGGGTCGGCCACCATGCGCACAGCGGGCGAGGATTTCGCCATGGCGCTGCACCTTCTGGGGGTGCGGCCCGTCTGGGATGCCGGGTCCGAGCGGGTGTCGGGTATCGAGGTGCTGCCGCTGGCCGAGCTGGACCGCCCGCGCATCGACGTCACCTTGCGCGTCTCGGGCCTGTTTCGTGATGTGTTCCCGACCCTGTCGGCGCTGTTCGGGCAAGCCGTGCGCGCGCTTGCCGCGCGGGACGAGGCGCCCGAGTGGAACCCCTATGCCGGGCAGGCCGATCTGGCGCGCGTGTACGGCCCCGCGCCGGGGTCCTTCGGGCTGGGGATGGGCACCGCGCTGGACGACTATAGCGATGCGGGCCGCGCGCGCGCCGGGCAGGCATGGCTGAACGCCAGCGCATGGGCGCTGGACGGCGAGGCGGCCACACATGATGCGCCCGGCATTCGCGCCCGCGTCGCCGGTGCGGGCAGTTTCGTCCATGCGCAGGACCTGCCCGAAACCGATCTGCTGCTGGCGGGCGATTACGCCGCGCACGAGGCGGGCTTTGCCGCCGCGCAGGCCGTGACGGGCGGGCGCGCCGCGCTTTATCATCTGGACAACACCGACCCCGCGCGCCCCCGCGCCCGCGCGCTGCCCGAGGAAATCGGGCGCGTCGTGCGCGCCCGCGCCGCCAATCCCGGCTGGATCAATGGCATGAAGCAGCACGGGTTTCGCGGCGCCGCCGAAATCGCCGCCACGCTGGATCACATGGCCAGTTTCGCGCATCTGGCGGGCGCGGTGCCGCCGCATCTGTTCGACCTCTACCATGATGCCACGCTGGGCGATCCCGAAACCGATGCGTTCCTGCGCGATGCCAACCCCGACGCGCACCGCGCCATGCGCGCCCGCTTTGCCGCGCTGCTGGAGGCGGGGCTGTGGCAGACGCGGCGCAATTCGGTGATGGCGCAGCCGGGGGCGGGCGCATGAGCGGGGTCAAGGGCTGGTGCCCCGGCGCGCATCGCCCGATGATGGCCGCCGACGGTCTGGTGGTGCGCATCCGCCCGGCGCTGGCGCGGCTGAGCGCGCAGCAGGCTCTTAGCCTATGCGATCTGGCGCAGCGGTACGGGCAGGGCTATCTGGACCTGACCAGCCGGGCGAATGTGCAGATCCGCGGCGTGCCGCCGGGGGATCACGACGCGCTGCTGGCCGCGCTGGCGGGGCTGGGCCTGCTGGACACGGACCCGGCGCTGGAGGCGCGGCGCAATATTCTGGTGGCGCCGTTCTGGCAGGCGGGCGATGTGACGCACGGCCTATCGCTGGCGCTGCTGGACCGGCTGGGCGATCTGCCGGATCTGCCCGCCAAGGTCGGCTTTGCCGTCGATTGCGGGCCGCAGCCCTGCCTGGATGCCGCCAGCGCCGATATACGGATCGAGCGGAGCGCGCATGGCCTGATCCTGCGCGCGGATGGCGCGGCGGCCGGGCGCGCCGTGATCGAAGAAACCGCCCTTCCGGCGCTGATCGACATGGCCCACTGGCTGGCCGCGCGCATCACGTCCGAGCGGCGGCGGATGGCGCGCGTCCTTGCGCAGATGCCCTTGCCGCCCGAATGGTGCGATGCGCCCGCGCTGGCGCCCGCGCCCGCGCCCCGCATCGGCGCGCATCATGGCGGCGCGCTGATCGGCGCGGCGTTCGGGCATGTGGATGCCGCCGCCCTCTGCCGCGTGATCGCCGCGCAAGACTTGCCCGGCATCCGCCTGACACCGTGGCGGATGCTGCTGCTGGAGGGCGGCGCGCCACCGGGTGACGCGGCGTTTGTCACAGACGCGGACGATCCGCTGATGCGGGCCGATGCCTGCCCCGGCGCGCCCCTTTGCCCCTCGGCCAGTGTCGAGACGCGCGTCCTTGCGCGCGCCCTCGCGCCGCACATATCCGGCACGCTGCATGTGTCGGGCTGCGCCAAAGGCTGTGCGCGGCAGGCGCCTGCGGATGTGACGCTGATTGGCCGCGATGGCCGGTTTGACATGCTGCGGCGCGGCAGTGCTGGCGATACACCTGAGCGATGCGGGCGTCACCCCGATGACATTCTGGCCGAATTTGAGCATAACACATTGAGCAAAACACCATGATCCACACGTATGAGACGAACGGCGCCGCGATTTATGCGCAATCCTTTGCGATGATCCGCGCCGAGGCCGATCTGGCCCGCTTTGACGCAAGCGAGGAGCCGATTGCCGTGCGCATGATCCACGCCGCCGGCATGGTCGGGCTGGAGCGTCACATCCGCATGTCGCCCGGTTTTGCCACCGCCGCCCGCGCCGCGCTGGCCGCCGGTGCGCCGATCCTGTGCGACGCGCATATGGTCAGCGAAGGCGTGACGCGCACCCGCCTGCCAAAGGATAACCAGGTGATCTGCACCCTGCGCGATCCCGCCGTGCCGGGGCTGGCGGCGCAAATGTCCAACACCCGCTCTGCCGCCGCGCTGGAGCTGTGGCGCCCGCATCTGGAGGGCGCGCTGGTGGCGATCGGCAACGCGCCGACCGCGCTGTTTCACCTGCTGAACATGCTGGCGGACCCGGATTGTCCGCGCCCCGCGGCGATCATCGGCTGCCCCGTCGGGTTCGTCGGGGCGCGCGAAAGCAAGGACGCGCTGTGGGCCGCGCCGCCCGTGCCCTGCTGCATTGTCGAGGGGCGTCTGGGCGGCAGCGCCATCACCGTGGCCGCGATCAACGCCATCGCGAGCCGCGCGGAATGACCGGCCCCGCGGTGGCGCCCGGCACGATCCACGGCGTCGGCCTTGGCCCCGGCGACGCCGATCTGATGAGCGTGCGCGCCCACCGCCTGCTGGCCGGCGCGCGCCATATAGCCTATTTTCGCAAGGAAGGGCGGGCAGGCCGCGCGCGCGCCATTGTCGAGGAGCTGCTGCACCCCGATGCGGTGGAATACGCAATGGAATATCCCGTCACCACCGAAATCCCGCTGACCGATCCGGGCTATAACGCGGCGCTGTCGGCGTTCTACGAGGGCTGCACCGCGCATCTGCGCGATCTGGCGCGCGGCGGCGCCGATGTGGTGGTCTTGTGCGAGGGCGATCCGTTTTTCTACGGATCGTTCATGCATCTTTATCAGCGGCTGAAGGATGACGTGCCGGTCGCGGTGGTGCCTGCCATTACCGGCATGTCGGCGGCATGGACGGCGACGGGCCAGCCGGTCACATGGGGCGATGATGTGTTGTCCGTGCTGATGGCCACCTTGCCCGAGGATGATCTGGCGCGCCACATGGCCGCTGCCGATGCGCTGGTTGTGATGAAGATCGGGCGCAACATCGAAAAGGTGCGCCGCGCGCTGCGCAGCGCGGGCAAATATGACGCCGCATGGCTGGTCGAATATGCCAGCATGGAGGGGCAGACCGTACAACCGCTGGCCGGGGCAGAGGGGCGCGTGACGCCTTATTTTTCCATCGTGATCGTGCATGGGCAGGGACGGCGGCCATGACCGGATCGCTGGTCATTGCCGGGCTGGGGCCGGGCGCGGATGCAATGGAGACGCCCGAGGTGCGCGGCGCGCTGGACCGCGCCACCGATATCGTCGGCTATATCCCTTATGTCGCGCGGGTGGCGCCGCGCCCCGGTCTGGTGCTGCATCCCAGCGACAACCGGGTCGAGCTGGACCGCGCCCGCCACGCGCTGCAAATGGCCTGCGACGGGCGCCATGTTGTCATCGTCTCGTCCGGCGATCCGGGGGTTTTCGCCATGGCCTCGGCGGTGTTCGAGGCGGTGGAGGCCGGCCCGCCGCACTGGCGCGATCTGGATATCGCCGTGCTGCCCGGCATCACCGCCATGCTGGCGGCGGCGGCGCGGGCGGGTGCGCCGCTGGGGCATGATTTCTGCGCGATCAACCTCAGCGACAATCTGAAACCCTGGGCGCTGATCGAAAAGCGGTTGCGGCTGGCGGCTGAGGCCGATTTTGCGATGGCCTTTTACAACCCCCGCTCGCGCGCGCGGCCCGAAGGGTTCGCCCGCGTTCTGGCCGTGCTGAACGAGGCATGCGGTGACGCGCGCCCCGTCATCTTTGCCCGCGCCGTCAGCACCCCGGAAGAGTCGCTTCGCGTCATTGCGCTGCCCGATGCGCGCCCTGATATGGCCGATATGCGCACCGTTGTTCTGGTTGGCAATTCGGCAACGCGGATCATCGCGCGGGATGGCGCGCCGTTTGTCTATACGCCGCGCGCGGTGCCCGAATGACGCAACCAGTCCAGCACTTCGGCAGGGCTGTGCGCCTCGGCGCGCGGCGGGATCGCGGGGCGGTCTATCATCAGCACCGGCAGGCCCAGCTGGCGGGCGGCGGTAATCTTGGCCGCCGCGCCGGTGCCGCCGGAATTCTTGGACACCACCAGATCAATCCGGTGGCGCCGCATCAGCGCCAGATCGCCCGCCACGCTGAACGGGCCGCGGTCCTGCACGATGGTGCACTCGGGCAGGGGCAGGGGCGTATCCGGTGCATCAATCAGGCGCAGCAGGTAGAAATGCTGCGGATTTGGCGCAAATTCGGCCAGATGCATCCGCCCCACCGCCAGCATGACGCGCAGGGCAGGGCGGTCCAGCGCCGCCACCGCGCCCGCGATATCGGGCACATGGGTCCAGTCGTCGCCCGGCCCGGCCTGCCATGGCGCGCGTGTCAGCGCGATCAGCGGCACATTTGCGGCGGTGCACGCGGCCACGGCATTGGCGCTCATCCGCGCGGCAAAGGGATGGGTGGCGTCGATCACGTGGCTGATGCGCTGCGCGGCCAGATACGCGGCCAGCCCGGCCGCACCGCCAAACCCGCCGACACGCTGCGGCAGCGGCTGGCGCACCGGGCGCCGCACCCGTCCGGCAAAGGACACTGTGCCGGAAATCCCTGCCGCGTCCAGCGCCGCGCACAGCGCGGTTGCCTCGGTCGTGCCGCCCAGAATGAGGGGGTTCAGGTGCATGTCTGACGCTCCGTGGTTGACCATCGTTGGCATTGGCGAGGATGCACCGGCGGGCCTGCCCCCCGCAAGCCGCGCCGCGCTGGAGGCGGCGGAAATCGTGATGGGCGCGCCGCGGCATCTGGCGCTGCTGCCGCCGCTGGGAGCGGATCTGGTGGAATGGCCGGTGCCCTTTGCGGATGGTATCGCGCGGCTGCTGGCGCTGCGCGGGCGGCGGGTGGTCATGCTGGCCTCGGGCGATCCGTTCTGGTTCGGGGCGGGCACCAGCATCGCGCGCCATCTGCGCGCCGGGGAATGGACGGCGCTGCCCGGCCCGTCGACCTTTTCGCTGGTGGCGGCGCGGATGGGCTGGCCGCTGGAGCATACGGCGTGCCACGGCCTGCATGCCGCGCCGCTGGCCCGGCTGCGCCCTGCGCTGGCGGCAGGGGGGCGCATGATCGTGCTGCTGCGCGATGGCGATGCGGTGCGGGGACTGGCCGAGTATCTGCGCGATGCGGGTTTCGGCGCGTCGCGGGTGACGGTGTTTGAATCCGTGGGCGGCCCGGCTGAGCGGCGCAGCGACGGCGCGGCCGGCGCTATGCCGGACGCCGCATTTGCGCATCCCGTCTGCGCCGCCGTTCAGGTCAAAGGCGATGGCGCGGCGCTGCCGCTGGCCAGTGGCCGACCTGACGCATGGTTCGAAAGCGACGGGCAGATGACCAAGCGGCCCGTGCGCGCGCTGACCCTGTCGGCACTGGCGCCCTGTCCGGGGCAGCATCTGTGGGATATCGGCGGCGGCTCCGGCTCGATCGGCATCGAATGGCTGCTGGCCCATCCCACAATGCGCGCCACCACGGTCGAGCCGCGCGAGGATCGCGCGGCGCAGATTTTGCAGAACGCGGCGCGGCTAGGGATGGACCGGCTGAAGGTGGTGCAGGGCGCAGCGCCAGAGGCGCTGGCGGGGCTGGCGCCGCCCGATGCGGTATTCATCGGCGGCGGGCTATCGCAGGAGCTGCTGGACTGGCTGGCCGCGCATCTGGCCCCCGGCACGCGCATCGTCGCCAATGCCGTCACGCTGGAATCCGAGGCGCTTCTGACCCGCGCGCAGGCGCGGCTGGGCGGTGATCTGCTGCGGATCGAATTGGCGCAGGCGGCGCCGCTAGGGGGCAGGACCGGCTGGAGGGCCAGCTATCCGGTGGTGCAGTGGAGCGCGGTTTCATGATTGTTGCGGGCTTCGGATTTCGCACAGGTGCCGACGCGGCCAGCCTGCGCGCGGCGCTGGCCGCCTGCGGCGCGGCGCCTGATCTGCTGGCAACGGCAGCGGGCAAAGAGAACAGCGCGGGATTGCGAGGTTTGGCCGGGGAACTGGGCGTGCCGATCCATGCCGTGCCGCCTGCGTTATTGAAGGCGCAGGAAACCTGCACCCATTCCCCCGCATCACAAGCCGCCCACGGCACCGGCAGCGTGGCCGAGGCGGCGGCGCTGGCAGCGGCCGGCCACGGCGCGCGACTGATCGCGGCGCGGCAGATTTCACCCGATCGCATGGCCACCTGCGCCATGGCAGAAGGAGACGGACCATGACCATTCACTTCATCGGCGCAGGCCCCGGCGCGCCGGACCTGTTGACGCTGCGGGGGCGCGATCTGATCGCGGCCTGCCCGGTGTGCCTTTATGCCGGATCGCTGGTGCCGGAGGAGATCCTGCGCCACTGCCCTGAGGGCGCGCATATCATCAACACCGCGCCGATGGATCTGGACGCGATCATCGCCGAAATGCAGCGCGCGCATGAGGCCGGTCAGGACGTTGCGCGGCTCCATTCCGGTGATCTGTCGGTCTGGTCCGCGATGGGCGAGCAGATGCGCCGCCTGCGCGATCTGGATATTCCGGTGACTGTCACGCCGGGCGTGCCGTCCTTTGCCGCCGCCGCCGCGTCGCTGGGCGCCGAGCTGACGCTGCCGGGGCTGGCGCAATCGGTGGTACTGACGCGCACGCCGGGGCGCGCGTCCTCGATGCCGGAGGGCGAGACGCTGGCGAATTTCGCCGCGACAGGGGCCACGCTGGCGATCCACCTGTCGATCCAGAATCTGGATCATGTGACGGCGGCCCTGACGCCCGCCTATGGCGCCGATTGCCCGGTCGCCATCGTGTTCCGGGCCTCATGGCCCGATGAGCGGATCATTCGCGGCACGCTGGCCGATATCGCCGGGCGGATGGACGCGGGGATCACCCGCACCGCGCTGATCCTTGTCGGGCCTGCGCTGGGTGGCGAGGGGTTCGACGAAAGCTGCCTTTATGCCAGGGATTACGACCGCCGCTACCGCCCGCAAAGCGCGGGCAGCCCTTGGGCAGATTGGAGTGACAAGGATGAATAATGCACCGGGGATCATGATTTCGGCGCCCTCCTCGGGGACCGGCAAGACCACCGTTATGCTGGGCCTTCTGCGGGCGCTGGCCGAGGACGGGATGCGCGTGCAGCCGTTCAAATCGGGGCCCGATTACATCGACCCGGCCTTTCATCTGGCCGCTGCGGGGCGCGCGTCCTTCAACCTTGACACCTGGGCGATGGGCGAGGGGCTGCTGAGCGCCATTGCGGCGCAGGCGAAAGGCGCGGAAATCTGCGTCGCCGAGGGGTCGATGGGCCTTTATGACGGGGTCGCCACGCGCGGGCAGAGCGGTTTTGGCACCAGTGCCGAGACGGCGCAGCGTATGGGCTGGCCTGTGGTGCTGGTGGTCGATGTCAGCGGACAGGCGCAATCGGCGGCGGCGGCGGCGCTGGGGTTTCGGATGTATAACCCCGATCTACCCTTTGCGGGCGTGATCCTGAACCGCGTCGCATCGCCCCGGCATGAACGCCTGACGGCGCTGGGCATGGAAAAGGCAGGGCTGAAGGTGCTGGGCGCGCTGCCCCGGCGCGGTGATCTGACCCTGCCGGAGCGGCATCTGGGCCTGATACAGGCGGTCGAGCATCCCGATCTGGAGGCCGCCATCGCCGGCTATGCGGCGTTCCTGCGGACACATGTCGATCTGGAGGCGATCAAGGCGGCGGCGCGTGGCAAGCCTCTGGCGCAGGGCGGCGCGCTGCCTGCGCCGCCCGCGCAGCGGATCGCGCTGGCGCAGGATGCGGCGTTTTCGTTCACCTATCCGCATCTGGTGGAGGGCTGGCGCGCGGCGGGCGCCGAGGTGCTGCCGTTCTCGCCGCTGGCCGATGAGGCGCCGGACGCCACCGCCGATCTGGTTTGGCTGCCCGGCGGTTACCCCGAACTGCACGCAGGCCGTTTGGCGGCGGCGGATACATTCCGCGCCGGGCTGCGGCGCCATGCCGAAACGCGGCCCGTGCATGGCGAATGCGGCGGCTACATGGCGCTGGGCGCGGGGCTGATCGACAAGGAAGGGCAGCGCCACGCGATGGCCGGGCTGCTGGGCCTTGTGACCAGCTATGAGAAACGCAAGTTTCATCTGGGCTATCGGCAGGCAGAACTGCGAGCGCCGATGCCGGCGCATGCGCCGGGCGCGCGGCTGCGCGGGCATGAGTACCATTATTCGACCATTCTGGAGCAGCCCGATGCGCCGCTGGCCAAGGTGGCCGATGCCGATGGCAACGCGGTGCCTGAAACCGGATCGCTGCGCGGCAACGTCACCGGCACGTTTTTTCATCTGATCACGGGGCAGGAGGCATGAGCGGCTTCGTCAGCTTTGTCGGGTCCGGCCCAGGCGACCCGGAGCTGTTGACGCTGAAGGCGGTGGACCGTCTGCGCCGCGCCGATGCGGTGCTGTTTGACGATCTGTCGTCAGGCCCGATACTGGGCCATGCGCGCAGCGGTGCGGACCTGATCGGCGTGGGCAAACGCGCCGGGCGCGCATCGCCGCGCCAGCATCACGTCAGTCGTCTTCTGGTTGAGTATGCGCAGAGCAATCAGCGCATTGTGCGGCTGAAATCCGGCGATAGCGGCCTCTTTGGCCGGCTGGAGGAGGAGCTGATCGCACTGCGCGAGGCGGGCATCCCCTACGAGATCATTCCCGGCGTGCCATCGGCCATTGCCGCCGCTGCCGCCGCCGGTATTCCGCTGACCCGGCGGCTGAGCGCGCGGCGGGTGCAGTTCGTCACCGGGCATGACATCAGCGGCCAGCTGCCCGAGGATATGAACCTGCTCGCGCTGGCTGATCCCATGGCGTCAACCGTTGTTTTCATGGGCAAACGCACGTTTCCCAAGCTGTACGAGGCGCTGCATGCCCATGGCCTGCCCGGTGATACGCCCGCGCTGCTGGCCGAGGATGTGAGCGGCCCGCATCAGCGCCTGACGCGCCTGACGGTTGCCGATCTGGCCGATCATCTGCGCGCGGGAATCGGCGATGCGCCTGCCCTAATTCTCTACGGCCCACTGGCCGAGGGGTGAAGAATCCTTTGCGCGCCGCGGCTGTTTGACGTAGCGTCGGGATACGGTGCCACATCTGTGGCTTCAAAGGGAATCGGGTGAAAGACCCGGACTGCCCCCGCAACTGTAAGCGGTGAGCGCAAAGGCAAAACCACTGGCCAAACGGCTGGGAAGGGCCCGCGCGCATTGACCCGCAAGTCAGGAGACCTGCCGTGAAACCGAAGGCCGTTCGTGCCTTCATCATAACTGGCGTCGCCGGAGGGGCGACTTAACAAGGGACTATACTCATGCATATCGAACCTGGCGTCGTTGACGGCGCCAAGATGGTGTTTGCCTATGGCACCGCCGCAGCCGCTGCCGGCTATTCCGTCAAGCTGATCGTGGATGATCTGGCGGGGCATAATATCGCCTCCTTTGCCGTGCGTACCGTGCTGGCCACGATCGGCGTTTTCATCTTCTTTGAACTGCTGCCGCATTTTGCCGTCGGCGTGTCCGAGGTGCATTTCATCCTTGGCACGACGCTGTTTTTGCTACTGGGTGCGGCCCCGTCCGCCATCGGGTTGGCGGCGGGCCTGCTGATTCAGGGCATGTTCTTTGCGCCCAGCGACATGCCGATGTTCTTTGTCAATGTCACAACGCTGCTGGTGCCGCTCTTTGCCATCGACGCGCTGGCGCGGCGCATCATTCCGCAGGACCGGGCCTATGTCGATCTGGCCTATGCGGATGTGTTCAAGCTGTCGGTCGCCTATCAGGGCGGCGTGGTTGCCTGGGTCGCGTTCTGGGCGTTCTATGGTCAGGGCTTTGGCGCGGACAATCTGAACGCGGTCTGGACATTTGGCGCGGCCTACATGCTGGTCGTGGTGATCGAGCCGATTGCCGATCTGGCTGTCCTGGCGGGTGCCAAGGCGCTGCGCGGCGGCGGTCTCCGCGGGTTGTTCACGCACCGTTTGTATCACGCAAGCTGATCGCGGCACTGTTCCGGGCCCGATATCGGGCCCGGACATTCAGGCAGGAATTTCAGTGATGCAGGATCTGTGGTTGATCGGGATCGGCACGGGCAGCCCCGTCCATGTGACGGGCGAGGGGATGCAGGCGCTGCGCGATGCCGCAACGATCCTTGTGCCGCAAAAGGGCGCGGGCAAGGATGATCTGGCCGAGTTGCGCCGCCGGATCATTGCAGCCAGCGGCACCACTGCGCGGATCGTTCCGTTTGACTATCCGGTGCGCGATCCCGGCCTGCCATATCTGGAGCGCGTGGACGCTTGGCACGACCAGATTGCCGAACGCTGGCACGCGGCGATGGGCAAAGGTGGCTCTGCCGGGCCTGTCGCGCTTTTGGTGTGGGGCGATCCCTCCCTTTACGACAGCACCTTGCGCATTGCGGCGCGCCTGCCCGTGCCGCCGCGCATCCGCGTTGTGCCGGGGATCACCGCCATTCAGGCGCTGACGGCGGCCCACGCCATTCCGCTGAACACCGTGAACGGCCCCGTTCAGATCACGACCGGCCGCCGCCTGCGCGATCACGGCTGGCCGATGGGCGCCGAAACTGTCGCGGTCATGCTGGACGGCGAATGCAGCTTTCGCAGGCTGGACCCGGCGGGCGTCACCATCTGGTGGGGGGCCTTTCTGGGCATGCCCCAGCAGGTGCTTTATGACGGCCCGCTGGCCGATGCAGCGCAGCCCATCGAGGCAATCCGCACCGCGGCGCGCGCCCGGCATGGCTGGATCATGGACACCTATCTGCTGCGCAAGGCGTAAGATGCGCGCCTGACCCCGAAGCGGCGCTGCATGACCCCTGCATGTTCAGCAGGGCGAAAAAGCGGCGCATCCAATGGGACAGTGCCGCACCCCAAATCACCTGCACTGCAAATGCGCCAAGTGTCGCCGCGCGTCACAAATAACCGCCGGGCTGCCGATTTTCCGGAACCTGCCGGGATATACCGCATTGCAATAGGGACGGAATAAAAGCCTAGTTCACTATTGGCGCGCGTAACAAGGCAGGGACAGACCCACATGCAACGTTCACAGTCACTCAAGTCGATCTTTCGCAGCGATGAAAACTGCTGGCGCGTGGCACGGGCGGACAAGATGGCGCTGATCGTCGATGCGGCGGATTACTTTCGCGTGCTGCGCAAGATCATCCTGAACGTCAAGCACGAGCTGTTGCTGATCGGCTGGGATTTCGACTTTGAAATCGAAATGCTGCCCGGCGACAGTGACGAGGACGGGCTGGCCCCTGATGGGTTTCCCAACCAGCTGGGCGCGTTTCTTGAGGCGGCGGTCGAGCGGGCGCCGGATCTGAACGTGTATCTGCTCAAGTGGAACGGCGCGGCTCTGGCCGCGCCGGGACGCTGGGTGCCGACCATCGCGCTCAGCGTTTTCGGCTCCGACCGCATTCACTTCGCGCTCGACGGGCATCATCCGTTTGGCGCGTGCCATCACCAGAAGATCGTCGTCGCCGATGACAAGCTGGCCTTTTGCGGCGGGATCGACGCCACCGAGGATCGCTGGGATACGTCCGAACATCTGCCCAGTGACCCGCGCCGCGTGCGCAAGGATGGCTCCCCGTCCGAGCCGTGGCATGACGCAACGTCCGCGCTGACCGGACCCGCTGCGACCGCGCTGGCCGAGCTGTCGCGCATGCGCTGGCAGCGCGCTACGGGCGACACGCTGGAGCGTCCGGACAGAAAGGCCGAGGATATTTGGCCCGATGATCTGGGCGTCGATGCCACCGATGTGGACGTCGCCATCGCCCGGACCGAGCCGCCCTATGACGGCGCGCCGCTCATCAACGAGATTGAGCACCTTTATATTGACAGTATCAAGGCAGCTGAGCACGCGATTTACATCGAATCGCAATACTTTGCGTCAGAAACTGTTTGCGCCGCGCTGGAAGCCCGGCTGCGCGAGCAGGGCGGTCCCGAGATCATCGTGATCAATCCCAAGGCGGCCCTGTCGCAATTTGAAGATGACGCCATGCATGTCTTGCGGGCCCGCATGATCGACAGCCTTCGCGCCGCCGATCACGAGGACCGCTTTCGCATCTATTACCCCGTCACCTCCGAAGGTGATCCGATTTATGTCCACGCCAAGATCATGATCGCCGACGCCAGCGTGCTGCGCATCGGGTCCAGCAACCTGAACGACAGATCCATGGGGTTTGACACCGAATGCGATGTCGCCATCGAGGGGCCAGAGGCATTGATCACCGCCTTCCGGGTGCGGCTGTTGTCCGAGCATCTGGGCGTTGAGGAACAGGTTTTTAATGACAAGTTGCAAGAAGAAGGCTCGCTGATCGGGGCCATCTACAGGCTGAACACCGGACAGGGCCGGGGCTTGCGCCCCATTGATCCGCGCGCGCCCGGCATCATCGGCGGGTTTCTGGCCGATACCCGCCTGCTTGATCCGCGCTATCATCCCGGCGAGGTGTCGACCTCGGGGCAGGGGGTGCGGCCGCGCCACCTGACCCTCATCGCCGGCGTTGCCGCGCTTGGCGGTCTGGCCTACCTTGCGTGGCGCAGATGGGATGGCGGCGGGCGCGGCTGACGGGCGACCGGGGTGTTTCAACAACTGACATCTGCCACATAAACTTTCCGCAATGAATTTCAGGCATGGGTAATTCATTATTGAAATCAATAACTTGCAAGATCGTGATTTTGGAGGATGCACCAAACGGTCCGCTTTTGCCATAGATGTCAATGAGCGTTTAAAACTGACCCCGTTTCAGCGTTTAATTTTGACCCACCTCTGGAGTGACAAAGCCCCCAGGCGGACCGCCCTCATATAGCGAGTCCGTCTGGGGGCTTTGCTTGCGACG
>NZ_QNQP01000013.1 GCF_003316635.1 Roseovarius dicentrarchi | reverse complement strand
TCAAAAATCCCATGTCTATCACTCCATGCGCCCCCAGCTGATTCAAGCCGCGGCAAGGTTGCACATGGGTCAATTCTCAATGACAATTTCTGCTGGTGCCGGGTCAGTTCTCAATGACAATCAACAGACGATGACGCAAAACGCTACAGTCTTCATGGGCTCAGAAAACGGGCGTGCGTTGAGCTTGCTGAAGCCGGTTGCTCCGATGCGGAAATCCAAGCAGTGACGGGTCAAAGCCCCGAAACGGTTGCCAAGTATCGCAAAGAAGCGAGTCGTAGAGCTCTTTCCCGCACCGCGCAGTTACGACGGGCCGAATCTTGATGTGGGAGTCTGGTGTGGGAGTCTGGGCACATTCCCCAGACGTCCCCAACATGAATATCGCGGAAAACCCTGCAAAAACAAGGTGGTACCCAAGGCCGGACTCGAACCGGCACGCCTTGCGGCGGGGGATTTTGAATCCCCTGCGTCTACCATTCCGCCACTTGGGCGCACTGCGCAAACATCTAGCGAAGGGCGCGGCGCGCGTCCAGCCCTGCCGCGCGGGTTTTTTAGCTGCGGATGTGGCGGCGCGCGCATTTGCGTGATGCGCGGCGCTGGGGCTTGACCGGCACCGCCGCACATGGTCTGAGCCGCTGCAACCCGCCAGATACGGAGCGCGCGCCGCCGATGATACGACGCCTATATGATCGCACCATCGCCATGGCCGAACACCCGCGCGCAATGTGGGTGCTGGCCGCTGTCGCCTTCATCGAAAGCTCGGTCTTTCCGATCCCGCCGGACGTTTTGATGATCCCGATGATCCTGGCCCGCCCGCACCGCGCCTGGGCCATCGCCGGACTGGCGATGCTGGCCTCCGTGCTGGGCGGGCTGGCCGGCTACGCGATCGGATCGCTCGCGTTCGAGCAGCTGGGCCGCCCGATACTGGAATCGCTGGGCAAGGCGGATGCGATGGCCGAATTCAGCACGCGCTTCAACGATATGGGGTTCTGGGCCGTGCTGGCCGCAGGCGTCACGCCGTTTCCCTATAAGGTGATTACGATCATGTCCGGCTGGACCGGCATGGCGCTGAGCACGTTCATCCTGACCTCGCTACTGGCGCGCGGCCTGCGGTTTTTCGTTGTTGCGGCGCTGCTGTGGAAATACGGCGCGCCGATCCGCGACTTTGTCGAGCGGCGTCTGGGACTTATGTTCGTCCTGTTCTTTGCCGCGCTTGTCGGAGGCTTCCTGTTGGTAAAGGTGTTGTAATATGACCCGTAACGCATGGATCGCCCTGGCCGCGCTTGGATCGCTGGGGCTTTTGCTGACGGCGCTGGGGTTTCAGCATCTGGGCGGGCTGGCGCCCTGCCAGATGTGCCTGTGGCAGCGCTGGCCGCATGCCACTGCCGCGCTGATCGGCCTGTTTGCGCTGGCGCTGGGGCGCTGGTCGCACGGGCGCGTCATGCCGTGGCTGGGGATGCTCGCCGTGCTGATTTCGGCCGGCATCGGCGCCTATCACACCGGGGTCGAGCGGGGCTGGTGGGCCGGTCCATCCTCCTGCTCGGGCGGGGGTGGCGGCGATCTGCTGCGCCTTGACGGCCCGCTGAACATGGTGAAATGCGACGCGGTTGTCTGGCAAATGCTGGGCCTGTCGATGGCCAGCTGGAACATGCTGGCATCGCTGGCGCTGGCGGTGATGTGGGGCATGGCGGCCCGACGCTGACCGGTCGCTAACCTGCCGATTTGCGCGTGCTCAGCAGCAGGCTGGTTTCGCTGCTGACGATCCCGTCCATGCGGCGGATCTGGCTCAGGACGCGGTCCAGCTCTTCCAGTGTCGGCGCGCCGATTTCGACGATGATATCCCAGCGCCCGTTGGTGGTATGGCTGGCCCGCACGGCGCTGAGGCCGTTCAGCTGGCGCAGGATACGGTCCGTGCCGCGCCCCTCGATCCCCAGCATCATCAGTCCGCGCACCGGATCGCGCGCCGCGTCCCCCTTCAGCACCACCGAAAACCCGACAATCTCGCCGCTGCGCTGCAAACGCTCGATGCGCGAGCGTATGGTTGTGCGCGACACGCCCAGCGCCCCGGCCAGATCGGACAGCGACGCACGCGCATCGTGCCTGAGGGCCGAGATCAACGCCTGATCGGTTTCGTCCATATCGCCACCCTTGCCTTCCGTTTCGCACAATCTTGTTCCCATTTGTGCAAATTGTCCACTTCCATCCGCCCCGTTTGCGCAACACATTGCCTCAAACGCAATAGGAGAGCGACATGACCGGCAAGACCTGCATTCTGATCGGCGCGCCCATGGACAGCGGCAAGCGGCGCCAGGGCTGCCTGATGGGCCCCGACGCCTACCGTGTGGCGGGCATTGGCCCGGCGCTGGCGGATCTGGGCCATGACGTGATCGACATCGGCAATGTCGTCCCCGACCCGGCCGAGGCGCACCCGGACCTGCCGGATCATCTTTACGCCCCCGCCGAGATGATCGGCTGGACCTCTGCCCTTGCCCGCGCTGCCGCCGAGGCGCTGCCGCGCGGCCTGCCCATCTTCCTTGGCGGCGATCATGGGCTTGCGCTTGGCTCGGTCTTGGGCGCGGCAAACCATGCCGCCGCAATGGGCCGGCCGCTGTTTGTGCTGTGGCTGGATGCGCATACCGATTACCACACACCGCAAAGCACGGCATCGGGCAATCTGCACGGCGCGCCGCTGGGCTATGTCACCGGGCGCGCGGGGTTTCACGGCTTCCCCGAGGTTGCCAACCCTGTGCCGCATGAAAATATCTGCCTGCTGGGCCTGCGATCGGTCGATCCGGACGAACGCGAGGCGATGCAGGCGACCGACGTGCGCTATCACGACATGCGCAGCATTGACGAAAACGGCATCGCGCGCCCCCTTGCCGCGTTCCTGAAGGATGTGGAGGCGGCGGGCGGCATGTTGCATGTGTCGCTGGATGTGGATTTCCTCGATCCCAGTTTCGCGCCTGCCGTCGGCACCACCGTTCCCGGCGGCGCCACCATGCGCGAGGCGCATCTGGCGATGGAGATGATCTGTGACGCGGGGCTGATGACATCGCTCGATCTGGTTGAGCTGAACCCGTTTCTGGATGATCGCGGCCGCACCGCGCAGGTGATGGTTGATCTGGCGGCATCGGCGCTGGGACGGCGGGTGTTCGACCGACCCACAAGGGCCTTCTCATGACGGTTCAGGCCCCCGCAAACGTGGTGATGATCCGGCCCAACCGGTTTCATCCAAACCCCGAAACCGCCGCAGACAACCGGTTTCAATCGCTGTTGTCCATGACCGATGACGAGGTTGCCGCGAACGCGTGGCGCGAATTCGACGGCGCCGTGCAGCGGTTGGGCGATGAGGGCGTCGGCGTGCACGTCTTTCAGGACGAACGCGACGACACGCCCGATGCGGTGTTTTCCAATAACTGGTTTTCCACGCATCCCGGCGGCCATGTCGCGATCTATCCGATGTTCGTCCCCTCCCGCCGCCGCGAGCGGCGCGAGGATGTGATCGAAATGCTGAAACGCGATTACCGCGTGCAGGTTGTCACCGATTACTCGGGGCTGGAGCAGGACGGCATGGCGCTGGAGGGGACCGGTGCGATGGTGATCGACCATATCGGGCGCATCGCCTATGTCGCCCGCTCGCACCGCGCCGATCCCATATTGCTGGAGCGGTTCTGCACCAATTTCGGCTACGAGCCGATGGTGTTCGACGCCGTGGACGAGGACGGCGCGCCTGTTTATCATACCAACGTTATCATGACGATCGGTACGCATTTCGCGATGGTCAGCCTCGACATGATCAAAAACACCGCCCGCCGCGCCGAAATCGCCGAACGTCTGGCCGAGCCGGGCCGCGATGTGATTGATCTGACCCATACGCAGATCGCGCAGTTCGCCGGCAACGCGATTGAGCTGAGCACCCCCACCGGGCTGATGACGGCGATGTCGTCGCGCGCGCTGGCCGCACTGGACAAGGGCCAGATCGCGATGATCGAACGGTCCACCCGCATCGTGCCGCTGGACATACCCACCATCGAATCCGCCGGCGGATCGGTCCGCTGCATGATCGCCGGACTGCATTTGGCAAAACGTAACACATCCTCAGAAAAGGCCGCAAAATGAGTATCCTTCCCCCCTCCGACAAGGCCTATGTGCCGTTTGTCAGCGTCGACAACATGATGAAGCTGGTCCACCATATCGGGGTCGAGCAGATGCTGATCGGCCTTGCCGATTACATCGAAGAGGATTTCAAACGCTGGGAGCTGTTCGACAAGACCCCCCGCGTTGCCAGCCACTCCGCCGAAGGCGTGATCGAATTGATGCCCACCTCGGATGGAGAGGTGTACGGCTTCAAATACGTGAACGGCCACCCCAGCAATACCAAGCAGGGGCTGCAAACCGTCACCGCCTTTGGCCTGCTGGCCGATGTCGGCAACGGATACCCGGTGCTGCTGAGCGAGATGACCATTCTGACCGCGCTGCGCACGGCCGCCACATCCGCGCTCGTGGCCAAATACCTTGCGCCCAAGGGCGCCGATACCATGGCAATGATCGGCAACGGCGCGCAGTCCGAATTCCAGAGCCTTGCGATGAAGGCCATCGTGGGCATCAAGAACGTGCGCCTCTACGATATTGACAAGGCAGCGACGAAAAAGGCCGCAAAGAACCTCGCCGGTCTGGGCCTGAACGTGGTCGAGTGCGACAGCGCCGAGGCCAGCATGGAAGGCGCGCAGATCATCACGACCTGCACCGCCGACAAGCAATATGCGACCATCCTGACCGATAACATGATCGGCGCGGGCGTGCATATCAACGCCATCGGCGGCGATTGCCCCGGCAAGACCGAGCTGGCCCCCGCCATTCTGGACCGGGCCGATATCTTCGTCGAATTCCCGCCCCAGACCCGCATCGAGGGCGAGATCCAGCAGATGGCCGAAGATCATCCCGTGACCGAGCTGTGGCAGGTGATGACCGGCGCCGCCAAGGGCCGCACCAGCGACGCGCAGATTACGCTGTTCGATTCCGTCGGCTTTGCGACCGAAGATTTCAGCGCCCTGCGCTACGTGCGCAAACATATCGAAGGCACAGAGTTCTTTTTGGATCTGGACATGCTGGCCGACCCGGACGATCCGCGCGACCTGTTCGGAATGGTGCGGCGCGCGGCACCAAAATAGCATACTTCGCGCGGGGTGAGCTTCACTCTGCGCGGGGTCTTCGGGATCGGGTGCAGCACCGTCCGTTGCCTGCCAACCCGTTGCGTGCTGAAACAAAGTGGCGCCGCAAGGCGCGCCCCTACGGGCAAGCCCTGCGACCACCTTTTCCGCGCGTCAATTATCTTTTGGAGAAGAAACCAGGACGCGGGGAAAACCAAGGCGTCCGGCGGCGCGGGACACGCGCCGCCGGGCTATCTGGTTCAGCCTTCGTTGGCGGGGATCAGGCCAGCGTCCTGCGCGGCTGTCAGCTCGGCGTCGTCAAGGGCGCCGTCGGCGTTTGCGTCTGCTTCGCTGAACTGCTCGGCGGTCATTTCGGGATATGCGGCCTGAACCTCTTCGACGGTCAGCAGGCCATCGCCATTGGTGTCCATGTCGGCCAGCGTGCCAGCTGCGAATGCTGTTGTTGCCAGTGCGCCTGCGGCCAGGATGGAAGCGATAAACTTGGTCATTGTGTCTCTCCTATAGTCGTGTGCTTTAGGAAGGGGCTGCATTGCCCGCTTCATATCACAAGACGCACCAGCCGTGATTTGCGTCCCATGTCAGACACTTATTTTGATTTTTGGCGATAGCCCGCCGATTTGGACGGGCCAGGCCGGCGCCGCTCCGCGCAAAAAGGCGCTGATCGGGGCATCGGCGGAAATTCTCTGGATTGCAGCGGCGCGCAAGACATCCAACATGCACGGCAGAGCAACGAACGCCTGAAAGGCCGAATCCATGCCCCTGCCCTGCATTGTGGCGAATTCCCACTCCCTCCCCCAGATTTTAGCGGGGCTGCACCCCGATTTGATGCGCCTTGCCCGGCGGCTGGCCGATAGCGAAACCGAAGCGCAGGATCTGGCGCAGGAAACGCTGCTGCGCCTTTGGCGCCGCCGCGCCGAAGTGGCCGCCGTCGAGGATCTGCGCGCCTATGCGCGCGCCGCGTTGCGCAACCTTTACCGTCAGGGCCTGCGCCGCACACCGCATCTGCCGCTGGACGAGGCCGAGGAAGGGCCCAGCGTCGACCCCGAGGTGTTCGGCACGCTGGCGCTGGCCGATCTGCGCGGCGCCATCCGCCGCCTGCCCGCCGATCAGGCCCGGCTGATCACGCTGGTGATGTCGGGGGAGACGAGCCCTGCCGCGCTGGCCCGGCAGATCGGCTGCGGCGTGAACACGGTGATGTCTCGGCTGGCCCGTGCGCGTGCGCAGCTGCGCCGCGACATGGATCTGGCCCCCGGCGCCCCGGTGGCCAGCCTGCTTTAGCGATCACAGGCCGAGCGCGCGTCGCCGCTCGGCCGCGAAGCCCTGCACCAGCCGATCCGCGACCAGCGCAAGAATCGCCATTGCCGCGCCGGATGTGATGCCCAGCCCCACATCCGCCTGCCCCAGCGCCACAAAGATGGACTGCCCCAGTCCCGTCGTGCCGATCAGCGCCGCGATCACAAGCATGGCAAAGGCATAAAGGATCGTCTGGTTCAGTCCCAGCAGGATCGTCGGCGCCGCATAGGGCGCGCGCACCTCGCGCATGGTCTGCCACGTGGTCGCGCCCGACGATACCGCCGCCTCGATCAGGTCGGGCGGCGTGCTGACCAGCCCGTGCCGCGTGTAGCGGATCATCGGCACGATGGCGTAAAGGATGATGGCAAGGAAGGCCGAGAATTCGCCGATCTGGAAAAACATCAGCACCGGGATCAGGAACACGAAGAGCGGGATGGTTTGCAGCATGTCGCAAACCGGCTGCACCACGCGCCACGCCAGCGGGCTAAGCGCGCAGATCAGCCCGATGGCCCCGCCAAGGATGGCACAGGTCAGCACGGCAGCGCCCGAGAGGTACAGCGACCAAAGCGCCTTTTCCCACAAGCCCGACAGCAGGACCGCCGCCAGCATCAGCACCGCAAACAGCGCCAGACGGCGCCCGCCCGCGACCCAGCCGACAGCGCCCGCGCCGATCAGCACGAAGGGCCATGGCAGCTCGGCAATGCCCGTCTCGACCATCCCCGCCAGAATGGGGACCAGCAGCCCCGCCGCCACCCGGCCCTGAAACGCGATCACGCCGCCAATGGCGGCAGAGGCGGCAAGGAGCGCGGCGCTCATCCAGCCGGTCCACTGGAATCCCCACGTGAAGGGCAGCACCGCGCCGTCAAGCCCGATGCGCAGCGGCAAAAGGCCGTAAAACATCGCCGTATTCTTGATCGAATCCAGCGCCGCGCCATTGGCGCGTACAAACACCGTCAGCCGCCCGTCCACCCAATCGGCCACCGGCACCAGCAGCTTCAGCTGGCCCGCAGCGGGCAGATAGAGCCACGCCAGCACGGCGACAAAGGCGCCCACCGCGATGATCGCCAGCGTAATCCGGCGCGAATGGCGCGCCTGCTGGCGTGCCATGCCGGCGCTGTTGCGGTCGATCACGATGGCGAAGGCCACGATGACCAGCCCGGCCAGCAGCGCATCGCCAAACTGCGCCTTGCGCATGGTCAGCAGCACCTCCCAACCGATATCGTTGAACCCGCCGATCACGGCGGCGATGATGACCATCGACAGCGCGGCCATCAGCGATTGATTGACGCCCACCATGATCTGCGTCGCAGCGGACGGGATTTCGATCAGGAACAGTTGCTGCATCCGGTTGCCGCCCGACATGATCGCGGCCTCCTTGATATCTGTCTCGATCCGCTCCAGCCCCAGCATGACGTTGCGCGCCATGGGCGGCGCGGCATAAATCGCCGAGGCGATCAGGCCCACCACCGGGCCAAAGCCGAACAGCAGCAAAAGCGGCGTCAGATAGGCGAATGTCGGCACTGTCTGCATCACGTCCATAACCGTCTGCACCGACGATTTCACGCGCGGCACCTCATTGGCCAGAATGCCCGTCGCGCCCCCCAGCAACAGCGCCAGCGGCACGGATACGGCGACCAGCGACAGCGTGTTCATGCTCTCGACCCAGTAGCCGGAGGCGACGACAAAGCTGAACCCGGCAAAGCCCAGCAGCGCCAGACGCATCCCCCCGACATACCAACCCAGCGCCGTGACCAGCGCCACCAGCAGCGGCCAGGGGGTGTGCAGCAACAGCGCCTTGGTCCAGCCCATCGGATAGGCCAGCGCCGCAGACAGCAGGCGCGCGCCGGGTTTGATCAGGTTCAAGAACCACGTCAGCCAGGTGTCGATCCACGCCGACATCGGCAGCGTCCAGGCGTCCGGAAACTGGCCCAGCCACGGCAGATGCGGCACCAGCGCCATGCACAGCGCGCCAGTGGCCAGCACCACCAGCGCGGCGATTGTGCCGGCGCCCGGCCGCCTGCCAGTGCTGCCACCCACGCGCATTACGGATCAACCTGCAAGGCGTTCGCCAGATCGGCCGGATCAATCATGCCGACGATCTGACCATCCCGGCCCCGCACCGGCACCGGCTGATAGAGCAGCATGCAGGCGTTCAGCGCCTCATCCAGCGTCATGTCCACGGTCAGGCCCGGATCGTCCGGCGCGGGCGGCGCATCGGGGTCCACCGGGCGCAGGACCGAAGACAGCCGCGCATGGCGCCCCTTGGCCACGTCGCGGGTGAAATCGCGCACATAGTCATCCGCCGGCTCCAGCACGATCTGGCTGGGCGTGCCGATCTGCACGATCTGGCCGTCGCGCATGATGGCAATGCGGTCGGCGATTTTCAGCGCCTCGGCGATGTCATGAGTGATGAACACAATAGATTTGCGCAGCCGCGCCTGGATGTCGATGAATTCGTCCTGCAACTGGCGCCGGATCAGCGGATCGAGCGCGCTGAACGGCTCGTCCAGAAACCACACGTCCGGGTTCACCGCCAGACTGCGGGCAATGCCGACGCGCTGGCGCTGGCCGCCGGACAGCTGGCGCGGATACGCGCCCTCGCGGCCCTTGAGGCCGACCAGATCAATCACTTCCTGCGCGCGCCGCAGGCGCTCTGCCCGGCCCTGCCGCTGCATTTTCAGCGGAAAAGCGACGTTTTGCAGAACGCTCATATGCGGGAACAGGCCGAAATGCTGGAAGACCATGCCCAGTTTGCGGCGGCGCAGCTGCGTCATGCGCGCCTTGGAGGCGGTCAGAATATCCTCGCCGTCGATTTCGATCTGGCCGGCCGTCACGTCGATCAGGCGCGAGATGCAGCGCAGGATCGTCGATTTGCCCGATCCCGACAGGCCCATGATCACAAACAGCTCGCCGCGCTTGACGTCAAAGCTGACATTCTGAACCGCCGGAACCAGACCGTCATCGCGCAGGATCTGCGCGGCCTGCCGCACGTCGCCGCCCGCGCGATCCAGCGCATCGGGCAGGCATTTGGCCGCCCCGGTGCCAAAGACCTGCCAGACATCGCGGCAGCGGATCGCAGGCTGATCCGGGGGGGCAGTATCGGTCATCAACGTCTCCGGATCGTTCGGGGGCCGGCGGCGCAGTGTGCGCATCCAATCACCAGCTTTCCTGTCTGCACCGCTCTGGCAGCCGCCGCAATGGCGCGCCGGGTTTACTCGGTCGCCGCATCGACAACGGGCTGCCACTTGTCCGGATTGGCCTGCATCCAGGCATCAACCGTTTCCTCCACCGATTGCCCGTCCACATCGACCTGCCCCATCAGCGGCTGCTGGTCTTCGACGCTGAGCTGCATATTGCTCAGGATCTCGCCCGCGGCGGGCCATTTGTCGGCCAGACCGGACCATGCCGCCTTGAACACGCGGGTCGGGGTGAAATCGCAGTCATAAGTCGCGTTAGGGTTCGGTCCCCAGCTGGGATCGTCAAAGCACGCCTGCTCGCCCTCGGGCAGTTCCACGAATTTGACGTCATAGGCCGACATCGCCCAATGTGGCTGCCAGAAGGTGATCAGCAGGGGTGATTTCTTCTCGGTCGCGGCGCGCAATTCGGTGATCAGCGCCCCTTCCGATCCGGCCGGAACCGCCTTGAACGGCAGATCAAACCCGCTGACGCGGTCCGCGCCGGGCGTGCCCCAATCCGCGGGATAATCCACCAGACGGCCCGCAGGCAGGGTTTCGGCGGTGGCAAACTGGCCCGCGCAATCCTTCAGCGCCTCCCAGGCCGGCAGGCCGGGGCAAATCTCGGCGACATGGGCGGGATAGGCGATGCCCTCCTTGGCGGTCAGGCCCAGATCGCCCAGGTCGACAACGCCGCCGGCCTCGACCTGCTTGGCATAGTCGTCCGAGACGTTGGACGACCAGATTTCGACCGCCGCGTCGATTTCACCGTCTGCCAGCGCGCGATACATGTTCATGTAACCGGCGGTGACATATTCAACCTTGTAACCGGCCGCCTCCAGCATCTCGCCCGCGATGCGGGTCGTGACATGCTGTCCGGTCCATTCATTCACCGCCAGTTTGATCGGCTCGTCAACGGCGCCCATTTCAGCGGCCATGCCGGCGCCCGCAGTGGCCGCCAGAATCGCGCCAACGCGCAGAGTGGTTCTTGTCACGGATTTCATTCACGCTCTCCCTGTTTTGTGTGCAGTATTGACCGACTTGGGCACAGTGTCACCTTCTAATCTGTCTGGATCGGACGCGGGCCAAGGCGTGTCCCGGCCGGCGGTTGCAGAGTCAGGCCATCGGATGCCGTCCAACAAATGACGCTCAGCGCACATCGATGCCACGGCAAAACGCAGCGCGGATTGATCCCGATCAACGCAAACAAAGCCGCCGTTGGTCAATATGCCATGACGCATCAGGGAGGGTTCCATGAAGGGTCTACAAACAGCAATCTTGGCCGCGATGATCATCGCCGCGCCCGCCACGTCTCAGGACATCGCAGAAGGGGAGCGTGTATTTCAACACAGATGCGCAAGCTGTCACGGGCTGGATGCCGACGGCAACGGGCCGATGGCGCCGGTGCTGCTGTTGCAGCCAACGGATTTGACGCAGTTGCAACGTGGGAATGGCGATGACTTTCCGCTCAAGAAAGTGGTCTGGCGCATCGACGGGCGTGATCCACTGGTCAGTCACGGATCGCCAATGCCGGTCTATGGCGATTTCTTTGAAGGCAGCGACGTCACGTTGCAAACGGCATCCGGCGAGGCCATCATGACCAGCCAGCCGATTGCCGATCTGATTGCCTGGATCCAGTCAATACAGAAATAGCCGGGCCGCAGCTGTGTCTGCCAGGGGCGGGCCCTGCCCCATTGGCCCGACCGGCCATTCCGCCCCACCACCTGCCAAGAGAAGGCGGCGCCGCATATTCTGAGCGGCGCGGCTGCCATTCGCGTGGCAAAGCTGCATGAACCGCCGCAGCCCATACTAAAATTCCCCCGGATTCGACCCACTTCGCCAGGATGCGGCCATTTTTACCTTGTCATGCGGCGGCATAGAACCTCTATTTGGATGTATGTGCATCGCAGCGGCCACAAGGGCATGTCCATGCCGTTCGCGCCATGCGACCAATAAGGGAGAAAAACATGAAATTCACAGCAATACTTGCGGCCAGCACCATTCTTGCGGGCGCCGCCGTGGCGCAGGACGTCGATAAATCGGACTGGCCCAGCAGCTTTACCGTTGGAACCGCCAGCCAGGGCGGCACGTATTTCGCCTATGGCTCGGGTTGGGCGAACCTTGTGGCCAAGGAGCTGGGCCTGACGGGCGGCGGCGAAGTCACCGGCGGGCCGATGCAGAACATGGCGCTGGTCCACACCGGCGAGGCCGCGTTCGGCATGACCACGATGGGCCCGGCAGCGGAATCGCTGGGCGGCACAAACCCCATCGCGCCGGGGCTGGAGATGACGCAGGCTTGCGCGATGTTCCCGATGTACCAGACACCGTTTTCCGTCACCGCGCTGGCGTCGTCCGGCATTGCGTCCGTCAGCGACATTCCCGCCGGTGCCAAGATCGGCTTTGGCCCTGCCGGGTCCACCTCGGACACCTATTTCCCGCGCATGATGGACACGCTGGGCGTCGATTACGAGCGCCGCAATGGTGGCTGGACCGATCTGGGCGGCCAGTTGCAGGACGGTCTGCTGGACGTGATCGCCTTCGCCGCCGGCATCCCGGTGCCCGCCGTCAGCCAGCTTGAGGTGCAGACAGACGTGAACATCATCGAGTTCACCGAAGAGGAGCAGGCCAAGCTGATCGAGGCATTCCCAGTCTCGGATTTCACGATCAAGGCCAGCACCTACAGCACGCTGACCGAAGACGCGCGCTCGGTTTCGATGTGGAACTTTGCGATTGCGAACTGCGATCTGCCCGAATCCTTCGTCAATGCCGCCGTCGACATCGTCATGTCCGATAACGAACGCATGACCGGCATCCACAAGGCCGCCGCATCGACCCTGCCGGAAAACTGGGACAAGAACAAAGTGCTGAAATGGCACCCCGGCGCGGCCGCATGGTTCAAGGAAAACGCGGGCGCCGATATCCCCGATGACATGATCTACGGCAACTGAACCGCTTTGGAATCCTGCATGTCGCCCCTTTCGGGGCGGCATGTCCATGCCGCGCATGCGGCACCTCGGGGGAGACGATTTGATGACCGACCAGCACAGCAGCGATCCGCAAGGGCCGATCATCGCAGAGGGCGTCGATGACGAACCCATCGGCGGCAACCAGCGCGTGTTCGCCGGGCGCACCTACATGATCATGGCGACGATGTCTGCGGTCTATGCGTTCTTCCACATCGCCGCGCTGAACGGCATGTCAATTCAGGAATGGACGGGCGTGCGCATCCCCCTGCTGCCGACCTTCCCGATGGAGACTTGGAATTTCCGCATCGTGCATATCGCCGGCGCGCTGATCCTCGGCTTTACCTTGTATTCCGCGCGCGCCTTTGTTGACGAGGGCGAAGGCCGTTCGCGTCATTGGCTGGATATTCTGGCATGGGCCGCAATGATCCCCGCGCTTTACGCCATCTGGACAGCGTGGAGCATCGCCAGCCAGATCGCGGGCGGCGTGCAATGGAATGGCATGAGCCCCGAGTATAAATCCCTGGAGGTCTATCACTACGGCCTGCCCCTGATCGCCGCGACCACCATCGGCATCGTCGTCGGCTGGCTGCGCGGGCGCGAGCGTGGTCAGGTGGCGGTGGCCGACATCCTGCTGTCGATCTGCGGGATTGCCGTGGCGATTTACCTGATCACCATCTACGGCACGCTCATGCGCAACTCGACCGGCACGCCCTTTGCGCCGATCGGAATCAGCCTCGCCGCCGTTGTCGGAACCGCCCTCATCATGGAACTGACGCGCCGCGTTGCCGGCCTTGCCTTGATCGTGATTTCCGGGATCTTCCTGATCTATGTCTTTACCGGCGACATGCTGCCCGGCTTCCTGAATGCGCCGAATATCCAGTGGACCCGTTTTTTCAGCCAGGTCTACACCGATGCGGGCATCCTCGGGCCGACGACCGCTGTTTCCTCCACCTACATCATCCTCTTCATCATCTTCGCCGCCTTCCTTCAGGCGTCCAAGGTCGGCGATTATTTCGTGAACTTCGCCTTTGCCGCCGCCGGGCGCGCGCGCGGCGGCCCCGCCAAGGTGGCGATCTTTGCCTCCGGCCTGATGGGCATGATCAACGGCACCTCGGCAGGCAACGTCGTCGCCACAGGCTCGCTCACCATCCCATTGATGAAGAAGGTCGGCTACCCGGCGCGCACCGCCGGCGCGGTCGAGGCTGCGGCATCGACCGGCGGGCAGATCATGCCCCCCATCATGGGCGCGGGCGCCTTCATCATGGCCGAAATTACCGGCATTCCCTATACCGACATCGCCATCGCCGCGATCATTCCTGCGGTGCTCTATTTCGTGTCGATCTACTTCATGGTCGATTTCGAGGCGGCCAAGCTGGGCATGCGCGGCATGAACTCGGACGAGCTGCCCAAGTTGCGCGACATGGTCCGCCGGGTGTTCCTGTTCATTCCCATCATCATCCTGATCTATGCGCTGTTCATGGGCTATTCCGTAATCCGCGCCGGCACGCTGGCCACTGCCGCCGCCGCCGTGGTGTCGTGGCTGACCCCCTACCGCATGGGCCCGCGCAGCATCATCAAGGCGTTCGAGCTGGCGGGCATCATGTCGATCCAGATCATCGCCGTCTGCGCCTGCGCGGGCATCATCGTCGGCGTGATCAGCCTGACGGGCGTCGGCGCGCGGTTCTCGTCCGTGCTGCTGGGCCTTGCCGAGGCCAGCCAGTTCCTTGCCCTCTTTTTCGCGATGTGCATCGCGATCCTTCTGGGGATGGGGATGCCGACAACGGCGGCCTATGCGGTGGCCGCATCGGTGGTGGCGCCGGGCCTTGTGCAGCTGGGCATCCCGCTGCTGACGGCGCATTTCTTCGTATTCTACTTCGCGGTTGTGTCCGCCATCACCCCGCCCGTGGCGCTGGCCAGTTACGCGGCGGCGGGCATATCCGGCGCCAACCCGATGGAGACGTCGGTGGCGTCGTTCAAGATCGGCATTTCCGCCTTCATCGTGCCGTTCATGTTCTTCTATAACGGCGCAATCCTGATGGACGGCACGTGGTTCGAGGTGATCCGCGCGGGCGTGACTGCGGTCTTTGGCGTCTATCTGCTGTCGTCCGGCATGCAAGGCTGGTTCGCCGGCAGCGGGGCAGCATGGTTCATGCGGCTGGGTCTGGTCATCGGGGCGCTGTGCATGATCGCGGGCGGGCTGGTCACGGACCTGATCGGCGTGGCGATTGCGGCGGCCCTGTTTGCGGTGCAGCTGAAAATCCGCCCCGCGCCCGATGCCCAGATCACGGTGCGCGGCAGCGACTAAACGGGCGCCGCCCCGGCACAACGTCGAAAGGCGCCGCCGATGTTCACGATCTTTCTGGCCATCGCCCCGGTCTTTGCCCTGATCCTGATGGGTTACGGGCTGCGGCGCGGCGGCATCCCCTCGACCGAGTTCTGGAACCTCAACGACCGGCTGGTGTACTGGGTTCTGATGCCGGCGCTGTTTTTTGCCAAGATTTCGGCGGCGGATCTCAGCGGGGGGCTGGGCGATTACGCAACCCTGCTTTATGCCGGATTTTTCACCGCCGTCCTGTGCGGATGGCTGTTCGGACGCCGGATGGACGGGGCCAAGGCCAGTTCGCTATTGCAGGGCAGCGCACGGTTCAACACTTTCATCGGCCTCGCCATTGCCGAAGCGGTTTTCGGCGCACCCGGATTGCAGATCGCGGTGCTGGGCTCTGCCCTGCTGGTGCCGGTGGTGAATGTCACTGTCGTGACCCTCATGACGCAGCAGCTGGGTGGCGGCGGCAAATCCATTCTGCGCGGGCTGGTGAAAAACCCGCTGATCCTGAGCATCGGGGTTGGCGTGATCTTCAACCTTGCCGGGTTGAATGACGTGCCGGTGCTGCATGAAATCGCCCGCATTCTGGGCGATGCGGCGCTGCCGATCATGCTGCTTTGTGTCGGGGCAAATCTGAAAATTCGCGGTCTGACCGGGTCCATCCGGATCATCGGCCTGTCGCTGATTGGCAAGTTTCTGATCAATCCTGTCGCGGTTATCCTGGCCGCATTGGTCATCGGTCCCGATCCACTAACGCTCCAGATCGCGCTGATCTTTGCGGCGCTGCCGACCGGCGTGGCCAGCTACACGCTGGCGCGAGAAATGCGCGGTGATGCGCCCCTGATGGCGGCGATCATCACCACGCAAACCTTGCTCAGCTTCTTTACCTTGCCGCTGACGCTGATGATCGGGCAGGCGATTTTATCTGCGATGTGACCTGCGCCATCTGGTTGCCTGCCCGCAGCGCCGCGGCGTAAACTGCGCCCGAGGCAGATAAAAACAGGAGAACACCATGCGCAAGATCATCACCGGCGCGCTTGCCGCTGTCGCACTGGGCGCGGTTTCCGCATGCGGGGCAACAATGGGCGGCACCAGCGGATTATACAAGGTCGCGGGCGTCGAGGAGGGTGACATGCTGAAACTGCGCGCCGGACCGGGCACCGGATTCAGTGTCATCGCCGGACTGCCCAACGACAGCGTTGTGCGCGTTTATAGCTGCGAGCGGACGGGCAGCACGCGATGGTGCAAGGCATCCATGCAACAGCCCGGCGGGCTGGACGGATATGTGTCATGGGCCTATCTGCAACGGCTTTGACAGGTGGCGTATGGGGGCGCGGCGGCGCCTCCTACTCGGCCCGGTTGCCTTTGCCCAGCTTCTTGCGCCAGCCGATCCGGTCGTCAAGCCGGACGTTTTCGGATGAATAGGTCATGGCGCGCGCCGAGAAATTGCTGCTGACCAGGATCCGGTTCGCGGCGACGGTGATCAGCACCAGCGCGACCAGCGATATGAGAAACGCTTTCATTCTACGCCTCCTTGCCTTGGCTGATCTCGGACGCGCGCAGATCATCCACCCACAGGCTGTGATGTTCGCGCGCCCACTGCTCTTCGACATCGCCGCTGCCCATGGCATCGAACGCGCCCTCCATCCCGATGCTGCCGATATAGATATGCGCAAAGATGATGGCGGTCAGGATCAGGCTGAGGATGGCATGCCATAGCTGCGCATATTGCATTTCCTCCTGCGGGGTCAGCGGATAGGCCAGCGGGTCCAGCCCGACCCAGCCGGGCGCGCCGATTGCGTTCAGCTTGGCAAAGGTGGCGCCGAACATGTTGAATTCGAACGGAAACAACAGCGACAGCCCGGAGGCGGAAATCGACCCGCCGAGGATGATCACCGACCAGAAAATCAGCTTTTGCCCGGCGTTGAATTTCTTGGCCGGGGGATGGCCCTTGCCGAAGATGCCGCCGCCCTTGGCCAGCCAGTTCAAATCGGTGCGGTCGGGCAGGTTATGCACCACCCAGAACACAAAGATGATCACCAGCGCGATCATGAACGCCCATGAGATGTTGTTATGAATCCACTTCGTCCCTGTCGCGAGGGTGGCAAAGGCCTCATGCCCGAAGGCCGGGATCAGAACCTTGCGCCCGAAAAGGGAGATCAGCCCGGTCAGACCCAGGATCAGGAAGGAGCTGGCCAGCAGCCAGTGACCGAACCGCTCGACCCCGCTGAAACGGGTGATCGTGCGCCCCGTTTTTTCGCCCTTGATGCGAATGCGCCCACGGATGAGGTAGAACAGCGCCAGCAGCAGCAGCGTACCACCCAAAAGCGCGGCGCCGTAGATCAGCAGCGGGCCTTCGCGGAATTTCAGCCACCACATGCCGCCGTCCTGTATCAGCACCCGCGCAGCCGGTCCGCGCGTCTGCGTCGTCACATCTGCGGTATCATAACGCAATGCGCGCCACAGATCGGAATCTGACTGTCCGCCGCGTGTGCCCAGCGGCGCCGTGATAGGCGCCGCAGCCGCCGGATCGCCGGTGTTGGAGCGGCGGAATTCATCATCCACCTTTTGCTGGGCCTGCCTGCGCAGGATATCGTCCAGCGTTTGCGCCCCGCCGGTTTCGGCGCGCGGGGCTGCCGCGCCCTCCTGCGCGATGGCAGGAACAGACAGGCCCAGAGCCAAGACCAAAGCGGCAAAAAAGCGAAGCATATGGGCGATCCTTACCTTGTGCGGTTCAACGCAGCGCGCGGTTATTCGCCGGTTCCCATGCGGGTTCCCGACCGGCCCTTTTGGCCATAAGCGGTGCCCCAGCCCCAGGCGCCAGCGCCAAAGCCGCGTGCGACGATCCGCTCGCGGTAGATGGTCGACACGTCATCGCCATCCCCCGCCAGCAGCGCCTTGGTCGAGCACATTTCGGCGCAGAGCGGCAGCTTGCCTTCGGCGATCCGGTTGCGACCGTATTTGGCGAATTCGGCGGCAGAATGATTTTCCTCGGGGCCGCCGGCGCAGAAGGTGCATTTGTCCATCTTGCCGCGTGATCCGAAATTGCCTGCCTGCGGGTATTGCGGCGCGCCGAACGGGCACGCGTAGAAGCAATAGCCGCAGCCAATGCACAGATCCTTGGAGTGCAGCACGATCCCGTCGGCGGTCTGATAGAAGCAATCGACAGGGCAGACCGCCATGCAGGGCGCGTCCGAGCAATGCATGCAGGCGACCGAAATTGACCGCTCGCCCGGTTTGCCGTCGTTGATCGTGACCACCTTGCGGCGGTTGATGCCCCACGGCACCTCGTGTTCGTTCTTGCAGGCGGTGACGCAGGCGTTGCATTCGATGCAGCGTTCAGCGTCGCAGAGAAACTTTGCTCGTGCCATTCTTCGGCTCCTTATGCTGTCCAGATCTTGCAGAGGGTCGCTTTGGTCTCCTGCATCTGGGTCACGCTGTCATATCCATAGGTCTGTGCGATGTTCGACGACTCGCCCAGCACATAGGGGTCGGCCCCTTCGGGGTATTTATCGCGCAGATCCTTGCCCTCGAAATGCCCGCCGAAGTGGAAGGGCATGAACGCCACGCCCTCGCCCACGCGCTCGGTCACCATGGCCATCACCTTGACCTTGCCGCCCTCGGGCCCTTCGACCCAGACTTGCGCGCCGTCGCGCACGCCCAGGTTGTTGGCGTCGCGCGTGTTGATCTCGACAAACATATCCTGCTGCAACTCGGCCAGCCAGGGGTTCGAGCGGGTTTCCTCGCCCCCGCCCTCGTACTCGACCAGACGGCCGGAGGTCAGGATGATCGGATAATCCTTGGAAAAGTCGTTCTTCTGGATCGAGGCGTACATCGTCGGCACGCGCCAGAACTTCTTGTCCTCGTAGGTCGGATAGTCGGCCACCAGATCGCGGCGATTGGAATAGAGCGGCTCGCGGTGGACCGGCACCGGATCGGGGAAGGTCCAGACCACGGCCCGCGCCTTGGCGTTGCCGAAGGGGGCGCAGCCATGCGCGATGGCAACCCGTTGAATGCCGCCCGACAGATCGGTTTTCCAGTTCACGCCGCCGGATTTTTCCTGATAATCGGATGGAATTTCGCCCTGCTGCGATGTCTCGCCCACTTCCGCATCCTCGCCCGAGCCGCCATCGTCGGCGGGCGCGGTCGTCAGCGGCGCGCCTTCGGGATAACCGGCAACGGCGTTGATGCTGGCCATCTCGTCCTCGGTCAGATCGCCGTCCCATCCCAGATCGCGCAGCATCTGCACGGTGAATTCGGGATAGCCATCCTTGATCTCGGACCCCTTGGAATAGACGCCCTCGGCCAGCAGGTTTTCGCCGTCACGCTCCACCCCGAAACGGGCGCGGAAGGTCAGGCCGCCTTCGGCCACGGGGATCGACATATCATACAGCAGCGCCGTGCCGGGATGCTTCATCTCGGGCGTGCCCCAGCAGGGCCATGGCAGGCCGTAGAAATCACCGTCTGCCGGTCCGCCATTGGCGCGCAGCGTCGTGCGGTCAAAGGTGTGCTGGTTTTCCATGTGCATCTTCAGCCGCTCCGGGCTTTGCCCGGTGTAGCCGATGGTCCACATGCCGCGATTGTATTCGCGGGTGATATCCTCGACATTCGGCTCGCCGCCCTCGTCGATGGCGATGTTGCGGAACAGCTTGTCATGAAAGCCGAATTTCTCGGCAAACTTTGCCATGATCGTGTGATCGGGCAGCGATTCAAACAGCGGCTCAAACACCCGCTCGCGCCATTGCAGCGACCGGTTGGAGGCCGTGGCCGAGCCGCGCGTCTCAAATTGCGTGCAAGCCGGCAGCAGATAGACGCCATCGGTGCGGTCCTGCATTACGGCGGATACGGTCGGATAGGGGTCGACGACGACCAGCATATCCAGCCGCTCCATCGCGGTTTTCATTTCCTTCATGCGGGTTTGCGAGTTTGGCGCATGACCCCACAGAACCATGCAGCGGGTGTTGTCGGGCTGGTCCAGATTGGCCTTGTCCTCCAGCACGCCGTCGATCCAGCGGCTGACCGGGATGCCGGTCAGGTTCATCATCTTGGTATCGCCGACCGAGGCATCGGAAAAACGGCCCTTGAGCCAGTCCAGATCCTCCTCCCAGACGCGCGCCCAATGCGCCCACGACCCTTCGGCCAGGCCGTAATAACCCGGCAGCGAGTCGGCCACGACGCCGAAATCGGTCGCGCCCTGCACGTTGTCATGGCCGCGGAAAATGTTGGTGCCGCCGCCCGCGCGGCCCATGTTGCCAAGGGCCAGTTGCAGGATGCAATAGGCGCGCGTGTTGTTGTTGCCGTTGCTGTGCTGCGTGCCGCCCATGCACCAGACGACGGTGCCGGGACGGTTGTTGGCCAGCGTGCGCGCGACACGCTCCAGCTGTTCGCCGGGGGCGCCGGTGACGCGCTCCACCTCTTCGGGGGTCCAGGCCTTCACCTCGTCGCGGATCTGGTCCATGCCCCAGACACGGGTGCGGATGAATTCCTTGTCCTCCCAGCCGTTTTCGAAAATGTGCCACAGGATGCCCCAGACCAGTGCCACGTCGCTGCCGGGGCGGAAGCGGACATATTCATCGGCATGCGCCGCCGTGCGGGTGAAACGCGGATCGCAGACGATCAGCGGCGCGTTGTTCTCCTCCTTGGCCTTGAGGATATGCAGCAGGGACACCGGGTGGGCCTCGGCAGGGTTGGAGCCGATCAGGAACATCGCCTTGGAATTGTGGATGTCGTTATAGCTGTTGGTCATGGCGCCGTAGCCCCATGTATTGGCCACGCCCGCCACGGTGGTCGAGTGGCAGATCCGCGCCTGATGGTCGACGTTGTTGGTGCCCCAATAAGCGGCAAACTTGCGGAAAAGATAGGCCTGTTCGTTGTTATGCTTGGCCGATCCCAGCCAATAGACGGAATCCGGGCCGCTTTCGTCGCGGATCTTCATCATGCCATCACCGATCTCGTTGATCGCCTGTTCCCAGCTGATGCGAACCCATTCACCGCCTTCTTTTTTCATCGGGTATTTCAGGCGACGCTCGCCATGGGCATGCTCGCGCACCGATGCGCCCTTGGCGCAATGGGCGCCCATGTTGAACGGGCTGTCAAAGCCGGGCTCCTGCCCGATCCAGACGCCGTTATCGACCTCGGCAATCACCGTGCAGCCGACCGAGCAGTGCGTGCAAACCGATTTCTTGATATCAATCACACGCTCCACGGCGGATTGCGCCGTTGCCTGCGATACCGTGCCGCCGGTCGCGGCAACAGCGGCCAGACCGCCGATGGCAAGGCCCGAGCCGCGCAGGAATGTGCGGCGATCTACGTTCGAGTTCGCGGCAGGCGCCGGGGACGGCCTGCCGGGGCGGCGCGTGGTGCCATTGGTCTTTTTCCTGAGCATGGTCTGTCTCCCTACTTCTGCGCTGCCGCAGTCTTGGTCACTGTCATGTGGTCCCTGCCGCGATGGTGCCGGGCGGGACGCACCGTATTAAAAGCGCAGCGTTAGAAACGCGCGCTGGCCAGATAGGCGCGGGTATGTTCCGTGTCCTGCATCACCTGCGATGACAGGTCCACCTCGGCGGGCGCGTCCTGCGCGGCGCTGGCGCCGGTTGCCACGGCCAGCGCGCCCGGCACGGCGGTGCCTGCGATCTTCAGAAAATTGCGGCGGGTTGTGCCCTGTTTCGTGTCCGTCATCTCGAAGCTCCCTTCGTGCGTCGTGTCATCATCGTGGCCGCGGCCACGTATTGCCCGGCAGGCCATCAGCCCGCCGCCATTCGAAACGCTTCCTGCTCGATGCCCAGAAACGCGGCGCCCACGGCCCCGACCGAGGCATAGAGAACCGATGCCCTGGCCCCTTGCAGGTCGGTGTAGAAATGCGTCGCCCATGGGCCGATATGCTTGTTATAGAACTCTTTTTGCTGCGGCAAAGTTGCCGCCGCGCCAAAGCGCCCGACAATCATCCCGCCCATCATCTCCATCAGGGAGGCGATGTTGTCCTCCGGCTCGAACGTGTTCTCGGCGCGGCTGATCCTGAGGCGCGCCATGTCGGCGCGCAGGTTTGCCAGCGGCTTTTCGTTCAGGAATCCGGTCATGTAGTAGCTGGCATATGGCAGCAGCTCACCCCGGCCCAGACCGATGAACAGCGCGTTGTATTCCGTCCGCGCCGCTTTGGGCCGGGTCACTTTGGCGACCCGCGCCAGACCGTCAATCGCGCGGCCAAGCGCCGTATCGCCGCCCGTCAGGGCCGCGGTTTGCGCCAGCAGCATCTCGTCCGGCGGACCGGCCAGCATGGCGCCCAGATAGTTATACAGATCCGCGCGCAGGCGGTCCTCTTCGTCGATCTGGAAATGGGGCTGTGCAACTGTCATGCGCTGTTCCCGTCGAAGTAAAAGACCATCCGGCGCGGCCTGCCGATATCCACCTCGGGCGGCGCAGGCGGTGCTACGGTGCCGGAGGCATCATTGGCATCCTCCGCCGCATCCCGTGGGGTCTCAGCATCGGCGAAAGCCGCTTCCGTGTCGAGGGTCGCAGGCGCGTCTTCCGCTACGTCACCCGACTGCGCGACCTCCAGCACATGCGCCAGCAGGCCGCGGCCCACCTGATAGCTGGTCTGCACCGGCGCGTTGCCAACACTGCCGGACAGATAGTCGTCGTCATAGTCGTTCAGCCCGTCGACGCAGGCCAGCACCGGGTTGCTGCGCCACAATTTGCGCAGCGCGCGCTTGCGAATATGCTCGGGCACCGCCTTGGCCATGAAGGCGGCGAAATCATCGCCCTTGGCCAGTGTGTCGGGGTCCGGCAGGCCCAGCTCGGTCAGGATTTCATCATCTGTCTTTTCCGCCTGCGCCTGCTGCTGCGCGGCCTCGGCGGCGGCCTCTCGGGCGGCGGCCTCGGCCTCGGCTTCGGCGCGCAGGGCGGCGCGGCGGCGGTCCCAGAATGGGGCGGTATGGCTCATTTTGACGCTGCCTTGCGCAGACGGGGCGACCGGTAGACATCGCTTTGCTGCGCGATGCGTGGATCGCCTCTGCCGTCCTCCACATCATCAACGCGCGTTTTCTTCTGTTTGCGCTTGATAAACGTCTCTTCCTCGTGGTGGCGGGCCAGATAATCGCCGATCCAGGCCTGCATCCCTGCGGGCATGGGAACCTTTTCAACCATGACCTCGGCCGAGTCGCAGTAATCCTGCCCCTCATACGGCGACGCCGTGACCAGCGTCACTTTCCACGGTGTTTCCTTCACCGACGCATCGGGGGACAGCACGACATAAACCGACGGCGCACGCGTCTGAAGCTCGTGCGCGTAGGCCTCGGTATCGGATACATACAGCTCCAGCGGCAGGGTCGCCGCGTGATACTCCACCGCGTCCCCCTCGCGGCGCAGAATCTTCCAGTCTGCGGGGCCGGCGCCCGGCAATATGCCAACAACCCGCCATGCCCATTTCGCCCACCGCGTCACGCCCGGCGATTTCCGGATCACAACCCCGACAGGGATGGTCTGCGAATTTGGAAAGACGAAAGACACGCTGGCACCCGCTGGCAAAGTCATGTTTGATTTCATAGGTCAGGCCAGTAGCCTACACGGAATATAAAGATATTCAATCCAGCTATTGGCAAATCCGATGATTGTGATCGATGTCACGGATTTGATCGCGCCACAGGCTCCGACCGCCTTTCATCCCCCGCCGTTTCAGCCTAGTTATGCACCACCAAGGAGGCGACATGACGAAAACCCTGCTGATCTGTGATTGCCTCGGAAGCCAGAGCATCGACGCCGCCGCACTGAGCGCGGCGACTGGTGTGGCCTGTTCGCGAATGCACAGCGCATTGTGCCAATCCCAGAGTGATCTGGCCGCCACAGCCATGCAGGCCGGCGACGTGATGATCGCCTGCCAGCAGGAGGCGGCGCGCTTTGCCGATCTGGCCGAGGATATCGGCGCGCCCATGCCCGATTTCGTCGATATTCGCGATCGCGCGGGCTGGACGGCCGATAGCGCCGCGACCGCCCCGAAAATGGCCGCGCTTGTCGCGGAGGCGGCATTGCCGCAGCCGCTGCCCAAGACTGTCGATGTCACCTCGCACGGCACCTGCCTGATCCTTGGCGCGCCCGAGGACGCCTTTGCCGCCGCCGAAAAGCTGGCCGATATCCTGGCCGTGACGGTGCTGGTCCCCGCCGACGCCGATATTCCCGTGACGACGCGCTATGACATATGCGCCGGGCGGCTGGAGCAGATCGCGGGAACGCTGGGCCGGTTCAACCTGACGATAGACGCGTTTCAGCAGGTGATCCCCGGCGGGCGCGGGGCGCCGACGCTGACCGCGCCGCGCGATGGCGCACAGTCCGAATGCGATCTGATCCTGGATCTGACCGGCGTCACCCCCCTGTTTCCCGCGCCGGACAAGCGCGACGGATATCTGCGCGCCGATCCCGGCAGCCTTCCCGCCGTCGCCGATGCCATACTGGCCGCCAGTCAGATGATCGGCACGTTCGAGAAGCCGCTGCATATCCGGCTGGAGACCTCGCTCTGCGCCCATTCGCGCGCCGAGCAGCCGGCCTGCTCGAACTGCCTGAACGTCTGCCCCACCGGCGCGATCCTGCCCGCGGGCGAACATGTGGCGATTGATCCGCTGATCTGCGCCGGCTGCGGCGCCTGTTCGGCGGTCTGCCCCTCGGGCGCGATCAGCTATGACGCGCCGCCGGTCGATCATGTGTTTCGCCGCATTGGCACGCTGGCCGACGCCTATCGCAAAGCGGGCGGTGAGGCGGGCACCCTGCTGGTGCATGACGCGCACGGCGCCGAGATGATCCGCCTTGCCGCGCGGTTCGGGCGCGGCCTGCCCGCCCATGTCATCCCGCTGGAGATCGAAGCCTTGGCAATGTTTGGCCATGCCGAAATGCTGGGCGCGCTGGCCAGTGGCTTTGCCGGGGTGGATATCCTGCTGGCGCCGAAAACCGACCGCGACGTGGTGCAGGCGCAGGCCGAACTGGCCGCCGCGATGGGGGCCGAGGGTGCCGTGGATTTGCTGGACATCGCCGACCCTGACGCGCTGTCCGATCACCTGTTTGACCGTGACATGGCCAGTCCGGTCGCGACCCCCATCCTGCCGATGGGCTCGCGCCGCCAGATCACGCGGCTGGCGGCCAAGGCACTGTCACCCGATGCCAATATCCTGCCCTTGCCCGCAGGCGCCCCATATGGCGCCGTTCTGGTCGATACCGATGCATGCACGCTCTGCCTTGCGTGCGTGTCGCTCTGCCCGTCCGGCGCGCTGGTGGACAACTCCGACATGCCGCAGCTACGCTTTCAGGAGGAGGCGTGCCTGCAATGCGGCCTGTGCGCCAATGTCTGCCCCGAGGATGCCATCACCTTGCAGCCGCAGCTGAACCTGACCGATAGCGCGCTTGGCCAGACCGTCCTGCACGAGGAAGAGCCGTTTGCCTGCGTCGAATGCGGCAGCCTCTTTGGCGTCAAATCAATGGTCGAGCGGATCATGGAGAAACTGGCCGGAAAACACGCGATGTTCGCCAATCCGGCTGCTGCGCGGATGATCCAGATGTGCGATAATTGCCGCGTGCAGGCGCAGTTCCATTCGCAAAACAACCCCTTCACCGGGGGCGAGCGTCCCGCGGTGCGCACCACCGAGGACTATCTGTCCAAACGTAAAGATCACTGAACCCCAGGATTGGAGACTAAAATGAGCGAAGATTTCAACATGTCGATGCGCAAATTCCTCAAGCAGGTCGGCGTGACCTCGCAGCAGGCCATCGAAGAGGCGTTCCGCGATGCCGAAGGCACCGAAGGCAAACAGTTCGAGGCCAGGATGGTGCTGACCGTCGATGGTGTCGATCTGGAGCATGTCGTGACCGGCACGATCAAGGGCTGAGCCGGACATGACGCTTGCGCGCGAACAGGTGCTGGCGGCGCTGCAAACCCTGACCGATCCGGTCAGTGGCGCGCCGCTGGTCGATGCCGGTCTGGTCAAGGCACTGACGGTTCAGGACGGCGCCGTGCGCTTCGTGCTGGAGGTCAGCGGTAGCCATGCCGCCGCCTATGGCAAACTGAAGGACGAGGTCGAGGCCAAGGTCGGCGCCCTACCCGGCGTTGAAAAGCTGTCGGTCGTGATGACCGCCCACAGCAGCCCTACCCCGCCGCCCGACCTGAAGCTGAACCGCCCCGCCGAGCCGAAAGGCCCGCAGAAAATACCCGGCGTGGACCGCATCATCGCCATTGCATCGGGCAAGGGCGGCGTGGGCAAATCCACCGTTTCGGCCAATCTGGCCTGCGCGCTGGCCGCCGAAGGGCGGCGCGTCGGCCTGCTGGACGCCGATGTTTACGGCCCCTCGCAGCCGCGCATGCTGGGCGTGACGGGCCGACCCTCCTCCCCCGATGGCAAGACGATCCTGCCGATGCGCAATTACGGCGTCACGATGATGTCGCTTGGCCTGATGGCGAACGAGGATCAGGCCGTTGTCTGGCGCGGCCCGATGCTGATGGGCGCCTTGCAGCAGATGCTGAACCAGGTCCAATGGGGCGCGCTGGACGTGCTGATCGTGGATCTGCCGCCCGGCACCGGCGACGTGCAGATGACGCTGGCGCAGAAGGCGCAGCTTGAGGGCGCGATCATCGTCTCCACCCCGCAGGACGTGGCGCTGCTGGACGCGCGCAAGGGGATCGACATGTTCAACCAGCTGGGCACGCCGATCATCGGCATGATCGAGAATATGTCGACGCATATCTGCTCGCAATGCGGGCATGAGGAACACACGTTCGGCCATGGCGGTGTCGCCGCCGAGGCTGCGAAGCTGGGCGTGCCACTCTTGGCGGAAATCCCGCTGCATCTGGATATCCGGCTGGCCGCCGATGGCGGCGCGCCCATCGTGGTGTCGGCGCCGGACAGCGCGCAGGCCGCAGGCTTCCGCTCGGTCGCGCAGCAGCTGATCGCGCTTGGCCACGCATGACGCCGCCTGCCTTCCCACCGCTGTTCACCGGGCTTGATGCGAAGGGGGCGGACCCCTTCGCGCTGGCCTGCGCGCAGGCGCGGGATGTGTGCGACGCGGGGCTGGTGACCTATGATCTGGGCCATGACCGGCTGCGCGCGGCCATCGTCTTTGCCCCCGAAATCCCGTTGCGCGATGCCGCCGCGATGCTGCCGCTCTGCGGCGCCTCGTTCCAGCATGCGCTTGGCGCGCTGGCACCGCCCGAAGTGGCGGTGCATCTGGGCTGGGGCGGCGAAATCTACGTCAATGGCGGCCATTGCGGCGATCTGAAAATTGCTGCCGCGGATAGGGATCCGGACGCCGTGCCTGCGTGGCTGGTCATCGGTCTGTCGCTGGACCTTTGGCCCCCATCGCAGGACACCGGCCTGACACCGGGCATCACCGCGCTATATGCCGAAGGCTGCGGCGAGGTGGACCCGGCCACCCTGCTGGAGGCGTGGGTGCGTCACACGCTGGTCCAGCTCAACGATTGGACGGACGATGGCACCGCCCGGCTGCACCGCGTCTGGCTGGAGCTGGCCCATAACCGCGACGCTGAAATCGACGTGGCCGGGCATCGCGGCATCTTCACCGGCCTGGATGAACATCTGGGCCTGCTGCTGAAATCCGGGGAGGCAACGCAGCTGATCCCCCTCACCGCCCTGCTGACGGAGCCTGCATGAAACTTGCCCGCGCCATACATTTCGACGAAAGCGACACCCGCGTGTTCCACAACCCCGCCCGCACTGGCGAGTGGTGCATTTCCGGCGGGTTCGAGTTCTCCAACTGGTCCGAGGCCGACCTGACCGGCAAGGCGCGGCAGGCATTCACCAATGGCTGGCTGGGTTGCGAGACATTTGGCCGAACCACCTTCGTCGCCGTCACACAAATAGAGCCGTCCGAGATAGAGGCGCTGGCCGACCGGCTGGCCCGGCATTTCGTCGATATCTACGGCGCGCCATCGGTGGACCTGGCCCGCAACGTCGCGCTGGAGGAGTTGTCGCAAATGACGGACCTGTGCGACGAACACGACGCCAACACCCTGCTGACCGTGACGCGCGAGCTGACCGCATCAGGCGTCAGGGAAAGCTACCGCATGATCGAGGCGCAGGCCGCCGGGCTTGAGCAATTCGCGATTCACGGCGATCTGGACGAGCCAGGCCACTAAGGCGCCCATAGCGGAACACATCTGTCGCAGCGCATCTTGGGCAGCCTTGCCAAAAAAATGCCCTTGCGATCGCCAGATCACAAGGGCAGATGTCAAACGCCATAGACAGATATCAGCTGCCCCTGACGCCCTTTTCAACGCGGTCGCCCAACGTCTTGTCAACGTTGCGCCAGTAGTCGAACGCGCGTTCCAGCACGGCATCGGACACGCCGCCCTTGAGGTGGCCAACGATGTTGTCAACCAGCCGGTCACGGGCGGCATCGTCCATCACATCGCGGACCAGCATACCCGCCTGCCCCCAGTCGTCATCGTCCTCGCGCAATGTGTAGGCCTGGCGCACCATGTCACCGTCGGCATACCACATATCCGCCTCATCCGTGAGCGACGGATCGGCCGCAGGGCCGCCATAAGAGTTGGGCGCATAAACCGGGTCGGACACGTTATCGACACGCATCGCACCATCCTTGCTATAGCTGTGGACGGGCGATTGCGGGCGGTTGACCGGGATCTGCTTGTAGTTCGCACCCAGCCGCGCGCGATGCGCATCCGCATAGGCAAAAACGCGGCCCAGCAGCATCTTGTCCGGGCTGAGGCCAATGCCGCGCACCAGATTGTTCGGCTCGAACGCGGCCTGCTCGATCTCGGTGTGGAAATCGGTCGGGTTGCGGTCCAGCGTCAGCTTGCCCACCTCGATCAGCGGGTAGTCGGAATGCGGCCACACCTTGGTCAGATCGAAGGGGTTGTAATGGTAGGTCTTTGCCTCTTCAAACGGCATGATCTGCATATGCAGCGTCCAGCTGGGGAAATTCCCCTCCTTGATCGCGTTGAACAGATCGCGGCGGTGATAATCGCCGTCCTCGCCAGCCATCTTGTCGGCCTCGGCCTGCGTCAGGAAATCATTGCCCTGATCGGTCTTGAAGTGGTATTTGACCCAGAACTTCTCGCCCTCGGAATTGACCCACATATAGGTGTGGCTGGAAAAACCATCCATGTTGCGCCACGTTTTCGGAATGCCGCGATCACCCATCAACCACGTCACCTGATGCGCGGTTTCCGGTGACAGCGTCCAGAAATCCCACTGCATGTCATGATCGCGCAGCCCGTTATCCGCGCGCCGCTTCTGTGAGCGGATAAAGTGCTGGAACTTCAGCGGATCGCGCACGAAAAAGACCGGAGTGTTGTTTCCGACCATGTCGTAATTGCCTTCGCTGGTATAAAACTTCAACGAAAAGCCGCGCGGGTCGCGCCATGTGTCGGGGCTGCCGCTTTCGCCGGCAACGGTTGAAAACCGGATCAGCGTGTCCGTCTTGACACCGGGCTGAAACACCGCCGCGCTGGTATATTTGCTGACGTCCTGCGTCACCTGAAAATGACCGAATGCGCCGCCACCCTTGGCGTGCGGCTGGCGCTCCACGATACGCTCGCGGTTGAACTGCGCCATCTGTTCGATCAAATAGTGATCGTGCAGCACGATCGGGCCGTCGCGGCCAACCGTCAGCGAATGCTCATCGCTTGCGACCGGAATTCCCGCATCGGTCGTGGTGGGCTTGCCCGTCTTGTTTGTCATGATCGTACTCCTTCAAATCGGATGCGCCATTGGCGCGCAAAGCCTGGCCAAGGTAGCAGAGATACTCCCTGCCCGGCAAATGCCATAAAAAGAAATCCGCCGCGCGCGAGGCGATGCAGACCCCAAGGTAGGTCAACCCATGAGGCACCGAAGCGTTCCCTGCCCGTGACAAGATGACAAACGGTGTTGATCTGGCGGCATTTTCCCTATTCTGAAAGAGCCGGAGAACATGCTGTTCCCCGGCTCTACTACTTCGATATCAGGGCCGAATCGCAATCGCATGGATGACAATTTCATGATCCACGCCATCGGGCCGCCATTCGGGCGTGTCCGTGACCGCGCCTCAGGTCATGCGGCTGATAATCACCGTCACCTCGGGCTTCTTGCCGATTTCGCCGTTGGCGGACTGGCGCGCAATGCGGCGCAGCTCTTCTTCCAGCTTGTCGTCATCGGCGCGCAGTTTGCGCGCGGACCGGCCCAGAAACTGGCTCAGATCCTCTTCCAGAATATCCTGAAGCGGTGCATCGGACGTCCCGGTTTCCGGCAAGCCCTTGATTTCGCACCACGGATCGCCCAGGCTTTCGTGATCCTCGTCCAGAATGATGTTAACCGTCACATGACCGTTCAGGGCCATGCGGATCCGGTCACGCACCACACCGTCCAGCGCGCCGACCTGCACGGATCCGTCCAGATAGGTGCGCCCGGTTTCGACATGCTCGGCCACTTTTGGCGGCGTTGCCGTCAGGTCGATCATCATGCCATTCACCGCAAGAACGCCGTGTATCCCCTTGGCATTGCATATCTTTACATGCTCGCGCAGATGCCGGTGCTCGCCATGCATCGGCACGACGATCTGCGGTTTGATCAGCTCGTGCATCCTTTCGATATCGGGCCGATTCGCATGGCCCGACACGTGATAGCGCCCGCTGCTGTCGTCCACGACATCAACGCCCAGCTCGGAAAACTGGTTAATGATGCGGATGACGCCGCGTTCGTTTCCGGGGATCGTCTTGGACGAGAAGAGGAATGTATCGCCTTCCTTCAGCTTGAGCCCCTGATATTTGCCATTGGCCAGTTGCGCGCTGGCCGCGCGCCGCTCGCCCTGGCTGCCCGTCACGATCAGCATCAGGTTTTCACGCGGCAGGTTCTTGGCATCCTCGGGGCTGATCGTCGCCGGGAAATCCGTCAGAACGCCCGTCTCCACCGCCGCTTCGATCATCCGGCGCATGGCGCGGCCCATCATGCAAACGCTGCGCCCGGCCCTCTCCCCGGCCTCGGCCAGCGTTTTGACGCGGGCGACGTTGCTGGCAAAGGTGGTGGCCGCAACCATCCCCTTGGCCGATGCGATCAGCTTCTCGATCTCGGGGCCAACGGTGGCCTCGGATCGGCCCTCATGGGCGGAAAAGACGTTGGTTGAATCGCACATCAGCGCCAGAACGCCATCCTTGCCCAGATCCTCCCACATTGCGTGGTCGAACGGCTCTCCGACGCCGGGATCGGTATCGATCTTGAAATCGCCGGTGTGAACAATCCGTCCCTTCGGCGTGTCGATCACCAGACCCGAGCTTTCGGGGATCGAGTGCGAGATCGGCACGAACCCAACCTTGAAAGGCCCGGCTTCGGTCACCTTGGGCCATGGCCGCACGATCTGCACGGCCTTTTCGGGATGCCCGTGTTCCGACATTTTGCGCCGCGCGATGTTGCCGGTAAAGGCCCGCGCATAGACCGGTGCATCCAGCCGCTCGTAGAAATGCGCGATCGCGCCAACATGATCCTCATGCGCGTGGGTGATGAAAATCGCCTCCAGGTCGCGCTTGCGGTTCTCCAGCCACGAAATATCGGGCAGGATCAGGTCCACGCCGGGGCTGGTCTCCATATCGGGAAAGGTCAGCCCCAGATCGACAAGGATCAGCTTTTCCTTGCCGGGTTTGCCATAGCCATAAACATATGTGTTCATGCCAATTTCACCCGCCCCCCCAAGGGGCAGATAGATCACTCGTTCATTGCTCATGCGGCGTTAGCCTTTCTTGTTATAGTCGTGAATCACGGTCAAGCCGTGCATCGTCAGATCATCTTCTATCTCATCAAAAAGGGTGGCTCCCTGGGCGAACAGCGGCGCCAGCCCGCCGGTGCCGATCACCTTCATCGGGCGCCCGTATTCGGCCTTGATCTGGGCGCAGAGCCCCTGAACCATCCCGATATAGCCCCAGTATACCCCCGACTGCATGCAATCGACCGTATTGGTCCCAATCACGCGCGGCGGCGTTGTCACATCAATATGCGGCAGCGCGGCGGCGGCCATGTGCAGTGCCTCAAGGCTGAGGTTCACGCCGGGCGCGATCACGCCGCCGACATAGGCGCCGTCGGTTGCCACCACGTCGCAGGTGGTGGCCGTGCCGAAATCGACCACGATCAGATCGCCGCCATGCCGCGCCCAGGCGCCCGCCGTATTCACCAGCCGGTCCGGCCCCACCAGCGTACCGGCATCCACGCGCGGCAGGACCGGCAGCGCACATTCAGGTTTGCCCACAACCAGGGGCCGACAGCCGAAAAAGCGGTCGGCGAATACGCGCAGGTTGAACACCACGCGCGGCACGGTCGAGGATATGATGACATCGGTGATATCCACGTCGATGCCGTAATGTTTGACCAGCGTCGCGTACCAGGTGAAATAGGCGTCCGCCGTCCGCGCGTGATGGGTGGATGTGCGCAACGTGCACAGAAACTCCGTCCCGTTCCAGATCGAAAAGACGGTGTTTGTATTTCCGCAGTCAATCGCCAGCAGCATCATGCGCCCCGCTCAAAAAACACGTCAGCGGCCGGAATGGCCTGCCTGCCGCCCGCCGTAAATAGGACAAGGTTGCCATCCTCGTCCACAGTCTCGAACCGGCCGACGATCTCGGCCTGCATGGTGCGCGCTGTCACCTGCTCGCCCAGCCGCGCCGCCCGTGCCAGCCAGTCGGCCCGAATGGGCGCAAAGCCGTCGCGCACAAACTGTGCCTCGCGGCTTGCATACGCCGCGGCCAGATGCGCCAGAAAACGCTCGGGGGTCACGCTGACCCCGGCCCCGTCGCGCAGCGACCTGGGCGGCACGGCGACCCCGGCTGCCGGCGCTGGTGCGTTCATCAGGTTCACACCGATCCCAATCACCAGATACGCCATTCGCCCGGCCAGACTGCTCCCTTCCAGCAAGATCCCCGCCAGCTTGCCGTCATTCAACAGCACGTCGTTGGGCCATTTCAAACCAAGCGCCGCCTCGGGCGCCAGCGCGCTCAGCGCATCGTGCAGCGCCAGTGACGCCACAAAAGACCGCAGCGCCGCCTGCTGCGGTGCCTCCTTCGGGTACAGCAAAAGCGACGCGGAAAAATTGCCCGCCGGATCGCTCCACGCGCGGCCGCGCCTCCCGCGACCGGCCAGTTGCCGGGTGGCAAATATCCAGGTCGGCGCGCCCAGATCCGGTGCAAGGCGCATCGCTTCTGCGTTGGTGCTATCGACCTCAGCGAGACTGCGCCGGTCGTACAATTCTGGCCAATCCGGATCTTTCATCTTCCTGCAAATACTCCCGCGCGGCGCGCATAAGGGCCACAGGCCCGCCCAAAAACAAAAGCGACGCGCCGTGTGGCGCGTCACCTTATTCTATACCTGTCAGGCGAACTCAGTTGACCAGCGTTGCCGCTGCCGCCTGCGCCGCCCCTTCAATTCCGAAGAGGTTCACACCCGGCAGCCACGCCAATCCGATAATTGCCGCCGACACCATCAGGAACCCCCACAACACAAGCGATCCCGGCGGGTCCAGCGCCTCGCCCTCTTCGCCGAAATACATGTAGTAAACGATGCGCAGATAGTAAAACGCGCCGATGACCGACCCCACGACCCCCAGCACGGCCAGCCAGACAAGGCCGCCATCATAGGCCGCGCGCAGCACGTAGAACTTGCCGAAGAAGCCGACCAGCGGCGGCACCCCGGCGAGGCTGAACAGCAGCACCAGCATCGCCAGCGCCCGGCCGGGATGGGCGCGGGAATAGAGGTTCAGACTGCGGATATCCGTGATCGGCACACCATCGCGCTGCATCGACAGAACAAAAGCGAAGGTGCCGATATTCATCGTCACGTAAATCGCCAGATAGATCAGCATGGCCTGCACGCCAAACGCCGTGCCGGATGCCAGCCCCATCAGGGCAAAGCCCATATGCGCGATCGAAGAAAAGGCCATCAGCCGCTTGATATCGGTCTGCCCGATGGCTGCAAAGCTGCCCCAGAAAATGGACAGAACGCTCATCACGGCCAGAATCTGCTGCCAGTCGGTGATGATGCCGCCGAAGGCGTCGAACAGCGTCCGCGCGAACAGCGCCATCGCCGCGACCTTGGGCGCCGTGGCAAAGAACGCCGTGATCGGTGTCGGCGCGCCCTCGTAGACGTCAGGCGTCCACATGTGAAACGGCACCGCCGATACCTTGAACGCCAGTCCCGACATCACAAAGACCAGACCGAACAGCAGCCCGACCGGCGCGCGCCCGTCCGCCGCCTCGATGATTCCGGCGAAATTCGTGGTGCCGACATAGCCGTACACCAGCGACGCGCCGTACAGCAGCAGGCCAGAGCTGAGCGCACCCAGCACGAAATATTTCAGGCCCGCCTCGGTCGAGCGCACGCTGTCACGGCGCATCGACGCAACGACATAAAGCGACAGCGATTGCAGCTCCAGCCCCATATAGAGCGACATCAGATCGCCCGCGCTGACCATCATCATCATGCCGACCACGCCAAGCGCGATCAGGATAGGATACTCAAACCGCAGCATTCCGCGCCGCGCCATGTAGTCCTGCCCCATGACCATGACCGCAGCGGCGCTGAGCAGGATCATCACCTTGGCAAAGCGGGAAAAGCCATCGTCGATGAACATGCCGGAAAATGCGGTCTGCGTTCCGGATCCGGTGGTCCCGATCCAGAAGGCAAGCGCGACGAACAGACCGGCCGTCAGCCAGATCAGCATGACCGCCGCCTTGTCCTTGATGGTATAGACCGCGGCCAGAAGGGCCAGCATCGCGTAGATCGCGATGACGATCTCGGGCAGGATAATATTCAGATCAGCCTGGATCATCTGGGCCTCCTTAATTCGCGGCTGCGGCGGTGGTGGCAGTCGTGCCCCCCTGCGCCAGCGCGGTGTCGTATTGCGAAATCAGCGCCTCGGTCGAGGGGCCAATGATATCCAGCACCAGCGACGGGTAGACGCCCAGCAGCAAAGTCATTGCCACCAGCGGGGCAAAGATCGCCCGCTCGCGTCCGCTCATGTCGCCGATGGACTTCAGGCTTTCCTTGATCAGATCGCCCATCACCACCCGGCGATACAGCCACAGCGCATAGGCCGCCGACAGGATCACACCGGTGGCCGCGACGGCCGCAACCCATGTGTTCACCTTGAAAATGCCGACCAGTGTCAAAAATTCGCCAATGAACCCGGACGTGCCCGGCAGGCCCACATTGGCCATGGTGAAGAACAGGAAGATCAGCGCATAGCTGGGCATCCGGTTCACCAGCCCGCCATAGGCATCAATCTCGCGGGTGTGCATCCGGTCATAGATGACCCCAACGCAGAGGAACAGCGCGCCCGAGATGAAGCCGTGGCTGATCATCTGGAAAATCGCCCCGTCAACGCCCTGCTGGTTCGCCGCAAAGATGCCCATGGTGACATAGCCCATATGCGCAACCGACGAATAGGCAATCAGCTTTTTCATGTCCGCCTGCGCCAGTGCCACCAGCGACGTATAGACGATGGCGATTGCCGACATCCACAGCACCAGCGGCGTCAACACCTCTGCCCCCACCGGGAACATCGGCAAGCTGAACCGCAGGAAGCCATATCCGCCCATCTTCAGCAGGATCGCCGCCAGAACCACCGACCCGGCAGTCGGCGCCTGAACGTGCGCGTCGGGCAGCCATGTATGCACCGGCCACATCGGCATCTTGACCGCAAAGCTGGCAAAGAACGCCAGGAACAGCAGGGTCTGCATACCGCCGACAATGGTGAAGCCCAGAACGCTGAATGTCTCGCTGTCAAATCCGTGACGCATCAGCGTCGGGATATCGGTGGTGCCAGCATCCGAGAACATGGCGACCATCGCAACCAGCATCAGCACCGACCCGAGGAACGTATAAAGGAAGAACTTGAACGATGCGTAAATCCGTTCTTTCCCGCCCCAGATGCCGATGATCAGGAACATCGGTATCAGCCCGGCCTCGAAAAAGACGTAGAACAGCACCAGATCCAGCGCCATGAAGACGCCCAGCATCAGGGTTTCCAGGATCAGGAATGCAATCATGTATTCCTTGACGCGGCTCTTGATGCCCCAGGATGCCGCGATGGCCAGCGGCATGATGAAGGTGGTCAGCAGCACGAACAGAACGCTGATCCCGTCAACGCCCATCTTATAGGTCATGCCCAGCAGCCATTCGCGCTCTTCCACGAACTGAAAGCCGGTGTTGGACGGGTCAAAGTCAAACAGGATGAACAGCGAGACAAGAAACGTCACAACAGTTGCCGCCAGCGCCACCCATTTGGCGTTCCGCTGCGCTGCCTCATCCTCGCCCCGCAGGAAAATCGCAAGGATCGCCGCCGCGATGAGGGGGATGAACGTGGTGATCGACAGAACGTTTTCCATCAGTTTGCCCCTCCGATGATCGTCATCCATGTGACAAGGATCACGATCCCGATCACCATGGCGAAGGCATAAGTAAAGATATAGCCGGACTGCGCGCGGCCGGCGAGGCGGGTGAAGAAGGGCACGATGCCCATGGCCAGCCCGTTGATGCCACCGTCGATGACGCTGCCGTCACCACGTTTCCACAGGAAGCCGCCCAGCGACTTGAGCGGGCGCACGATCAGCACGTCATAGATTTCGTCAAAGTACCACTTGTTCAGCAGGAAGGCATATAGCGGGCGCTGCGCCTCCATGAACTTGCGCGGTGTCGACGGGCTCCAGATATAGAACCACAGCGCGGTCAGAAGGCCCAGGATCATGGCCACGAACGGGCTGACCTTGACCCAGACGGGTGCATGATGCGCGTCGTCGATCACGGTGTTTTCCGCACCCATGTAGATCGCCCCAACCGGCGCGATACCGGGCGCCATCGCCTCTGCATGCGCCTCGCCTGCGTCTGTCGCGTCATCGCCGGACACGATATCGGCGGTCACCGCATCTGCGGCAGCGTCGACATCGCCCTCGGCCAGCGCATCGCCAGCGGCAACAACGCCTTCGCCATGGCCGTCTTCGCTGGCCTCGGCATGATGCGCCGGAATGCCGAAGAACCGGTTGATCTGCGCATGATCGCCAAAGAAGCTGCCATACCACACCATCCCCGCCAGGACCGAACCGACGGCCAGCACACCCAGCGGCACCAGCATCACCATGGGCGACTCGTGCGCGTTCTGATGCACCTTCTTGTCGCCGCGAGCGGTGCCGAAGAAGGTCAGGAACATCAGGCGCCAGCTGTAGAAGCTGGTCAGCGCCGCGGCCACGACCAGCATCCAGAAGGCATAGCCGCCTGCGGTGCCTGCCCACGCGCTTTCGATCACGGCATCCTTGGACAGGAAGCCCGCGAACCCGATATGCGTCAGCGGGATGCCGACACCCGTGATGGCCAGCGTGCCGATCATCATCGCCCAGAATGTATAGGGCAGCTTTTTACGCAGGCCGCCGTAATTGCGCATGTCCTGCTCGTGATGCATGCCGTGAATGACCGAGCCGGCGCCAAGGAACAGCATCGCCTTGAAAAACGCGTGCGTCAGCAGGTGGAACATCGCCACCGAATAGGCGCCGACACCGGCGGCGACGAACATATAGCCCAGCTGCGACATGGTCGAATAGGCGATGACACGCTTGATGTCGTTCTGCACAAGGCCGATCGTGGCGGCGACAAAGGCGGTCGTTGCACCGATGAAGGTGACGAACATCAACGCCTCGGGCGCGTATTCCATCAGCGGCGACATGCGGCAGACAAGGAACACACCGGCGGTCACCATTGTCGCCGCGTGGATCAGCGCCGACACCGGGGTCGGGCCTTCCATCGCGTCGGGCAGCCATGTGTGCAGGCCCAGCTGCGCCGATTTACCCATGGCGCCAATGAACAGCAGGATCGCGATCAGGTTGGCCGCGTTCCAGTCCGTCCACAGGAACCGGACGCTGGTTTCCGCCAGCATCGGACCCGCGCCAAGAATATCGTCGAACCGGATGCTGTCGGTCAGCAGGAAGATCGCAAGGATGCCCAGCAGGAAGCCGAAATCGCCCACCCGGTTGACCACAAATGCCTTGATCGCTGCCGCGTTCGCCGATGGCTTGCGGTAGTAAAAGCCGATCAGCAGGTAAGAGGCCAGTCCCACCCCTTCCCAGCCGAAGAACATTTGCAGCAGGTTGTCAGCTGTGACCAGCATCAGCATCGCGAAGGTGAACAGCGACAGATACGCGAAAAAGCGGGGGCGATAGCTGACCCCCTCGTCGAAGTTATGGTCATGGGCCATGTAGCCCATCGAATAAAGGTGAACCAGCGCCGACACGGACGTCACCACAATCAGCATGATCGCCGTCAGCCGGTCCAGCCGGATCGACCAGCTGGTGTCCAGCAGGCCGGATTGTACCCAGTCCAGGATGTGGATCTGCTGCAACGTACCATCATGGCCGATGAACACGATCCAGGACAGCAGGCAGGACAGGAACAACAGCGCCGTCGCCGTGATCTGCGCGCCCTTGTCGCCAATGATGCGCCAGCCAAAGCCCGCGATGATGGCGCCCACCAAGGGGGCAAAGAGGATAATCTTTTCCATGGCGTCAGCCCTTCATCACGTTGACGTCTTCGACCGCGATCGTCCCGCGGTTACGGAAGAAGCAGACAAGGATCGCAAGGCCGATGGCGGCCTCGGCAGCGGCGACAGTGAGAACCAGAAGCGTAAAGATCTGACCTGCCAGATCCCCGGCAAAGCTGGAGAATGCAACAAGGTTGATGTTGACGGCCAGCAGCATCAGCTCGATCGACATGAGCAGGATGATGATGTTCTTGCGGTTCAGGAAAAGCCCGAAGATGCCGATGACAAACAGCGTTGCCGCCACCGTCAGGTAATGTTCAATTCCGATCATGTCTGTCCCTTAGTCTTTCTTATCTGGCTCAGGCCGCCCGCTGTCACGCGCGCCTTCGGCTTGCGTGCTGGCTGCGGCTCAGCCGATCAGTGTGTAGCCACCCAGCACGACGACCAGCACGACCACCAAAACCACGATTGTATTTCTCGACATGTCATCCATTCCTTGGCAATGACAGCGCCGGGCGGCGCTGCTTTGGTGTTTGTCACTGGCAGCGGCGCCTACAGCCCCTGCCCCGGTTTCACGTCTTTCAGCTCCATCGCCTTGGCCGGATCGCGCCACATCTGATGCAGCACGTTCTGGCGTTTGACATCGGTACGATGACGCAAGGTCAGCACGATCGCGCCGATCATGGCAACCAGCAGGATCAGGCCCGCCAGCTGGAACAGAAGGAAGTATTTGTCATAAAGCAGCAGACCCAGCGCAGCGGTGTTTTGCACGTCCACAGGAGCTGGTGCAACGCGCGCGGCCTCGGCGCCCGCCGACGCCTCCCATGCGCCGAAGGCGATGCCGAACTGCATCAGCAGGATCAGACCGATCAAGAGTGCCAGCGGCATGTAGCGCGCCATCTCGGCTTTCAATTCGGCGAAATCGACGTCCAGCATCATCACGACGAACAGGAACAAAACCGCGACCGCGCCGACATACACGATGATCAGCAGCATCGCCACGAATTCGGCGCCCAGCAGAACGAACAGCCCCGCCGCGCTGATGAATGCAAGGATCAGCCACAAGACAGAGTGTACCGGATTCCGGCTGATCACGGTGAACAGGCCGCCGACCAGTGCCGAAATGGCGAACAGGTAAAACGCGAATGCCAAAGCGGTCATGTGTCTTTTCCTTCCTCGGTTTCCGCGTCCATCACCTCGCGGGCCAATTCCATCGCACGGTTCATCGCCGGAATGCCCGCGAACATCGCCATGCTGGCAATCGTCTCGGCGATTTCGGCCTTGGTTGCGCCTGCGGCCAGCAAATGACGCACTGTCATGCGCACGGCCGTATCCGCCTGGGCGCCCTGCATCGTCAAACCTGCCAGCGTCAGCAGAAGCCGCGTCTTGGCATCAAGCCCATCGGGGTTCAAGCCCTTGCCGAACGTCATTTCCATGATGTCCTTGGGCATCGTGCCCCAAAGCGCCTCAAACCCCTTGGGGGAAAAGGATTCAAGCGCAGGATTCATGGTTTTCGCCATCTCCTGCGCCATGTCCTGCGCGCGGGCCATCATCTGCTCGAATGGGTTTTTTGCATCGGTCATCGGTAGGGTGCATCCAGTTCGAGGTTGCGGGCAATCTCGGCCTCCCAGCGGTCGCCGTTTTCCAGCAACTTGGCCTTGTCATAGAACAATTCTTCGCGCGTTTCTGTGGAGAATTCGAAATTCGGCCCTTCGACGATGGCATCTACCGGGCACGCCTCCTGGCAGAAACCGCAATAGATGCATTTGGTCATGTCGATGTCATAGCGCGTGGTGCGGCGGCTGCCGTCATCGCGCGGCTCGGCGTCGATGGTGATGGCCTGCGCGGGACAAATCGCCTCGCACAGTTTGCAGGCAATGCAGCGCTCTTCGCCGTTGGGGTAGCGGCGCAAGGCATGCTCGCCCCGGAAACGCGGCGAAAGGTGACCCTTTTCATGGGGATAGTTGATCGTGGCCTTCGGCGCGAAGAAGTATTTGAACCCAAGCCGGAAGCCCTTCCAAACGTCGCTCAGCAGGAAATATCCAACCGCACGTCCATAATCTATATTCGCCATTTTATCAGCTCCTCGCCATCAGTGTGGCCTGAGATGTGTTCGTCTGTGGGCCCAAGGCCCCGGCCCCGCCGCCGGACACCGTATCGCCAGCTTGCGTATGGCCTGCCTGAGTCTCGCCGTCCAGCCGGGTCATACCCGCATTGGTCGCGCCATTCCAGCGTGTCTCGTAATCGCTTTGCAGCGCAAAGTCCGGCAGATGCGACTGGTCGGTCTTTTCAATCTCGTAATACAGATAGGTCCGGCCCGGTCCAATCTGGTTTTTCAGCCGCAAGCGCACGCCGCTTGTCGCCGGATCCTCGAACGGGACATGACCGAAACTGCCTGACGGGTCCGCCGGAATCGCCCGGCAATCCAGCACGTTGCAGTTGCAGGCGCGTTTCCAGAAGGTCCAGACCAGCTCGGGATTGAATTGATACATCCCGTGTCCGTACCAGCCATTCAGCCCATTCGCCGAAATCAGTCGGCCACCGGGCTTGAGCATCCTGAACAACCCCTCCAGCGCCATCGGCACGTTAAACACATGCTCGACCGTGCCTCCGTCGAAAATCAGATCGAACTGGTTTTCAAGGCTTGGATCGGGCTGCTTGTTCAGGTCGTGCAGGATCGTGGCGCCCTCGTAATCGGAGAAATCCATCACCTCCATCGGTCCCAAACCCAGCTTGTCCATCAGGGTTTCGGCATAGCCGTCCTCGGACAGGAAATCAAACCGGCGCGCCGCGATCCCGTGTTCGGCAAGCGATGCCTCGTACCGCTTGCGATACTGTGTCTGGATGGGAAACTTCTGACGTCCCAGCATCAGCGCGCGCCCCTCCGGCCGAAACCGGGTGCTAAGCTCGACAAGCCGATCAAACAGGACGTAGTCGATTCCCAATGGTTCAGCCCCCCATCGCGAACCGGGCCCAGAATGCGCCCAGAACTTCGAATTTGGCGAGGAAGGCAATGATCACGACCCAGGCCAGAGACATGGGCAGGAACACCTTCCAGCCGATCCGCATCAGCTGATCGTAGCGGTAGCGCGGGGTGATCGCCTTGACCATGGCGAAGAGGAAGAAGAAGAACGCCATCTTGGCAATCATCCACAGCACACCGTCGGGCAGGCCCGGAATGGGCGACAGCCAGCCGCCGAAGAACAGCAGCGACGTCAGCGCGCACATCAGGAAGATCGCGATGTATTCGCCCGCCATGAACAGCAAGAACGCGGTTGCCGAATATTCGACCTGGTAACCGGCCACCAGCTCGGATTCCGCCTCGGGCAAATCGAACGGCGGACGGTTGGTTTCAGCAAGGCAGGAGATGAAGAACAGGAACACCATCGGGAAGTGCGGCAGCCAGTACCAGCCAAAGAACCCGTATTTGGTATCCTGCGCACCGACGATATGGCCAAAGTTCAGGCTACCGGTAGAGATGATCACGCCGATGATGATCAGGCCAAGGCTGACCTCGTAGGAAATCATCTGCGCGGCGGAGCGCAGCGAGCCCAGGAATGGATATTTGGAGTTGGACGCCCAGCCCCCCATGATCACGCCGTACACTTCCAGCGACGACACGGCAAAGATATAGAGCACCGCCACGTTGATGTCCGAAATCGCCCAGCCTTCGGACATCGGAATCACGGCCCACGCGATTACGGCCAGAACAAAGCTGACGATCGGCGCCATGACAAAGACAACCTTGTCAGAGCCTGCGGGAATCACCACCTCCTTGACGACGTATTTCAGCGCGTCGGCCACAGATTGCAGCAGGCCGAACACGCCCACCACGTTGGGGCCGCGCCGCATCTGGACAGCGGCCCAGATCTTGCGGTCGCCATAGACGAGGAACAGCAGTGAAACCATCACAAAGCCCAGCATCGCCAGACACTGAGCAAAGATGATGAGAACGGTCCCGAACGGGGTTGCAAAAAATTCGGCCATCAGATCCTCATACCATCGGTATTCCATTTTCCGCGCAGTCGGCGGCGACGACTTCGGCGTCGATTGTTTTCAGCCCACGCGGCAAGGCAGGCGAGATCGTATAAACCGCATCGCCGCGCCAAATGCCACCCTCATCCGCGATATTCGTGCGCACATGGCGCGCAAATCCGTAGCCTCGGATCAGGGCGTACTGTGCGGCGGCGCATTCCGCATAGCGCGCCACGTCGCCAGTGTCACGTGCGCCTGTCATGCTGACCCGGAAATTAACCAGATCCCCGTCCAGCAGATCGGTCTGGACACCGCGATATTCGGGCGCAAACGGCACCGCATTCCCGCCGGGTGCGCAGGCTGCCAGCCCCCCGGCCAGCGCCAGCAGGCCCATTGCAATGGCGGCGCGCATCACGCACAACCCGGCGCTGGCTTGCGCTGATCGGTCACAACCCAGCCGCCGCCGCGCGGCGACGCAATCAGCGTATAACGGCAGGATTTCGTGTAGGTTTCATAGGATGTGCCGATCGTGGTCACATTGCCCCACCCCCCGCGCCCGACGCCAATTCCAACGCCGATGACCGGGCGCGGGGATGGGCGGCTGGCTTGCTTGTCAACGCTCCACTGATAGGCGCGCCGCCCGTCGGGCAGATCGAACACCTCGGCCGGCTGGCCGAAATCCAGCATCGGATCAACGATGGAGCGGCCCATATATTTGTCCAGAACCGGCGCCGCGCAGCCTGCCAGAATCGCCGCCAGCGCCGTGCCGGTCAGGATATGGGCAAAGTGCCGCACGGGCCTGTTCACTCCGCCGCCAGTTTCGGCGCGCGGCGCGCTTTGGCGCCGGCGCTTAGCTCCGCCATCAGCTGACTGGCCCGCGCGATGGGGTTGGTCAGGTAATGATCCTTGATCGCATAGCGGAAGCTGGCGCTGCCGGGCGCGCGCGCGTCCAGCGGCTGCCAGTCATTTTCCGGGACCTGGTCGATATCGGCCAGATGCGGCACCTCGGCCACCAGGGCCTGGCGCAGCTGCGGCAGGCTGTCGTATGGCAGCACCGCGCCCATCTCGCCCGACAATGCGCGCAGGATTGCCCAGTTTTCCTTGGCCTCGCCGGGCGCAAAGCCCGCGCGCAATGCCAGCTGCGGGCGGCCTTCGGTATTGACGAACAGGGCCTGCTCTTCGGTATAGGCGGCGCCCGGCAGGATCACATCGGCGCGGTGCGCGCCGCGGTCGCCATGGCTGCCCTGATAGATCACGAACGGGCCGTCCTTGATCTCGCTCTCGTCGGCACCAAGGTTGTAGATCACCTCCGCCCCTTCGACAGCGGCCTCAAGCCCGCCTTCGGTGACCGCGCCCACATCCAGCGCGCCCACGCGGCCTGCGGCGGTGTGCAGCACCAGCATCTTGCCGCCGGTCGCATCGGCATAGGCCATCGCCTGGCTCAGCACCGCCTCCCCGTCAGCCTCGGTCAGGGCGCCCTGCCCGATAATGACGATGCAGCCCTCCTTCGCCTCGGCCTTGCCGACCAGATCGGTCAGCGCGGCGCGGTCGTCGCCCAAATGGTGAATGTCGTAGGTCAGATCCACCTTGGGGCCGATGACGCTGACATCCGCGCCGGCCAGCCACGCCTTTCGGATACGCGCATTCAGAATGGGCGCCTCGTCGCGCGGGTTGGTGCCGATCAGCACGATGGATTTGGCGGCATCAATTTCCTCGATCCGCGCGGTCCCGACATAGGCGGAGCGGTTGTCGGCAGGCAACTTTGCCCCATCCGTGCGGCATTCCACATGGCCGCCCTGCCCCTCGATCAGTTGCTTCAGCGCAAAGGCGGCCTCGACCGGAGCCAGATCACCGACAAGGCCGGCAACCTTCTTGCCCTTCATCGCTGTTGCGGCGGCGCTCAGCGCCTCGGGCCAGGTGGCGGGGCGCAGCTTGCCATTCTCGCGGATATAGGGACGGTCCAGACGCTGGCGGCGCAGCCCGTCCCAGACAAAGCGCGTCTTGTCCGAAATCCATTCCTCATTCACGCCGTCATGGTTGCGCGGCAGCATCCGCATCACTTCGCGGCCCTTGGTATCGACCCGAATGGACGAGCCGAGCGCATCCATCACGTCGATCGTTTCCGTTTTGGTCAATTCCCAAGGGCGGGCGGTAAAGGCATAGGGTTTGCTGACCAGCGCGCCGACGGGGCAAAGGTCAATGATATTGCCCTGAATGTTGCTGTCCAGCGTTTCGCCCAGGTACGACGTGATCTCGGCATCCTCGCCCCGGCCGGTCTGGCCCATCTGGCTGATCCCGGCGACCTCGGTGGTGAAGCGCACGCAGCGGGTGCAGGAAATGCAGCGCGTCATATGCGTTTCGACCAGCGGGCCCAGATCCAGATCCTCGGTTGCGCGCTTGGGCTCGCGGAAGCGGGAGAAGTCGACGCCGTAGGCCATCGCCTGATCCTGCAAATCGCACTCGCCGCCCTGATCGCAGATCGGGCAATCCAGCGGGTGATTGATCAGCAAAAATTCCATCACGCCCTCGCGGGCCTTCTTGACCATGGGCGAATTGGTCTTGACCTGAGGCGCCTCGCCGTCCTTGCCGGGGCGCAAATCGCGCACCTGCATGGCGCAGCTGGCGGCGGGCTTGGGCGGCCCGCCGACCACTTCGACCAGACACATCCGGCAGTTGCCGGCAATCGACAAACGCTCGTGATAGCAAAACCGCGGAATTTCCACGCCTGCAATCTCGCAAGCCTGAATCAGGGTCATAGCCCCGTCCACTTCGATCTCGGTTCCGTCGATGTTCACTTTGCGAAGGTCGGTCATATCGTTCACTTTGCTTTCAGGAATGAGCCGATGCGGCTGCGGTTCTTGATCTCTTCCTGTCCCAGTCGGCACAGGCTGGCGGCGTCCAGATTGCTGGCGCCTTTCGACTTGAAATAGGCGTTGCGCGTCGCGCGCATCTTTGCCTGCTCGGCGCTGTCATTCACATAGGCGTCAATCTGCGCAGCGGTATAGCCGCGCTCTGCGGCCAGACCTTTCAGCTGATTGACATAACTGCGCGCGGCCCAGAAGCGGCCAGACAAATCGCCGCACTCGCGGCGGATCTTGTCAGCGGCAGCGACAGCCAGAAGGCCGGCGTTGATGTCTTTCTCGGCGGCCAGATCGGCGCGGGCGGCGCTGGCCATGGTGCCAAGGCCAAGGGCGATAAGGGTCGTCAGGATCAGGCGCATAGGGTCACTCCATTCGTGCTGCATGTCAGGCAGGGTCGCATCGCGGCCCCGCTGTCACACGAGATGGAGAGCGGCACGCCTGTTATGCAATAACACGCGCAATTTGCCGCCGATATGCGCCGCACCGCTACCATTTCACGCAGCTTCCCCGCAGGATCAATGTGCCGTCTTCGGTTATGGCGCGGCCGTCTTCGGGGCCGTATCCGGGCTGCCAGTCGATGCTGCTGTCACCGAATGTTTCGACGCAGTATGTGGTGCCCTCAAACCGGCCCGCTTCCCGCGCGCCATTGATGCCCTGGCCGACATCGCGCACTGCCACGGAAAACTCCTCGCGCGACACGCCGGATTTGCTGAGCTTGGCGGGATAGTACTTCCCGTCAAAGAGAACCCGCTCGCCAGGCTTGCCGCAAGCCGTCAGAGCCATAGCGGCGGCCAGCGCCGTCAATGTTGTCGCTCGGATCATCGGAAAGCCCCCTTTTTTCAATCGGCCAGTCTTCGCCGGGCCTGTTATTCTGCCGCCACGGGGCGCGATGTGGTGCTGCGTTTATGCTTGATCCGGTCCTCGATCTCATCGCGGAAGTTGCGGATCAGGCCCTGGATCGGCCATGCCGCCGCATCGCCAAGCGCGCAGATGGTATGCCCCTCGACCTGCTTGGTCACGTCCAGCAGCATGTCGATTTCCTCTGGCTCCGCATCGCCGCGCACCAGACGGTCCATGACACGCATCATCCAGCCGGTGCCCTCACGGCAGGGGGTACATTGGCCGCAGCTTTCGTGCTTGTAGAATTTCGACAGGCGCCAGATCGCCTTGATGATATCCGTCGACTGGTCCATCACGATCACGGCGGCGGTGCCCAGACCGCTGCGCTGGTCGCGCAGATAGTCGAAATCCATGATCGCCTCGCGCATGTTCTCGCCCCGGATCAGCGGAACCGAGCTTCCACCCGGAATCACGGCCTTGAGATTGTCCCAGCCGCCGCGAATACCGCCGCAATGTTTCTCGATCAGCTCCTCGAAACCGATGCTCATCGCCTCCTCGACAACGCAGGGATTGTTGACGTGGCCCGAGATCGCAAACAGCTTGGTGCCCGCATTGTTGGGGCGGCCAAAGCTGGAGAACCAGTCCGGCCCGCGCCGCAGGATGGTGGGCACAACGGCAATGGATTCGACGTTGTTCACCGTGGTCGGGCAGCCATAAAGCCCCGCGCCCGCCGGGAACGGCGGCTTCATGCGCGGCATGCCTTTTTTGCCTTCGAGCGATTCCAGCAGCGCGGTTTCCTCGCCGCATATATAGGCGCCGGCGCCGTGGGTCAGGTAGATGTCAAAATCATAGCCCGATTTGCACGCATTCCGGCCCACCATTCCGGCCGCATAGCATTCGTCGATCGCGGCCTGAAGCGCCTCTTTCTCGCGGATATATTCTCCGCGAATGTAGATATAGCACGCCTGCGCCTGCATCGCGTAACTGGCGATCAGGCACCCCTCGATCAGGGTGTGCGGATCGTGGCGCATGATCTCGCGGTCCTTGCATGTGCCCGGCTCGGATTCGTCGGCATTGACCACCAGATAGCTGGGGCGGCCATCGCTTTCCTTGGGCATGAAGGACCATTTCAGACCGGTCGGGAAACCGGCCCCACCGCGCCCGCGCAGCCCGCTGGCCTTCATCTGGTCAATGATCCAGTCGCGCCCGTTCTCAAGGATCTTGGCCGTGCCATCCCAATGGCCCCGCGCCTGCGCGCCCTTCAGCGTGCGGTCATGCATCCCGTAAAGGTTGGTAAAGATGCGGTCCTGATCTTGCAGCATTGCCTTAACGCCCCTGATTGTCTTGGCGCGCACGCCAGATATTGTAGATCATCCAGATTGCCCACAGGAACCCCCCGAGGGCCATCAAATCGAACAGCGCAAGCGCGCGCTGGCTTAGTCCCAGTTTAGCACCGATAAACGTCGCTGCCACCCAAAGGATGGCGGTCGCCGCTATGACCAGTGCGGCGCGCCGACCTGCCTGCGCCTGATCTGCGTTTCTCATAGCGCCCGTGCCGCGACTGGCGCGACACTTGCATATTCAAGCCGCGTGTTGCGCCCGCCACTGTTGTCTTTGTCGGCAGATGTCTGGGTCGTCACTGTCATCTCCCCTTCGGTTCCGGGCGCATTTCGGCCTGTCTACTCGTAAACCTCACCCTTTTTAACGCGGCTTGCAAACTCGGTGTCGCCCCCCGCGGCAAGGGTTTTGGCCTGCGCGACCCATTCATCACGGGTGGCCCGACCTTTGAAATCTTCAAGGTTCTGATCGACCCAAGCCAACTCTTCGGGCGTCCACGCCGCAATCTGGTCGAAGTGATAAAATCCCATGTCATGCAGCATTTGCTCAAGCTTGGGACCAACGCCCTTGATCAGTTTCAGATCATCGGCGGCTTCATCGCGCGGCGCGGTCAGCGTCTGCGGCTTGCGGCCCGCGCTCGCGCCCGCTGTGCCGGGCAACGGTGTCTTGCCATCTGGCGTCGCAGCTGCGCCACCCTGCGCGCCGCCGGACTTCGCCGAGGCGTCTTTGGCCTCCGTCGTCGGCGTGCCGGTTGCGTCCCCTTCCATCTGAGGCGCTTTTTCCGTCGCATCCGATGTCTTGGCAATGCTGGCATCATCGCGCGGTCCGGGCTCGCCCGCCGGCGCGGTGGTGTTGTCTTCGCGCGGTTTGGCCTTGGAGACGGCAGCATCTCCCTGCGCAGCCTTGTCCGCGTCAATGCGGCCCGTCTCGGTGACGATATCAAGCGGCGCATCGCGCACGACCACCTTGGAGGGGTCGGGATGGTGATTTGCGCCCATGTCGCGCCACGGCGCCAGAAGCGGAACCTCGGTTCCGTCGATCCGTTTTACCGTTTCGCCCAGATCCGTCGCCAGCTGGGCCGAGGCATTGTATTTGCGCTGGCCACTGTCAAACTCTTTCAGGCTGGTGAGGCCTGATTTCGGCTCGGACGCAAAACGCCCGTTTTGCGGGCCCGGCGTCGGGACACGGCCCGCCGCCAGTTCGTCAATGATCTCGCGCAGGCGGTCGGCGGTCAGATCCTCGTAATAATCCTTGCCGATCATCGCCATCGGCGCATTGGCGCAGGCGCCCTGACACTCCACCTCTTCCCAGCTGAATTTACCGTCTGCGCTGACGGTGTGGGGCTTGTCCGCGATCTTCTCGCGGCAGACGGAAATCAGGTCTTCGGCGCCGCAGATCATGCAGGATGTGGTGCCGCAGATCTGGATCATCGCAACGCTGCCGGTGGGCTGCAACTGGAACTGGAAATAGAACGATGCCACTTCCAGCGCGCGCATATACGCCATGTCCAGCATGTCGGCGATCCCCTCAATCGCGGGGCGGGTCAGCCAACCTTCCTGCTCATGCGCGCGCCACATCAAGGGGATGATCGCCGAGGCCTGACGGCCCTCGGGAAACTTGGCAATCTGCGCTTCGGCCCATGCCTGATTTTCCGGCGTGAAGGCAAAGCTGTCGGGTTGTTCGGGGTGCAGGCGGCGTAGCATTAGGCGCAGTCTCCTGTGCGTATCAATATCGTGACCGGCGCGGGCGCGCAGGCAGCAAAAGGAATCGTCACCTGTCAATCTCCCCGAACACCACGTCCATCGTGCCGATGATCGCGGCGATATCGGCCAGCTGGTGCCCACCCGCGACGTAATCCATCGCCTGAAGGTGCAGATAGCCCGGCGCGCGCAGCTTGGCGCGATAAGGCGTATTGGTGCCGTCGCTGACCAGATAGACGCCGAATTCACCCTTCGGCGCTTCGACGGCGGCATAGATTTCGCCCGCCGGAACGTGGAAGCCTTCGGTGTATAGCTTGAAGTGGTGGATCAACGCCTCCATCGAGGTCTTCATGTCACTGCGCTTGGGCGGGGTAATCTTGCCACGGGCCAGAATGTCGCCCTGCCCCTCGGGCGCGCGCAGCTTTTCGATGGCTTGCAGCATGATATGCGCAGACTGGCGCATCTCCTCCATGCGGACCAGATAGCGATCATAGCAGTCGCCATTGGTTCCAACAGGCACCTTGAAGTCGAATTCGTCATAGCATTCATAGGGTTGCGCGCGGCGCAAATCCCAGGCCATGCCGCTGCCACGCACCATGACACCCGAAAAGCCCCAATCCAGCGCGTCCTGTTCGCTGACCTTGCCGATATCGACGTTGCGCTGCTTGAAAATGCGGTTTTCCGTCAACAGCCCGTCCAGATCATCCAGGAAAGACGGGAATGTCTTGGCCCAAGCCTCGATATCGTCCAGCAGATCGTTCGGCAGGTCCTGATGCACGCCGCCGGGCCGGAAATAGGCCGCGTGAAGGCGCGCGCCGCAGGCCCGCTCGTAGAAGATCATCAGCTTTTCGCGTTCCTCAAAGCCCCAGACAGGCGGCGTCAGTGCGCCCACGTCCATCGCCTGCGTCGTGACGTTCATCAGGTGGTTCAGGATGCGGCCAATCTCGCAATAAAGCACGCGGATCAGGCTGGCGCGGCGCGGCACTTCGATGCCCGTCAGACGCTCGATGGCGAGGCACCATGCATGTTCCTGATTCATCGGCGCGACGTAATCCAGCCGGTCGAAATAGGGCAGGTTTTGCAGATAAGTGCGGCTTTCCATCAGCTTTTCGGTGCCGCGATGCAGCAGGCCGATATGCGGATCGCACCGCTCGACAATCTCGCCGTCCAGTTCCAGAACCAACCGCAAAACACCGTGCGCCGCTGGGTGTTGCGGGCCGAAATTGATGTTGAAGTTACGGATCTGCTGTTCGCCCGTCTCGTAATCGCGGGTGCCGTCGTCATAGGTATTGTTGCGGATATCGCCGTCCATCACTTCGCCACCTCTTTTTTGTCCGTCTTCTCATCGCCGGGCAGGATGTATTCGGCCCCTTCCCATGGCGACATGAAATCGAACTGGCGGTATTCCTGAACCAGCGACACCGGCTCGTAGACCACGCGCTTTTGCGCCTCGTCATAGCGCACTTCTGTATAGCCGGTGGTCGGGAAGTCCTTGCGCAGCGGATGGCCGCGGAATCCGTAATCGGTCAGGATGCGGCGCAGGTCGGGGTGGCCGCTGAACAGCAGGCCGAACATGTCGAAAACCTCACGCTCGAACCAGCCGGCCGAGCGGTGGATGTCGGTAATCGACGGCACCATGTCATCGGCCCGCGCAGCTACGCGCAAGCGGATACGGTGATTTTGGTACATGCTGAGGAAATGGTAAACCACGTCAAAGCGCTTGGCCCGCTCCGGGTAATCCACGGCAGTGATGTCCACCAAGGTGGAGAACCGGCAGGTGCTGTCGGTTTTCAGAAACTCCACCAACCCCTTGATGCTGCTGAGCGCCACGTCAACGGTCAGCTCGTCATTGGCGATGGACCAGCCCAGCACGCAATCGCTGCGTTTCGTCTCGATATGGCTGCCCAGTTCCTTGAGCGCTTCGGTCATGTTCTTTCCCTTGCAATCAGCGATCCGCCCGGCTTAGCGGGTGATCGTTCCGGTGCGGCGGATTTTGCGTTGCAGTTGCAGAATACCATACAGCAACGCCTCGGCTGTCGGCGGGCAACCCGGCACGTAGATATCGACCGGCACGATCCGGTCGCAGCCACGCACCACGGAATAGCTGTAGTGGTAATAGCCGCCGCCATTGGCGCAGCTGCCCATCGAGATGACATAGCGCGGCTCGGGCATCTGGTCATAGACCTTGCGCAGGGCCGGAGCCATCTTGTTGGTCAGCGTACCGGCCACGATCATCACGTCGGACTGGCGCGGGCTGGCGCGCGGCGCGATGCCAAAACGTTCGGCGTCATAGCGCGGCATGGATGTGTGCATCATCTCGACCGCGCAACAGGCCAGGCCAAACGTCATCCAGTGCAGGCTGCCGGTGCGCGCCCAGTTGATGATGTCCGAGGAGGCGGTCAGCAGGAAACCCTTGTCCTGCAATGCGCGGTTCAGGTCCTGCGTTGCCACCTCGCGGTCGGCGCCCGCCTGGTTCAGTCCGGTCCCTACTCCCATTCCAGGGCTCCTTTTTTCCACTCATAGGCAAAGCCGATGGTCAGAACGCCCAGGAAAAACATCATTGACCAGAATGCTGTCATGCTCAGATCCTGGAACGCGACGGCCCACGGGAACAGCATGGCGATTTCAAGGTCGAATATGATGAACAGGATCGCCACCAGATAGAACCGGACGTCAAATTTCATTCGCGCGTCGTCAAACGCGTTGAAACCGCACTCGTATGCGCTGACCTTTTCGGGGTCGGGATCGCGGCCCTTCAGGATCAGGGACGCAAGGATCAGAACGACCCCAAGGCCGATTGCAATGGCCAGAAAGACCAGAATGGGAAGGTATTCCCTCAACATCTCATCCAAGAGCGGCTCCTTTTCTGCCCGGACGCGGCGCTCAGATGACAGGCGCGGGCGTCCAACCGGCAAAGTTGACTGCGCATGTATCTAGCCCCGCCCTTGGTTGGGGTCAACCTGCGCCGGGCGAAAACGAGGTCAGGGCAGCGGCCCCTTCTAAGCGGTGGGAACGGCGTAGAACGGGCGGTCAAACATGCGGCTGGCGTCGCCTGCGGGCAATGCATCCAGATAGCTCTGCCTTTCGGTGATCCGCTCGAACCACGCCGCCAGTTCGGGGTAGCCGTCCAGCGCGGCGAAATGGCGCGCCATGTAGACGGCCTGCCCCACGCAGATATCGGCGGCCGAATAGCCGCCCGTCAGCAGATAATCGCGATTCTCCACCGGGGTGCTGAGCCGCGCCTCGATCGCCTCGTAACACTGGATCAGATGCGCGACTTCGATCCGCATGACCGCGGCGCTGCGGTCTCCGGCATCCAGTACGAAATGCTGCTGCGTCAGCGCCGCGACATGCTGCGTCACGGTTTCGGCAAAATGGACCCAGACCAGCCACGCCATACGGTCCATCGCGCCGGGAAGCCGGCCCATGCCCCGCTCGGGAAACCGCTCGCACAGGTATTCCACCATGGCGCCGCTTTCGAACATGCGCTCGCCCTCGATCTCCAGCGCGGGCACGCGGCCTGCGGGCGACCGGGTCAGAAATTCCTCTGTTCCCAGCGATCCGTCAAACGGCATCTCCACCAATCGGTGCGGCACATCAAGCTCGTTCAGCAGCCACAGCACCCGCATCGAACGGCTTTGCGGCACATGATAGAGCGTGATCATCAATCCCTCCTGTTCAGATTCGGCATGCCTGCACCTGCGCCATAGCGAAAAAGCATCTTGGCGGCGCGCGCCTGCAATGGTGCATAACCCGCAAAACGTGCTGCGGTTTCCCCTGTTACCGCATATTGCATACCGGCGGGAGGTGCCGGGCGTCAGCCGACCGGCATTCTGCACCCTCCACCTGTTGCAATTACACCACATCGGACAAGTTCGGTTCACTCAGTGCCGCCATTTGATTCACGTCAAAGTGTGGCGCTGCATTGCGGCATACCTGACCGGTGAACCTGGAAGGAAGAGTGACATGACCATCTACACCAAAGCCCTCGCCGCTGCCGCCGCTGCTGCCGTTATCGGCGTCGCCGCCCCCGCAACTGCCCAGCAAAAGGGCGACATGACCCTCGGCATCGGTGTTCACAGCGTGAACCCGCAGGGCGGCACATCGACCACCAGCATCGGCGGCATTTCCGTCGGCACCAATGCCCGCCCGACCCTGACGTTTGAATATTTCGTTGCGGATCGCGTCGGTATCGAAGTGCTGGCCGCATGGCCGTTCGAGCATGATATCAAGCTGAACGGCGCCAAGGTCGGCTCGACCAAGCATCTGCCCCCGGTCATCTCGCTTCAGTATCACTTTGTGAACGAGTCGAAAATCACGCCCTTCATCGGCGTCGGTATCAACTACACAACGTTCTTCGATGACAAGCTGACAGGCGGTCCCAGCCTGAGCCTTGATGACAGCTGGGGCCTTGCCGCTCACGCTGGTGTGGATTTCAAGATGTCCGAATCCGGATCGCTGCGCTTTGACGTCCGCTACATCGACATTGCGACCGACGTTAAGGTTGCCGGCGGCAAAATCGGCAAGGTCGATATCGACCCGTTCGTCTTTGGCATGGCCTACGTCCACCGCTTCTGATTGCGAACAAGACAGCAATTTTCAGGGCTGCCCGGCATCGGGCGGCCCTTTTTCGTAACCACGGCTCATTGGGTGCGCGGTGCAATCTGCCCTACATGGCGCACGGCACCGAACCGGTCGATGAAATACTCGCGCCCGCCCTGCCCCGGCGGCGCGCAGGACACGACCAGCCACAGACCGTCCGAGACAGCCGGGCGCGCAGTGCAATCCACCGGTCGCGCCGCGCCGCCCATCTCTGCGACGTATCGCGCTGCGATCTGCACAATCACATCCGTTTCCGTCCCGCGCAGCGCCTTGCGGCCCAGCGACAGGCCAATGACCGCAGTTGCGGCGATCATCGCGATGACAGGAGCAAAGAACATCCAGCGCGGCATCACCCTGTCCTTTCGCGATCCGGCGCGAATCTCGGGAACCACCCGGCGCACCGTGTCGTTGATGCGATGAAACGCAATTCAGACATGAGGTTGAACATGACCGATACAGACATCAAAGGCACTTTCTGGGACCGCATTGAAAACGTCAATGTCGGGATGCTCTCGGCCGATGGAACCGATCCGCGCCCGATGGCGCATCACGCACGCCGCGACGATGGCGCACTGTGGTTCCTGACCGCCGATTCGACCGACATCGGCAGAGATGCCGCCGCCGGCAAAGCTGCCCGGTACCAGGTCGTAGGCGGCGACGCCAAGATTTACGCTGTCGTTGACGGCACCCTCAGCGTCGAGACGGACCGCGCAAAACTGGAAGAAATCTGGTCGCCGATGGACAACGCATGGTTCGAGGACGGCAAGGACGATCCCGATGTACGGCTGGTCCGCTTCACGCCCAAATCGGCCGAAGTCTGGGCGTCCGACGGCACCGCCAAGGCGCTGTATGACATGGCGACCTCAGCGATGAGCGACGACACCGCCAGCCCCGGCGCCCATGGCAAGATCACGTTCTGATGGGCCGCTTTGTCACCTACATGTCAGGGGCCGCCATTTTGGCGGCCTCTTTCGCGTGGCCCGTTGGCGCCGAGCAGGTGGGCGAAATCGGCGTTGACTGGGCCGGCAATGACATCGTGATCGAGGCGATTGCAGATCCGGACGTCACCGGCGTCACCTGCCATCTGGCCTATTTCAAACGCGGCCTGATTGACCGCCTGGCAAATGGAAACTGGTTCGAGGATCCGTCGAACAGTGCGCTTGAATGCCAGCAGACCGGCCCGATCAGGCTGGGGGACATTGACCGCTCCAAATCGGGTGAGGACGTGTTTCGCGCCAGCCGGTCGATCATTCTTAAAACGCTGCGTGTCAAACGCATCTTCGACCAATCCAACCAGACACTTGTCTATGTTGCGCATACCCGCGAACTGACCCAAGGATCGGCCAAGGTGTCCATCTCGACCGTGCCGCTGCGCGGCGCCCTTACGGAGTGACTGTCGGCAGCGCCTGCTGCCAGACGGCCCCCACCTCGGCCCGGATGATGCGCGCGATCAGCGCGCAGTCGTTCAGGCTGAAGGTCAGCGGCAGGCGCATATCGACAATGGCCCGCAATATCCGGTCGCTGGGCGGCAATGCCTCGCTTGGGGCGTAGTGCCAGCTGTCATATCGGCTGGTGTACCCTTCTGGCTCGGCGCCGCCGAACCATTTCAGTTGCACACCGCGCGCGGCGCAGCGATTCAGCACCTCCGACACTGCCCCATCCGGCCAGTCCTTGAGCAAGAACTGAATGGACGAGCCGACGAAGCTCTCCTCTTCGGGCCGCTCAATTACCGTCAGGCCGGGGGTGCCACGCAGCCCCGCCTCGACCGCCCGATACCGCGCTGTCCACGCCGCGCATTGCGCATCCAATCGCGCCAGCTGCGGGCGCAGAATGGCAGCGCGCAGGTTGTCCATGCGGCCCGAGACGTTGGGCATGTCGTATTTGGCCTGCGCGAATGCTGCATCGGGCGGCACTGTGCCATGCTTGCCAAACAGCATGTATGACCCTGACAAAAGGATGGCGCGCGCCATCACGTCATCGTCGTCGGTGATCAAAATCCCGCCTTCGCCGGCATTCAGATGCTTGTAGGTCTGCACCGAGTAGCAACCGATCAGCCCATCGCGCCCAGACAGGCGCCCGCGCCACGCGGCGCCCATGGTGTGGGCGCAATCCTCGATCACGGTCACGCCTGCGTCATCGCAAATCCGCATCAAGCGGTCCATATCGGCCAGATGCCCGCGCATATGGCTCAGCATCAGAACGCGCGCCTGATCGGCCTTGGCCTCCAGATCGTCCAGATCAATGGTCAGCGCCTCGGTCACGCCCACAAATACCGGCACCGCACCGACGCCCGCAATCGCCCCCGGCACCGGCGCCAGCGTAAAGGCGTTGGTCAGTACCCGGTCGCCCGGCCCCACGCCCACCGCGCGCAGCGCCGCGCCCATCGCATACCCGCCAGATGCCACTGCCAAGGCATATTTCGCGCCGGTATAGGCGGCAAAGTCACGCTCCAGCGCCGCGACTTCGCCAATCTCGCCCGCGGCGGTGTTGTAGCGATGCAGGCGTCCGCTGCGCATCACGGCGATGGCGGCGTCAATCGCGTCCTCCGGGATCGGCTCCTGCTGGGTGAAATTTCCGGTGAAAACCTCCGCGCCGGTCATATCAGCAGCCGCTGCGCCGCGTCCGGCAGATCGGCAAAATCGCTGAGCAGCACATCCGGCTCCAATCCGGCCATATCGGCGCCATTCGGGCCGAACGTGACCAGTACAGACGGCACACCGGCGGCGCGGGCGGTGGTGTGGTCCGTAATCGTATCACCCACCAGCAGGCAGCGGGCCGGATCGCCCCCGGCCCGGCGCGCCGCCTCGCGCAGCGGCTCGGGGTCGGGTTTGCGCACCGGCAGCGTGTCGGCGCCGATCAGCGCGCCAAACAGGTCCAGTGCGCCCATCCGCATCAGCAAAAGCCGCGCCAGATATTCCGGCTTGTTGGTGCAGATCGCCACCTTGAACCCCGCGGTTTTCAACGCCTCAACCGCATCCAGCGCACCGGGATAGAATACCGTATGGGTGTCGATCGCCTCTTCATACGCGTCCAGCAGGATCGGGTAAAACCGGTCAAGCACGGCCGCATCCGGCGCTTGGCCCATCCGCTCCAGCCCCAGCGCCAGCATCGCGCGGCCGCCGCACAGGGCGGTGCCCGCGTCGGTGCCCGCGTGCAGCATATCGCCCGCGCCCATCTGGCGGAAACACGCATTGGCGGCGGCGACCAGATCGCCGCTGGTATCGGCCAGCGTTCCATCAAGATCAAAAACGATACTGCGCATCTGCACCCTCCGGGGTTGCGGCCTGCGGCGACATTCCGCCCTGCCTTGTCACATATGGCAATCTTGTTTGATCGCCACCTCTCTTGCACATAGCTGGCCAGCAGATAAAACGGGCGACAGCCGGATACAAAGGAAATCTTGTCTATGACCCTCGCCCTGATCGTGCTTGCCGCCGGCAAAGGCACGCGCATGAATTCGGACCTGCCCAAGGTGCTGCACCCCGTTGCGGGCGCCCCGATGCTGGTCCATGCCCTGCGCGCCGCAACCACGCTGGAGCCTGATCGGATCTGCGTTGTCACCGGCCACGGCGCCGACGCGGTCGAGGCCGCGGCGCTGGAGCACGACCCCGAGATCCAAACCGCCCGCCAGACCGAGCAGCTGGGCACCGCACATGCGGTTGCCCAGGCCCGCACGGCGCTGGAGGGGCATGACGGCGACGCGATCGTGCTGTACGGCGACACCCCTTTCATTCGCCCCGAAACGCTGGAGCGTATGATCGCGGCCCGCAAGGAGTATGATCTGGTTGTGCTTGGCTTTGATGCCGCCGATCCGGGCCGCTACGGGCGTCTGGTCATGCAGGGCAATGCGCTGGACCGGATTGTGGAATTCAAGGATGCAACAGATAAAGAGCGCGCGATAACACTTTGTAACTCCGGCGTAATCGCAGCAGACAGCGACACCCTGTTCGATCTGATCAGCGCCGTCGGCAATGAAAACGCATCCGGCGATTATTATCTGACCGACATCATCGCAATCGCCCGCGCCAAGGGGCTGACCGCCACGGCCATCACCTGCGACGAGGCCGAGACACTGGGCGTCAATTCCCGCGCCGAACTGGCCGCCGCCGAAGCGCTGTTTCAGACCGCTATGCGCCAAGCCGCCTTCGAGGATGGTGTCGGCTTCTACGCGCCCGACAGCGTCTATTTCTCATTTGACACGGTTCTTGGCCGCGATGCGCTGATCGAACAGAATGTCGTTTTCGGCCCCGGCGTCACCGTCGAAAGCGGCGCGCATATCCGCGCGTTTTCCCACCTTGAGGGCTGCCATGTGGCGCGCGGCGCTGTCGTTGGCCCCTATGCGCGCCTGCGTCCCGGCGCCGAACTGGCCGAGGATGCCCGCGTCGGCAATTTCGTCGAGATCAAGAACGCCTTTCTGGACACTGGCGCCAAGGTCAACCACCTGACCTATATCGGCGACGCCGATCTGGGCGCGGGCTGCAACGTGGGCGCGGGCAGTGTCACCTGCAATTACGACGGTGTGCGCAAGCACCGCACCAGCATCGGTGCGGGGGCCTTTGTCGGCTCGGGCACCATGCTGGTCGCGCCCGTAACGGTGGGCGCCGAAGCGATGACAGGCTCCGGCTCGGTCATCACGCAGGACGTGCCCGATGGCGCGCTGGCGCTGGGGCGCGCTGTGCAGGTTGTCAAACCCGGCCTTGCCCGGCGGCTTATGGCCTTGTTCAAATCGTCCAAAGAAAACAACCAGAAAGAGGCCATCTGATGTGCGGAATTGTCGGAATACTGGGCAAGCACGAAGTCGCCCCAACGCTGGTCGAGGCGCTGAAGCGGCTGGAGTATCGCGGCTATGACAGCGCGGGTATCGCCACTGTCAACGATGGCGCATTGGAACGGCGCCGCGCCATCGGCAAGCTGGTCAATCTCAGCGATCTTCTGGTGCATCAGCCGCTGGCCGGCAAATCCGGCATCGGGCATACACGCTGGGCCACCCACGGCGCGCCGACGCTGACCAACACCCATCCGCATCAAACCCGCCGCGTCGCGGTTGTGCATAACGGTATCATCGAAAACTACCGCGAATTGCGCGCGGATCTGGCGCAGGCCGGCATCACCCACCAGACCGAAACGGACACCGAAACCGTCGCCCTGCTGGCGCAGCACTACATCGACCAGGGCGCCACGCCGGCAGACGCTGTGCGCCGCACCGTCGCCCGGCTGGAGGGTGCCTATGCGCTGGCTTTCCTATTCGAGGACGAGCCTGATCTGATGATCGCCGCCCGCAAGGGCAGCCCGCTGGCCATCGGTCACGGCGACGGCGAGGTCTATATCGGCTCGGACGCCATCGCGCTGGCGCCGATGACCAACCGCGTCACCTATCTGGAAGAGGGCGATTGCGCCGTCCTGACCCGCAGCACGATCACCATCACCGACCCTGCCGGCACCCCGGTTGTGCGCACACCGCGCACCATTCGCGTTGACGCCGCCCTAATCGACAAGGCCGGGCACAAGCACTTCATGTCCAAGGAGATCGCCCAGCAGCCAACCGTCATCGGCGAGACGATCGCCGCCTATGTGGCAGCCGATGCCAGCGACATCAACCTTCCCGGTGAAGGCATTGACTTTACAAAGATAAACCGCCTTACGATGGCATCCTGCGGCACTGCGTATTATGCCTGCCTGACGGCAAAATACTGGTTCGAGCAGTTGGCCGGCCTGCCTGTCGAGGTCGATTTTGCCTCCGAATTCCGCTATCGCACGCCCCCCATTAGCGACGGTACAGCCGCGCTCTTTGTCAGCCAGTCGGGCGAAACCGCAGACACGCTCGCCGCGCTGCGCTACTGCGCGGGCAAGGCGCAGTCGATCCTGTCGGTCACCAACGTCCCCGAAAGCTCGATCGCGCGCGAAAGCGATCTGACCCTGCCGATCTATGCGGGTGCGGAAATCGGCGTCGCATCGACCAAGGCGTTTACCTGCCAGCTGACTGTGCTGCTGCTTCTGGCGCTCAAGGCGGCCCATGCCAGAGGCCGGATCAGCAGCCAGACATTGCAGGAAAAGCTGACCGCAGTGCGCGGCCTGCCAGCGATCTTCAATCAGGCCATGAGCATTGAGGACCACGTGCGCAGCATATCCCAGCGCCTAGCAGAGTCGCGTGATGCACTGTTCCTGGGGCGCGGGCTGATGTTTCCGATCGCCTTGGAGGGTGCGCTTAAACTCAAGGAAATCAGCTATATACACGCCGAAGCTTATGCTTCGGGTGAGCTGAAGCACGGCCCCATTGCGCTGATTGATGAAAAAATGCCCGTGGTGGTGATGGCCCCGCGCGATGCGCTGTTCGACAAGACGGTATCGAACATGCAAGAGGTGATGGCCCGCGGCGGCAAGGTGATCCTGATAACCGATCAGTCCGGCGCCACCTCAGCGTCGGAAGGCGTGTGGCAGACAATCATCCTGCCCGATATTGATTTTGATCTGACACCCATCCTCTATGCGCTGCCGGTCCAGTTTCTGGCCTACCATACCGCTGTCACCAAAGGGACAGATGTCGATCAGCCGCGCAATTTGGCCAAATCCGTGACCGTTGAATGATCTGATAAATCAAAACGTTACGCAGCACCGTCAAAGCGATGCGTTAATCCAGGGAGAATACGCGCAACTCAGGCAGGCCCGTCAGCGGCGCGTCAATCACACGCAGCGCGGCAAGGGACATCCGGCTGCCTGCCCCCGCCTCGCCTGTGATCGGGATCAGATCGACCTTCACCGACTTGCCATTCGCAGGATACACCACCCGCCCCGGACCCGGCGCCGATACAAGCGGCGTTTTCAGCCAGAATCCCGGCTCGCCCGCCGCGCCCAGACTTGCGATCGTCAAGCCCAGATCCCTGCCGCCCGCTGCCGGGGCGGCGGCCGCTGCCTTGTCCGCGGCGGTCGTTGTGTCGAATTCGGTCACCGTGCGGGCCGTTTGCGGCGGCTTGATCGCGGCAACAGTGCTGGGCGCCGGTTCGGCCGCGGGGGCCTGCACATCCGGCGCGGCGTTCTGCCGCGGTGTCAGCCAGTCCGGCGCGTTTGCGCATCCTGCCACGATCAACAGCGGCGCGATAAGGGTAATATGCTTCATCCGCTCAGCCTATGACGACAATTCACCGCGCACAACACCGCTTGCACCAGCCTGTCGGCATCGGGGCGGCTGATGGCGTGAACGTGCCGAAACAGCTTGCCCCAAGGGGCGCGGCACCTTACCTTTGCGGGCATGACAGAGCCTCTTATAGATCCGTTTCACCGTGCCATCGATTATCTGCGCGTGTCGGTTACCGACCGCTGCGATTTTCGCTGTGTTTATTGCATGTCCGAGAACATGACATTCCTTCCCAAGAAGGAATTGCTGACGCTGGAGGAGCTGGACCGCATGTGCAGCGCCTTTGTCGGCCTTGGCGTGCAAAAACTGCGCATCACCGGTGGGGAGCCTTTGGTGCGGCGCGGGATCATGTCGTTTTTCCAGTCGATGACGCGCCATCTGGACAGCGGCGCGCTGCGCGAGCTGACGCTGACGACCAACGGATCGCAGTTGGAGAAATACGCGGATGACCTGTATGCGGCCGGTGTGCGGCGCATCAACGTGTCGATGGACACCGCCGACGAAGAAAAATTTGCGGCCATCACCCGCTGGGGCCGACTGCCCCAGGTCCTGCGCGGCATCGACGCGGCGCAGCGCGCGGGGCTTCGGATAAAAATCAACGCGGTCGCGCTGAAGGGCTTCAACGAGGACGAGCTGATTTCGATCACCGAATGGTGCGCCAGCCGCGACATGGATCTGACATGGATCGAAGTCATGCCGATGGGCGATATCGGGAACGAGGACCGTCTGGGCCAATATTGGCCCTTGAAGGATTTGCGCGCCCGCCTGGCGGAGCATTACACCGTCACCGATATCCCCGAACGCACCGGCGGCCCCGCCCGCTATGTCCGGCTGGAGGAGACGGGCCAGAAGATTGGATTCATCACGCCGCTGACACATAATTTCTGCGAAAGCTGCAACCGCGTGCGCCTGACCTGCACGGGCGAGCTGTACATGTGCCTCGGGCAGGAAGATATGGCCGATCTGCGCCCGCCGCTGCGCAACCACCCGCAAGATATCGCACCTTTGCAGGATGCGATCCGCGCTGCAATCGCGCGCAAACCCAAGGGCCACGATTTCGACTATTCGCGCCAGACGGTGGACGGCAAGATGCCCCGCCACATGAGCCACACAGGCGGCTAAGCGCGTGGCGCACCGGCCGGGCGGGTCCACGCTGCTGTTGCGGGCCTATGGTGCTGCTGCGCGCGTCGCAGCGCCACTGGCCTACCGGGGTGTGCGGCGCAAACTGGCGGCGCATGGCACCGATCCTGCGCGCATTCGTGAGCGTCTGGGGCGGGCCACGGTGCCGCGCCCGGATGGCCCGCTGATGTGGCTGCACGCGGCCAGCGTGGGCGAAAGCCTGTCCGTGCTGCGCCTGATTGCGCATATGGGCGCGTGCGATCCGAGGCTGAATTTCCTTCTGACCTCCGGCACGGCCACATCGGCGCAGATGCTGGCCACGCGCCTGCCGCCGCGCTGCATTCATCAGTTTGCACCGCTGGACAGCCCGGCCTATCTGCGCCGGTTTTTTACCCACTGGCATCCTGATGCGGCGGTGTTCGTCGAATCCGAGCTATGGCCCAATACGCTGCGGATGGCGGCGCGGCGCGGCATTCCGCTGGCACTGCTGAATGCGCGTATCTCCGACCGTTCGGCGCGCGGTTGGGGCCGGATGCCCAGGACGGCACGGGCATTGCTGGGACTTTTTGCCATGATCCATTGTCAGGACGCACGCACGGCGGCGCACCTGGCCGATTTGGGCGCGAGCAACGCCCGGCATGGCGCAAACCTCAAGGCGATGGCAGGGCCGCTGGCCTTTGACGCCGTGCAACTGGTGGAGCTGCAAAACCGGATCGGCGCGCGTCCGGTCTGGACCATGTCCTCCACCCATCCGGGCGAGGAGGAGGTGGCGCTGAATGCACATGCGGCGCTGCTGCGGACGCATCCCGACGCGCTGCTGATCCTTGCGCCGCGCCACCCCGACCGGGCGGAGGAGATCGCGAAGATGATTAAAACGGCAGGGTTTACGCAGTCCCGCCGCAGCGCAGGCACCCTGCCCGGTGCGCAGGATCAGGTATATCTGGCCGATACGCTGGGCGAGCTGGGACTGTGGTACGCGCTGGCGCCGGTTGCCTGCATTGCCGGGTCTTTCGTTCCGGTCGGCGGGCATAACCCCTATGAGGCTGCCCATGCCGGCACGGCGGTGCTGCACGGCCCGCTTTACGTCAATTTTGCGCAGGCCTATGCGCAGATGGATGCGGCAGGTGCGGCGCGGCAGGTTGCGGACGCGGACCAGCTGGCGGATACGCTCCGCACACTATTGGGCGCGGGCGACGATCTGAAGGCGATGCGGCAGGCGGCGCTAGGCTTTGCCAATGCGCAGGACGATCAGCTGGCCGAGCTGTCCACGACACTTTGCGCGGCGCTCAAGCTGGGGTAGACCCGGCCACAGATCCCCTTGCCGAAAGCAGCTGCCGTGACCGAGCTTATCGTGACCAATTTCAACCCGAATTTTACCGGCGTGTCGGCAACGGCGGCGGGGGTTCTGCGCGCGCAGGTGCCGCGCTATGATCTGGCGCTGGCCGGCCAGCCGCTGCCGGGTTGCCCCATACCGATCAGCAAGGATGAGGCGCGCCGTCGGTCGCGCCAGCCCTCGAATGGGCGGCCCTTTGTGATCTGGCATGTGCGGCGCAACACCGAAATGCGCGCCGCGCTGTGGGCGCGCGATGTGCTGCGCCTGCCTGTGCGGATCGTGTTCACCTCGGCGGCGCAGCGGCGACACTCGGCCTTGCCGCGCTGGCTGATCTCGCGCATGGATGCGGTGGTCGCCACGACCGAACGCGCGGCAGAATTCGTGCCGCACGTGCGGGCGGTGGTGCCCCACGGCGTCGATTGCGCATCCTTTGCGCCCGCGCCCGACCGGTCAGTGGCATGGGGCGGCACCGGATACCCCGGCGCGCGCGGCATCGCCACGATTGGCCGCATAAGGCCCGAGAAAGGCACCGACCGCTTTGTCGAGGCGATGCTGCGGCTTTTGCCGGACCAGCCGGACGTGACCGCGCTGGTGCTGGGGCGCGCAGGGCGCAGCGACGCCGCGTTCCTGCAAGGGCTTAAGGATCAGATCGCTGCCGCCGGCCTGTCAGGGCGCATCCTGTTTCCCGGCGAAATCGCGCCCGCCGCCCTGCCCGCATTGCTGCGCGGCCTGTCCGCCGTGGTTCAGATGCCGCGCTATGAGGGCTACGGCATGGCCCCGCTGGAAGGCATGGCCAGCGGCGTGCCGTTCTTTGCAACCGATGCAGGCTACTACCGGCAGTTCAGCCAGCGCGGCGCGACCGGCGTTATCATCAGGGATGCCGTGGAAGCGGCGGAGGCGCTCGCGGCGCTGCTGAGCGATCCGCATCGTCATGCGGCCATGGCCGATGCTGCGCGCGCCGCGGCCACTGCCCAGTTCAGCGTCGAGGCCGAAGCAGACGGCATCGGCGCCGTGTATGACGCCCTGTGGGCGGGCGCCTGAGAAAATTCGCGAATTTTCTCGGCCCGCGCGCCGCAGGCGTTACACCGGCATGCGCCGTTCGACCAGCTCCGCCCACCAACTGCACCCGCTGGGGATGATGGAATCGTCAAAATCATATTCGGCGTTATGCACCGGGGCCGTGTCGCCGTTGCCGAGCAGGATATAGGCGCCGGGCCGTTCCTCCAGCATATACGCGAAATCCTCGCCGCCCATGACCAGCGGCGCGTCGGCGCAATCGCCGCTGACCGCGCGGGCGGCATCTGCGGCAAATTCGGTCTGCTCGACATGATTGACCATGACCGGGTAATTGCGCTGATACTCCAGCTCCGCGCTGCCGCCCATCGCGGCGCCCAGATGGATGCACAGCGCGCGCAGCCGCGTTTCCGCCAGATCGCGCATGGCAGGCTTCAGCGTGCGAATCGTACCTTTGAGATGCACACTGCCCGGAATGACATTCATCGCCGTGCTGGAGGATTCGATCGACGTGACCGAGACCACCAGCTGTTCGGTCGGATCCGCGTTGCGGCTGGAAATTGTCTGGATGGCTGTGATCAGCTGCGCCGCCATGACGACCGGATCGACGCCCTCATGCGGTTTGGCCGCATGGCCGCCGCTGCCTTGAACGCTGATCTGAAACTCGTCCGTCGCGGCGAAAAACGGGCCGGGCCGGATTGCAAAACTGCCCACAGGCAGGCCGGGCCAGTTGTGCAGGCCGTACACCTCCTGAATGCCGAACCGCTGCATCAGACCGTCATCGCACATGACCTTGGCGCCGCCGCCACCCTCTTCGGCGGGCTGAAATATGACCACGGCCGTCCCGTCGAAATTACGCGTTTCGGCAATATATTGCGCCGCGCCCAGCAGCATGGCGGTATGCCCATCGTGGCCACAGGCATGCATCGCGCCCGGCACCGTGCTGGCATAGGGCGCGCCCGTCGCCTCAAGGATCGGCAGCGCGTCCATGTCCGCGCGCAGGGCGATCACCTTGCCCGAGCCGCAGCGCCGCCCCCGGATCACGCCGACAACACCGGTCCGGCCGATGCCTGTCACCACCTCGTCGCAGCCAAACGCGCGCAGCTTTTCCGCCACCAGCGCGCTGGTGCGGTGCGTGTCAAACATCAGTTCGGGATGGGCATGGATATCGCGGCGCCACGCGGTGATCGCGTCGTGTGTCTGGGCAAAGCGGTTTTTCGTTGGCATGGCACGGTCCTCCTTGGGCGGCATGATCGCAGAATGACCTTTAGGGCGATGCAGGTAAAGGGCGCCTTTGTGGTGCACTCCAGTCCACCCGCTCGCGCATGACGGGAGCCCGCTTAATTATGGTAAATTATTTGCGCATTTTAACATCTTTATTGAGAAATTGGCCGCGGCTGGTCTGGAATATCCTGATCGTTTTATGCCAACTTGCCGCAGGTGGTCCGATTTGAGGCTGCTGTCATTCCCATCGATCCCGCCCTGACACCGGAGGATGGCCATGTTTGCCAGATTGATCGCAGCGGCGATATCGCTGTGCATGCCTGTGCCACTTTTTGCGGCGGATGGGCATGCCGGGCGCGGATCGGACGGCCTGCTTCGGCTATATTACTGGCAGGCGCCCTCAACGCTGAACCCCTATCTGTCCGGCGGAATCAAGGATGTAGAGGCTGCCAGCCTGATCCTTGAGCCTCTGGCACGGCTGGATCCCGATGGCCGCATGGTGCCTTGGCTTGCGCGTGAAATTCCATCGCAGGACAATGGCGGCATCGCAGACGACATGCGCAGCATTACCTGGCGGCTGAAACCGGGGCTTGAATGGTCAGACGGCAGCGCCGTTACGTCGCAGGATGTCAAATTCACCGTAACCTATTGCATGGCCCCCGGCAGCGGCTGCGCCCAGCAGGCCAAGTTTCGCGACGTGGTGGCCGTGGACACCCCGGACCCGCTGACGGCGGTGCTGCGCTTTGCAGCGCCCAAGCCCTTCCCCTACGGCCCGTTCGTCGGCGCCCAGACGCCGGTTTTGCAAGCCGCACAATTCGCAGACTGCCTCGGCCCCGCCGCAGCCGCCTGCACCGAAGCCAATTTTGCGCCCATCGGCACCGGCCCCTTCCGCGCGGTGGCGTTCCGCCCCGGCGACGCCGCAAGGTTCGAGGCGAACCCGGCCTACCGCGTGCCGGATGCGCCCGCCTTTGCCACTGTCCTGCTCAAGGGCGGCGGCAGCGCCATCACCGCTGGCCGGGCGGTGCTGGAAACCGGCGAATTTGACTATGCGTGGAACCTGCAACTTGGCCCCGATGTGCTGAATGCCATGGCCGCCAAGGGGCGGGGGCGCGTCGTCACCGCATTTTCGACACTGGTGGAACGGATGGCCCTTAACCTGCGGGAGTCGGCCCCGCGCGGCTCATCCACGGCGGGGCCCAGCCCGATCCCGCACCCGGCCATGGCCGACATTGCCGTGCGGCGGGCGCTGTCAATGTCGCTGGACCGCAATCTGATGGTTCAGATCGGGTATGGCGAGGCCGGCCGCGTCAGCTGTAACATCGTCCCCGGACCGCCGGCCTACGCATCGCGCGCAAATGACGGCTGCGCGGCGCAGGACATCCCCGGCGCGCGGGAGGTTCTGACGAAGGCAGGCTGGACCGATGATAACGGCGACGGCGTGCGCGGGCGGAACGGGCGCGAGCTGCGATTTGTGTTTCAAACCTCGACAAACGCTGTGCGCCAGGATTTTCAACTTCTGGCCAAGGAATGGTGGCGCCAGATCGGCGTTGCGACAGAGCTGCACAGCATCGACTCATCGGTGTTTTTCAGCGCCGACGCGGGCAATCGCGACTCGCTTCAGCAGTTCAATGCCCATATCCAGATGTATGCCAGCGCCTCGGACGGCACCGACCCCGAGGCGTATCTGTCCGGCTGGTCCTGCGACAACATTCCGACAGCGCGAAACGGATGGCAGGGCCGCAATGTCGGCGGCTGGTGCGATCCGGCCTATGACGCGCTGCTGGACCGCCTGTCAGCCACCTCTGCACCCGAGGATCGCGCGGCGCTGGCGCGCACGCTGAATGACATGCTGGTGCAAAACTATGTGGTCGTGCCGCTGGTGGATCGTGGCCGCGTGTCCGCGCACGCAAACACACTGGAAGGCGTGCGGATGAACGCCTGGGACAGCGAGCTGTGGAACATCGCAGACTGGCGACGGGCGCCCCGCTAGGCCAGCGCCACTTGACGGCCCCCGCCCCGCACCAGACACTGCCCGGCCACCTGCCCCACACCTTGCCATAGGCCACCCCATGCGCGCATCAGCCCTTCGCCGCCTTGCCATGACGCTGCCGACGCTTCTGGTGATCTCGGCGCTGATCTTTGCGTTGCTGGAGCTTGCACCGGGCGATCCTATGGCCCAACTGCCCGACAGCATCCCCGCCGAGGTACGTGCGGATATGGCCGCCGCCCTTGGGCTGGATCAAAGCGGGCCGGTCCGCTACGCGCTCTGGCTGCGCCAGATGCTGGTGGTCGAGCCATCGGTTGCGCTGGACAGGCTGCTGGGCACCGATCTGGCCGAAGGGGCGCCGCGCATCCTCAGCTGGCAAACCCGCGCGCCGGTGATGTCGCTGATCGCGCAGCGCCTGCCGCAGACGCTGGCGGTGGTGGGCCTGGCATATCTCATCGGCACCTTGGCCGCCGTCGCGCTCGGGGTCTGGTCTGCCGCGCGGCAGGGGACCGCGCTGGACCGTGCCGGCACGGCGGTTGCGGCGATGGGCTATGGCCTGCCGCCCTATTTCACCGCCGCTGTGCTGATCTACGTCTTTGCAATCTGGCTGGGATGGGTGCCGACGGTGTACGACACCACGCACCGCGTCACCGGATGGGACAGCGCAGCCGTGCAACTCCGGCAGATAATCCTGCCCGTCGCCGTACTGTCCTTGCAGACCACGGCCCAGATCACCCGCTACACCCGCGCCGCGATGCTGGAGGCGCTGGGCCAGAATTATATCCGCACAGCCCGCGCCAAAGGGCTGACCCAGCGGCGCGTGCTTCTGCGCCATGCCCTGCGCAACTCATGGGTCGCAACGCTGACCGTGATCGCATTGGGCGCACCGCAGGTTTTCGCCGGCGCCATCATCACCGAGCAGATCTTTGGCGTGAACGGTATCGGTCAGCTGCTGATCCAATCGCTTCACGTCGGCGATTTGCCCGTCGTGCAGACCGTGACCATGCTGATTGCCGTGCTGATCGTGCTGGCCAATCTGGCCGCCGATCTGCTGATCGCACGCATTGACCCACGGCCCGATCATGGATAACGCGCGCCGTCACACTCTGGGCGTCATGCTTCTGGGCGGCACCATTGCGCTCGTGCTCCTCGGGCCGCTGATATGGCCCGTGCCGCACACCGCCATGGACCTCGGCGCGCGCAACGCGCCCGCCAGCCTTGCCCATCCACTCGGCACAGATCAGCTGGGCCGCGATCTGGCCGCGCGGCTGCTGGCCGGGGGGCGCATCTCGCTGGCTGTGGCGCTGGTGGCCGCGCTTGTCGGCACCGGGCTGGGGCTGGCCATCGGGCTGGCTGCGGGTATGTCCCGCGCACTTGATGCGCCCTTGATGCGGCTGACGGACATCTTCCTGTCGCTGCCGCTCCTGCCCCTGCTGCTGATCGCCGCAACCGTGCTTCGCGCGCCCCTTGCCGCAATCTTCGGCCCAGAGGCGGGCATATTCGCATTGATCACCCTGTCCATCGGCGCGACCAACTGGATGGCAACGGCCCGTATCCTGCGCGCCGAGGTGCGCGCCGTGATGAAGCGCGACTTTATCGCCGCCGCACGTCTGGCCGGGATCGGCCCGTCGCGCATCGCCTTCTTCCATATCCTGCCCAACATCTCGGCCCCGCTCGGCGTCTCGGCCGCGCAGGCTGCGGCCGCCGCCATTTTGATGGAAAGCGCGCTCAGCTTTCTGGGGCTGGGCTTTCCTCCCGATCTGCCCAGCTGGGGGCGCCTGATCTACGAGGGCACGCCGCATCTGGGCACCTATCCCGGCCGGGCGCTTTGGCCCGGCGCGTTGATCGCAGTCACCGCAACCGGTATCACTTGCCTCGGGGATCGGCTGGGCGGCCCCCCGCAATAACCGGCGCGCACCCATTTTTTTTCTTGGTCAAAATACCCAAGATCCCGCCGCCCGCCACACAGCCCGGCGATGCCTTGACCGCCCCACCGCTCGACACGGCCGCGCCGCCACCCTAGATGAACGCAAACCACAGCCCCTGACCAAAGGAAGTCCCCATGCATTACGGCGACACGCGGCCCGAGACGCTGAAATACAACCCGTTCAAGGCGATCGTCACACCGCGCCCCATCGGCTGGATCGGAACGCTCGATCCCGGCGGGCAGGCCAACCTGGCGCCCTACTCCTTTTTCAACGGCATCGGATCAGACCCCGAGATGGTCATGTTCTCCAGCGAAGGGGCCAAGCATTCGGCCACCTACGCGCGCGAACGCGGCGAGTTCACATTTTCCCTGGCGACCGAGTCGCTTGCGCCGCAGATGAACATCACATCCGCCCCCGAACCCTCTGGCGTGAACGAATTCGAGCTGGCCGATCTTGAGCAAGGCGCGCCCGCCGTGATCCGGACGCCGTTTGTCGCCGCCAGCCCTGCCGCGCTGGAATGCGTGACGCTTGACGTGCGCCAGCTCAGCGACCGGCACGGCACCTTGCTGGACCGGTTTTTGGTCATCGGCGAAGTCGTTCAGACCCATATCCGCGACGAGTACATCACAGACGGCCGCTTTGACACAGTGGCGGCGCGGCCCATCGCGCGGATGGGATATGCCGATTACGCCACCGTCACCGAGGCGTGGCAGATGGGCCGCCCCGCGCGTTAGTGGATATCTGCACCGTCAGCGCCAGATCGGCGCGTAAATCCGCTGTCGCGCGCGCCTTTGCCGCCGCATCGGGCAGGCGCAGCAAATATGACGGGTGCAATGTGATCAGCACGTCGATGCCCGCGCTGCCGCGCTCCACACTGCCGCGCCGGGCCGTGATGCGGGCGCCCGACCCGGTCAACGACAGGGCCGCCGTGGCGCCCATGGCAACGATCAGCCGCGGTTTGGACCGGGCAATTTCGGCGTCCAGCCACCATTTGCACTGCTGGACCTCGCCCGCATCCGGGCGCTGGTGGATGCGTTTGCGACCGCGCGGGATGTGCTTGAAATGCTTGACCGCGTTGGTCACATAGGCGGCGCCGCGGTCCAGCCCGGCCTCTGCCGCCAGCGTGTCAAACAGCTGTCCGGCAGGCCCGACAAAGGGGCGACCGACCAGATCCTCCCGGTCGCCGGGCTGCTCGCCCACGATCATCAGCGCCGCATCCGCCGGCCCCTCGCCGCACACCGCTTGCGTGGCATTGCAATGCAGCGCGCAGCGGGTGCAGGCGCGAATATCCGCCTCCAGCCCGCCGCCCGTATCCGTCCATGCCGACACGTGCCGCGCCAGCCCGGCCTGCGCCGCCGCCGCGCGCAAGGGTGGCAGGGTCGGCGCCGCTGCCGCCATCGCCCTCGCGCGCGCTGGCGCATCTGCGATCAGGCCGGGAATCGCCGCCGCCTCCCGCAGGTTCTTCCAGTATTTTCGCGGCATTTCGGACGTCATCGCATTCACTTTCAACCGCGCAGGATTGAAAATATTGCGAAAATAGGTCAGCCATAGCTCCTCGCTGGCGTCCTCTGGCAGGTGCGGTGCCGCCTGCCCCGCCTCCAGCCTGACCTTGCCCTTCTCAAAAATCGCGGTCACATCCGGCGTCACGATCCGCCAATCCATATCCGCAAAGCGGTCCCGGAAAAACGGTGTGTTCATCTCCAGCGTATAATGCGTCGGCTCGAACCACGCGGCAAAGCTGCGACGCGGCGCTGCCGGATCGCCGATCTCGCGGAACCGGACAAACGCGCGCATCTTGTGACGGCAGCGATGCACCGCCTTTTCCATCTGCCGCAACTTGGCCAGTTCAGGATCGGCGCGGTCCGACATAAGGTGCGGCGCATCCCGCAGCCGCCACAAAAACGCATAAAGCCGCGCAAACCGCTGCGGATCCGAGTGAAACACGGCCGAATTGGCCAACTCCACAAAGCCGCGCGGCACCGTCACCGGCGCTGTGCCCACAAGCGGCGGCGTGTCTGCCGCGAACAAATCCGGCGCGCCACCCTGCCCTTGGGCATTCCATAACACATCGCAGGGCGCCACGTTGGCCGCCAGCAATCCGCGCGCCGCATCGCGCCACGCGCCCGCCGCCCCGATCATCGGCACCGTGACATGCTGCATCAGAACAGGGTCATCTGTTCAGGCGGCGGCGCAAACCGCGCGCGCAAATGGGCGCTGTCCGTCAGACTGCCGGGCGTCCAGCCGCCTGCGGTCACGAACGCGCCCGCTTTTTTCATGGACGCGCCCATGCGCGTGATATCCTCATACCTCAAATGGCGGTGTCGGCGCGTGGTCAGAATGCGGTTCACCGTTTTCACGCCAAAGCCCGGAACACGCAGCAGCAACTCGCGACTGGCGCGGTTCACATCCAGCGGAAACAGACCGCGATGTTGTAGCGCCCAGGCCAGCTTCGGGTCGATATCCAGCGCCAGATTGCCATCGGGCGTCACCGACGTAATCTCATCCACGTCAAAGCCATAGAACCGCAGCAGCCAATCGGCCTGATACAGCCGATGTTCGCGCTGCAAAGGCGGGCTGATGAGCGGCAATTTCGCCGACGCATCGGGAATGGGCGAGAACGCCGAATAATATACCCGGCGCAAGCCGTAGCTTGAATAGAGCCGCGTCGATTGGGTCAGAACGGCGGTGTCGGTGGACGCATCCGCGCCAATAATCACTTGCGTCGATTGCCCGGCAGGGGCAAATTTCGGCGGCCTTTTGCCTGAATGGCTGCGGTCCTTGGCCACCTCGCGCCGTTCGCGCACATCGGCCATGGCGCGGCGGATCTGGCCGGGGTTCTTTTCCGGCGCGAAAGTGCTGAGCGCGGCATCGGTGGGCAGTTCCACATTGATCGACAACCGGTCCGACAGCAGCCCCGCCTCGGCAATCAGTTCCGGCGCGGCGTCGGGGATGGTTTTCAGGTGGATATAACCTTTGAAATGCTCCTCGTGGCGCAGTTTTCGGGCGATCTGAACCATGTCCGACATCGTGGCATCCGGCGACCGGATAACGCCGGAGGATAGGAACAAGCCCTCGATATAATTGCGACGGTAGAACTCGATCGTCAGCTTCACCACCTCATCCACCGAAAACCGCGCGCGCGGCACGTTCGACGACACGCGATTGATGCAATAGCTGCAATCGTAGATGCAGAAATTCGTCATCAGGATCTTCAGCAGACTGATGCACCGGCCATCGGGCGCGTAGCTGTGGCAAATCCCGCTTCCGGTGTTGGAGCCAAGCCCGCCGCCCCGCGCATTCCGTTTCGTACCGCCCGATGACGCGCAGGACGCATCATATTTGGCCGCATCGCTGAGAATCGCCAGCTTCTGGTCGAGTGTTTGCTTCGTCATGCGTTCACTATATGTTCGCATTTAGCGCGTAGCAATAGGGTCATGCAACGGAATACAGCCATCCCGGAACACAAAAGAGCGAGCCGACCGGCCCGCTCTCTCGCTGTCATTTCGCAATTCCGGTTCAGGCCGCGCGCGCCGCCGCGATCGAATCTTCCAGGATATCCAGCGCCTCGGCAAAAATGTCGTCCTGGATGGTGATCGGCGCAAGGAAGCGGATGACGTTGCCGTAAATCCCGCAAGTCAGCAGGATCAGCCCGCGCTTGAGCGCTTCCATGCGGATGCGGTTGGTCATGTCAGGGTTCGGCGCGCTGCCATCGGTGGTGTTGAATTCCGCGGCGATCATGAAACCCGGACCGCGCACATCGACCATTTCAGGCGTGGTGGCGCGGATCGATTCCAGACGCTGCTTCAACCGCGAGCCAAGCTCATTTGCGCGGTTGCACAGATCCTCTTCCTCGATCACGTCCAGCACGGCGTTCGATGCCGCAATGCCCAGCGGGTTGCCGCCATAGGTGCCGCCCAGACCGCCGGGATGCGACGCATCCATGATCTCAGCGCGCCCCGTCAACGCCGCCAGCGGCAGACCGCCGGCCAGACCCTTGGCCATGGTGGTGATGTCTGCGGCCACGCCGTAGCCTTCCATCGCAAAGAGGTGCCCGGTCCGGGCAAAGCCGGTCTGCACCTCATCGGCGATCATCACAATGCCATGCTCATCGCACAGCTTGCGAAGGCCGCGCATCAGATCGGCGGGTGCGGGGTAAAAGCCGCCCTCGCCCTGAACCGGCTCGATGATGATGGCGGCGACGCGCTCGGGGTCCAGATCGGCCTTGAACAGCTTGTGCAGCGACTCCATCGCGTCCTCGGTGGAAATGCCGTGCAGATCGATCGGGAACGGAACGTGATAGACGTCGGGCATCATCGCGCCGAAACCCTTCTTGTAGGGCACAACCTTGCCGGTCAGCGACATGCCCATGAACGTCCGGCCATGGAACGCACCGCCAAAGGCGATGATCGCCGAACGGCCTGTATGGATGCGCGCAACCTTGATCGCGTTTTCAACGGCTTCGGCGCCGGTTGTCACGAAAACGGTCTTTTTCGGGAAATCGCCCGGCACCTTTTCGTTCAGCCGCTCGGCCAGACGGATATAGCTCTCGTAAGGCAGAACCTGATGGCAGGTATGGGTAAAACGCGCCACCTGATCGGACACGGCCTGCATCACCTTGGGGTGGCAGTGGCCGGTGTTGACCACGGCAATCCCGGCGGCGAAGTCGATATAGCGGTTGCCTTCGACGTCCCACACTTCGGAATTCTTGGCGCGGTCGGCGTAGATCTGGGTCATCATGCCCACACCCTGCGAAATGGCGCCTGTGCGGCGTTCTGCGATCTCGGCGTTCAACATGACGCATCCTTTCGAGAAAAATGAAAAGAAATCCGGGCGCATTTGGCCCCGTGGTTTCGGGCATGCTGTACGCCGTTTTATCAGCCGCAAAAAGTCTGTTTATTGCCTACAGCAACCCATTGTTTTAAATAGCCATGAATTTCATCTGTTCAAGGAACTGAACATGCCCAACAGCGCCGACGATCTGGATCTTGGCCCCCGTTTGCGGGCGGTGCGCAGCAAGGCCGGCCTGTCACAGCGCGCGCTGGCCAAGCGGACAGGCGTGCCAAATTCGACCATTTCGCTGATCGAAGCAGGCAAGGTGAACCCCTCTGTTTCAGCGCTCAAGCGGATACTGGAGGGGATTCCCACCTCCTTATCCGAATTTTTCAACTTCCAGCCCGAACCGGAACGCAAAACCTTCTACGCCGCCGAGGATCTGACGGAAATCGGCAAAAATGGCGTGTCCCTGCGCCAGATCGGCACCACCCTTTTCGGGCGCGCGATGATGATCCTCAGCGAAACATACGAGATCGGCGCCGATACGGGCCGCACCATGATCGGACACGAGGCCGAAGAAGGTGGCATCGTGGTGAAGGGCCGGATCGAGGTGACCGTAGGCGATCAGCGTAAAATTCTCGGCCCCGGCGACGCCTATTACTTCGACAGCCGCATCCCCCACCGGTTCCGCCAGGTCGGGCCAGAGCGCTGCGAGATCATCAGCGCCTGCACACCGCCGACTTTTTAGGTCGGCCGCGCAAACCACCGAATTGACAAGCCCGCGTCACGAACCAACACCAAAAGAGATTTTCCGCCTGGGTTTTTTCTTGGGTACAAATACCCAAATCCCGCCGCCGGCGACACTCACGCCGCCTGAGAGGCCACCAGCCTGATCCGCTCGATCATTGCCCGCAGCCCGTTAGAGCGCTGCGCAGACAAATGGTCGGTCAGCCCCAGCCGGGCCAGCTCGCCGCCCGCGTCGACGCGCGGCACCTCCTCAACCGGCAGGTCGTTATACAGCGCGCGCAGCACGGCAATCAGGCCCCGCACGATCAGCGCGTCACTGTCCCCGTCAAAGCGAAAGATGCCATTCGACACTTGCGGATGCAGCCAGACCTGACTGGCGCACCCCTCGACGCGGGTGGCAGGTACTTTCAGCGCATCATCCAGCGGCGCCATCGCCTTGCCCTGTTCGATGACGTGCCTGTAGCGGTCTTCCCAGTCATCCAGAAATTCAAAATCCTCGGCGATCTCTTCGAAGGGGGCTTGGGCCATGATCCATCCTCTGACTAACTGCATCACCGCAGGTAGCCCCGACGCAGGCAAACGTCCACCCCAGGGTGCCGCGCTGCCTTGCGCTTGGGCGGCTGGGCCTGCTAGGGTCTGCGCCATTGAAAAGCGGCGAAAGGGGCATGTGCCAATGCGCGGTCTGGTTACATTTTTGACGATTTCCAGCCTGACGCTGGCGGGCTGTTCCGGCTTTGGCTCGTCGCGGGCCAATCCCGCCAACTGGTTTGGTCCAAGCAATGCGGCGCCGCGCAGCGCGCCTGTGCAGGATGCGTCGGTCAATCCGCTGATTCCCGAACAGACAAACACGATTTTCCGCCGCAAACGCGGCCCCGCGGCATATCTGGGCACGCCGATCTACGCGGTTCAGAATGTTGTGGTCGAACCCTCCGCCGGCGGCGCCATTGTCACGGCAACCGGCGTTTCGCTCCGGCAAGGTGCGTTCGACGTTCGGCTTTGGCCCGAAAACGAAGGCGAGCCGGTCGATGGTGTTCTGACCTACACCTTGCGCGCGATCCAGCGTGTCGACACCCCCCAGGGCCCCGAGCAGACCCGCCGCGTCAGCGCCGGGCAGTTTGTATCGTCCCAGACATTGGACCGGGTGCGCGGCGTGCGTGTTCTCAGCCAGACCACCACCGCCAGCAGCAACCGCTAAGCTGGCGGCTGTTACAGCTCGACCGTTTCGATGGTGCTGCCTTTGACGCGCAGCGCGATTTCGCCCTTGCACAGGCGCAGCGCCTCGTGGCCGAACACATCGCGGCGCCAGCCGCTGAGCGCGGGCACATCGCGCTGACCTGCGGCGATGGCGTCCAGATCCGACGCGGTGGCGATCAGCTTGGACGCCACCCCCTCGCGGTCGGCCGCACCTTTCAGCAGGACGCGCAGAAGGTCGGCAACAGCCGGATTGACCTGCAATTTCTCGCGGCTCAGGTCCGGCTCGGGCTGTTCGCCCGCCGGCACCGCCTGCCCGTCTGCCACCGCCTTCAGGATCCCATCGGCAATGTCGCCCTTGCGCGCCTCGCGCAGCAACAGGCGCGAGCGGCCTAGATCCTGAACGCTGGTCGGTTTCGTCGAAGCCAGTTCGACCAGCGCATCATCCTTGTACACACGATTGCGCGGCACGTTGCGCGACTGCGCATAAGCCTCGCGGAATTCGGCCAGCGCCCGCAGAATCGACAAAAACCGGCCCGAGTTGTTGCGCGTCTTGATCCGCTGCCACGCATCGCGCGGGTGGGTGATATACGTTTCGGGATTGGTCAGAACGGCCATTTCCTCGGCCACCCATTTGTCGCGACCGGTCTTTTTCAGCTCGCGCGCCAGATACTCGTACACTTTGCGCAGATGTGTCACGTCCGCCAGCGCGTAGGTCTTTTGTGCATCGCTCAGCGGGCGGCGCGACCAGTCGGTAAAGCGCGATGATTTGTCGATCTGCGCCTTTGCGATGCGCTTTACCAGCGTCTCGTATCCCGCCTGCTCGCCAAAGCCGCAGACCATCGCGGCGACTTGCGTGTCGAACAGCGGCGAGGGAATCAGCCCGGCATCGACATAGAAGATCTCCAGATCCTGCCGGGCCGCATGAAACACCTTGACCACGTTTTCATCGCGGAACAGTTCATATAGCGGCTCCAGCGACAGCCCGTCCGCCAGCGGATCGACCAGAACCGCAGTTTCGTCCCCGTCGCCCGGATAGGCCAGCTGAACAAGGCAAAGCTGGGAATAATACGTGCGTTCGCGCAAAAATTCGGTGTCGACAGTCACGTAAGGATGCGCTGCGGCGCGGGTGCAATATTCGGCCAGGGCGTCTGTGGTGGTGATGGTGTGGATCAAAGGAACGGCTTCTTTCGCTGATATGGGCTGCGCTGCTATAGCGCGCAGCGCCGGAAATTGAAACGGGAATGCCTGCGCCCGCCCGTCATGGCAGCCAGACCGGCGTGCGATCCCCGGCCGCGAAACGGCGCAGCACCGCCGGGTACAAAACATGCTCCATCGCCAGCACGCGGGCGGCCAATGTACCGGGCGTGTCGTCTTGGGCGACAGGCACCCGCGCCTGCCCCAGAATCGGCCCGTCATCCAGCGCCGCTGTGACCTCATGCACGGTGCAGCCCGCCTCGGCGTCGCCGGCGTCCAGCGCGCGCGCATGTGTGTCCAGACCGCGATATTTGGGCAAAAGCGATGGGTGAATATTGATCATCCGGCCCTGCCAGCGCGCGACAAACCCTTCGGTCAGCACGCGCATGAACCCCGCCAGGCATATGATATCAGGCTGATATTCCATGATGCGCGCATGCAGCGCATCCTCGAAACCGGCGCGGTCCGCGCCATGGGGCCGGTGATCGACCACCTCGGTCGGCACACCGCGCGCCGCGGCCTTCTCCAGCCCGCCCGCATTCGCACGGTTCGACAGAACCAGCGCCGGGCGCGCGGGGTGATCGCCGGTCATGCTGTCCAGCAGCGCCACCATGTTCGAGCCGCCGCCCGACAGAAGGATGGCGACCCGTTCGCTCACGCCAGCGCGCCGCTATAGCGCACGCCGGCGCCTTTGGTGACATGGCCCAGCCGGTGGACTGTCTCGCCCGTTTCGGCGAACAATTCGGCCAGTGCGTCGGCGCGGGCCGCGTCAACGCAAACGATCATGCCGATGCCGCAGTTGAACGTCTTCAGCAGTTCGGATTCGGCCATGTCGCCGGTCTGCTTGAGCCAGTCAAAAACACCCGGCAGCGGCCAGGCGCCCAGATCAATCTCGGCGCCCAGCTCCTCGGGCAGAACGCGCGGCAGGTTTTCCGTCAGCCCGCCGCCGGTGATATGGGCCAGCGCATGCACGCCGCCACTGCGGATCGCCGCCAGCGCAGATTTGACGTAAAGCCGCGTGGGCGTCAGCAGCGCCGCGCCCAGCGTACCATCCGCCCAGGGGCACTCGGCATCCCAGCCAAGACCGGAAATCTCAACCAGTTTGCGCACCAGCGAATAGCCGTTGGAATGCACGCCGTCACTGGCAAGGCCCAGCAAAACATCGCCCTCGGCCACGCCGTCCGGCAGGGCGCCGCCCCGCTCCATCGCGCCGACGGCAAAGCCCGCCAGATCGAAATCGCCCGCCGGGTACATTCCCGGCATTTCCGCCGTCTCGCCGCCGATCAGCGCGGCGCCCGAGCGCTCGCAGCCCGTTGCAATGCCTTCGATGATGCGCGCGGCCTGCTCTGTCTCCAGCTTGCCGGTGGCGAAATAATCGAGGAAAAACAGCGGCTCGGCACCTTGGCAAACCAGATCGTTGACGCACATGGCAACCAGATCAATACCGACACCGTCCACATTGCCGGTATCAATCGCGATGCGCAGCTTGGTGCCGACGCCGTCGGTGGCAGCCACCAGCACCGGATCATGGTAACCGGCCGCCTTGAGATCGAACAGCGCGCCAAAGCCGCCAAGCCCCGACATCACGCCGGGGCGCGCGGTGCGTTTGGCCGCGGGTTTGATCCGCTCGACCAGCGCGTTGCCTGCGTCGATATCAACACCGGCATCGGCATAGCTGATACCATTTTTCGGGTCTGTCATCCTGGCACTCCTTGGTCCATGGCGGGCGGATCACGCGCGGGGTAGCCCATCACAGCGGCAATCGCAATCTCAAAGCCTTGACGCGGGCGCAGCGGCTGATTACGACACGCCCCATGGCGGGCCTGTAGCTCAACTGGTTAGAGCAGAGCGCTCATAACGCTTTGGTTGCGGGTTCAAGTCCTGCCGGGCCTACCATATCCTCCGCCGCATTACAGCCAGCGCAGCATCTGAAGCGCGATGACAGCAATCGCTGTCCCTGCCAGAATTTTCGCCACCGGCATCAGGCGCAGCATGGGCGCGGCGCCGCCGACCGCGCGCAATGTGCCCTCGCGGGCCATGACGCTGAGAATCGCGACGCAGATCGTCACCGATGCCGTCCCCAGCGCCATTGCAAGGGTGGCGATCAGCCCGGCCAGCGCGATATCCATCTGCCACGTCAGCACAAGCAGCAGCAGCGCGCCGGTGCAGGGCCGGATGGCAATGCCGCCGATCAGTGCGGCGGTATCCCAGACGCCATGCACCTGCGCCGCCTCCTGCGGGGTGGGTCCATGGCGGTGGCCGCATCCGCAATCGCCCGGCGCGTGGCCCGGTGGCACCCTGCCCTGCCGCCACAGGCGCCGCGCGCCGCGCACGGCAAGCCAGACACCGATCAGGCCGATTGCGGCGCTGCTGATCGGGGCCATCCACCCCTCGACCGCGCCGGTCATCTGGGTGCGGGTATATCCCAGCAGCAGCACGCCGCCATAGACCAGCAGCACCGCCGAGGCCGCCTGAGCCAGCGATGCCCCCAGCGCGATCAGCGACAAGCGCCAGACCGGCACGCGCCGGCCCATGCCATAGCCGCCGATCAATACCTTGCCATGGCCCGGCCCGACCGCGTGAACAAAGCCATAGCCGAAGGCAAGGCTCATCAATACCGCCAATGCGCCCGGCTCCTTGCTGCGCAGGGCGCGCAGCGCACTGGCCAGACCGTTCTGGAAATCACGTTGCCAGCCCGCCGCCCAGCGCGCGATGGCCGCGTCGCCGCCATAGGCCAGCGCCCAGATGGCCAGCGCCGCACAGCCCAGCGGCACAAGGATCAGCGCGCGGCGCATGTCACGCTAAAGCTGTCGGCAAAAAGCACGCCGATATCCCCCAGATCGACCGCCGCGAACGGATCGTCCGACACGTCGACAGCGGCCAGCTTGTCCCCATATTCCGCCTGCGCGCGGGCCGTATCGGCGCGGGTGCGGGTCACTGTGCAATCTGCGCCCTCGACGGTGGGCATCACCGGCACCTCATAGGCCACGAAATAGCTGGGATCGTAGATTTGCAATGTCACCGCCTCGGCCCAGTCCGTGATGGGCGTCGTGAGCGGCCGTATATGCGTGGTGATGATCCGCCCGTTTTCATACAGCGCGCGGTGCCGGATCGGCGGCGCCAGCGGAACGGGATCGCCGCCCATTCCAAGGGTCACATCACCGGGAAATCCGGCAGCCCAATCGACGTCCTGTCCGGCGAACGCCTCAAGCTGCGCAGGCTCGGGCGTGCCGTCGCCGTCGGCGTCCAGGCCCCTGTCCTCGATCATGACCAGCGAATAGAACGCGTCATAGGACCAGCCGATGCGCAGGGCGGCCAGATCGCCATCGTCGTTGACGATCAGCGCGGCTGCCGCGTCGATAAAGACATGCGGATGCGCCATCACGGCGCTGCCGGGCGCGCAGGCCCATGCCGCCGCGCACAGTGCCAGCGCCCGCCTCATTTCAGGCAATCCGTCAGCGCGGCGCTGATGCTGCGCAGCAAGGCGGGGTAGAACGCCGCGCCGGGCGCAATGTCACTGCCCATGGGATCAACGGACGCGGTGCGCACGGAAGTGCCGTCAATCACCGTCTGCACCAGCGCCGGGTTGAACGCAGGTTCCGACAGGACGCAGCGCGCGCCGCTGTCCTGCACGATCCGGCGCACCTCGGCCACGCGGGCCGGGCCGGGATCGGACGCATCGCTATGCGCGATGGCGCCGGCGGCGGCCAGCTGAAACCGGTGCTCGAAATACTGGAACGCATCGTGAAACACCACAAAGGGGGTGTCCTGCACCGGCGCCAAGGCGTGGGCAATCTGGGCCTCCAGCGCGGCAAATTCGGCGCGTCCGGCCTGTGCGTTGGCCGCGTAGGTCTGCGCGTTTTCAGGGTCCAGATCGCTCAACTTTTGCGCGATGACATCCAGCCAGACCTGCGCGTTTTGCGGGTCCAGCCATGCATGCGGGTCCGTTCCTTGGTGGTGGTGATCGCCGTGGTCATCGTGATCGCTGTGATCGCCATGATCGTGGCTGCCATGCGCTGCCGCGCCAAATGCGGCCTCGGTTCGGAAGTCCAGAAGATGGGTGCCACCGGCTTCCAGCAGGGGCACCACAGTCGCATCCGGCGCCAGCGCGGTGATCGCGCCCTCCAGCCACGGGGTCAGCGACGGGCCGATCCAGAACACCGCGTCCGCAGCTTGCAGGCTGCCCGCCTCGGACGGGCGCAAGGCATAGCCATGCGGCGATGCGCCGGGCCGCACGATCACCGACGCCGCGCCCAGATCGCCCATGACACGTGCGACCAGCGACTGCACCGGCGCCACGTCCGTCGCCACATTCGGCACATCGGCCCCTGCCGGCCCGGCGGCGACGGCCAATGTCAGGCCAGCGGCCAAGGTGATCTGTTTCATCTGGTTGAACATGTTCGGACCTTGTGACAATATAACATTACATATCGCTCTAAATGATATATTATATCATCGCAAGCCCTTCTTCTTACCCGCACTCCGCCAAGGACATCCCATGACCCCCGATGCGTTCGATCCCCACAATCATCAGGACTGCATCGCAGACGGTCTGGCCGCGGCCGAGCGTCACTGCGCCAGGGAGGGACTGCAATTCACCCCGATACGCCGCCGCGTGCTGGAGATTTTGCTGGGCGATCACACTGCACTGGGCGCCTATGACATTCTGGACCGGCTGCGCAAGGATGGGCTGAACGCGCAGCCGCCCATGGCTTACCGCGCGCTGGATTTTCTGGTGATGCACGGCTTTGCCCACCGGATCGAGCGGCTCAATGCCTTTATCGCCTGCTCGCACCTGCATGGCGACCACACGCCCGCCTTCCTGATTTGCCGCACCTGCCAGCGCGTGGTGGAGACAGACACAGACCCCGCCGCGGGCGAGCTGGGCCGCGCGGCCAGGCAAGCCGGCTTTGTGATCGAGCGTACCGTGCGCGAGGCCGAGGGCCTGTGCCCCGCATGCGCGGAGGCCGCATGAGCGCGGCGCTTGTCACAACCGCCGGCCTGACCGTGCGGCACGGCGCCGCGACCGTGCTGGAGAATGTCGATTTCAGCATCGTGCCGGGCGAGATTGTCACAATCGTCGGTCCGAACGGATCGGGCAAATCCACCCTTCTGCGCGCGATACTGGGCGGGGTGCGCCCGGCAGCGGGGACAGTGACGCGCCGTGCGGGCCTGCGGCTGGGCTATGTGCCGCAGCGGCTGGTGCTGGATGCCACGCTGCCGATGACAGTGGCGCGGTTCCTGGGCCTGCCGCGCCGCGTTCCGGCGGCCGAGGCAACCGCCGCACTGGCGCGCGCCGGCGTGCCGGGAATTGGCACGCGCCAGATGGCGGCGCTGTCGGGCGGCCAGTTTCAGCGTGTGCTGCTGGCCCGCGCCCTGATTGCCCGGCCCGAGCTGCTGATACTGGACGAGGCGACCGCCGGTCTTGATCAGCCCGGCTCTGCCGCGTTCTACCGCCAGATCGAGCAGGTCCGCCGCGAGACGGGCTGCGCCGTGCTGATGGTCAGCCACGATCTGCATGTGGTGATGAGCGCCTCTGACCGCGTCATTTGCGTCAACGGCCATATCTGCTGCGAAGGCACGCCCGAAGTCGTGGCCGAGGCCCCGGTGTACCGCGCCCTCTTCGGCGAAGGCACCCAAGGGGCGCTGGCGCTCTACCGCCACCACCATGACCACCGCCACGGCCCCGGCGAGGGGTGCGGCCACGATCACACCGCAAAGCGGGCCGCAGCAGAGGAGCAGGCATAATGCTGGACGATTTCATGCTGCGCGCGGCACTGGCCGGGATCGGCACCGCGCTGGCCGCCGCGCCGCTGGGCTGTTTCGTGGTCTGGCGCCGAATGGCGTATTTTGGCGATGCAACGGCCCATGCGGCCATTCTGGGCGTGGCGTTGTCGCTGGCCCTGTCCCTGCCGGTCTTTGCCGGGGCGCTGATCGTGGCGCTGGTCATGGCGACGCTGGTGACGCTGCTGGCCGGGCGCGGCTATGCGATGGATACGCTGCTGGGCGTCATGGCCCATTCGGCGCTGGCCTTCGGGCTGGTGGCGGTGTCGTTCCTCAGCGGCGTGCGGATCGACGTGATGGCCTATCTGTTTGGCGATATCCTGTCAGTGTCGCGCGGGGATCTGGGCATCATCTGGGGCGGTGCCGCGCTGGTTCTGGCGCTGACGCTGTGGCGATGGTCGGCGCTGCTGACGGCCACGCTGAACCCCGACCTGGCCCGCGCCGCCGGCATTGACCCGCGCCGCGAGGAGCTGATCCTGACGCTGGCGCTGGCCATCGTGGTGGCGGTGGCGATCAAGGTGGTCGGCGTTTTGCTGATCACCGCGCTGCTGATCATCCCGGCGGCCACGGCCCGCCCCTTTGCCCGCACGCCTGAGGCGATGGCGCTGATCGCGGCCCTCATCGCCGTGGTCGCCGCGTGGGGCGGGCTGCGCCTGTCATTCATGTTCGACACCCCCACCGGGCCGACCATCGTGTGCGCGCTGGCATTGATGTTCTGCGCGTCCAGCGTGGCAACGGCGGTCCGGCGGCGCGCGTAGGCGGCCCCTGCCCTACCCGGCGCGCGCCTGCATCGGGGACTGAAACGCGCTGACGCCTTCGGTGATCTGCTCGACCAGCTTCAATGCGGCATCGGACATATTGATATGCTTGTAGAACAGGCCAACGTGAATGTTGGCAAGTTTTGGAAACCCATCCTCGGGCGTCAGAATGCGCATTCCCGGCAGCAGCGTCTTGCTGGTCAGGGCGGTCACGCCCATGCCGGTCAAAACCGCCTTTTGCAGGGCCGAGATGCCGGGGCTTTCAAATGAGACGCGCCAGTCGCGCCCCTCCACCTCCAGCGCCTCGACCATGCCCTTGCGGTAAAAACACCCCTCGGGGTGGGCGATGATCCGCACCATGCTGCCGGGGTCTATCCGATACTCCTGCGCGCAGGCCCAGACGGGACGTTCGGACCAGTAAAGCGACAGATGCGGCGCGGGCACCACATCGGTGATCGACACGACCATATCCAGATCGTCCACATCCAGCGCCGCCAGCAAATCACGGCTGCGGCTGCACCGGATATCCAGCAAGACCTGCGGATTGGCGCTGGAAAATTCGCCGATGATCCTTTGGAAATACTCGATCGAGTAGTCAATCGGCAGCCCGATGCGCAGCGTTCCCAGCAGCTTGGTGCGTTGCAGGCTGGCGGCGGCACGATCATTCAGGCGCAGGATTTCGCGCGCGTAGCCCAGCAAAACCTGCCCATCTGCCGTCAATTCGATCTTCTTGCGGCTGTCGCTCAGCAGCTTGACCCCTGCCACCTCTTCCAGCCGCTTGATCTGTAGCGAAATCGCCGGCTGCGTGCGGCCAAGCGCCCGGCCCGTTTCGGTGAAATTGCGCAGATCAACCACCGTCACGAACGTGCGTAACAGATCCATCTGAAGGTTCGTAAATCGGCGCACTATAAATAATCCTTATCACTTCATTACTACTATAAATTTCGCGCATGCCGCAAGCCGCGCTAGGATTACCAAGCTTTAAAAGTGAGGGTAACATGACCAGATCAACCGTTTTTGCCGCCGAAATGGCATGGCCTGACTATCAAAAACGGGTGCAAAACGGTGATGTCCCAATCTTGATTCCCCTCGGCTCGATGGAGCAGCACGGCCACCATATGCCGATGCATGTCGATGTGCTGCTGCCCACCGAATTTGCCCGCCGCGTGGCGGGCGAGGTGGGCGCACTGGTCGCGCCGCCGTTTACCTACGGCTATAAATCACACCAGAAATCGGGCGGTGGCAATTTTTTTCCCGGCACGACCAGCCTTGATGGCGCAACGCTGGTCAATGCCCTGAAGGATGTGGTCAAGGAATTCGTGCGCCACGGCGTGCGCAACCTGTGCATCGTCAACGGGCATTTTGAAAACTCGTGGTTCATCACCGAGGCGATTGATCTGGCCCTGCGCGAGTTGCGCTGGGGCGGCACGGATGATGTCACCGTCATGGTGCTGTCCTATTGGGACTTCGTCGATCAGGCTTCGATCGAGAAGCTGTATCCAAACGGTTTCCTTGGCTGGGATATCGAGCATGGTGGCGTGCTGGAGACATCGCTGATGCTGCGCCTGCACCCCGATCTGGTATCGCTGAAGGACGCGGTCGAACATGCGCCCGCCACCTTCCCGCCCTATGACGTCTACCCGGCCAAGCCCGATTGGACCCCCGCCAGCGGCACGTTGTCCTCGCCCAAGGAGGCGACGGCCGAAAAGGGTGATATACTGCTGGAGGTCTGCACCCGCGGCATCGTCGACGCCATCAACACCGAATTTCCGCGCCGCGCCGCATAGACCGCCCAGACACAACACAAAAGCATGCCAAAATGCTGAGTCCCAACAAGGAGAAGACACCGATGACACATTCCCTGATCCGGCCCACCCGCCGCAAACTGCTGACCATGACGGCAGGCGCCGCGCTGGCCACGCCCTTCCTGTCGATCCGCGCCTCGGCGCAGACGGTCAACCTGTCGATGCTGGCATGGTACGGCCACGCCGAGCCTGACATCGTGGGCGCATTCGAGGAGGCCAACAACGTCAAGTTCACGCCGAAATACTATACCGGCGGCGACAACATGCTGGGCCTGATCGCGCAATCGCCCCCCGGCACCTATGACGTGATCCTGTCGGACGGCGAATATGTGCAGCAGCTGAACGGCGCGGGATATATTCAGGAACTGGACCCGGCGGATTACCCGTTTGACGATTTCTTCCCCGAATTCCAGAAATTCCCCGGCCACTGGGTCGATGACAAGCTTTATTCGGTCATCACGCGCTTTGGCTTTCTGGGCGTGGCCTACAACACCGACGCCTTCACCGAAGAAGAGGCCTCGACCTACGCCGTTTATGCCGATGACCGCGCCGCCGGCAAGCTGGGCCATTTCGACTGGCACCTGCCGAACCTTGGCCAGATGAGCCTGTGGAACGGCAACCCGTCGCCCTATGACATCGACAGCGCAGCATGGGATGCGGTGCAGGAAACCGCGATGGGGCTGCGCCCGCAGGTCGGCGGCTTTTTCGACTATGGCGGAACCTTCTCGTCGCTGGAAAGCGGGCAGATGACGCTGTTTTCGGGTATCGGCGACTGGATCACCGGCGTGCTTGAGAAAAACGGCGCCAAGGTGCGCAGCGTCATCCCCAAGGAAGGCGGCCTGCAATTCACCGAATCCTTCTCGATCGGGAAAGGCACGCAGAATTACGACATGGCGAAAAAGTGGATCCAGTACATCACATCGCCCGAAGGTCAGGCAAAATCGGCCAACATGGCCGCCTACCCCGCCCTGATCCCCAGCGAAGCGGGCTGGAAAGTGCTGAACGACACCAACCCGGCCGAGGCCAAGCGCCAGAACATGGTGCTGGGCGTGCGCAACGTGATGGACATGATCCGCGAGGGCCTGATTCAGTACCGCCAGCTGCCCGTTCAGCAGGATCTGGGCGACTGGAACGATTTCTGGTCCGATTACAAGGCGTCCTGATACTGGCGCGCGCCGGGGCGTGGCTGACATCGCCCCGGCGCATCCCCCACCCTCAGATTGGGAACCGTGATGATCAAACGCCCGAGCCTTTTCTCGCTTGTCCTGACGCTGCCGCTGCTGATCTGGCAACTGGCGTTCTTCCTGTTTCCGCTGATATTCCTGGTCGCCATCAGCTTCTGGACGGTCAAGACATTCCAGATGCAGCCTGACCTGAATTTCGGCAACTGGCAGCGCATCCTGACGCGCGGCGTGTTCTGGGACGCGTATCTGCGCACCATGATCCTGGCCACATCCGCCGCAGTGCTGACCAGCGCCATCGCCTTTCCGGCGTCCTACGCGATTTCGTTCAAGCTGAGCGATACTGCCAAACGCTGGATGATTTTCGTGCTGATCATCCCGTTTTTCACCAGCTATCTGGTGCGGATCTATTCCTGGCAGGTGTTTCTGACCGATGCGGGCATCATCAACGCGGCGCTGGCCTATGTCGGGCTGGGTCCGTTTCCGATGCTGAACAACACATTCGGCACACTGGTCGGCATGGTCACGCTGTGCCTGCCGCTGGTCATCCTGCTGCAAACCTTCAGCCTGAACTTCGTCAACCGCGACCTGATCGAGGCGGCGCATAACCTGCGCTGCGGGCGGTTGCGCACTGTCTTTGCGGTTGTTGTGCCGTCGGCCAAGGTGGGCCTGGTGGTTGCGGCGCTCTTTGCCTTTATCCTGTCATTCGGTGATTTCGTCAGCCCGCTATACCTTGGGGGCGGCAACCCGCCGACATTGTCGATCATGATCACCGACATCACCAAATCGGGCCAGCAGTGGCCGCGTGCCGCCGTCGTCGCGGTGATGATGATCGGAACGCTGATGACCGTGGCCTTTGCCGCCATCACCTACGCCTACAAGGAGCGCGGAAAATAATGGGCAATGAAAACAAACTGATCAACGCATTGCTGTTCGTTCATATCGCGCTGTGCCTGATATTCATCTTTGCCCCGATTGCTGGCAGCTTTGTCTTTTCGCTGAATTCTGACCGGTTTCCGTCACTTCCCTTGGGTGAGTTTTCCTTTGAGTGGTATCGGCTGATCTTCAACGATCCGCTGGTCTGGTCCGGCTTTTTCAACACGCTGATTGTCGGCCTGACGGTGGCGGTGATCGCCACGTTGCTGGGCTTTGGCGGGGCCTATGCCGATTTCCGCTACAATTTTTTCGGCAAGTCGATCTATCTGGCGCTGGCGCTGCTGCCGCCGACGATTCCGGTGGTGATCATGGGCCTTGCGATGCTGGCCTTCCTGTCGCGCGTCAATCTGTCGGGCACGACCATATCGGTCATCATCGCCCATGGCGTGATGTGCAGCCCGTTTGCCATGGCCATCATCCGGCTGCGCCTGTCGCAGATGGATCCCGATCTTGAGGCGGCATCGTGGAATCTCGGCGGCAATGAATGGGCGACCCTGCGCCACGTGATCATCCCGTTTACCAAGCCTGCGATCTTTGCCGCGCTGTTCATCACCATGGCCGTGTCCTTTGATGAATTTGCCGTCGCATGGTTCGTCTCGGGCCTGAACGAGACGCTGCCCGTCAAGATCCTTGGCTTCTTGCAGGGGCAGGTCAGCCCGCGCATCAACGCCATCGGCTCGCTTGCCTTCCTCAGCTCGATGACGCTGATCGTGCTGGCCCAACTGCTGCTGCGCACGCCCGGCGCCGGAAAAAAATAGAAATGGACGCTTCAATGACATCAAACGCCATCGTCAAATTCGATAATGTGGTCAAGAAATTCGGCGATTTCGTCGCCGTCGAACGGGCCGATTTCGAAATCGCGCAGGGCGAGTTTCTGGCGATCATGGGCTCATCCGGCTGCGGCAAAACCACCACGCTGCGGATGCTGGCCGGCCTCGAAGATCCGACCAGCGGCAACATTTATCTGGATGGCGAGCGGGTGAATGGCCGCGCCACCTGGGACCGCGACACGCCGATGGTCTGGCAGAGCCTTGCGTTGTTTCCGTTCCTGACCGTGCAGGAAAACGTCGAATTTTCGCTGAAAATGCGCGGCGTGGGCAAGGCCGAGCGTAGCCAGCGGGCGCGCAAATGGCTGGACAAGATGCAGATCACCGAATTTGCGGATCGCAACATTGCGCAACTATCCGGTGGTCAGCGCCAGCGCGTCGCGCTGGCCCGCGCGCTGGTGACCGAGCCGAAGATCCTGCTGCTGGACGAGCCGCTGTCGGCGCTTGACGCCCATCTGAAGGTGCGGATGCAAGCGGTTCTGTCGAACCTGCAACGCGATCTGGGTATCACCTTCGTCTACGTCACCCATTCGATGTCCGAGGCGTTTTCAATGGCCGATCGCGTCGTCATCATGAGCCGCGGCCAGATCGAACAAATCGGCACGCCCGAGGAAATCTACCGCCAGCCGCATAACCGCTTTGTCGCGGAATTCCTTGGCTCCGCCAACATCTTTGACGCGGTGATCGAGGGCCAGTCAGATACCGGATGGGCCGTCACCTACGAGGGGGGGCAGCACGGTGATCCCCGCGACCGAATTGCCGGCGGCCAAGGCGGGCGACAAGATCACCTTTATCGTCAGCGCCGAAAACATGCATCTCAGCGCACCGGGCAGCGGCGTGGACGGGGTCGAAGCCACTGTCGTTGGCGATGAATTTGTCGGCGGCACTGCCATGATCTTTCTCGAAACGGCGACCGGCCACGAGATCAAGGTGCAAAAATCCCATGACGAGCTAAGCACCCTGAACCGCAAGCCGGGGGCAAACCTGATCGTCAGCTGGACCCCCGAGAATTGCCACGTCCTTCCCGGCGAATAAAGCGCGCCGCGTGGCCACCTTGCGCATTTCCCGCGCGCAGGGTGGTCAAGGGGGACATCGCGGCATTATTGCATTTTCGGCAATGGTAAATGCGATTAAATCCCCGTTCCGCGCAACAGCAGCCTGCCCTATCTTGTTCGCAACAGACAAGCGACCTGAAAGGGATCAAGATGATCAGCGAAATCAAGGGCCTGCACCACGTCACGTCGATGGCGGCTAATGCGGCAGAGAATAACAGCTTTTTCACGCAAACGCTGGGCATGCGCCGCGTCAAGAAGACAGTCAATTTCGACGCGCCCGAGGTGTATCACCTCTATTACGGCGACGAGGTCGGCACACCCGGCTCGGTGATGACGTATTTCCCGTTTGGCCAGATGCCCAAGGGACGGCGCGGCACCGGCGAGGTTGCCACGACCGAATTTTCCGTTCCTCAAGGCGCGCTGCCCTTCTGGAAAGAGCGGCTTGGGAATCATGGAGTCACCGGGCTGAGCGAAGACAACTTTCTGGGCGAGGCGCGCCTGCGCTTTGACGGGCCGGACGGCGACGGCTTTGCACTGGTGGAAAGCGATACGCGCGGGCGCACCCCATGGACCGGCACCGACGTGCCCGAAGATGCGGGCATTTTGGGCTTTCACGGCGCGCGTTTCGCGCTGCGGGACGCGGGCGCGACGGGCGAGTTGCTGGGCTTCATGGGCTACCAGAAGGAGGCGGTCAACGGCAACGTCACGCGCTACCGAATCGAGGGCGGCAATGCCGCCGACACCATCGACCTTGAGGAAACGCGCGGCGCCCGCGCCGCCGGCCAGGGCGCCGGGTCGGTGCATCACATCGCATTTGCGGTTGAAAACCGCGCGGCGCAACTGGAGGTGCGCAAGGCGCTGATGGACACCGGATATAACGTGACGCCGGTGATCGACCGCGATTATTTCTGGGCGATCTATTTCCGCGCCCCCGGCGGCGTCCTGTTTGAAATCGCCACCAACGAGCCGGGCTTTGACCGCGACGAGGACACCGCCCATCTGGGCGCCGCGCTCAAGCTGCCCACCCGCTACGAGCCGCACCGCGCGCAGATCGAGCGGCACCTGCCGCCCCTGTCCGCCTGAGCCGCGTCAACACCCCAAAAGGAGCCATTCACATGAGCGATCTGAACATCACCTATACTGAAACCGAAACCAAGGGACGCTATGCCGCCACGCAGCCGGGCAAAACCGGCGAGGCCGAGCTGACCACCTCGAAGGTGTCGCAAACGTTGATCATTGCAGACCATACGGCGGTGCCCGACTCCATGCGCGGGCTGGGCGTGGGGCGCGCGCTGGTCGAGCGGCTGATTGCAGACGCCCGCGCCAAGGGCCAGCGCATCGTGCCGCTTTGCCCCTTTGTGCGGGCACATGCGCAAAAGCACCGCGACGCGCTGGCCGATGTCATTCAGTGGTGACACGTGCCATGCTGCCCCACGGCGCCCCTTAACCTGACAGGAGACCTCAGATGAGCTGGAACCCGACGCAAAACCCGGAATGCCCGCAAGCTGGCACCAAGGATATCGAAACGCTGATCATCCCGCGCGCCCGCGATCTGGGCGGGTTCGAGGTGCGGCGCGCCCTGCCCTCGCCCAAGCGGCAGATGGTCGGGCCGTTCATCTTTTTCGATCAGATGGGTCCGGCGGAATTCATCACCGACGGCGGCATAGATGTGCGGCCGCATCCGCATATCGGCCTTGGGACGGTCACCTATCTCTATCAGGGCGAATTCGAGCATCGCGACAGTATCGGCACCCACCAGATGATTTATCCGGGCGAGGTGAACTGGATGGTCGCGGGCCGCGGCGTCACCCATTCCGAGCGCACCAGCGCAGACACCCGCACCACGCGGCACAAGCTGTTCGGCATCCAGACCTGGATCGCCCTGCCCGAGAACCGCGAGGAAATGGCCCCCGATTTCGAGCATCACAAAAAGGCCAGCCTGCCCGTGATTCAGGACGCCGGCACCAATGCCCGGCTGATCCTCGGCACCGCTTATGGCGAAACCAGCCCCGTCACGATGCACTCCGAGACGTTCTATCTGGATGTCGTGCTGGATGCGGGGGCGCAGTTTCCGCTGCCGGACAATCATGAGGATCGCGGCGTTTACGTGACCGAAGGCAGCGTCGAGGTGGCAGGCGACACGTTCGAGGCGGGCCGCATGATGGTGTTCCGCCCCGGTGACGGCATCTCGGTCAAGGCCGGGCCGAAGGGCGCCCGCCTGATGGCACTGGGCGGCGCGACGATGAACGAAAAACGCTACATCTGGTGGAATTTCGTATCGTCCTCCAAGGACCGGATCGAGCAGGCGAAAGAAGACTGGAAAGCCGAAGACTGGCAAAACGGCCCCTTCCGCCTGCCACCGGGCGACGATGCGGAATTTATCCCCATCAGTCCCGAACTGGACCGCACAAGGCCCAAAGGCTGAACCGGGCCGGGCCGACATAGCATTTGACGCCCCGCCCCGGTTGGGGCATCAGGCGGCATGGCGAAAAATCAACCGACATTCACCTGCACGGCGTGCGGCGCGGTCCATACCAAATGGTCCGGGCGCTGTGACGCCTGCGGCGCGTGGAACACCATTCAGGAGGATGCGGGCCTCAGCACCGGGCCATCCGCCGCCACTCTGGGCGCCAAGCGCGGCACCGGCATGACCCTGACGGACCTTTCGGCCAAGGAGGCGCCGCCGCCGCGCACATCGTCCGGGCTGGACGAATTGGACCGCGTGCTGGGCGGCGGGTTGGTCGCGGCCTCGGCCATTCTGGTGGGGGGTGATCCGGGCATCGGCAAATCCACCCTGCTGCTGCAAGCCGCCGCCAGTTTCGCGGGCCAAGGGCTGAAGACGATCTACGTCTCGGGCGAAGAGGCCCCCGCGCAGGTGCGCATGCGCGCCGGGCGGCTGGGCCTTGCCGGGGCCAATGTGCAACTGGCCGCCGAGACGAACCTGCGCGACATCCTGACCACGCTGGAGGCGGAAAAGCCCGATCTGGTCATCATCGATTCGATCCAGACCATGTGGCTGGACACCATCGGCAGCGCGCCGGGCAGCGTCAGCCAAGTGCGCGCCGCCGCGCATGAATTGACCAGCTTTGCCAAGCGCAAGGGCGTCAGCGTCATCCTTGTCGGCCACGTCACCAAGGACGGCCAGATCGCCGGGCCGCGCGTGGTGGAACACATGGTCGATACCGTGCTGTATTTCGAGGGCGAGCGCGGGCACCAGTTCCGCATCCTGCGCGCCGTGAAAAACCGCTTTGGCCCCGCCGACGAGATTGGCGTGTTCGAGATGACCGGCGCCGGGCTGGCTCAGGTCACGAACCCCTCGGCCCTGTTCCTGTCCGAGCGCGGCAAACCCTCGCCCGGATCGGTCGTGTTCGCCGGGATCGAAGGCACGCGGCCCGTTTTATGCGAATTGCAGGCGCTGGTCGCGCCGTCGCCGCATTCACAGCCGCGCCGCGCGGTCGTGGGCTGGGACGGGGCGCGTCTGGCGATGATCCTCGCGGTACTCGAATCGCGGGTCGGCATCCCGTTTGCGGGGCTTGATGTCTATCTGAACGTCGCGGGCGGCATGAAAATCAGCGAACCGGCCGCCGATCTGGCCGTGGCTGCCGCGCTTCTTTCTGCGCGGGAAGACGCCGCCCTGCCCGCCGATACGGTGATTTTCGGCGAAATCAGCCTGTCGGGCGCCCTGCGCCCGGTGGGCCAGACTGAAAACAGGTTGAAAGAAGCCCAAAAACTTGGTTTCAGCAGTGCAATCATTCCCGAAGGCGGCAAGCCCGGCGGAAAAACCGGGCTGAAACTGACGCGCGCGGCCGATCTGATCGGCTTTGTGGGCGACACATTTGGCGCAGGCTAGCGCAAAAGGATCGAGACGGACATGAGCGGCTTTACCATTATTGACGGCGTTGTGGCGCTGGTTATCGTGCTGTCGGCGCTGCTGGCCTATTCCCGCGGACTGGTGCGCGAGGCGCTGGCCATCGCGGGCTGGATCGTGGCGGGCATCGTCGCCTTCATCTTTGCCCCGCAGCTGGAGCCGCTGGTCAAGGAAATCCCCTTTGTGGGCGAATTCATCGCCGACAGTTGCGAGCTGAGCATGATCGCCGCCTTTGCCGTGGTGTTCACCGTCGCGCTGATCATCGCGTCGCTGATCGTGCCGCTGTTCTCGTCGCTGGTTCAACGCTCGGCGCTGGGCGGAATTGATCAGGGGCTTGGGTTCCTTTTCGGCGTGGCGCGCGGCATCCTGCTGGTGGCGATTGCGTATTTCGTTTATGAAACCGTGGTCACATCACAGCAGATCGCGATGGTCGATGACAGCCGCTCGGCCCGCGTTTTCCAGAACATGACCGGCAAGATCGAGGACGGCAACCCCGAGCAGGCGCTGGGCTGGATCACCGCACAATACGAGGCGCTGGTCGGCAAATGCAGCAAGCCGCCGGCAGGCACCACCATCGCCCCGGCCGAGTGATCCGGGCATGGCAAACCAGATCCTTGCCGCGTCGATCCTGATGGCGGTCGCGGGCGCGATGATCGCCAGTCAGGCGCCGATCAATGCGGCGCTGGGGCGCAGCATCGGCAGCCCCGTCGGCGCGGCAACCCTGTCCTTCGGCGTGGGCTTCGTGATCCTGCTGGTTGTGTCGATCCTGATCGGGGATGGTGCAAACCTGATGCGCGTTGCGCGCGTGCCTGTCTGGATGCTGGTCGGCGGCGCACTGGGCGCGATCTATGTGTTCGCCGCACTCTGGAGCGTGCCGAAACTGGGCGTTCTGACCACCACCACGCTGATGATATTCGGCCAGATGGGCGCCGCAATCGTGCTGGATCATCTGGGCGCCTTTGGCGTGGCGCAAAGCAGCGTCAGCCCGATGCGCCTGCTGTCGGCAGCATTGGTCGCGGGCGGCGTGATCCTGTCGCGCTGGTAGCGCCGCACGCGTCATCACGCAGGTTTGCACGATCAAGCCGTGACATATCGGGCAGCAAAGCCTATGTGTGGCCCAGCCCCAGAAACCGGATTCGGAGTTGCCCCTTGGCCAAACTCATGCCTCCCGCCCATCCCTTTGACACAAGCTATCTGCGCGACGCCGCCGATGACGACAAGCTGAAGGAGGAATGCGGCGTTTTCGGCGTAATCGGCCTGCCCGAAGCGGCCAACTTTGTCGCGCTGGGCCTGCACGCCCTTCAGCATCGCGGCCAGGAGGCCGGCGGCATCGTCAGCTACGAGGCCAGCACCGGGTTCAACAGCCAGCGCCGGTTTGGCTATGTGCGCGATAATTTCACCAAGCAAAGCCTGATGGAGACGCTGCCGGGCGAATTGTCGATCGGGCATGTGCGCTATTCCACCTCGGGCGGCAAGGCGCCGGTGCTGCGCGATGTGCAGCCCTTCTTTGGCGAATTTGCCATGGGCGGCGCCGCGATTGCGCATAACGGCAACGTCACCAACGCCGTCGCGCTGCGCCGCGAGTTGATCGAGCGCGGCAGCATATTCCAGTCCAATTCCGACACCGAATGCATCATTCACCTGATGGCGCGCAGCCTGCAACGCAATATCGTCCAGCGGATGGAGGATGCGCTGCGCCGGGTCGAGGGCGCGTTTTCCATCGTCGCCATGACGCGCACCAAACTGATCGGCGTGCGCGATCCCTTGGGCGTGCGCCCACTGGTTCTGGGCCGGGTCGGAGATGGCTGGGTGCTCAGCTCCGAGACATGCGCGCTGGACATCATCGGCGCACGTTACGAGCGGGAAATTGCGCCGGGCGAAATGGTGGTCATCACCGCCGCCGGCATTGAGAGCCATTTTCCCTTCCGCAAGCAAAAACCGCGCTTTTGCATTTTCGAGCATGTGTATTTCAGCCGCCCCGACAGCATCATCGGCGACCGCAGCGTATACGAGACGCGCCGCCAGATCGGTGTGGAGCTGGCCAAGGAGAGCCCGGTCGAGGCCGATCTGGTTTGCCCGGTGCCCGACTCGGGCGTGCCTGCGGCCATCGGATACAGCCAGGAATCCGGCATTCCCTACGCGATGGGCATCATCCGCAATCAATATGTCGGCCGCACATTCATTGAGCCCACCGACCAGATCCGCAACATGGGCGTACGCCTGAAGCTGAACGTCAACCGCGCGCTGATCCAGGGCAAGCGCGTCATTCTGGTGGATGACAGCGTGGTGCGCGGCACCACCAGCCGCAAGATCCGCGAGATGATCCTGGACGCCGGCGCCGCCGAGGTGCATTTCCGCATCGCGTCCCCCCCCACCGCATGGCCCTGCTTTTACGGCGTCGACACCCCCCAGCGCGAAAAACTGCTGGCCGCCACGATGAGCGAGGATGAAATGCGCGCGCATCTGGCCGTGGACAGCCTCAAATTCATCTCGCTGGACGGTCTTTACCGCGCCGTGGGCGAGGCATCGGGCCGCGACGACAGCAGCCCGCAATACTGCGATGCGTGCTTCTCGGGCGAATATCCGGTGCGGCCCTCTGACCAGATCGATCAGGGGTTCGAGCTGAAGGCGGCGGAATAGATCAGATATCTTGATCGGTGAATGAAGCCTGTCAATCCGGTGGCGGGTGTATCAGCCCCGCCACCGACACCGGCCCGCGTTTTGGCAAACGCTGCTCCGATTGCTTGCGTCAATCTTCGCCTGTGGGCTGATATTTCGTCTGGCGATGGGATCAACCTGTCTTCGCGCTCGGCAAAATGTTACCCATACCGAGCAGGCGAGACAGAAAGTCATCCGCCACCGCGCAGACGACACGCTATTGCGGCCTTCGCTTCGCCTTGCCATGGCTTGCGCGCTGATCATCGCATGATGCTGATCTGGCACGGAAAATTCATGTAATTCGGGTGATCAGATGTTTGGAACATGTTCCACGCCCCGTCTATATACACGATAGGATGCGCACGCTGAACTTCAGGCGATCAAAGCGAAAAATAGCAACCCTCACAGGCCGCTCCGAGGCCGTCTATTGCTTGCGCACCATTTTCCGACCCGTTATCAAAGAGCGACGGTCCCGTAGCTCAACAGGATAGAGCACCTGACTTCTAATCAGGATGTTGGGGGTTCGAGTCCTCCCGGGTCCGCCACATTTACATTTTCGTTGATTTTATGGTTTAAAATCAGTGCCTTGAGATTGCGTGTCCCAAGCGTCTAGTGGTGTGTCCCATGTTTACGTATCATTGATGAGAAGCTTGACGAGACGCGTGTTGTTAGCGTCGCGGGTGTATCTTTCGACTTCGGATAGAGTCATGTGACCTGCCATAGCCATCATTGTTCGACTCGAAGCTCCCTTTTCAGCCCAATAGACGCAGAAGGCCTTGCGCAGGCCATGGAGACGAGCTTCGATACCTGCCTGACTGGCGGCACGTTGGAAGAAGTTTCCCAAGCCCGCCTGTGTAAATGGTTTACCTCTTGAGTGTTGATTGTCATTGAGAACTGACCCGGCACCAGCAGAAATTGTCATTGAGAATTGACCCATGTGCAACCTTGCCGCGGCTTGAATCAGCTGGGGGCGCATGGAGTGATAGACATGGGATTTTTG
>NZ_QNQP01000012.1 GCF_003316635.1 Roseovarius dicentrarchi | reverse complement strand
TGGCCAGTCCTGCCCATGATCGCGTGAAATCACTGCCCGCGATCGCGTGAAACAGGTGCCCGCCTTCCCATGAAATCGCTGCCCACGATCAGCTGAAATCAGTGCCCGCCATCATGCGAAACGCGCAGTCCAACGCTTGGCGGCCTCGGTCTGTCGTTCGAGGCTGGCACCTTGGCGCTGCTTTTCGGAACTGAAGCGGACATACGAGAAGGCGAGTGGCATTTGCTTATGGTCGGTCATGGTCAGGGTCTCCAGTCTATTCAGGCTCCCCGTCTATACCTCTCCTATATCACAAATATCAAAAAACTGGTCGAGATGGAGTATATGCACCACCAGCGCTGCGAAATCGATCGCCGCTCGGTCCGGGTGCGTCTGACGCCGCGGGGTCGGCAGATCCGCGATGTGGTGACGGACCTTTTCGGTCGCCATGCCGAAGGGCTTCAGGCCCAGGGCGTGCTGGGGCTGGACGGGATCGACCAGATCGCCAGTTCCCTGCGCCGGGTCGAGCGGTACTGGACCGACCAGATCCGCTACATCTACTGATAAAGGCCGATACTGGGACGGCCATCAAACTGCTGCGCCGATCATGCGCAGCAGCCTTGATCGCGCCCGTGTCCTACCAGCTTCCGGTGTTTTCCATGCTGGCCCAAGGTTCGGCCGGGGCCAGCGCCTCACCGTCCTGGAGCAGCTCGACCGAGATGTTGTCGGGGCTGCGCACAAAGGCCATCCGCCCGTCACGCGGCGGGCGATTGATGGTCACGCCGTTGGCCTGCAAATGGGCGCACATCTCGTAAATGTTGTCGACGCTGTAGGCCAGATGCCCGAAATGGCGGCTGTCATCGGGCAGCTTGTCGTCACCGTCCCAGTTATATGTCAGCTCAATCGGGCATTCCTCCTGCCCTTCGGGCGCCATGAAGATCAGCGAAAAGCGGCCATCCTCGTTATCCATCCGGCGGATTTCGCGCAGGCCCAGAAGCGCATAGAACGCCATGGATTTTTCCAGATCCTTGACGCGGACCATGGTGTGCAAATAGCGGATTGTCATCGTTCTCTCCTTGCTGCTCCGGCTGGGGCCTATCCTAGGGGGAATGAGCTGCGCGTCCAGCAACGCTTTCTTTCGCGCCGGCTGCGGTCTACAAAGCGTGCCAATCGACTCAACGCTCATTTCCGCCGCGCGAAGGACCAGCCCATGCCCCTTACCCCCCAGCAGATCGCCGAAATCGACGCACAGCGCGCACAGCCGCAAACCACCCTGCGCGCCACAGCCCAAGGGATGGAGACGCATTTATACACCGCCTATCCGGTGCTGGATCACGGGTTTGTCCGCGTGGTGGATTATATGGGCGACGATGCCGCCATTTGCCAGGCCGCGCGGGTCAGCTATGGCAAGGGCACCAAATCGGTGCAGAATGACGAAGGGCTGATCCGCTACCTCATGCGCCATTGGCATTCGACCCCGTTCGAGATGTGCGAGATCAAGCTGCACGTCAAACTGCCCGTCTTCGTCGCGCGCCAGTGGATTCGCCACCGCACCGCCAACGTCAACGAATATTCGGCCCGCTATTCGATCCTGGACCGCGAATTCTACATCCCCGCGCCCGATGCGCTGAATGCGCAGAGCAAAGTCAACAATCAGGGCCGCGGCGACCTGCTGGAAGGGGAGGAGGCGGATCGCGTGCTGAAATACCTGCGCGACGATGCGATGCGCGCATACGATCATTACGAGGAAATGATTTCGGACGAGGGCCAGCAGGGCCTTGCGCGCGAACTGGCCCGCATGAACCTGCCCGCCAACATCTATACGCAGTGGTACTGGAAGGTCGATCTGCACAACCTGCTGCACTTCCTGCGCCTGCGCGCCGACGCCCACGCCCAATACGAGATCCGCGTCTATGCCGAGGAGATCTGCAAACTGGTCGCCGACTGGGTGCCGTTTGCGTACAGGGCTTTCGACGATTACCGCATGGGTGGTGCGCAACTGTCTGCCACGGCACTTGATTGCGTGCGCCGGATGCTGAAGGGCGAAGAGGTCACGCAGGAGAATTCCGGCATGAGCAAGGGGGAATGGCGGGAGTTCGAGGGGGTTTTGAGCGGCTCCGATTGAGCGTCCTTTATCTTGGCGCAAGCGGGCTCAGGCCCGCTCCAACCACCCCTTCACCACATCCACAAACGCCCGCGGCTCCTCGGCATGCAGCCAATGGCCCGCGCCCTTGAGCGCCGCGAACCGCGCCTCGGGAAAGAGCGGCTTGATCACCTTGCGGTGTTCGGGCTGCACGTAGTCCGATTGGCCGCCGGTCAGGAACAGGGCCGGGCGCTCGAACTGGCCGTGCAGGTCGGGGAAGCCCATGATCTGCGGCATCGCGTCTGCCAGCACGTCGAGGTTCAGGCGCCAGCGGCGCCCCGCCACATCCAGCGATTGCAAGAAGAACGGCACCAGCGCCGGATCGTCCACCAGCGGCTCCAGCAGGGCGGCGGCGTCGGAGCGTTTCTCGATGCCCGACAAATCGACCTGCCGCATCGCGTCGAGGTATTTCAACTGGCTGTGCCCATAGCTGACCGGCGCGATATCGGCGACGATCAGGCGGTTCACCAGATCGGGCTGGGTCAGCGCCAGCGTCATCGCCGCCTTGCCGCCCATCGAGTGGCCTAGCAGATCGACGGGGCCGTCCAGCGTAGCGGCAACTTCGGCCAGATCGGCGGCCAGATCGGGGTAGCTGTGGGTATCGCGCCACGCGCTTAGCCCGTGATTGCGCAGATCCACCGCCACAACGCGGCGGGTGTCCGACAGGCGCCGCGCAATGACGCCCCAGTTGCGGGCGGAGCCATAAAGGCCGTGCGCGATCAGCAGGGTGGGGGCGTCCGTGCGCGCCCCGTGGTCAATCATATTCAACATAAGCGCATGAATAGCGCGGTCGCGCCGCGCGTTCCAGTACCATTGAGCCTGCGCGCCCATGCGGCTAGGGTCCGGCGCAAAACGAGGGGCGCGCAATGATTGATCCGGTGACATTTCAGCAAGATATCGACGCGGTGCAGACCAAGCTGCGCATCCGTCTGGGGGCGCGCGGCAAAACGCTGTCGCGCAGTTTGCGGCGGGCCGGACGCGCCTTGCCAAAACCGGCGCGGCAGGCGGGCCGGCGGCTGGTACAGATGCAGGCCATGGTGGCGCATCCCAGGCTGCGCCGTCTGGTGACGCGCGCAGAGGTCGATGGCGCCCTGGCCGACCTGAGCGCGCCGCTGAACCTGATCAATGTGAAAGAGCGGCGCAAGGACCGGCTGCTGAGCATGACGGCCAGCGTGGTGTTTGGTCTGATGGTGCTGGGCGCCGGCATCATCGCGCTGATGCGCTGGCGCGGGTTGCTGTGAACGCAAAACGGCGCCGCTGTTTCCAGCGGCGCCGTAATTCGTGCAATTTATCGGCTCAAAGGTTCGGGTAAAGCGGGAAGCGGTCGCAGAGGTCCGCAACTTCCTTGCGCACCTTCGCCTCGACATCCGCGTTGCCATCGGGGCCGTTCGCTGCCAGCCCGTCGACCAGTTCAACGATCCAGTCACCGATCTGGCGGAATTCAGCCTCTTTGAAGCCGCGCGTGGTGCCCGCCGGGCTGCCCAGACGCAGGCCGCTGGTGACGGTCGGCTTTTCAGGGTCGAACGGCACGCCATTCTTGTTGCAGGTGATATGCGCGCGGCCCAGCGATGCATCGGCGATGTCGCCGGTCACCTTCTTGGGGCGCAGATCGACCAGCATCAGGTGCGTGTCGGTGCCGTCGGTCACGATGTCCAGACCGCCCTTTTTCAGCTGATCGGCCAGCGCCTGCGCGTTCTTTATGACCTGCTGGATATAGCCCTTGAATTCGGGGCGCAGCGCCTCGCCAAAGGCCACGGCCTTGCCTGCGATGACATGCATCAGCGGACCGCCCTGAATGCCGGGGAAGATGGCCGAGTTGAATTTCTTGGCCAGCTTTTCGTCATTGGTCAGGATCATGCCACCGCGCGGGCCGCGCAGGGTTTTGTGCGTCGTGGTCGTGGCCGCGTGGGCGTGCGGGAAGGGCGAGGGATATTCGCCCGCCGCGATCAGGCCCGCGAAATGCGCGACGTCGGCCAGGACATATGCGCCGACCATATCTGCAATCTCGCGGATGCGCTTGAAATCCAGCTGGCGGGGAATCGCGCTGCCGCCGGCGATGATCATCTTGGGCTTATGTTCCTTGGCCAGCGCTTCCATCTGGTCGTAGTCGACATCCAGCGTATCGCGGCGCACGCCGTACTGGATGGCGTTGAACCACTTGCCCGACTGGTTCGGGGCGGCGCCGTGGGTCAGGTGACCGCCTGCATCCAGGCTCATCCCCAGGATGGTGTCGCCGGGTTGCAGCAGGGCGGTGAACACGCCCTGGTTGGCCTGCGATCCCGAGTTGGGCTGCACGTTGGCAAAATCGCAGCCGAACAGCTTGCAGGCCCGCTCGATCGCCAGATTTTCGGCCACATCGACGAACTGGCAACCACCATAATAGCGACGGCCCGGATAGCCTTCGGCGTATTTGTTGGTCATGACAGAGCCCTGGGCTTCCATCACGGCGGCCGAAACGATGTTCTCGGACGCGATCAGCTCGATCTCGCTGCGTTGGCGGCCAAGCTCTTTGGTGATTGAGTCGAACACCGCGGAGTCGCGGCTGGACAAGGATTCAGTGAAAAAACCGGAGTCGGACATGGGGTGGCTCCCTAATTGCAATGTCGTTGCCGGACGTGGTAGCGGAAACATTATTGCAATGTAAGCTATTAATGCGACAAATTCGTGCGTCCATGCGGCAGCACTGGCGAAGCGCGTTAATCTGTGGTGTCATTGCGGCCTTGAGCACGGCAGCAGAGCGGGACAGCCAGAAAAATGCAGGCAAACATAGCCTTCCTTGCCAGCACAGCGCCCAGTGCGCGTGCGGCCCATACTGCATTGGTGCGCCGCTATGGTACGGTGCCGGTTGACAGCGCCGATGTCATCGTGGCGCTGGGCGGTGACGGCTTCATGTTGCAGACGCTGCACAACACGCAGGAGCTGAATGTGCCGGTCTATGGCATGAATCGCGGCACTGTCGGGTTCCTGATGAATGAATACAGCGAATCGGACCTGCTGGACCGGCTGAAGGCCGCCGGCGAGGAGGTCATCAACCCGCTGTCGATGCATGCCGAATCAGCGGGCGGCGGGACGCACCGCGCGCTTGCCATTAACGAGGTGTCGCTGCTGCGGGCCGGACCGCAGGCGGCGCAGCTGAAAATCACCGTGGATGGACACGTCCGGCTGGAAGAGCTGTCTTGCGACGGTGCGCTGCTGTGTACGCCCGCCGGATCGACGGCCTACAACTACAGCGCGCACGGCCCGATCCTGCCGATCGGGTCCGATGTTCTGGCCCTGACGGCGGTTGCGGCCTACCGCCCGCGCCGCTGGCGGGGTGCCTTGCTGCCCAAGGCAGCCACCGTGCGGTTTGACATTTGCGAGCCGGAAAAGCGCCCGGTTATGGCCGTGGCAGACAGCACAGCGGTGAACGACGTCCTGTGGGTCGAAATCCGGTCAGAGCCCAGTATCGCGCACCGGATCCTGTTCGATCCCGGCCATGGTCTGGAGGAACGGCTGCTGCGCGAACAGTTTGTCTGATTTCGCGCGCAAAGGTGGAACCGAAGCGGCTGCCACCGGGTTGGTATGTCAGACGGGCAGGGCAGCGCCTCTGGTCCGGACGGACACCAAGAACAGGAGATTCGAAATGAACTGGGACACAATCAAAGGCAACTGGAAGCAGCTCACCGGCGAAGCAAAATCGCAGTGGGGCGAGCTGACAGATGACGACGTTCAGCAGGCGGAAGGCGACCGCGAAAAGCTGGTCGGTAAGGTGCAGGAGCGCTACGGCATCGCCAAGGACGAGGCAGAGCGTCAGGTTGACGATTTTGCCGCACGCGTCAACAAGTAGGCGCGTTGCAGGTATTCGCGCTATCCCTCAAAGCGCAGTCATGATCAGGGGCGGCTCCATCGGGGCTGCTCCTTTTTCATATTTGGGGGGGGATGTCTGGCGGCTTGGCGCCGCATGGCATCACTGATACCGGCCTAGCGCTTGCGCGCCTCCAGTTCGGAGTTGAAGATCCGCAGGCGGTGGCCAAAGGTATCCTCGTCAATCACGCTGTCGAAATTCTCGAACAGGAATGACAGCGCCTCACCTTCGTCCAGACCAGCCTCTTGCGACAGACGGCGCAGACGGCGATACGCGTCTTCGGTCATTGCCGTATTGAACCGGCGCGTCAGGCGAAAGCGTTTTGGCATGGACGGCTCCTGGGCTGGATGGGCGGGCAGCGCAAGGCGATCCTATACCCGATCAGGCCGTCGCAGCAATCCACCGCCAAGGCCGGCTACTCAGCAGCAGCGCAGGTTTGGCGTTGCGCCAGCAGACGTCCGGCGCAATCAATATGGCCGCGCAGTTCCGAAATGGCGGTGTCCAGCTCATCCCGTTCGCGGATCATCTGCGCCAACCGCTCGGTGGCAAGTTCCCGCGTGCGGCGAAGCTGAATGTTGTCCGGATCGCCCGGCTCGTACAGGTTCAGCAGCTGGCGAATTTCCTCAAGCGCAAAGCCAAAACGCTTGCCACGCAGGATCAGTTTCAGCCGGGCACGCTCGCGTTTGGTGAAAAGCCGTTTCTGCCCCTGCCGAATAGGGGCAAGCAGTTCTTTTGCCTCATAAAACCGCAAGGTGCGAGGGGTCACGTCAAAAGCGTCACACATCTCGCGTATTGTCATCAAATCGCCGCTCATGTCCAACCCGATCCTGTTCGCCGTGCAGTTGAAAAGTAAGGACTATAATTGACGATACAACATGTCACGGCAAATTGGGACAGTTTTGTTGCCTCAATCTTGCGTGATCGGCGCGGCACGGTTCCGGGTTGCGCCCATGCGCGCCTGCGCCGATAGAATATGTGACCAATTTATCGGAAGGAACGTCAAAGATGGCCGATGACACGGACACCCGCGCGGATGGCGCAACCGCCAAGGATTTTTTCGGCACGGTTCCGCACGCCACCGCGCTGGGCCTGACATTTGGCACGATCGAAGGCGGCACCGCTGTCATGTCTATGCCCTGGGCCGAAAGGCTGGTGGGCGATCCGGCGACGGGCGTGGTGCATGGCGGCGCTGTCAGTGCGCTGATGGACACCTGTTGCGGGGCGGCAGTGATGAGCCATCCGCAAATGGGCGGACCCACGGCCACGCTGGGCCTGCGCATTGACTACATGCGCCCCGCTACCCCCGGCCAGACCATCCGCGCCGAGGCGACGTGCCACCACGTCACGCGCACAGTTGCATTCGTGCGCGCCGTGGCGATGGATGACGACAGCGCGCGCCCCGTCGCAACCGCCACCGGCACCTTTACCGTGAGCGCGGCATGACCGCCCGCCGCGCCGCCCCCGAGCCGGTCGAGGTGACCCGCCAGCGCCGCGATCAGGCGCTGGCGACACTGGTTGCAGGCGTGCCTTACATCACCTTTCTGGGCGTCCGGTTTGAACGGCGCGGTGACGAGCTGACGGCGATCATGCCCTATGCGAGCAGTCTGATCGGAAACCCCGCGCCAGCCGCGCTGCATGGCGGCGCGACAGCGGCCTTTCTGGAAATGACGGCGATCATCAGCCTTGGCTGGGCGATGCTGTGGCCCCGGATCGAAGGGGGCGGGCAAGCGCCCGGCGCCGCGCCCGCACTGCCCAAGACGATTGATTTCACCATCGATTATCTGCGCGCCGGCCTGCCGCGTGACGCCTATGCGCGGGCGCGCGTCACGCGCGTAGGGCGCCGCTATGCATCGGTCCAGTCCGAGGCGTGGCAGGACAACCGCGATCGCCCGATTGCACAGGCGGCGGGCCATTTCCTGATGCCGCCCGGCGATGGCTGACGCGGCGCCCGCACATATCCGTCTGACCCATCGCCGCGTCCTGCGCATTGCATGGCCGATCGTTTTGTCTAACGCGACGGTGCCACTGTTGGGCATTGTCGATACCGGCGTGATCGGCCAGCTGGGGCAGGCGGCGCCGATTGGCGCGGTTGGCGTCGGCGCGGTGATATTGACGGCAATCTACTGGATTTTCGGCTTTCTGCGCATGGGCACGAGCGGGCTGACCGCGCAGGCGCGCGGCGCGGGGGACAGTGCCGAAGTGGCAGCAATGCTGACCCGCAGCCTGATGATCGGGGCGGCAGGCGGCGTGCTGGTTGTGCTGCTGCATGTCCCGCTTTTTGCCGGCGCCTTCGCGCTGTCACCCGCCAGCGCCGAGGTCGAGCGTCTGGCGCAGGACTACATGAGCGTCCGTGTCTGGAGCGCGCCCGCCATGATCGCCCTTTTCGGCATGACCGGCTGGCTGATCGCGCTGGAGCGGACGGGCGCCGTTCTGGTGATCCAGCTGGTGATGAACGGGCTCAATATCGTGCTGAACCTGTGGTTCGTGCTGGGGCTGGGCTGGGGCGTGACCGGCGTTGGCTGGGCTACCTTTGTGGCGGAATGGGCGGGGCTGGTGACCGCGTTCGTGCTGTGCCGCGACGCATTTCGCGTGCCTGCATGGCGCAACTGGGCGCTGATCTTTGACGCCGCGCGCTTGTGGCAGATTGCATCGGTGAACACCGATATCCTGATCCGCTCGGCCCTGCTGGAGGTGGTGATGCTGTCCTTCATCTTTCTTGGCAGCGATCTGGGCGATGTCACATTGGCGGCCAATCAGGTGCTGGTGCAGTTTCTGCATGTCAGCAGCTACATGATGGACGGCTTTGCCTTCGCGGCCGAGGCGCTGGTGGGGCAGGCGGTGGGCGCGCGGGCGGCGGGCGCGGTGCGCCGCGCGTCGATCCTGACCAGCCAGTGGGGGCTGGGCGCGGGCGTGCTGCTGGCGCTGTGCTTTGCGCTGTTCGGCGGTGCGGCGATTGATGCGCTGGCCGCGTCCGACGCGGTGCGCGCGGCGGGCCGCGAATTTCTGCCATGGATGGTGGCGGCGCCGATTTTCGGCGCGGCGGCGTGGATGCTGGACGGTATATTCATCGGCGCGACACGCACCCGCGACATGCGCAATATGATGATCGTTTCGTTGGCGGTCTACGGCGCGGCGCTGGTCCCCTTGGTGCCGCTTTTTGGCAATCACGGGCTTTGGGCGGCGCTGCTTGTGGCGTTTGCGGTGCGCGGCATCACGCTGGGCCTGCGCTATCCGGCGCTTGAGCGGGCGGCGGGCTAGGGTGTGATGCCGCGCGCGATTTTCAGCAGCGCGGATCGTGCCGCAGCGTGATCACAGCCACGCGTCCCGCTGCGTGCCGACGGCATTGGCGACGTTGGCATGCCCGTCCGCCTCCAGCAGTCGCTCCAGCCCGCGCGCGATGCGCGGCACCAGCGGCAGCCCCTCATAGACCAGTGCCGAATAGAGCTGCACAGCACTCGCGCCGGCGCGGATCTTGGCATAGGCATCTTCGGCAGTGGCGATGCCACCGACGCCGATCAGGGGCATGGTGCCGTTTGTCAGCTGCGAAAGGCGCGCCAGAACGCGGGTGGATTTGTCAAACAGCGGCGCGCCGGACAGCCCGCCGGCCTCCGCCTTGGCGGCAGAGGTCAGGCCGGCGCGGTCCAGTGTCGTATTCGTGGCGATGATCCCGGCCAGCTGCGCCGATTGCGCCACCTCGGCGATGTCGCCCAAGGCAGCATCATCCAGATCCGGCGCGATTTTCAGGAAGACAGGAATGGGCCGCTCCAGCCAGTCGCGCGCCTCCATCACCCCGGACAGCAGGGCGCGCAGGGCGTCGCCGCCTTGCAAATCACGCAGCTTTTCGGTGTTCGGGCTGGAGACGTTGACGGTGGCAAAATCTAGGTAACGGCCGCAATGGGCCAGCACGCGGGCAAAATCCTCGGCCCGGTCGTCGCTGTCCTTGTTCGCGCCCAGGTTCAGCCCGATCACCGCGTCCTTGGGCCGCTGTGCCAGCCGCCTTGCCGCGGCTTCCATGCCCAGATTGTTGAAACCAAAGCGATTTATTACCGCGCGATCGTCTGGCAGGCGAAACAGGCGCGGGCGCGGATTACCGGCCTGCGGGCGGGGCGTGACCGCCCCAAGCTCAACCATGCCGAAACCGGCCCGCGCCAGCGGCCCCAAAGCCTCGGCATTCTTGTCAAACCCCGCCGCCAGCCCGACGGGGTTATCCAGCCGCAGCCCCGCGACATCGCAGGCCAGACGCGGCGAGGTGATCCGCCCCGGCAGCGGCACCAGCCCGCTGCGCAGCGCCCGTAGGGCCAGCCCATGCGCCCGCTCCGGATCGAGGCGGTGCAGCAGGTTCAGGCCAAGACGATTGATCACGCTCACTCCGCACCCGCCGGAAACTGATGCACGCCGTTTACCAGCGGCAGCGGCTGTGTCCAAGCTACGTCCGCCAGTGTTAATTCCCGGTAAAGATGCGGAAAAAGCGCGCCGCCGCGTGACGGCTCCCACTTCAGATCCGCGCCAAGAGGTGCAGGATCGACGCCCAGCAGCATCAGGTCCGTCTCACCGGCAAAATGCTTGGCCGCCGTTTCCGGGGCTTGCGCAATGGTCGAAAAATGAATGAACCCGTCCGCCACATCAACAGCCGCGCCCGCGCTGGTGCCGGTGCTGCGCAGATCGTCCCACTCATCCTTGCGGAATATCTTATAGATCATCATGGCCTCCTGATGCCGCGCGCCGCCGCGCGGGTCAAGCGTGATGCGCCTGCATCAATCGGGCGCGTAAGTCACGGTAGCGCCGGCCGCATCCATCGGGCTGCCCGCCCGGTCAAAGCGCAGATAGGCGATGCCGCGCCCGCCTGACTGGGTGTAGAGCGTGCCGGCCGCCTTGCCGCCTGCGGTAATCTCGGTGCCCACTGGTGCGGCGCCGTCCACCTGAACCGTGGCCAGCCCCTTGCGCAATTCGGTCTTGTGCTTCATCCTGGCGGTCACTTCCTGCCCGACATAGCACCCTTTGCGGTAATCAACGCCGTTCAGCCGCTCGAACCCGGCCTCAAGAATGAACGTGTCCGGGGTCAGTTCGATCCCGGTTTCGGGGATGCAATGGGCAACGCGCAGCGCGTCCCAGTCCGTGCCGTCATCGCCCGCCTCTGCACCATACAGCCGCCAGCCCATCGCCGGATGACGGGGATCCGCCATCGCGCCCGCGGGCGGTGTTCCGGTCCCGCGCGACAGCTGCAAATCGGTCGGCGCAATCTGCACATCGGCGCGCAGGCGGTACATGTTCAGCCGCTGCACCAGACCCAGCGAAATGCTGTCCGCCGCGTCGATATGCAGCGCGCCATCCCGTTCGAACACAAAAAAATCGGCCAGATATTTGCCCTGCGGCGTCAGCATCGCGGTATAGACAAGGCCCTGATCCAGCTTGGCCAGATCATTGGTGATCAACCCCTGAAGGAAGCTGTGCGCATCGCTGCCGGTGATCTGGTGAATTGTCCGCATGACTGATACCTCCCGTTATGCCGCCCCTGTCATATAGGATCGCGGGGCGCGGGCAACAGGGGGGCGGGGATGCGCGCAAGGCTATCCGTGATCGTGCCGGTGCTGAACAGCGCATCTGCGCTGCCCGAATTACTGCCGGGGCTGATGGCCGGGGTCGAGGCGGGGCTGATCCGCGAGCTGATCCTGTCCGACGGCGGATCGGATGACGCAACCGCGCGCATCGCCGATCAGGTCGGCGCTGTCTGGATCACAGGCACGGCGTCGCGCGGCGCGCAACTGCGCCGGGGCGCTGCGGCGGCGGGCGGCGACTGGCTGCTGTTTCTGCACGCCGATACGCAGCTGCCGGACGGATGGGTGCAGGCCGTTCAGGCGCAGATGGATGACGGCAGGCCAGGATATTTCCGCCTGTCCTTCGCGGCGCAGGGGGCGGCGCCGCGTATTGTAGCTGGGTGGGCCAACCTGCGGTCGCGGGCGTTCAGCCTGCCCTATGGCGATCAGGGCCTGTTGATTGCCCGGCTCGAATATGACAGCGCGGGCGGTTACCCCGCTATCCCGCTGATGGAGGATGTGGCATTGGCGCGCCGATTGGGGCGCAGGCTGCGGATGATGCCCGTGACAGTGCGCACCAGCGCCGCGCGCTACCAGCAAGCCGGCTGGATCGCGCGTGGCGCGCGCAACCTGTCGCTGTTGGCCCGGTATCTGATGGGCGCCGACCCGGAGGATCTGCGCAAACGCTACTGACGGGCGGGATATGAAAATTCGCAGAATTTTCTCTGGCCGCTTGCCTCGGGTTGCGTAGCGCGGTATCAGGAACGCGCCTGAGCGGGCGTTGTGTAATGGTAAGACCTCAGCCTTCCAAGCTGATGACACGGGTTCGATTCCCGTCGCCCGCTCCAAATCCCCCACCATTTGAGCGATGCGCATGACATTTCGCGCGAAATGCGTGCGCAGACATGAAAAAGCCCGGCTGTTAACCGGGCTTTTTGTCGTGGCATGACAGAACCTGTCTAGGTGACGTTTTTCGCCGACAGCTCGACCGCGTGCAGGAATGATTTCGCCGACGAACTGGCCGACAGAAGCAGGAATGTATCTTCGTCCGTGCGGGCAATGATGGCGCCCATATGCTCCATTATCGTCCGGGCGACGGCGCTCACCGCGAACGCGTCCGGGTGCAGATCAACCGGGCAGATCCGCTCCAGCGCGCGCCGCGCGCCGGGGCCGGAGATTTCCAGCGAACACCACGCATCCGTCTGGTCGGTGGTATAGACCGCGCCGTTCAGCTTTGCCGCGATCTGCCGCTCGGCATCGGGCGTTGCGCAGGCAAACAGCACAAACGCCTGGTCGACGCCCAGACGCATGAGCGCCGTGGCGTCATCGCCGGTTGTGGCGGATGTGCCGACCTCGGGCAGATCAATGCCGAAAGCGGACTTGATCGCTGCCTTGGCCGAATCCTCCCCGCCCAGCGGCAGGGCGATGGAAACGATGGCCAGATCCTTGGGCGCGCTCAGCTTGATGTCGCCGAAGCTGGCTGAATACCCGGCCAGTGGCGGGGCGGAGATGAGGGTGAAATCAGGCACGCAGACGCTCTCCTTCGGGGTCGATGAAGTGGGCCGAGACAATCTCGACCTCCATCTCGGTGTTGTGCAGGGGGCTGACGGCGCGAACGATTTCGCCCATGCGTGTATGCCCCGATTTGATAAAGCCAAGCCCGACCGAGTGATCCAGGCTGGGCGACCAGGCAACAGACGTCATCCAGCCCTGATCGTTGGCCATTGTCGCATCATCGCCCTTGTTGATGAAATGCGATCCGGCAATCAGCTTCTGGCTGCGATCCACCGGGCGGAAGCCGACCAGACGTTCGGCATCCTCGCGGTTCATCTCGGGCCGCTGCGACAGGATCTTGCCGATGCAGTCCTTCTTCTTGCTGACCATGCCGCCCATGCCCAGCATATGCGCGGTGGTGCGCCCGTCCAGCTCGTTGCCGGCCGCGTGGCCCTTTTCGATCCGCATGACGCTGAGCGCTTCGGTGCCGTATGGGCAGGCGCCGAACTCCTCGCCCGCCTTCATCAGCGCCTCCATCAGGGAGTTGCCGTAGCGCGCAGGCACCGCAATCTCATAGGCCAATTCGCCCGAGAAGGAGATGCGGAACAGGCGCCCCGGCGTGCCGCCGCAAACGGTGATCTCGCCGCAGGCCATGAAGGGGAAGCCCTCGTTCGACATGTCCTGACTGTCCGCGTCAACGATCTTCGTCAGCAGCTTGCGCGCGTTGGGGCCGGCAACGGCGAACTGCGCCCACGCATCGGTGGTCGAGATCATGTGCACGTCCAGATCCGGGTAAAGGCACTGGCGCACGAATTCCATCCGGCGGAACACCAGAACCGCGTTGGCGGTGGTGGTGGTCATCACGAAATGGTTCTCGGCCATGCGCGCGGTGGTGCCGTCATCATAGCAGATGCCATCCTCGCGCAGCATGATGCCATAGCGCACGCGCCCGACTGCCAGCTTGGCAAAGGCGTTGGCATAGACCTTGTTCAGGAACTCGGCAGCGTCCTTGCCCTGGATGTCGATCTTGCCCAGCGTGGTCACGTCGCAGATGCCGACCGAATTACGGGTGTTCAGAACCTCGCGGTCAACCGAATCGCGCCAGCCAGCCTCGTTGCCCTTGACGAACCACTGCGCACGCAGCCAGTTGCCAACCTCGACGAAGGTCGCGCCATGCTTGGTTGCCCATTCATGGCTGGGGGTCAGGCGGTAGGGGCGGAAATCGGTTCCGCGCGCCCGGCCCGCCAATGCACCCATTGGCACGGGGGTATAGGGCGGGCGGAAGATGGTCGTGCCCGTTTCGGGGATCGATTTGCCGGTGCATTCGGCCATGATCGCCAATGCCGACATGTTCGAGGTCTTGCCCTGATCCGTGGCCATGCCGGTGGTTGTGTAGCGCTTCAGATGTTCGACCGATTTGAACCCTTCACGGTGGGACATCTTGATGTCCTTGACCGTGACGTCGTTCTGAAAATCGACCCAGGCGCGCTTCTTGCCCGAGGGGATGTGCCATTTCGGCTCGCCCTCATATGCCTCGTCCTCGGCCTTGGGTGCGGCTTGCGCGGACGCATCAAAGCCCAGATCCTGCACCTGAGACGTCGCCATTCTGGCACCTTCGCCCAACGCGGCAGCCAGTGTCAGCGCGCCGCCGGCGGCGCCTGCGACGACCATGCCGGCGGGGAGGTTTTCGCCCGGCACGAAGGCCGCGATCTGCTCGTTCCAGACGGGGCGGCCCCGCTGGTGGCAGGTCAGGTGAACGGCCGGGTTCCAGCCGCCGGACACGGCAAGACAATCGACGTCGATCATCTGGCCATCGGTTAGCGTGATCCGCTTCAGCGCCTTGCGCCCTGCGGTATCCACCACGCCAGCGCCGCGGATGTGGCGCGCGCCCGGCACGTCGCAGACGGCGGGACGATTGCGCGTGTCGATGACCGCGACGACCTCAACCCCCTTGGCAGCAAGGTCGGATGCGGTGCGCCAGCCATCGTCATTGTTGGTCAGTACCGCGACCTTCTGGCCGGGTGTCACGCCAAAGCGGTTCACATAGGTGCGCACGGCGCTGGCCAGCATGATGCCGGGGCGGTCATTGTTGCCGAATGCAATGGGCCGCTCCGTCGCGCCGGCGGCCAGCACGGCACGTTTGGAATAGATGCGCCACAGCACCTGACGCGGCTTGCCGCCTGCGCCGGGCAGGTGATCGGTGCAGCGCTCCAGCGCGCCGTAGATGCCGTGATCGAACGCGCCATAAACCGTGGTGCGGGTCATCAGGCGCACATTGTCCATCGAGGCCAGCTCGGCCACGGTTTGTGCGGCCCAGTCGGCGCCGGCCATGCCGTCGACTTCGAATGTTTCCGAGTTCAGGCGCCCGCCGGGGGCGAAATCCTCATCCGCGAGGATCACGCGGGCGCCGGTGCGCGCCGCTGTGAGGGCGGCGGAGAGGCCCGAAGGACCGGCGCCGATGACCAGCAGATCGCAGTGCAGGAAGCCCTTGTCATAGGTGTCGGGATCTTCTTCCATGGACAGCCGGCCGAGGCCGGCGGAGTTGCGGATGACGGGTTCGTAGAATTTCTCCCAGAACGCGGCGGGCCACATGAAGGTTTTGTAGTAGAAACCCGCAGCAAGGAAGGGCGAGACCATGTCCGTTGCGGCCATCAGGTCAAACTCAAGCGAGCCGCGATGGTTCTGGCTGGTGGCAGTCAGGCCGTCGAACAGCTCGGCCACGGTGGCGCGTGTGTTCGGCTCTTGCGCGGCGCCGCTGCGCAGCTGGACCAGCGCGTTCGGCTCTTCCGAGCCGGCGGTCAAAATACCGCGCGGACGGTGATATTTGAACGAGCGGCCGACCAGTACCTGACCATTGGCCAAAAGGGCGGATGCCAGCGTATCGCCGACATAGCCCTGCATGGATTTGCCGTTGAAGGTGAAGTTCAGTGCCTTGGAGCGATTGACGAGACCGCCCTTGATCCGGTTGACTTGGCTCATTTGCTGCGCCCCCGTGCGCGGGCCACATCGCGGGCCATTTCAACATCGGTGATTTCATGGGTGATGGTGTCGCGCGTCACGACCAGCCAGCTGCGATCGCCCTGTTCGTGATACCAAAGTTCTTGCATCTTGCCGGCGATGTTGTCGCGGATATAGCCGTATTCATGGAATTTCTCGGCGGCATCTTCGGCCTCCCAATCCGGACGGTCGATCAGGCAGGCGTCACCGAGATAGATGAATTCAGCGGCGTCGCGTGGTCCAAGAAGCGGGTGGTTGATGATCATGTGTTCACCTCGAAGTGACGCGGAATTCGTCCGAATTCCGGGGAATTTTCCGCGCGGAAAATTGCGCGTTGCGGGGCCAGCGTGCCCGGCAGCCGCTGTGCGGGCTGCGAGGCCGGGATATGGGTATTTTTGCCAAGAAAAAACATGATATCCCTCAATGCAGGTTGGGCTGGTTGCCCTGACCCTTTTCGTCGATAATGTGCCCGCGCTTGAACCGGTCGAGGCGCATTTCGGCGGCGACCGGGTGGGGCGCGTCCTTGGCGATGAGGTGCGCGTAGCACCAGCCCGAGCCCGGCGTTGCCTTGAAGCCGCCATAGCACCAGCCGCCGTTGAAATAGAGGCCGTCGATATGGGTCTTGTCGATATAGGGCGAGCCGTCCATCGACATGTCCATGATGCCGCCCCAGCTGCGCAGCAGGCGGGCGCGGCCGATGATCGGCATGATGGCCATGCCGCCCTCGGCCACGTCCTCGATCACGGGCAGGTTGCCGCGCTGGGCGTAGGAGTTGTAGCCGTCCAGATCGCCGCCGAACACGAGGCCGCCCTTGTCGGACTGGCTGACATAGAAGTGGCCCGCGCCGAAGGTGATGACGCCCGGAATGACCGGCTTGAGCCCTTCGGTGACGAACGCCTGCAGGACGTGCGATTCGATGGGCAGGCGCATTCCGGCGGTGGCCGCGACGCGGCTGGAGGAGCCGGCGACGCACATGGCGACCTTCTTGGCACGGATGGAGCCGCGGGACGTCTGAACGCCGCGGCAGACGCCGTTTTCGATGTCGAAACCGGTGACTTCGCAGTTCTGGATGATGTCGACGCCGCGGCTGTCGGCGCCGCGCGCATAGCCCCATGCGACCGCATCATGGCGCACTGTGCCGCCGCGGCGCTGGAACAGGCCGCCCTTGATCGGGAAGCGGGCGTTGTCGTAGTCAAGGAACGGCAGTTCAGCGCGCAGTTGCTCGGCAGTTGCGTATTCGGCGTCAGCGCCCGCGAGGAACATCGCATTGCCGCGACGGATGAAGGCATCGCGCTGGGCGTCCGAGTGCAGCAGGTTCAGGATCGAACGCTGGCTGACCATGGCGTTGTAGTTGAAGTCCTGCTCTAGCCCTTCCCACAGTTTCAGCGACAGCTCGTAGAACGGCTCGTTGCCCGGCAGCAGGTAGTTGGAGCGGATGATGGTCGTGTTGCGGCCCACGTTGCCGCTGCCGATCCAGCCTTTTTCAAGGACGGCGACATTGGTGATGCCGTGTTCCTTGGCCAGGTAATAGGCAGTGGCAAGGCCATGGCCGCCGCCGCCGATGATGATGACATCATACTCGGCTTTCGGCTCTGGCTCGCGCCAGACGGGTTTCCAGCCTTTGTTGCCGGTGAGGCCCTCTTTGAGGATGCGGAGTGCGGAATAGCGCATGGGATTTCATCCAACGTTTGGTGAGTTGCGCCCAACATATCGTGCCGCACCGATTGCACTTTCCCAAAAAGGACGTCTATATGTAAAAAATGGACACTTCGATGGATGACACGCAAAGACCTGAGCGAATCGGTATTCTGCCGGTCGCTGAGTTTGCCGTGATGTCCTATGCCGCCACGGTGGAGCCGCTGCGCGCGGCCAATCTCTTGGCCGAACGGCCGCTTTACGAGGTGGTTCATCTTGGAATGACGGACGGGCCCGTGCCCAGTTCGGGCGCTGTCGTGGTGCCGCCGGACGCGCAGGTGGGCGATGCGCCGGGGTTGGATATGCTGTTCGTGATCGCCGGCGGCGACATCAGCGCCTATCATGAACCGCGCCTATATCGCTGGCTGGCGCGGTTGGCACGTGAGGGGGTGGCGCTGGGCGGGGTGTCGGGGGGGCCGGTCATTCTGGCGCGCGCCGGGCTGATGGCCCGGCGGCGGATGACCGTACACTGGGAATATGCCGAAGCGCTGGCTGAATTGTCGCCTGATCTGGCGATCGAGCGCACGCTATATGTGATCGACCGCGACAGGATGACATGCGCGGGCGGCACTGCGCCGCTGGATATGATGCACGCGTTGATCGCGCGGCAGCATGGCGCTGCCTTTGCGCGGCAGGTCAGCGACTGGTTCATGCATACCGATATCCGCCCGCCCGTTGGCCCGCAGCGCGGTGGCCTGGCGCAGCGGGTGGGCGTGCATACGCCTGCGATCCTTGATGCGGTCGAGGCGATGGAAAGCCACGTTGCCGATCCGCTGGACCTGGACCAGCTTGCCACCATTGCCGGCGTTTCGGCGCGGCAGCTGAACCGCCTTTTCAGCGATCAGCTGGACCAGCCTGCCATGCGCTACTATCGCGCGCTGCGGCTGGGCCGGGCGCAGAGCCTTTTGCGGAATTCGTCGATGTCGCTGACGCAGATTGCGCTGGCGACAGGGTTTGCCAATTCATCGCATTTCAGCCGCGCCTATTCGGCCCAGTTCGGGCAGGCGCCGTCGCAATACCGTTAGGATCAGTTCAGCAGCCCTGCGTGGCGCATGCCCGCCTCAACCAATGCCTTGGTTTCATCCGTCAGTGGCACCAGGGGCGAGCGGACGTCTTCGCTGCATTTGCCGATCAGGGACATGGCGTATTTGACGCCGACCAGCCCCGGCTCGGTAAAGATGGCGTGATGCAGGGGCATCAGCCGGTCCTGAATTTTCAGCGCCTCGGCGTAATCGCCGCGCAGGCAGGCGGCTTGCAACTGGGCGCACAGTGCCGGCGCCGCGTTTGCCGTGACCGATATGCAGCCAATCCCGCCTTGGGCGTTGAAGCCGTGGGCGGTGGCATCCTCGCCGGAGATCTGGATGAAATCCGCGCCGCAAGTGATACGCTGCGCGCAGACACGGGCCAGATCGCCGGTGGCGTCCTTGACCCCGATGATGCGCGGCAGCTTGGCCAGTTCGCCCATGGTGGCGGGTGACATATCGACGGCAGAGCGGCCGGGGATATTGTAGATGATGATCGGCAGATCGCAGCTGTCATGCGCGGCGGTGAAATGCGCGACGAGGCCGGCCTGCGTCGGCTTGTTATAATAAGGCGTCACAACCAGCGCCGCATCGGCGCCGACCTTGTGCGCGTGCTGCATGAAGCTGACGGTTTCGGCAGTGTTGTTGCTGCCGGCGCCCGCGATGATCGGGATGCGGTTTGCGGCGACGCGCACGACCTCTTCGACGACGGCCATATGTTCGGTATGGCTGAGTGTCGGGCTCTCGCCGGTGGTGCCGACGGGGACCAGCCCATTGCTGCCCTCGGCGATATGCCATTCCACCAGTTTGCCCAGTGTGTCAAAATCCACCTCGCCGTTTTTCAATGGCGTGACCAGGGCCGGAAGGGAACCTTTGATCATTGTGAACTCCTGTTCGTGGCGGGGCGTGTGGCCCGGTGGGGGTGTGCGTTGCCGCGGCCCGGCGAAATCCCCCGCCCCAACGGGCGGGTGGACGGCGCAACGGCGCGCGCTTAGGTTGGCGCTGTCTATCCTTTGCAATGACGGGAAATGCAAGCCATGTTGCGCCCTCTTTTCGCGGTCCTTTTGCTGATACAGGGCGCTTTGCCCGTCCTTGCGGACACTCCGGCGCGGGTTTTGCCGCCCCGCCCGCTGGCCTCGGCGCTGGATGCCGCGGGCGCCGGGCGGTGGGATCGCGCGGTGCAGCTGGCCCGGCGCGATGGTCCGGTGGCGGGGACGCTGATCGAATGGGCGCGCCTGCGCGCGGGTCGCGGCACCGTGCCCGAAGTGCTGGCGTTTCTGGCCGCGCATCCGGATTGGCCGGGGCTGGACCGCCTGCGCGAGAAATCGCTGGAGGCGTTCGAGAATGCCAGCGACGCGCAGATCCTGGCCTTTTACAAGGGCACGTCGCCGGACACGGGCGCTGGCGTGCTGCGCCATGCGGAGGCTTTGAAGAATGCGAACCGGCTGGGCGACGCCGAGGCGGGCGTGGTGCAGGCGTGGCTGACCTTTGACCTCAGCACCGAAGAGCACACCGATTTTCTGAACGCGTGGGGCCGCCTTCTGGCGCCGCATCACGATGCGCGCATGGACATGACCCTGTGGCGCGGCCTGCGCGATTCGGCGCTGATGCTGCCGCTGGTCAGCGACGAAATGCGCGCGCGCGCCGATATTCGCATGATGGCCAGCGATGGCCGCCGCGGGATCGAGGCCAAGGTCGCCACCCTGCCCGAGGCGATGCAGCGCGATCCGGGCATCGCCCACATGCTGTTTGAACGCTACATCAAGGCGGACAACGCCGAAAAGGCCATGACCCTGATGCAGCGCCAGAGCAAGATCGCCGGCGGTTTGGGGCAGGCGTGGCGCTGGGCGGGGTGGCGGCGCAGTTTTGCCCGCCGGATGATGCGAAGCGGCGATTATGCCCGCGCCTATGATCTGGCCGCGCATCATCAGCTGGTGGATGGCGGCGCCTATGCGGATCTGGAATGGCTGTCGGGTTACCTTGCCCTGCGCTTTATGGAGGATCCGGCGCTGGCGCTGGATCATTTTCAGCGGCTGCGCGCCGCTGTCGGCAGCCCCATTTCCATGGGGCGGGCGGGCTACTGGATTGGCCGCGCCCAAGAGGCGCTGGGCGATCCGGAGGCGGCGCAGATCGCCTATGCCCAAGGGGCAGAGGAGCAGACCAGCTTTTACGGATTGCTGGCCGCGGAAAAGGCGGGGCTGCCTGCCGATCCTGCGCTGTCCGGGGCCGAGGTGTTTGCGCCGTGGCAAACGGCAGAGTTTGCGCAGACCGATCTGTTCCGCGCCGCATCGCTGCTGGCCGCCTCGCGCCAGTTGACGCTGGCCGAATGGTTCATCACCGCGCTGGCCGACACGCTGGAGCGCCCCGCGCTGGGCAGTCTGGGCGCCGCGCTGGGCGATATGGGCCAGCCGCATCTGCAAGTGATGCTGGGCAAGGCGGCGGCGCAGCGCGGCATTGTCCTGCCCGCTGCCTATTATGCGCTGCACCCGATGACACAGCTGGATCTGCCGGTGCCGATGGAAATGGCGCTGGCCATCGCGCGGCGCGAAAGCGAATTTGACCACCTTGTTGCCAGCGGCGCGGGCGCGCTGGGCCTGATGCAGGTGCTGCCCGGCACCGCCGGCGACGTGGCGCGCGATCTGGGCATTGCCTATAGCCGCGCTGATTTGCTGAACGAATGGCAATATAATGCACGCATTGGCGCGACCTATCTTGCGCAGATGTCGCAGCGGTTCGGCGGCAATGTCGTGATGGTGTCGGCGGCCTATAATGCCGGGCCGGCGCGCCCGCCGCGCTGGATGGCGGAGCGGGGCGATCCGCGCAGCGGCGAGGGGACCAATGGCCTCGATATCGTCGACTGGATCGAATTCATTCCGTTCGACGAGACGCGCAACTACGTGCAGCGCGTCGCCGAAAGCCTGCCGATCTATCGCGCCCGGCTGGGCAAGGATCCGCATCCGGTGCCGTTCACGGCCGAGCTGACGGGCGCAACAATTCCCTCAACCCTGAAATGATGCGCGCGGGGTGATCCCGCGCGCGTTACCTCGCTTCAGAACATCCGGCGCCAGCCGACGCCCAGCACCCAATCGGTGCCCAGGCGCGGACCGTTCAGATCCTGATAGACCGGCACGCCAATATCCGCGCTCAGCATATGGCCCTTCAGCGGGCCGTTCTGCATCGTGAAATCGGCCCCCGCCGACAGGGTGATCGTATCGCCGCCGTGAAAATCGGGGTTGGCGCCCTGCATCGGCCCCGAAATCAGCCTGTCGCGCCCGTCGATCCGGCCCAGCCGGGCCGCCTCGATCCGGCCCCAGTAGGATACGGCGGGGCCGGGCCTGTAGCTGGCCCATGCGGATACGGCCACCTCGTCGCCCAGCGAATACCCCTCGTCGTTGCTGCCCAGCCGGATGATCCCGCGCAGCTGCGCGCCCCAGTTCAGCCGACCCGCGCCCGTGCGATAGCTGATCGCGGGCAAGAGATCATACGTGCCGGACCCCAGCTGCATCGGATAGGCCATGCGCCGGGTCATCGGAACGCCCATCGGCGACAGCATCGTGCCGGTTTCGGTGATGGACCCCGTCGGAAGGCTGAGCGCCATGCTTAGCAGCACCTTGTCCGGGCCTTTGGTCACCAGCCCGTAGGTGCCGCCAACGCGGATATCGCCCAGCCCGCTTGCGCGCATCTTGGACGTGCCCAGGGTGGCGGTCCCGGCGGGGCCGGCATAGGTCAGCGACGTCATGCTTTTCTCGACCCAGGGCAGCATGGCCATCAGGGTCAGGCGGTCCGTGGGCGCGTACATCAGGCCCAGCATATGCATTTGCATGGTCATTTCCTGCGGCACCACCCGCAGCGTCGGCGGCTGGCCCGGCGCGCCGAAAAAGACGTTCGGAACGGTGGTGGCAATCGCGTCATCGCTGATGCGGCTGGTGCCGATCCGGTTGCCCGACATCGACATCGCGCCAAAGCGATAGCCCAGCATCACCTTGCCCTTGGGCATCAGGTTGTTGCCCATCAGGCCGACCGGCCCGTGCATCGCCCCATGCCCGCCATGCGCCATCTTTCCGGGCATCGCGTCGGTGGCCATGTGGCCGCCTTTCGCGGTGTTCAAATCCATGGCCAATGCAGGCGCGGCTGTCAGGCCAGCCGCAAGGGCCAGCGCTGTCATAAGTTGTTTTTTCATCTTGTTTCACTGTCTTTGCGTGGGCGGCGGCTGTGCCGCGCCCGTTATCCGAGTTTTGGGTTCAAAATCAGATATGCAAAGGCGGCGCGCGGGCCGGGTTACCGGGGCGCGGGGCAGCAGGCAGCACCGGCGCGGCAAAGGCCGTCCACGGGGCGGCAACTGCACGTGTGGGCGCCACCGGAAGCGGCAGGTCGATATCCACCAAGGCCAGCGCCAGTCTGCACAGGCTGCAATGGTCGGCGGGCGGCGCCTCGGGGCTGCCCATCGCAAGCGACGCGTCGACGCGGACCATCTGCCCGTTCAGGCACATCTGCGTCGTGCCGCGCCCCACATCCCCCAGAAACACGCTGGCGGCCAGCATCTGAAGCACCAGCGACAGCGCCATCACCACCGGCAGAACGCCGGAGGTTTGGGCAAGTCTGTCTGAATGATGTCGGCGCGTCATATACTTATCGCCCGGTTGTGCCGCCGCAGATTAGCCGCCGCACCCGCCACCGCCAAGGCAGAGCGGCGCGGTGCCATGCGGCATGGCGTCGCGGTCGCGGCGCGGGCAATCTGGTCTAAGCGGCCTTGCGCTGCCGCCAGAGCGTGAACAGCCCCGCGCCGACAACCACCATCACACCGATCGCCACATTCGTGCGGATCGTCTCGCCAAACACCGCGACACCGATGATCGAAATGAACACCAGTTGCAGATAGGCAAAGGGCTGCACCGCGCTGGCCTCGGCTACTGCATAGCATTTGATCAGCGTGAAATGTCCCAGCACCCCGGTCAGACACAGCGCCGACATCCAGCCCCAGTCGGCCAGCACCATCGGTTCCCAGAACCAGACACCGATGCAGGTCATCCCGATGGCGCCAACCGTGCCGGTCCAGAAGAAACTGGTCGCCGCCGTATCACGCCGCGCCGCATAGCGCGTCAGCAGGCCGTATAGCGCAAACATCAGCGCGCCGATCAGGGGAATCACCGCCTCAGGCTCGAACACTGTCACGCCGGGCTGAAGGATGATCAGCACCCCGACAAAGCCGATGGCAATCGCCGTCCAGCGCCGCCATCCCACCCGCTCGCCCAGCACCGGGCCGGACAGGGCGGCAATCAGCAGCGGATAACAGGCAAAGACGGCGTGCGTTTCCACCAGCCCCAGCAGCGTAAAGCCCAGCACGATGATGCAGATTTCCGTCACCAGCAGTAGCGCGCGGACAGTTTGCAGCACCGGCTGCGTCGTGCGCGCGGCGGCGCGCAGGCCGCCCGCGTTGCGTTTGGAAATGGCGATCACGAAGGCGGCGAAAAACCAGTAGCGGATCATGATGACCATAAAGACGTTATATTCGCCCGCCAGATGGCGCGACAGCCCGTCCTGAACCGCAAAGACCAGCGTGGTCGCCAGCATCAGCAGGATACCCAGCCGTGTGTTCTGTTCGGTCATTGTGGCATCCTTGCGCGGGTCATGTGTCTTTTGCGGCCATAGCCGGGCGTGCGTGTCACGTCCATGCCGGCCTCGGCCAGTGCCCGGCGCACATGGCCCGCCGCCGTGTAAGTGGCTGCCGTTCCGCCGGGCCGCGTGTGCGCCGCAACGCTTGCCAACAGCGCCGGCTCCCACAGTTCAGGATTGCGCGCCGGGGCAAAGCCGTCAAGGAACCACGCATCGGCGCGCCCCTGCCAGCGCGGCAGCGTCTGGCGCGCGTCGCCTGCAATCACCGCGAGCCGCGCGCCATCGCCCAGATCAATCCGCGCCGCGCCGTTTTCCCAGCCCGCCAGCAGCCGCGCGGCGCGCGGTGCCAGCGCCGGAAAGGCCGCCAGCGCGCGCGCCATGTCGGCGGCGTCCATCGGATGCGCCTCGAACGAGGTCAGGTGCAGCGTGCCGGGGGCGCCGTGCGCGGCCCATGCCTCGGCCACCACAAGCATGTTCAGCCCGGTGCCAAAGCCCAGTTCGGCCACGTGGAAGCCGTCGCAAAACCGGCCCGGCAGGTCATTGCCCTCCAGAAACACATGCCGCGTTTCGGCCAGCCCGTCATCCAGACTGAAATACGGATCCTCATACTGGCGCGACACCGGCACATCGCCCGCCCGCCAGTCCAGCCGGGCGCGCTGGTCCTGCATGACGCTGTCCTTTATGCAATGGTTTCAGACGGCAAAGCATGCAGGGGGGCAGGGCGAATGGCAATGGCCGATATAACGGTGCGGGGCGCGGGTATTTTCGGGCTGGCAGTGGCATGGGCCTGCGTCCGGCGCGGCGCGGCGGTGCAGGTGATCGACCCATTCGGGCCGGGCGCAGGTGCCTCGGGCGGGATCGTCGGCGCGCTGGCGCCGCATGTGCCGGAAAACTGGAACGACAAGAAGGCGTTTCAGCTGGACAGCCTGCTGATGGCCAAAAGCTTCTGGGCCGAAGTGGCCGATGTTTCGGGCCACGCCCCCGGCTATGCGCGCACCGGCCGGCTGCAACCGCTGGAGCCGGGGGGCGCGGCGCTGGCGGCGGCGCGCGGGGTCGCGGCGCAGACGCTCTGGCAGGGGCGGGCGGTCTGGCGTGTGGCGGATGCTGCGGAATTTGCGCATCCGCCGGGCGGCGCGGGCGGACAGGTGATTCACGACACGCTGACCGCGCGTTTGCATCCGGGCCGCGCCTGCGCCGCGCTGGCCGCCGCGCTGCTGGCCAAGGGCGCGGTGATCCGTACCGAGGGCGCCGATGAGGGCCGGGTGATCCGGGCGACGGGGGCGGCAGACCTTGCGGCGCTGAACGCCGCGCATTCCCGTCAGGTGGGCAGCCCGATCAAGGGGCAGGCGGCGCTGATGGATCTGGCCCTGCCGGACCATCCGCAGATATTCGCCGGAGGCATGCATATCGTCCCGCATGAGGATGGCACCACCGCCATCGGATCCACGACCGAGCGCGATTTTGACGGGCTGCACTGCGACGCCCTGCTGGAGGATGTCATCGCCGCCGCGCGCTCCGCTTATCCGCCGCTGCAAGAGGCCCGCGTCATCCGCCGCTGGGCCGGGTTGCGCCCGCGCAGCCGCAGCCGCGCGCCGATGCTGGGCGCCCATCCGCTGCATCCGGGGCAGTTCATCGCCAATGGCGGGTTCAAGATCGGCTTTGGCATGGCGCCCAAGGTGGGGCAGGTGATGGCCGATCTGCTGCTGGAGGGACGCGATACCATCCCCGATGGGTTCCGTCCGGAGGCCTCGCTGTGAGCGGGGCGCGCGTGCGCGATATGGTCCTGACGCCGATGGGCCTGCGATTTGGCGGGCGGATATACCCGTGCAGCATCGGCAAGGGCGGCATATCCCCAGCCAAGCGCGAGGGCGATGGCGCAACTCCGGCGGGTATCCACCGCATTGCGATGACGCTCTACCGGCCCGACCGTATGCCGCGCCCGGCGCCATGGGCGCGCCCGATCCGCACCGGCGATCTATGGAGCGATGATATGCGCGATCCGGCCTATAACCAATGGGTTCGCGCCCCCTATACTGCCAGCCACGAGGCATTGCGCCGCGCCGATCCGCTGTATGATCTGGTGCTGGTGACAGATTGGAACTGGCCGGAGGCGGTGCCGGGGCGGGGCAGCTGCATTTTCATCCATCAATGGCGCAGGCCGGGATATCCGACCGAAGGCTGCATTGCATTGCGCCGCGATGATCTGCACGCGATTGCAGCGATGGCCGTGCCCGGCACACGTTTAATTGTTTAATTGAAACAAAGGGACGAGATGCAAAGCGCACCTTTGGTTCAAGGTCATGGCCGATGCATATTAAAACACTGGGTTTCGCAAAGCCTGTGCGAGAAATGGCACAGCCCGAATACGGCTGGCAATAAAACCAGGGTCGGCGCCACCCCCTTGAGTGGTCGAAGTTTCTCCACGCACCTTGTCAAGGTTTCTTTTGCACATCTCGATTAATTCATTTAAAGGGACTGTTAAAGACACTGTTGCAAACCGAATGTAGGAAACAATGGCAAAGTTCGATCTGAAATCCCTGAGCGTACAGGAATTGAAAGCACTGCAAAAGAAAGTCGAGCGTGAAATGGCGGGCCGCGACAAGCGGCAGCGCAAAGAAGCGTTTAACGCGGTCAAGGAAAAGGCCAAGGAGCTGGGGTATTCCCTGAATGAGTTGCTTGGCGACGGAACAGGATCGCAGCCGGCCGGAATCAGTGCCAGCCCCAAGGCAATGCGCGTTCCCGCGCCGGTCAAATACCGCAGCCAGATCGACCCCTCCCTGACGTGGAGCGGGCGCGGACGCCGGCCCCAGTGGATCAAGGACGCAGAGGCAAGCGGCGTTGATCTGGAAACGCTGCGCGTGGACACGACAGACACAGACAACGTCTGAACCCTGAACGCTCGCGTATAAATTAAAACCGCCCGCAGGCTTGATGCCGCGGGCGGTTTTTTTGTGGCGTGCATGATGGAAGTCGCGTTAATCGCGATCCCCGAAAATGGCGCTGCCGACGCGAATATGGGTGGCGCCCTGGGCGATGGCGCTTTCGAAATCGCCGCTCATTCCCATCGACAGTCCCGCCAGATCATTCCGTGCCGCGATTTTCGCCAATAGCGCGAAATGCAGGCTGGGCTCCTCATCCACCGGGGGAATGCACATCAGGCCTTTTACCGGCAGGTTCAGATCGCGGCACTGGGCAATGAACGCATCGGCATCGGCTGGCATGACGCCGGCTTTCTGATCCTCTTCGCCGGTGTTGACCTGCAAAAACAAATCGGGGCAATGGCCAAGCTCATCGGCGATGCGCGCGATTGCGTTCGCCAGTTTGGGCCGGTCGACCGAATGGATTGTCTGAAACAGATCGAAGGCTTGGCGCACTTTGTTTGATTGCAGCGGTCCGATCAGGTGCAAATCGATATTATCGAAAGCCTCGCGAAACTCCGGCCATTTCCCGCCTGCCTCCTGAACGCGGTTTTCGCCAAAGCTGCGATGCCCCTCGCGCAAAACGGCCTCGACGCGCGCGTTCGGCTGCATTTTGGACACCGCAATCAGCGAAACGCTGTCCGGGCTGCGCCCGGCGGCGGAAATTGCGGCATCCACGCGGGCAGTGATATCGGCAAGGCTCATGGGGGCACCCTTGAATGTATGGTTGAAGATTGCCCTTATCTAATCATTCGGACCACCGGGATGCAAAGCGTCATCGCGCGCGCCGTCGATACGGGTTGCAAACAGCTTGCCCCATGGGCGCGCGTTGGTTACTAGGGGGAAAGTCAACGTCGGACGGTAATATGATGCTTTTTTCGGTGAAACGCGCGGTGATCGCTCTTGCGGCCCTCGGCATGCTTGCGGCCTGCGGTGACGAGCCGCCGACATTGGACCGCGAGGCCATGCAGATCAAAAGCGGGCGGGAGGCCAAGGGCCCCGCGCGCGTCGGCAAGGCGCCGGGCGAGCAGGGCAGCAGTATCCTTGAAATTTTCAAGAACAAGGATGCCAGCGTCAAGGTGAACCGTTTCCTCTGGACGGCGTCGCTTCAGGTGCTGGATTTCCTGCCGGTGCAGTCGGCTGATCCCTTTACCGGCGTCATTTCCACCGGCTACGGCGTGCCGCCGGGCGGCGGACGCGCCTATCGCGCCACGATCCTGATCAGCGATCCGGCGCTTGACGCGCGGTCGCTCAACCTGTCGCTGTCCACGCAAAGCGGCCCTGTCGATGCGGGAACGCGCCGCGCGGTCGAAGATGCGATCCTGTCGCGTGCGCGGCAATTGCGTATTCAGGCGGGCAATTTCTGATCGGATCCTTTGCGCGGGTGTGATTGCGCAACTGTGACGCGGCGCCGGGCTTGCCGCGTCAGGATACCACGGGCATCGGCATGATGCTGTCGACCCACGCGATCTGCCGGGGCAGGCAGATGGTTTCCAGATCATATGCCTCTACCGCATGTTTCCGCGCGGCCTGACCCAGCCGCGCGCGCGCGCCGGGATCCTCCAGCAGATCGCAAACCTCGCGCACCAGCGCGGCACGGTCAAAGAAATCCACCAACCGTCCGGTCTGGTCATGCGCGATCACCTCGCGCACCGGGGCCGTGTCGCTGGCAACGATGGCCGCGCCGCAGGACATCGCCTCGATCAGCGACCAGCTAAGCACGAACGGATAGGTCAGATAGACATGCACGCGGCTGATTTGCAGCACGCGGGTGAACTGATCATGCGGAATGCGGCCCAGAAAATGCACGCGGCGCCAATCGGCGTCGCTGATCTGGCCCGCCACCTCATCGCGAAAGATCTGCTTCCACGTTTTGCCCTTGGGCGGGGCGCTGCCATAGCTGACCTCATCACCGCCTATGATGATGACGCGCGCCTTTGGCCGGGCGCGCAGCAGGTCGGGAAGGGCGCGCATGAAAATATGATAGCCGCGATACGGCTCAAGGTTGCGGTTAACGAAGGTGATGATCTCCGTCTCGCGCGTATAGTCGGGAAATCCCTTTAATTTCAGCGCGACACCGGCATCCGGCGCCGACCAGTTGGTGTCAATGCCGTCATGCGCCACGGTGATGCGGCGGCGAAATTCATCCGGAAACGTATCGGCCTGAAACGTCGTGGGGCTAAGGCCGGCCTCGGCATATGGGAAGTGCAGATGGTTGTTCAGGTTCTTCAGCCGGATGCGCAGGGGCTGCACCTCTGGCTCTCTCGCGCGAAATTCGGGGTCGAAATCCAGATGCGGATAGCCCGCCTCGTGATAGAGTTCGCAATACAGACCCATGCGCGCCTCGGGCCACAGATCGCGCAGGAACATCGATTCGCCCCAGCCGGGATGGGCAAGTATCAGATCCGGCACATATCCCTCATCCGCGAGGCGCCGCGCCGCGCGCCAGCATGCCTCGCCGCGCGTGACCTTGGTGTCCAGATCCACCAGCCAAGGGTGAACGTTCTGTCCCTTCCGCTCCGGCAATGTATAAGGCAGAACGCGCACACCCTTCCAGTCGGTCGGCTCTTTTACCTTTAGCGTCAGCGCGGTGCAGTCATCGCCGCGCGCTGCCAGCGCTGGCGCCAGGTGTTTGAACTGGCCGGGAAAATTCTGATGGATGAATAGGATTTTCATTGGCCCGGCCCTGCAATATCGCTCTGCACCGTTATAGGCAGGTCTTGCGCACGTGCAAACCCTTGCAAATATGCGCCTCGCCACTGGACGATACGCGCCGCTGCGCCTATCACCGGACCTGACGTATTGACCTCAGTGAAAGCCGCCGCCATGCCCCGTTATTCCGCCGCCCAAATCGAAGCCAACTGGCGCAAAGCCTGGGATGACGCCGGAATTTTCCGCGCAGGCAACGATCCGGCCAAGCCGAAATACTACGTGCTGGAGATGTTCCCCTATCCCTCGGGCCGTATCCACATGGGCCATGTTCGCAATTATACGATGGGCGACGTGATCGCACGGCACAAGCTGGCGACGGGCCATAACGTGCTGCATCCGATGGGCTGGGACGCGTTCGGCATGCCGGCAGAAAACGCCGCAATGGCGTCGGGCGGGCATCCCAAGGACTGGACCTATCAGAACATCAAAGACATGCGCGACCAGATGAAGCCGCTGGGCCTGTCGATTGACTGGTCCCGCGAATTCGCCACCTGCGATCCGGAATATTACGGCCAGCAGCAGGCGCTTTTCCTCGATATGCTGGAGGCTGGGCTGGTCTATCGCAAGAACGCGGTCGTCAACTGGGATCCGGTGGATATGACTGTTCTGGCCAATGAGCAGGTCGAAAATGGCCGCGGCTGGCGTAGCGGCGCCGAGGTGGAGCGGCGCGAGCTGACGCAGTGGTTCTTTGCCATTTCCGACATGGCCGAGGAACTGCTGGAGGCGCTGGATACGCTAGATGACTGGCCCGCCAAGGTGCGGCTGATGCAGGAAAACTGGATCGGCAAATCGCGCGGGCTTCAGTTTGCCTTCGGCCTGAATGACGGGCCGGAGGGGTTCGACCGCGTCGAAGTATATACAACCCGCCCCGACACCCTGATGGGCGCCAGCTTCGTCGGGATATCCCCCGATCATCCGCTGGCGAAACATCTGGAGAAGGACGACGCCGATCTGGCCGCCTTCAATGCGGACTGCCGCAAGGGCGGCACCACCGAAGAGGCGCTGGAGAAGGCGGAAAAGCGCGGCTACAACACCGGCCTGACCGTGCGCCATCCCTTTGATACATCGTGGGAATTGCCCGTCTATGTGGCCAACTTCATCCTGATGGATTACGGCACCGGCGCCATTTTCGGTGTGCCCGCGCATGACCAGCGCGACTTTGACTTTGCCACGAAATACAGCCTGCCGATCATCCCCGCGTTTCTGCCGGCCGAGGATGCAGACCCGCACCTGACCGCCCCTTACGTGCCACCAAAAACCGAGCCGGTGCATTACGTCAGCACCATCGCGGGCGACACATGGCAGACCGGCGCCGCGGCGATCGAGGCGACCATCGCCTTCTGCGAGCAGAACGGCGTAGGGCAGGGCGTGACCAAATATCGCCTGCGCGACTGGGGCCTGTCGCGGCAACGCTACTGGGGCTGCCCGATCCCGGTGGTGCATTGCGACACCTGCGGCGTGGTGCCGGAGAAAAAGGAAAACCTGCCGATCCGCCTGCCGGACGATGTGACGTTCGACGTGCCCGGCAACCCGCTGGATCGCCACCCGACATGGCGGCAGGCACCTTGCCCTAAATGTGGCGCGGATGCCCGGCGCGAGACGGATACGATGGATACCTTCGTCGACAGCTCGTGGTATTTCGTGCGCTTCACCGCGCCCCATGCCGACACGCCCACCGATATCGCGGCGGCGGAATACTGGATGAATGTCGATCAGTATATCGGCGGGGTCGAACATGCGATTCTGCACCTGCTCTACAGCCGTTTCTTTGCGCGCGCGATGCATATCACCGGCCACCTGCCCAAATCGGCGTCTGAGCCGTTTAACGCGCTTTTCACCCAAGGCATGGTCACGCACGAGATCTACCAGACGCCGGGCGACAATGGCCGCCCCGTCTATCATCTGCCCGAGGATGTGACAGACGGCAAACTGGCCGATGGCACACCGGTGCAGATCGTCCCCTCGGCCAAGATGTCGAAATCAAAGAAAAACGTCGTGGATCCCATCGGCATCATCAATTCCTACGGCGCCGACACCGCCCGCTGGTTCGTGCTGTCCGACAGCCCGCCCGAGCGGGACGTGGAGTGGACAGCCTCGGGCGCCGAAGCGGCGCACAAGCACCTGTCGCGCGTCTGGCGCATCGCCTCCGAGATCGCGGAAGGGGGCGCCGAAGGCACTGCGGAGGCCGACGAGGCGCTGCTGCGCGAGATGCACAAGGCGATCCATGATGTGACGGGGGGCGTCGAATCGTTCGGCTTCAACGCGGCGATTGCGCGGCTTTATGCCTTTACCGGGGTGCTGGCGAAAAGTGAGGCCGGCACCGATGCCAAACGGCAGGCCGCGCGCACGCTGGCGCAGCTGATGTCGCCGATGACGCCGCATCTGGCCGAGGAAATCTGGCAGATGCTGGGCGGCGAAGGGTTGATCGCCGTCGCGCCCTGGCCGGTGGCCGATCCGGCAATGATGCAGGACGATTCCATCACCTTGCCCGTGCAGATCAACGGCAAGCGGCGCACCGAAATTCAGGTGCCGCAGGACATGCCCAAGGACGAGGTTGAAAAGATCGCGCTGGCAACCGATGCTGTGCAGCGTGCGCTGAATGGGGGCCAGCCAAAGAAAATCATCGTCGTCCCCGGCAGGATCGTCAATGTCGTCGTTTAACAGACGCCACTTTTGCCTTGCCGCGCTTGCCGCGGTTCCCGCCTGCGGCTTTGCCCCGGTGTATGGCCCGAACGGCGCCGGCACGGCGCTGCACGGCAAGGTGCTGGTCGATGAACCGATCACGCGGGACGCCTATCTGCTGACCCGCGAGCTGGAGACGCGGCTGGGCCGCGCCAATCCGGGGCAATACGGGCTGAGCTATGCGATTGACGTCGGCAGCGAATCCATAGCCATCTCGAAGGCCAACGTGACGACCCGGTTCAACCTGCTGGGCGATGCCACCTATGCGCTGCGCGATCTGGACACGGGCGCGGTCATCACGTCTGGCAAGGTCAGCAACTTTGTCGGCTACTCCGCGTCCGGCTCCACCGTGGCGACGCAAGCCTCCGAAGGCGATGCGCGGGGGCGGCTGATGAATATCCTTGCCGATCAGATCGTGACGCGCCTGATCGTGGCCGTTCCAGCCGCAGACATATGAAACTCAGCCCCCGCGATGCGCCCGCATATTTCGCGCGCCCCGACCCTGCGCGCGCGGGCCTGCTGATATATGGCGCCGATCCCATGCGCATCGCCCTGCGCCGGGCCGAGGTGATCGCCGCACTCGTCGGCCCCACCGGCGAGGAGGAAATGCGCGTAACCCGCATGGCGGCGGGCGAGCTGCGCAAGGATCCGGCGCGCCTGAACGATGCGGTCAAGGCGGCCAGTTTCTTTCCCGGCCCGCGTGTCGCATTCGTCGAGGACGCGACCGAGGCGATGGCGGCGCCCATCCTTGCCGCGCTCCAGGATTGGCGAGAGGGGGACGCGCAGATCATCGTGACGGCGGGGCAGCTGAAGCCGACATCGAAACTGCGCAAGACGTTCGAGGCGCACAAGAATGCCTATATCGCCGCGATTTATGACGAGCCGCCCAGCCGCGCCGAAATCGAGGAAACGCTGGCAAAATCCGGGCTGAAGAATATCGGGCAGGACGCGCTGCGCGATCTGCACGATCTGGCGCGCGCGCTGGACCCCGGCGATTTTCGCCAGACAATGGACAAGCTGGCACTTTATAAACTGGACGATACCGCGCCGCTGACGCCCGAGGATATCGCCGCCTGCGCGCCCGCCTCGGTCGAGGCGGATCTGGATGATATCCTGCATATCGTGGCCGAATCGCGATCGGGCGAGATCGGCCCGATGATGAAGCGGCTGCGCGCTCAAGGGGTGCAGCCCGTCGCGCTGTGCATCGCGGCAACGCGGCATTTTCGCACGCTTTACACGGCGGCGTCCGATCCCGGCGGCGTAAGCCAAGGCATCGCGCGGATGCGCCCGCCGGTGTTCGGCCCCCGCCGCGACCGGATGCAGCGGCAGGCGCAGGCATGGGGCGCGGCCAATCTGGAAACGGCGCTGGGCCTTTTGACCGAAACCGATCTGGCGCTGCGATCCGCCGCGCAGACAGCGCCGCAGATGCCGCTGGTCGAACGCGCGCTGATCCGGCTGGCGATGACGGTGCGGCGCTAAAGCGGCCTATTCGGGGTATTTCGGTCCGGTTTCGGCTTCGATCATTGCAAAGAATTCGGCGCCGGTGATGCGCGTGTGATCGCCCTCCAGCGCGTAACCTGCCGGTTTGGCATCAATGAACAGCTCATGCGTCAGGGTGATGCCGTCGGTATCGTCCAGCGTGCCCATGTTGATGTAATGCATCCCGTGCTGCGGGCCGGGCGCGGTCAGGCGATACCAAAGGCCGCTGCCGCATTTGCCGCAAAAAGCCCGCTCGCCCCATTTGGATGAGGTGTGGATCTTGATCGTGTCGTGCGCCGTGACCTTCAGCGCATCGCCCGGCACCTGAACCGACAGAACGATCCCGCCCGACCATTTGCGGCACATGCCGCAATGGCAGGCACCTGTTTCGCTGACGGGGTGGTCAAAGCTGAATCTGGCGGCGCCGCACAGGCATGATCCGGTATGGGGCATTTGAGTATCCTCGGTCTGGGCGCGTTTGCGCGGGGGTTACTGTGTGCTGCTGGTGGCATCCTCGCCGGAGGGCGCGCTGTCTGCTGCGCCGTTTGCCGGGGTGTCTGCCGGGGTGTCTTCGGTGCTGTCCGGCGGGGTGTCCGGCGCCGCCGCATCGACAGGCGTGCCTGTCGGCAATGCGCCGTCCTGCCAATCGCCGGTTTCTTCCTGACCGGAGGCATAACGCATTGTGCCGGCGCCCTGCCGCTTGCCATCGACAAACAGCCCCTCGTAGACGTCGCCATTCACATAGGTGGCAACGCCGGTGCCGTTGATTTCGCCGTCTTTCCACTCGCCTTCGTAGGTGAACCCGTCGGGCATCACGATCTTGCCAATGCCGTCGCGCTGGCCGGCGACGAAGCTGCCGGTATAGACGGTGCCATCGGGATAGGTGGCGGTGCCTTGGCCCTGCCGCTCGCCATCGGCCCACTCGCCTTCATAGCGATAGCCATCGGCGTAGGTCATCACGCCCTGGCCGTGGTTGCGGGCGTTCTTGAACATGCCCTCATAGACCAGACCGCTGGGATATGTGGCGCGGCCTTGCCCCTCGATCACGCCATCGGTCCATTGGCCGTCATAGGTGGCGCCGTCGGGATAGGTGATCTTGCCCTCGCCATTGGCCAGATCGTCGCGGAAATCGCCCTCGTAAACCGATCCGTCCGGGTAGGTGACGCGGCCTGTGCCGGCAATTTTGCCCGCGACCCACGATCCGGTGTAGACATAGCCATCGGTGCCGGTGAATGTGCCCTGACCGTCGCGTTTGTCATCGCTGAACGCGCCCTCGTAGATGTCGCCATTGTCATAAACGACGCGGCCTTGCCCCTCGCGGCGGCCGGCCACCAGCGCGCCCTCATAGACATCGCCATTGGGCTGGGTCAGCTTGCCCTCGCCGTCGATCTGGCCATCTTTCCACAGGCCCGCATAGATCAGACCATCGGGCATGGTCAGCGTGCCGGTGCCGTCACGTGCGCCGCGCTTGACCTCGCCCTCGTAGGTGGCGCCGTCGGGATAGGTGATGGAGGCGGTGCCGTCCTTGACACCCTCTACCCAATCGCCCTCATAGATATAGCCGCCGGGCGATGTCATCGTGCCGCGCCCGTGGTGCATGGCATTCATGAATTCGCCCTCATACCGCACGCCGTTGGCATAAATGGCGATGCCGCGCCCGTTGATCTTGCCGTTCAGCCAGCTGCCCTCGTAGGTGCCGCCATCGGTGAACACGATCTTGCCGGTGCCATTGGGCTTGCCCAGGGCAAATTCGCCCTCATAGACCGAACCATTGGGAAAGCGGGCGACGCCGCGACCCTTGATTTCGCCCTCCTGCCAGTCGCCGCTGTATTCATAGCCATTGGGCAGGGTGTAGGTGCCGGTGCCGTGCTGAAGCCCGTCCTTGAACGTGCCCTCATAGACGCCGCCATCGTCATATTGCTTGGTCTCAATGGTGCCGTCCTGCGCCACCAGCTGCGCGCCCATCATCCCGGAGGCCAGCGCCACTGTGGCGGCGAGAAAAGTCTGTCGTTTCAAATTGAATTTCATGCTGCGCCCCGGATGCCTTGCCGCCGCGCCGATGACGCGACCTTCGGGCAAAAGTAATGGACCGCCCCCCTCGGGGCAACGCGATTCGTCCCCGTCGGCCCGGTGCCGCCGGAAGCGATCTGTGGCAAAGGGCAGTTTTGCGGCATTCTGCGATTGGGGTGCGCGCGAAAACACTCTAGATCAGGGCGGGACAACACAAAGGAAACGCCCATGCCTGACCGATTTCGCCTGACCCTTGCCCAGCTAAATCCAACCGTGGGCGATATTGCAGGCAATGCCGAGCAGGCCCGCGCGGCATGGGCGGACGCGCGCGATGCGGGCGCCGACATGCTGGCGCTGCCCGAGATGTTCATTACCGGCTACAACACTCAGGATCTGGTGCTGAAGCCTGCGTTCCATCAGGCCGCGATCGCCGCGATTCATCAACTGGCGGCGGACTGTGCAGACGGTCCGGCCATCGGTATCGGCGGCCCTGCGGTGGAAGGGGCGGAGCTGTGCAATGCCTACTACATCCTTCAGGGCGGCACGGTGTCGGCGCGGGTGCTGAAACATCACCTGCCGAATGAGACGGTTTTTGATGAGGTACGCCTTTACGGATCGGCGCCGCCGAGCGGCCCGTATACGGTGGGGCCAATGCGCATCGGCAGCCCGATTTGCGAGGATGCCTGGCACGAGGACGTGTCCGAGACGCTGGAGGAAACCGGGGCCGAGCTGTTGCTGGTGCCCAACGGCTCGCCCTATTATCGCGGCAAGATGGAGGTGCGCCAGACCATCATGGTCAGCCGCGTGATCGAGACGGGTCTGCCGCTGGTTTACCTGAACATGACCGGCGGGCAGGACGATCAGGTGTTTGACGGTGGCAGTTTCGTGCTGAACCCCGGCGGCGCGCTGGCGGTGCAGATGCCGCTGTTCGAGGATGCGCTGCGTCACGTGGATTTTACCCGCGGGCCGGAGGGCTGGACGGCGCAAAAGGGCGATCTGGCCCCCATACCGGACAGCCTGGAGCAGGATTATCACGCGATGGTCGTGGCCTTGCGTGATTACTTGCGCAAGGCGGGCTTTGGCAAGGTGCTGCTGGGCCTGTCGGGCGGTCTGGATTCGGCCATCGTCGCGGTGATTGCTGTCGATGCGCTGGGCGCGGATAATGTGCGCTGCGTGATGCTGCCATCGGAATACACGTCGCAGGGGTCACTGGACGATGCGCAGGCCGTCGCCGACGCGCTGGGCTGCCGCTATGATTTCGTGCCGATCACCGAGGGGCGCGCGGCGATCACCGCGACACTGGCGCCGCTGTTCGAGGGCGCCGCGCCCGACGTGACCGAGGAGAATATCCAATCGCGCCTGCGGGGCCTTTTGCTGATGGCGATGTCCAACAAATTCGGGGAGATGCTGCTGACCACCGGCAACAAATCCGAGGTGGCGGTGGGCTATTCGACGATTTATGGCGATATGAATGGCGGCTACAACCCGATCAAGGATCTGTACAAAACCCGCGTCTTCGACATTTGCCGCTGGCGCAACGCGCATCATCGCGGCTGGATGATGGGACCGAAGGGCGAGGTGATCGCAAACCGCATCATCGACAAGCCGCCCTCGGCCGAGCTGCGCGCAGATCAAAAGGACAGCGATTCGCTGCCCGATTACCCGGTGCTGGACGGTATTCTGGAATTGCTGATCGATGGCGATGCCAGCGTCGCCGATTGCGTTGCCGCCGGGTATGACCGGACGGATGTGAAGAAGGTCGAGCATTTGATTTACATCAGCGAATACAAACGCTTCCAATCCGCGCCCGGCACGCGTCTGAGCAAACATGCGTTCTGGCTTGACCGGCGCTATCCGATTGTGAACCGCTGGCGGGACGATGGCGGGGAATAAGAGATTTTATGCCTCCGGCGGGGATATTTAAGGCAAAAAGAAAGGGCCTGCGCCTATTCCCACCAGCGGTCTATCGTGGCGATATCATCGTCGGACCAGCCGAAGTGATGCGCGAATTCGTGGATCGTGATATGAGCGATCAGGTCGTGCAATGTCACGCCCTCGCGGCTTGCCAGCTCCGCCAGGATAGGCTGGCGGAACAGCCATACGGTATCGGGCCAGGGCGCGGGGTAGGAGACCGATTTTTCAGTCATCGGAATACCCTCGTAAAGGCCGGTCAGCTCTATCGGGTTGTCCATGCCCAGATCGGCCAGCATGGCCGCATCCGGCATATCCAGAACGCGCAGCACGACATCGGCGGCGGCAGCGGCAAAGGGGGCGGGCAGATCGGCGACGGTGTCGCGGGCCATCTGTTCGATCTGGTCAAGGCTGGGGATGTGCTGCGTCATACACGCTTATATGGGCTGTCCTGCTTGCAAAGGGAAGCCGGCGTCAGAGTGGCACGCGCAGGCGCAGGAAACCTTGCGGCGTTATTCCCAGATCGGTTGCGTTGATATCTGCGATTGCGTCCGGATCGCTGCGCAGGGCCGGGCCGGTGTCCAGAAGGACGGTGTTGCCGGGCATGTTCGTGAACTGCCATGCCGCCGCTTTGTCTTTGGGCAGAACCAGCGGGGTGCGTGCGATGTCATCGACAATTTCGTCACGCAAGATCGGTGTCGATATGTGGATGATGGCGCCCCGATCCACCCGCTGAAACGCGCCGCCGCCCTGCACGCGGTGGCTGTTTGTGGCCAGCAGGAACGCAGCGGTATCTGCCAGGGGTTTGCCGCTGTAGCGCAGATTGCGGATGCGATGAGACGCCGGATTGATCAGCGCGCCGCACCGATCATATCGCGGCGGCGCCGACAGGTCGATCTGATAGCTGAGCCCGGCGATAACGTCGAAATCATGCCCCGGTACGGTGGTGTCGCGCAGCATCGCCTCGGGCCGGTCCGGGTGCTGGGTGGCAAAGCAGATCGCCGCCCGCTCCAGCCAGTCGCGCAGGCCCGCGCCGGTGATCAGCACGCCGCACAGACGGTTGGCAAAGGGGTAGAGATCCGCCGCATGGCGCAGTGAAATCGGCCCGGCTGGCACATCGGTAAAGTTTTGCGGGCCGCCGCGCCCCCCGGTTTTGAACGCTTGGGTCGCCGACAGGATCGGCAGCGCCGCGTAGGGTGTGTCGGCCACCGCGCACGACAGGATGCGCTGTTGCAGCAGGTTGATGGCGGCAACCGACGGATCGGGCCGCACCAGTGCAAGATAGCTGTGCAGGCGCTGCGCAGACTGGCCGATGGGTTTGCGCATGTGGCGCAAGGTCAGGTTGTGCGCGGCATGCAGGCTGCGCGACAGGGCGGGGTCAGGCGCCGTTGCGGCGGCGCTGGAGGCGGCGACCGCGCGCAATGTGCAGTGATGGCTGGCCACGGACCAGCGCCCGGCGCGGCGCGTCAGCGCCAGATCCATGACCCCCAGATGCGTGCCATAGGCGCCCGCCAGAAACGCCGGCGTGCCGTTCAGCGTTGCGCGCGCGTGATCGACGCTTGTGCCGGCAGTGTCGCATGCGGGTTGCGGAAACAGATCGTGGCTGTGCCCGGCCATGATCGCATCCACCCCCGGCAGTGCCGCCAGGGCAAGCGCGGCGTTTTCCGCCATCGGGCGCGGCGCGCCGGTATCGATGCCGGTATGCGCCAGCAGCAGCACCAGATCCGCGCCTGCCGCACGCACCCGCGGGACAATAGCGCGCGCGGTTTCAACCATATCCTGCGCATATAGGCGCCCGGACAGATGCGCCTCGTCCCAGATGGCGATCTGCGGCGGAACCAGCCCGATGACACCCAGCGTCAGGTCGTGCATCTGCCCGTCATCGCCGCGCAGTTTGCGGTGCAGCAGCAAATAGGGCGGCAGGAAGTTGCCCGGCGACGCCGAGCGGGACTGCGTCACCACATTGGCGCAGGTCAGCGGAAAAGTTGCATCGGCCAGCGTTCGGTTCAGCCAGTCAAGGCCGCAGTTGAATTCGTGGTTGCCCAGGCCCGCGGCGTCATATTCCAGCATGGTTCATCGCGGTAATGATCGGGTTGGGGCCGGTCCATCCGCCGCCGCCGGGCTGTGTGACATCGCCAAAAGGTGTGCCTTGCAGCGCGTCGCCATTGTCAAACAGCATCGTGTTTGCAACCTCGGCGCGTGCGGCGCGGATCAGCGTGGCGGTGCGGGACAGGCCGTAGGGGCGGTCGCCCTCGTCAGCGTAATAGTCATAGGGCAAAAGATGCGCATGCAGGTCCGTGGTGCCCAGCAGGCGCAGCTGGGCGGATACATCACCGGCGGCGGTCGGGCTGGCAGGTGCGGTATGGGATCTTAGCCCGATATTCATTCGCTTTTCCGGTTGCGGCATGGCATGGCGGAGGCGCCTTGGCCCGTGTGATGGTGCTGTAATTGCTAGCAGAGTTTCAAAACCTATCCACAAGACAAGCGCAACCCAAGGGCGAGTACGGCGGTTTTGGCGGCAGCTGTTACATCCATGCAACCATGCTTGCGCGGGACCGTGGATCGTGGCAGGGAACGCGGCAAATGCAGGAGGAACACGCGTGAAGCTGGCAGAGGCCGTAACTTTCGGTGGGGCGGCGCTGGACCGGGTGGCGTATTTGCGGGCAAATCCGGCGGATCTGGACCGCGCCATTGCCGAACTGGGCGCCGAGACGATCCTGATGTGGCGCGGCAAGCCGTTGGTGCAGGCGGGCGCGCTGGCGCCGCTGGTGCGGCTGCGCCTTGATCATCGGGTGCTCAAGGGCGCGCGCCGGATCCTGCTGGGCCGGGCGCAGGGTGCGGGGCCGCTGATCCTGGCGCATGACATATCGCATTGGGTGCCGGACGGGCAGGATGCGCAGACGCTGAACAGCTTTCTGGATCCCAGCGAGCAGCGGCACCCTGATCTGCCCGAGGCTTGGGTTTTTGCCGAACTGCGCCGGATCATGACGCTGCTGTCGCCCCGCGATGCAGAACTGGCGGCAACGGCGCGCGGGCTGTTTGGCTGGCACGACAGTCACGGGTTTTGCGCCTGTTGCGGGGCCGCCAGCGATATTTCCATGGCCGGCTGGCAGCGGCGCTGCCCGGTATGCGCGGCGCCGCATTTCCCGCGCACCGATCCGGTGGTGATCATGCTGATAACGCAAGGAAATTCGGCGCTTTTGGGCCGCTCGCCCGGCTGGCCGGAGGGGATGTATTCGCTGCTGGCCGGCTTTGTCGAGCCGGGCGAGACGATCGAGGCCGCCGTGCGCCGCGAGGTTCTGGAGGAAACAGCCATTCGCGTGGGCGAGGTGGGGTATCTGGCCAGCCAGCCGTGGCCGTTTCCGGCCTCCCTGATGATGGGCTGCCACGGCACCGCGCTGAGCCGCGACATCACGATTGACCCGTCGGAGATTGAGGATGCGACATGGGTCACGCGCGAGGATCTGATGGACGCGTTTGCCGGGCGTCATGCATTCCTGTCCCCTGCGCGGCACGGTGCGATTGCGCAGTTTTTGCTGTCCAACTGGCTTGCGGACCGGCTGGATTGAGGCAACACTATCGGCCCGGCCTGCATCCATAGGCGCGCGGCAATATTTGATAAACCTGAGCAGGACACCGGTATGAAACTTGAGGCACGCGAAGATATCGAGGCGCCCATCGACTTTGTTTTTTCCCAGATTTCGGATTTTTCGGCGCTGGAGCGGTCACTGCTGCGGCGCGGCGTCGATGTGCAGCGCACCACGGACAAGACGCCGCCGGCACCCGGCCTTGCGTGGGACACTGAATTCGACATGCGCGGCAAGCGCCGGCAGATGCATCTGGAGATGACGACGTACGAGCCGCCGTCGCTGATGCGCTTCGCCGCGACCTCGAAATCGCTGGATTGCGATATCGAAGTTGAGCTGGTGGCACTGTCCCGCGGGCGCACACGCATGTCCATGATGGCCGAGCTGAAGCCGTTGAACCTGACGTCGCGCCTGATGGTGCAGTCCCTCAAACTGGCCAAGACGAACGTGTCCAAGCGGTTTGACCTGCGCATGGCTGGTTATGCGCGCGATCTGGAAGATAAATACATCCGCCGCGCCTGATCGCGGCGCGGCGCGCGCAGCCTAGTCGCGGCGCGCGTCGCGGGGGTACACGCCCAGGATGTTGATCTGCGACGTGAAATAGTCCAGCTCTTCCAGCGCAAGCGCCACGTTTGCATCGTCTGGATGGCCTTCGATATCGGCGTAGAACTGCGTTGCCGAAAACGACCCGCCTACCATGTAGCTTTCCAGCTTGGTCATGTTGACGCTGTTGGTGGCAAAGCCGCCCATCGCCTTGTAAAGCGCGGCGGGAATGTTGCGCACGGTGAATATAAGGCTGGTCATCATGCCCGCATCGCCGCGCCGGGACATGTCGGGCGCGCGCGACATCACCAGAAAACGGGTTGTGTTGTTGCCCTCATCCTCGATCCCGTCGGCCAGCGGCTCCAGCCCGTAGATTTCGCCGGCCAGTGCGCTGGCCAGTGCGGCGGTGTGCGGCACGCCGTCCTCGGCCACCTGACGCGCCGATCCGGCGGTGTCGGCACCGGCGATACGTGCGATGCCGTGCGTCTCCAGAAATCCGCGGCATTGGCCCAGCAGCATCGGGTGGCTCATCGCGCTGCGCACCTCGGACAGCGGCGTGCCGGGCACGGCCAGCAGGGCAATTTTCACCCTGACGAACGCCTCGCCAATGATGTGCAGGCCGCTGCCCGGCAGCAGATGATGAATGTCCGCCACGCGCCCGAAGGTCGAATTTTCGACCGGCAGCATCGCCAGATCGGCGGTGCCGCCGCGCACCGCGTCAATCGCATCCTCGAAGGTGCGGCAGGGCAGGGCGGTGGCGCCGGGATATGTCTCGCGGCAGGCCTGATGCGAATAGGCGCCCGGTTCTCCCTGAAAGGCGATTGTCTGGGGCATGGGTATGGATCCTTGCGATTGGCATCGCCGCGGCAGCGCGGGTAACGGGCCGGGGGTCATTTCGCCGCGCAAACTATACCTTGCGCAAGGGGAGGGGAAGCGGATAGATACGCGGCCAAAGGATATCAAATGGAAGCGGGTACATGTTCGACACAATGACACTCACCAAGGTTCTGGGCGCCTTTTGCGGCGCGTTTCTGGTGTTCCTTCTGGGCAAATTCGTGGCCGAAGAACTGTATGCATCGCGCGTTGGTCATCACGACGGCGAAGTGGTGCAGGGCTACCTGATCGACACCGGCGGCGATGACGAGCCGACCGAAGTTGCAGAAGGCCCCACGTTTGAAGAAGTCTACGCCGAAGCCGACGCCGGCAAGGGCGAGCGCGTGTTCAACAAATGCAAGGCCTGCCACCAGCTGGAGCAGGGCGCCAACTCGACCGGCCCATACCTCTATAACGTTGTGGGCCGCGACGTGGGGACCGCCGAAGGCTTTGGATACTCGGGCGCGCTGTCGGCTGTTGCAGATGTGTGGACCCCCGAAGAGCTGAGCGGTTTTCTGGAAAAGCCGGCCAGCTACGCGCCCGGCACCTCGATGGGTTTCGCCGGCCTGAACAAGGTCGAGGACCGCGCCAACGTGATCGCGTATCTGGCCACATTCGGCGGCTGAAGCCCCGTAGTGTCCGGCAGATTGGCAAGGGGCGGTCCACCGGGATCGCCCTTTTTCGTTCACCATTGCGGCAGCAGCACCCGATAGCGGCTTTCGGCGCTTGAATTTGGCGCCCCCGCTCCGGTAGCGTGCAGCGTAGTTGCCCCGGCTTCCCGGCGCGGATCACCAATGAGGATAGCCATGCCCCAGCGACCCATCGCCATATCCCGCGCAGCGCCCATCGGCATGTCTGGCATGTCGGGCCTGCTGCGCAGCGCCCTGACAGGGCTGGCCATTGCCGCGCTGGCCGCGCAGGCCGCATTTGCGCAGGACGCGGGCGAGGATGTGATCCGCTCGCACGGGTACAGCTATTTCGGGGATCTGAAATACCCCGCCGATTTCACGCATTTCGACTACGTCAATCCGGCCGCACCCAAGGGCGGTGAAATCGCGCTGGACGCCTCCGGCACGTTCGATTCGATGAACCCCTATTCCCGCAAGGGCCGCGCCGGCGCCTATTCGTGGATGGTTTATGAAAGCCTGCTGGGCGACATGCTGGCCACCAGCGAGGGGCTGCCCGCCGACACCTATGGCGAGGCGTATGGCCTGCTGGCCGAAAGCCTGGAATATGACGCCGGCAAAAACTGGGTCATTTTCCACATGCGCCCCGAAGCGCGGTTTTCCGACGGCACGCCCGTGACCGCGCATGACGTGGTCTTCTCGCACAACCTGTTTCTGGAGCAGGGCCTGCAATCCTATGCCGAGGCGGTCAAGCGCCGCGTGACCGGTGCCGAGGCGCTGGACGATCACACCGTCAAGTTCACCTTCGCGCCCGGTATTTCGCGCCGGTCACTGGTCGATCAGGTGGGCGCGGTGCCGGTATTCCCCAAGGCATGGTATGAGAAAACCGGCGCCCGTCTGGACGAGCCGCGCCTGGATGCCGCGCCCGGATCGGGCCCGTACATGATGGCCGAGGCCGAGGTGAACCGTCGCATCGTCTATAAACGCAATCCCGAATACTGGGGCCGCGACCTGCCGATCAATGTGGGGCGGCATAATTTCGATACGATCCGGATCGAGTATTTCGCGGACGACTCGGCTGCGTTTCAGGCCTTTACCGCAGGCGAATATACTTTCCGGCAGGAAACAAATTCGAAAACATGGGCCACCGGCTATGATTTCCCCGCCGTCCAGAAGGGGTATGTCAAGCTTGAGGATCTGCCAGACGGCACGCCGCCGACACCGTCCGGCATCGTGTTCAACCTTGGCCGCGAGACGCTGAAAGACCGCCGCGTGCGCGAGGCGATCGCGCTGGCGTTCAATTTTGAATGGACCAATGAGAGCCTGCAATACGGCCTGTTCAAACAGCGCGAATCCTTTGTTCAGGACACGCCGCTGCAAGCGTCCGGCGTGCCCGAAGGGGCCGAGCTGGAGCTGCTGCAAAGCCTGGGCGATGTCATTCCGCCGGAAATGCTGACCGAACCTGCCCTGCTGCCGCATACATCGGATGCCAGCCGCCTGACGGACCGGCGCAACCTGCGCCGCGCAATGGGCCTGCTGGACGAGGCGGGCTGGCCCGTGGGCGATGACGGCATGCGTCGGCGCGCAGACGGAACCACGCTGACGCTGGAATTTCCAATCCCGTCCTCGGGGTCTGCCACCATTGGCGCGGTGGTCGAGAATTTCGTGCAGAACCTGCGCGCGATGGGCATTGATGCCAAGATGGAGAAGATTGACCCGTCGCAATACACCCTGCGCAGCCGGGACCGCGATTATGATCTGGTATTCGATAATTATTCATCCTTCCTGCAACCGGGCACCGGCCTGATGCAGCGGTTCGGCAGCCAGGAGGCCGCGTTCAGCCTGTTCAATCCCGCCGGTCTGGCCAGCCCGATGGTGGATGCGATCATCAACGCGGCGCTGGAAACCGACGACCAGCAGATGCAGGACGCCGCCCTGACCGCACTGGACCGCGCGCTGCGCTACGAGCTTTTCATGATTCCGGTGTGGTATAACGATGCGCATTGGGTCGCCTACTGGGACATGTACGCGCATCCCGAAACCATGCCGCCCTATGCACTGGGCGTGCTGGATTTCTGGTGGGCCGATGCAGACAAGGCGGCGGCGCTGAAATCCTCCGGCGCGCTGAGGTAGCGCGGCTATGGGAGCCTACATTCTGCGGCGTCTGCTGCTGATCATTCCGACGCTTTTCGGGATCATGGTCATCAACTTCGCGCTGGTGCAGTTCGTGCCCGGCGGCCCGGTCGAGCAGGCGATTGCCAACATGCAAGGCAAGGGTGACGTCTTCGACAGCTTTGCCGGGGGTGGCAGCGATGCCGGTACGGCCATGGATGCGGGTGGCGCGGGCGACAAATATGTCGGCGCGCGCGGCCTGCCGCCCGAGATGATCGCCGAGCTGGAAAAACAGTTCGGCCTGGACAAACCCGCGCTGGAGCGGTTTGGCCTGATGATGTGGAATTATCTGCATTTCGATTTTGGCGAGAGTTATTTTCGCAAGATCGAGGTGACGGATCTGGTGCTGGAGAAGATGCCGGTGTCGATCTCGCTGGGCCTGTGGTCGACGCTGATCGCCTACCTGATTTCCATCCCGCTGGGCGTGACCAAGGCTGTGCGCGACGGCAGCAGCTTTGACACCTGGACCAGCGGCATCATTATCGTGGCCTATGCGATTCCGGCGTTTTTGTTCGCCATCATGCTGCTGGTGCTGTTCGCAGGCGGCAGTTACTGGAAACTGTTCCCGCTGCGCGGGCTGACCTCGGACAATTTCGAGCAGCTTAGCATGGTGGGCAAGGCGCTGGATTACCTGTGGCACATCGCGCTGCCGGTTCTGGCCAGCACGATTGCGGCCTTTGCCACGCTGACACTGCTGACCAAGAACAGCTTTCTCGACGAGGTGAAGAAGCAATATGTGATGACCGCCCGCGCCAAGGGGCTGAGCGAGAGGCGCGTGCTGTATGGTCATGTTTTCCGCAACGCGATGCTTATCGTGATTGCCGGATTTCCGACTGTCTTTATCGGGATTTTCTTTGGCGGGTCGGTGTTGATCGAGACGATATTCTCGCTGGACGGGCTGGGCCGACTGGGGTTCGAGGCCGCGGTGGGCCGTGATTACCCGGTGATGTTCGGCACATTGTTCCTGTTCGGACTGATCGGGCTTTTGGTCAATATTTTCAGCGATCTGATGTATGTCCTTGTCGATCCGCGCATCGATTTTGAAAAGCGGGAGGGCTGAGCGCGTGATCGGTTTGATTAACGTGGCGCCTTTTGGATGCCGGGGCGGGGGGCGTTGCCCCCCACATCGCACCTGCGTTGCAGTTGCGATGCTCCCCCCAGGATATTTTGGGCAAGAAGAACTGTGGGGGGGCGTCTGAATGGCCTTGTCGCCGCTCAACCAGCGCCGGTGGCGCAATTTCCGCCGCAATCGGCGCGCGTTCTGGTCCCTGATCCTGTTTACGGTGGTGTTCGGGCTGAGCCTGTTTGCCGAGTTTCTGGCCAACGACAAGCCGATCCTCGTGCAGTATCGGGGCGAGTATTACACGCCGATCTTCAAGTTTTATCCGGAGACGGAGTTTGGTGGCGATTTCAGGACCGAAGCGATCTATCGCGATCCCGAAGTGCGCTGCCTGATTGCGTCGGGCGGGCTGGATGCCTGTTTTGACGATCCCGAAGGCGTGATTGAACAGGCGGCATCGGGCGAGGTGGATGGCCAGAAGATCGAGGCGGGCTGGGCCATCTGGCCGCCGATCCCGTACAGCTATGACACGCCCGTCGATCGGCCCGGCGCGGCGCCGCTGCCGCCCAATGCGCAGAACCTGCTGGGCACCGATAATACAAAGCGCGACGTGCTGGCGCGGGTGATTTACGGCTTCCGGCTTTCGGTTTTGTTTACCTTGATCGTGACCACTCTGGCGTCGATTGTCGGGATCGCGGCGGGGGCGGTGCAGGGATATTTCGGCGGCTGGCTGGACCTGACATTCCAGCGCTTTATCGAAATCTGGGCGGCGACACCGCAGCTTTATGTCATCATCATCCTGTTTGCGATCTTGCCGCGGGGTTTCTGGCTGCTGGTGGCGATTACGGTGCTGTTCGGCTGGATGGCGCTGGTGGGAGTCGTGCGGGCGGAGTTCCTGCGTGCCCGCAATCTGGAATATGTGCGCGCGGCCAAAGCCCTGGGCGTCAGCAATGGGCGGATCATGTTCCGGCACATGCTGCCCAACGCGATGGTGGCGACGCTGACCATGCTGCCTTTTGTCATCACCGGCACCATATCGCTGCTTGCGGGGCTGGATTTTCTGGGCTTTGGTCTACCGTCGTCGTCGCCCTCGCTGGGGGAGTTGACGCTTCAGGCAAAGAACAATCTTCAGGCGCCGTGGCTGGCGTTTACCGCGTTTTTCGCCTTTGCGATCATGCTGTCGCTGCTGGTTTTCATTTTCGAGGGCGTGCGTGATGCGTTCGACCCCAGAAAGACATTTCAATGAGCCTGCTGGAAGTTGAAAACCTGACCATCGGCTTTCGCCAGGATGGCCAGCGTGTGCAGGCGGTGCATGGCGTCAGCTTTACCGTCGACCGGGGCGAGACGGTCGCGCTGGTGGGCGAGTCTGGGTCGGGTAAGTCGGTCACTGCGCTGTCCACCGTGTCGCTTTTGGGCGATTCTGCCGAGGTGGGCGGGTCCGTACGCTATGACGGGCAGGAGATGATCGGCGCGTCCGGGCGGCTTTTGCGAAAAGTGCGGGGCAACGACATCAGCTTTATCTTTCAGGAGCCGATGACATCGCTGAACCCGCTGCACACGCTGGAGCGGCAGCTGGCGGAATCGCTGGAATTGCATCAGGGGCTGAAGGGTGGCGCGGCGCGGGCGCGGATTATCGAACTGCTGACCGAGGTGGGCATTCGCGACCCCGAAAGCCGTCTGGATGCCTATCCGCATCAGCTGTCTGGCGGGCAGCGGCAGCGCGTGATGATCGCGATGGCACTGGCCAACGGGCCCGATATCCTGATCGCGGACGAGCCGACGACGGCGCTGGACGTGACCATTCAGGCGCAGATCCTGGACCTGCTGGCCGAGCTGAAAAGCCGCGACATGGGCATGTTGTTCATCACCCATGACCTGACCATCGTGCGGCGCATTGCCGACAGGGTATGCGTGATGAAGGACGGCGTTATCGTCGAGGCCGGCCCGACGGCGGAGGTGTTTGGCAATCCGCAGCATGCCTATACCCGCAAACTGCTGAACGCGCAGGCCGTTGGGCGGCCTGATCCGGTGCCTCAGGACGCGCCGGTGATCGTGGAGACGGATGACTTGCGTGTCTGGTTTCCCATTCAGAAGGGATTCCTCAAAAAGACCGTTGGCCATGTGAAGGCGGTGAATGCGGCCAGCGTCACCGTGCGCGCGGGCGAAACGCTGGGGATCGTGGGAGAATCGGGGTCGGGAAAGACCACGCTGGCGCTGGCGATCATGCGCCTGATCCGGTCCGAGGGGCGCATTACCTTCGATGGCGAGGATGTCCGCAGCTGGTCGACGCGCGAATTGCGGCGCCGCCGGACCGACATGCAGATCGTGTTTCAGGATCCCTTTGGCAGCCTGTCACCGCGCATGACCTGCGCCGAGATCATATCGGAAGGGCTGGGCGTGCATGGCAATCCGGCGGGGCCGGGCGACAAACGGTCGGTGCGTGATCTGGTCGGCGATGTGATGGACGAGGTGGAACTGCCCCGCGCCGTCATGGATCGGTATCCGCACGAATTTTCCGGCGGGCAGCGCCAGCGGATCGCCATTGCGCGCGCGATGATCCTGCGCCCCAAGTTGCTGGTTCTGGATGAGCCGACCAGCGCGCTGGATATGACGGTACAGGTGCAAATCGTTGATTTGCTGCGCCGTTTGCAGGTGAAATACGGGCTGGCCTATCTGTTTATCAGCCACGATCTGACCGTGGTGCGCGCGATGAGCCACAAGATCGTCGTGATGAAACAGGGCGATGTGATCGAGGCCGGCAATGCCGAGGATCTGTTTGAGCGGCCCCGGACCGACTATGCCCGCAGCCTTCTGCGGGCGGCGCGTAACCCGGCCGGCTGACCTCTGGCATGTGCCGGGCGCAGGCATCAGTTGTCTTTCGCGCGGCAACAGCCTAAATTGGCCTTTTGAATTTTGATAAAACCGGTCTGAGCCGAGGGAAACGCGCGCGCATGTTTGCAGATCAGATACTTCAGATGCCGCAGGAATGCGGAAACTGCCCGATCCGGCACCGCGCTGTTTGCGCGCGCTGCGATCCGGACGAATTGGAACAACTCGACCGGATCAAATACAATCGCAGCTTTCAGGCCGGTCAGACGGTGATCTGGGCCGGGGACCGGATGGATTTTGTCGGATCGGTCATCTCGGGCATTGCCACGTTGACCCAGACGATGGAGGACGGGCGCACGCAGATGGTCGGCTTGCTTCTGCCCAGTGATTTCGTTGGGCGACCGGGCCGTAACGAGGCGCCATACAATGTGATCGCAACCAGCGATCTGGTGATGTGCTGTTTCCGCAAGCGCCCGTTCGAGCAGATCATTCACGACACACCGCGCATTTCCCAGCGGCTGCTGGAGATGACGCTGGACGAGCTGGACGCCGCCCGCGAATGGATGCTGGTGCTGGGCCGCAAGACGGCGCGGGAAAAGATCGCGTCGCTTCTGGCCATTATCGCCCGGCGCAGCGCGCTGTCGAAACTTTCGGGTTCGCAAGGCGAGGCGGTATTTGATCTGCCGCTGACGCGGGAGGCGATGTCGGACTATCTGGGCCTGACGCTGGAAACGGTCAGCCGCCAGATTTCTGCCCTGCGCCGTGACAACGTGATCACATTGCGCGGCAAGCGCCACGTCACGATCCCCGATTTCGCCCGCCTGCTGAACGAGGGCGGGAACGAGGGGCAGGCCCTGATATCGTAACGGCTGCTGCGGCGCGAAAGCTGGCATCCGGTCGGCCCTGTCAGTGCGACATGAACAGCGGCAGATGCGCATGTTCCAGCAGGTTGCGCGTCGCGCCGCCAAACATCGCCTCGCGCAGGCGCGAATGGCCGTAGGCGCCCAGCACCATCATATCTGCGTTCATATCAACCGAGTGGCGCAGCAGGACATCGGGCACGCGGGGCAGGGTGCGTGCCAGAACGTCGATTTCCACAGGCAGGCCGTGACGCGCCAGAAACTGTGATACGCGCCCGCCGGGATCAGACCGGTCAGGGCCTTGCACCGGCGGATCGACGATGACCACATGCACCTGTTTGGCCTGGGCGAGCAGCGGCAGGGCGGCGCGCACCGCGCTCATCGCCTCGAAGCTGTCATTCCAGGCGATCATGACACGCTCTGGCGCGGCGGGCATCGCGGTGCCCTCTGGTATGATCAGCGCGGGCAGGCGGCCATTGAACAGGCATGCCTCGGCGGCGGCCTCAACCTCGCCGCCGGCGCCCTGGCTGTAGGGCTGCGGCAGAACGGCCAGATCGGCAAACCGGGCTTCCGTGCCGATCCGTCTGCCCATGTCGGCCATCGGCGCGACCTCGATCTGGGTGCACCAGTGGATGCCACTGTTTTTCATATGATCTTCGGCAGCGCGTTGAATTTCGGCGGCGCGGTCCTGCGCGCGGGCAAGGCACTGCTCGACCAGGGCGGCCGAGGCGGAGGCGTGAAAATAGCCGATTTGCGACGCGTCTACGCCAATGCACATGATATCCAGATTGGCGTCATGCGCGCGGGCCAGACCCGTGGCTGCATCAAGCGCGGGCGCGATCAAAGCGGGATCGGTCAGCACCGTAAAGAGTGATTTGATTGGCATTCGGCTCTCCTTGCGGGGTATTGATGCGACGGGTGGCCGCGTTGCGCGCCGCACTGCGCTGTGCAAGTCTAGTGCATTGCGAGCATGCCAAACTTGATCCGCATCAAGTTCAGGATGAAGATCCGGCCCTTGATGCAGATCAAGGATTGGGCCAATCGGGCAGGCGATACGGTGCAAGTCTGGGCGCGTGCGTGTGATTCGCCGTCCGATTCGCGCGGACAAAGGGACGAAGGGACTAAAAATGACGAATTACATGAAGCTGATTGTGCTGGGAGTGATCGCTTTCCTGGCATTGATCGCGGCAAACTATGCTCGCGATCTGGCTTATCTGGTGAACGCGCTGACGGTCGCGCTGGCCGCCGGCGTGGCGTTTTTGTGGGTACTGCGCACCACGGACGAGCCGGTAGAGCAGGTCGATCTGTCGGGGCAATATATGGACGGCGTGATCCGCGCCGGGGCCATCGCGACCGCCCTTTGGGGTGTCGTCGGGTTTCTGGTGGGCACGTTCATCGCCTTCCAGCTGGCGTTTCCGTGGCTCAACTTTGAATTTTTGCAAGGCATCGGCAACTTTGGCCGTCTGCGCCCGCTGCACACCTCTGCGGTGATTTTCGCCTTTGGCGGCAACGCCCTGATCGCAACGTCCTTTTATGTTGTGCAGCGTACCAGCGCCGCGCGGCTGTGGGGCGGCAATCTGGCGTGGTTCGTCTTTTGGGGCTACCAGCTGTTCATCGTGCTGGCCGCCAGCGGCTATCTGCTGGGCGCGACCCAGTCCAAGGAATATGCCGAGCCGGAGTGGTATGTCGATATCCTGCTGACGGTGGTGTGGGTGTCCTACCTGGCCGTGTTCATGGGCACGATCATGAAGCGCCGCGAGCCGCATATCTATGTGGCAAACTGGTTCTACATGGCGTTCATCATCACCGTTGCCATGCTGCATCTGGTCAACAACATCTCGATCCCGGTCAGCATCTTTGGCTCCAAATCCGTGCAGCTGTTTTCGGGCGTGCAGGATGCGATGACGCAGTGGTGGTACGGCCATAACGCCGTCGGATTTTTCCTGACCGCCGGTTTCCTCGGGATGATGTACTACTTTGTGCCAAAGCAGGCCGAACGTCCCGTCTATTCCTACAAGCTGTCGATCATCCACTTCTGGGCGCTGATCTTCATTTATATCTGGGCCGGTCCGCACCACCTGCACTACACGGCGCTGCCTGACTGGGCGTCGACGCTGGGCATGGTCTTCTCGATCGTGCTGTGGATGCCTTCCTGGGGAGGTATGATCAACGGCCTGATGACGCTGTCGGGTGCCTGGGACAAGCTGCGCACAGATCCGATCATTCGCATGATGGTTATCTCGATCGGCTTTTACGGCATGTCCACGTTTGAGGGTCCGATGATGTCGATCCGTGCGGTCAACTCCCTGTCGCACTATACGGACTGGACCATTGGCCACGTGCATTCCGGCGCCCTTGGCTGGAACGGCATGATCACCTTTGGCGCGCTCTACTTCATGGTGCCGCGTCTTTGGAACCGCTCGGGCCTTTACTCCCTGCGGTTGGTCAGCTGGCACTTCTGGCTCGCGACCATCGGTATCATCCTTTATGCGGCGTCCATGTGGGTCAGCGGCATCATGGAAGGCCTGATGTGGCGCGAAGTGGATGCGAACGGCTTCCTCGTGAACAGCTTTGCGGACACGGTTGCTGCCAAATTCCCGATGAACGTTGTTCGCGGTCTGGGCGGTGTGCTGTTCCTCGCTGGCGGTATCGTGATGTGCTATAACCTTTACATGACCATTCGTCGGAGCCCGGCCGTTGAGGCCACCAACTCCGTCGTCGCGGCAGATTAGGAGGGGCTTTAAACATGGCACTTCTGGACAAACACAAGATCCTTGAACGTAACGTGACGCTTCTGGCCATCTTCGCCTTTCTGGTGGTCAGCGTCGGGGGCATCGTGCAGATTGCACCGCTTTTCTGGCTGGAGAATACCATCGAGGATGTAGAGGGCATGCGCCCCTACTCCCCGCTGGAGTTGACCGGGCGCGACATCTATGTGCGCGAGGGTTGCTACGTCTGCCACAGTCAGATGATCCGCCCCATGCGCGACGAGGTGGAGCGGTACGGCCACTACAGCCTGGCCGCCGAATCGCAGTATGACCACCCGTTCCAGTGGGGGTCCAAGCGGGCAGGGCCGGATCTGGCCCGTGTCGGCGGGCGCTACTCGGACGATTGGCATGTCGATCACCTGATGGACCCGCAATCGGTGGTGCCCGAGTCGCTGATGCCGAAATATGCGTTCCTTGCCGATCGCATGATCGACGGCGAATATGTGGGCGACCTGCTGAAAACCCACCGTTTTGTCGGCGTTCCCTACACCGACGAGATGATCGAGAATGCCTCGCTGGATTTCAGTGTGCAGGTCGATCCGTTCGGTGACTATGACGACATGCTTGAGCGGTATCCGGGCGCGCAGGTGCGCAACTTTGATGCGCAGCCGGGGATTTCGGAAATGGATGCGCTGATCGCGTATTTGCAGATGCTGGGCACGCTGGTCGATTTCTCGACCTTCACGCCAGTGGCCAGCCGGTAAGGGGGGCATATGGAATCCTACACGTTCCTGCGCGCCTTTGCCGACAGCTGGATGTTGATCGCGCTCTTTGCGTTCTTCATCGGCGTCTGCTTCTGGGTGTTCCGCCCCGGCGCGTCGAAAACATACGAATCGCCGGCCAACATCCCGTTCCGGCATGAAGACAAACCCGCGCCCCCGCGTGCGCAAGACCCCTCAAAGGAGGCGTGAGCGACATGGCAAAGCCACCGAAAAAAACAATCGAAGATCCCAAGACAACTGGCCACCAGTGGGACGGGATCGAAGAATTCGACAACCCGATGCCGCGCTGGTGGCTGTGGACCTTCTATGTCACGATCGTTTGGGCCATCGGGTATTCCATCGCCTATCCGGCATGGCCTGGGATCAAGTCGGCCACCACCGGCCTGATCGGATACTCCACCCGCGCCAACGTGGCCGAGGAGATTGCCCGCGTCGACGCCGCTAACGAGGCGATCAACGTGCGCCTTGCCTCGGCGGATCTGTCCAGCATCGCCACCGATCCCGAGCTGTCGGGTTATGCCACATCTGCCGGCGCTGCCGTGTTCAAGACATGGTGCGCCCAGTGCCATGGTTCGGGCGCGGCGGGGGCGGTCGGCTATCCCAACCTGCTGGACAATGACTGGCTGTGGGGCGGCGATATCGAAGCGATCCACACCACCATCGCCCATGGCATCCGCAACGAGGATGATCCCGATGCGCGCTATTCGCAGATGCCCGCCTATGGCGAAATTCTGGAGCGTGAGGAAATCGATCAGGTCGTGAACTATGTCATGTCCCTGTCGGAAGAGCCGCAGGACGCGACCAAGGTTGCGGCGGGCGAGGCGATTTTCATGGATAACTGCGCCGCTTGCCACATGGAAGACGGCACCGGCGACCGCGATCAGGGCGCACCGAACCTGACCGACGCGATCTGGCTATACGGCGGCGATTACGACACCATCAAGGCCACGGTTGAATACAGCCGGTTTGGCGTGATGCCCCCATGGACAGAACGTTTGAGCGAGGCACAGATTGCTGCTGTCGCGTCGTATGTTCACCAGCTTGGCGGCGGCGAGTAATCGCCGCACGCCCCCGGAACACCTGCTCGCCCCCAGGGCGGGCAGGTGGGCGCCGGCCTGGACCGCTTTGTTCGCGCGTCTCGGGCCAGGTCGGCGCCAATTCAGACCAAGGTCATTTCCATGACGACTTAAGGGCCCCAAGGGGCCCTTTTTGCTGTCTCTATGTCGTTTGGTGTGACTGTCAGGCGCGGCGCTGCGCCGTCTTTTCAGCATTGGGTTTGCTGGTTTCGCGGGCCGTTGCCTCTGCGCGGTGGGCGCGGGAGGCCTTGGGCTGCGGTGCGGGGTTGCGGGCAGCGGTCATGATAGATTTCGCAAAGATATTCAGCATGGTGCGTTCCTTCCGCAAGTTTGAGTTGCCCTATACATATGGGCCGCTCAGAGCTAGAATGCCAGTCTGAAACATTTCCGCATTGTAAGGTGGACTTACATATGGACTGGCAATCGCTTCCGCCCCTGACCGCACTGCGTGCCTTTGCCGCATTGGCGCAAGAAGGCTCTGCCAGTGCGGCGGGCGCACGGCTGAATGTAAGTCACGCCGCGATCAACCAGCAAATCAAACAGCTGGAGGCGCATATGGGGCTGGCCCTGACCCGGCGCGAGGGGCGCGGACTGGCCCTGACCGAGGAGGGGCAGCATCTGGCCGAGGCGCTGACCGAAGGGTTTGGCGCCATCGCGCAGCGGGTCGCGGCGCTGACCGGCGCGGACGCGCAGCGCCCGTTGCAGATATCGGTCACGCCGCAATTTGCGGCCAGCTGGCTGATGCCGCGACTGGGCGATTTTCAGGCGCTGCATCCGGGTGTTGATCTGATGGTACATCCCTCGCCGCAGCGGGCGGATCCATCGCCGGGAGGGGTCGATATTGCCATCCGCTTTGGTCTGGGCCAGTGGCCGGGGCTGGAGGCCGAGCTGCTGCTGCAAACCGAGATTGTGGTGGTCGCCGCCCCGTCACTGGTAGGCGACCGGCCGTTTTTGGAGCTTGAGGAGCTGCTGGAGTATCCGTGGCTCAGCGAATTGCACGCCAGTTTCGCGGCGGACTGGATGTTTCGCGGCGATCTGTCCACGCTGCGCGGCACGTCCGTCACGCAGGTGCCGGGCAACCTGATGCTGGACGGTGTGCGCGCCGGGCAGGGCATCGCGGTGCTGACCATGTCCTCGGTCGAGGCGGATGTTGCCGCCGGACGCTTGCGCGTGCTGTTCAGCGAAACCGGCGAAACAGGCTATTTCATCGTCACCCGGCCGGGTATCCTGCGCCCGCATGCCAAATCCTTTTTGCGGTGGTTGCGCGCCCAAAGGCCGCATGGCAACTCGGACGCGGCCGCGATATGAAAGGGTCTGCATTGCAACTGTTGATACAGGTCAATGCACCGCCTGCCCGCCGCGCGCACAACGCGCGGATCAATGACCCTCGGAGATCAGTCCCGTGACCGACACCCAGCCAGATACACCGCCCCCCAGCCTTTATGCCGCGCGCGAGCCGATATTCCCCAAGAAGGTCTATGGTAAATTCCGCAATCTGAAATGGATCATCCTGGCTGTGACGCTGGGCATTTACTATCTGTTTCCCTGGATACGCTGGGATCGCGGCCCCAACCTGCCCGATCAGGCGGTGCTGGTGGATCTGGCAAACCGGCGGTTCTATTTCTTCTGGATCGAAATCTGGCCGCATGAATTCTATTTCGTGGCCGGTTTGCTGGTGATGGCGGGTCTGGGTCTGTTCCTGTTCACCTCGGCGCTTGGCCGGGTCTGGTGCGGCTATGCCTGCCCGCAGACGGTGTGGACCGACCTGTTCATTCTGGTCGAGCGATGGATCGAGGGGGACCGCAACGCCCGTCTGCGCCTGCACCGGCAGGAAAAGATGGACGCGCGCAAACTGCGCCTGCGGCTGACCAAATGGCTGGTCTGGATGGTGATCGCGGTTGCCACGGGCGGCGCGTGGGTGTTCTATTTCACCGATGCGCCAACGCTGCTGGTCGATCTGTTCACGCTGAATGCGCACCCCATTGCCTACACGACCATTGCCATCCTGACCGCGACGACGTTCTTCTTTGGCGGCTTTGCGCGCGAGCAGATCTGCATCTATGCCTGCCCGTGGCCGCGTATCCAGTCGGCCATGCTGGACGAGGATACGCTGACCGTCGCCTACCGCGAATGGCGCGGGGAGCCGCGCGGCAAGGGGAATGTGCGCCGCCGCAGCACCGAAAGGGCCGTCGAGGCCGAGCAGATGAGCCGCGCCGCCGGACCGGGGCAGGCAACCTATGCGCCCACACCCTATCCGGGCCTGCCCACGGGTATTCAGGGGGTTACGGATGGCCCCGGCGATTGCATCGATTGCATGGCCTGCGTCAACGTGTGCCCGATGGGCATCGACATCCGCGATGGCCAGCAGATGGAATGCATCACCTGCGCGCTGTGCATCGACGCCTGCGACGAAATCATGGACAAGATCGGCAAGCCGCGTGGCCTGATTGATTACATGGCCCTGACCGACGAGCAGAGCGAGCGGGAGGGCAACCCGCCCAAACCGATCATCAAGCACATCCTGCGCCCCCGCACGATCCTTTATACGGCGCTGTGGGCCGGTGTGGGCTTTGCCTTGGTCTTTGCGCTGTTCATCCGGCAGGATATCGAACTGACGGTGGCGCCGGTGCGCAACCCGACCTTCGTGACCATGTCCGATGGCACGATCCGCAACACCTATGAGGTGCGTTTGCTGAACAAACATGGCGAGGCACGCGATTTCAAGCTGACCGTGACCGACGCGCCCAACGTCACCTTGTTCGTCGAAGGTGAAAGGGGCGCCTATGTCACGGCGCCGGCCAACGCCACCATGAACCAGCGGGTCTATTTGCAAGCTGCGCCCGGCACACCCGAGGCGACAGCCGAACGGACAGACGTGCGTATCTGGGTCGAGGACCGCTTGAGCGGCGAGCGTGCCTACAAGGACACCACATTCAACGGAAGGGGCCGATAATGTCCGAGGGCAAGATCACCGGGCGGCACGTTCTGATTGGCTTTGTCGGCGCATTCGGCGTCATCATCAGCGTCAATCTGTTTCTGGCCTATAGCGCCGTCAGCACCTTTCCGGGGCTGGAGGTTGCCAATTCCTATGTCGCCAGCCAGCAGTTCGACGAACGGCGCGACGCGCAGGAGGCGCTGGGCTGGACAGTAGATGCCAGCCATCAGGACGGCGTTCTGACCCTTGCCATCACCGGCGCGTCAGGCGCGCCGGTCGAGGTGGCTCAGCTGGATGCGGTGCTGGGCCGCGCGACGCATGTGCGCGATGATATGGCGCCCGATTTCACCTATGACGGCACCGCTTATACGGCGCCTGTGGATCTGGCACCGGGCAACTGGAACATCCGCATGGAGGCTGTGGCCGCTGACGGCACCCAGTTTCAGCAGCGCGTGGTGCTGCGCAAGCAATGACAACCGCCATGCGTCCTTCGTTTTCAGCCTGCCCCGCCTGCGCTGCGGGGCCTGCTGCGTCTGATCTGGCCGGATCGGGCCGCGCGGCGCAGGACGGTGATGCGCGCCTGATGCTGTCGGTGCCGGGTGTGCATTGCGCCGCCTGCATCACCAAGGTCGAACGCGGGCTGATGGCCCATCCCCGCGTCAGCGCCGCGCGCGTCAACCTGACGCTGCGGCGGGCCAGTATCACCGCCGCGCCGGACGTGGACGTGTCCGAGATGATCGCGCTGGTCGAGGCGCTGGGATACGAGGCGCACGAGCTGGACGCCGCCGCCCTGCGCGCCACCGCGACGGACAGGGCCGGGCGCGAATTGCTGATGCGGCTGGCGGTTGCGGGCTTTGCCAGCATGAACGTCATGCTGTTGTCGGTCGCTGTCTGGTCCGGCGCCGCCGATGCGACGCGCGATATGTTCCACTGGATTTCGGCGGCCATCGCACTGCCGACCATCGCGTTTTCGGGCCAGCCGTTTTTCCGTAACGCGTGGCACGCGCTGCGCGGCGGGCGGCTGAACATGGATGTGCCGATCACGCTGGCCATTTTGCTGGCCGTCGGCACATCGCTGTGGGAAACCGCGCTCAGCGGGCATCACGCCTATTTCGACGCCGCGCTGACGCTGGTGTTTTTCCTATTGGCCGGCCGCTATCTGGACCATCGCACCCGCGCCATTGCCCGCTCTGCCGCCGAGGAGCTGACGGCGCTGGAGGTGCCGCGCGCGTGGCGGCTGGAGGGGGACACCGAAACGCAGGTGGCGGTGGCAGAGCTGCGGCTGGGGGATCTGATCCGGGTGCGCCCCGGCGGGCGGATGCCCGTCGATGGCGTGATCGAGGAGGGCACCTCCGAGCTGGATCGCTCGCTGCTGACCGGGGAAACGACGCCGGTTTTCGCCGCGCCGGGCCAGCAGGTTTCGGCGGGCGAGATGAACCTGACCGGCCCGCTTACCTTGCGCGCAACCGCCGTAGGCGCCGACACATCCCTGCACCGCATGGCGGATCTGGTCGCAATGGCCGAGGCGGGCCGCGCCAATTACACGTCGCTGGCCGACCGCGCGGCCAAGCTTTACGCGCCCGGCGTGCATATCCTGTCGGCGCTGGCGTTCCTTGGCTGGCTGATCGGCACCGGCGACATGCGCACGGCACTGAACATCGCCGCCGCCGTGCTGATCATCACCTGCCCCTGCGCGCTGGGTCTGGCGGTGCCAGCGGTGACGACAGCCGCCAGCGGGCGACTGTTCAAACGCGGCATGCTGATCAAACACGCCACCGCGCTGGAGCGTCTGGCCGAGGTTGATACGGTCGTATTCGACAAGACCGGCACGCTGACCACCGGCACCCCTACGCTTGAGACGCCGGAGGCGCTGGACCCCGGTGCGCTGGCGGTTGCAATGGCGCTGGCGGGCGGATCGTCCCATCCGCTGAGCCGGGCGATTGTTGTGGGCGCTGAGGCCGCGGGCATCACCCCGGCAGAGGTGTCGGAGATCCGCGAAGTGCCGGGCTACGGCACCGAAGGCATCTGGCAAGGCAGCCGCGTACGGCTTGGCCGGGCCAGCTGGACCGGGGCCGATGCGCTGGCGCAGACGGCGACATATTTGCAAATGGGGCAGGGCGCCCCACTGGCCCTGACCTTTGCCGACACGCTGCGCACCGGCGCCGCCGAGGCGGTAGATGCGCTGAAGGCCGCGGGCAAGCATGTGGTGCTGATCTCTGGCGACAGCGCCCCCGCCGTTGAGGCCATGGCCCTGCGCCTGGGAATCCCTGAATGGCTGGCCGAGGCGCTGCCCGAGGACAAGGCGAACCGGATTGCGGCAATGACGGACGAGGGCCGCAAGGTGCTGATGGTGGGTGACGGGCTGAACGACACCGCCGCGCTGAGCGCCGCGCATGTATCCATCTCGCCTGCCAGCGCGCTGGATGCAGCGCGCGCGGCGTCCGACATCGTGCTGCTGGGCGCGGACCTGTCACCCATCGCAGATGCCTGCGCCATCGCACAAAGCGCCACCCGCCGTATCCGCGAGAATTTCCGCATCGCCACGTTTTACAATATCATCGCCGTGCCGCTGGCGGTTGCCGGTCTGGCCACACCGCTGATCGCGGCGCTGGCGATGTCCACCAGTTCGATCGTGGTGTCGTTGAACGCGCTGCGACTGAAGGGACGCACATGAATATTCTGGTCTATCTCATACCAATCTCGCTGCTACTGGGCGGTGTCGGACTGGCGGGCTTTGTCTATACGCTGCGCAGCAATCAGTATGACGACCCCGAAGGCGACAGCCGCCGCATCCTGTCCGATGAGTGGGACGACCACCCCAAACCATAGCAGCGCAGACCAGTGCCCAGACGGACATCGGGCGCGGGAGTGTTCCCCGCGCCCGATGTCCGTTTCGCCCTGCTGATTTGAGGATCTTAACCCGGCTCAATCATGAAGCAGGTCATCTGGCGCGATTGCAGCCTGCGGCAGGCCAGATCGGCGGTTTCCCGTGTCAGACCCATGAAGTTGGCGTCATATCCACCTGACCGGTTCACGACCTTGCGCAGCGATCCGTCCAGCGTGCTCATCTCGCTGAGGGCGGTTTTCAGCAATACTTTCTGCGCTTTGTACTGGCTGCCATAGCGCCCGACATTGATACCCCAGTTGCGGCCGCCCGAGGTGGAGATGCGCGTGACGACCTCCTGCACCGGATCCTCTGCCGGAGCCTGAAGGCTGGCAAGGGTCAGGTCGCTGGGCCGGCGCACCGGTTTGACGGATGCGGGCACGCGGGACGGCGCAGGGGCGGCTGCTGCCACCTGCACCAGCGTTTCAGGTGCTGCCGCGGCAGGCTGCGCCGGCTTGACAGGGGGCGCGACGGGCTGGACGGCGGCCACTTCCACGCTTTGCGCGGCCATCAGGGCCTTTTGAATATCGTCCTGTGATGCGACAAGCACCGGAATATCTGGCGCCGCAGGCGCCGGACGCGATTTTGGCCGCAGGCTGACCTTGACGGCGGCGGCGGCGGTCAGACGGACGGTCTTGCCGGCGACGCCCTGCTCTTCGTTGTCTCCGGCGACGCGAATCACCTTGGCGCTGCCGCTGCCCATATATTTCGGCTTGCGGGGCTGGTTGACGGCGACCCGCGTGGGGGCCTGCCGGAATCCCAGATCCAACAGCTCGGCAACCCGCGCATTACGCGTCGCGGTAGACCGGCCACCGAAAACCGTTGCGATGATCCGCTCGCCGCCCCGCTCGGCGCTGGCGACCAGATTGAAACCGGCCGCGCGGGTGTAGCCTGTCTTGATCCCGTCGGCGCCCTGATAGGCGCGCAGAAGCTTGCGGTTGGTATGGTAGACTTTGCCAACCCCGGCATCGGCCGTAATCCGCGAAAACAGGTTATAGTAGCCCGGATAGTCGTAGAAAACGTGCCGGCCCAGAATTGTCATGTCATGTGCGGTGGACAGATGTCCCTCTTCGGTCAGCCCGTGGGCGTTGCGAAAGGTGGTCCGCGTCATGCCAAGCGCCTGCGCCGTGCGGTTCATCCGGCGGGCAAAAGCGGCCTCCGATCCCTCGATCGCCTCGCCAATTGCCGTGGCGGCGTCATTGGCCGATTTTACGGCGGCGGCGCGAATCAGGTAGCGCAGTTTGATGCGCTGGCCTGACTTCAGGCCCAGTTTGCTGGGCGGCTCGCTCGCCGCGTTGCGCGAAATGACCACTTCGTCATCCAGCCCAATCTCGCCATGTTCGATTGCCTCAAAGGCAATATAAAGTGTCATCATTTTTGTCAGGGACGCCGGGTGCAAGCGCGCGTTCGCATTTTCCGAATGCAGCACTTTACCGGATCTCGCGTCCACGACATATGCTGCATAAGGTGCCGCCGCCGCGCTCAGCGGGACGATCACGAACATCCAGACTGTGGCACACACCCACAGCGTCAGCCGCATGGACTGTCTGTTCCGAGTTTTCATGGAACTACTCTTTTTTACTGCCTCGCGCCGCCGAATTGTTTCGACTGACTTTATTTGTCGAGGTAAAGTATCACATGATTTGTTCCAAATAAAGTATTCAATTCGCTCATGTTTCTGAACGACGGCAAGGTATTGATCCCATATGTTGGGGATTTTCGCGTGGCGCCCACTACACAGGCCAATGTGGCGAAAATGTGTTCAATCCGTCGGGCGGCGTTCTGCCATCCCGGCCACCTCTGCGTGGCGCGGGCAGCAGGTCAGGTGATCGTTGACCAGTCCGCATGCTTCCATGAACGCGTAAACGATGGTCGGACCGCAAAATTTGAATCCTCGCCGCTTCAGGTCCTTTGAGATCAGCGTCGATAGTGGCGTGTGCGGCGGCACATCTGATTGCCGGTCCCATGTATTCTGCACGGGCGCGCCCCCGACAAAATCCCAAAGATACGTGTCAAAGCCTTGGTGCGCCTCGATACTCTGCCAAGCCTGCGCATTGCTGATGGTCGCCTCGATTTTGCCGCGGTGGCGGATAATACCGGGATTTGCCAGCAGGCGATCGACGTCCGCCGCACCCCAGTCTGCGATGATATGGGGGTCAAATCCGGCGAACGCCTCGCGGAAATTGTCCCGCTTTTTCAGGATTGTGATCCAGCTCAGACCGGCCTGAAACCCGTCTAGAATCAGCTTCTCCCACAGTGCGCGACTGTCCCATTCGGGCACACCCCATTCGGTGTCATGATAGGCGATGTAGATGTCTTCGGGCCCCGCCCAGTCGCACCGTCTGCACATTTTTAGACATACTCCATCAATTCAAATTTTCACTTTAAGCTTTCCTTAGCTCATACGGCGCAAATTGGGCGATAACCAAATCGGAGCGACCCATGACAGACCACCGGAAGGCGAAATGGGCGGATGTGCCGGCAGGCCACCAGGACCCGTTGTCATTCGCAATCTCCGCGCGCGATCAGTCCACCATCGCGATGGTGGAGGATGCGGTGCGCCATAAACAGGTGATGCTTGCCTATCAGCCGGTCGTTCCGGCGGGGCAGGTGGACCGCGTCGCATTTTACGAAGGGTTGATTCGCGTTCTGGACAGTAGCGGCAGGATTATCCCGGCCAAGGAGTTCATCGGCGCGATCGAAACAACGGAAACAGGGCGCGTCGTCGACTGCCTTGCACTGGAAAAGGGGCTGCGCACCCTGTCGATGCACAGCGCGCTTCGTCTGTCGATTAACATGTCCGCCCGGTCCATCGGCTATGGCCGCTGGATGCGCACCCTGAAACGGGGGCTGGACGCGGATCCGACGGTGGGTGAGCGGCTGATTCTGGAGATCACCGAAAGTTCGGCAATGTTGGTGCCGGAACTGGTGACTGGCTTCATGTCAGATCTGTCGCAGCGCGGCATCAGCTTTGCCTTGGATGATTTCGGCGCCGGATTTACGTCTTTTCGGTATCTCAAGGATTTCTATTTCGACATTCTCAAGATCGACGGTCAGTTTATCCGGGGCATTGCCCAAAACGCAGATAATCAGGTGCTGACAAATGCGTTGGCCACCATTGCGCGGCAATTCGACATGTTCACAGTCGCCGAAAGCGTCGAGCGCGCAGATGATGCGGCGTATCTGACAGCCATAGGAATCGACTGCCTGCAGGGGTATTTTTATGGCGCCCCCACGGTCAAGCCCGCCTGGCAGATGCCGGACAAACGGCGTGCATCTGCGTGAACGGCGCAAAGCGCGAGGCACGCCACCGTCCCGGTTGCTGCATTCATTCGCATCCGCTATTCATTTGGGGAGCGGGCAGGGGTGGCGCCGACGGATAGGTCGGGGCACCGGTGCCTGAAAACCTGTTGGAGGATTTCAATTGACCAATGTCGTTATCGCATCAGCCGCACGCACTGCTGTCGGCTCTTTCGGGGGGGCGTTTGCAAATACGCCCGCACATGATCTGGGGGCTGCCGTCCTCGAAGCGGTCGTCGCCCGCGCAGGCATCGACAAGGCCGAAGTGTCCGAGACGATCCTTGGTCAGGTTCTGACGGCAGCGCAGGGACAAAACCCCGCGCGCCAGGCGCATATAAACGCCGGCCTGCCGCAGGAAAGCGCCGCTTGGAGCATCAATCAGGTGTGTGGTTCCGGTCTTCGGGCGGTTTCGCTGGGCGCGCAGCATATTCAGCTGGGCGACGCTGCAATCATCTGTGCCGGCGGCCAGGAAAACATGACACTCAGCCCCCACGCCGCGCATCTGCGCGCCGGTCATAAGATGGGCGACGTGTCGATGATCGATACGATGATCCGCGACGGCTTGTGGGACGCGTTCAACGGCTATCACATGGGGCAAACCGCTGAAAATGTGGCCGAGCAGTGGTCAATCAGCCGCGAGATGCAGGATGAGTTTGCCCTGGCGAGCCAGAACAAGGCGGAAGAGGCGCAAAACGCAGGGCGCTTTGATGACGAAATTGTCCCGTTCAGCGTCAAGTCCCGCAAGGGCGAGGCGATTATCGACAAGGATGAATATATCCGTCACGGCGCGGTGATTGAGGCCATGCAGAAAATGCGCCCCGCGTTTACCAAGGATGGCACCGTCACCGCCGCCAATGCCAGCGGCATAAATGACGGGGCGGCGGCGACCCTCTTGATGAGTGCGGAAAACGCCGAGAAACGCGGTATTGAGCCTTTGGCGCGGATCGCCAGCTATGCAACCGCGGGTCTGGATCCGTCAATCATGGGCGCCGGTCCCATCTATGCCAGCCAGAAAGCGCTTGAGAAAGCGGGCTGGAAAGTGGGCGATCTGGATCTGATCGAAGCGAATGAAGCCTTCGCCGCTCAGGCCTGTGCGGTCAACAAGGAAATGGGATGGGATCCGGCCATCGTGAACGTGAATGGTGGCGCCATTGCAATCGGCCACCCCATCGGCGCCTCTGGCTGCCGCGTTCTGAATACGCTGCTGTTTGAAATGAAACGCCGCGGCGCCAAGCGGGGTTTGGCAACATTGTGCATCGGCGGCGGTATGGGCGTAGCCATGTGCTTGGAGCGCAGCTGATTGCGAGCGGCCAGTGTTGAGCCGCACGTTTTCCTGCCTTGATATCTGACAGGTAGAGGACAGGCCTCAACGGCCCGCTTGATAGGCGGACACATCAGCCAAAAGGCGGCCCTGCTTTGCGGGCCGCTTTTTTCACATTTATCCATCCGTCTTGATATCGTGGCGTCGCGTCCCGTATCGGGCCAAATTGAGCCCACGGTTGCATTTGCGCAAATGGAGAAGGGAGCGCTTTGATATGGTGACCGTTCGGGGCGTCCAATATCCCGACCGGTTTGAAGCAAACAAGCGCGGACGGGTCTGACTTTTGCGTCGCTCGGCGCTGATCCAGCGCATGGAATCGCCCGTGCCAAAGAAGAACGGCACAAACCGGCTGCGCAAGATTATTGCGCGTTGACACTTGATCAGGTAACAGACTTACTGGTTTGTGATGCAAGAACAAACGACAGAAGGGAATTCAACATGGCAAGAATAGCACTCGTTACAGGTGGAACGCGCGGTATCGGCGCGGCAATCGCCAAACAGCTGAAGGCGGATGGATGCAATGTCGCCGCAACTTACGCCGGTAATGATGAGGCCGCCAAGGCGTTTACCGACGAAACCGGAATTCAGACCTACAAATGGAACGTTGCCGACTACGAGGAAAGCGCGGCGGGTATCGCCCAGGTCGAAAAGGATCTTGGCCCCATCGATATCGTCGTTGCCAATGCGGGGATCACACGCGATGCACCGTTTCACAAGATGACGCCGGAGCAGTGGCATCAGGTCATCGACACCAACCTGACCGGCGTGTTCAATACAGTTCACCCGGTCTGGCCGGGAATGCGCGAGCGTAAATTTGGCCGCGTGATCGTTATCAGCTCCATCAATGGTCAGAAGGGACAGTTTGCGCAGGTGAACTATGCCGCGACCAAGGCGGGCGATCTGGGCATCGTCAAGAGCCTGGCACAAGAGGGCGCGCGCGCGGGCATCACTGCTAACGCTGTCTGCCCCGGCTATATCGCAACCGAGATGGTGATGGCCGTTCCTGAAAAGGTCCGCGAGTCGATCATCGGGCAAATCCCCGCTGGCCGCCTGGGTGAGCCGGAAGAGATTGCGCGCTGCGTGTCGTTTTTGGCGGCTGACGGATCGGGCTTTATCAACGGCTCCACGATTTCGGCCAACGGCGCCCAGTTTTTCGTCTGAAAAGGGCAGGTTCTGCAAAAAGGCCGACGCGATCCGCGTCGGCCTTGTGTTTGTCATTGAAATGATCCGAAGTCAGTTGCCGGAAAGACGCTCAATTTCTTCCTTGAGGCGCAGTTTTTGTTTCTTCAATTCGGATACGTCAAGGTTGCTGACACCCGGCGCGCGCTGCGCGTGATCTACTTTGGTCGACAGGTCCTGATGTTTTCTCTTCAGTTCCTCGATGTGCGAAGCCAAGCTCATGAAAGCACTCCTCTGCTGTATGTACGAAATATCGTGATTTGAGTGCAGCATATATTTCTGTGTCTGTCACGCCGCAGGCGCAGCATGTCGGCGGAATAATGCGGATAAATGTCGCGGCATTTGACCGCACAGCGCAAGCGGTGGTCGCGCCGACCCTAGTGCGCCGGATTACCGCAGCCGCCCGCGCGTGTCAGGGGCCGTCATAAACCTCGATCCCGTTGTCCCGCAGGGCGCGGACGGCATCGGTGAAATCATCGGCGCGCACCATCAGGCGGCGTGGGAAAATACCTATGCCGCCTTCCAGAACGCTCATATTTACGTCCATTTCAAAGCAGTCTATACCCTCGCCCTGAAGCAGGGCCTGGGCGAACGCGATGGTTGCCATATCGGTGGTTCGCAATATCTGTTTCATACCATTTGACTTAAGCGCGCGCCGCGATCTTGTCGAGGCGCGCCAGACACGGACGGGATGAATGTGGACCAGATGCTGAGTAAACCGCATGATAGGCTGGCTGCCCGGTTCGAGGCCAAGATGGCGGCGGTCGATCAGCTGATCCGGTCACGAATGGAATCGCGTCACGCGCCACGCATCCCGCAGGTGACGACGCATCTGGTTGGGGCAGGGGGCAAACGCCTGCGCCCGCTGCTGACGTTGGCGGCAGCGGATATTTGCGGCTACAGCGGTGATAACGACGAAAAACTGGCCGCAACTGTTGAGTTTATCCATACGGCAACCTTGCTGCATGATGATGTCGTCGATGAAAGCAGTCAACGGCGCGGGCGTGCGACGGCCAATCTGTTGTGGGATAACAAATCCAGCATTCTGGTTGGGGATTATTTGTTTGCCCGGTCGTTTCAGCTGATGGTTGAAACCGGCAGTCTGCGGGTGCTGGATATTCTGGCCAATGCCTCTGCGACGATTGCCGAGGGCGAGGTCTTGCAACTGACCGCAGCCCGCGATCTGGCGACGACCGAAGACATCTATTTGCAAGTTGTGCGCGGCAAGACAGCTGCCCTGTTTTCAGCGGCAACGGAGGTGGGCGGCGTGATCGCCGGGGTGCCTGATGCGCAATGCCGCGCGCTCTACGCATATGGTGATGCGCTGGGAATCGCGTTTCAGATTGCGGATGATTTGCTTGATTTTCAGGGCGACAGCGCGGCGACGGGCAAGAATATCGGCGATGACTTCCGCGAGCGCAAACTGACTCTGCCGATCATCAAGGCCGTCGCCAAAGCCGACGAGGCAGAGCGTAATTTCTGGCGCCGCACGATAGAGAAGGGCGATCAGCGGGATGGTGATCTGGACCACGCGATTGACCTGATGCGCGGGCATGGCGCGTTGCAGGCAGCGCGGGAGGATGCGCTGACATGGGCAGCGACGGCTAACCAAAGCCTCGATCTGCTGCCGGCGCATCCGGTACGTGACATGCTTGCCGATCTGGCCGATTACGTGGTGTCGCGCATCGCCTGAGCGCGCCCCGGTGCAGGGCGCGCAAGTCTCATTATTGTTTCGTCAGGTCGCATTCAGGCGCGTGGCCACAACCCACCAGCCGGGATGGCTTTCTTGCAGGCGGCCCGCTGCGCTGGCGGCGGTTTCCGCGTCGGCATAGATGCCGAAGCAGGTGCCGCCGGACCCTGACATGCGGGCCAACATGCAGCCCGGCGTGACCTCAAGCGTCGAAAAAACCTGCTCGATCACCGGCTCGCAGGCGATCGCGGCATCCTGCAAATCGTTACGCTGCGCCTTTAGCCATTCGATGAAGGTCGCCGCGTCAACGCCGCTGGGAATCGGGTCTGGCATGGGCGCGTTGTCACGTTTGGCAAGGCGGCGGAAAACCTCGGTTGTCATCACCGGGATATTCGGGTTGACCAGAACGGCGTGCAATTCGGGCAGATCGGGCAGCGGGGTCACAATCTGGCCCACGCCGCTCATCCGGGCGGCGCCGGCGGGGGCCGCGCAGCAGACCGGCGCATCGGCGCCAAGAGCGAGAATATCATCGGGGATCGGCTTGCCCGTCAGCTCGGACAGGGCACGCAGCGTTGCCGCCGCATCGCTGGATCCGCCGCCGATACCGGCCGCGACAGGCAGCGTTTTCTCAAGCGTGATGTGGGCGTCAGTGCCCATCATACGTGCAGCACGCAGAACGAGGTTATCATCGCCCTTTGGCGTTTTTTCCGCCATGGGGCCGGTCATGTCCAACGCGGGGGTATCCGCCCGGCTCACCGTGACACGGTCCCCGATATCGGCAAACATCACCAGCGAATCCAGTTCGTGATAACCGTCGTCGCGCCTGCCGGTGACGTGCAGGGTCATGTTGATTTTGGCCGGGGCAAAGACTTCGGCTGTGTCGGTGTCATTTACCATATGTTCATCCTTCATCATCGCTCACTTTCAGGGGCTTTGCGCCCTCTTCCTCAAGAACCGCGTCCAGCCCGACCTCCAGCTTGCGGCGGATACGGTCAGGGTCGACGTCGGGGTTCGGTTTGTCCATGTCCACAAGCGACAGCGCGCGCCGCCACTGAAACCGGGCTTCGGTCTGGCGGCCAACGGCCCACATCGCATCGCCAAGATGATCGTTCACAACCGGATCGACCGCGTAGAGTTCCGCTGCCCGCTCCAGATTGACGACCGCCTCGGCATAGCGGCCAAGGCGGAACTGCGCCCAGCCCAAACTGTCGACGATGGCGCCGCTGTTGGGTTCGGCCTGCACGGCGCGTTCGATCATGTCCAGCGCTTCGTCCAGCTTGCTCCGCTGTTCGACCAGCGAATACCCCAGATAGTTCAGCACCATCGGCTCGTCTGGGTTCAACTCCAGCGCGCGGCGAAAATCAGCCTCGGCTTCGGGCCATTTACCCAGTCGCTCATAGCTGATCGCGCGGGAATAGACAACGAACCAGGGCTCATCACCCTTCTCTTTGTAACGGGTGATGGCCGCATCATAAGCCTCGACCGCCTCCTGGAACTGGTCATTCTGGCGGTAGAGATCCCCGGCAGAGGCATGCACCAGCGCGATGGCCGGATGGCTTTGCCGCAGGCTGGCCACGATGGCGATGGAGCCGGGCAAATCACCCGAGCTGCGCAGCGCCTCGGCACGGCTCAGCTCGGACGTGTAGTAGGAGGGCGACGATTTTGGCACCCGCTTGAATGCCTCGCTGGCCAGCTCGTACCGGCCAAGCTGCGCCAGCAATTCGCCGGTCATGATCATCGCATCGACGTCATTGGGGTCCAGATATTCCGCTAGCCGGGTGTAAAGCAGCACGTAATCGGGGCTGGTATCCTGCAACAGCGCCATACCCAGCGACAGAAACACCTCACTGATGCCCTGACGCGGCGTTTCTATCCGGCCAAGGTTCAGCCGCTCGCCCTCTGTCAGGCGGGCGCGCAGATCTGCCACTTGCGGATCGGCGTCGGTGCCGAACGTATCATCCAGAACCTTGATCGCATCGTCGTTGCGCTCAAGCTGGCTCAGCACTTCGGCCCAGGCAATCACGCTGCGGCGGGTGGTTTGCATGGGGCCGTCGGTTTCGCCCGCATAGATTTTGTCCGCGCTCTCGAAATCCCCGACCGAGGCGAGGGCCAGCGCCTTGTGATAGACGGCAAGGCTGCGCAGCCCCGGCTCGGCCGCGATGGCATCGAATTTCTTCAGTGCCGCGCCCATGTCGCCGGTGCCCAGCGTGGCCCATGCGGCGATCAGCCCGTCGGCCAGTGGGCCAACAGCCTGCTCGGCCTCGATCATCTCAAGGACGGTTGCGAAATCGCCCGTAGCGGCGGCGTCGCCCAGCAGCACCATCTGCGCCAGCTGGCTGCGTATCTCGGCCTCTTGCATGCGCTGGGCGATCGGCAGGGCCTTCTCCACCTCGCCGGTCGCCAGCAGCGCGCCAACGGCACTGTCCAGCAACACCAGATTGTCGGGATCGGCCTTCAGGGCAATCAGCGCATATCTTGCGGCGGCGGCGTAATCACTGTCGAATCGCGCGGCGCGGGTGGCAAGGTACGGGCCGGCGGCATCATCCGCGCTGGCGGCAATCGGGGCGGTAAGCGTGGGGGCCACAAGTGCCAGAATGGTCAGAAATCGGATTGTCACACCTGCTGCCCCTGTTTTGAATAAATACATTCGGTGCAACGTAATGCGCAGCAGGTCCGAGGGCAATGACGCCCGGCATATCGCCGCCGGGCGCCCAATGAATTTTGCGTGTTCCGGCGCGGCCTACATATTGGGGTAGTTCGGCCCGTCACCACCCTGCGGTGTGGTCCAGTTGATGTTTTGCGCCGGATCCTTGATGTCGCAGGTCTTGCAATGCACGCAGTTCTGAAAGTTGATCTGAAAACGCGGCGGCTTGCCATCCTCTTCGATGAACTCATAGACGCCGGCGGGGCAATAGCGCGCGGAAGGGCCGGCATATTTCGGCAGGTTGAAATCGACAGGAATGTCGGGATTCTTCAATTTCAGGTGCGCCGGCTGGGACTCTTCATGGTTTGTCATTGAGAAACTGACATTCGTCAGGCGGTCAAAGCTGAGCTTGCCGTCGGGTTTGGGATACTCGATCGGCTTGTGCTTCTCGGCCAGCTCGGTCGCTTCGGCGTCGTTCTTACCGTGCTTGAGCGTGCCCATCAGGGAAAAGCCGAACGTGTTGGTCCACATGTCCAAACCGCCCAGCGCCAGCGATGTACCCAGCCCGTATTTAGACCAGAGCGGTTTGACGTTGCGGACCTTTTTCAGATCCTTGCCAATGTCGCCCTGCCGTACTTCGGCCTCGTAATCGGACAGCTCGTCGCCCTGCCGTCCGGCCTTGATCGCGGCATGCGCAGCCTCGGCCGCGGCCATGCCCGAAAGCATCGCGTTATGGTTGCCCTTGATGCGCGGCACGTTGACCATCCCGACCGAACAGCCCAGCAGGGCAACGCCGGGCGCAACCATTTTGGGCATCGACTGATAGCCGCCTTCGCTGATCGCGCGGGCGCCATAGGCCACGCGTTTGCCGCCTTTCAGCAATTCGGCCACCATCGGGTGATGCTTGAACCGCTGGAATTCCATGTAAGGATAGAGGTAAGGGTTCTTGTAGTTCAGGTGAACGACGAAGCCGACATAGACCTGATTGTTGTCAAGGTGATAGATGAACGATCCGCCGCCTGCATTCTTGCCCAGCGGCCAGCCCATGGTGTGGGTAACGCTGCCCATCCGGTGCTTTTCGGGGTCAATCTCCCAGATTTCCTTCATGCCGAGGCCGTATTTCTGCGGCTCGTGCCCGGCGGACAGATCGAATTTCTGCATGACCTGTTTGGACAGCGACCCGCGCACGCCCTCGCCTAGAAAGACATATTTGCCGTGCAACTCCATCCCCGGCTCGTATCCCGGTCCTTCGCTGCCGTCGGCGTTGCGGCCAAATTCACCTGCCACCACGCCTTTGACGCTGCCATCCTCGCCATACACGATTTCCGAGCAGGCCATGCCGGGGAACACCTCGACGCCCAGCGCCTCGGCCTGTTCGGCCATCCAGCGACAGACATTGCCCATGGAAACGATGTAGTTGCCGTGATTGCTCATCAATCCGGGCATGGGGAAGTTTGGCACGCGCACCTTGCCGCCTTCGCCCAGCAGGTAGAAACTGTCATCCTTGACCGGCACGTTCAGCGGCGCGCCCTTTTCCTTCCAATCGGGCATCAGGCGGTTCAGCCCGACAGGGTCCAGCACGGCGCCCGACAGGATATGCGCCCCGACCTCGCTGCCCTTTTCCAGCACGACAACCTCCATATCGGGGTCCAGCTGTTTCAGGCGGATCGCCGCGCTCAGACCCGCAGGGCCGGCGCCGACGATCACCACATCATATTCCATGGTCTCGCGTGTTGTGCCTGACATCGGATCATCCTTTCAAAGGCCGCGCAGAGCGGACAATATAGTTGCGCACAGTCCTAACGCGGCGCGGTGTATCGCGTCAATTCAAACACGTTCGGACCGCATGCGCAATTTGTCACCCGTCCTGCGCGCTGGCCCGCCCGGCTGATTGCACGCGCAAAGCCAATGCTCTATTGCAAAGCCGCGCGCACTGGGGTCATCCTTGGTTCGGCTGAAATCAATACGGGCGGCAGGCGGCGCCGCGAAAACAACCGAGGGCACAGACATGGAAAAATTTCCAATGACACGCGCAGGCAACGACGCGCTGGGCGCCGAACTGAAACAACTGAAATCGGTTGAGCGCCCGGCCATCATCCGCGCCATCGCCGACGCGCGCGAACACGGCGATCTGTCCGAGAATGCCGAATACCATTCCGCCCGCGAAAAGCAGAGCTTCATAGAGGGTCGGATCAAGGAACTGGAAGGCGCGCTGAGCCTTGCCGAAGTGATCGACCCCAAGAAACTGTCCGGCACGATCAAATTCGGCGCGACCGTGACGCTGGTGGATGAGGATACGGACGAGGAAAAGACCTGGCAGATCGTCGGCGAGCATGAGGCGAACATCGAAAAAGGTTTGCTGAACATCAAGTCGCCCATCGCCCGCGCCCTGATCGGCAAGGACGAGGGCGACAGCGTCGAAGTGCGCACGCCGGGCGGCGACCGGGCCTATGAGGTATTGAAGATCGCGTATGTCTGATCGGTCCGTTTTCAGCACAGGCGTATGACAATGACGCCCAAACCGAAAGGGTTTCAAACCGGCAGCGCGCAAGCGCCCGAACGTCTGTCGGCGGTTGAGTTGGCCGCATTGATCCTGTCGGGGGTCTGGCTGCTGGGGGCAACATTGTTTTTCGTCGTGCAGGGCGCAGGTGTGGGCAACGGCGCGCTGAGTTTTGTGCTGACCGCGCTGGTGATCTTTTTGCCCGTGGCAATGATGTGGGTCGCGGCCATCGCCGCCCGCACGGCCCGGATCATGCGCGAGGAAAGCGCCCGGCTCCATGCCGCGATAGAGGGGATCCGCCAAACCTATATCGCGCAGTCGAAGGCGCAAAACGGCCAGGGCGGCGCGGATATGTCCATCGCGCGCAAGCTGGACGAAATCGCCGCAGCGCAGCGCAAGACGGAAACCGCACTTGCGACATTTTCCTCGACACGGCCCGCGTCGCCGCCGCCGCCGCCGCCTTCGCGTAGCCCCGCCGCCCGCCCGCAAGCGAACGAAGAGAAGCAGGTCGCGTTGCCGCTCGGGACGCCGGCGGAAGATATGCAGCCCCCGCTTGCGCGCAGCGATTTTATCCGCGCGCTGAACTTCCCCGAAACGGCGGAGGACAAGGCCGGCTTTGCCTCACTGCGGCGCGCGCTGAAGGACCGCCCGACGGCTCAGCTGATTCAGGCAGCGCAGGATGTTCTGACGCTGCTCAGCCAGGACGGCATCTACATGGACGATCTGCGCCCGGACATGGCGCGACCAGAAATCTGGCGCAGTTTTGCGGGCGGCGCGCGGGGACGCGCCATTGCCGCGCTTGGCGGCATTCGCGATCGCTCATCGCTCGCACTTGCGGCGGCGCGCATGAAAAACGACCCTATTTTCCGCGACGCCGCGCACCATTTCCTGCGCCGCTTTGATCAGATGTTCAGCACCTTCGCCGAGGCGGCGGACGATAACGACATCTCGGATCTGTCGAACACCCGCACCGCGCGCGCATTCATGTTGCTGGGGCGCGTGGCTGGAACCTTTGACTGACGAAAAGCGGCCGAGTTGTCGGTTTCCAGTGGATAATGCATATTTTCGCGAAGATGAAAGCGCTGGGATTGTGCTTTTCTTGGTGCAAATACCCATAACCCGCCGGTTCCTCCGCGCGCAGCGATGCCTGTGATGCGCAGCTACATCCGCGGGCCGCGCCGTTCGATCCAGCGAAAGCCCAGCGTGATGACACCCGCGATCAGCATGTAGCCCAATGCCAGCAGCAGAAGCGGCTCGTAGATGATGAATGTGTCCTGCCGCACGCGGGCGGCGACGGCGTATAGCTCGACGATGGTGATGGTTGCAACCAGCGGCGTGGCCTTGAGTTGCAGGATCGTCTCGCCGCCCAGCGTGGGCAGGGCCTGACGGATCGCCTGCGGCAGCCAGATGCGGCGGAACATGGTGAATCGCGGCATGCCAAAGGCGCGCGCCGCCTCGATCTGGCCCTTTTGCACAGATGCGAACGCGCCGCGCATGACCTCGCCCTCATATCCGGCATAGCTGAGGGTCAGCGACAGGATCGCGTAGGGCCAGGCCTGGCGCAGATAGGGCCAAAGCTCGGATTCGCGAATCCACGGGAATTGCGGGAAAAGCGAGCCAAGGCCGAAGTAGAGCAGCCAGATTTGCAGCAGGAGCGGCGTGCCGCGGATCACGGTGCAAAAGGCGCGGGCAGGGGCGGCCAAGTACCACGGCCCGATCGCCTGCGCGAGGCCAAGCGGCACGGCGAGGGCAAAGCCGAGTACCAGCGATACGACCAGCAACCAGATTGTCACCCACAACCCGCTGAGCGCCAGCGGCGCGTAGGCGGGGATCCAGGACCAGTCGAGCGTGGCGGCGCACCAGATTACGAAGGCCGCGAAGAGGCCCAGCATGATCAGGCGACGGGGAATCATCATTGCGCGGATCATGGCGTACCCCGATGCGATGGTTGGCCGCGCCGCGCCCATTTTTCGATCCGGCCAAAGACGACGCCCGACAGGAGCGTGACCATCAGATAGAGGAATCCGGCGGCAAGGAAGAAGGTGAAATAGGCCCGCGTCGATTGCGCCGCCTGCCGTGTTTCCAGCGTCAATTCGGAGAACCCGACGACGGCCAGCAAGGCGGTGTCCTTGGTTGCGATCAGCCACAGGTTGGCAAGGCCGGGAATGGCAAAGGCGGTCATTGCCGGGATCGTCACGCGCCGCGCCAGCAGGCCGCGCGGCATGCCAAAGGCGCGCGCCGCCTCGATCTGGCCGGGGGGGACCGCCTTGATCGCGCCGCGCAGGATTTCGGTGGAATAGGCGCCCTGCACGATGCCCAGCACCCAGATGCCGGCAGCAATGCCGCTGATTTCGACGGGGCCGCGCCCCATGGCACCGGCGATATTGTTGATGATGTCGGTGCCGACATAATAGAGGATCAGGATCAGCACCAGTTCCGGCACGGCGCGCACCACGGTGGTGTACACCTCCAGCAGGTCGCGCACCCATGGGCTGCCATAGAGTTTGCCCATCGCGCCAAAGAACCCGATGATCAGGCCAAAACCGAAGGCCCCCAGCGCGATCTGGATCGATGCGACCAGGCCGCGCAGCAGGTTCGCCCCCCAGCCGGGGGGCGAAAGTGACAGAAGTTCAAGCGCTTGCTCCAACGGATGCGCTTACTTGCTGTAGATCGTGGTGGCGAAGTATTTCTGCGTGATCTCGTCATGGGTGCCGTTTTCGAGGATCGCCGCAATGCCTGCGTTCAGCTGCTCGCGCAGGGCGTCGTCGCCCTTGCGCACGCCCGCGCCGATGCCTTGGCCCAGGATCGCCACATCATCGGCGACAGCGCCGACAATCTCGCAGCAGGCGCCGATGTCGCTGGCAACGAAATCGGCCATGGCGATGCTGTCGGCCTGAACCGCGTCAACGCGGCCTGAATAGAGATCCTGATTGGCCTCGTCCTGTGTCTGATAGATGCGGATTTCGGCGGCGACATCCTCGAAATGCTTTTGTGCATAGGTCTGGTGCGTGGTCGAGGCCTGCACGCCGATGATCTTGCCGGACAGCCCTTCGGGGGTGGGTTCGATCCCTGACCCATTGGACGTCACGATGACGGCGGGGGTTTTGTAATAGTGATCGGTAAAGTCGATTTTCTTCGCGCGTTCTTCGGTGATGGACATTGAGGCCATGATCACGTCGATCTGCTCGCCCATCAGGGAAGGGATGATGCCGTCCCATCCGGTGGGTGTGATTTCGCAGGTCATGTCCTGGGCTTCGCAGATCGCCTTGGCGATTTCGACTTCCCAGCCGGACCAGTTGCCGGCGCTGTCGGGCGCGGCAAAGGGTGGGTATGGCTCGGCGGCGATGCCGATCTTGACGGTTTCGGCAGCGGCGGCGCCGGCGGCGAGGGCCAGCGCGGCGGTCGCGGCGGTCAGCATCGTTCTGAGTTTCATTGGTAATTCTCCCTGTTTGGTTTTTTGATTATCTGGTCTTTCGCCGGGGCCGCGCGGGTTACGCCACGGTTCTGAGAAACTGTTGCAGCCGTTCGGATTGCGGATTGCCGAACACCTCTTCGGGCGGGCCTTCCTCTTCGATGCGGCCTTCGGACAGGTAAATGACGTGGGTGGCGACCTCGCGCGCGAATTTCATCTCATGCGTGACCAGGATCATGGTGCGCCCTTCGGCGGCCAGATCGCTGATCACGGTCAGCACCTCGCCCACCAGTTCGGGGTCCAGCGCGCTGGTTGGCTCGTCAAACAGCATCACCGCAGGGTCCACGGCCAGCGCGCGCGCGATGGCGGCGCGCTGCTGCTGGCCGCCCGAGAGGTACGCGGGATAGCTGTCTGCCTTGTGATCCAGACCCACACGTTTCAGCAATTCCATCGCGCGGGCGGTCGCGTCCCGCTTGGGAATGCCCAGCACGTGCACCGGCACCTCGATCACGTTTTCCAAAAGCGTGCGGTGCGTCCACAGGTTGAAGGACTGAAACACCATGCCCAGTTTGGTGCGGATACGCTCGATCTGCTTGGGCTTGGCAGGGCTTCCGTCGGGCTTCATCGCGATTTGCTCGCCGCCGACGATGATGCGCCCGGAACTGGGCGTTTCCAGAAAGTTGATGCAGCGCAGCATGGTGGATTTGCCTGAACCGGATCCGCCGATAATGGCCACCACATCGCCGCGCGCGGCGGTCAGGGACACCCCCTTGAGCACTTCCAGATCGCCAAAGGATTTGTGCAGATCCTCGACGCGGATCGCCTCCTCTGCTGCGGTATCGGTGGCGTCCGCGTGTGCCGCGGTCTGTGCCAGATTCATGCAAAGCCTCCCATTCTTGACTTGCAGTAATTCCGATTTTGGCTAATTATGCAAATGTATAATTACTTCTCCACCCCAAAAATATGAAGGCAGGCCCGCCAATGTCGCCAGAGCGCAAGCCATTTCGCCGTATCGGCCCGGATTTGCGCCGCGAGGCGATGATCGCGGCAATGCTGGCGGTTATCGCCGAAGACGGGATTGCGGCGGCCACCACGCGCGCCGTGGCCGCGCGGGCCGGGGTGACGCCGGGGCTGATCGGGCATTACTTTGACAGCAAGGATGCGCTGATCGGCGCGGCCTATGCGCATTACATGAGCGATCTGACCCGCGCCACCTGCGGGCAGGAGGATGGCGGCAGCGCATCGGCGCGGCTGGCAAGCTTTGTCGCGCGGGGGCTGCGCCCGCCGGTGGCCAGCACCCGCGCGGTGACGCAATGGGCGGGATTCCTGACACTGGTACAGCAGGGCGGCCATATGCAGGATACCCACGCGGCGACCTATGCGGAATTTCGCGATCACTTGCAGGGCCTTATCGCCACCGCGCTGGCCGAGGCCGGGCGCCCTGCCACGCCCGATGCGCTGCGCCGCCATGCCATTGCCTGCAACGCGCTGATTGACGGTCTGTGGCTGGAAGGCGGGCTGCTGCCCGAGGCGTTCGGCGCGGACGAGCTGGCGCAGATCGGGCTGGCCTCGATCAGCGCGATGCTGGGGCTGGAATTGACGTCTGAGATGATACATGACGCTGAGGAACGAAAGGAAGATATGCCATGAAATTTGCCAGCATTACCCAGCGGCTTTCGGGCCTTGGCGGCGCCAAATGGGGCGTCCATTTCCGTGCCCGCACGCTAAAGGCCGCAGGGCGCGACATCATCGAACTGACCATCGGCGAGCCGGACGTTCCACCGCGCCCCGAACTACTGGATGATGCGGCGGATGCCATGCGCGCCGGGCGCATGGGCTACTCCAACGGCATGGGCGAGCCGGGCCTGCGCGAGGCGCTGGCGCAGCGCTACAGCGCCTCGACCGGCCGCGAGATTACCCCCGATCAGGTCATGTGCCTGCCCGGCACGCAAACGTCGCTGTTCACGACGCTGATCGGACTGGTCGAAGACGGCGACGAGGTGCTGGTCGGCGATCCGATGTATGCCACCTACGAGGGCTGCATCCGCGCCAGCGGCGCCGCGATGGTGCCGGTGCCGCTGGACCCTGAAAATGGCTTTCGCATCCGCGCCGCCGATATCGCCGCGCGCATTACCCCCCGCAGCCGGGCGATTTTGCTGAATACGCCGCATAACCCCACCGGCGCGGTGCTGACGCAGGACGACATCCGCGAGATCGGCGCGCTGGCGCGCAAGCACGATCTGTGGATCATCTCGGACGAGGTCTACGAGGAGCTGATCTTTGACGGCGTGCCCTTTGCCTCCCCCTTGGCCGAGCCGGATCTGGCCGATCGCGCGGTGGTGGTGTCCTCCATCTCCAAAAGCCACGCGGCACCGGGATTTCGCAGCGGCTGGGCGATTGGCAGCACTGAATTTACGTCAAACCTGCTGTCGCTGTCGGAAACCATGCTGTTCGGCAGCCAGCCCTTTCTGGCCGATGCCACCGCTGCGGCCGTGTCGGCCCCCTCGCCGGTGGCGCCGGGAATGCGGCAGCGTTTTGCCGCACGCGCGGCCACTCTGGCCCAGCGGCTGGAGGCGGAAAGCGCGCTGACCGTGTCCCGCCCGCAGGCGGGCATGTTTGCGCTGATCGACATATCCAGCACCGGGATGGACGCCGAAACCTACGCGTTCGACCTGCTGGAGCAGGCGGGCGTCGCGGTGATGCCCGGCACATCCTTTGGCGCCACTTTGGGCACATGGGTGCGCGTGGCGCTGACCGCGCCCGACGCCGCGCTGGAAACCGCCTGCGAGCGCATCATCGCCCACGCCGCTGCCCGGCAGGGCGCGCTGGCCGCCACCTCCTGAGGAGCCGATTCATGACCAATCCCGCCACCCATTTCAGCCATGCCATCAGCCGCCGCCCCGGCGCCAGCGTTACCGGCGGCCTGCGCGCCGAGGACCGCGGCGCGCCCGATCCGGCCCGCATGCAGGCGGCGCATGATACCTATGTCGCAACCCTGCGCAGCACCGGCGCCGAGGTCATCGTGCTCGACCCGCTGGAGGAGTACCCCGACGCGCTGTTTGTCGAGGATACGGCGCTGTGCCTGCCGGGCGGCGCGGTGATGATGCGCCCCGGCGCGCCCAGCCGCATGGGCGAGGTGGCGCAGATGCGCCCCACGCTGGCGGCGCTGTTCGAGGATCTGCGCGATATCCAGGGCCCCGGCCATATCGAGGGCGGCGATATCCTGTTCACCGGGCGCGAGGTGCTGGTGGGCCGTTCGGCCCGCACCGACGCCGAAGGCGTGGCCGAGCTGCGCACGATATTGAACGAATGGGGCCATCCCCTGCGCGAGCTGCAAACGCCCGAGGGCGTCCTGCACTTCAAAACCGATTGCTCGCTGCTGGACCCCGAAACGATCCTGTCGACGCGCCTGCTCGATTCCAGTGACTGCTTTGACGGCTACCGCGTGCTGCACCTGCCCGAGGGCGAGGAGGCGGCGGCAAATGCCATTCGGTTCAACGATGTTGTGCTGTTGCCCGATGGGTTCCCCAAAACAGCCGAGATGCTGACGCGCGAGGGGTACGATCTGCGCCCCATCGACAACACCGATTGCGCGCTGCTGGACGGCGGCATGTCCTGCCTGTCGCTGCGTTTCAACGCCTGAAATACCCCGGCCGGGCCGAGCGCCCGGCCCGGTTGCCGCACAAGACCTATTTCAATTCGACCTCGACAAAGGACATCACCGTGTCGCCCGCGTTGATGACGTTATGCTCGGTTCCCTCCACGCGCTTGTACACGCTTCCGGCCGGCACGTGGTTTTGCTGAATCTCGCCGCCGGGCAATTCCAGCCGCATGTTGCATTCCGTCAGGGTGGTGATGACGTAATCCATCCCGTGCGTATGCCAGCCTGTCTGCTGGCCCGGTTCAAAATCGAAGCGGGTCACGCGCGTGCGATCATCATCCAGAAGTTGTTTAGCGGTGCAAGTCATTGTCATGTTCGGGGCCTCCGGCGGGAGTAAGCAGGGAAAGATGAAAGCCCATACCGCCACACAGGCGCCGAACTGTCCAGATCATTGGTGCCCGCATGGCAGCCGGGGCCTGGGAGCCATCCATATCACATCCGTGCCGGGTTTTTTCTTGGGTCAAATACCCATATCGCATCACTGGCCACGCACGCGCCCAAGGGTATGGCGTACCGGATCTTGAACTTGCGCCGTTCGTGACCTCACCGCCGGGAATTGCCAAAAGTTCAGAAAGGTCACCCTTGTCCCGACCGGTTTGTTCAGCGCGCATATATGTTTCGGTCGCGCGTTCAAAGCAATACGAGCGGTCGAAGCTGTCAGCCACTCTGGTCGCCCGGCCTCAAAACGTCGCGGTTGCCCGCAAGCAACCGCAGCTGCGCGGGGGCAAATGGCCCCTTTTGCCCGGCGCCGCCTTGGCAGCCTGATTCTGCGCTTGCATGACGCACTCCTTTCGGGCTCGGAAGTTCGGCTGATGGAGGCGGCCGGTGCAGTGTGCCATGTGATCCTGCCGCTAACCGCAGAATGTCCGATTCGTGGCGGAGGTCCAAAGACGCGGCGCGTTTCGGTTCGGAATCGGTCCGCGTCTGGAGCGGGCCACACGCCGTTATTGCCCCCCTTGCCGCGCTGTTTGCTGATCTGCGGCTGACGGGGCGGCGATGCGGTCGATAAATGCCGCGACCGTACATACCCGCGCCAAAGCCGTGAAAATAAGCGTAAACCGCCATGTTCCCGCCCGCGCCGGGCAAAAGTGTGTGCCTAAAACGTCACATGACGGGCAACAACGTCCGGGGGCGGGCGGGGTTCGTTGACCGAACGGGCAAAAACCCGCATTAGATGCTTCAAGTCGCGTCCATCTGGGGAGGCGGCGGATCATGACACATATTCATACCTGCTACTCTGAGGAGGGACACACCTTGAAAAAGCATCTGCTTAGCACCAGCGCCATCGCCCTGGGCGTCGCCATGGCGGCACCTGCCGCGGCACAAGAATGGGACGTTTCGTTCGGCGGTTTCATGAGCCAGCACGTTGGCTACGCCGACGTAGGTGGCTCGATGTTCCGTAACACACCCGCCGGCATCGCCAACAACCAAGATCGCGACGGTGTCTTCATGCACTCGTCGACAGAAATCATCTTCACCCCGTCGGTCACGCTGGACAACGGCCTGACATTCGGTGTGAACGTGCAGCTCGAAGGTGAAAACCAGGGCGGCCAGACCTACATCGACGAAACCTACATGACCATCAGCTCGGACACACTGGGCCGTATCGTTGTCGGTTCCGAGAACTCGGCCGGTTACACGCTGATGACCAGCGCGCCCGTCGTGACCTCGATGGCCATCAACTCGCCGTCGATCTCGTCGTTCATCCCGTTCAGCGGCACCGGTGTTGGTGCTGTTAACAACGGTTATCCCGGCGGTTTCCGTCAGGCCGGCCTGTCGTCCTTCACCGAAGTTGCGGGTAACAACGACGTTCAGCGTCTGAGCTACTACACGCCTTCGTTCAACGGTCTGACAGTTGGTATCTCCTACGCGCCCAACGCGACGATCAACGCCGTGAACGGTGGTAACTTCAACCGTAACTCAACTCTGTCGGATGTTTTCGACATCGGTGTGAACTACAGCCAGACATTCGGGACAACAAGCGTCACGCTGGCTGCACGCTACGGCACGGCTAATGCTTCGGCTCTGGCTGCCGGTGTGTCCGATCCGGAAACATGGGGTATTGGCGCGCAAATCGGTTTCGGCGCATTCACCATCGGCGGATCGTATTCGGAGAACGATAACGGCTCCGTTGGCGGTCGCGGCGCGGTTGGTGGCATCGCAGCTGGCACCGACTATGGCAACGACAGCACAGGCTGGAACCTGGGTATGACATATGACATCGCTGGCCCTTGGGCTGTCGAATTCGTCACATACCAAGGCGAGACAAAAGCTACCGGTGGTGGTACAGCTGACTACGAAGCCTACCGCATTGGCGCAAGCCGCGACTTGGGCCCGGGCGTTGACTGGGATATCTATGTCGCTCAGGTTGACGCAGATAACGGCCAGGTTGGCGCAGCACGTCGCACAATCGACGGCACAGTCATCGGCACAGGCATCAACCTGTCCTTCTAAGACCGGTTCATGTGAAAATAAGCGGGAGGGGTGGCAACGCCCCTCCCGTTTCTTTATGTCAAAGGCTGATACGCAACTTGGCAGCAGGCGCGACAGATGAGCAAACCCCGGACCAAACCGCCCGCCCCGCCCAAACGGGCCGCACCTAAGGCCAGCATCGTCTGGCTTGCGTCCTATCCCAAATCGGGCAACACTTGGGCGCGGATATTTCTGGCGAACTACCTTGCCAACAGTGCCGAGCCGGTGCCGATCAACAACGTCCACCGCTTCGCCATGGGCGACTCGATCCTCAAGACGTATCGCATGGTCGCCGGTAACGCGTCTGTTGATCTGAATGACGTTCCCACCACCCTGCGTTTGCGCGACGCGGTGCTGCGCGGGATTATCGGCAACGGGGCCGACGTCAATCTGGTCAAGACGCACAACATACGCGGCGCCGCGATGGGGACCGAGCTGATCCCCGCGCAATACACCCGCTCATCGGTCTATATCCTGCGCAATCCGCTGGATATGGTGCTGTCCTATGCGCGCCATTACGGCATCAGCCCCGCCGACGCGGTCGAGGCGATCGGCCGCAGTGACAACGCCAATGCCACCGACGGCACCGCCGTCGCGCAATTCCTTGGCACCTGGTCCGAGCATGTGGAAAGCTGGACGCGCGATGCGCCCTATCCGGGCCTTGTCCTGCGGTACGAGGATATGCTGGAGCGGCCCGAGGAGTCGTTTGGCGCGCTGGTGCAGCATCTGGGCCTGCCGCTGGACCCGGAGCGCCTGAAGCGCTCCATTCACCACGCCAGCTTTGACGAGGTGAAAGGGCAGGAGGCCAAGGGCGGCTTTACCGAAAATCCGGGCAAAAGCGCCACGTTTTTCACGTCCGGCAAGGCCGGCGCATGGAAAGAGGCGCTGACCGATAATCTGATCACCAAGGTCAAAACCGATCACCGCAAGACTATGAAGCGGTTCGGGTATCTGTGAGATGAGCAACCTGAAACGCATCATCTGGATCGCCTCCTATCCGAAGTCCGGCAATACATGGATGCGCAGCCTGCTGGCGCATTACTTCATGCCGCCGGGGCAGGCGCCCGACATCAACAATCTGCGCAATTTCACCACCGCCGACGTGCGGCAGGATTTTTATGACGCGGCCAATGGCAGCCCCTACAAGGGCACCGATATGGCCGACTGGATGCGTGTGCGCCCGCAGGCGCTGCGCCTGATCGCGCAATCGCGGCCCAACCATCATTTCGTCAAGACGCATTGCCAGACGATCGTGATTGGCGGGCAGGATGTGATTCCGCCCGAAGTGACCGCAGGTGCGATTTATCTGGTGCGCAATCCCTTCGATCTGGCGCCCAGCTTTGCCCGCCATCAGTCGGCGGATATCGACACCGCCATCGACCGGATGCTGAACCCCGACACCGTGATGGGGACGGCAAACGGGATTTTTGACGTGATGGGGCGCTGGGATGATCATATCTGGTCCTGGACCAACGCGCCGGGCCTGAAGCGCCGCGTCATTCGCTACGAGGATCTGCTGAGCAAACCCGGCAAGGAGGTGCGCGGCCTTCTGGAGGTGTTTCTGGGCCAGAAGGTGGACGCGGCCAAGCTGGCCCGCGCGGTCAAGGCCACCACCTTTGCAAACATGCAAAAGCAAGAGCGCGAGCTGGGCTTTAACGAGCGCCCCGAGGGCATGACCAGCTTTTTCGCCAAGGGGCAGGCGGGCGTCTGGAAAACGGACCTGACGCCCGCGCAGGTGGGCCGTATTCGGGCGGAATTTCTGCCAACGCTTGAGAAATACTACCCCGAAATGCTACGCGAGACCGAGGCATTCGCCGCCGGCAGCTGAGGCGCAACGCGGGTGGATATGGCGCGCCGCGCCACTATGTTGATGACAGGACAGTCCAGGATGGCTCAGATGAAAACAGTTTTGACACCTCTCGCAGCTGCGGCGCTGTTGGCCGGACTGGTGGCATGTTCGCCCAATGTGCCTGCGGGTCAGGCCGTCCTTGGCCCGGCGCCCACGCTGGCGGGCGGCACTTTTACCTCGCCCGGCGGGCTGACGGTGGCGGTGGATGCGCGCAACATCGGCGGGCGTACCGGGATATGCGGCGTCTGGGCCGAAAGTGACCGTCAGTCGGTCATGACGCGCAATTCCGGCCCCAAAGTTCTGGACAGTGGCGGCGTGTCCCTCAACGGCGAGGCGGTGGCGCAGGGTCTTGGATTCTTGCGCAAGGTGGCGCCTGCGACCTCTTACGCGGGGCTGGAGGCGAATTGCATCACCACGGACCGGCCATGGCGGGCGGGCGACGATGCACGCGCGCTGAGCATTCATCTGCCGCGCCAGATCGTTCGGAACGAGCTGGACGGTGACCTGGACGGCGGCGGCATTATCATCTGGTTCCGCCCCGGCGGACCAAGCGCGCACCCGTCGGACCCCAAGCCATGGGATAATCCCAGCGCATCGCGCGCGGCCGATGGATGAGGATTGCGGAACAAACCACGCGCGCTCTTGGGCCAGAATGTGGTCATCTATGCCCGGATAGGGGCCAAAATCGAAGGAAAGAGCCATGATTGATATTACAAATGTTGGCGGCCTGATCGTTCTGATCTGCGATGTCTGGGCTATTGTCTCGATCTTCGGATCGCGGGCGTCGGGCGGCAAAAAGGTGCTGTGGATCGTTCTGGTTCTGCTGCTGCCGATCCTTGGCTTCATCCTGTGGCTGATCTTTGGCCCGCGTGCCGACCGGGGGCGCGGCTGATGTCGCAAGGCAGGCGGAGCGGCGTCCGCTTGCCCACCGGTCTGTGGCCTGCACTCAAAGGTGTGTGGGTGCTGATCGGCGAAAAGAACCTGAACCTGATCGCTGCCGGCATTGGCTTTTATGGAATTGTTGCCACGTTCCCGTCTATTGCCGCGCTGATTGCGCTTTGGGGGTTTGTGGCCGATCCGGCGCTGATTATCGGGCAGGTGTCGGAATTTACTCGGCTTTTGCCGGATGAGGTGGCCGAACTTTTGACCGCCCGGATTCTTGAGCTGGTCAAGGCCGACGCGATTACGCTGGGCTGGGCCGGGCTGGTGTCGATCGCTGTTGCACTGTGGTCGTCGCGGGCCGGGCTGGGCGCGCTGATTGTCGGCCTGAATGCGGTCTATGGCGAGCGCAATCGCGGTGGATTTCGACACATATTGCTCGCCTTTGGGTTGACGGCCATCATGATATGCCTTGCGCTGGCCTGTTTCGCCGCGTTGGTTATCGCGCCGATTATGCTCAGCTTCCTTCCACTGGGATTTCTGGCAACGCTGCTCGCCGAGTCGCTGCGATGGACGTTCGCCATTGGAACAGTGTTGCTGGCGCTGGGTTTTCTGTATCGCTACGCGCCCAACAGGCGCGGCATTGCGCGTGCAGGCTGGATCACACCCGGCGCGATTGCGGCCACCGTTTTGTGGGCGCTGGCAACGTGGGCCTTCACCCTTTATCTGCAAAATTTCGGGAATTATAACAAGATTTACGGCTCGCTCGGTGCGGTTGTCGTGTTGCTGCTGTGGTTTTATCTGACGGCGTTCGTGTGCCTGCTTGGCGCCGCTTTGAATGCCGAGCTTGAGTTGCAACAGCGCCAGGATACCACCCGCGGCCCCGCCAAACCCATGGGCCAGCGGGGCGCGTTTGTTGCGGATAATATGACACGTGACCCGCCCTTCGCCGATTAGCGCAAGGCGCGGTCACTCACTTGATCGCCGGGCCGCGTCCGCGCGCCGCATAGGCGGCGTTCAGGCCGATGATGAACGCTTCGGCCAGGGGCGGAAGGGCGCCGGGCTGCGGCGGTGTCGCCGGATCGTTCAGGGGGGTGCGCGGCGCGGGTTCCGCATCCTGTTTACCAGATGATGAGGCAACGCCCAACGCGATCAAGCCAATCCCCAGATAGACCCCTGCGATGATCAACGACGCCGCAATGGACGAATACACGTCTTCAAGCGTGATCCATGCCGCCGAGGTCAGAAAACCGACCCCGATGGCAATGAAAATGCCGCCAACGACAATAATCAGCGCACGCCTTACAGCGCGCGCCGAGCGATCCTTTATCGCGGATACAAGGCCCATCTGAGAGATCAGCGACGCGATGTGGACAAGATGCCGACGACAAAGCCAAGCGCAGCGGCCATTCCAAGTGACAGCGCCGGCTTTTCCTGCACGAAATCGTGCGCTTGCGCGTTCAGCGCGTTCGCCTGCGCCTGTGCCGCCGATACCGCATCTGCGCCGCGTTCGCGCGCTTGATCAAACTTCCTCTGGGCCGCATCGGTCATGCTGTCGCGCTGCGCCTTGGCCATCTGCCCAAGCGTTTCTGTGATGGCCCCGATATCCTGGCGCAGAGTTGCGATCTGTGCGTTCAAATCGTCGCTGTCGGGGGTGGTAACTTTGTTCTGTGCCATGTTCGGGCTCCTGAATCGTTGAGTTCAATCAATCCGCTTAACGCGCAAGGTCGCCAAAGGTTCCAGCTGACATTTAGGTGTACGCCGGAACTGGGCCGCGACGATAGACGTTTCGATAGCAGACAATCCACGAACTCTACCACGTACCAATACTGAAATAACATTGAGGGAGATCAAGATGCTGTACTGGGCCATCGTTTTTTTCATTGTCGCGCTTGTCGCTGCTGTTTTTGGCTTTGGCGGAATCGCGTCGGCGTCTGCCGGTATCGCGCAGATCCTGTTTTTCATCTTCGTCGTCTTGTTCATAGTCGCCCTTGTCGCGCGGGCAATCCAGGGGCGGGGCCGCTGAGCAAAGCACAGCTTCTCATCACAGGTGAGCCGACACACCCAAAGAAAAAGCCGCCGATCAATATGTCGGCGGCTTCTTAAATCTGGATTTAGGCACAGGCAGCTTACGCTGTCTTGAGTGTTTCGGTTGAGGAAAAGAACATTGCCTGACTGACGGCCGAGCGTACCTGATCCTCGGTATATGGCTTGGCGATGACAAAGGCGGGTTCGGGCTTGTCCCCGGTCAGCAGGCGCTCGGGGAAGGCGGTGATGAAAATGACCGGCATTTCGCCAATCTGATCCAGTAGCGCCTTGACCGCGTCAATTCCGCTGGAGTTATCGGCCAGCTGAATGTCGGCCAGAATAAGGTCTGGCGTCTTCTGAAGCCCAAGCTCGATCGCGGCGTCACGCGTGCGGCCAATGCCGGTGACGTTGTGGCCCATCGACGTGACGATGCTGTGCAGGTCCATCGCGATGATCGCCTCATCCTCGATCACCAGAACATCACCTGCCATGCTGTTTTCGATGTCTTTTCTGGCGGCTGCAATCAGGTCCTCGGCGTCAGTGGCGCTGATATCCATGATCGCGCCTATCTCTTGCGGGGTGAATTCCTCGATCGAATTCAAGAGCAAGGCCTGCCGCGTGTCCGGTGTCAGCAGGCGCATGTGATCCTGCGCCGCGGTTTCCAGGTTGCGGCCGATCTGTGCACCCTCATCGCCGGTATCGGGGGCGCCGGCGCTCTGCCAGACCAGTCGGAAGGCACGGAACAGCGCGACACGCGGTGAAGGGTCATGGGCGTAGGCATCGCGGTCCATCAAGATCGCTTCCAGCGTGGCGGTCGCAAATGCGTCACCACTGGACTGGCTGCCGGTGAGGGCGCGGGCATATCTGCGCAGATAGGGCAGATGGTGCGCAATCTGCTGAGAGAAATCCGGCTGTGTGTCAGAAGTACCCATTGTTGCTCCGTATTCGTTCGATATATTTCGGGTTATGTCGGGAACTAACCACTGGTGGCTGCGTTTGGTTCCGACGACGGCAAAGAAAAGACATCTTCACGGTGGATTTTAAGGCGACTAAGTATGGATTGGCAGACGTGATGACCACAGGCAAGAGTGATGGGGGCGCAAACAGCGGTAAAACGCCGCAAGTGCAGCCAAAGCGCGACCAGATTGATGAAAACCTCAGGCGTGTCTATGACGACATGCTGGATGACAGCGTGCCGGACAGGTTCGAGGATCTGCTCCGCCAGTTGCGTGAGCAGGACAGCCGAAAATGATACAGAAAAAACTTGATGACAGCGGCCCCCCGCTGGACCCCCGTGATGAAATCATCACGCATCTCAAGCCCATGCGTGCGTTCGCCCTGTCGCTGACCCGCGATATGGCACGCGCGGATGATCTGGTGCAGGACACAGTTGTCAAAGCGTGGACGAATATAGATAAATTCACCGTCGGCACCAACATGCGTGCGTGGTTGTTCACGATCCTGCGCAACACATTTTACTCCGAACGTCGCAAGGCAAAGCGCGAGGTTGCCGATGTGGATGGCGCAATGACCGAACGGATGTCGGTCAAGCCGGCCCATGACGGGCATCTGGCGCTGACAGATTTCCGCCGTGCGTTCGAGCAGCTGCCAGCCGAACAGCGGGAGGCGCTCATTCTGGTTGGCGCCCAAGGCTTTGCCTATGAGGAAGCGGCCAAAATGTGCGATTGCGCTGTCGGCACCGTCAAGAGCCGTGCCAACCGGGGCCGCAAACGTCTGGCCGAGCTGTTGCACATGCACGAGGACGAGGCGATGGAGCTGACAGATCAGGCCACAATCGCAGTTATCAGTCGGAACTCGGGCGCAATGTGACCATGGACAGCGTGCGTCCTGAAAGAGCGGCCATTCCCGAGCAGGGATGGCAGTCGCTTAGGCGGCGCAATGCGCTTTTGCCGCGTGTCGCGCTGCTGTTGACGCTTGCGCTGTTGCCGTTGGGAATTATCGCCGTCGCCCAGACGCAGCGGGCTGTCGATGCTGCACGCGACACCTATCGCGCGAGCCTGAGCGCGCAGACCTCGCGCCTGGCGCAGCCCGAGCGTGAAGCGATCCAGAGCGCCCATGGCATCACGCGTGGCTTGGCCGATGCGCTGGTTGTGCTGGGGCCGACGGATGCGGTTTGCGCGGATCTGATGCGCTACTCCAGTTCGCGAAACGATCAGGTCGTCTTCCTTGGCTTTGTCGACAGCGAGCGTCGGTCGCAGTGCAACAATTTTGGCAAGTCCTACGATTTCAGTGAGATCGAAAGCCTTCAGTCGGCCATGCAGCGCGGCACGTTCACCATCAGCTTCAACGAATCCGGCGGGGCAAGCGGCAAGCCGGTCGTGATCGTTCAGCAGCCGGTTTTCAACGAGCAAGGCGTCTTCAAGGGGCTGGTCAACCTGTCGGTGTTGACCGAAGATCTGGTTGCGCAGCGCCGTGCCGACCGTATGTCAGAGGACGCGGTCCTTGTGACGTTCAACCACACCGGCCAGGTTCTGACGTCAGATCGCCCCGCCGATCAGATGGATGCATTCCTACCGGCGGAGACATCGCTGATTGACCTCGTTGGCGGTGGTAAACAGCTTTTCACAGAAAAGACGCGCAGCGGCGCGCTGCGCGAGTTTGCCGTTGTTCCCATTATCGAAGGCAAGGCCTATGCGCTGGGGAGCTGGAACCCGGCCCGTCCGTTGGTGCGCGACCGGGCGTTTGCAACGCTGACGTTGCTGTTCCCGCTGCTGATGTGGCTGATCAGTCTGGTTGTGGCGCTGGTCGCGATCCGGCTTCAGGTGATCCGCCCGGTGCGTATCCTGGGCCGGCAGATGCGCGACTTTGCCGAAGGCCGCCGCGTGTTCCGCAGTGATGCGCTGGACACCGCCCCCAGCGAGTTGCGCGAGATTGGCGAGACGTTTTCGATCATGGCGCAAAAGGTCATCCGCGACGAGGCCGACCTGGAAAACACCGTTCACGAGCGTGACGTGCTGATCAAGGAAGTGCATCACCGGGTCAAGAACAACCTGCAACTTATGTCGTCGATCCTCAGCATGCAGGCACGCACGGCGCCGACGCAGGACACGCGCAACGCGCTGCGCAAGGTGCAGGACCGGCTGACCAGCCTCGCCGCTGTTCACCGCGGCCTGTATGAAACGCCTATGGTCAGTCAGGTGCGGGTGGATACGCTGCTAAACGATCTGCTGCGCCAGCTGACAACCCTGGGTGGCGGCGTGTCCGAACCGCTGGATGTGAATGTCGATCTGGAACAGGTGGTTCTGGTGCCCGATCAGGCCGGGCCGCTGGCCATGCTGGCTGCCGAAGGGTTCACCAATGCGCTGAAATACGGTAGCGTCGGGGTGGATGGGCGCCGGGCGATCCGGGTGACGCTGCGTCCCGATCCCGACATGACGGACATGGTGATGTTCGAGATTGCCAACACCGTCAGTCCCGGCGTGCGGACCGAAACGGATCAGGGGCTGGGCCTGAAGCTGATACAAGCGTTCTGCGCACAGCTGGATGGCCGCCTGCTGAGCAATCACGAAGAGGGCGGATGGTACACGATGAGCGTCCGCTTCAAGGTTCAGGCATTTGAGCCGGACCAGCACACACCGCGCGTCTGACGCCAGATTCGGGAGGCTACAATGAAGGTGACACGTGACGGCGACAGCGCGGTAATCGACGCCGCCGATCTGGGATCCCTGCTGGACCTGCCCGCCGCCGAGGTCGCGGAGGCGATGCGCGCCGGAGAAATTACCAGCCAGTTCGAGACGGGCACTGGCGAGGATGCAGGCACGTTTCGGATGACGTTCTGGCACGGGGATCGTCGCGTGCGGCTGACCTGCGCTGACGATGGCACTGTGTTGAAAACGCTTCGCAATACCACCCGCCGCAGCGGTTAGAGCGCGAGACATCCGCGAAACGAAACAGGGCGGCATCACGCCGCCCTTTTCAGTGGATATAGACAGATAGCGGCGTCAGGATGCGCGGCTGAACCTTACCCCTTCGGGCATATGCGCGTCCAGGGCGCTGGCCACAATGCGCGTCAGGGGCCGTCCGGGGATCTCAAGCTTCAGCGCCTTGTCGTCCATCTGCACCAGATCGCCAAACCGCGCGACGATCCGGGCCAGATCTGCGTCCAGACCGGCGGCAACTTCGCCATGGCGTTTGCGCAGGGCCACGCGGTCAATGCTGAATTCGCACATCAGCATTTCGATCGCATCGGCCCGCATCAGATCGTCCGCGCTCATCACGTGGCCGCGCGCCCCGGCCAGCTGCCCGGCCTCAATCCGCTGGATATAGGCGGCGGTCGCGGCGGCGTTCTGGACATATCCATCCGGCAGACGCGAGATGGAGGAGGCCCCCAGCCCGATCAGTGTGGCGCAGCTGTCGGCGGTGTACCCTTGGAAATTGCGTCGCAGGCGCCCCTCGTCCTTGGCCAGCGCCAATTCGTCGCCGGGGCGGGCAAAGTGGTCAATACCGATGGCTTCGAACCCGGCAGCGCAGAATTGCGCGGCGGCCAGCTCGGACAGGCGGTGGCGGGCCATGTCATCCGGCAGGGCGGCCTCGTCAATCAGCTTTTGCCGCTTGGCGACCCACGGCACATGGGCGTAGCCAAACAGCGCGATGCGCTCAGGCTTCAGCGCCAGCACCTTGGCGACAGTGTCTGCGATGCGCGCCTCGCTTTGGTGCGGCAGGCCGTACACCAGATCGCAGTTCAGCGACGTGATGCCCGCAGCGCGCAGATCATCCACGCAGGCTTGGGTGACGTCAAAGGGCTGCGCCCGGCCGATCGCGGCCTGCACTTCGGGATCGAAATCCTGAATGCCGATGCTGGCGCGGTTCATGCCCTCGGCGGCCAGCGCGTCAATCTTGGCGCGGTCCACCATGGTCGGATCAATCTCGACCGAGAATTCCCAGTTATCCGCCGGCGGGATCGCCGCCTTGACCGCGCGCGCAAGGCGATGGATCAGATGCGGGGGCAGGATGGTCGGCGTGCCGCCGCCCCAGTGCAGGCGTCCCATGCGCAACCCCTCGGGGATGGTTTTTGCCACCAGCGCCAATTCGGCCTCAAGCGTTCCGATATAGCTTTCGACCGGACTGAGCGTTGTGGTGCCTTGCGTGCGGCAGGCACAGAACCAGCAGAGCCGTTCGCAGAACGGGATGTGCAGGTAGACCGATACCGGCTCGCCTGGGTCCAGTGCGGCCAGTGCCTCGGCCTGAAACGTGCTGCCGACGGCGGGGGAGAAGGCCGGCGCCGTCGGATACGAGGTATAGCGGGGCACGCGGGCATCAAACAGGCCCAGTGCGCGGAGTGTGTCCAGATGTGTCATGCCACTCCTTTCGCATGGGGGCGCGCGGCGGACCTTGTGCCAGATCAAACTACCCGCGAATATGCACGAGGCATGTGAAGGGGGCGTTAATGGAGTTGATCCCGCTGGGAGTGCAGGCCGCCCTGTGGGGGTTGGTCGCCGGCGGCGCGTTGCTGGTCGGGGCATGTGCGGGGTATTTCCTGCGTCTGCCCGCGGTGCTGGCGTCGTCCATCATGGCGTTCGGCATCGGTGTGCTGATCTCGGCGCTGGCGTTCGACCTGATGGATGAGGCATTCAGCATTGGCGGCACTGGCGCTGCGGTGGCCGGTTTTACGGGCGGCGCGGCGCTCTATGCGCTGGCCAATGCGGTGCTGGCCCATTCCGGCGCGCGCGAGCGCAAGGTGTCTGCCCGCGCGCCCGCCGCCAGCGTTTCTGCGTCTCTGGCCATCGCCATTGGCTCGCTGCTGGATGGCATTCCCGAAAGCGCGGCGATTGGCATATCGCTGCTGGACGGGGAGGGGGTGGCGCTGGTCACGCTGCTGGCAATCGTGATTTCAAACATCCCCGAGGGGCTGTCCAGCACGATCGGCATGCGGCGGGCGGGCAAATCCGCCGCCTATATCTTCCGCATCTGGATCGGCATCACGCTGGCCTGTAGCTGCGCGGCGTTTGTGGGCTATATGGTGATCGGCACGCTGGACGCATTCTGGATCGCGGGGGCCACCGCGTTTGCGGCCGGGGCGATCTTTGTCATGCTGATCGACACGATGATCCCCGAGGCGTTTGATGAAATCCACGCGCTGTCCGGGCCGATTGCAGCGGTCGGATTTTTGCTGGCATTCGCGGCGACCCATCTGCTTTGACGCAGAGGGCGAGGCAGGTTGCCGATCGAAACAATGGTGAAGACGCTGTTGAAACAAATAGTGCAGCCGCCGATCTGTCGGCGACTGCACAAGAACCACGTATCGAGGTCACTTACGTGACCCCGACAAACTCATTACCAAACCGAAGTGGTTTATTTCGTGGCGCTGGTGTGGTGCGCGCCGATGAACCACGCGTCTTTGCTAACCGTCCGGCTGACGGCGGTGTAGAGGTCTGCTGTTTCTTCGTCACCTGCATCGCCGACCTCCTTGAGGCCTTCGTGGACGTGCGATACGAACTGAACCATACGCTTTTTCAGCTCGTCGATATGCGTGTCCTGATGCACGGCGTCACGAGGATAGGCATCAAGCTTGCCATTCTTTTCCACACCTTCCAGCGTGCCATCGGCAGTGCCGCCAAGGATGACGATCCGCTCCGCGATGACGTCAACATGCTCGTCCATGCGGGCGCGCACCTCGTCCAGCAGCTCGTGAATGCCGATAAAGCTGGGGCCCTTGATGTTCCAATGCGCCTGCTTCAGCGCCAGTTGCAGCTGGATGCCGGTGGCAAGCGAGACATTCAGATGATTGATGGACGCTTCGCGCGCGTTATCGCTCAGGTAATCTGTGAACTTCTCGGTCATTGGGTGTCCTTTCTAATGTATCACGCCGCAGGCAGGGCCATGGCCCTGCCTGCTGTGTCTGACATCTCTACGCGCTAGCGGGGAATTGGTTCCGTTCTGCGCCTGACTTTCTTTGCCCGCGGTCCGGCTTGGGCCTCTTTTTTCTCCATGACAAAGGCCCGCGCGGGCGCCGAAATTAATTGTCCTTGCCCAAATGGAAAGTCGCTGCGCAAATGCAGGCATGAAACTGTCGGAAAATACCATCGGGGCGCTGCTGATGATGGCCTCTATGGCGGCCTATACCCTGAACGACACGCTGATGAAGTCGCTGTCGGGGCATGTGCCGCTGTTTCAGGTGATCTTCTTGCGGGGGTGTCTGACCAGCGCGGCGGTCGCGGTGATCGCATGGCGCATGGGCGCATTTTCCAAACGTGTGTCGCGCCGCGATACCGGCGCCATTTTCCTGCGCGTGGTGGGCGAGGTGGCGGGTACGTATTTTTTCCTGACGGCGCTGTACCACATGCCGCTTGCGAACGTGACGTCACTGCTTCAGGCGCTGCCGCTGGCGATCACGCTGACGGCGGCGGTCGTGTTTCGCGAAAAGATCGGGCTGCCGCGGTTGGGCGCGATTTTGGTGGGATTTGTCGGCGTGATGCTGATCGTGCGGCCGGGGGCCGAGGGGTTCAATGTCTATGCGCTGTACGGATTGGCCGCCGTAGGCTGCCTGACGCTGCGCGATCTGGCGACCCGCAGTCTCAGCCGCGAGACATCGTCGATGCTGGTCACATTCGCCACGTCGATCACCGTGATGAGCGCCTTTGGACTGGGCGCGCTGGGCGGTGAGTGGGTGCCGCTGGATCGCGCCGACTGGCTGACGATCGTGGGCGCCGCTACGCTGATCGTGGCGGGATACCTGACGTCGATCATGGTGGTGCGCGTGGGCGATATCAGCTTTACCGCGCCGTTCCGCTATACCGCGATTTTGTGGGCGCTGGTGCTGGGCTGGCTGGCGTTCGGTGACTGGCCTGCGCCCATCGTGCTGGTGGGCGCGGGGATCGTGGTGGGAAGCGGTCTGTTCACATTGTACCGCGAGGCGCGTCTAGGGCGGAAAAGACGGCCCGCACCTGTTCTTCGCGCACGTTGAAGCGGTCCTCGAAAATGCGTGCCTGCGCGTCGCTCAGTGGCTTCAGCTTGCGCGGGCGGAATTTGGCGGCGCTGTCATTGTCGCTGTGTTTGGCGCGGATATACATCGGCGGACGCGGGTGGATGATCGACGGCATTTCATGATGCAGCTTGTGATGGCCGTAATTCATGATTGTGCGCGCGTCGCCTTCGGCAAAATGTACCGCCAGCCCGCAGGCCCAGAACGAGCTGATGACATCCTCGGCAATGATGCCATCCGCCGACAGGGTGGCGGAATAGCCGGTGTTGAATTCAATCGCCGTGCGCGGCTCGCGCCGTCGCAGCCGCCCGGTGCGGCGCGCGACCGAGCGGATCTGCTCGACAAAATCGACGCCGACAGCGTCATCGTCATCCAGGCGAAATTGCAGGCTTTCGGGGCGCGCTTCGCCCAGTTCGTCCTGAATGGCCAGTTGCAGGGCCAGCCGGTGCTTCAACGGGGCGCGCGGCACGATCTTGATCTGCGGCACGGGATCGCACAGGTCGCGCAGCTTTTGCAGCCACGGCGCGGGCATGTTTTCACCGATGATGATGAGAAAGGTGAAATCAGGGTCCGTCTGCGCGCGGATCGAGGGCAGGGTCAGCGCCTCGAAATGGGCAAAGCGCAGGGCCATGCGGGCCGGGGCATACAGATATGCCTCACGCTCGGCCACGCTGTCATGCATCCGCTTGAACCCGCCAAGGGCGGGGTAGGAGAAACGGCAGACGCCAATCACGCGCATGGGCTGTCCTGACTGTATAGGCGGCGGACCGCGTCCGCGTCGATGTTATATGTCTGGCGAAACGCGGCCTCGCCCGGTGCATCCAGCAGGGGCAGGCGCACGGGTTTGATGCCGTCCTTCTGCCGCGAATCGTTAAACTGGTTATGGCCGCGAATATACATATCCTCACCCGGCAGGGTGACAACGGGCATGACCCGGCCCAGCTTGGCGTGGCTGAAATTCATGATCCCGCGCGACGCGCCCTGTGCCACCGCCATTCCCAGCGCGGGCGTCCACAGGGTTTCAACCGTGGGTTTCGCGTGGATGCCCTCGGGCCCGATGCGGGCGATATGGCCCTGATTGAAATCAATCCCGATATAGCGGTGTTTGCGCAGCATCGCGCCCAGATCGCCCGCCGCCTCGCGCAGACGCTGCACGAAGGTTACGGATACCGCATCGTCGTCATCCATGCGAAATTGCAGCGATGGCAGCGGCCGGTCCTCGCGCACATGGTTGATGACCTCGCACATCACTTGCCGGTGACGTCCGGGCGCGCGGGGTATCACGATGGCTTGCGGCATGTCCTGCACCAGATCCAGCAGGCGCATCAGCAACGCCTCCGGCATCGCGTCGCCCACAACGATGGCAAGCGTAAAGTCGGGGTCGGTTTGCGCCAGCAGCGGGGGCAGGGTGAGGGACTGGAACGTGGCAAAGCGTTCCTCCATCCGCACCGGATCATAAAGGAACGCCGCACGCGCCTCGGGGGTGTCATGTTCGACCTGGAAACCGCCAAGCGCGGGGTAGGAAAACCGGCAAAGGCCGATGACCTGCATCTTGGAATCGTCCATTGCCCGTGCAATCCTGCCTTTGGTGCGTTACCGCGACCATGCCAGCCGATCACAGCCAAGACAAGGCGCCCCAGCGGCAGATCTGTGGCACGGCGCGTGAGAAGGGGACGGGTATGACCGATCAGCTGACACTGGACTATGTTGAATTCTACGCGCCTGATCTGGAGCGGGAACAGGCATTCTTTGGCGCGGCCTTCGGTTGGGATTTCGTCGAATACGGGCCGGACTATCGCGACATCCAGGGCGCGGGAATCGGCGGCGGGATCGAACGGGCAAAGGCCGCTGCGCCATTGATCGTGCTGAGGGCGGATGACCTTGACGCCGCCCTGGCGCGGGTGCGCCGCGCCGGAGCCGATGTAACGCGCGGCATCTTCGATTTTCCGGGCGGGCGGCGGTTTGAATTTCGCACACCGGACGGCACGCATATGGCCGTGTGGAGCAAGGGGGAAACGTGACTTGCCAGTGCCCCGAGCCGCTGTTGACAAGCCTTCCGACTCCCCCTATACGCCCCTCATCCGGCTTGGGGGTCGCCCCGTCTGCCGATATCAGAACTGAAGTGGTCAAGATCCGGACGCCCGCCGTCCCGATCCTCTGGAAACTCGCCGCGTCCGCACCATCAAGGGTACGGGTCGCGGTTGTTGCCTATTGCGGACGCGCAGCGGGCATGGATTAACCGCACAGGTAAGACCTGTGCACACACATGTGTTGAGAGACGGGGAAAGAACCGGAATGCCAACGATCCAACAGTTGATCCGCAAGCCGCGGCAGCCAAAAGTAAGAGCGCAGAAGTCGCAGCATTTGCAGGGTTGCCCGCAAAAGCGCGGCGTCTGCACACGCGTTTACACCACCACTCCCAAAAAGCCGAACTCGGCCATGCGGAAAGTCGCCAAGGTGCGTCTGACCAACGGCTTTGAAGTCATCAGCTATATTCCGGGTGAGAGCCATAACTTGCAGGAACACTCTGTTGTTCTGATCCGCGGGGGTCGTGTCAAAGACCTTCCCGGTGTGCGGTACCACATTTTGCGCGGCGTTCTGGACACTCAAGGCGTCAAAGATCGTAAGCAGCGCCGTTCGAAATATGGCGCCAAGCGCCCGAAGTAAGAGGATTAACAGATGTCCCGTCGTCACGCCGCCGAAAAGCGCGAAGTTCTGCCCGATGCCAAGTATGGTGACCGGGTTCTGACAAAATTCATGAACAACCTTATGATCGATGGCAAGAAATCTGCCGCCGAGCGTATCGTCTACAACGCGATGACCCGCGTCGAGGACAAGATCAAGCGCGCGCCGATCGAGGTGTTCCACGAGGCGCTGGACCTGATCAAGCCCTCCGTTGAGGTGCGTTCGCGCCGCGTTGGTGGTGCAACGTATCAGGTCCCCGTCGAAGTCCGCCCCGAGCGGCGCGAGGCGCTGGCGATTCGCTGGCTGATCAAAGCCAGCCGCGCGCGCAACGAACACACGATGGAAGAGCGCCTTGCAGGCGAGCTTCTGGATGCGGTCAACAGCCGCGGCAGCGCCGTGAAAAAGCGTGAAGACACTCACAAGATGGCCGAAGCCAACAAAGCCTTCAGCCATTACCGTTGGTAAAACAGATACTCTGAGGAAGCAGCCCCATGGCACGCGACTACGCTCTAGAACGCTACCGTAACTTCGGCATCATGGCCCATATCGATGCAGGCAAGACCACCTGCAGCGAGCGGATCCTGTTCTATACAGGCAAGAACCACGTGATGGGCGAAACCCATGACGGGGCCGGCACGATGGATTGGATGGAGCAGGAGCAGGAGCGTGGCATCACGATCACTTCGGCTGCGACCACCACCTTCTGGCAGCGCCAGAACGATCCGACCAAGGAAGGCACATCCGAAACCAAGTACCGGATGAACATCATCGACACGCCCGGCCACGTCGACTTCACCATCGAAGTCGAGCGTTCGCTGGCCGTGCTTGACGGTGCCGTTGCAGTGCTGGATGCCAACGCCGGTGTCGAGCCTCAAACTGAAACCGTCTGGCGCCAGGCTGACCGGTACAAGGTTCCGCGGGTCGTGTTCGTCAACAAGATGGACAAGATCGGCGCGGATTTCTTCAACTGCGTCAAGATGATCAAGGACCGGACAGGCGCCACGCCCGCACCGATCCAGATCCCGATCGGCTCCGAGAACGACCTTGAGGGTATTGTTGATCTGGTCACCATGGAAGAGTGGGTCTGGAAGGGCGAGGATCTGGGCGCGAACTGGACACGCGGCCCGATCCGCGAAAGCCTGCAGGACACCGCGGATGAGTGGCGCGCACACCTGATCGAGTGCGCCGTCGAAATGGACGACGACGCGATGGAGCAGTACCTTGAAGGCGTCGAGCCTGATGAGGCAACCCTGCGCAAACTGATCCGCAAGGGCACGCTGTCGCTGACTTTCGTTCCGATCCTTTGCGGTTCTGCGTTCAAGAACAAGGGTGTTCAGCCGCTGCTGAACGCGGTTGTCGACTATCTGCCCAGCCCGCTGGACGTGGTCGATTACATGGGCTTTGCCCCCGATGACGAAACCGAGACACGTAACATCGCGCGCCGCGCGGATGACAGCATGCCGTTCTCCGGCCTTGCGTTCAAGATCATGAACGACCCGTTTGTCGGCTCGCTGACTTTCACCCGCATCTACTCGGGTGTCGTCAAGAAGGGTGATACCGTCCAGAACACCACCAAGGGCAAGAAAGAGCGCATCGGCCGTATGATGATGATGCACTCGATCCAGCGCGAGGAGATCGAAGAGGCATTCGCCGGCGACATCATCGCACTGGCGGGCCTGAAGGATACGACAACCGGCGACACGCTGTCGGACGTCAAGGATCAGGTCGTTCTGGAAACGATGACCTTCCCCGATCCGGTGATCGAAATCGCGGTCGAGCCCAAGACCAAGGGCGACCAGGAAAAGATGTCGGCAGGGCTTGCGCGTCTGGCTGCAGAGGATCCGTCGTTCCGCGTGGAAACCGATCAGGAATCTGGTCAGACGATCATGAAGGGCATGGGTGAGCTTCACCTCGACATTCTGGTGGATCGTCTGCGCCGTGAATTCAAGGTTGATGCCAACATCGGTGCGCCTCAGGTGGCCTACCGCGAGACGATCGGTCACGAGGTCGAACATACCTACACCCACAAGAAACAGTCGGGTGGTTCGGGTCAGTTCGCCGAGGTCAAGCTGGTCATTTCGCCAACAGAAGCGGGTGAGGGTTTCTCCTTCGAGAGCCGTATCGTCGGTGGCGCGGTGCCCAAGGAATATATTCCTGGCGTCGAAAAGGGCATTCGCTCGGTGATGGACAGCGGCCCGCTGGCCGGCTTCCCGGTCATCGACTTCAAGGTGGCCCTGATCGACGGCAAGTTCCACGATGTGGACTCCAGCGTAATGGCGTTTGAAATCGCTGCCCGCATGGGGATGCGCGAAGGTTTGCGCAAGGCCGGCGCCAAGCTGCTGGAGCCGATCATGAAGGTCGAGGTCATCACGCCCGAAGATTACACGGGCGGCATCATCGGCGATCTGACCTCGCGCCGGGGTCAGATTTCGGGCCAGGAAAATCGCGGCAATGCCATTGCGATCGACTGCAAGGTTCCGCTGGCCAACATGTTCGGTTACATCAACACCCTGCGGTCCATGTCGTCGGGCCGGGCACAGTTCACAATGCAGTTCTCGCATTACGAACCTGTGCCGAGCAACATCTCGGAAGAGATCCAGGCGAAATACGCTTAAACCGGGTGGCGGGGGCAACCCCGCCCTACCCAACCTGTAGGGTGGGCATGACGCCCGCCACCTGACTTGAAAAAAGAGGAGCCATATCATGGGCAAGGAAAAGTTTGACCGCAGCAAACCGCACGTGAACATCGGGACCATCGGTCACGTTGACCACGGCAAGACCACGCTGACGGCTGCCATCACGAAATACTTCGGCGACTTCAAGGCGTATGACGCGATTGACGGCGCACCCGAAGAAAAGGCACGCGGCATCACCATCTCGACCAGCCACGTCGAGTATGAGACCGAGACGCGTCACTACGCACACGTTGACTGCCCCGGCCACGCCGACTACGTCAAGAACATGATCACCGGTGCTGCCCAGATGGACGGCGCGATCCTGGTTGTGAACGCCGCTGACGGCCCGATGCCCCAGACGCGCGAGCACATTCTGCTGGGCCGCCAGGTGGGTATTCCCTACATGGTCGTCTACATGAACAAGGTTGACCAGGTTGACGACGAGGAACTGCTGGAACTGGTCGAAATGGAAATCCGCGAGCTGCTGAGCAGCTACGAGTATCCTGGCGACGACATTCCTGTCATCCCCGGCTCCGCTCTGGCCGCTATGAACGGTACGGACCCTGAGATTGGCGAAGAGTCCATCAAGAAGCTGATGGCCGCCGTCGACGAGTACATCCCGACCCCTGCACGCGCCGTTGACCAGCCCTTCCTGATGCCCGTCGAAGGTGTCTTCTCGATCTCCGGTCGCGGTACGGTTGTGACCGGCCGTGTCGAGCGTGGCGTCATCAACGTTGGCGACGAAATCGAAATCGTCGGCCTGCGCGACACCAAGAAGACGACCTGCACAGGCGTCGAAATGTTCCGCAAGCTGCTGGACCGCGGTGAGGCAGGCGACAACATCGGTGCGCTGCTGCGCGGTATCGACCGTGAAGGCGTCGAGCGCGGTCAGGTTCTGTGCAAGCCGAAGTCGGTTACGCCGCACACCAAGTTCGAGGCCGAAGCCTATATCCTGAACAAGGAAGAGGGTGGCCGTCACACGCCGTTCTTTGCCAACTACCGTCCGCAGTTCTACTTCCGGACAACAGACGTCACAGGCACCGTCATGCTGCCCGAGGGCACAGAAATGGTCATGCCGGGCGACAACCTGCGCTTTGGTGTCGAGCTGATCGCCCCCATCGCGATGGAAGAGGGCCTGCGCTTCGCCATTCGTGAAGGTGGCCGTACTGTCGGCGCCGGCGTCGTCTCCAAGATCACCGAATAAGACTTCGGAACGAGTACTCCGGGCGGGCTGCATAGTCCGCCCCAAGGGTTCGACGAGGGAGGCTGGATGGTCCAGTCTCCCTCCTATCAACTCCAATGCCGCGAAAGGCTAAATACATGTCAAGCCAGAACATTCGCATTCGGCTGAAGGCGTTCGATTACCGCGTACTGGATGCCAGCACGCAGGAAATCGTCAACACCGCGAAACGCACGGGCGCTGCCGTCCGTGGTCCGATTCCGCTGCCGAACAAGATTGAAAAATTCACCGTTCTGCGTGGTCCCCACGTGAACAAGAAATCCCGCGATCAATGGGAAATCCGCACGCATAAACGCCTGCTGGATATCGTTGATCCGACTCCGCAGACCGTGGACGCGCTGATGAAGCTCGACCTCGCTGCCGGCGTCGACGTTCAGATTTCGGTCTAAGGGGGGCACTGATTATGTTGCGCTCTGGCGTTATCGCAAAGAAGATGGGCATGACCCGTCTTTTCATGGAAGACGGCAAACAGGTTCCTGTGACCGTTCTTCAACTGGACAAACTTCAGGTCGTCGCACAGCGCACGGCCGACACGCACGGCTATTCCGCTGTTCAGCTGGGCGCAGGCTCGGCCAAGGCCAAGCGGACATCGCAGGCCATGCGCGGCCACTTCGCCGCGGCAAACGTGGAGCCCAAGCGCAAGATCGCGGAGTTCCGCGTGGCGCCTGAGAACATGATCGCCGTGGGCGAGGAAATCACTGCCAACCATTATTTCGAGGGGCAGTTCGTGGACGTCTGCGGCACCTCGATCGGTAAGGGTTTTGCCGGTGCCATGAAGCGTCACAACTTCAAGGGTCTGGAAATGACCCACGGTGTTTCGATCTCGCACCGCTCGCACGGCTCCACCGGTCAGTGCCAGGATCCGGGCAAGGTCTTCAAGGGCAAGAAAATGGCCGGTCATATGGGCGCGGCCCGTATCACCACGCAGAACCTGCAAGTGATCAAGACGGACGCGGATCGCGGCCTGATCATGGTCAAGGGTGCTGTTCCCGGCTCCAAGGGTGGCTGGGTGACGATCAAGGATGCGGTGAAAAAGCCGTTCCCCGAGAACGCCATCATGCCCGCCGCGCTGAAGTCTGACGCCGAAGCCGCCGCAAAAGCCGCCGAAGAGGCAGCCGCAGCAGCAGCCGCAGCCGAGGCAGAAGCCGCAGCAGCCGCAGCCGAGGCGCAGGCCGCCGAGGAAGCCGCAGCCGAGCAGGAGGCCGAGGCACAGATCGCGGCAGACGCAGCCGAGGCTGGCGACCAGAGCGAGACTCTGGACGAGACCAAGAAGGATGATGAAGCATGAAACTCGACATGATCAAACTGGACGGCAGCACCGCCGGCTCGGTCGATCTGGGCGAAGACATCTTCGACCTGGACCCCCGTGCCGACATCCTGCACCGCGTCGTCCGCTGGCAGCGTAACAAGGCGCAGGCCGGTACGCACAAGGTGAAAACCCGCTCCGAGGTCAAGTATTCGACCAAGAAGATCTATCGTCAGAAGGGCACCGGCGGCGCACGCCACGGCGCGCGTTCGGCTCCGATCTTTCGCGGCGGCGGCATCTACAAGGGCCCGGTCGTGCGCAGCCACGCGCATGATCTGCCCAAGAAGGTCCGCGCGCTGGGTCTCAAGCACGCCCTGAGCGCCAAGGCGCGCGCAGGCGAGCTGGTGATCATCGAGGATATCTCGGGCGTCACCAAGACCGGCACCCTGGCCAAGCAGGTCAAGGATCTGGGTTGGAAGCGCGCACTGATCATCGACGGCGCCGAAGTGAACGCAGACTTCGCCAAGGCTGCCCGCAACATCGAAGGTCTGGACGTCCTGCCGACGATGGGCGCAAACGTCTATGACATCCTCAAGCGTGACACCCTGGTGATCACCAAGGCGGGTGTCGAAGCACTGGAGGCACGTTTCAAATGAGCGCGAAACCCGAACATTACGATGTGATCCGCAAGCCCGTTGTGACCGAGAAGGCCACCATGGCGTCCGAAAATGGCGCAGTGGTCTTTGAGGTGGCGATTGCCAGCAACAAGCCCCAGATCAAGGAGGCCGTCGAGGCGCTCTTTGGTGTCAAGGTGAAGGCTGTCAACACGACCATCACCAAGGGCAAGGCCAAGCGCTTCCGCGGCCAGATGGGCCGCCGGAACGACGTCAAGAAAGCATATGTCACGCTCGAAGAAGGCAACACGATCGACGTGACCACCGGTCTCTGAGGTCTGAGTTGGCTTGAAGATTTGAAAACCCCGGCTGTAGTGGCCGGGTTTTTTTTCATCAGCTAATATGCATTTTCTTGCGCAAGCGCTCCAATCCGAGTGCTTTCGCAGAACGCGCAGTAAGCAAGTTATGCAGATCAGTTTAGCGTATGGTGTCAGGCTTTGACAACGTCGATTCAATTCCGTCAATTGCTGGACGATATAGATTTACTAGATACTGGGTTTTCCAACCGCTTTTGGGCGCCGATATTATTTTGCCGTCGCCATCTTTATAAACTTTCGCTTCTGGATCGAAATTCCAGTTCATAGTGATTGCTATGCTCGGTTCCGAATGTCCGTGATTGGCGAAGTATGCGTGAAAGCTCGGCCCCGAGCCGCTTGTGATATCCCCCAGAGATTTTACGATGACATTGTTGAAATTTCTATCAATGTGTTTGATTGCATTCGACGCACTTCGAACAATTCCGAAAGCTTCGCAGTGCGCTTCGATTTTGTCCTTGAACTTCGATTCCTCTCCTTTACGACCTGTCTCAAACCATGCCAGAGAAGAGTAGACATCTATTGCCCAGATGAGTGCGTATGCATCCGCCAAAGAATTGTGGTTGGCCAAAAACCTATTCGAAAATTCTGCTAAGATTTGAACTCTGTAGTCTTCTGTTGTTAACATTAAATTTAATCCTACACCCTAGGTTCGTTCGCTTTCTGCGTGGCGTCATCTTGACAAAAATGCAGGTTAAGAAGAAGTCATCTATATTGAACGCTTGAATGTGATGGGCTCAGATCGTTGAGAAAGCAATGCTCTGCATAAACGAAATTTTAGGTACTGTAACCTGACGTCTGGAAATTCGCTCGAGGTGGGGGTCATGAGCCCCTGCTGGGGCGCGCCCCAGCAGGGGCTGCCCATTCTGGTATTCCATGGAGTTGCAAACCAACCATGGAGAAGAGC
>NZ_QNQP01000011.1 GCF_003316635.1 Roseovarius dicentrarchi | reverse complement strand
GATGCCGTCGAATGGGAAACCCTCAAATGGGTCGATTGGTTCAACAACCGCCGCCTGCTTGAACCTATCGGATACATCACACCATCGGAAGCTGAGGAGGCGTTCTATGCAAACATGAACACACTCGATAAAGTCGCTTGAGAAGAACTTAACAGTCTCCGGTAAAACCGGGGCGGTTCAAGGCGGAACATGGTCTCAAGTCCGCTGTCGTTCAATCTGAGTGCTTCGGGACGTGGGATATAGTGCTTTTGCTGACCGCGCGTGTCCGCTTTCAACGGGCCCGGATCTGAAATACGACAGATCCGGCACCCTCGCTGACTGAATCATGCTGACTGCATGAGCCGCGTCTGACCGGCCCAGTCCGCGCTGTCCACGGCGTCCGCCAATGCGGCGGCGACATCGCCGCGTGCGGCCTTGGCCTGAACGTCGACGTCGTCACCGAACAGGATATTGCCGCTTGCGTCCTCATCCGTCAGGGCGACGGGGCGCAGGATGGCGTAGGTCATGCCCGATGATTTCAGGTATTCGTCCGCATCATGTTTCGCTTGCAGATAATGCTCCATATCGCCGCCCTGCTGGGGATTGTCGGCCCCGACCGAGCTGAGCATGACGAACCGGGAAGCACCGGATTTGGCCGCAATGTCGACCAGACGTTTTGCGCCGTCACGGTCCACCTTGTTCGTCAGTTCGCGGCTGGTATCACCGCCTGATCCGGCGGCGAAGATGACCGCATCGCAGCCATCGCAGACGTCCGGCTGAAGATCGGTCAAATCGCCCAGCCGGGTTTTCGCGCCGCCGGGAAGAACGCTGGTATCCGAGCTTTCGCGCACCAGTGCGATGGGGGTATGGCCTTTGGCCGAAAGCGCTCTCATCAGGCGGCGGCCGGTTTTGCCGGTGGCACCGGCGACTAGGATTTGCATGTCAATCTCCTGTTAAATGATATCGTGCCATGCCGCGATCCGGCTTGCCCGGTCGCGCAGTATGCTGCGCAGTCAACGGCGCCGGGGCCGGGCTGTTCCATTTAAATTATCGCGGGGCAGCTGTTCGGGGGGATCCCCACCTAGAATAAGGCCGGGAAAACGTGCATGTAGAGGCTCTGTGGCGCGGTTTGATGCGCCGGCGCCGAAAGTTATTTCAACCAAAAGCAGAGCGAGGCACGGCGAGCCGATGGCGATCCTGAGCTTTTTCATTAACCTTACCGGCGCGATCATGCTGCTGCTGTTCGCGGTGCGGATGGTGCGCACCGGGATCGAGCGCAGCTTTGGCGCGTCGTTTCAGCGCTGGCTGACCGACACAAACAGCCTGATCGGGTCGGGTGCCACCGGCGTGATGCTGGCGCTGATCCTGCAAAGCTCGGCTGCGGTGGCGCTGTTGACTGCGGGATTTGCATCGGCGGGGTATCTGGCGTTTCCGGCAGGGCTGGCGGTGGTGCTGGGGGGCGATCTGGGATCGGCGTTGATTATTCAGGTGCTGTCGTTCCGGCTGGACTGGCTGATTCCGCTGCTGTTGACGGTTGGCGGTTTTCTGTTCGTGAAAACCGAAGGGCGCCGCTGGCGGCAGACGGGGCGCATCCTGATGGGGGTCGCCTTTATCCTGATATCATTGCAGCTTTTGCGCGACACGATGGAGCCGATACAGGACAGCTCGTTTCTGCCTGCGGTGGCCGGATACCTTGCGCGCGATTTTCTAACCGCGTTTCTGGTTGGGGCGGCGCTGGCCTTTGTCATGCATTCCAGCGTGGCGGCGATCCTGATGTGCGTCACGTTGGTACATATCGGTGCGATCCCGTTTGCGGCGGGTCTGTCGCTGGTGCTGGGCGCAAATCTGGGCAGTGCGGGCATTCCGGTCTACCTGACGCGCGGCATGGATGCCGAGGGGCGGCGTATTCCGATCGCCAACATGGCGCTGCGCGGCACCTGGGCATTGGCCGCCCTGCTGATGGTTAACCTTGGGTTTGACCCGTCACATCTGCTGGTCGTGTCGCCGGGCCAATCGTTGATTTATGCGCATGTCGCGTTCAACCTGTCGTTGCTGATCGTCGCATTGCCGCTATGCCGCCCGCTGGGCCGAGTGATGTCCGCGCTGATGCCGGGGGGCGAGCTGGCCACGCCCGAGCGGTATGACGAAATAAGCGTGCTGGACCACGACGCGCTGGCGTCGCCGCAAATGGCCATTGCCAGCCTCAAGCGCGAATTGCTGCGCATGATGGGGCTGGTTGAGCGGATGTTCGAGCCTGTTCAGCCGCTCTATCAATCGGGTGACAAGGCCAGCATGCGCGCGGTCAAATTGCAGGACAGTGCGGTGAACGCGGCGCTGCTGGAAATCCGCCGTTTCGTGGCGGCCATCCCCATGGATACCTACACGGATGCCGAGGCAAAGACGGTGCGCAGCCTGATGGAATACGCCATCCGGCTGGAGGCGGCGGGCGATCTGGTGGCGGGGCAGTTCCTGCGCACGGCGGCCGAAAAGAACGACCAGCAGGTCACGCTGTCGCCCGAGGGCTGGTCCGAGCTGGTGCATATGTTCGAGGCGGTGCGCGCCAATTTCCGGCTGGCGGGCAACGTGCTGATCTCTGACGATCTGGAAAGCGCGCGCCTTCTGGTGATGGAGAAAACCGAGATCAAGCAGAAGGAGCGGCGCAGTCGCAAGCGCCACCTTCAACGCCTGTCCGACGGGCGCACCGATAGTTTCGCGTCCAGCGATGTGCATCTGGAAACGCTGCGCGCGCTGCGCGATCTCAACGGGCATATCTCGGCGGTGGCCTATCCGATCCTCTACCGCAACGGCCAGCTGCTGGAGACGCGGCTGATCCGTAACATGCAGGGCGAGGCCGAGGATTGACGGCGCGGCCGCTCAGATAATTGCCGTTTCAATGTAAGGCTCGCCCGCCGCGATCCGGTCAAAGTGGAACGGCGTCAGATCCAGCGTGCGATAGCTGCCATGCACCAGCCATTCGGCGGTGCCGCGCCCCATGGCGGGCGCCTGTTGCAGGCCGTGGCCGGAAAAACCATTCAGGAACAAGAAATTCGTCAGTTCGGGGTGCGGGCCGGTGATGGCGTTATGGTCCAGCGTGTTCATGGCGTAATGCCCCGCCCATTCGCGCAGCACCTTGATCGCCTCGAATTGCGGGATGCGGGTGGCGATCGCGGGCCAGACATGGTCCTGCCAGATGCTGTGATCCATCTCGAAATCATCGGGATCAACGGCGGGGTCGATATGGCTGTGTGCGCCGGCCATATAGGTATCCTTGCTGTCCTGGCGCACATGCACGCCCGACGGGTCTACCGTCAGCGGCAATTCGCGGTCCAGTGGCTGCGCGGCGGAAAACGTCCACGTATAGCGCTTGCGCGGCTCGACCGGCAGCTGAATCCCGGCCATCGCCGCCGTGCGCGCCGCGCGCGGGCCGGACGCGTTGACCAGCTGCCCGCAGGCGATTCGCGTGCCTGAGCCCAGCGTGACGCTGTCCACCTTGCCGCCCGCGTGGTTGATTGCCACGACTTCGCCGGCCAAGAACTCCACACCGCGTTCGCGGGCGGAGCGGCGCCACCAGTCGAAGACGGCCATATAATCCCAGTAGCCTTCGTCCTTGGTGTTGATGCTGCCCAGCTTGATGTCGTCCAGCGCGTAGAACGGGTATTCGGCGGCGATCTGATCCGGCGTCAGCAGCCGGGTTTCGGCGCCTTCGGCGATCTGCACCTTATGACTGGCGCGCAGGGCATCGGCGCCTGCGTCCGTATCGGCCAGATACATATAGCCGTAATTCTGGATCTTCAGATGCGGCACGCGCGCGTCCCCGCCCATATATTGGCGCAGGTTCTGGATGAAATCAGCGCCGAACTGGGAAATACGCACATTCAGCGCGCTGCTGAACTGCTGGCGGATGCAGGAATTCGTATGCCCGGTCGAACATTTCTCGTAGGTGGGATCGCGGTCGATCACCAGAATGCGCCCGTCAAAATCGGCCTGCTCGGTCAGGAACCACGCGGTTGCCGCGCCCATCATGGCGCCGCCGATGATGACGACGTCATAGCTGTCATATGCCGGGGTCGAAACATAGCTGTTGGGGGGCATCGCGGCGGCTCCTTAAGTTCGTGTGACGCGCTGACCATTGCCACGGGCGCCGCAAAACGCAAGCTCTGTGCGCGGGGCCGGTCGAAGGGATATTCGGAAAAATCTGTACCTGACTGAAAAAGTCGGATTGACATGACTAACCAATTCACTCAGGAATAGAGGTTCAGTAGCCACCCTGTTGCAGTAAATTTGCAGATGGGGAAGCCGACGGATGTTCACAGACAGGACGCGCCATGCGGTTCTTTCCCATTGTTCAAACACTGCGCGGGCCAGCCGCCCAGCCCACCTCTGACGTGCCTTGCGCCCGCCCTGCGGAAACAGCGCAATGCTGGCAGGATGCCTGCGGGTTCGAGGGTGTCAGCCTGGAATGGATGCTGGACCGCACGCGCGCCCCTCAGGAGGCTACGCCATGACCCATCAGCCCAAAGCGATCGAAATTGACCATATTGCCAGCGACGTGCCGACATATGACGCGCAGCAGCTGGTGTTGAATGGCGATCAGGCCCGCATCGTGCTGGATGACAAGATTTACACCCTGCGCATCACCCGCGCGGGCAAACTGATCCTGACGAAATGAGCGCGCCGGTCCATCATCGCGGCGCCGCCACCGTCGGCCAGCTGGCCCATATGGAGGGGCTGGAGGCCGCGTCGGTGCTGTATCTGCGCCTGTGGTGCGACAGCGCGCGCAACCGCCAGTCGGTGCGCGATGATTTCGCCGCCGCGCTTGGCGCGGATCATGGCGGTGCGGCTGCCGATGCGTGGGACGCGCTGATGGAGCTGTGCAGCAACTACTGCCGCCGTCCACTGATGCGCCACGCGGTCACGTGCAAATGCCTTGGCGCGGACGAATCGTGCTTTGCCAACTTCATCTCTGCCGCCGCCTCTGGCGCGCGCGAGGATGCGTTGCTGATGGCGACGCTGATCGTGCGGGCCGATATGGCGCCGGTGTTTACATCGCTGGCCTGCGAATGCGGGCTGGCCCTGAAATGCATGGGGCTGCGCCATACCGCGCGCCGCGCTGCCATGCCCGAAACGCTTCACTAAAGGATCCATCTGCTTATGACACGTCTCTTTCTCAGCACCACGGCGCTTGGCCTGGCCCTGACCTTGCCCGCCTTTGCGGCAACAAAATCCGAGGTGCTGGCCACCTACGCGGATATCGCCGCCGCCGGGTTCGAGGACAGTGCAACCGCCGCCCGCACCCTGAAAGAGGCTGTCACAGCCCTGACCGAAAATCCGTCGGCTGACACCCTGCACGCCGCGCGCGCCGCATGGATTGCCGCGCGCGTGCCGTATCAGCAGACCGAGGTCTACCGTTTCGGCAACCCCATCGTTGACGATTGGGAGGGGCGCGTGAACGCATGGCCGCTGGACGAGGGGCTGATTGATTACGTCGATGCCACCTATGGCGGCGCGTCCGACGAAAACGACCTGAAGGCGCTGAACGTCATCGCCAACCCGAAATTCACCCTGTCGGGCAAGGAAATTGACGCCAGCGATATCACGCCCGAACTGCTGTCAGACGTCCTGCACGAGGCCGACGGGGTCGAGGCGAACGTCGCCACCGGCTATCACGCCATCGAGTTTCTGCTGTGGGGGCAGGATCTGAACGGCACCGGGCCGGGCGCAGGTAGCCGTCCCTGGACCGATTACGCGGCAGGCGATGACTGCACCAATGCCAACTGCGACCGCCGCGCCGATTACCTGACCGCCGCCACCGATCTACTGATTTCCGATCTGGACTGGATGGCCGCCCAATGGGCGACAGACGGCGACGCCCGCGCCGCTGTCACCGGGGACGAGACGGCGGGCATTTCCGCAATCCTGACCGGCATGGGCAGCCTCAGCTATGGCGAGCAGGCGGGCGAGCGGATGCGGCTGGGCCTGATGCTGAACGACCCCGAGGAAGAGCATGATTGCTTCTCCGACAACACGCATAACAGCCATTACTATGACGGGCTGGGCATCCAGAACGTCTATCTTGGCGACTACGCGCGTATTGACGGCAGCATCGTGTCCGGCCCGTCACTGGCCGATCTGGTGAACGATACCGATGCGGCGCTGGATGCCGAAATGCAGGCCAAATTGTCGGCCACCATGCGCGCCCTTGGCCAGATCAAGACGGTCGCCGAGGCTGGCACAGCCTACGACCAGATGCTGGCGCGCGGCAACGCGGCGGGCGAGGCGCTGGTAATGGGCGGCGTCAACGGCCTGATCGATCAGACCCGCACGATCGAGCGGATCGTAACAGCGCTGGGCGCCGATGCGATTGCCTTTGAAGGCTCTGACAGTCTGGATGATCCGGGCGCGGTGTTCCAGTAAACGACGCCGTAACAGGTGGAAATCTCTAGATAACAAGGCCGAAAATGAAGAAAATCACCCCCATCGCAGGCGCGCTTGCGCTACTGACGGCCGCGCCTGCGCTGGCCTTTGAATACGGACCGTTTACGGCTGACTTCTCGGTTGAGATCGAAAATGACAGCGTGGTCGATTCGAATAATTCAGCGAACGAGATCAGCGACACCTACGCCACGATCGAGGCCGCGATCACCATGGCGCTGGGCGCGTCAACGTCGCTGAACCTTGGCCTGACATTCGAGCCGATCACAGATGCCCTTCGCGATCGCGCATTCGAGGATCACGGGCTCTACGCCGAGGAGTTTTTCCTTAACCATGATTTCGGCCCGGCCGAGGTGATACTGGGCAAATTCAACCCCGCGTTCGGCGTTGCCTGGGATGAGGCGCCCGGCATCTTTGGCGCCGATTTTGCCGAGGATTACCAGCTGACCGAACAGATCGGCGGCGCTGTTCTGATCCCGTTTGACATCGGCGCGTCGCAAAACGCGGTATCGTTTGCATTGTTCAATGCGGACCGGTCAATTCTCAGCAAATCGCTGGGGCGCCAGCGTGGGTCGAGCAGCCTGCCTGCCGGGGGTGTCGGCAATACCAGCGGGCCGGAAAGCTTTGCCATCGCGGTCAACGGCGCGCTGGGCGACACGACCTACAACCTGGGCGTGCAGTCGCTGGCCCGCGGGGCAGGCGATACGCATGACCAGCGCGGCGCGGTTCTGGGCGTGGCGCATACCTATGATCTGGGCCGCCCCGTCGCGCTGCTGGCGGAAATGGCGTATTTCACCGATTTCGGCGGCACGTCGACGGCTGCCAAATACGGCACCGTCGGTCTGGCCGCGCCATTTGGTCCCGTCACCGTTTCCGGGGTGTATTCCAGCCGCAAGGTGGACGGCGCCCGCATGGATCACTTGGCGACACTGACCGGCGAAATGGAGTTGGCGACAAATCTGTTTGGCTCGCTTGGCTATCGCTATGGCCGCGAAGGCCCGGACAAGACGCACACCATCGGCACGGTCATCGCCTACGAATTCTGATCCCGCGCCAGTCAAAAGGGGAACATCATGATTGTCTGTCACTGCCAGAATATCACCGACAAGGACATTGATGCCGCAATCAACTGGATGAGGGCCGCCGACGGCACCGCCCTCATCACCCCCGGCAAGGTTTACCGCGCGCTTGGGAAATCGGCCGATTGCGGGGGGTGCATGCCTCTATTCCTTTCAACCATGCGCAAGAATGATAACATGGAAGTCCCCATGACACTCCGCGGCCTTCGCGCCGGGATAACACAGGAAACCCAAGATGAACGGCGACAAGAAAGCTATTGAATACCTCAACACCGCCCTGCGCGCAGAATTGACGGCCGTCAGCCAGTATTGGCTGCATTACCGCCTGCAAGAGGATTGGGGCCTGGGCCACATGGCCCGCAAAAGCCGCGAGGAAAGCATCGAAGAGATGAACCACGCGGACAAGCTGATCGCGCGCATCCTGTTCCTTGGCGGTCATCCAAACCTGCAAAAGCTTGACCCACTGCGCATCGGCCAGACGCCCAAGGAAACGCTGGAATGCGATCTGGCGGCGGAACATGAGGCGCGCACGCTTTATGCCGAGGCGCGCAAATACTGCGAAGAGGTGGGCGACTATGTGTCGAAAAACCTGTTCGAAGAGTTGATGGCCGACGAAGAGGGGCATATCGACTTTCTCGAAACGCAGCTCGATCTGGTCGAGAAACTGGGCGAAGAGAAGTATGCACAGCTTAACGCATCGAAAATGGATGAGGCGGAATAGCCTTTGCGCCGCTGCGCTGGTCATGGCGGCGCCGGCCCTGGCCGGCCCGCTGGACGAGCCGCATCTGGACATCGTCCCGCGCACGAGCGAGGAGGCGGGCAGGGTGGCGAAGGTCACGCAGCCTGCTTCTGACTTTACCGCGCCCGAACAGTTCGAGGAGCGCCCCGCCGGCGCCGCAACGGTGCGTGTGCGCGACACCGCCGACGCGTTTTCCGACCCGTCCGGCAACATCACCTTCGAGGACGAGCTGAAATTCAAGGTCGGCAATGGCCTGTTTCGCAAGATCTGGGTGTCGTCGCCATCCTCCACGCTGGCCTCTGACGGGCTGGGGCCGCTGTTCAACGCGCGGTCCTGCCAGCGCTGCCATATCAAGGACGGGCGCGGCCACCCGCCCGAAGGGCCAGGCGACAACGCCGTGTCGATGTTCCTGCGCATCTCCATCCCGGATGAGGCGGCGGCGCTGAACGAAATCGAGGAATATCTGGGCACCGCCCCCGATCCGACCTACGGCACGCAGTTGCAGGATCACGCGCTGCCCGGCATCCCCGCCGAATACCGGATGCACATCGCGTATGAGGAGATCCCGGTCGAACTCTCCGGCGGCGAGGTGGCCAGCCTGCGCCGCCCGACCTATACCGCCGCCGATCTGGGCTATGGCCCGCTGCACCCGGATGCGATGCTCAGCCCGCGCATCGCGCCGCAGATGATCGGCCTCGGCCTGCTGGAGGCGATCCCGGCCGCCGATATCCTGGCCTACGCCGATCCCGATGATCTGGACGGCGACGGCATATCGGGCCGCGCCAATATCGTCTGGTCGGTCGAATATGACATGCCGATGCTGGGCCGGTTCGGCCTGAAGGCCGGCAGCCCCACCGTGCGCGAGCAAAGCGCCGGCGCATTCGCGGGCGATATCGGCATATCCAACCCGCTCTTTGCCGATCCGTTCGGCGAATGCACCACCATTCAGGACGCCTGCCAGACCGCCCCGCATGGCGACGGCGACGACCGCGAATTTGAATTCGATGCCGAAGGGCTGGATCTGGTCACGTTCTACAGCCGCAATCTGGGCGTGCCCGCCCGGCGCGATCCGGGCGCGCCCGAGGTGCTGCGCGGCAAGCAGGTGTTTCACGACACCGGCTGCGCCTCCTGCCACCGGCCCAAATTCGTCACCCACCGGCTGGATGGCCAGCCCGAGCAGAGCTTTCAGCTGATCTGGCCGCATACCGATATGCTGCTGCACGACATGGGCGAGGGGCTGGCCGATAACCGCCCCGAGGCGCGGGCAAACGGGCGCGAATGGCGCACCCCGCCGCTGTGGGGGATCGGCCTGACCGAACGTGTCAGCGGCCACACCTATTTTCTGCATGACGGTCGCGCGCGGTCCCTGCTGGAGGCGGTGCTGTGGCATGGCGGCGAGGCGCAGACAGCGCGCGACACCGTCGCCGCGATGCCGCCCGAGGATCGCGCCGCGCTGATTACCTATCTGGAAAGCCTGTAACATATGCGTTTTACCGCCCTCTGCCTTGCCCTGTGTCTGCCCGTCGCCGCTGTGGCCCAATCCGCCAGCGACATCGTGCAGGACGCTGTGCGCGACCATATCCTGCCGCGCTACACGGCGCTGGCCGCCAGCGGCGACGCGCTGGAGGATGCGGCCCGCGCGGATTGCACCGCCACGAACCCGGCCCTGCGCGAAGCGTATCAGGCGGCGTTCGATGCCTGGGTGTCGGCCAGCCACCTGCGCTTTGGCCCCAGCGAGACGGGCGACCGTGCCTTTGCGCTGGCGTTCTGGCCCGACACACGCGGGTTGACCCCGCGCAGCCTGCGGGGGCTGATCGCGGACGCCGATCCGGGTGTGGACAGCGCCAGCGCCTTCGCCGACGTGTCCATCGCCGCACGCGGGTTCTACGCGCTGGAGTTGATGCTGTATGACGCCGATATGCAGGCGCTGGGCGATTCCGCCTATCGCTGCCGACTGGTGCAGGTCATGGCCGCAGACATCGCCGCACTCAGCCACGCCATTCTGTCAGATTGGCAGGATGGCTACGCCGCCGCGCTGCAAAACCCCGGCCAAGGCAGCCCCTACCGCACCGAAGATGAGGCGGTGCAGGAGCTGTTCAAGGCGCTGACCTATGGCCTGCAATTCACCGCAGACACCCGGCTGGGCCGTCCGCTGGGCAGCTTCGACGCGCCGCACCCGAAACGGGCCGAGGCATGGCGCGCGGGCCGTCCCCTGCGCAATGTGGCGCTGTCACTGGAGGCGCTCGGCGATCTGGCGGCAATTCTGGCGCAGGGCGATCCCGCGCTGGCGGAGGCAGTGCAAGCAGGCTTTGCCAGCGCCGTGCAGGATGCCGCCGCGCTGGATGATCCGCTGTTTGCCGGCGTCGCTGATCCGCAAGGCCGCCTGCGGGTGGAATCGCTGCAACGGGCCATCAACAACGTCCGCGATATCGTGCAGGCCGATCTGGGGCCGCATCTGGGCGTTGCGTCCGGGTTCAACGCGATGGACGGGGACTGACGCGGTGGCCAGCAGACGCGGATTTATCGCGGGGCTTTTGGCCACGGGGCTGGTGCCGGCGGCCACCTGGGCCGATGCGGGTGCGCCTGCATGGCTGTCGGCGGCGGGCCTGCCGGGGGGCGGCTTTGCGCTTTGCGGGATAGGGGCGGATCTGGACCTGCGGTTTCAGATCGCGCTGCCGGGCAGGGGCCACGCCGCCGCTGCGCATCCCAGCCGCCCCGAGGCTGTGGCCTTTGCCCGCCGTCCCGGCACTTTTGCGGTTGTGATCGACTGCGCGGCCGGGCGCGAAACCGCGCGGCTTACGGCGCCGGAGGGGCGGCATTTCTACGGGCATGGGGCGTTTTCGTTGGATGGCCAATGGCTTTATACCACCGAAAACGATTATGAGGCGGCGCGCGGCATTATCGGCGTCTGGGACGCCGCGCATGGCTACGCGCGCGCCGGAGAGTTTCTCAGCGGCGGCACCGGCCCACACGAGATACGGCGCATGCCCGCCAGTGATGTGCTGGTCGTCGCCAATGGCGGGATCGAAACGCACCCCGCATCCGGCCGGACCAAGCTGAACATTCCGGTGATGCAGCCCAATCTGGCCTATATCGAGGATGGCCACGTTACTGAGAGCGCCGCATTGCCCCCCGACATGCACAAGGGGTCGATCCGCCATATCGCCCTGTCCCGCCGGGGCGAGGTCGCCTTTGGCCTGCAATGGCAGGGCGGCGACGCGGGGCCGGCGCTGGCCGGGTTGCACCGTCGCGGCGGGGCGTTGCGCCTGTGTACCGCGCCCGAGGCGGATCTGCACGCGATGCAGGGCTATGTCGGCAGCGTGGCCTTCGCTGCAAACCAGCGCGAGGTTGCGGTGACATCGCCGCGCGGCGGCATTGTGCAACTTTATGACACGGGCACCGCGCAACATCTGTCCAGCCGCGCCATTGCCGATGCCTGCGGCGTGGCGCCCTGCCGGGGCGGTCTGCTGGTGGCATCCGGCACCGGCGATCTGTGGCGGCTGGGGCCAGAGGCGCGGCGCGCCGGGCATCCGGCGCTGATGTGGGATAATCATCTGGTCGCGCTGTGACGCTGCCCCTTGGATCGCGGCGGCGTTCGCGTTACCGAGGATCTGAACTGCCCGCCCGACCGGAGCGATGCCATGACCGCGCCATCCCCGCCCTCCCTGCTGGACGAATTGCCCGGCGATCTGATGATCTGGGTGCTGATCATCAGCGAACTGCTGGTCTTTGGCGCCGGGCTGGCCGCGTTCCTGTCCGTGCGGCTGACCGATCCTTCGGGCTTTGCCGAGGCGCAGTCGCATCTGCACCGCACCGGCGCCGCACTGAATACCATCGTCCTGATCACCAGCGGGTATCTGGCCGCGCTGGCGCTGCGCTTTCGTATGGCAGGCCGGCGGGGCGCGGCGCGGCTGGCGCTGGCCGGCGCGGCTGTATTGGGCGCGGTGTTTCTGGTCATCAAGGGCGCCGAATATGCGGATAAGGCGGCGCAGGGCATCACCTATGACACGCACCCGTTTTTCATGTTCTACTACCTGCTGACCGGGTTTCACGTGGCGCATGTGATCGCGGGAATAGTCGTCATATTGCTGGTGATGTGGCGCGACTCTGTGGATAATATCGAAATGGGCGCAGCATTTTGGCACATGGTCGATCTGATCTGGGTGCTGTTGTTTCCCATCGTGTACCTGCTGGCATGAGCGCGGCGCGCCCCGATACACTGGCGCGCGCCTGGCTGGCGCTGATCGGCTTGAGCGGGCTGAGCGCGGTGGTCGCGGCTGCCATTGGTCACGGCTTTGACGGGCGTGTTGCGGGCGGCATCGTCCTGCTGCTGGCGCTGCTGAAGGCGCGCATCATTCTGTCCGCTTATCTGGGGCTGTCGGCGGCGCCCGCGTGGCGGCGCGGGTTCAATGCCGTGCTGGGCGCCTATATGCTGGTGGCGCTGGGGCTGTACCTGCTGCCAGCGCTCTAGGCATTTTATTGGCGGCGCGGGTGGCAAGCGCCTTGCGCATCCCTGCGCTCTGCTGAAACATGCAGGCGCAAAAAGGGAGTGCGCCATGACAACCAATGACAGCGCGGGCCAGCCCGCCAAGCCCCGTCTGAACCTGCCATTCGTGGGCATTCCCACCTTTGGCAAGCGGCCCTATGTGGCCGACTGGGGCCAGATCGACGCCGATATCGCCGTGCTGGGCGCGCCCTTCGATCTGGGCACGCAATACCGGTCCGGCGCGCGGTTTGGCCCGCGCGCGATCCGCGAGGCATCGACGCTGTTTTCCTTCGGGCTGGGCGGCGCCTATGATCACGAGGATGATTGCACCTACCTGCCCGAAACGGTGCGCATCGTCGATCTGGGCGACGCGGATATGGTGCATACCGATACCGGCACCAGCCATGACAATATCCGCGACGGCGTGCGCGCGATACTGGATGCGGGCGCGCTGCCGGTGGTGCTGGGCGGGGATCATTCGGTGAATATCCCCTGCATCGACGCGTTCGAGGGGCATGGCGACATCCACATCTTCCAGATCGACGCGCATCTGGATTTCGTCGATGTGCGGCATGGGGTGCGGTTTGGCCATGGCAACTGCCTGCGCCGCGCTGCCGAAAAACCCTATGTCACCGGCCAGACGCAGGTGGGCATCCGCAACGTCTCCTCTACCGCGCGCGACGGCTACGAGGCGGCGCGCGAAATGGGGTCTGATATCCTGTCGGTGCGCCAGATGCGCAAACTGGGCGCCGAGGCGGTGATTGACCGCATCCCCAAGGGCGCGCGGGTCTATGTCACGATTGATATTGACGGGTTCTGCCCCTCCATCGCGCCGGGCACCGGCACGCCCAGCCACGGGGGGTTCCTGTATTACGAAGTGCTGGAGATGCTACAGGCGCTGGCGCAGCGGCACGAGGTGGTGGGCATGGATCTGGTCGAGGTGGCGCCCGATTATGACCACACCGGCAACACCGCCACGCTGGCCGCGCAGATCCTGCTGAACTTCATGGGCTTCATTTTTCACGCCCGGTCAGAGCGGGCGTGAGAATGGCGCGGTGTGACATAGCGCACCGCGCTTTTGCATGATCTAGCGGACGACCAGCACCGGGATCGGGCTGTGGCTGACCACTTCGGAGGTCTGGCTGCCCAGCAGCAGGCGGCTGAAGCCGCGCCGCCCGTGCGACGCCATGACGATCAGATCGCAGCCCAGTTTCTGCGCAGTGTCCACAATCGCCTCTGCGGCGGAATCGTTGGACTCCTGACGCGCGGTGATCTCCACGCCATGACGCGCTGCGATTTCCTTGGCCTTGGCCAGCGCCTCCTGGGCGTGTTTGGTCTGTGCGGCGCTCCAGGAATCGAGCGTTGCGGCGCTTTGCAGTGGATAAGGCTGGCTGACGGTAAGAACGGTGACCTTGGCGGCGTTTTCCTTGGCCAGACCGATGCCATGTTCGACCCCTTTGAGGGACAGCTCCGATCCGTCGGTTGAAATCAGGATGTGTTTATACATTTTGTGCCTCTTTCGGGTTATTTGCCTATTCTGACATGCCGCGCGGGGGCGACATTGACTTGGCGCAAACTGCGCGCGACGATTCGCATATAAGCATGGTTTACAGCCATCACGCGGCAGAACCTTGCCGGTGGCCGGGCTGCGATGCCGGTACTTGATGCTGGTTAATGTGGCAGCGCAAAACACAGGCTATCATCGACGCAGGAAAAGGTCTCAATTTAAAAGGATAGCAAGATGTCACGTCATGAAAACACTACAGATGCGCAGGAAAAGGCCCTGAACGCGTCTCAGGTTCTGTTCACGGCAAATCCACTGTTCCTGACACCGCAGAGCAAGCACATGTTTGAAGCGCAAGAGCGGATCTGGGACCAGATCGAAACCTTCTCGACGGCGTGGTTCCGGCGCAGGCAGGATGCAACGCAGGCGCTGATCGATGCGGGTCGCCGCATCGCCGCCGAGGGCGGCAATGACCCGGCGGGCGCGATCAAGGAAGTTTCCGATTTTCAGGCCGGCGCGATGAAGCGCCTGACAGAAGACGCCCAGCAGTGCGCCGAACTGGTCAGAAACTGCGCCGATGCGCTGGTGCGCAATGAAATGGAGGCGTTGCAAGAAACCGCCGCCAACACCAAGCGCGCCGCCCAGACCGCCGACTCCGATCCGGTGTGACGCGATGCGGCGGGGCGCAATCTGCCTGCCCGCCGCATCGTTTGGTCAGGCCCGGCCGCCTTCCAGCGCGGCATAGGCTTGGCGCGCCAGTACCCGTTCTTCGTCGGTGGGTAGCATCAAAACCGGCAGGCGGCTGCCCGGTGTCGTCAGCAGCGGCCCGCCATCGGCATTCGCGCCCGCGTCCAGCTCGGCGCCCAGCCAATCCAGCGTCTCAACCAGACGGGCGCGCAGGGCCGGGATATGTTCGGCCATGCCGCCGGTCAGCACGACGCCATCCACACCGCCCATCGCGGCGGCAAGCGAGCCGAAATTCAGCCGGCAGTGATAGGCAAAGAAATCCACCGCCTCGGCCGCCTCAGACCGGTCGCTGGCCAGCAGGTCGTTCATCTCGCCGCTGATGCCCGACACGCCCAGCAGGCCCGACCGCTCGTACAGCATGTCACGCAGATCCTCGGGGCTATGCCCGCGATCCATGATCAGGTGCAGCACCGCGCCGGGATCCAAGGCGCCGCAACGCACGCCCATCGGCAGCCCGTCCAGCGCGGTCAGGCCCATCGTGGTGGCAACGCTGCGCCCGCCATCCATCGCACACATGCTGACGCCGCGCCCCAGCTGCGCGACGATGATGCGTTTGGGCGCCAGATCGGGGTAGGAGCGCCGCAGTTTGTTGGCGATATAGTCATAAGACAGCCCGTGAAACCCGTAGCGCAGCACGCCATCCTCGGCCAGATCGCGCGGCAGGCCGAACAGCTGCGCAACGCGCGGATTGCTGCGGTGAAACGCGGTGTCAAAGCAGCCGATTTGCGGAATGCCGGGGTATTTCTGCTGCACCTGCCGGATCGGGCGCAGGTTGTGAGGCTGGTGGCTGGGGGCCAGTTGGGCCAGCTTTTGCAGCTGCTCCAGAATGGTGTCATCAATGACGACGGGCGCTGCAAACTGCGCGCCGCCATGCACGATGCGATGCGAGAAGGCGGCAATATCGCCAAGGTCTTGCAGCGCGTCCAGCCGGGCCAGCACATGGGCCAGTGCCTCGGGGTGGGCGGTGCCGGGCGTTTCGGGTGCGCCCAGATCGGTTTCGGTCTGGGTGCTGTCTGTCAGGTTTTTGGCCGATAGCACCATGCCATCGGGCAGGCCGCGCACGTGAAAATTGCGCAGCGGCTCCGGCCCGTCCGCGCCCAGACGGAACACGCCGCAGCGCAGGCTGGACGATCCGGCGTTGAAGGTGACGACCAGCTTATCGTTCATTGATCTTGCCCTCCGCCCGCTTTTTTGCCGCGACAAGGCAGACCAGCGCGGCCGATGCACAGCGTTGTTCCACCGTATCGGCGCGGCTGGTCAGGGCGATGGGCACGACCGCGCCCATGACGATGCCGGCGGTTTCGGCATTGGCCAGATAATCCAGATCCTTGACCAGAATATTGCCCGACACCAGATCCGGCACGATCAGGATATCGGCATATCCCGCCACATCCGATTTGATCCCCTTGATCTGTGCCGCGCGCGGCGAAATCGCCAGATCCATCGCCAGCGGGCCGTCCACATCCGCGCCCTTGATGGTGCCGCGGTCCGACATCTTGCAGATCGCGGCGGCAAAGATGGTCGACTCGATCTTCTCATTGATGTTTTCCGAGGCGGACAGCAGCGCCACCTTGGGTCGCTCGATCCCCAGCGCGTGGGCCAGATCAATGGCGTTGGCGGTGATGTCGCGCAGCGTGCCCAGATCGGGGCGGATGTTGATCGCGGCGTCCGACACGAACAGCAGGCGTTCGTAGCTGGACACATCGACGGCAAAGACATGGCTGATCCGGCGGGCCGTGCGCATCGCCTTTTCCGAGATGACGGCATGCATCAGGATGTTGGTCTTCAGCGCGCCTTTTTTCAGCCCTTCGACCTTGCCGCTGGTCGCCATTTCGACAGCCATCTGCGCGGCCAGTTCCGGCGTGTCGGCCTCGACGATTTCGGTATCGCCCAGATCCAGCCCCTCGTCGGTGGCAACCTGCCGGATCCGGTCCGCCGGCCCGATCAGCACAGCCACGATCAGGCCGCGCTTCTGACTTTCCAGCGCGCCGGTCAGGCTGGGCCCGTCAACGGGAAAGACGACGGCCACCCGGATCGCGCCGATATCGCGCGCCAGTTGTTCCAGGCGGTCCAGACGGTCGGGGCGCCAGCCCGACGGAGTAGTGGCGTGGGCATTGTCATGCATGGGTTTTCGATCCTTTGAAAAGCGTGTCAGCGTTGCAGCACATAACTGCCCGGTGCATCGGGCAAATCGTCGGCGCCCCCGGCCATGAGGGGCGGCTTGCCCGTGCCGCTGGACCGCGCGCGCAGCCAGTCGACCAGCCTGGGCCACCACGACCCGTCCTCCAGCGGTGTTTGCGCGCGCCATCCTTCGGGCGCGATATAGTTGCTGTCCTCCGGCGTGTGCGAGATCTGAAAGCTGCGCCCGGCATGGCCCGGCTCGCTGACGATGCCGGCGTTATGGCCGCCCGAGGTCAGCACGAATGTCACATCCGTATCGGTCAGCAGATGCAGCTTGTAAACAGACTGCCACGGCGCGACATGATCGCCGGTGGTGGACACGGCAAACAGCGGCGCCTTGATATCGGTGATCGCCACGGGCCGGCCATCCACCTTGTACTGGCCCTGCGACAGCTCGTTGTTCAGATACAGGCTGCGCAGGTATTCGCTGTGCATCCGGTAGGGCATGCGCGTGGCGTCCGCGTTCCATGCCATCAAATCGAACATCGGCTGCGGGCGGCCCATCAGATATTCATGCACATAGCGCGACCATATCAGATCGGTCGAGCGCAGCAGCTGGAACGCGCCGGCCATCTGGGTGGTGTCCAGATAGCCCTGATCGCGCATCATGTGTTCCAGATAGGACACCGCGCTTTCGCTGATGAATAGCTGCAATTCGCCCGGCTCCTCGAAATCGACCTGCGTGGCCAGCAGCGACAGGGTTTTCAGCCGGTCATCCCCATCGCGTGCCATCTGCGCCGCCTTGATCGACAAGAGCGTCCCGCCAAGGCAATAGCCGACGCCATGCACCGGCGTATCCGGCACAGCGGCGCCGATGGTATCCAGCGCATCGCCGACGGCGTTCAGGTAATCGTCCATGCCCAGATCACGGTCCTCTGCATCCGGGTTGCGCCATGAGATCATGAAGACGGTGAAGCCCTCGCCGACCAGATAATTGACCAGTGAATTATGCGGCGACAGATCAAGGATATAGTATTTCATGATCCACGCCGGCACGATCAGGATCGGCTCGATCGTCGTGGTTTCGGTCTGCGGGCTGTACTGGATCAGCTCGATCAGATGCGAGCGGTAGACCACCTTGCCCGGCGTCACTGCCACATCGCGGCCCGGCAGGTAGTCTTCGGTGCCGGCCATGGGCGCGCCCGATGCGGTGCGGCGCATATCCTCGATCAGGTTCTGCCAGCCGCGCGTCAGGTTGGCGCCGTCTTCCTTGACCGTCTGGGCAATCACCTCGGGGTTGGTCCACAGCCCGTTGGAGGGCGACAGCATGTCCAGCAACTGCCGGGTGATGAACGACACCACCTGCTGATCGCGGCGCGACAGCCCGTCAATATCGTTGGTGGCATTATACCACCACTGCTGCGTCAGCAGGAAGTTCTGATACATCAGGTTATAGGGCCATTGCTGCCATTCCTGCGCGTCAAAGCGTTTGTCCAGCGGCAAGGGCAGAATGCACGGATCGGCCTTTTTATCGGCGGCATCCATCGCCAGCCGCGACGCCTTGCGCATCGCTTTCTCCATCAGCTCGATCTGTTTGCCGGGGGAGGAGGCCAGATGCATCCACCAGTTGAACACGCTGGAGGCCACGCCAAAGGGCGATACCCCCGATGTCATTTGCGCCATCTGCGCCTTAATCGCGTGGTCCAGCAATTCGGTGCGGCGGCTGGCCGGATCTGCGGGCTGGCAGCGCAGGCCCAGTTCAGGCGGAACAGGCGCGGGCTGCTGTGCGATTTCGGGCGCGGGCGGCGCCGGCGGCGCCTTGGGCGGCAAGACCCCTTCGGGCCGGATGGACGAGACGTTGCTGCCCTGATCCTGCTTTTTCGGCGTGCTGCGGGTTTTCTTTGAATTGGACATTGGATCATCCTTTATCGTCGAGCGGGGCGCGACGTGGCACCCCAAGCGCGCAGAGAGCCTGCGCAAATGTGTCGGCGCGGCTGCCAGTGGCATCTATCCGCAGCCAATTTTTCGGTGCGCCCTGACGGTCGGTCTGGCGGCGCAGCACGGCGGCATCGGCATCGGACGCATCACCCTGCCGCGCGGTGACCCGCGCCTCAAGCGTGGCAGTGTCCGCCGCCAGCCACAGGCCGGTGAAAGGCGCGCTCGGCGCAGGGCTGTCCAGCGCGGCGCGCGCATCCTTGTCCAGCCAGGTGGCGTCCACGATGGCGCCGTGACCGGCCAGCAGCGCCATGCGCGCCTTGCCCAGCATGGTATCGTAAACGCGGGCGCTGACATCTTCAGTATAGGCGCTGGCGGGCAAAGGTGCGAGGGGGGCCGCGCCAAACAGCGCCTTGCGCTCCAGATCGCTGCGCAGATGCACCGCGCCCGGCGCTGCCCCGATATGCGGGGCGATCGCGGCGGCCAGCACCGATTTGCCGGTGCCGGACCGCCCGCCAACCGCAATCAGCCGGGCGGGCGGGGGCGACAGGTAGCCTTGGGCGCGCGCCAGATAATCCCGCGCCGCCTGCACGCCGCCATTCCCGCCCGCGCGTTCGGCCTGCACGGCCACCATGGCGCGGATCGCGGCGCGCAGGCTTTGAAACAGCGGCAGCAGCGACAGGGCCGCGTAATGATCGGCGTCGCCGGCGTGAAACAGATAAGCGTTCAGCACGGCGTTTGCCGCCGCCATCTGGCCGTTATGGGCCAGGTCCATCAGCAGAAACGCCAGATCATACAGCACATCGGACGTGCCGAGCGTTTCGTCAAACTCCAGCGCATCGAACAGCGTCGGCACCCCGTCCTGCATCACGATATTGCCCAGGTGCAGATCGCCGTGGCAGCGCCTGACATGCCCCGCAGCCCCGCGCGCGTTCAACTGCGCGCGCACGCCGCGCCACGCATGATCCGCGGCGCTGCGATAGTGGTCCACCGCATCCGTGCCAAACACATCCGTCATGTCGGCAAAGGCGGTGTTCAACTGGTCCAGCAGCGCGCCGATCAGATCCGCGCCCTGTACCTGCGACCGTACCGGCGCTGCGGCGTGATATTGCGCAATCACCTTGCCCAAGTCCGCCGCGATGTCGGCGTCCAACGCACCGCGCGCGGCAATCTGCACCAATTCGTCAGCCGTATCAAAGCGGCGCATCCGCAGCACCCATTCGGCAGGCGCGCCGGTGCCGCCCATATGCAACTGCCCGCCCGCGTCGCGCGTCACCGCGACCAGATCGCGATAGATTGACGGGGCGGCGGGGCGGTTCAGCTCCAGCTCGCGCAGCAGCATGTCATGGCGTTTTGTTGCGGTCGAAAAATCCAGATAGGCATAGCGCACCGCGCGCTTGATTTTCCACGCGTCGCGCCGCCCCAGCAGCAAAACGGCGCCGTGGGTGCGCACAATCTGCGGCGCGGCCCGATCCGCAACCTCCATCTGGCGCGACAGAAACGCGATCACCTCTGCCTGCGCGTCGTTTGCCATGCCGGATCCCTCTTGCCCCACAGTCCTGCCGCCTCGCGGATGGTGCATCTGCAAGGGGACTTGTGGCGCAGTCTAGAGCATTTTCAAGCCGCGCGAATTGATGTCAGTTAAACCCGGCACGCTTCAAACCCCGGCTAGCGTGATTTGCGTCTGCCATCCCTCACAGCGTGCCTGAAGATCGGCGTGCAGCTTGCGATCGGTAAACACAACGTCGATTTCCGCCAGCGAGGAAATGCGCGCGGGCGCGGTGCGGGTGAATTTGCTGTGATCGGCCAGCAGCATCCGGCGCCGCGACCGGGTCAGAATGGCCTGACTGACGCCAACCTCCTGCACGTCGAAATCCAGAATGTCGCCATCCGCATCAATGGCCGAACAGCCGATGATGCCGATGTCGAACTTGAACTGGCGGATGGAGGCCTTGGTGATGTCCCCGATCAGCCCGCCATCGGACTGGCGCAGGGTGCCGCCCGTAACGATGACTTTGCAATCGTGATTCTGGGCCAGAATATTGGCGACATTCATGTTGTTGGTCACAACCAACAGGTCGCGGTGGTGCATCAGCTCGGCCGCGACAGCCTCGGTGCTGGTGCCGATGTTCAGGAAAATGGCGCTGGAATCGGGGATTTGCGCGGCGCAGGCGCGGGCGATGGCGGCCTTGCCACCTGCATTGATGCGGCGGCGTTCCTCATAGCCGATATTTGTGGTGCCGGACGGCAGCACCGCGCCGCCATGCACCCGCTCCAGCCTGCCCAGATCGGCCAGATCCGACAGATCGCGGCGGATGGTCTGCAAGGTGACGCCGAAATGCGCGGCCAGATGGTCAACCGTGACCTTGCCATCGCGGCGGGCAATCTCAAGGATCTCGGGATAGCGTATGGTCTGCGACATGGGGGGCGTCCGGTCAGATGGCGGGATGTGCGTTAATGTTCGCTTTTTGGTAAGACGTGTTAAAAGTGACGTGCAGGATTGGCGCCGGATAGCCGAATGGCGCCGTAGTTCATGCGCGTTGCTTCGGTAACGCCCCGATTTACCTGCCATTTAAAATCGAACAAAAGCGAAAGTAAATCCTTTTCATTTTGTCACGGTTTGCTAGTCTCAGCCCATTGGCGCGGCATGTGGGAGGGTCCGGGTGGACGGATCAGAGGATATTCGCGATCTGCTGGTGATCGGCGGCGGAATCAACGGCTGCGGCGTGGCGCGCGATGCGGCGGGGCGGGGCCTGTCGGTGACGCTGGCGGAGATGTCCGATCTGGCCTCGGCCACGTCATCATCGTCGACCAAGCTGTTTCACGGCGGTCTGCGCTATCTGGAATATTTCGAATTCCGGCTGGTCCGCGAAAGCCTGATCGAGCGGGAAACCCTGCTGCGCGCGATGCCGCATATCGCATGGCCGATGCGGTTTGTCCTGCCATATCACAAGGATATGCGGTTTGAGAGTGATACGCCCACATCCAAGCTGCTGAGCATATTCATGCCGTGGATGCGCGGGCGCCGCCCTGCATGGCTGATCCGGCTGGGATTGTTCCTGTACGATCATCTGGGAGGGCGCAAGATCCTGCCCGGCACATCCACCGTCGATCTGGCCACTGCGCCCGAGGGCGCGCCGCTGCAGGATCGTTTTGCAAAGGCGTACGAGTATTCCGATTGCTGGGTCGAGGATTCGCGCCTTGTGGTGCTGAATGCCCGCGACGCGGCGGCGCGCGGGGCGCGTATCCTGACGCGGACGCAGGTGATGGAGGCCCGGCAGGAAGGCGGCATCTGGCACGTCACGCTCAAGGATATTGCCACGGACGAGGTTCAGATCGTGCGCGCCCGCATGATCGTCAATGCCGGCGGGCCGTGGGTGGGTGACGTGATCCGCCACGCGATCCATGCGCAGAGCAAGGACAGCGTGCGTCTGGTGCGCGGCAGCCACATCGTCACCAAGCGTTTGTTCGACCACGACAAATGCTATTTCTTCCAGGGCACAGACGGGCGCATCATGTTCGCCATCCCGTATGAGACGGATTTCACCCTGATCGGCACCACCGATCAGGAGCATGACGACCCCGAAACGCCCCCCGTCTGCACCCCGCAGGAGCAGGCCTATATGGTCGAATTCGTCAACGCCTACCTCAAGGATCCGATTTCGACCGATGATATCGTCTGGACCTATTCCGGGGTGCGCCCGCTCTATGATGACGGATCATCGTCGGCGACAGCGGCAACGCGCGATTACACGCTGAAGGTGGACAAATCGGCCGGCGCGCCTGTCATCAACATCTTCGGCGGCAAGATCACCACATACCGGCGGCTGGCCGAGGGGGTCATGGACCTGATCGCGGCCGAGATGGACAACCTGCCCGGCAAATGGACCGCAGGCGTGCCGCTGCCGGGCGGTGATTTCGCCGTGGATGCGGTGGACGCCAAAATTGCTGAGTTGGAGCAGCCTTATCCGTTCCTCAGCCGCCCTTGGGCGCAGCGCCTGATCCGCGCCTATGGCACGCAGGCGGCGCATATTCTGGACGGGGTAGCCACGCGGGATGACATGGGGCAGGATTTTGGTGCTACACTGACCGCGATCGAGGTGGATTGGCTGATGGACCGCGAATATGCCCGCACCGCCGAGGATGTGCTGTGGCGCCGCTCGAAGCTGGGCCTGCGCCTGACAGCAGAGCAGGCGGCGGCGCTGGACAGCTACATGCGCGGGCGGCGGCAGACACGGTTCGGCATCAACAGCCGGGCAGGGGAGGAACGCGCGTGACGCTGAAGCTTGATGACGTATCCCACGTGGTCGGCGGCCAGACCTTTATCCACGGCACCACGCTGACGCTGGAGCCGGGCACGATGAACGTCCTGTTGGGACCGACCCTGTCGGGCAAGACGTCGCTGATGCGCCTGATGGCCGGGCTGGACCAGCCCACGCGCGGGCGCATCCTGTGGAACGGCGATGATGTCACCGGCCAGCGCGTTCAGGATCGCAAGATCGCCATGGTGTACCAGCAGTTCATCAATTACCCGTCGATGAGCGTTTATGACAACATCGCCTCGCCCCTGCGACTGATGGGGGTGGGCAAGGGCGAAATCGACCGCCGCGTGCGCGAAACCGCCGATCTGATGCAGCTGGGCCCGATGCTGGACCGCAAGCCACTGGAGCTGTCCGGTGGTCAGCAGCAGCGCTGCGCGTTGGCCCGCGCTCTGGTGAAAAACGCCGGACTGGTGCTGCTGGACGAGCCGCTGGCAAATCTGGACTACAAACTGCGCGAGGAATTGCGCGCGGAAATTCCCAAGATATTCGAGGCATCCGGCGCCATTTTCGTCTATGCCACCACCGAACCCGAAGAGGCGCTGCTGCTGGGCGGTCATTGCGCCACCCTGTGGGAGGGGCGCGTGACGCAATTCGGCCCCACCGCGAACGTGTACCGCCAGCCTGCCGACGCCACCACCGCGCGGGTGTTCTCGGACCCGCCGATGAATTTCCTGACGCTGGAAAAGCGCGGCGATACGCTGCGCCAGGGGCAGACGGATCTGAAGGCCGGCGCGCTGGGCGCCGGGCTGGCCGATGGCCGCTATATGGCCGGGTTCCGCCCCAACCACCTGAAGCTGGAGCCGTCGGAGGGGGCGATCCGCTTTGACACCGTTCTGAACGTCACCGAAATCACCGGCTCCGAAACCTTCGTGCATCTGGATCACGGCAGCCTGCGCTGGGTCGGCCTGATCCATGGCCTGCGAAATCTGGCGCCGGGTCAGCCGCTGCCGGTCTATCTGGACCCCAGCCGCGTTTACCTCTTTGCCGAAGACGGCGCGCTGGTCGCGTCCGCCCCCTATGCGGAGGCCGCGTAATGGCGAAAATCACGCTTGAGCATCTGGCCCATTCCTATGCGCCGAACCCGACAAGCGAGGCGGATTTCGCCCTGAAAGAGCTGAACCACGACTGGGCCGATGGGGAGGCCTACGCGCTGCTGGGCGCGTCCGGTTGCGGCAAATCTACCTTGCTGAACATCATTTCGGGTCTGCTGATCCCGTCGCAGGGCCGCGTTCTGTTTGACGGGCGCGATGTGACCACCGCGCCAACGGCGGAGCGTAACATCGCGCAGGTGTTCCAGTTTCCCGTGGTCTACGACACCATGTCTGTGCGCGACAATCTGGCCTTTCCATTGAAAAACCGCGGCATGGACACCGCCGAAATCACCCGCCGCGTGCAAAAAGTGGCCGCGATGATCGGCATGGAGGATGACCTGAACCGCAAGGCGCGCGGCCTGACGGCGGACGCGAAGCAAAAAATCAGCCTTGGCCGCGGCATGGTGCGCGAGGATGTCAACGCGCTGCTGTTTGACGAGCCGTTGACCGTGATCGACCCCCACATGAAATGGGAGCTGCGCACCCAGCTGAAAAAGCTGCATCGCGATTTTGGCCATACCATGATCTACGTCACCCATGACCAGACCGAGGCGCTGACTTTTGCCGACAAGGTGGTGGTGATGCATGACGGCCGCGTGGTGCAGATCGGCACGCCGCAGGATCTGTTCGAGCGGCCCGCGCATACGTTTGTCGGCTATTTCATCGGCTCGCCGGGCATGAACCTGTTCGACGCGCAGATCGACGGCAGCACCGCCCGCATTGGCGACACGACCATCGACCTTGGCGCGCAGTATTCAGCGACGGGCCGCACGCAACTGGGCGTGCGCCCCGAATTCATCACGCTGTCGGCGGGCGGCGATGGCATCCCCGCCCGCGTCACCCGGATCGAGGATGTGGGCCGGCACAAGATCGTGCGCCTTGATGTGGCTGGCAATCAGATCAGCATGATCGCCGCCGAGGGCGAGGCGATTCCGGCAGACGCGGATCGCATCAGCTTTGCTCCCGAGGGGATCAACATCTACGCCGATGACTGGCGCGTCGCGCCGCAAGGGGAGGGCGCCGCATGAACAAGACCGTCAACCAAAAGGCGTGGTTCCTGATCCTGCCGGTGCTGATACTGGTCGCGTTTTCGGCGGTGATCCCGTTGATGACGGTGGTGAATTATTCGGTGCAGGACACGTTCGGCAACAATCAGTTTTTCTGGGCGGGCCTCGATTGGTTCCGCGACATGCTGCATTCGGACCGGATGTGGAACGCGCTGGGCCGGCAGTTGATGTTCTCGGGGATAATTCTGGCGATCGAGATTCCGCTAGGCATCTACGTGGCGCTGAACATGCCCAAAAGCGGCTTTTGGTCGTCCTTCTGCCTTGTGCTGATGTCGCTGCCGCTGCTGATCCCGTGGAACGTGGTCGGCACGATCTGGCAGATCTTTGGCCGGGTCGATATCGGCCTGCTGGGGCATACGCTGGCCGCGCTGGGGATCGAATATAACTACACGCAGAACAGCCTTGATGCGTGGATCACTGTTATCGTCATGGATGTCTGGCACTGGACCTCGTTGGTCGCGCTGCTGGCCTTCGCGGGTCTGCGGTCGATCCCGGATGCCTATTATCAGGCCGCCAAGATCGATCAAGCCAGCCGCTGGGCCGTGTTCCGCTATATCGAGCTGCCCAAGATGGCGGGCGTGCTGATGATCGCGATCCTCTTGCGCTTCATGGACAGTTTCATGATCTATACCGAGCCGTTCGTCGTCACCGGCGGCGGGCCGGGCAATGCGACGACGTTCCTTTCGATTGACTTGGTGAAAATGGCGCTGGGGCAGTTCGACCTTGGCCCGGCGGCGGCGTTCAGCCTGATGTATTTCCTCGTCATCCTCGTCATCTCATGGGTGTTCTACACCGTGATGACCACGCTGGACAAACGGGAGGGCAACTGATGGCCGATGTTGCAACCCCTGTCGTCGCGGGCGAGGGCGACATGACGATAGAGAAACCGCGCCGCGCCGCGCGCCGGTATCGCCCCTCCGGATCGGCCATCGTCATGGGCCTCTATCTGCTGTTCCTGATGCTGCCGATCTACTGGCTGCTGAACATGAGCCTGAAGACGAATAACGAAATCCTCGGGTCGTTTTCCCTCTGGCCGCGCGATCTGACGCTGGCCAATTATGCCAAGATCCTGACCGATTCCAGCTGGTACATGGGCTATGTCAATTCGCTGATTTACGTGGTGATGAACACGGTCATCAGCCTCGCCGTGGCGCTGCCTGCGGCCTATGCGTTCAGCCGCTACAGCTTCATGGGGGACAAGCATCTGTTCTTCTGGCTGCTGACCAACCGGATGGCGCCGCCTGCGGTGTTCGCGCTGCCGTTCTTTCAACTGTACTCCTCGATTGGCCTCTTTGACACCCACATCGCCGTGGCGCTGGCGCATTGCCTGTTCAACGTGCCGCTGGCGGTGTGGATCCTTGAAGGGTTCATGCGCGGCGTGCCCAAGGAGATCGACGAGACGGCCTATATCGACGGATATTCCTTCCCGGCGTTTTTCGTCAAGATCTTCACGCCGCTGATCGCATCGGGCATCGGCGTCGCCGCGTTCTTCTGCTTCATGTTCTCATGGGTGGAACTGCTTCTGTCGCGCACGCTGACGTCCGTAGACGCAAAACCCATCGCCGCCACGATGACCCGCACCGTCGGCGCGGCCGGCGTCGACTGGGGCGTGCTGGCGGCGGCGGGGGTGCTGACGATCGTGCCGGGCGCCTTGGTGATCTATTTTGTCCGCAACTATATTGCCAAGGGCTTTGCCTTGGGGAGGGTGTGATGCTTGACTGGATGGCATGGACATGGCCGACCGCGACCTTCTTTCTGGTCATCGCGGGGCTGCTGCTGACCTTCACGATCCTCGCGGTGAAATACCCCGAAACGCCGCGCACCGGCATCCTGCGGATCGAGACGACGCGCGGGGACCGGTTGTTCATCACCCTGCTGGGGTCGGCGTTTATCAATCTTGCGTGGCTCGGCCTTGGGCTTGGGCCGCAGTATTTTGCCTTGATCGTGTGCCTTGTCTATGCCGCAGCGGTGTTTCGCTGGGTCTGACGGTGCATCAATAAATCGTTCAATAAGGGAGGAAACCAAATGAACACCTTGCTGAAATCATCCACCGCGCTGGGGCTTGTCCTCGGGCTGGGGGCCGCACCGGCGATGGCCGACATGGAGGCGGCCAAGAAATTCCTCGACGAGGAAATCGGAGAGATCACGACCCTGCCGCGCGCCGATCAGGAGGCGGAGATGCAGTGGTTCGTTGATGCCGCCGAGCCGTTCAAGGGCATGGAAATTAACGTGGTGTCCGAGACGATCACCACCCACGAATACGAGTCCCAGGTGCTGGCGCCCGCGTTTACCGCGATCACCGGCATCAAGGTCACGCATGACCTGATCGGCGAAGGCGATGTGGTGGAAAAGCTGCAGACGCAGATGCAGTCGGGCGAGAATATCTATGACGCCTATGTGAACGACAGCGACCTGATCGGCACGCATATCCGTTATGGACAAGTGCGCAACCTGACCGACTGGATGGCGAATGAGGGCGCGGACGTTACCTCGCCCACGCTGGATCTGGACGATTTCATCGGCACGCAGTTCACCACATCGCCCGATGGCAAGCTGTACCAGCTGCCAACACAGCAATTCGCGAACCTCTACTGGTTCCGCTACGATTGGTTCAACGATCCCGAGATCATGGCCGACTTCAAGGAAGAGTACGGCTATGATCTGGGCGTTCCGGTCAACTGGTCGGCCTATGAGGATATCGCCGAATTCTTTACCGGGCGCACCATCGACGGGGTCGAGGTCTATGGCAACATGGACTACGGCAAGAAGGATCCCAGCCTTGGCTGGCGCTACACCGACGCATGGATGTCAATGGCCGGCATGGGCGACGTGGGCGAGCCGAACGGCCTGCCCGTCGATGAATGGGGCATCCGCGTGAACGAGCAGTCCCAGCCCGTCGGTGCCTGCATGGCCCGCGGCGGCGCGACCAATTCGCCCGCGTCGGTCTATGCGGTCGACAAGGCGATCAAGTGGCTTCAGGAATACGCGCCCCCCGCCGCTGCCGGCATGACCTTCTCCGAGGCCGGCCCGGTCCCGGCGCAGGGCAACATCGCGCAGCAGATGTTCATGTACACCACGTTCGTCGCGCCGCTGGTGGCGTCCGACGCGGTAATGAACGAGGACGGCACGCCGAAATGGCGCCTCGCCCCCTCGCCGCATGGCGTTTACTGGCAGGACGGCATGAAGGTGGGCTATCAGGACGTGGGCAGCTGGACGCTGATGAATTCCACGCCGGTGGACCGCGCGCAGGCTGCGTGGCTCTATGCGCAGTTCGTGACCTCGAAAACCGTGGACGTGAAGAAGGCCGATGTCGGTCTGACCTTCATCCGCGATTCCACCATCAACTCCGACCACTTCACCGAGCGCAAGGACAAGCTGGGCGGTCTGGTGGAATTCTACCGCTCGCCCGCGCGCACGCAGTGGTCGCCCACCGGCACCAACGTGCCGGACTATCCCAAGCTGGCACAGCTGTGGTGGCAGAATATCGGTGACGCCATGTCCGGTGCCAAATCCTCGCAAGAGGCGCTGGACCAGCTGTGCGCCGATATGGAAAAGGTGATGGAGCGGCTGGAACGTGCAGGCGTGCAGGGCGATCTGGGCCCCGTCCTGAACGAAGAGCGTGACGCCTCCTACTGGCTGGAGCAGCCCGGCGCGCCCAAGCCCAAGCTGGAGAACGAGGACGAAGAGCCGCAGACCATCGGCTATGACGAGCTGGTCAGCTCCTGGAACCAGTAAGCGAACACCGGGGCGCGCCAGTCGCGCGCCCCGGACCCCATCCAAGCCCCCGAGAGACCATGACCTATATTCTGGCCATTGACCAAGGCACCACCTCCAGCCGCGCGATCCTGTTTGACGAGGCGCTGCGCGTCACCGCCATCGCGCAAGAGGAGTTTCCCCAGCACTATCCGCATTCGGGCTGGGTCGAACATGATGTGTCCGATCTGTGGTCAACCGTCGCCGGCACCTGCCGCGAGGTGATCGAGCGGGCAGGAATAACCTCGGCAGACATCGCCGCCATCGGCATCACCAATCAGCGCGAAACCACGGTTGTCTGGGACCGCACCACCGGCCAGCCCGTCCACAACGCCATCGTCTGGCAGGACCGGCGCACCGCCGCGATCTGCACCGCCCTGCGCGACGCCGGGCATGAGGCGATGGTCAGGGACCGCACCGGCCTGCTGCTGGACCCTTATTTTTCGGGGACGAAGCTGAAATGGATCCTCGATCACGTCGAGGGCGCCCGCGACAAGGCGCGCGCCGGTGATCTGCTGTTCGGCACCGTTGACAGCTTCCTGATCTGGAAGCTGACGGGGGGCGCGTCGCATGTGACCGACGCCACCAACGCCGCGCGCACGCTGCTCTATGACATCCGCAAGGGGCGGTGGAGCCGGACGATCTGTGATTTGCTCGACATTCCCATGGAAATGCTGCCCGAAGTGCATGACTGCGCGCATGATTTCGGCACCACGCGCAGCGATCTGTTTGGCCGCACCATCCCCATCTACGGCGTTGCGGGCGATCAGCAGGCCGCGACCATCGGGCAGGCCTGTTTCAAACCCGGCATGCTGAAATCGACCTATGGCACCGGCTGTTTCGCGCTGCTGAACACCGGCGATACGCCGGTCTGGTCGGAAAACCGTCTGCTGACAACGATTGCCTATCAGCTGAACGGCACACCCACCTATGCGCTGGAGGGGTCGATTTTCGTTGCCGGCGCCGTGGTGCAATGGCTGCGCGACGGGCTGAAGATGATCCGCACGGCGGCCGAGACGCAGCCCCTGGCCGAGGCGGCCGATCCCGATCAAAACGTGGTCTTGGTGCCTGCCTTCACCGGGCTGGGCGCGCCCTACTGGAACGCCGAATGTCGCGGCGCTGTCTTTGGCCTGTCGCGCAATACCGGCCCGGCGGAATTTGTCCGCGCGGCGCTGGAATCGGTCGGCTACCAGACGCGCGATCTGCTGGACGCGATGACGCTGGACTGGGCGCGCGCCACGGGGGGCGCGGCCAATGCCGCCACCCTGCGCGTCGATGGCGGGATGAGCGCGTCGGACTGGACCATGCAATTTTTGTCCGACATCATCGGCGCCGAGGTGGACCGCCCCGCCACGCTGGAGACCACGGCGATGGGCGCCGCATGGCTGGCAGGCGCGCGGGCAGGGCTCTATCCGGACCGGCAGGCGTTCTCTGACATGTGGGCGCTGGAGCAGAAGTTTACGCCGCAAATGCCGCAGGATGTGCGCCGCGCCAAATATGACGCCTGGCGCCGGGCGGTGGAGGCGGCACAGATTTTCTAGCGTATGGGCGCATGGCGGCTGACCTGTACCACGGCGCCGGAATATATTAGCGCTAGCGACGTGCCGCCACAAGGAGACGACGACATGACCCTGAATCCGGTTCTTGAGCGCGTGACCGACAACATCATCGCCCGCAGCGAACAGACGCGCGGCGCGTATTTGCAGCGGATGGAGGCGGCCCGGTCTAAGGGACCATCGCGCGCGCATCTGTCTTGTAGCGGGCAGGCCCACGCCTATGCCGCCGCCGATCCGGGCGACAAGGCGGCGCTGGCCACGACCGATGCGGGCAATCTGGCCATCGTCACCGCCTATAATGATATGCTGTCGGCGCATCAGCCCTTCAACCGTTTCCCCGAGTTGATCCGCGATGCGGTGCGCAGCGCCGGCGGCACCGCGCAGGTGGCGGGCGGCGTGCCGGCCATGTGCGACGGCGTGACCCAAGGCGAGGCGGGGATGGAGCTGAGCCTGTTTTCGCGCGATGTCATCGCGCTGGCCGCCTCTGTCGCGCTCAGCCACGATACCTTTGATGCTGCCGTATTCCTGGGCGTCTGTGACAAGATTGTGCCGGGGCTTGTGATTGCCGCGCAGGCATTTGGCCATCTGCCCGCGGTGTTCCTGCCCGCGGGGCCAATGACCAGCGGTCTGCCGAACGACGAAAAGGCGCTGATGCGCCAGAAATTCGCGGCGGGCGAGGCGACGCGCGCCGAATTGATGCAGGCCGAAATGGCATCGTATCACGGTCCCGGCACCTGCACATTCTACGGCACCGCCAACAGCAACCAGATGCTGATGGAGTTCATGGGCTTGCATCTGCCCGGCGCCAGTTTTGTCAATCCGAACACCGATTTGCGCGACGCGCTGACCCGCGAAGGCGCGCGGCGGGCGCTGTCCCTCAGCGCGCAGGGCAATAATTACACCCCCGTTTGCAAGGTGCTGGACGAACGTGCCTTTGCCAACGGCATTGTCGGGCTGAACGCGACGGGCGGTTCGACCAACCTGCTGATCCACCTGATCGCCATGGCGCGGGCGGGGGGTATCATCCTCGACTGGCAGGATTTTTCCGCCCTGTCGGATGTCACGCCGCTGATGGCGCGGGTCTATCCCAACGGGCTGGCCGATGTGAACCATTTCCACGCGGCAGGCGGGCTGGGCTACATGATTGGCAACTTGCTGGAAAATGGCCTGCTGCATCCCGATACGCCCACCGTCGGCGGCGATGGCCTGCACGCGTACAGGCAAGAGCCGGTTCTGAAGGACGGCACGCTGCATTGGCAGGACGGCGCCGGGCGCAGCCTGAATGACAAGATCCTGCGCCCGGTCACGGACCCGTTTCAGCCCTCCGGCGGGCTGGTGCGACTGGCGGGATCGCTGGGAACGGCGGTGATGAAAATCTCGGCCGTTGCGCCTGAACACCACACGGTCGAGGCGCCGGTGCGCGTCTTTGACAGCCAGGAGGCGGTCAAGGATGCGTTCAAGGCGGGCGAATTGACCGGCGATGTGATCATCGTCGTGCGCTTTCAGGGGCCAAAGGCCAACGGAATGCCCGAATTGCACAGCCTGACGCCGATCCTGTCCATTCTTCAGGGGCGCGGGCAGAAGGTGGCGCTGGTCACCGATGGGCGCATGTCGGGCGCGTCGGGCAAAATTCCCTCCGCCATCCACGTCTGCCCCGAAGCGATGGAAGGCGGCGCCATCGCCCGCCTGCGCGACGGCGATATCCTGCGGGTGGATGCAGGCGCCGGCACTTTGAACATACTGACCGATGGCGTTGCAGACCGCGCGCCCGCCACGGCGGACCTGAGCGCGAACCAGTTCGGCGTCGGGCGCGAGCTGTTCGCGTCCTTCCGCAATACCGTCGGCTCTGCCGAGACCGGCGCGACCATATTCGGAGGCTGACCCATGCCGATAACCGCGCATGATGCCAGCAGGCAAACCCGCGACCTCTGCGCGCTGGCGCCCGTCATTCCGGTGCTGGTGATCCATGATGTGGCCCGCGCCCGCCCGTTGGCTAAGGCGCTGATTGCCGGCGGGCTGCCTGCGCTGGAGGTGACGCTGCGGACCCCCGCCGCGCTGGACGCGATCCGCGAAATGGCGGATGTGCCGGGCGGGCATGTTGGCGCCGGCACGCTGATCACGCCCGAGGATGTGCGCGCGGCCAAGGCGGCAGGCGCGCGTTTCGGCGTGTCGCCCGGCGCCACGGATGCGCTGCTGGACGCTTGCGAGGCCGAGGGTCTGCCGCTGCTGCCGGGTGCGGCCACGGCGACCGAGGCGATGGCGCTGCTGGCGCGCGGCTATACCATGCAGAAATTCTTTCCGGCCGAGGCATCGGGCGGCGCGCCCGCGCTGGGCGCAATCGGCGGGCCGTTGCCGCAGATCACCTTTTGCCCCACGGGGGGCGTCGGCGCGGCCAATGCGGCCAGCTATCTGCGCCTGCCGAATGTGACATGCGTCGGCGGCAGTTGGGTCGCGCCGCGCGATATCGTCGAGGCCGGGGATTGGGACGCGATCACTGCGCTGGCGCGCGCCGCAGCGGCGCTGCGCGGTTAGGGGATCAGCGCCTTGATCGCCGCAGCATGGTCGGGGGTGGCGCCGATTGCGTGATCGGCCAATGCGCGCGCTTCCTCCAGCAGCGTTTCGGGCGCGGCGATCTGGTCGAACAGGCCCCAATGATGCGCAGTTTCGCTGTCGATCCGCGCACCGGTCAGCAGCACCAGCTTGGCGCGGGCAGGTCCGACCAGCGCGGCAAGGCGCGCAGGGTCCGACGGCTGCGGCAGGAATCCCAGTTTCATCACCGGATAGAACGCCTTGGCGCCCGGCACGGCGATGCGCAGATCGCAGGCCAGCGCCATGCCCATCGCGCCGCCCGCAACCGTGCCGTTCAGCGCGGCGATGGTCAGGCAGGGCAGGGCGGCGATGGCGCCGGACAGACGCTCCCACACCGGGCTGGTGGCAAGCCCTGCGCGCGCTGCGTCCAGATCGGCGCCAGCGGAAAATACCTTGCCCGCGCCGGTCAGGATCAGCGCGCGCGCGTCCTGCGGGCTGCGCCCGGCCTCCTCGGCGATGTCGGCCAGCCGGGTCAGCATCCCCTCGGTCAGGGCGTTCGCCTTGTCCGGGCGGTTCAGCGTGACGGTCCAGATGCCGCCCTGTTTATCCAGATCAATCACGCGGATTACCCAGCCCGATGGCCTGACGCATCGCCGGATCGCGCAGCGAGATCTCAGTGCCCAGATGCGCGTCTGCCTGCGGCCCGCACATCCACAGGAGCGCCCGCGCGGGCCAGTCTGCCGGGATGTGTTCGGACCAGTCGAGCCGTGACACCGGACTGATGCCGCTGTCCTTGACGTCGCGCTGCATGTCAGTGGCGACCGTGCCGGGTGACAGACCCATGACGCGCAGGCCGTGATCGCGCCCTTCCAGATCGGCGCTGGCGGTCAGCATGGCGGCGCCGGCCTTGGACGCGCAATAGGCGCTCCACCCATCAACCGGCCTGTGCGCGGCGCCGGATGAGACGGTCAGGATCGTGCCGCGGCCTGCGGCCTGCATCACCGGGATCGCCGCGCGCATACCGTTGTAAACGCCGGTCAGGTTGATGTTTATCGCGCGCGCCCATTCGGAAGGGTCCGACGTGGCCAGCGGCCCCATCGGCGTGATCACGCCCGCGTTGCCAATCAGCACATCCAGCCCGCCATAGGCATCCTGCGCCAACTCGACCGCCCCGGCCATATCGGCAAACTCGGCCACGTTGCCGGCATGGGCAACCGCGCCCAGATCGCGCGCCAGATCGTCCAGCGCGTCCCGGCTGCGCGCCATCAATACCAGCCGCGCGCCCGCCTCGGCAAAGATCCGCGCAGTGGCGGCGCCGATGCCGCGGCTGGCCCCCGTGATCAAAACGCTTTTGCCTGCTATATCCATGATCGCCCCCTGCTGATTTACCCCTGACTAGCGCCGGTTGCGGTCAGGGTCCAGCGGTGCGGCCCTTGACGCTGGCCGCATATAACCCGAAGCTGTGCGCAAATTTTTAAAGAAAAGGGGCTTGAGATGACCATCCACAGATCCAAGGTTGCATGGGCTGCCGGAGCAATCGCATGCATGACGGGCGGAGCGGCCATTGCGGATGTCACGCCGGCCCAGGTCTGGACCGACTGGCAGGCCAGCATGACGGAATTCGGCATTACCGTTTCAGCGCGCGAAACGCCGTCCGGCAACGACCTGAAGCTGAACGACATCGTTCTGACGATGGACGCGCCCGAGGATGGCGCCGATACCGAGGTGACATTTCCCGAACTGACGCTCAGCGATAATGGCGATGGCACGGTGTCCATCACATTTCCCGAAACGCTGCCTGTGTCAGTCGCGGTCGAGGGGCCCGAGCCGGTCAGTTTCGATCTGATTTACAGCACATCCGAGATGGATATGACCGTGTCGGGCGACGCGTCCGAGATGATCTATGCCTACACCGCCGCAACGGTCGGCCTCGCGCTGGAAGATCTTGTCTCCGAGGGCGAGCCGGTCGATTTCGGCACGGCCACTGTCCAGATGCAGGACGTCAAAGGCCGCACGGTGACAACGGTGGGCGATCTGCGCAACTCCGATCAGCAGGTCACGTCCGGGCCGATCACCTATCAGGTCAACGCGACCGACCCCGAGGATCCGACCAGCAAGTTCAACCTGACCGGCCAGATCGACAATCTGGAGCTGCTGGCCACCGTCGCGATGCCCATGGGCATGGACATGACCGACATGGCCGCCGTGATGGCCGCCGGGTTTGCGGCTGATGGATCTTATGTCTTCGGCCCCGGAAAATCGTCCTATGAATTCACCGAAGAAGGCACCGCAACGCAGGCGACCAGCAGCAGCGCAGGCGGCAAGCTGAGCGTCAAGATGGATGGCGAGGGCGTTGAATATGCCGCGTCATCGCAGGATCTGGCGGTCGAGGTGGTCACCCCCGATCTGCCCTTTCCGGTGGCGATGGGCATGAAAGAGGCCAAGTTCGGCCTGAATGTGCCGATTGCGCAGAAAGAAGAGGCGCAGGACTTTGGCATGACCTTTGTTCTGGGCGATCTGACCGTCAGCGATCAGATCTGGGCGATGTTCGATCCGTCGGCGCAGCTGCCGCGCGATCCGGCCACCCTGGCGCTGGAGCTGTCGGGCAAGGCGCGCGTGATGGCCAACCTTCTGGACCCCGCGCAAATGGCATCGGTCGAGGAGGGCACCGCAGAGGCGGGCGAGCTGGACGCGCTGACGCTAGACCGTCTGCTGCTGCGCCTTGCCGGTGCCGAGCTTTCCGGAACAGGCGATGTGGTGTTCGACAATTCCGACAAGGAAACCTATGACGGCATCCCCAAGCCGGTCGGCACTGTCGCCCTGACGCTGAAGGGTGCCAATGCGCTGCTGGATAAACTGGTCGCCATGGGCCTGATGCCCGAAGAGCAGGTGATGGGCGCGCGCATGATGATGAGCATGTTCGCCGTACCGGGCGAGGGCGAGGATACGCTGAAATCAGACATCGAATTCAACGAAGAAGGCCAGATTTTGGCAAATGGCCAGCGTTTGAAGTAAATGCGGGCGTTTGGCCGGCGCCTTCGGGGTGCCGGCCGCGACGTTGCGCAAACGTCAGGGCGGGCCGGGGGCATCCTCCGGCCCGTTTCGTATGACCGGCGCGGCGCACTTGCGCAGGGGCCGGGTGCGGACTACCTCTGTCAGACACACCGAAAGGCACCGCATGACGCATCCCTCACTTGATGATCTGGCTCAGGCCATCCTTGCCGCCGCGCGGCGCGCCGGCGCTGACGCCGCCGATGCCATCGTCGCCTCTGGCGCCAGTCAGGTGATCGACGTGCGCGGCGGCCAGCTGGAGCAGGCCGAGCGGTCGGAGGCGGCCGATCTGGGCCTGCGCGTGTTGGTGGGGCGGCGTCAGGCCAATATATCCTCCTCCGATGTGCGGCCCGAGACGCTGGATATCCTGGCCGAACGTGCCGTTGCCATGGCCCGCGAGGCGCCCGAAGATCCTCATACGGGCCTCGCTGATCCTGCCCAGCTGGCGCAAGGCTGGGACATTGGCGCGCTACAGCTGGCCGACCCCGCGCCCGAACCCGAACCTGCCGAATTGCAGGCCCGCGCCGCCGAGGCGGAGGCCGCCGCGCTGGCCGTGCCGGGCGTCACTCAGGTGCAGGCATCCACCGCCGGGTACGAGCAGCGCCATGTCTGGCTGGCGGGCAGCAACGGCTTTGCCGCCGATCACCGGCGCACCGATTGGTACGTGTCCTGCGCCGCCATCGCCGGCACCGGCGCGGGGATGGAGCGCGACTCGGACGGGGACGCGCGGATATGGGACGCGGACATGCGCAGCGCGGGCGATATCGGCACGCGCGCGGGCCAGCGCGCCGCTGAACGTCTGGGCGCGCGCCGCCCCAGGACGGGTGCCTATCCGGTGCTGTTTGACGAACGGATTTCAACATCGCTCATCGGTCATTTGCTGGGCGCCGCCAACGGCGCCGCTGTCGCGCGCGGTGCAACATGGCTGCGGGACAGGCTGGGCAAGCAGGTGCTGCCCGAGGGGTTGAGCATCATCGAAGACCCCCACCGCCCCCGCGTTGCCGGATCGCGCCCCTATGACGGCGAAGGGTTGCCAACGCAGCGCCGCGCCATCGTGGACGACGGCGTGCTGACCGGCTGGGTGCTGGATCTGGCCAGCGCGCGCCAGTTGGGGATGCAGTCCACCGCCAACGCCAAGCGCGGCATGTCCGGCCCGCCGCGCCCCGGCACATGGAATATTGCCCTGACTCAAGGGCAGGCCAGCCGCGCCGACCTGATCCGCGATATGGGCACGGGCCTGCTGGTGACGTCGATGATCGGCTCGACCATCAACCCCAACACCGGCGATTATTCGCGCGGCGCCTCGGGGTTCTGGATCGAGAATGGCGAAATCGCCTATCCGGTGAACGAGCTGACCATCGCAGGCAATCTGCACGACATGCTGATGCGTCTGACGCCCGCCAATGATGCGCGCAGCTATCTGAGCAGCGTGGTGCCGTCGCTTCTGGTCGAGGGGATGACCCTTGCCGGCGCGTGATCTGCCTTTGCTGATCGAGGCCGCGCGCGCGGCGGGCGAGGTGGCGACGCGGTATGTCGGCACCACGGTCAAACGCTGGGACAAGCCGGGCGATGCCGGCCCCGTGACCGAGGCGGATCTGGCCGTGAATGACGCGCTGGAGGCACAGCTGCGCGGCGCGCGCCCCGCCTATGGCTGGCTCAGCGAGGAAAGCGCGCATGACCCCCTGCGCGCCGCCGCGCCGCGCACCTTCATCATCGACCCCATCGACGGCACCCGCAGTTTCATCGACGGCAGCCGCGCATGGGCGCATGCGCTGGCGGTGGTGGATGAGGGTCAGGTGACGGCGGCGGTCGTCTATCTGCCGATGCTGGATCTGATGTATGCGGCCGCCTTGGGCGAGGGGGCGACGCTGAATGGCATTCCCATCCGCGCCAGCGCCATGGACCGCGCCGAAGGCGCAACTCTGCTGGCCGCGCGCCCGACGCTGGAGGCGCAGCACTGGCGCGGGCCGGTGCCGGCCTTCAAACGCGAACATCGCCCGTCGCTGGCATATCGCCTCAGCCTGGTGGCCGAGGGACGGTTTGACGCGATGATGACCCTGCGCAAGACGTGGGAATGGGACGTTGCCGCCGGCGATCTGATCCTGCGCGAGGCCGGCGCGCTGTCAACCGACCGGCGCGGTCAGGTGCTGCGTTTCAACAATGCGGTGCCGCAGGTGGATGGCATGGTTGCGGCGGGGCCGCTCTTGCATGCGCAGATGATCGGCGCGCTGGCCTAAGCGCGCTATTTGGCGCCGATCCTTGGTTCGGTCCCTGCGCGCAGCCGTGCGATATTGGCGCTGTGGCGCCACAGGATCAGCGCCGCCAGCAGGATCCCAAGCACCAGCATCGACCAGTATCCCAGCACCAGCATCCAGACCGGCGCACTGACTGCCGCCACCAGCGCCGACAGCGACGATATGCGCGTGATCGCTGCCGTGGCCAGCCATGTCGCGCAGCACAGCAGCCCCACCGGCCATGCCAACGCCAGCGCCACGCCCAGAAACGTCGCCACGCCCTTGCCGCCGCGAAAGCCCAGCCAGATAGGGAAGCAATGACCCAGAAACGCCGCCAGCGCCGCCAGCTGCGCCGCATCCTCGCCCGCCAGCCAGCCGGCCAGCAGAACAGGCATCGCGCCCTTGGCGGCATCCAGCAGCAGCGTCCCCGCCGCTGCGCCCTTGGACCCGGTGCGCAGCACATTCGTTGCGCCGATATTGCCCGATCCGATGCTGCGCAGATCGCCCAGCCCCAGAACGCGGGCCAGGATCATCCCCGACGGGATCGACCCCATCAGGTAGCCGATAATCGCCCACAGGATCAGCAAGGCAAAGGTGGTTTCAAGCAGCGGCATTTATTCGGCCTCATAAACGGGGGCGCCCGCCACATAGGTCGCCATAACGCGCCCCTGCATGCGGGCGCCGTCAAAGGGCGTATTTTTCGATTTTGACCGCAGCGTCGCGCGGTCCAGCACGAACGGCTTGCTTGCATCGAACAGCACCAGATCGGCAGGCGCGCCCACGGCCATGCGGCCCGCCTCCAGCCCCAGCCGCCGCGCCGGGTTCAGCGACAGCGCGCGGAACAGGGTCGGCAGATCCAGATCGCCCGAATGATACAGCCGCAGCGCGGCGGGCAGCAGCGTCTCCAGCGCGACGGCGCCCGATGCGGCCTCTTCAAACGGCAGGCGTTTGCTTTCTTCGTCCTGCGGCGTGTGCATCGAGCTGATCGTGTCGATCACGCCGTCGCGCAGGGCGGCGACGATGGCGTGCCGGTCTTCCTCGCTGCGCAGGGGCGGTTTGACCTTGAAGAAGGTGCGATAGCCCGCCAGATCCAATTCGTTCAGCGTCAGGTGGTGGATCGACGTGCCGGCCGTGATGTCCAGCCCGTTGCGCTTGGCCCGTTCCAGCGCGGGCAGGGCGCGGGCGGTGGTGATCTGGTCGGCGTGATAGCGTGCGCCGGTCATCTCCAGCAGGGCGATGTCGCGGTCAAGGCCCATCCGCTCGGCCATGGGTGACACGGCGGGCAGGCCATAGAGCGACGCGAACTTGCCCGAAGTGGCAGCGGCCCCCTTGGACAGGTTCGGATCTTGTGGATGGGCGATGACCAGCGCGCCGCAGGCGCGGGCATAGGTCAGTGCGCGGGCCAGCACCTTGGTATCCTGCACGACATGGTCGCAATCGGTAAAGGCGATGGCGCCCGCATCCATCAGGAACCCGATTTCGGTCATCTCGCGGCCCAGCCGCCCCTTGGTCAGTGCGGCCATGGGCAGCACGTTGACCGGCGCCGCCTCGTTCGCGCGGCGGCGGGTGAATTCCAGCACTTCGGGGCTGTCGATGGCGGGCAGCGTGTCGGGGCGGGTGGCGATGGTGGTGACGCCGCCCGCCGCAGCGGCGCGGCCGGCCGAGCGGAACGATTCCTTGTGACGCTCGCCCGGCTCGCACACCTTGACGCCGATATCGACGATGCCGGGCGCCAGATGTTTGCCATTCGCATCGATGATGCGGGCAGGCTGGCCCGATGGGGCGGCGTCATCCCCTTGCAGGATTGCGGCGATGCGCCCGTCCTCGATCAGCAGGCTGCCGGGGGTCTCGGTCCGCGCGTCGGGGTCGATCAGGATGGCGTTGGTGATGAGGGTGCGGGTCATATTACTGATCTTTGGTTGGAGAGATGCCGGCGGCGGCCATGATGCGGGCCTCGGTTGCGGGGCGGTCGGGCTGGAACTTCAGCAGGAATTTGTCGCCGCTGCGCGTGATGATCTGCACCGCAGATCCAAGGCCGCGCACCTTTTCGATATTGCCCAGCGACACGGCGGTTGGTCCCGGTCCCAAGAGGCGGCGGTCGGTCAGCTGCCATTCGGCGCTGAGCGATTCGGTGGACAGATAGAACGCGCGCAGGGCAATGGCGGCCAGCCCGCCGACCGCGCCGGTCCAGACATGCGCGTTACCCATCGCCGCCAGGATCGCCATGCCCAGCGCCATCGCGCCCGCAGCCATCCAGGCGTGATCGCGCCAATAGGCGCGGCGATCGGCGTGAAAGACGTGGCGCACCTGCTCGCCCGGTGCCAGCGGCGGCATGGCGCTGCGCAGCTCGATCTGGCTCATCCCGCGATCCACACCATGACAGTGACCAGCAGCGCCAAGATCAGCAAAACCACGGTGGCCACGCGGCCCGACATGGCGGCATCCGACGGTTTCTTGCGCGGCGCGGGCGCCTCTGGTTCGGGCTGCTGGGGCTGCGCCGAGGCATCGGGCAGGGCGCCGAAGGTGATCGGCGTGTGCGCCTCGGAGAAGCTGGCGATCAGGCGCAGCGGCGCGCGTGGGCTGAGCGTTTGCGCGGTATTGGCAAAAGCGCGGGAGGTGGCGACCAGCACGGTGCCTGTCTGGCCGTCAAGCCGGGTCCGCATCGGCGCGATCTGATCCTCGGGGATGGCGTGGCCGTCGATCAGATACTTCGGCAGGCCAACACCCGCCAGATCGCTGGCATCGAACACCTCGATATGGTCGGGATCCAGCGCATCGGCGCCCAGCGCCTCGCGCAGGGGCCAGCGGCCATTGCGGGCGGTAAAGGCCGCGATCTGATCGGCCGGGATATCGACGGCAAAAACGCGCACAATGCCGGTTTCGCGTTCCGTGATTTCGATTTTGTCGCTCATGCCATCACCGATTCCATTGGGGCGCGTTTGCGCAGGTTGCGCGCCAGAAGGTCCATTGCCGCCATGCGCACGGCGACGCCCATTTCCACCTGTTGCTGGATGACGCTGCGGCGCAGATCATCGGCCAGTTCGCCGTCGATCTCGACGCCCCGGTTCATCGGGCCGGGATGCATGACGATGGCATCGGGCGCGGCATGGGCCAGCTTTTCCGCGTCCAGCCCGTATCGGTGGTAATATTCCCGCTCGGACGGGATGAACCCGCCATCCATACGCTCGCGTTGAAGGCGCAGCATCATCACCACGTCGACGCCCTCAAGCCCCTGTTTCATGTCGTCATACACCTCAACGCCGAACTCGGCGATGCCGGCGGGCATCAAGGTGGGCGGACCGATCAGGCGGATGCGGTTTTCCATCTTGCCCAGAAGGATGATGTTGCTGCGCGCCACGCGGGAATGGGCGATATCGCCGCAAATGGCGATGTTCAGCCGGTGCAGCCGCCCCTTGGCGCGGCGGATGGTCAGCGCGTCCAGCAGCGCCTGCGTGGGGTGTTCGTGGCGTCCGTCGCCCGCATTCAGCACCGCGCAGTTCACCTTCTGCGCCAGAAGGTCCACCGCGCCCGAATGCGGGTGGCGCACGACCAGCAGATCGGGGTGCATGGCGTTCAGCGTCATGGCGGTGTCAATCAACGTCTCGCCCTTGTTGATGCTGCTGGCCTGCATCGCCATCGACATCACGTCGGCGCCCAGCCGCTTGCCCGCCAGCTCGAAACTGGCCTGCGTGCGGGTGGAATTTTCAAAGAACATGTTGATCTGGGTCAGTCCGGCCAGCGCCGTGCCGTATTTCGCGGCGCTGCGGCCACGGTCGGCGTATTGATCGGCCAGATCAAGGATCGTGGTGATGTCATGGGGGGCCAAAGGCTCGATCCCCAGAAGGTGGGTATGCTCGAATGACAAGGGGCGGCTCCGGGTTGGGCAGACCGGAGCATTGTCGCACGCGCGGGGCCGGCGTTCAATCGGCAAGCCGGGCGCCTGTTGATCCGCTCCATGAGTATTTCGAGGAAGATGAAAGACGGGCTGCGCAATGGCGGCTTTCGCATGGCGATGCGGCGGGGTAGCTTGGGCGCATGGATTCGGCATTGGATTTTCATAGCCTTCGGGCGCTGCTGGAGTGGCAGGTGGAACTGGGCGCCGATGAGGCGATCGGCGACGTGCCGGTGAACCGGTATGAGGTGGCGGCGCAGGCCGCGCCGGTGCTGGCGGCGCCGGCGGTGCCGAAACAGGCGCCAGCCGCGACCGGAGGCGGCTCTGACGCGGTGGCGGCGGCGCGCAAGGCGGCGCAGGGCGCGGGCGATCTGGAGGCGCTGCGCGCGGCGCTGGCTGGCTATGAGCACTGCGAGTTGAAGCGCGGCGCGCGCAATCTGGTATTCGCGGACGGTGTGCCGGGCGCGCGCGTGATGATCATCGGCGAGGCGCCGGGGCGCGACGAGGATCGCGCCGGGCGGCCCTTTGTCGGGCGGGCGGGGCAGCTTCTGGACCGGATGCTGGGCGCTGTCGGGCTGAGCCGGGCCGAGAATGTTTATATCACCAATGTGATGCCCTGGCGGCCGCCGCAAAACGCGGACCTGAAGGCCGCCGAGATCGAGATGATGCGCCCGTTTGTGGAGCGGCACGTTGCGCTGGCGGCACCCGATATCGTGGTGTTGATGGGCAATGCGCCCTGCCAGACGGTGCTGGGCAAGCAGGGCATCACGCGCCTGCGCGGGGAGTGGACCGAAGCATGGGGAAAGCCGGTGATGCCGATGCTGCATCCGGCCTATCTGTTGCGGATGCCCGGCGCCAAACGCGCGGCGTGGGCGGATCTGCTGGACGTTCAGGCAAAATTAAGGGAGGGCGGCATATGATCGACCTGTGGGTCTTGCTGGCCTTTTTGCCGGCGGCGCTGGCGCTGAACCTGACGCCGGGGGCGGATATGATGTTTTGCCTTGGGCAAGGATTGCGCGCCGGCGGGCGCGAGGCGATGGCCGCCAGCGCCGGCGTGGCGCTGGGCGTGCTGGTGCATGTGGGGCTGGCGGCGCTGGGACTGGGCGCGCTGGTATCGGCGGTGCCGTGGCTGTTTGACGTGATCCGCTGGATCGGTGTGGGCTATTTGCTATGGCTTGCGCTGGGTGCGCTGCGCGCCGGGCCGATGCGGGCCAAAGGGCGCGCCATGACCGCCGCCCGCGCGTTTCGCGAGGGGTTGGTTGTGAACCTGACGAACCCCAAGGTGATCTTTTTCGTGCTGGCCTTTCTGCCGCAGTTTGTCGATCCGGCGCGCGCGCTGTTGCCGCAGTTCCTGATCTTCGGCACGATCCTGAGCTTTGGCGGCTTGATCATCAACGGCGCTGTTGGCGTCTTTGCCGGCAGTCTTGGCCGGCTTGTCGCGGGTTCCGAGCGGTTCAATCGTTGGCTGGGGTTTGCCTCGGCAGGCATATTCACTGCGCTGGCCTTGCGGCTGGCGATTCTGGAAAGGGCATGATCCATGGGACGTATTGACGAGGCGCGCGAATTCATTCCGGTGCGCATCGCCGTGCTGACGGTCAGCGACACGCGCGCCGCGGCCGATGACCGGTCCGGTGATACGCTGGCGCAGCGGATCGAGGCGGCGGGGCATATTCTGGCCGCGCGGACCATTGTGCCGGACGAGCGTGACCAGATCGCGGCGCAGTTGCGCGCCTGGTGCGAGGACAATGGCATTGATGCGATTATTTCGACCGGCGGCACCGGCCTGACCGGCCGCGATGTCACGGTTGAGGCACACCGCGACGTTTATGAGAAGGAAATCCACGCCTTCGGCACCGTTTTCACCCATGTCAGCATGGCCAAGATCGGCACCAGCGCGATTCAGAGCCGGGCAACGGCGGGCGTGGCGATGGGCACCTATCTGTTTGCGCTGCCCGGTAGCCCCGGCGCCTGCAAGGATGCGTGGGATGACATTCTGGTGCTGCAACTGGATTATCGCCACCGCCCCTGCAACTTTGTCGAGATCATGCCGCGCCTGGACGAGCATCAGCGCCGCAAGTGATGCGCTTGGTATTTCGGGCGGCGGGCTTACATTAAGCGTCTGCGGCACCCGCCGCCTGTGCAAGGATCACCCGAGCGATGCAGTTCATACGCCGAAGCCTGACGGGCCTGTTTCTGATGTCGTTGACATTGGGCCTTCTGGCGTATGGCGTCTACGCGCTGAACAGCGCGGTGCAGGAACGTCTGGCGCGCACGCCCGATGGCGGCACCCGCGAGGAGCGGGTTTTTGCCGTCAACACCGTGCTGGCAGAGGGCCGCGCGATTGCCCCGGTCCTGACCATCTATGGCGAGGTGCGCAGCCGCCGGTCGCTGGAATTGCGCGCCAAGGCCTCGGGCAGCATTGTCGAGCTGGCGGATGTGGTCGAGGATGGCGGGCAGGTGAGCGAGGGCCAGTTTCTGGCGCGGATCGATCCTGCCGATGCACAGTCCGCGCTGGACCGGGCGCGCAGCGATCTGATGGATGCCCGCGCCGAGGGGCGCGATGCGGCCCGCGCGCTGGATCTGGCGCGCGACGAGCTGGCCGCGGCGCGCGATCAGTCCGACCTGCAGGAGCGTGCGTTTCAGCGCCAGCGCGATCTGGAACAGCGCGGCGTCGGCACCACCGCCGCCGTCGAGGCGGCCGAGCTGACGGCCGCAGCGGCGCGCGGCGCGGTCCTGACGCGCCGGCAGGCGCTGGCCGGGGCCGAGGCGCGCGTTGATCAGGCCGCAACGCGTGAACGCCGCGCCGAAATAGCGCTGGCCGAGGCGGAAAGGCGGCTGGCCGATACGACCCTCACGGCTGAATTTACCGGCGCGCTCAGCGATGTGGCCGTGGTCGAGGGCGGCGTTGTGTCCGTCAACGAGCGGTTGGCGACGCTGATTGACCCCGCCGCGCTGGAAGTGGCGTTTCGCGTTTCGACACCGCAATTTGCCCGGCTGCTGGACCGGGACGGCAGCCTGCGCCGCGCGCCTGTCACCGCCTCGCTTGAGGCGTTTGGCCTGAACCTGACCGCCCCCGGCACCCTCACCCGCGCCAGTGCGGCGGTGGGCGAGGGGCAGACCGGACGGCTTGTCTTTGCGCAGCTGGACCGCGCGCAGGGGCTGAAGCCCGGCGATTTTGTCACCGTCAAAGTGTCCGAGCCGGTGCTGGACAGCGTCATAAGCCTGCCCGCCACGGCGCTGGGCGCCGATGGCGCGGTGCTGGCGCTGGACGCAGACAGCCGGCTGGAGCCGCTGGCCGTGACGCTTCTGCGCAGGCAGGGCGATAGCGTGCTGGTGCGCGCGGCGGAAGGTGCGCCGCCGCTGGACGGGCGGCAGGTGGTCGCGCAGCGCTCGCCCCTCCTGGGCGCCGGGATCAAGGTGCGCCCGCTGGCCGCCGCCGCCGCTGCGCCGCCCGCGCCGCAGGCCATGCTGGAGCTGACCCGCGAGCGGCGCGAGCGTCTGATCGCCTATGTCGAGGGCCGCCGCGATATGCCCGCCGCCATGCGCGACAAACTGCTCGACCAGCTGGCACAGGCCCGCGTTCCGGCCCGCGTGGTCGAGCGGCTGGAAACCCGGATGGGCGGCTAGGGCATGGTGCGCCCGATGCCAAAATCCGCCGGCGGCGTGCTGTCCTACTTTACCCGCCACCGCACGGCGGCAAACCTGCTGCTGGTGGTTATGGTCGTGCTGGGGCTGGCCGCAATTCCCAATATGCGGGCGCAGTTTTTCCCCGATGTGGTCATCGCCAACGTCTCGGTCTCGGTCGAGTGGCGCGGCGCGGGCGCCGAGGATATCGACGCCGCGATCATTCAGGTGCTGGAGCCTGAAATGCAGGCGATCGAAGGCGTCGACAGCACCTCGGCCACCAGCCGCGAGAATTTTGGCAGCATTCTGATTGAATTTCAGCCGGGCTGGGACATGTCCCGCGCCTCCAGCGATGTGCAGACGGCGGTGGATTCCATCACCACCCTGCCGGACGAGGCCGAGGAGCCCAGCGTGCGGCGCGGCAGCTGGACCGACAGGGTGACGGATGTGGTCATCACCGGCCCCGTCGGCGTCAATCAGCTGGGTCTTTACGCCGATGAGATGGTCACGCGCCTGTTCGAAGTGGGTGTGACCCGCACCACCGTGCGCGGCGTTGCGGCTCCGCAAACGGTTGTCGAGGTGCCGACAACGTCGCTGATGGCCTATGACGTGACCATGGCGCAGATCGCCGCCGCCATCGCCGCAGAGGTTGATACCGACCCGGCAGGCGATGTGACCGGCGCCAATACCCGCGTGCGCACCGGCGTGGAAAAACGCGATGCCGACCAGATCGCCGCGATCACGCTGCGCGTTAATCCCGGCGGCTCGCGTCTGACCGTGGGCGACGTGGCGACGATCCGCAGCGAAGGCGCCGGGCGCGAGCGGGGCTATTTCGTGGGCGATAATCCGGCCATGTCGATCCGGGTGGACCGGTCGGCCGATGGCGATGCGATTGGCATTCAGGAACAGGTCAGCCGCGTGGCGCGCGACATGGCGCGCAGCCTGCCCGAGGGGGTCAGCATCGACCTGATCCGCACCCGGTCCGAGATGATCTCGGGCCGGCTTCAGACCTTGCTGGACAATGCGGCGGTGGGCCTTGGGCTGGTGGTGATGCTGCTGTTTTTGTTCCTGAACGCGCGCACGGCGTTCTGGGTGGTGGCGGGGATACCCGTCGCGCTGCTGGCGGCGGTGGCGCTGATGTACGCGGCGGGGATCACGATCAACATGATCTCGCTGTTTGCGCTGATCATCACGCTGGGCATCGTGGTGGATGATGCCATCGTCGTGGGCGAACATGCCGATGCGCGGGCGCGGGGCTTGGGCGAATCGCCGGTGGTGGCGGCGGAAAATGCCGCGCGGCGCATGGCGATGCCTGTCTTTGCCGCGACCCTGACGACGGTGATCGCGTTTCTGGGGCTGATGGCGATTGCGGGCAGTTTCGGCGATCTGATCTCCGACATCCCGTTTACCGTGGTTGTGGTGCTGGCCGCATCGCTGGCTGAATGTTTCCTGATCCTGCCGCACCACATGAGCCATGCGCTGGCGGCCTCGGCGCGGGTGCATTGGTATGACCTGCCGTCGCGGGTGGTGAATGCCGGTTTCGAATGGGTGCGCGCGCGGCTCTTTCGCCCGCTGATGGCGGGCGTGGTCTGGGCGCGCTATCCGGTGCTGGCCGGGGTGATTGCGCTGCTGGCATCGCAGGCGGCGCTGTTTGCGCGCGGCGACGTGACGTGGCGGTTTTTCGATTCGCCCGAGCAGGGCAGCGTGACCGGCAATTTCGCCATGGCGCCCGGCGCCACGCGCGCCGATTCGCTGGAGATGATGCGCGAGATGCAGCGCGCCACGGCCGAGCTGGCAGCCGAATACGAGGCCGAGCATGGGCGCAATCCGCTGAGCTATGTCATTGCCGAAATTGGCGGAAATGCGGGCTTTGGCCTGGCCGGGACCGAAACGAAAGAGCCTGACCAGCTGGGCGGTATTTCCATCGAGCTGATTGATTCCGACCTGCGCCCCTATAGCAGCTTTGCCTTTGTGGCCGAGTTGCAGGATCGCGTGGTGCCTCATCCGCTGGCCGAAACGGTCAGCTTTCGGGGCTGGCGCAGCGGGCCGGGCGGTGATGCGCTGGACGTGCAGTTTTATGGCGCCGATGCGCCCACGCTCAAGGCCGCGGCGCAGCGCCTGAAAGACGCGCTGCTGCGCTTCCCCGAGGTGACGGGGGTTGAGGATGATCTGGCCTATGACAAGGAAGAGCTGGTGCTGGACCTGACCCCGCAGGGCGCCGCGCTGGGGTTTGACATCGACGCGCTGGGGCGCGAATTGCGCGCCCGTCTCGGCGGGATCGAGGCGGCAACCTATCCTGTCGGACCGCGCAGCGCCGAAATCTGGGTGGAACTGCCCGAGGGCGAGCTGACGGCGGATTTTCTGGAGCGTACCCAGCTGCGCACGCCGGGCGGCGCCTATGTGCCGCTGTCGGGTATCGTGACGACCGAACGGCGCGACGGGTTCTCTACCGTGCGGCGGGAAAACGGCGTGCGCCTGATCAGCGTGACAGGCGACATATCCGAGGATGACCCGGCCCGTGCCGCCGAAATCCAGGAATTGCTGCGCAGTGATATTCTGCCCCGGATCGCCGCCGAGGCGCAGGTGAACTGGCGCCTGTCCGGCCTTGCCGAACAGGAAAGCGATTTTCTGAACGACGCGCTGCTGGGTTTGATGCTGACGCTGGTGGGGATTTATCTGGTGCTGGCATGGGTTTTCGGCAGCTGGACGCGGCCCTTGGTGGTGATGGCGATCATTCCCTTCGGTCTGGTGGGCACGATTTACGGCCATTATGCGTGGGGCGTTCCGCTGAGCATGTTCACGGTTGTCGGCCTTTTGGGCATGACGGGGATCATCATCAACGATTCCATCGTGTTGGTCACAACGATTGATGAATACGCCGCCGAGCGGGGGCTGATTCCGGCCATTATCGACGGCGCCGCCGACCGGCTGCGCCCCGTGCTGCTGACCACGCTGACCACCGTTCTGGGCCTGATGCCGCTGCTGTTCGAGCGCAGCCAGCAAGCGCAATTCCTGAAGCCGACAGTGATCACGCTGGTTTACGGGTTGGGCTTTGGGATGATGCTGGTCCTGCTGGTGGTGCCCGCGCTGATCGCGATGCAGCATGATCTGGCGCGGCAGATGGCGGCGCTGCGGCGCGGTTTGAGGTTCCGCGCGGGCGGTGTGCGTGCCGCGATGCTGGTGGCAGCAGCCGCGATGGCGGCCTGGTTTGCCGCCACGCTGGGCGCGGCGATGGTGCTGGGGCGCATGCCCGCAGCGGTGCAGGCGGTTTTGCCGATGACGGCGCGCATGCCCGCCATGCCGGGCGCGCTGGCCGCCTTTGTGCTGGGGGCGCTCGCGCTGGTCGTGGCGGCCTACATCGGCCTCGGCATCGCGCAAATGCTGCGCGCGCGGCGGGTGTGATCCCTTACTTGGCGGGACAGCCCTGAATATCCACCGCCTGCTGCGCGCCGACGATGGTCAGGCGCAATTCCGAACGGTCCAGCGCAAAGGCACGTCCGCCGACATGGGCCACCCGCGTCTGTGCAATCAGCGTGTTGCCCTGCCGCGTCAGCGCAGGCTCTGCGATCCACAGATTGGGATCGCCCGCCTCGATCACAGCCGATTCGGAGCCACCGACCGGGGGCAGGGTCATTTCGGCGCGCAGGGTCAACTGGCCATCCTTGCCGGGCGATATGGTGCAGCTGACGGCGCTGGCGCCCGCCTCTGACGCGGTCAGGGGACGGTCGGTCAGGGCGGCGGCGATGCGGCCATCGCGCTGCGCCGCGCCGTTGGGCAGGTTCGCGGACAGGCTGAGTGTCAGCGGCATGCACACATCGCGGCACACCCCCAGATCGACGGTGCCGGTCAGGTCGATATCCTTGCGCGGGTCTTTGGCCATGACATGCAGCGGCAGCACCAGAATGTCGTGATAACCGATGGTGATATCATCGCCCTGCTGGATGCGCCGGGGGGTGGGCCAGCGAATATCGACACCGGCCAGATTGCCGGAGCCGCGCCAGTCAAAACGCGGCGGTATCCCCAGATCGCCGGGCGCGCGCCAATAGGTCTTCCACCCCGGCGCAAGGCGCAGCTCGACCGCGGCCATATGGGTGCCATCGGCCATGCGCCAACCCGGCAGAAGGCGCGCCGAAGTCAGCGCGTCCATATTTTGCGCCATGGCTGCCGTGCCGAGCGTCAGGGCGGCGGCAAGAGAGAGGAGGATATGCTTCATACCTTTCGACATGCCTTGCGGCGGCGCAAAAGCCAACTCACATCTCGGTCAGCGGGCTGAAATGGCGCCGCCCCTTGCCTTGCCGGGCGCCAGCACCCATTCTGTTGGTATGAGCACGCTTACAGAGACACCCTCGCCGATGATGGACCTGACGGGCCGCATCCTGATTGCCATGCCGGGCATGGAGGATCCGCGCTTTGGCCAGTCCATCGTGTATATCTGCGCCCATTCGGACGAGGGCGCGATGGGGCTGGTGTTGAACAAGCTGGCCGATGACCTGAAGCTGAGCGATCTGCTGGAGCAGCTCGAGATCGAGTCTGTGCCGGGCGCGCGCCAGTTGCCCATTCATTTCGGCGGCCCTGTCGAGGGCGGGCGCGGATTTGTCCTGCACGAGGCGGGATATCGGTCATCTATCTCAACGCTGGAGGTGGACGGCGTATTCTCGATGACAGCAACGCTGGATATTCTGGAGGATATGGCCGCAGGGCAGGGGCCGGGCATGGCGCTGGTCGCGCTGGGCTATGCCGGCTGGGGCGCCGGACAGCTGGAGGGCGAGATTGCGCAGAACGGCTGGCTGATCTGTGACGCCAGCCCGGCGCTGGTATTCGGAACGCCCAACAGCGCCAAGTGGAGCGCGGCGCTGGCTGTGCTGGGCATCGACCCGCTGGCGCTGTCCGCAGAGGCCGGCACGGCCTGAGCGCGGCGGGATCGCCTGCGGCGAGCGTATTTTGGGCAGGATGCAGCGCGCCGCCTATCGCGGGGCAGCGGCGCGGCGCAGACGATCATTGATCGCGCGGCCAAGGCCATGCTCGGGGATTGGTGCGACGGCGATACGCTGTGCGGTGCGGTCCAGCTGATGCAGATGATCAAACAGGTTTGCCGCCGCTTCGGTCAGATCGCCGGTGCGTGAGAGGTTCAGCGCCGCACCCTCGGACGTGCCGAAGCCGAGCAGCGTCTCGCCGGGGCGCGCCGCACCCGCGTTCAGGCGCATCAAAGCCTTGGGGGCGTAATGCGAGCCAAGCTGGCCGGGCGCCGTCAGGGTATCCCCGTCCTGCCACTGGGTCAGGGGGGCGCCGATCACGTCCTCGACCGTCTCGACGGGCAAGCCGCCGGGGCGGAGCAGCGTTGGCGTGCCGGTCAGGCCGATGATGGTCGATTCGACGCCGATCCCGCAGGCGCCGCCATCCAGAATTGCCGCGATGCGGCCCCCAAGCCCGTCCGCGACATGGGCGGGCAGTGTCGGGCTGATCTGCCCCGACGGATTGGCCGATGGCGCGGCCAGAGGGGCGCCGAACGCGCGCAGAAGCGCAAGCGCGACCGGGTGCGCCGGGATGCGCAACGCCACGCTGTCTTGCCCGGCGGTGACAAGGCTGGACAGCCCGCAGCCGGGGCGCAATCGCAGGACCAGCGTCAGCGGGCCGGGCCAGAATGCGGCGGCCAGTTTCTGCGCGGTGTCGGACCAGATGCCATAGGTCTGCGCCGCTGCGATATCCGGTACGTGGACGATCAGCGGGTTGAAGCTTGGCCTGCCCTTTGCCTCGAAAATACGCGCGACCGCGGTGCCACTGCGCGCATCGCCGGCAAGGCCGTAGACCGTTTCGGTCGGGATCGCGACCAGATCACCCGCAGACAGCGCGGCGGCGGCCTCTGCGATGCCGGTCTCATCGGCAGGGAGCATGCGGGTCAGCACTTGCGTTGGAATCCTTGGCGTAATGGGGGTAGGCAGGGCGCAGACCCTGCTTATCGTGCCGGGCGGTCATTGCCAAGAAGGAGGCCGGATATGGACCCAGTGACAACAGGCGCAGAGCCGGGCGGCATCCGCTATCCGTGGCCCGAGCCGCCCGCCGAGGGGGCCGCGACAGAAATCGCGCCGGGCGTTTTGTGGATGCGGTTGCCGCTGCCGATGGCGCTGGATCACGTCAACATCTATGCGCTGCGCGACAGCGACGGCTGGACCATTGTTGATACCGGCATCCGCTCGCGCCGGGGCATCGCCTTGTGGGAGCGGTTGCTGGCCGGGCCGCTGGCCGGTCTGCCGGTGCGCAGGGTCATCCTGACGCACCACCACCCCGATCACATCGGCATGGCCGGCTGGCTGATGGAGCGCTGCGGCGCCGAGCTGTTGACCACGCGCACCGCGTGGCTGATGGCGCGCATGCTGATCCTGGATGAGGAGGCGCGGCCAACGCCGCACGCGCTGGCGCATTGGCAGCGGGCCGGGATGGACCCCGAAATATACGCGGCGCGCAAAGATGCGCGGCCCTATAACTTTGCCGATGTCTGTGCGCCGTTGCCGGTGGGTTACACCCGGCTGCATGAGGGCGATACGCTCACTGCGGCCGGGCGCGACTGGGACGTGCGCATCGGCGGCGGCCACGCGCCCGAGCATCTGACACTGTGGAGCCGGGACTGCAATCTGGTGATTGCGGGCGATCAGATCCTGCCGTCGATCAGCCCCAATATCGGCGTCTACGCGACCGAGCCGGAGGCCGATCCGCTGGCCGACTGGCTGGAGGCGTGCGACCGTCTGGCGCAGCACGCGCGCGAGGATCATCTGGTGCTGGGCGGGCACAAGCTGCCCTTTACCGGGTTGCCGCTGCGCATGCGCCAACTGATTGAAAATCACCACGGCGCCCTGCGGCGGCTGGAGGCGCATCTGCAAAGCCCGCATACGGCGGCAGAGTGCTTTGGCCCGCTGTTCAAGCGCCGGATTGATGCGGGCACCTACGGGCTGGCCCTGGTCGAGGCGGTTGCACATCTCAACCACTTGCATAAGCTGGGACGGATCACACGGCGCCTGCGCGACGATGGCGCGTGGCTGTGGCAAGCAAGGGAGCGGTGACGTGGGCGAGAACATAAATACAGCCGCCGAGGCGGCCGAGGCTGACGTGCTGATGCCGCGCTGCCGCGAGGTTCACAAGGATGGCAGTCGCGGCAGCGTGACCGAGGACGCACCCGGCAGCATCACCGAAAACCCGGTCGAGGCGAAAAGCCCCGCACAATGGGCCTACGAGCGGCTGATTCTGTATATCCAGAACTTTGAAAAGACGCTGGATAACGAACACGAGGCGGCCATGGGGTTTGTCGGCAGCGATGCGGGCGTGGTTAAAATTGACGGCATGGGGTATTTCGACCCCGACATCGTGACGTTCTACGGCACCGATCCGTCGGGCCGGAAAACCCAGCTGATCCAGCATGTCAGCCAGCTAAGCGTTATTTTGCGCGCCCTGCCGAAACCCAAGGCGCAGGCCGAACCGGAAAGGATCGGCTTTCGCCTGGCGGCAGAACTGGACAAGCCGTGATGCCGGTCCGCGCGGGCCGGAAAGAGGTTTCGGAACGCTGATAACGCAATTTTCATGTTTATGGGATCAGATGAGTCACTGAAGTGCCCGCCGAGAGCGGCTTGATTTACGGATGACGCATTGTGATTCTGGATTGAGAATTGCGTTTGGACGCGGTAACCAACATAGAACTTCGGCATTCAAGGGACGGACATAAAGATGGCTGAGCATCATAAACACGGCGAAATGGACGTCACTGTTCAGGAAAAGACGTTCGACGGCTTTATGAAATGGGTCGTTCGTGGCGGTATCATAACGATCGCCGTGCTGATCTTCATGGCGCTGGTCAACAGCTGAGCTGGCCACTTGCCGGAGGGGCGTGATGCGCGTTCTACTTCTTGCCCTTTGCGGACTGCTTGCGCTGGCCGGGTGCGCTGCCCCTCCGGGTGTGTGGGCCACGGATGAGGCTGTGGCGCGCGCGGCATACCGGCATGACGGGCCGCCGCGCCTGACGCTGTTTACCATGCTGAACAACAACACCGGCGCCGGCGCGCATACATCGCTGATGATCAACGGCTCACAGCGGGTGATCTGGGATCCCGCCGGATCGTTCAAGCACGAGACGATACCAGAGCGCAATGACGTGATCTTCGGCGTCACGCCGATGGTGGCTGATGTCTATACCCGGTTTCACGCCCGCAAAACGTTTCATGTGCAAATACAGGAACTGGACGTTACCCCGGAGATAGCAGAGCGGGCGATGCAGCTTGCCCTCGGCTATGGCCCGGTGCCGCAAGCGCAATGCGCGCGCAGCACGTCGAGCATTCTGGCCGAGCTTTTCCCCGGCAAAGTATCGCAAACGTGGCTGCCCAAGACGCTGGCCGCAGAATTCGGCGCCATTCCGGGGGTCACGGAGCAGGTGCTGTATGAATATGACAGTGACGACAATTCCAAGGTGCTTGCCCAGTGGGATCCGGCCAAGGTGTGAACCGGGATTTCAAGCGCGCTTGCCTGTTGCATTGGCGGCGTCTATTTCTCGCGCCGTGTTCCGGCCGGGGCGTTGCCGTTTGCCTCGATATCCGCGATGTAGCGTTTCATCTCGGCGATTTCGCCGCGCTGCGCCTCGATGATTGCATTGGCCAAGGCCTGCACCCGAGGGTCGGAAATGTCCGCGCGCTCGCTGGTCAGGATCGCGATGGAGTGGTGGGGGATCATTGCGCGCATCCACGCCAGATCCTCGACCGTTTCCTGACTGCGCACCAGCCACAGTGACAGCGTGAACGCAACGGCAGCACCGGCGAAGATCGCAATGTTGGCGGTGCGGTTGGTATACATGCCCAGCATGAAGGCCAGCATGATCACCGCCATCGCGGCCCCCATGTAGAGCGCCATCCACATACGCGTTTGCGAGAAAAAGACGTGATCGAGCGCGTAAGTATTCAGATACATCAAGCCGTACATGATGATGGTTGATGTTGCGATCATTGCCGCAAAACGGCCATACCCCATGCCGCTTTTGCCGTGTTCAGATTGGGTTTGGCTGTTCATGGTGATCCTCCATTCAGTCCGCTCAGGGCGTTCCGCCCTATGGACAGCGAACAATTTGATGAAGGAATCGGTTCCGCGCGAAGGAGTGTCGAGGTGACTGCGGTGCCGTGTCTTAGCCGTGTATGAGTATTTGGACCAAGATGAAGCCGCAGGCAGATAAAGGGGCATCCGCCGCGCCTGTGGAGGGCGGCGGATGCGGAGGGGTCTAGCCAAAGACCTTGGTCAGGGCCTTGTCGGTGGCTGTGATCAGCTCGTCGATATCGTCCTTGGTGGCGATCAGCGCGGGCGAGTAGCACAGCGTGTTGTTGAAGCCGGGCAGCGAGCGGTTCGTCATACCGATGATGACGCCCTGCGCCATGCAATCGCCGGTGACGGCGGCGACGGATTTTTCATCCATCGGCTCGCGGGTCGTGCGGTCCTTGACCAGTTCGGCGCCAAGGAACAGGCCCTTGCCGCGCACGTCGCCGATGACCTTGTGCTTGTCCTTCAGCGCGTGCAACTGGTCGAGCATGTAGTCGCCCATCTGAACCGTGTTTTCCAGCAGGCCCTCTTCCTCGATGATGTTCATGTTCTCCAGCGCCGCCGCCGGGCCGGCGGTGCAGCCGCCGAAGGTGGAGATGTCGCGGAAGTAGTTCAGCGGATCGGTGGCGTCGTCCTTGAACATGTCAAAGACGCGCTCGGACGTGACGCAGCAGGCGATGGCGGCATAGCCAGACGCGACGCCCTTGGCCATGGTCACGAAATCCGGTTCGATCCCGTAATGCTGGTAGCCGAACCATGTGCCGGTGCGCCCCAGACCGCAGACCACCTCGTCGATATGCAGCAGGATGTCGTATTTGCGGCAGATTTCCTGCACGCGGGGCCAGTAGCCTTCGGGCGGCACGATCACGCCGCCGCCTGCCGTCACCGGCTCAAGGCAGAGCGCGCCGACGGTGTCGGGGCCTTCGCGCAGGATGACCTCCTCGATGGCGTTGGCCGCCGCCAGCCCGTACTCCTCGCCGGTCAGATCCCATTGCGCGCGATACTCAAGGCAGTGCGGCACTTCGACAAAACCGGGGGTGAAGGGGCCGTATTGCGCGTTGCGCTCGGGCTGGCCGCCGGCCGAGAGGCAGGCAATGGTGGTGCCGTGATAGTCACGCTCGCGGTAGAGGATCTTGTGCTTCTTGCCGCCATAGCGCTTGTGCGCGATCTGGCGGACCATCTTGAACGCCTTCTCGTTCGCCTCCGAGCCGGAGTTGGTGTGATAGACGCGGGTCAGGCCGGGCATCTTCTCGATCAGGCGTTCGGAGAACATGGCGCCGGGGATTGATCCGGCGGAGCCTGCGAAATAGTTCAGCTTGATCAGCTGGTCGCGCACGGCGTTGGCGATGCGCTCGCGCCCGTAGCCGACATTGACCGTCCACACGCCGCCGGAGACACCGTCGAGATGCTCCTTGCCGTGCTGGTCCCAGACGCGCATGCCCTTGCCCTCGACGATGATGCGGGGGTCGGACGTCTCGTAGGGTTTGTGCTGGCTGAGGTGGTGCCAGACATGGGCACGGTCGGCTGCGACGACCTTTTCGATATCATTGTCCAGAAACTTGCCGTCCATGAGAGACCTCCATCGGGTTGCGGCCCGGCGCGATTGCTGCCGGGATAGGGGCATATTCTGGACAGTATATCATCTAACATGGGCGCTTGGCGATAGGTCCAGATGGGTGCGCTGAATAGGTCCAGCTTGCGGGGTGTGCCGCGTCAGGTGGTCGGCAGGTCGGCCGAGGGGATAAGCCCGAAGAATTCGCCGCCCGACCAAAGGCCGAACCAGTCGCCGTGATGTGCGCCGATTTCGACCAGCCGGTAAAAGCTTTTGCGGTCGATCAGCGCTTCAAGATTGGCGCGGACCAGAACATAGGGCGACGGCTCGCCCGTTTCGGCATCGCGCGTCACGCGAATGGGGGCGTCCGGGCCTGCGACGGTGCTGTCGCCAACATTGGTCAGAAAGGTCAGGGTCTGGTCCTTGCCGGTGCCGGCCACCTCGAAATCAATCGCGACAAAGGGGGCGTCGTCCACCGTGATCCCCACCTTTTCAACGGGCGTGACGAGGAAGTAGTCATCGCCATCCTTGCGCAGGATCGTCGAGAAAAGGCGTACCATTTCAGGCCGGCCAATCGGCGTGCCAAGGTAGAACCAGGTGCCGTCCCGCGCGATGCGCATGTCCAGATCGCCGCAGAATTCGGGGTTCCACTTATCGACCGGTGGCAGGCCGCGGCCCTTTTGCGCGGCCCTTGCGGCGGCGGCGATGCCGTCGGCGGACGGGGTGGGTGACGCTGTCGTGATCTTGTTTTCGCTCATTGCTTTTGCCATTTCCGCTATGCGCTATACACTCACGTTCATCATATAGCCCAAGCCGGAGATTTTCCATGACAGATAGCGCCGATCTGGTTGCTGAGATAGATGCGCTGCAAGGGCGGCTGGCCGAGGCGCGCGCACAGGTGGCGCGCCGTTTCATCGGGCAGGAGCGTGTGGTCGATCTGTCGCTGGCCGCATTGCTGAGCGGTGGGCATGGCCTGCTGGTGGGTCTGCCGGGGCTGGGCAAGACGCGGCTGGTGGAGACGCTGGGCGTTGTGATGGGGCTGCGCTCGAACCGGGTGCAGTTCACGCCCGATCTGATGCCGGCCGATATTCTGGGCAGCGAGGTGCTGGAGACGGGCGCCGATGGCAGCCGCGCGTTCAAGTTCATCGAGGGCCCGGTTTTTTGCCAGCTGCTGATGGCGGACGAGATCAACCGTGCCAGCCCGCGCACGCAGTCCGCGCTGCTTCAGGCGATGCAGGAACGGCAGGTGACGGTTGCGGGCCAGAACCGTGCGCTGGAGGCGCCGTTTCACGTTCTGGCCACGCAAAACCCGATCGAGCAGGAGGGCACTTATCCCCTGCCCGAGGCGCAGCTGGACCGATTTTTGGTGCAGATCGACGTGCCATACCCGGATCGCCAGGCCGAGCGGGATATTCTGATGGCCACGACCGGCATTGCCGAGGAGGCGGCGCATGCGGTGTTCACCGCGCCCGAGCTGATTGCGGCGCAGACGCTGCTGCGCCGGATGCCGGTGGGCGAGGGGGTGATGGACATGATCCTGGATCTGGTGCGCGCCCTGCGCCCCGATCAGCCGGGCGCGGCGCAGAGCGTTCAGGACAGTGTCGCTTGGGGCCCCGGCCCGCGTGCGGCGCAGGCGCTGATGCTGACCGTGCGTGCGCGGGCGCTGTTGCAGGGCCGGCTGGCTCCCTCCGCCGAGGATGTGGCCGATATGGCGCAGCCGGTGTTGATTCACCGCATGGCGCTGAACTTTGCCGCGCGGGCGCGGGGCGAAAACGTTGCCGCACTGATATCGGGCACGGTCGCCGGACTGGACCGGACGCGAGCCGCCGCGTGACCCAAGGCGCCCCCTCCGCCACATTGCGCACCCGGTCGGAGGCGGAAGCGGCGCGCCTGCCTGCGCTGCTGGCGCGGGCGCAGCATCTGGCGGGGTCGGTTCTGCTGGGCCAGCATGGGCGCCGGCGGGCGAGGCAGGGCGATGATTTCTGGCAATACCGCCCTGTGCAGGAGGGCGACCAGCGCCGCCAGATCGACTGGCGCCGGTCGGCGCGCAGTGACGCCGAATTTGTGCGCGAGCAGGAATGGCAGATTGCCCAGACGGTGATGATGTGGGTCGATGGCGGAGCCTCGATGCGGTTTTCCAGCGACAGGACCCTGCCGCAAAAGGCCGATCGCGCGCAGCTGATCGCCCTCGCGGCGGCGATCCTGCTGGACCGGGGCGGCGAGCGTGTGGGGCTGAGTGGCCATGCCCTGCCGCCGCGCGGGGGCGCGGCACAAATCGCGCGGCTGGCGGAGATGCTGGCCGAAAGTCCAGCCGGCGCGCAGTCAGACTATTCTGCCCCGGATGCGCGAGGCTTGCCAGCGCACGCGCATGCGCTGTTCATCTCGGATTTTCTGGGCGATCTTGACGGGATCGAGGTGGCGCTGACCGGCGCCGCCGATCGCGGTGTCCGCGGCGTCGTGATGCAGGTTCTCGACCCGGCGGAAGAGGCGTTCCCCTATCGCGGGCGCGCGATATTCGACTCAATCGGTGGCACGCTGGCGCATGAGACGCTGAAGGCGGACGATCTGCGCGATCGCTACCTGTCCCGGCTGGCCGCGCGCAAGGACGCGCTGCGCCGCCTGTGCGCCGTGACCGGGTGGCAGTATTATTGCCACCATACCAGCGCCTCCGCGCAATCCGCGCTGCTGTGGCTGCATGGCGCGCTGGGGGCGGGGCGATGATGATCGGCGCGCTTGGATTTACGGCGCCTTGGCTGCTGGCCGCGCTGGCGCTGCTGCCTTTTTTGTGGGTGCTGTTGCGCGCGGTGCCGCCCGCGCCGGTGCGGCGGCGGTTTCCGGGCGTCGCGCTGCTGCTGGGCCTGCGCGACGAGGACAGCGCGGCCGATCGCACGCCGTGGTGGCTGCTGCTGCTGCGGATGCTGGCGATGGCCGCCGTGATCGTCGCGATGGCCGGGCCGGTGCTGAACCCGCAAGGCAAAGGCGAGGCGCGCGGCACTGGCAACCTGATGATCCTGCTGGACGGCAGCTGGGCCAGCGCGCGCGACTGGCAGGGCGCGGTTGATCTGCTGGATACCGCCCTGGCCGAGGCGGGGCGCGATGGCCGGCCTGTCGCGCTGATGCGCCTGACCGATCCACAGCCGCCGGAATTTCAGGCCGCAGACGCCTGGCGCAGCCGGCTGGCGGGTCTTGAGCCATCTGCCTGGACGCCCACGCCGCAAATGATGGCGCGGGCTACTGGCCTGCTGCCACAGGGCGATTTCGACACGATGTGGCTGTCGGACGGGCTGGCCCATGACGGGCGCGCCGCATTGCTGGCCGCGCTGGAGGCGCGCGGCGCGGTTGCTGTTCATCAGACGGATACTCCGCTTTTGGCGCTGATGCCGCCCGTTTCAGCCGATGGCGCGCTGGAATTGACCGCGCAGCGCCCGGCCCCCGGCCCGGCGCGGGAGGTGGCCGTCCTTGCGCGTGGGCGCGATCCGTCCGGCACGCCGCGTGTGCTGGCCACGCTGCCGCTGACCTTTGGCGCGGGCGACATGCAGGCCACCGCCGCGCTTGTCCTGCCGGGCGAGTTGCGCGCGCGTCTCAGCCGGTTCGAGATTGCCGGGCAGGGCCATGCCGGCGCGGTCGCGCTGACCGATGACAGCCTGCGGCGGCGCGAGGTTGCGCTGATCGCCGGCCGCGACGGGCGCGAGGGGCTGGAGCTGCTTTCGCCGCTGCATTACCTGGAACGCGCGCTGGCGCCCAATGCCGATCTGATGAGCGGCGCGTTGATGGATATTTTGCCCGCCAATCCGGATGTGATCGCGCTGGCCGATGTTGCGACCCTGTCGGAGGCCGAGCAAGCCGCCCTGCTGGACTGGACAGATGCGGGCGGCATGCTGCTGCGGTTTGCCGGTCCGCGCCTTGCCGCCAGCGACGTGTCGCGCAGTGCCGAGGATGCGCTGATGCCGGTGCGCCTGCGGCAGGGCGGGCGCAGTGTGGGCGGCGCGATGAGCTGGGGACAGCCCAAGGTTCTGGCCCCGTTTGACGAGGATAGCCCCTTTGCCGGGCTGGCCATCCCGGCCGATGTCACGGTCAGCAGTCAGGTCATGGCGCAGCCCGACCCGACGCTGGCCGCCCGCGTGATCGCGCAGCTGGGCGACGGCACGCCGCTGGTCACGCGCAAGCGAATCGGGCAGGGGCAAGTCGTTCTGTTTCACGTCACCGCCAACGCGGAATGGAGCACGCTGCCCCTGTCGGGCCTTTTCGTGCAGATGCTGGAGCGGCTGGCGATTTCGTCGGGCGCCGCCGCGCCCGCGGCCGAGGATCTGGCCGGGACCACGTGGCAGGCCGTGCAGGTGCTGGACGGGTTCGGCGCCCTGCGCGACGCAGGCACGCTGCCCGGTGTGGCGGGGGAGGATCTGCTGACTGCCGCGCTTGGCCCGGATCTGCGTCCCGGCGTTTATGAGGGCGACGCGCGGCGCATTGCGCGTTCGGCTTTGGGAACGGGCGAGGTGCTGGCCCCCGCGATCTGGCCTGCGGGAACGGATGTGCAAGGTCTGGACCGCGTGGCCGAAACCCCGCTGAAGGGCTGGTTGTTGGCGGCGGCGCTGCTGCTGCTGAGCGTGGATGTGATCGCGTCACTCTCGCTGTCGGGGCGGCTATTGCCGCTGCGCGCAGCCGCTGTTTTTGGCGTGCTGCTGCTGGTGCCGGACCCGTCCGGCGCGCAGGGCCGCCCGCCCGAGGCGCTGGCCGATGAGGTGACGCTGGCGCATGTGCTGACCGGGGACGCAGGCTTGGACGATCTGGCCCATGCCGGGCTGCGCGGATTGGGCGAGACGCTGTTTTTCCGCACCACGGTAGAACCTGCCGCGCCGCAGGGTGTGAACCTTGAGACAGACGAACTGGCGTTTTTCCCGCTGCTCTACTGGCCGATCACGGACGCGCAGCCGACCCCGTCAGACGCGGCCTATGCCAAGCTGAACACCTATCTGCGCAGCGGCGGCCTGATCCTGTTCGACACGCGCGACGCCGATATCGCAGGTTTTGGCGCCGCATCCGAAAACGGCGCGCGGCTGCAACGGCTGGCCGCGCCGCTGGACATCCCGCCGCTGGAGCCTGTGCCGGGCGATCATGTCCTGACGCGCGCGTTTTATCTGCTACAGGATTTTCCGGGCCGCTATGCGGGCCGCCCCGTCTGGGTCGAAGCGGCGCCGACAGGCGCCGAGCAGGCGCCTGGCATGCCGTTTCGCGATCTGAACGACGGTGTGACGCCGGTCGTGATCGGCGGCAATGACTGGGCCGCCGCGTGGGCGCGGGACGAAAGCGGCGCGCCGATGCGCCCGGTCGGGCGCGGCTACGCGGGCGAGCGGCAGCGCGAGATGGCGCATCGCTTTGGCGTCAATCTGGTGATGCATGTGCTGACCGGCAATTACAAATCCGATCAGGTGCATGTGCCGGCGCTGCTGGACAGGCTGGGACAATGACGGGCAGCATCATATTTGATCCGGTCCTGCCGGTGTGGATCGTCGCCTGCCTTGGCGGCGCGGCGCTGGCGGTGCTGGCGCTGACAGCTTGGCGGGGGCTGTCGGGCTGGGCTCTGCGCGGGCTGGGCGCAGCGGTGATACTGGCGGCGCTGATGGGTCCGACCCTCAGCCGGGAGGACCGCGAGGATCTGACCGATATCGCGATCATCGTCGAGGATGCCAGCGCCAGTCAGATGCTGGGGGACCGTCCGGAAATGACGCGCCGGGCGGCGGATGCGCTGGAGGCGCGGCTGGCCGCGCGCGGCGTCGAAGTGCGGCGCGCGCAGGTGGTGGACGGCGCCGATGACAGCGGCACGCAACTGATGACCGCACTGGCCGAGGCTTTGGCGACCGAACCGCAGGGCCGCATCGCGGGGATGTTCCTGCTCAGCGACGGGCGCCTGCATGATCTGGCGCGCGCGCCGACCCTGCCCGCGCCGCTGCACCTGCTGCACACGGGCCGCAAGGCCGATTGGGACCGGCGCCTGATCGTCGAGGGCGCCCCGGCCTTTGCCATTCTGGACGAGGAAATCACGCTGACCTTGCGCATCGAGGATAGCGGCGCCGCGCCGGGCGCCTCCGAGGTGCCGCTGGATATCTCCATCGACGGAGACGCGCCGCAGCGCTTTACCGTGCCAGTGGGGCGCCCGATCGAGTTGCCGCTGGCCTTGCCGCATGGCGGGCGCAACGTGCTGGAATTCACCACCCCCGAGGGGGAGGGCGAGCTGACCGGGCGCAACAATACCGCGCTGGTGCAGATCAACGGCGTGCGCGACCGGCTGCGCGTCCTGCTGGTATCGGGCGAGCCGCATGCAGGCGGGCGCACATGGCGCAACCTGCTGAAATCGGACAGCTCTGTCGATTTGGTGCATTTCACCATCCTGCGCCCGCCCGAAAAGCAGGACGGCATCCCGGTGGAGGAACTGAGCCTGATCGCCGTTCCGACCCGCGAGCTGTTCCTGGAGAAGATCGACGATTTCGATCTGATCATTTTCGACCGCTACAAACGGCGCGGCATTCTGCCCGCGCTCTATCTGGAAAACGTGGTGGAATATGTAAACAAGGGCGGCGCGGTGCTGTTCGCGGCGGGGCCGGATTTTGCTGGCGCAAACAGCCTGTATCGCTCGCCGCTTGAGGCGATTGTGCCGGCACGGCCCACCGCGCGCGTGGTCGATCAGGCCTATCTGCCTGCCATCACCGACCTGGGAGGCAAGCACCCCGTGACAGCAGGTCTGGCGTCGCTGCATGACGGCCCGTGGGGGCGCTGGCTGCGCCAGATCGAGGTGGAGGCGCCCAAAGGAGACGTGCTGATGTCCGGTGCGGGGGACCGCCCGTTATTGATGCTGAACCGCGTTGGCGAGGGGCGCGTGTCGCTGCTCGCGTCCGATCATGCGTGGCTGTGGAATCGCGGATATGAGGGAGGCGGCCCGCAGCTGGAACTGCTGCGCCGCCTTGCCCACTGGATGATGAAAGAGCCGGAACTGGAAGAGGAGGCGCTGTGGGCCGAGGCGACAGGCCAGCGGATGCGTATCATCCGCCGGTCGCTGGAGGCGGGCGCGGAGGACGTGCAGATCACGGCGCCTGACGGCAGCGAGGTCACGCTGCCACTGGAGGAGGTCGCGCCGGGACGGTTCGAGGCGCAGTATGACGGCCCGCAAATCGGCCTCTACCGGCTGGTCAGCGGCGCGCAGAGCGCCGTGATCGGCCTTGGCCCCGCGGCGCCGGTGGAGTTCGAGCGCACCATTGCCAGCGGCGATGCGCTGGCGCCGCTGATCGCGGGCGCAAACGGCGGCATCACCGCGGTCGAGGACGGTGTACCTGCAATCCGCGCCGTGCGTGAAGGGCGTCCGGCCGCCGGTCGCGGCTGGCTGGGGATCACGCCGCGCGGCGCGTATGTGACGCAAAGCGTGACGCAAACCGCGCTGCTGCCCGCGTGGCTGGTGCTGTTGCTGATTGCGGGATTGGTTACAGCGGCGTGGTTGCGCGAAGGGCGGCGATAGCGCGGCAGAGTTTTCTGCGAAAACTCTGATCAAAAATCCGTACGGATTTTTGGGTGCCTCATTCGGAGGTCAGGAAATCGGCATCCGTCAGAATGCGCGCCTTGTCATCGGGGCGGCTGAAATCGATGTTCACGATGCGCCGGGTGGTGTTGTCGCGCCCCACGCGGCGAAAGTTGAAGGATCCGTCGGTGAACTGGCCCGGCACCATGACCCATCTGGTGATGCCGGCTGCCAGACCCTTGTAGGGTGCGATCATGTCAATCAGCCACAACCGGTCGCCTGACTGCCAGTCGGGCGGATCCAGCAGCGCGCCCGAGACATATTTCCGTTCGACCTCCGCGCTCATCCAGGCCCAGGTGATCAGGCCCCTTGGAACATCGTCGAAGCGAAATGTCCGGTACTGGCCCAGCTCGATCGGCGGCTCGAAGGCGGAGCGCAGGTTTGCCACATTCATCCGGGCGTGCCAGCGGCTGCGGAAGGCCAGAAACATGAAATCGCCGTAGGTGCGCAGTTTGTTGGCGCCGGGCATTTCGATCTGGGGCAGTTCCTGGCCGTTTGTATCGGTCCCGCTCACAACAGCGCGTCCTGTTTCAGCACCACCGCATCGCCTGGCCGGACCGAACGGCGCGCGGCGGCGCCGAAACTGCCCCCGTCCGACAGGATGTCGGGAAAGATCGCGCGCAGTTCCGTCACGATCGCGGGGTTCAGTTCGTCCAGCACATAATCGCCGGGGAAAAAGCTTTCGGTGGGGGCGCCGTTCGTCAGCATGATTTCGTGACGGTCGAACATGACGTGAAAATACTCCACATCCTCGACATCGTGAGCAATGCGGATGTCGCTGTCATTGACCAGACTTTTCGCCGGGACCAGAATTTCGCGCTGACCGAAATACAGCTCGGCCTTCCAGCCGGTCACCAGAACGCGGTGCTGCGGCGACACCAGCAGATCCTGTGACGGGCTGCCCGGCCCAAGCGACCCGGCAGCAAGCCGGATCGGGCGCAGTTCTGGTGCAAGGTCCAGATCGGCGGCGCCGAGACTGCGCGAGCCGATCCATCGCACCGGCTGGTAGCCCGAATCCAGCGTCCGGACGCGCATGCCCGGTTCCAGATCCTCGACGGCGACATCGCCGTTTTTGGTCTGGATCATCGTGCCGCGCTGCACGCAGATCGCGATGTTGATGATGACCTGATCGACATCAGGACGCGCGCCGCCTTTGCCGCGCACGCTGAAGCTGATCGTCTGGTCGGTTCCCGAATTGATGACCGCCTGCTTGTCGATGACAAAGGTAAACTTGCCTGACGTGTTGTTAACAGTAAGCGTTCCATAGGCGGAGGTGTTGAGCCCGTAAAAAACATATCCACCGGGTGCCTCGCCCTCGCCAATGCGATCACCGTTATCGTCCAGACTGAAATCGCCGGTGACGGAGGCGTCGGCCAGCGTCAAATCTGCAACCCAGGTGTCGTAGCCATCGCCGTCTGCGTCGTAAAAGTTGCCGGTAACTTCACTGATATTGTATGACATATGCCTGTTGCCGCTGAATGCGGCCCTCAAAGATTTTTTACTGCTCCCCCTGTCAGCAATCTTGACCAGAATCCCATGCTTTGCGCATTTTCGGGAATTGCTAACAATTAGTTACTATCGGGTAAATAGTCCGGTGAAACAAGGTTCAAACTGGCAGCGCGCGCTTTTGTGTCCGGAAGCTGCGTGATCGATGCATCGTCGCATATCACCATGGGGCTGCCTGCAAGGTGTTGTGTTTGCCGGTCCGCACCAAAGAGCGCGGTAGCTGCCGGAATGCGCGCCGCTTGTGCAGGGCGGGCGGTTTGGCTACCGTTGCGCGGTAGGAGGATGGCCGATGGAAATGCCGTTGCCCGATGCCGGTACGCTGGCGCGCAAGTCTGATATCGTGGCGCGCCTGACCGCCGCCTTGCCGCCCGGAACCGTCATTTCAGACGTGGCGGAAACGCGTGCATATGAATGCGACGCGCTCAGCGCCTATCGCTGCGCGCCGCTGGCTGTTGCACTGCCGCGCACGACTGCCGAGGTGGCGACGGTGCTGCGCCTGTGCCATGACATGCGCGTGCCTGTTGTGCCGCGCGGGGCCGGCACATCCCTGGCCGGGGGATCCCTGCCCACTGCGGACAGTGTCGTGCTGGGGGTCGCGCGGCTGAACGCGGTGCTTGAGACGGACCTGCCCAACCGCACCATCCGCGTCGGATCGGGCCGCACGAACCTGAGCGTGACCGGCGCGGTCGAGGCGGACGGGTTTTTCTACGCACCCGACCCCAGCAGCCAGCTGGCCTGCGCCATTGCGGGCAATATCGCGATGAATTCGGGCGGGGCGCATTGCCTGAAATACGGCGTGACCACCAACAACCTGTTGGGCGTGACCATGGTGACGATGGATGGCACCGTGCATGAGATCGGCGGCGCCTATCTGGACGCCGGCGGTCTGGACCTGCTGGCGCTGATCTGCGGCAGCGAGGGGCAGCTGGGCGTGGTGACCGAGGCGACATTGCGCATCCTGCCCAAGCCCGAGGGCGCGCGCCCGGTGCTGATCGGCTATGACAGCTCCGAAGTGGCGGGCGCCTGCGTGTCCGACATCATCAAGGCGGGCGTTCTGCCCGTCGCCATCGAGTTCATGGACCGCCCCTGCATCGAGGCGACCGAGGCATTCGCCCATGCCGGATACCCCGATTGCGAGGCACTGCTGATTGTCGAGGTCGAGGGCAGCCCGGCGGAGATTGATGAACAGCTTGCGATCATTCTGGAGATCGCGCGCCGCCACGATCCTGTCGAGCTGCGCGAAAGCGCATCGGCAGAGGAGTCTGCGCGGATCTGGCTGGGGCGCAAATCGGCGTTCGGGGCGATGGGGCAGATGGGCGATTACATGTGTCTGGACGGGACGATCCCGGTCAGCCAGCTGCCGTTCGTCCTGCGCCGCATCGGCGAATTGTCGGTGCAATTCGGGCTGAAAGTGGGCAATGTGTTTCATGCCGGGGATGGCAACATGCATCCGCTGATCATCTATGACGCCAACACACCCGGCCAGCAGGAGAAATGCGAGGCCTTGGGCGCCGAGATTCTGAAGCTGTGCGTCGAGGTTGGCGGATGCCTGACGGGCGAGCATGGGGTCGGCATCGAGAAGCGTGATTTGATGGATTACCAGTTCGCGCCCGAGGATCTGGACATGCAGATGGCCGTCAAGGACGTTTTCGATCCCGGCTGGCTGCTGAACCCGGCAAAGGTGTTTCCGCTGGCGGCAAGTGCCGTGCGGCGGATGGCTGCGCAATGAGGGCCGGGGCCGGCGTTTGTGGCGCGTGTTTTTTGGATATTTAAGGCAAGAAGAAAGTGATGCGTCCGGACACAGAACAGGAGCTTGCGCAGATGGTGATCGGGGCGACCGGGCCGCTGCGCATCGTCGGCGGCGGCACGCGCAGTTTTGGCGTGGCGCAGGGCGAGGTGCTGTCGACCGCCGGGCTGAGCGGCGTGACGCTGTACGAGCCGGGGGCGCTGACGCTGGTGGTGCAGGCCGGTACGCCGCTGGCCGAGGTCGAGGCGCTGCTGGCGGGCGAGGGGCAGGCGCTGCCGTTCGAGCCGATGGATCATCGCGTGATATTGGGCACGCAAGGCACGCCGACGATGGGCGGGATGGTGGCGGCGAATGTATCGGGGCCGCGCCGGATATCTGTCGGGGCGTGCCGTGATTTTCTGCTGGGCGTGCGCTTTGTCGACGGCGCGGGGCGCGTGTTGAAGAATGGCGGGCGCGTGATGAAGAACGTCACCGGCTATGATCTGGCGCGGCTTCTGGCCGGCAGTCACGGCACGCTGGGCGTTTTGACCGAAGTGTCGCTGAAGGTGCTGCCGGTTGCGCGCGCATCCGTGACGCTGGTGCTGGACGGGCTTGAGCCGGTGCGCGCTGTTCAGGCGCTGTCGCGCGCGCTGGGATCGCCCTATGAGGTGTCGGGTGCGGCGCATGTGGCCGCAGGGCAGGCGCGCACGCTGATCCGGTTGGAAGGGTTCGCGGCCTCGGTCCGCTACCGGGCGGAGCGGCTGTGTGCCGCGCTGGCCGAGTTCGGCGACTGGCAGGTGGTGCCCGAGGCGGCAGATATCTGGCGCGATGTGCGCGACGTGTCCGCGCTGGCGGGGGCCGGCGATATCTGGCGCGTGTCGTGCCGTCCGTCCGATGCGCCGGGGCTGGCGGCGCGGGTGCCGGGCAGTGACGCGGTGTTTGATTGGGGCGGCGGGCTGATCTGGCTGCGCGCGGCGCCGGGCACGGATGTCCGCGCGGCGCTGGGCGCGTTTGACGGCCATGCAACGCTGATACGGGCGGCGCCGGATGTGAAGGCGCGGCTGGGGGTTTTCCCCCAGTCTGCTGCGCCGCTTGCGGCGATCGAGGCGGGGCTGCGCGCGCGGTTCGATCCGCGCGGGGTTTTCAATGCGGGGCTGATGGCGCCCGCGGGCGGGGTGATCTGATGCAGACCCATTTCACGCCCGAGCAACTGGCCGATCCCGACATTGCCCGCTCGAACGAGATTCTGCGCGCCTGTGTGCATTGCGGGTTCTGCACAGCGACCTGCCCGACCTATCAGATCCTTGGCGATGAGCTGGACAGCCCAAGGGGCCGGATTTATCTGATCAAGGACATGCTGGAAAATGAGCGCGTGCCGGACGCCAAGACCGTTCTGCATATCGACCGCTGCCTGTCGTGCCTTGCCTGCATGACCACCTGCCCCTCGGGCGTGCATTACATGCATCTGGTCGACCACGCCCGCGCCTATATCGAAGAGCGGTACAAGCGGCCCTTGAGCGACCGGGCGCTGCGCTGGGTTCTGGCGCGCATCCTGCCCTATCCGATGCGGTTCCGTCTGGCGCTGCTGGGCGCCAAGGCGGCGCGCCCGTTTGCGCGGCTGATGCCCGATGCGCGGCTGCGCGCCATGCTGGAGATGGCACCAAAGCAGATCCCCCCGGTCAGCCGCAATGACGACCCGCAAAGCTTTCCCCCCGCCGGGCCGCGGCGCAGGCGGGTGGCGCTGATGACGGGCTGCGCGCAGAAAGCGCTGAACACCGATATCAACGATGCCACCATTCGCCTGCTGACCCGGCTGGGCTGCGAGGTGGTGGTGGCCAAGGGCGCCGGATGTTGCGGCGCATTGGTGCATCATATGGGCAAGACTGGCGAGAGCCACGCGGCGGCGGCCACCAACATCCGGGCCTGGAGCGCCGAGATGAACGAAGGCGGGCTGGATGCGATTGTCATCAACACCTCGGGCTGTGGCACCACCGTGAAGGATTACGGCCATATCTTTCGGGATGATGCGCTGGCCGTGGATGCCGAGCGGGTTTCGGCACGCACGATGGATATCACCGAATTGCTGGCCGAACTGGACTTGCCTGCGGGCCCGCCGAAAGGGCTGCGCGTTGCCTATCACGCCGCCTGTTCGCTGCAACATGGCCAGCAGATCAAGACCGCGCCAAAGGATTTGCTGCGCCGCGCCGGATTCGACGTGGTGGAGCCTGCCGACAGCCATCTGTGCTGCGGCTCTGCCGGGACATATAACCTGATGCAGCCGGTCATTTCGCGCCAGTTGAAAGAGCGCAAAGTGCAAACGCTGGAGGCGCGCGCGCCCGATGTCATCGCGGCAGGTAACATTGGCTGCATGATGCAGATCGGCAGCGGCACGGATGTGCCGGTCGTGCATACCGCCGAGCTGCTGGACTGGGCCACGGGCGGGCCGGTGCCGGCCGCATTGGCCGGGCGCGTGGCTGCCGTGCGGAACGCCTAAATTTTGCCTCAAAGCGCGCGTAGATCGGGCGCAAGCAGATTTCTGAACATCGGAGACATTCATGCTGCGCCATCTGACTATGGCCCTGATACTGGCTCTGACGGGAACGGCCGCATATTCGCAGGAGACCGGGCTGAGGCGGCTTGATACCGGCGATGACGGGCGCGGCTGGGAGGCGGTGGGCCGGCTGGATCTGGCCGGCAGCGGATTTTGCACCGGGGCGCTGATCGCGCCGGATCTGGTGCTGACAGCGGCGCATTGCCTGTTTGACAAGGCGACAGGCGCGCGACTGAATGATGAAAAGATCGAATTTCTGGCGGGATGGCGCAATGGCCGCGCCTCGGCCTATCGGTGGGTGCGGCGGGCGGTGGTGCATCCGTCCTACGCCCCCGGCGGTGATGTCGCGGCCGAGCGTGTGCGCAACGATGTCGCATTGCTGGAGCTGCGCCACCCCATTCGCAATGCCCGCGTTGTGCCATTTGGCACGGATAAACGGCCCCGCACGGGGAACCGCGTCGGCATCGTCAGCTATGCCAAGGGCCGCTCCGATGCGCCATCCTTGCAAGAGGTTTGCGATGTGATCGCCAATCAGGCAGGCGTGCTGGTGATGTCATGTGACGTGGATTACGGCAGTTCCGGCTCGCCCATATTCACCTTTGACGGCGGCACGCCGCGCGTGGTGTCGGTGGTGTCTGCCATGGCAGAGGTGGACGGGCAGAAGGTGTCGCTGGGCACCCAGCTGGAAGTGCCGCTTGAGGTGTTGCGCGCGGCACTTGCATCGGGCGGCGGGCTGCGCGCGGGAACCGGCACACAGATGACGGCCGTAGGGGTGCCACGCCAGACCGGCGCCAAATTCGCAAGGCCGTGAGGGCGCGTGCCGCCTCCCTTATGGCCGCGCTGATCTGCGCGGTGGTGGGGGCGCCCTTGGCGGCGGGCGGGCTGATCCGGCTGACGGACCGGGACGATCTGTTCGGCTGGGAGGCGGTGGGCCGGCTTGATCTGGGACTGGACGGGTATTGTACCGGCGCGTTGATTGCGCCCGATCTGGTGCTGACGGCGGCACATTGCGTTTATGATGGCGACGGTGCTGCGATATCCGTGCAGGCGATGACATTTCGCGCCGGGCTGCGCGACGGCGCGTTCATTTCGCAAAGCGGGATCGCGCAGGTGGCGGCGCATCCGGGCTATGTGCCGGGCCGCGATCTGACCGGCGATATGGTGCGCCACGATGCTGCCTTGCTGAAATTGTCCCAGCCTATCCCGGCGGCCGTTGCCAGCCCGTATATGCTGGCCGGTGAGGGGCAGGCGGGCCTGCGGGTCAGCGTTCTGTCCTATGGGCGCGGCCGCGATGCGGCGCTGTCATGGCAGCGCGATTGCGCGGTGACCGGCGCGGGGCAGGGCGTGATGAAATTTGACTGCGACGTGACTTTCGGCTCCTCCGGGGCGCCGGTTTTCGTTCGCTCGGCGGGCGGGAATGCGCGCATCGTGTCGCTGATTTCCTCGGGCGGCGGCGATGCCGCATACGGGATGCAACTGCCGGAGATTGTGAACGATCTGAAGCGGGCGCTGCGGGCCGCGCCCCGCATCGCGCCGGCGGCGCCGCGAAGGATGCAGGTGGGGCAGGGCCACAATGCGGGCGGTGCGAAATTTGAAAAACCCTGAGCGGTCTGGCGGGTCTTGAAACCACCCGAACACCTACCCAAATTAGCAGAGCCGGACGCCGCAAGGGTCCGTGCAACCCCCCGCCTGTCCCATGAGGGAAGGCATTACCTATCGTTATCGCTCAATGGAGGATGACCCATGCGAAACTTTGATCTGGCCCCGCTGTACCGGGCCACTGTCGGCTTTGACCAGATTGCGGACATGATGGACCGCGTTCTGACCAGTGATGTCACGCAGCCGACCTACCCACCCTATAATATTGAAAAGATCGCCGATGACGGCTGGCGTATTTCCATTGCCGTGGCCGGATTTGCCGAAGATGACCTGTCGGTCGAGCTGCGCGATGGTGCGCTGATCGTGTCGGCCCAGAAGGCCGATGACGGGGCAGAGCGGACGTATCTGCACCGCGGCATTGCTACCCGCGCGTTCGAGCGGCGCTTCCAGCTGGCGGATCATGTGCGCGTGACCGGCGCAAGCCATGCCGACGGCATGCTGCACATCGATCTGGTGCGCGAAGTGCCCGAGGCGCTGAAGCCGCGCCGCATCGCGATCGAGGCGCGCGGCGCCGGTGACGCGAACGGCTTGGACGCCAAATCAGTGAACTAGGACAAAGACGCCCCGCCGGATGACCGGCGGGGCGTTTGATTTTCTTCGCGAAGAAAATCAGGTCAGAAAATTCTGCGAATTTTCTCAGACCGACATGCAGATGTATTTCATTTCCAGATAATCTTCGATGCCGTGATGGCTGCCCTCGCGGCCAAGGCCGGACTGCTTGACGCCGCCGAACGGGGCGACCTCGGTGGAAATGATGCCGGTGTTGACGCCGACGATGCCATATTCCAGCGCCTCGGCCACCTTGTAGACGCGGCTCAGATCCTTGGCGTAGAAATAGCTGGCAAGGCCAAAGATCGTGTCGTTTGCCATGGCGATCACGTCATCGACGGTGTCGAACTTGAACAGCGGCGCGAGCGGGCCGAATGTCTCGTCCGTGGCGAACTGCATGTCCTGGGTGGCGCCGGTAATGATGGTTGGCGGCAGGAAATGCCCCTCGCGCTGGGCCGGCTCGCCGCCGCCCAGAATGACGGTGCCGCCCTTGGATTTGGCGTCGGCAACGTGTTCCTGCACCTTGGTGATCGCGTCGGCGTTGATGAGCGGACCGAGGGTGACGCCCTCTTCCAGACCATCGCCCATCTTCAGCTTTTCGGTCGCTGCCTTCAGCTTTTCGGCGAAGGCATCGTAGACGCCGGCCTGCACGTAGATGCGGTTGGCGCAAACGCAAGTCTGGCCGTTGTTGCGGAACTTGCACATGATGGCGCCCTCGACGGCGGCATCCAGATCGGCGTCGTCGAAGACGATGAAAGGCGCGTTGCCGCCCAGCTCCATCGAGCATTTCATCACCTGATCGGCGGCCTGCTTCAACAGGATGCGGCCCACCTCGGTCGAGCCGGTGAAGGTCAGCTTGCGGACGGCGGGGTTTTCGCAGAATTCCTTGCCGATGTCGGAGGACCGCGACGAGGTGACGATGTTGAACACGCCCGCCGGGATGCCCGCACGTTCGGCCAGCACGCCCATGGCGGTGGCGCTGAGCGGGGTTTCCTTGGCCGGGCGGCCGACAAAGGCGCAGCCGGCGGCCAGTGCGGGCGCGGCCTTGCGGGTGATCATCGCGTTGGGGAAGTTCCACGGCGTGATCGAGGCGGCAACGCCGATGGGCTGCTTGATGACCGTGATGCGCTTGTCGCGCTGGTGGCCGGGGATCGTCTCGCCGTAGACGCGCTTGGCCTCTTCGGCGAAAAACTCGATGAAGGAGGCGCCGTAGGCGACCTCGCCCTTGGCCTCGGCCAGTGGTTTGCCCTGTTCGGCGGTCAGGATGATGCCCAGATCGTCCTGATGCTCCATCATCAGGTCGAACCATTTGCGCATCACATTCGCGCGCTCCTTGCCGGTCCATTTGGCCCATTCTTTTTGCGCCTTCTCGGCGGCGGCGATGGCATCTGCCACCTGATCGCGGCTGAGGTCGGCAACCTGCGCGATGACATCGCCGCGCGCGGGGTTTGTCACGTCAAAGGTTGCGTCGCCGCTGACCCATTCGCCGTTCACATAGGATTTGTCCGCCAGCAGGCCGGGATCCTTGAGCAGGGATTTCAGATCTGTCGTGCTCATGTCATGCATCCTTTCGGGTTGATTTTGCGCCGAGCAAAAGCAGTTTGTGCTGCTTTTGTCCAGATATGCCGCAGCGCGCCGGTCAGTTATTGCCCAGATAGCGGGACTGTACGCGCGTCCAGTCGTCACTGCGCAGATAGGTCAGCAGCGCGCGGTTCATCGGCTCGCGCAGCGGGGATTCGGTGGGCAGGGCAATGCCGTAATCCTGTCGGCCTATGGCGTCCTCAAGGATCATCACCGCCCCCTCATACTGTTGAAGGGCCACATATTGCAGCAGCGGTTTATCGTAGACGAACGCGCCCAGCTTGCCGTCCAGCAGGGCATCCAGCCCGTCGGATAGCCGATCGAAATGCGCGATACGAATACCGCGTGCGGCCATTTCATCGGCGCCGGTGGTGCCGCGCACCACGCCGACGCGGTAATTTTTCAGGTCCGTCACGCTTTGAACCGCCGTGCCAAGGCTGCCGACGGTCAGCGATGCGGCAATGGCGGCGGTAAAGCTGGCCACGATCAGCATCGCTGTCAGCATCCAGATCAGTCCGACAATACGCCCGCCCAGCGTTTCGGGGGCCTTGTCGCCATAGCCGACGGTGGTCATGGTCACTGCGGCCCACCAGAAACCATCGCCCAGCCCGCGTGCCGGGTCTTTGGGGAACTGGTCGTTATGGCCCCGCTCGAACGCCCAGACGGCGGCGCCGGCGACCAGCAGAACACCTGACAGCGTGGCGATGACGACAGCGAACTGCCAGGTGAAGAGGTTGCGCACCACCTGAAACCAGTCGGTCCCGGCCTCGGGATCGACGGCGATGCCAAGGCCGGTGGTGTAATAGGGAAAGGTGAAGTCCAGCCTCGCCTCGCGCGCCGGAGTGATGGTGATGGCGGCGGCAGCGGCGTCAACTTCGCCGGTCTCCACTGCGTCCAGCATCCCTTGGAGCGTATCCTCGCGCCATTCCACCGTGCGGCCCAGATCGGCGGCGATGGCGGTGACCGCGTCGATGGCAATGCCCGTCCACGCGTCGTTCGCCCCGATAAAGGCAAAGGGCGGCGCCGATTTGGTCGCGATGACCAGCGGGCCGGTTTCCGGCGCGGTATCTGGCGTATCGGCCTGCTGCGCCGTGACGGGCATGGCGGCGATGAGCAGGGCGATGATAAGGGCGAGTGCGCGGAAGGGGCCGCTTGTCTTGAAATGGGGCAAGGCGGTTTGCCTTTCTTTTGGGACTGGAACCGGCGCTTTATCGGGATTTGAGGCCACAGGCGCAAGGGGCGGCTACGTGCCGAACCGCTGGATCCAGCAGGGCGTGACATCGCCGGGGACGGGGCGGGCCAGATAGACCGCCCGCGCAATGGCCCGTGTCAGGCAATTCGCAGCCGCATGGCCCAGCAGCAGCATGTCCCGCTCGGGACGCGCCATGGCACGCGCGGCGGTGCTGGCGGCAAAGACCAGATCGCCGTCCATCGGCGTGTGCGATGGCAAGAGGGCGCGCGCCATGCCATCATGCGCCGCCGTTGCCATGCGGGTGCATTGCGCCTGTGTCAGCGCGGCATCGGTGGCGACAATGGCGATGGTGGTATTGCCGCCGTCGCCCATTTTGGTTGGTGGCAAATGCACCTCGCCAAAGGTTTGCGCGGGACCAAGGCCGCCGAATTCGCGGCCCATCTCGAACGGGGCGGCCCAGAAATGCGGGCCCCCTGCCACCGTGGCCGACCCCAGCGCATTGACCGCGACCAGCGCGCCCACGGTATAGCCCCCCGGTAACCGGACGGAGGCAGAGCCAAGCCCCCCTTTCAGCGTCGCCGTCAGCGCACCGGTTCCCGCGCCTGTGCTGCCCAGATCAAACTGCGGCCCGGCGCCGGCCAGTGCCGCCGCGCCCAGATCGCGGTAGGGGTTCCGGTCCCACGCCTTGTCCCCGCCGTTCAGCAGATCGAACAGGATCGCGGCGGGCACGATCGGCACGCGCACGTCCCCCACAGCATAGCCGCGCCCCGCCGCACGCAGCGCGTCCGCCACCCCCGATGCGGCATCCAGCCCGAAGGCCGATCCGCCCGACAGCACCAGCGCATCCACCTGTTGCACGGTGCGGTCGGGGGCCAGCAGATCCGTCTCGCGCGTGCCGGGCGCGCCGCCCATGACATGCACGCCTGCGGTAAACGGCGCGCCCGCCGTCAGCACGGTCACGCCCGATTTCAGGGTTGCATCGCTGGCGTTTCCAACGCGCAGCCCCGGCACATCGGTGATCAGGTTCAGCGGGCCTGTGCGGGCGTTTGTCATTGTCGGGCCTTTCTGCGTGCGTGAAAATATCTTGCCAGAATCCTTGCAATCGGCAACAACAGTCTCAGGTCGGAGCGGTGGCGCCGCTCACCCGATTCGGGTCAGGCCACATAGTCCAACAGTCCTGAACGCCGGGACCTTTCTTATTCTAGGAGGGTCGAAATGACTGAACGTCCAGAAATGTATCGCTTCCATAACGGCGAAAAAGCACCGCTTCAATTTGACGGCGCCGAGTATGACGAACGCCTGAAGAAATTGCGCGCGCGCATGTCCGATCTGGGTGTCGACGTGGCCGTGTTCACCTCGATGCACAATATCGCCTATTATTCCGGTTTCCTCTATTGCGCCTTTGGCCGCCCCTACGGTCTGGTTGTCACCGCCGATCAGGACGTGACCATTTCCGCCGGCATCGACGCGGGCCAGCCGTGGCGCCGCAGCCATGGTGACAACATCACCTATACCGACTGGCAGCGCGACAATTATTGGCGCGCGATCCTGTCCGTTTGCGGCGAAGGCAAGGTTGTGGGCTACGAGGCCGACCACCTGACGCTGCTGCAAAAATCCAAGATGGACAGTTTCCTCAAGCCGTCCAAATCGGTCGATATCGCGCCCACCACCATGGTGCAGCGGATGCACAAAAGCCAGGCCGAGCTGGATCTGATCCGCCGCTGCTGCAAGGTGGCAGACGTGGGCGGCTACGCCATCAAGGACGCGATCAAGGTCGGCACGCGCGAAATTGACGTGGCCATCGCAGGCCGCGACGCGATGGAGCTGGAGATCGCCAAGGAATTCCCCGATGCGGAATATCGCGACACGTGGGTCTGGTTCCAGTCGGGCATCAACACCGACGGCGCGCATAACCCCGTCACCGCGCGCAAGCTGGAGCATGGCGATATCCTGTCGCTGAACACCTTCCCGATGATCTCCAGCTACTATGTCGCGCTGGAGCGGACGATGTTCGTCGGCGAGGTCGATGATGCGTCGCTGAAGGTCTGGGAGACGAACATTGCCGCGCATGAATACGGCATGAGCCTGCTCAAGCCCGGCGTTTCCTGTGCCGAAGTCACGCACAAGATCAACGACTTCCTCGAAGAGCGCCAGATGCTGCAATACCGCACCTTCGGCTATGGCCACAGCTTCGGTATCCTGTCGCACTACTATGGCCGCGAGGCGGGTCTGGAGCTGCGCGAGGATATCGACACAGTGCTGGAGCCCGGCATGGTCATCTCGATGGAGCCGATGCTGACCATCGCCGACGATCAGCCCGGCGCCGGCGGCTACCGCGAGCATGACGTTCTGATCATCACCGAGGACGGCAACGAGGACATCACCGGCTATCCCTACGGCCCGGATTTCAACGTCGTCGGCTAAGGCCGCATTTGGTTGACTATGAGGAGGGCGGCCTGCATTTGGCCGCCCTTTTTCCGTTCGCCCGCCGGCACTTGACGTTTCCATGTCCCGCCAATTCGCAGTAACATGACAAAAGCGAACAAACGGCGGAGACAAGGTGCTGGCCCTGCTTCAACTTATTGCCATTGGCGGCGCGATCCTGACGGTAATTTATATCGCGCTGTCGCTATGGTCGCGGCGGATGCGGCGCGCTAAGCTGGGGCGCGAGTGGCAGGATACCGGGCGGCCCGGCGACAGGCACGACTTTGTCGAGGCCGGATTGAAAGAATATGACGGATCGGTGCGACGAAAACTGATCTGGGGCGTTTACGTTGTACCGGCCGTTCTTGTGGGGACGATTATTTATCTGACGAATTTCAAGTGAGGGGGCCTGAATGGTCTACATAAAATGGGTTTTCTGGAGCATCTTTTGGGGGATCGTGGTCGCGTTCCTGCATTACACTTTGCCACAGCACGATATCGCGCGCATCACCGACACTTATGAACAGCGCATTGATTTCGGGGAAAACTCGATTTTCTGGGCCCATTCCAGCAGCGGTAACGCCGCAGCACCGGCAAACCGGGACGTTCTGTTCATTCAGGCGTTTCGCACCAATGACAAGCCGATGATTTACCGAAACGAGGATACCGGCTGGGGCTGGCCGCCCTATTTCAAGTTCGACACATCGAACCTTCAGGCCGAGGCGTCTGACCTGATTTCCAAGCGCAGCGCGGAAACGCCGCAATGGGTGTCAATCAGGCATTACGGCTGGCGCAACGAATTCCTGTCGATCTTTCCAAACGCGATCTCGGTCAAGCCCGTCGCAGGACCGGACGTGCGGATCATCCCATGGCTGAACATCGTCATCCTGACGCTGTTGGCCGCGTTGGCCTGGGGCATCTGGGCGCGCTGGCGCAAATTCTGGGCCCGCCGGGAGACGCGCAAATATGACGAATACACCGACGGCTGGGGTTAGGCGGCCGGACTCAGGTTTTTCGCGAAAAACCTCGGGCGCCCTGCATCCGGCCAGATTGCGCAGCTGATAGGTCCAGTCTAGCATCAGCGCATGGCAATCCCGGTCGAGACCTTCTTCCTTGGCCCCGAGGGGGCAGGCACGCTTCAGGCGCGCATCCAGCAGATGATCGCCGAAGGCATCCTGTCGGGCCGCTATGCCAAGGGTGAACGCCTGCCATCCTCGCGCAGCCTTGCCGCACATCTGGGCGTCAGCCGCATGACCGTGACGCTGGCCTATGCCGACCTTCTGGCCAATGATTATCTGGAGGCGCGCCAGCGGTCCGGCTACTACATCTCGGCCACCGCGCCCGAGCCGCCGCGCTTTGCCTCGCGCCCGCCCGCCACAAGCAGCATCGACTGGTCCCGCGCATTGGGGCGGCGCTATACCGGCGGCGCTACACCCGAGCGGCCGTTGAACTGGGCCGACTACCCCTATCCGTTTCTATACGGCCAGACCGACCCGAAGCTGTTCGATCACGCCAACTGGCGGCACTGCGCGATGCGCGCATTGGGCACGCGGGATTTCCATGCGCAGGCCACCGATTATTACGATCAGGACGATCCGCAACTGATTGAGTTCATCGCCCGCCATACGCTGCCCCGGCGCGGTATATTGGCCGAGCCGGATGAGATCCTCGTGACGATGGGCGCGCAAAACGCCCTGTGGCTGACCGCGCAAGTGCTGCTGACCCAGCGGCGCACGGCGGTGGTCGAGGATCCCTGTTATCACGGCTTGCGCGATATCCTGACGCAATCGCGCTGTCATACCGCCGCCGTGCCGGTGGATGCGCGCGGCCTGCCGCCCGACCTGCTGCCCGACCACGCCGATGTGATTTTCACCACGCCCAGCCACCAGTGCCCGACCAATGCCACCATGCCGATGGCGCGCCGCCGCGCGCTGCTGTCAAAGGCGCGGGACATGGAGGCGCTGATTGTCGAGGATGATTACGAATTTGAAATGGCGTTCCTGAACGCGCCATCCCCATCGTTGAAATCGCTGGATCGGGACGGGCGGGTGATTTACGTGGGCAGCTTTTCCAAGTCGATCTTTCCTGGCTTGCGCCTTGGTTATCTTGTTGGCCCGCGCCCGTTCATCCGCGAGGCGCGCGCGCTGCGCGCCAGCGTTCTGCGCCATCCGCCCGGCCTGATGCAGCGCACGGCGGCGTATTTCCTCAGCCTTGGTCATTATGACAGCCTGATCCGGCGCATGTCCCGCGCCTATGCCGAGCGCCGCCGCGTGATGGAGGCCGCATTGGCGCAGCACGGCCTGACCGTGGCCGGGCGCGGCGTGCATGGCGGATCGTCGATCTGGATGCGCGCGCCCGAGGGTGTGGATATGGGCGCCGTCGCCCTGACGCTGCGCCGCCAAGGCGTGCTGATAGAGCCCGGCGCGTCGTTTTTCCACGGCGATGCACCGCCGCGCAACTACTACCGCCTTGCCTATTCCTCGATCCCGTCGGAGCGGATCGGCGCGGGCCTCGCCCTGATCGCGGATGCACTGCCAGATTAAAGGTGACAGGAACCAAATTCTGTTTACTTTGGCAGGTATAGAACCTGTTTCCGCCCGAACTGCTGGAAAGGCCCGCCTGCCGTGCCACATCGTCAGCCCGATCTTGACCTGTCGCCGCCCGTCTCGGACGAGGTGCGCCGCACGACCTGCTACATGTGCGCCTGCCGCTGCGGCATCAACGTGCATATGAAGGTCGGCCCCGATGGCAGGAAAAAGGTCGCCTATATCGAGGGCAACCGCGACCACCCGGTGAACAAGGGCGTGCTGTGCGCCAAGGGCAGCGCCGGCATCATGCAGCACAATTCCCCCGCCCGCCTGCGCGCGCCCCTGCGCCGCTCCGGCCCGCGCGGATCGGGCGAATTCGAGGAAATCAGCTGGGACGAGGCGCTGGACCTTGCAACGGGCTGGCTGGCGCCCCTGCGCGCCACGGCTCCCGAAAAGCTGGCGTTCTTCACCGGGCGCGACCAGTCGCAAAGCTTCACCAGCTACTGGGCGCAGAATTTCGGCACGCCGAATTATGCGGCGCATGGCGGTTTCTGCTCGGTCAACATGGCGGCGGCGGGCATCTACACGATGGGCGGCGCGTTCTGGGAATTCGGCACGCCCGACTGGGACCATACCAAGCTGTTCATGCTGTTCGGCGTGGCCGAGGACCATGACAGCAACCCGATCAAGATGGGCATCGCGCGGCTGAAGGCGCGCGGCGCGCGGATCATCGGGGTCAACCCCATCCGCAGCGGCTATAACGCGGTCGCCGATGATTGGGTCGGCATCACGCCGGGCACAGATGGCCTGTTCATCCTCAGCCTCGTCCATGAGCTGATGAAGGCGGGCAAGATCGACGTGGATTACCTGTCGCGCTACACCAACGCGCCTGTGCTGGTAAACGGCGACCCCAAATCGCCCGAACATGGTCTGTTTTTGCGCGACGAGGGCGGCAAACCACTGGTCATCGACCGCAACACCGGCAAGCTGGCGGCGTTTGACACCAAGGGCATCCGCCCTGACCTGCACGCCACTCACAGCGCGGACGGGATCACGCACCGACCCGTCATGCACCTCATGGCCGAGCGATACCTTGACCCGCAATACGCCCCCGAAGCCGTGGCCGAGCGTTGTGGCCTGACAGCGCCGAGGATCAAGGCAATCGCCGCCGAGCTGGCCCGCGTCGCCTTTGACGAGGCGATCACGTTGGACCGCGCATGGACCGATTTTCGCGGCGAGACACACCAGACCATGACGGGCCGCCCGGTCAGCTTTCACGCCATGCGCGGAATTTCCGCCCATTCCAATGGCTTCCAGACCTGCCGCGCGCTTCATATGCTGCAAATCCTCTTGGGCAGCGTCGAGGTGCCCGGCGGCATGCGCTTCAAGCCGCCAGATCCCAAACCGGTCAGCGCCCATCCCAAACCCCACTCGCGCAGCGCGCCTGATACGCCTCTGGACGGCCCACATCTGGGCTATGTCACCGGCCCCGATGATCTGTGCCTCAAGGACGATGGCAGCCCAGCGCGCATCGACAAAGCGTTCACATGGGAAAACCCGCTGTCGGCCCACGGCCTGATGCATATGGTGATCTCGAACGCCCATGCGGGCGATCCCTACAGGATCGACACGCTGTTCCTGTACATGGCGAACATGGCGTGGAATTCGTCGATGAACGTCGGCGGCGTGACAAACATGCTGACCGACACCGACGAAAACGGCGACTATGTCATCCCCCGCATCATCTATTCGGATGCCTATAGCAGCGAAATGGTCGCTTATGCCGACCTGATCCTGCCCGACACCACCTATCTGGAGCGGTTCGATTGCATCTCCCTGCTCGACCGCCCGATCAGCGAGCCGGACGCCGCCGCCGACGCGATCCGCTGGCCGGTGGTCACGCCCGACCGCGATGTGCGCGGCTTCCAGTCGGTGATGTGCGAGCTGGGCGCGCGGCTGAACCTGCCGGGTTTCGTGGCCGAGGATGGCGGCCAGAAATACGCCGACTACGCCGATTACATCACCCACCACCAGCGCAAGCCGGGCATCGGCCCGCTGGCGGGCTGGCGCATGGGCGAGCACGGCGTCACCCACGGGCGCGGCGCGCCAAACCCGGCGCAGCTGGACCGCTACATCGAAAACGGCAGCTTCTGCGCGCAGCCTATCCCCGAGGATGCGCAATATTACAAACCCTGGAATATGGCCTATCAGGATTGGGCAGTAAAAATCGGCATCTTCGACAGGCCGCAGCCCTATATCTTTGATCTCTACACAGAGCCCCTGCGCCGGTTCCAACTGGCGGCCGAGGGGCAGGGCGCCCGCCAGCCCCCCGATCACTTGCGCGAACAGATCAAGGCCACGATGGACCCGCTCCCCATCTGGTATCCCCCGCTGGAGGACGGCCATGTGGATGAGGCCGAATATCCCCTTCACGCCCTGACGCAGCGCCCGATGGCGATGTATCACTCATGGGGCGGACAGAATGCATGGCTGCGCCAGATTCACGGTCATAACCCGCTCTACCTGCCGACGAACCTGTTTGAAAAACACGGCTTTGCCGATGGCGACTGGGCGCGCGTCACCTCCGCCCATGGCGAAATGACCGTTCCGGTGGCCCATATGGCCGCACTTAATCCGCACACCGTCTGGACATGGAACGCCATTGGCAAGCGCAAGGGCGCCTGGGCGCTCAAAAACGGCGCCCCCGAGGCGACCCGCGGCTTCATACTGAATCACCTCATCCACGAACGGCTGCCGCCCCGCGGCGACGGGCTGCGCTGGGCCAATTCCGATCCGATCACGGGCCAGGCCGCCTGGTTCGATCTGCGCGTAAAGATCGAAAAAGTGCCCGCCCCGGATCAGTCGCATCCCGCCCTGCCGCGCCTCGCCTCCCCGGTCGGCCACGGTCCGGACGCCCTAAGATGGCAAATCCGAAAATGACCCATCCCATCTTTCTTTTTGCCAAAAATATCCCGGGGTCCGGGGCAGCGCCCCGGTCCTGCCCGAAATACAAACGCAATCGGACGCTATCATGACTGCCCTTCCCACCAGCACCCAGCGCAAGCTTGGCCTTGTGATTGACCTCGATACCTGCGTCGGCTGTCATGCTTGCGTCATTTCCTGCAAGGGCTGGAATACCGAAAACTACGGCGCGCCGCTCAGCGATCAACAGCCCTACGGCGCGGACCCTTCCGGCACGTTCCTGAACCGCGTCCACAGCTACGAGGTGCAGCCCGAAAGCGCCCCCGCCCAACTGGTCCATTTCCCCAAATCCTGCCTGCATTGCGAGGATGCGCCCTGCGTCACCGTCTGCCCCACCGGCGCCAGCTACAAGCGCAGCGAGGACGGCATCGTTCTGGTGAACGAGGCCGACTGCATCGGCTGCGGCCTCTGCGCCTGGGCCTGCCCATATGGCGCGCGCGAGATGGACGCGGCCGAGGGCGTGATGAAGAAATGCACCCTCTGCGTTGACCGCATCTATAACGAAAACCTGCCCGAAGAGGACCGCATCCCCGCCTGTGTGCGCACCTGCCCGGCGGGTGCGCGTCATTTCGGCGATTTTGCCGATCCGGATAGTCATGTCAGCAAGCTTACGACCGAACGCGGCGGATTTGACCTGATGCCCGAGCAGGGCACAAAGCCGGTCAACAAATACCTGCCGCCGCGCCCGCGCGACACACTTGGTCAGATCGATGTGCTGGCCCCGCTCCTTCAGCCTTCGGCGGACCAGCCCAAGGGGTTTGTGGCGTGGCTGGATCGCGCGCTGGGGGCGCTCTGACATGCACCCGGCGCCGTCTGTCATCCTGTTCACCACGCTGTCGGGCCTTGGCTTTGGCCTGCTGATCTGGCTGGGCCTGGGGCTGCTGGCACCCACCGGATGGGTCGCGTTCGCCTTTTTCGTCGTTGCCTATCTGCTGGCGGTGGGCGGGCTGCTGGCGTCGGTGTTTCACCTTGGCCACCCGGAACGCGCGCCAAAGGCGTTTACCCAGTGGCGCACCAGCTGGCTGAGCCGCGAGGCGTGGCTGTCTGTCGCGGCGCTGATCGTCATGGCGATTTATGGCGCGGGGCTGGTGTTCTGGGGCGCGGTCTGGGCGCCGCTGGGCTGGCTGGGCGCGGGGCTGTGTGCGGGCACCGTGCTGGCCACCTCGATGATCTACACCCAGATGAAACCGGTGCCGCGCTGGCGCACTTGGCTGACCCCGGCATTATTCCTTGCGCTGTCGCTGGGCGGCGGCGCGCTGCTGGCGGGGCAGGGGACGCTGGCGCTGATCCTGCTAGCCATCGCCGCAATCGTGCAAATCGCATGGTGGCTGCGCGGTGACGGCGCATTCGGGCGCGCGGGAACAACCCTCTCGACCGCGACCGGGCTGGGCCATATCGGCGCGCCGCGCAGCTTCGAGCCGCCGCATACCGGCAGCAATTACCTGACGCGCGAATTCATCCACGTGGTCGGGCGCCGCCACGCGCAAAAACTGCGCGCCATCGCCTTCCTGCTGGGCTATGTCCTACCGATCCTGCTGTTGCTGGGCCTGCCGTTTGCGCATATTGCGGCGGCGCTGGCGGTGCTTTGCCATATCGCCGGTATCCTTGCCTCCCGCTGGCTGTTCTTTGCCGAGGCAGAGCATGTCGTCGGCCTGTATTACGGAAAACGCCCATGACAATCCGTCCGAACCGCCCGCTGTCCCCGGCCACCCGGCTGGCCCAGGCGTTGCACCATGTCGAGGAGCGGACAGGCGCCCTTGCGCCGCCGATTCAGCCGTCCTCAACCTATGCGCGCGGCGCCGATTACGCGCCGCGCCAGCCCTATATTTACCGCCGCGACAGTAACGAGACGACGGACCACGCCGAGGCGATCATCGCCGATCTGGAGGGGGCCGCGGCCACCTTGCTGTTTGCATCGGGCATGTCGGCGGCCTGTGCGGTGCTGGAGGCGCTGCCCCCCGGCGCGCATGTGGTCGCGCCCGGCGTGATGTATCACGGCGTTTTGCAGCAGATGCAGCACCACCATGCCACTGGTCGGCTGTCGATCAGCCACTACCCGGCGGGCGATCTGGACGCGATGCAGGCGGCCATGCGCCCCGGCCAGACCGCATTGGTCTGGGTCGAGACGCCGAACAACCCGGACTGGACCGTGACCGATATCGCAGCCGCCGCTGGCATCGCGCAGGGGGCTGGCGCGCGGCTTATCACCGACTGCACCGCCACGCCGCCCTGCTGCACCCGCGCGCTGGAACTGGGCGCCGATATTTCCTTTCATTCGGCGACGAAATACCTGAACGGCCATTCGGATGTGACGGCCGGCGCGCTGTCGGTGCGCGATACAGGCGCGCTGTGGGATGCGATCGCGAAGATGCGCACCTTGCAGGGGACGGTTTTGCACAGTTTCGACGCATGGCTGCTGATCCGGGGCATGCGCACCCTGATGCTGCGGGTGGCGCGGCAGACAGAAAATGCGCTGGCCATCGCGCGCCATTTCGAGGGGCATGACCTGCTGCAATCGGTCCTGTACCCCGGTCTGCCCTCGCATCCCGGACATGCGGTCGCGGCGCGCCAGACCGATGGCATGTTCGGCGGTATGCTGTCGATCATCACCAAGGGTAACGCGCAAACGGCGATTGATACCGCCCGCGCCTGCCGCCTGTTCTATCCGGCCACGTCGCTGGGCGGGGTCGAAAGCCTGATTGAACATCGCAAAACGGTGTCCGGCCCCGGCTTTGACGTGCATGCGAACCTTCTGCGCCTGTCTGTCGGAATTGAGGATGCGCAGGATCTGATCGACGATCTGGAACAGGCCCTGCGCGCTGCTGTGTAGCGGACCGAGGAACAAAATGGGGCCATCGGCGTTTGGCTGTGCTTGCCTCCCCGCGCAAGCATGGAATATAAGTGTGCGACTGGTAACCAAGCGAGTTATTTGCAATGTCACTCGACCTCAAGGATGTCGTCAGCCTGTCCCCGGACAGTCTGCGCCGCAATGATGTGTTTGCGCATGCAATCCGCCACAGCCGCTTGCCCTTGTGCATTTCCGATCCGACGCTGCCGGACGAGCCGATCGTGTTTGCCAATCAGGCTTTTTGCGATCTGACCGGCTATGACGAGGACGACTTTATCGGGCGCAACTGCCGTTTCCTGCAAGGGCCCGAGACGACGCGCGAAAGTGTCGAGGCGATTCGTGCCGCGCTGGACAGTAACGAGGTGACGATGGTCGAGATCGTCAATTATCGCAAAGACGGCCAGAAATTTATCAACGCACTGCAAATCGGCCCGGTTCTGGACGATGAGGGGCAGTTGATTTTTCGCTTTGGCTCGCAAATGGACATCTCCAGCGCCCGCGAGGCCGAGCGCAAGGCCGCCGCGCTGCGCACCTCTGAATTGCTGCACAGGCTGAAAAACATCGTCAACGTCATGTCCGTCGTGATCAAGATGACGGGCCGCACCGAAACCGACCCAGAGGAATACAGTGAAAAAGTGATCGCGCGGCTGGTCGCCCTGGGCCAGACGCATTTCGACACCATGACCGACGAGGCCCCGAAAGCACTGGAGTTTGAGCATCTGGCGCGCACCCTGCTTCTGGCCTATGCGCCCTTGGGCGAACGGCAGGTGCATTTCAGCGGCCCCGAGGTGACGCTGTCGGGCGGCATGGTCACGTCCCTGACGCTGCTGCTGCACGAATTGGCGACAAACGCGGTCAAACACGGCAGCCTTGGCGCGGTTCAGGGCCGCGTCGATTTGTCGTGGCGCGTGTCGGAGCAAGGCGAATTTCACATGATCTGGGAAGAGCGCGGCGGCCCCGAAGTGGAAACGCCCGAACGTGAAAGCGGTGCAGGGATTGTCGAAAACCTGGTGCGCGCCTCGGATGGCGCCCTGCATTTTGACTGGCAGGCCGATGGGCTGATTGTCACGCTGGATCTGCCGATGGAAGACGCTTAGGTATCGACGCCGCCGGTACTGCCGAATTTACCCTCGGCCCATTTCGACAGGCGCAGCATCGGGTAGCAATAGACAAAATAGAAGACGGCAATCAGGCTGTAGATGAACATGATGTCGCCCGGCATCCGCATGATTGCCACCTCGCCCTGACGGGTCAGCTCGGATATGCCGATGACGGACAGGACCGCCGTGCTTTTGATGACAATCACATAGATGCTGGCCATGGGCGGGATCGTCAGTTTCAGCGCCTGCGGGATGACGATATGGCGATAGGTCTGCGCGCGCGTCATGCCGGTGGACCGCGCCGCCTCGGCCTGGCCCTTCGGCACGGCGTTGATGGCGGCGGCCACGATTTCCGTTACATAGCTGGACGTGTAGAGCGACAGCGACACGATGGCCGCCGTATAGCTGTCAAACGACAGCCAGGCGATGCCGGTCGCGGGCAGCACGAAATAAACAATGTAGAGCTGCACCAGATAGGGCGATCCGCGCAGAAGGTGCAGGTAGAGGTTGATCACCCCGTTCAGCACCCGGACCCCGGTGGTTTTTGCCACGCCTAGCACGAACCCGATCAGCGACCCGATGGTGATCGCAATGATCGAGATTTGAAACGTCAGCCACAGCCCCTTGAGCATAAAGGGGTACAACTGGACGACAATGTCCCATTTGTCAGTGATCCATTCCACGCGCGGCCCCCTTCAATTCGCCTGCCAGGCGCTGCCGCCCAGACGGTTCTGGACGATGCCCGACAGCACCAGCATCATGGCGTAGATCCCCAGATAGCAGATGGCGACGGTGACATAGCTTTCGGTTGCGACCACCGTTTCGGAAAACATCAGCAGGCCCGCGCCCAAGAGCTCGAACACCGCGATAATGCTGAGCAGGGAGGTGTCCTTGATCAGCACGGCAGTCTGGCCCAGCAGGGGCGGCATCACGTTGGCAATCGCCTGCGGCAGCGTGATGTGCCGCATTGTCTGGCGCGGTGTCATGCCGACCGACAGGGCGCCCTCGATCTGCCCCCGCGCGACCGAGCCGATGCCGGCGCGAATGATCTCACCCATGTAAGGCGAGGTGTGCAGCGTCAGCGCGACAATGCCCGACTGCACCTCGTCAAACAGCATTCCTGCGGGCATGATCGTCGGCAGGCCGTAGTAAACCAGATAGATCTGGACCAGCAGAGGCGTCGAGCGGATGAACTGGATATAGCCCGCCACCGGGCGCCACAGCAGCGGATTTTTCGACATACGCGCCAGCGCCAGCATCGTGCCGAAGATCAGCGACAGCACAAGGCACACGGCGGAAATCCACAGCGTTTGCCAGATGCCTTGGGCGAAAACCTCGGCATATTCCGACACCAGCCGGAAATTGAAGTAATTTTGAAGCCACATCATGGGCGGGGGGCGGCCTTGCGTGTCAGGTCAGATTGCATATCGGCAGGGCAGGGGCGCGATGCCCCTGCCCAAGATCATCACTTGTGATCGGCTTCCCAATCGGTGGAATTCCACCAGTAGGCCACTTTTTCATCCAACCGTCCGTCAATGCGGATCAGGCGCATATAGTTATCAAGGCTGTTCAGCAGATGCACCGAATCCGGGCGCACGGCAAAGCCCAGCGGCTCGCGGTTCAACTCGCCCTCGATCTGCACCAGCCCGTCGATGGACGACATGAAGCCCGACAGCGTTGCCTTGTCCGTCACGCCGGCCGATGCGCGGCCCGACATGACCGCCTGAACCGCCTGCGCGGTGCCGCCGGAGAATTCCTTCAGCTCGGCGTCGGGCAGGAATTTGCGCGCGGCCGCCGCGTAGGAGGATGCCTGCGTCGCCGCCAGCGAAATATCCGGCGAATTCAGATCCTTCCAGCTGGAATAGCCATGCCCTTCCTTGGCAAAGGCCACCGTTTCGGCGAAGAACACCGGCTCGGTAAACATGATCTGCATGCTGCGCTGGGCGGTGGGCGTCATGTCGGCAGCGATGAAATCCGCCTTGCCCGAGGTCAGCGCCGGGATCAGGCCCTTCCAGTCGTAATCCTGCACGACCAGTTTGACGCCCATGTCGTCGGCCATCATCTGCGCCAGATCGACGGCCAGCCCGGTCCGCTCGCCATTCTTGTTGATAAAGCTGACGGGGGGGCCTTGGGTCTGCACGGCGATGGTAATCTCGCCGGTGCGCACGATCTTTTCCATCGTGGTTTCGGCCAGCGATACTGTGGCGGTTGCGGCCATGACAGCCCCGCCGATCAGCCCGGTGATCAGGGATTTCAGTTTCATTATCGTCTCCTCCTTGTTGTTGTTTATCTACAGGATCTGGCTAAGAAAGTCCTGCGCCCTGTCTGTCTGCGGATTGTCGAAAAACGCCGCCGGGGTGTTTTCCTCGATGATGGCGCCGCCGTCCATGAAAATGACCCGGTCCGCCGCCTCGCGCGCAAAACCCATCTCATGGGTGACCACGGCCATCGTCATGCCCTCGGCCGCCAGGGCGCGCATCTGCTCCAGCACGCCGCCCACGGTCTCGGGGTCCAGCGCTGATGTCGCCTCGTCAAACAGCATCACCTTGGGTTTCATCGCCAGGCTGCGCGCAATCGCGATCCGCTGCTGCTGCCCGCCCGACAGCATGACGGGATAGCTGGCCTCCTGATCCGGCAGGCCAACCTTTTTCAGCAGATCGCGCGCAATCGCCTCGGCCTCGGCGCGCTTGCGCTTGGCGACGATGATCTGCGGCAGAACGATATTTTCCAGCGCGGTCTTGTGCTGGAACAGGTTGAAATGCTGGAACACCATGCCGACCTCGGCGCGCAGGCGGTTGATGTCGGTTTTCTTCGACGTTACCTCGACCCCGTCGATCACGATCCGGCCCTCATCCACCGGCTGAAGCCCGTTCAGCGCGCGCAACAGCGTGGATTTACCCGACCCGGACGGGCCGATGATGACAACCACCTCGCCCCGGTCGATGGTCGCGGTGACATTGTCCAGCGCGCGCACATCCGCACGGCCTTTCATGTGGTAGGTCTTGCTGACCCCCTCGATGACGATCATCGGCTCGCTCATCTGGTCCTTTCCAAATCGCGGGGCAAATGGCCCCAGAAGGAATAGGCGACTGGCCCGGTCATCACCGCGCCGCCGTCCTCGCCCGTGTCTATCTGCACGGCACCTGCGCCCATCTCGACGCGCACGGCGCCCGGCCCGACCAGCCCGCGCAGTTGCGCGGCGCGAACGGCCACGCAGGCGCCAGTGCCGCAAGCTGCGGTTACCATGCCGGGCCGCTCATAGACCTGCAAGCGGATAAGTGCCGGTCCCAGCAGCTCGGCCAGCCCGACATTGACCTGCTCGGGAAAAAGCGGGTCGTTTTGCACCGGATGCGCCAGCGCGGCGACGTCCAGCGACGGCAGATCCCTGACAAAAAACGTCACATGCGGGTTGCCGATCCACGACGCCACCCCATGCGTCAGCGGCCCATGCACCAATGGCAGATCCAATGTGTCCACCGCGCGGGCCAGCCCGATCGCCTGCCAGTCATGCACGATCTGCCCCATTTGCACGCTGACCTCCATCGCGCCCGCACGGGCGCAGCGCAGCACACCTGACCCCGTCTCCAGCGTCACGGTATCTGTGCCGGCCTCCTCCAGCAGCAGCCACGCGACGCAGCGGGTGGCATTGCCGCAGGCACTCACCTCGCGCCCATCCACGTTGAGAATGCGCAGGGATGCGTCAGCGCGTGCCGATCGCCCGATCACCAGCAACTGATCCCCGCCGATGCCGGCCCCCACATCGCAGATATGCGCGATTTGCGCCGGCGTCGGGGCAAAGGGCGTATCGCGGCCGTCCATGATAACGAAATGGTTGCGCAAACCATGCATCTTGACGAACGGTCGCCCAGAGGGCGGAAAGATATCGCTCAAGGGGCGTTTCAATGTCATGCTGCCCTTCTTGATACCGTTAAGCTTGACATACCTTGGCCCAAGCAACGTACGCCGTGGTTATAATCGCGCCCCGCCGCCATAAAATCAACATTTGCGATCTGCAATGCACCCTATGGCTTTTCTTGGTGGAAATACCCAGGATCCTGCCCTCACCATTTGCACGAAACGCCGGTTAATCGCATCCACCGCTTGAGCCGCCGCGCCGCTTCCTTTACCGATATGTTCAGACAGCTTTGAGGCTTAGATGACATTCACAATCGCAATCGACGGACCGGCAGCGGCGGGCAAGGGGACGGTCGGGCGCCGTCTGGCGGCGCATTTCGGCTTTGCGCATCTGGATACGGGGCTGCTGTACCGGGCCACCGGGCGCCGCACGCTGGATGGCGTCGGCCCGGTCGAGGCGGCCCGCTCGCTTCAGCGGGCGGATCTGGACGCGCCCGATCTGCGCACGCCCGAGGTGGGCCAGGCCGCCAGCCGCGTCGCCGCAATCCCCGAAGTGCGGCAGGCACTGATCGACTTTCAGCGCGCCTTTGCCACACGGTCCGGCGGTGCGGTGCTGGATGGGCGCGACATCGGCACGGTGATTTGCCCCCATGCCGAGGTCAAGCTGTACGTGACCGCCACCGATGATGTCCGCGCGGCCCGGCGCATGACGGAACTGACCGGCGCCGGACATGATATCACCTTTCAGGAGGTGCTGGACGATCTGCGCCTGCGCGACGCCCGCGACAGCGCCCGCGCTGCCGCACCTCTCAAACCGGCAGACGACGCCATCTTGCTGGATACCTCGCGCCTGACGATCGAACAGGCCGTTGCCGCCGCGATCGCCGAGGTCGAGCGCGTCCAGCGCGGCTAGGCGCCCCGGCCCTTGTCAATCGGGCGTTGTTGGCCTATACGCGCGGCTGTCACCGTGGCGGTATCTGCCGCAAATCCGAAAGAATCGAGCAGGGCCTGCATCAACAGGGCCCTCTTTCGCTGTTTGCACATCGCCTGACCAACGAAACCCCAAGACCGGCGGAGACAACCGCACGGCCCGAAAAAACCGTATAAAGGAATCCGAGACCACATGGCTCAGAATACATCTATGGAAGAATTCGAAGCGCTTTTGAACGAAAGCTTCGAAATGGACACGCCCGACGAGGGTACAGTTGTCAAAGGCAAGGTCATCGCTGTCGAAGCGGGCCAGGCCATCATCGACGTCGGCTATAAAATGGAAGGCCGCGTCGATCTGAAAGAATTCGCAGATCCCGGCGAGCAGCCGAACATCAATGTCGGCGACGAAGTCGAAGTGTTCCTGCGCTCGGCCGAAAACGCGCGTGGCGAGGCTGTCATCAGCCGCGAAATGGCCCGCCGCGAGGAAGCATGGGACCGTCTGGAAAAAGCGTACGCCGCAGAAGAGCGCGTCGAAGGCGCGATCTTTGGCCGCGTCAAGGGTGGCTTCACCGTCGATCTGGGCGGCGCCGTTGCGTTCCTGCCCGGCTCTCAGGTTGATGTGCGCCCCGTGCGCGATGCCGGCCCCCTGATGGGCCTCAAGCAGCCGTTCCAGATCCTGAAAATGGACCGCCGCCGTGGCAATATCGTGGTATCGCGCCGTGCGATCCTGGAAGAGAGCCGCGCCGAGCAGCGCGCCGAAGTCATCGGTAACCTCACTGAGGGTCAGAACGTCGACGGCGTCGTCAAGAACATCACAGAATACGGCGCCTTCGTCGATCTGGGCGGTGTTGACGGCCTGCTGCACGTCACCGACATGGCATGGCGCCGCGTGAACCACCCGTCCGAGATCCTCGCCATCGGCGAGACGGTCAAGGTTCAGGTGATCAAGATCAACAAGGAAACGCACCGCATCTCCCTGGGCATGAAGCAGCTTCAGGAAGATCCGTGGGATATGGTCGCCGGCAAGTACCCGCTGGAATCCACCCACACGGGCCGCGTGACGAACATCACCGACTACGGTGCATTCGTCGAGCTGGAGCCGGGCGTCGAAGGTCTGGTTCACGTCAGCGAAATGTCCTGGACCAAGAAAAACGTGCATCCCGGCAAGATCGTCTCGACCAGCCAGGAAGTCGAAGTCATGGTTCTGGAAATCGACAGCGCCAAGCGTCGCGTGTCGCTGGGCCTCAAGCAGACCATGCGTAACCCGTGGGAAGTGTTTGCAGAAACTCATCCCGAGGGCACCGAGGTCGAGGGCGAGGTCAAGAACATCACCGAATTCGGTCTGTTCATCGGCCTCGAAGGCGAGATCGACGGCATGGTTCACCTCAGCGACATCAGCTGGGACGAGCGCGGCGAAGATGCGATCCAGAACTACCGCAAGGGCGACGTTGTTCAGGCGGTCGTGTCCGAGGTCGACACCGACAAGGAGCGTATCTCGCTCTCGATCAAGAACCTGGGCGGCGACAAGTTTGCCGAGGCGGTTGGCGGCGTGAAGCGCGGCGCGATCATCACGGTCACGGTCACCTCGATCGAGGATGGCGGGATCGAAGTGGAATATGAAGGCATGAAGTCTTTCATCCGCCGCTCCGACCTGAGCCGTGACCGTGCCGAACAGCGCCCCGAGCGGTTCTCGGTCGGTGACAAGGTGGACGCACGCGTCACCAATATCGACGCCAAGTCGCATCGTCTGGGCCTGTCGATCAAGGCACGCGAAATCGCCGAGGAAAAAGAGGCCGTGGAACAGTACGGTTCTTCCGCTTCCGGCGCATCGCTGGGCGACATTCTGGGCGCGGCGCTGAAGTCCGACAACGACTGATCGCGCGCCTGGCGTTGAAGAGTGAAGAAGGCCCCGCAGGTGACTGTGGGGCTTTTTGCATTGCGAAGGTCGCTGTCAGGCCTGCGCGGCAATGATATACGCCGCATAGGCCAACAGCAGCCCGGCCCCGACCGCGCGGCCAATCATCGGGCGCGTCAGCAGCAACACAGCCAGCAAGGCGGAGGCGGCGATGACCGCCGGCAGATCAAAGCTCAGAAACCGGCCGGCAACGGGGATGGGCGTGATGATGGCCGTCACACCGAGAATGCCCAGAATGTTGAAGATGTTCGAGCCGATGACATTGCCGATGGCGATTTCGGACTGTCGGCGGAAGGCGGCAATGATGGACGTGGCCAGTTCGGGCAGGGAGGTGCCGACAGCGACGATGCTGAGGCCGATAAACGCCTCGGACAAGCCATGGCTACGGGCGATGGCAACCGACCCTTCCACCAGAAAATGCGCACCGGTAAGCAATAGGATCAGCCCGCCGACGATCCACAGCGCCGCTGGCAGCACACGCATGACCGGCGCCGGAGCAGCGTCCGGACAGGCATCGGTGCCGGGGGCCAGATACGCCCACGCCAGATAGCAGACCAATCCGGCCACCAGACCCAGGCCGGCCAGATGGCCCACTTGCACCATGGCGAACAGGGGTAGCAAAATAACCGCGGCGGCAATCATCACGCCTGTGTCCCGCCGCACGGTGCCGGTGGGCGCGTTGATCGGCCAGATCAGTGCGGTCAGGCCGATGATGAGCAATATATTGGCAATGTTCGAGCCCAGCACATTGCCCAGCGCAATGTCCGGCGCGCCGCTGGGCGCCGCATTTACCGATATCAACAGTTCAGGTGTGGATGTGCCAAAGCCGACCACCGTCAGGCCGATCAGCAGCGGCGACAGGGCCATCCTGCGGGCCAGTCCGCTACTGCCGCGCACGAGCGCTTCGCCCCCGAAAAAGAGGCCGATCAGCCCCCCGAGAACGTATATGAAATCCATCGCCGTGGCTGCCTTGTCATGAGGTTTGTGTCACTGGCAGGTGTAGTGCGCGCAGGCGCCGCGCAAGTGCCTGAGAAGAATTTAAAACGGGGCCTCAGGATAGTTCTGGCGCTTGATTGCGCTGACATGCGTGCGACCAGAGGCCGGGGTCTTCTTGAATATTCACAGGCAGATGAAAGCCGGGCGCCGGTGTTGCGGCGCCCGGTGGTTCAGATCAGCCCAACGCGGCAGAGCAGCGCGCGCAGGTGCCGGGGTGGGCGTGGGTGCCCACGTCTGGCAGGATTTTCCAGCAGCGCTGGCATTTGTCGCCGGGCGCCTTGTGGAAGGTGACGCCGAAACCCTCGGCCTCGGGCAGGTGGAACGCGCCGTTTGCGGCGGCGCCTGCTGTCAGCGTCACCGCTGAGGTGATGCAGATATCCGCGAAGGGGACCGATTTCAGGGCGGCCAGCGTGGCCTCGTTTTCGACAAACACCTCGGGCGCGGCCTCAAGCGAGGAGCCGATGACCTTGTTCGTGCGCTCGATTTCCAGCGCGGCGGTGACGGCACGGCGCGCCTGACGGATGCCGGTCCATTTGCTGGCCAGCTGCGGGTTCAGCCATGTGGCCGGCGTTTCAGGAATGTCCTGAAGGTGCAGCGACGAGTCCGGTCCGGGGAACCGCTCCAGCCAGACCTCCTCCATGGTGAAGGCCATGACGGGGGCCAGCCATGTGGTCAGGCGGTGGAACAGCAAATCCAGCACGGTGCGCGCCGCGCGCCGTTCGATGCTGTCGCCGTCGCAATAGAGCACGTCCTTGCGCACGTCGAAATAGAAGGCCGACAGGTCCAGCGTGCAGAAGTTCAGCAGTGCCTGCGTGACGCCCTGGAAGTTGTAGGCGTCATAGCCGTCGCGCACGACCTTATCCAGTTCGGCCATGCGGTGCAGGACCCATTGTTCCAGCTCGGGCATGTCTTCGGCGGCGGTGCGGTCGGAGTCGTCGAAATGCGCCAGCGCGCCCAAGAGGTAGCGCATGGTGTTGCGCATCCGGCGGTAGCTGTCTGCGACGCCCTTGAGGATTTCCGGCCCGATGCGCAGATCGCCGGTATAGTCCGATTGCGCGACCCAGAGGCGCAGGATATCGGCGCCGTATTGCTTGGTCACGTCCTCGGGGGACACGGTGTTGCCGACCGATTTGGACATCTTGTTGCCCTTGGCGTCCAGCGTGAAGCCATGCGTCAGCACCCCGCGATAGGGGGCGCGGCCCATGGTGCCGCAGGCCTGAAGCATCGACGAATGGAACCAGCCGCGATGCTGGTCTGTGCCTTCAAGGTAGAGGTCCGCCAGCCCGTCCTCGGACCCGTCTTCGCGGTCGCGCAGCACGAAGGCGTGGGTCGAGCCGCTGTCGAACCAGACGTCGAGGATGTCGTCGACCTTGTCCCACTCATCGGGGTTGACGATGCCGGACAGGAAGCGGTCCTTGGCGCCATCCTTGTACCAGGCGTCGGCGCCCTCGGCCTCGAAGGCCGCGAGGATGCGGGCGTTGACGTCCTCATTGCGCAGCAGGAAATCGTCGTCGGTGGGCAACGCACCGCGCTTGGTGAAGCAGGTCAGCGGCACGCCCCATGCACGCTGGCGCGACAGCACCCAGTCGGGGCGGGCCTCGATCATGGAATAGAGGCGGTTGCGGCCCTTTTGCGGGGTCCATTTCACCAGGCTGTCGATAGAGGTCAGCGCGCGCTGGCGGATCGTCTTGCCGTAAGTGTCCTGCCCGTCGCCGACGGGGCGGTCGATGGCGGCGAACCATTGCGGCGTGTTGCGGAAGATGATCGGCGCCTTGGAGCGCCAGCTGTGCGGATAGCTGTGGGTGGTGCGGCCGCGCGCGATGATGCCGCCCGCCTCGACCAGTTTGTCGATGACGGCGGGGTTTGCCTTGCTTTCCTTGCCCTTGCGGTCGAACACCTGAAGGCCCGCGAAGAAGGGGACGTGCGGTAGGAATTCGGATTCCTGGCCGACGTTATGGGTCATCCGGTCGATCCAGCCGCGTTTGACGAAAGCCTCGTAGTCATCGGCGCCGTGGCTGGGCGCGGTGTGCACGAACCCGGTGCCGGCGTCGTCGGTGACATGGTCGCCGTCGATCATCGGCACGGGGTAATCCCAGAAGCCATCTGCGCCATCAAGGCCCGCGAACGGGTGGGCGCAAACCATTACGTCTAGAATTTCGTTGTAAACCGGCGCGACAGCGCTCCACTTCGTCACGCGGCTCTTTGTCAAAACCTCTTCGGCCAAGTTGTCGGCTATGATGAAGAGTTGTCCGACTTGAGTCCAACTTTCGTCCTCTGTCTGCTCTACCCTGAATACACTGTATTTTATATCGGGGTTGTAAGAGATCGCCTTATTGGAAGGTATTGTCCAAGGCGTCGTTGTCCAGATTACAACTGACGCGTCCATGAGGTTTTGGGTTTCAACTTCAGCACCTGTTCCAATAGAAAGATTGCCGCCTGCCGAGGAGGCTCCGCCCGCCAAGTTCGGATCGTTGATGAAAACACGTTCCGGCAGGCTTTTGATCTTAAACGCCACCCAGATCGCATGGCTCTTGTGATCGTGATATTCGATCTCGGCCTCGGCCAGCGCGGTTTTCTCCACGGGCGACCACATCACGGGCTTCGATCCTTGATAAAGCGTGCCGTTCATCAGGAACTTCTGGAACTCCTCCGCGATGATCCGCTCGGCACGGAAATCCATCGTCAGGTAGGGGGCTTCCCATTTGCCGGTGATGCCAAGGCGCTTGAATTCGGCGCGTTGGGTGTCCACCCAGCCACTTGCAAACCGGCGGCATTCCTGGCGGAAATCGACGACGTCGACCTCATCCTTGTTCTTGCCCTTGGCGCGGTACTGTTCCTCGATCTTCCATTCGATGGGCAGGCCGTGACAGTCCCAGCCGGGGATGTAGCGCGCGTCGCGGCCCATCATCTGCTGGCTGCGCACCACCATATCCTTGAGGATCTTGTTCAGCGCGTGGCCGATATGCAGGTGGCCGTTGGCGTAAGGAGGACCGTCATGCAGGGTGAAGGGCACCCGCGTGCCGGGGGTTGCGGCGGCCTTTTCGCGCAGGCGGTCGTAGATGCCGATCCGCTCCCAATGGGCCAGCCATTCCGGCTCGCGCTTGGGCAGGCCGGCGCGCATGGGGAAATCCGTTTGGGGCAGGTTCAGCGTGTCTTTGTATTCAGGTGTGTCGGCGCACATTGCGGGCGTCCTTTAGCTCGGGTGATTTTGGATATTCGAGGGGGCGGCGCGATCAGCTCGAACGCCTTTTCCCGGCGGCTCAGATGTCAGAGCGCCGGGCACGTAATTCGAATGACGATCGCAATAAGACGCATCATGGCGCGCTTATAAGGCGCGCATCGCGGCGCGTCCAGAGGGGCGTTCAGCTGGGGAACAACCCGCTGAGCGCGGTGGTCAGCAGGCGGCGCACCTTTGGCCGTTTGCCGGGGGAAAAGGGCAGCGGTCGGCAGACCTCCATCGCGGCCACGCCGACGCGGGCAGTCAGCGCGCCGTTCACCACGCCCTCGCCGAACCGGCGCGAGATTTTGGACAGAAGGCTGCCGCCCGCCACGCTTGATATCACGTCGTCGCCCACCGCGACGGCGCCGGTCGCGACCAGATGGGTCAGCACGGCGCGGGTCAGGCGCAGGCTGCCCAGCGTGCCGGAGCGGCCGCCGTAGATTTCGGCGATGCGGCGGATCATGCGGATATTGGCGCTGAGCGCGACGACGACATCGGCCAGCGCCAGCGGCACCAGCGCGGTGACGGCGGCGACCTGCCGCGCGGCGCCCTCCACCTGCCTTGCGGCGGCGGCGTCCAGCGGGGTCAGCAGCTCGGCCTCGGCCAGGGCCAGCAGGGCGGCGGCGTCGAATTGATCGCCGCGCCGTTCGGCCAGGTTTTCGCGGCCCCAGCGGGTGTCTTCGCGCGCGGCGTAGAGCCGGACCAGATCATCGGTCAGGCGGCGCGCGGCGGGCAGGTCATTGTCGGCCAGCGCGGTATCGGCGGCGCGGTGCAACGCGTCGATACGGCCCAGCCGGGCGAAGGCGGCGATTTCGCGGAAGGTGATGACCAGCAGGACGGCGATCAGCGCAATCATCAGCGCGGTGACGATATAGCCCAGCACCGGCACGCTGGCGATCAGGCCGGTGGCGAAATTCCACGCCGCCAGCGATATGGCCAGGCCAAGGACACTGCCCAGCAGCCCCCAGAACAGCCGGGCCAGCCGCGACGGGCGGCGCGCGGCCAGTGCGGCGACCGTCTGCATCGCGCGCCCCTCATGGGGTGGGGGCAGGTCGGGATCGGGGACCGGTGGCGCCTCGGACGGGGCGGCGCGGGGGGCGTCCTCTTCCAGATCGAACAGGATGGGGCCTTTGGGGCGGCTCATGTTTCGGCGCTCCTGTCATTGTGCCAGATCATGTGGATATCGGGCAGGTGTTCGTCATTTCCCGCGCCGCAACTGCGCGCGATCTCGGCAAAGCCGTGGGCGCGGTAGAAGGCGCGGGCCGGGGTATTGGCCTCGGCGACGAACAACTCCAGCCGGGGTTGGCCGCGTTTTGCCTCCTCCAGCAGGGTGCGGCCCATGCCGCGCCGCTGCGCGCGGGGATGCACATAGAGCGCATGCACCACAGCGCCGTCGCGCGCGATGAAGGCGGCCGGTCCGCGCCGGTCGCGCAGCATCCGCACCCAACCTGCGCGGGTGATCTGTGCCATGATGCGCAGATCGGTGCGGTAGGGCCGCACGCGCGGCAGCCACGGGGTGCGGTGGATGAACCCCCAGAGGATCGCGGCCATCTGCGGCACATGCCACAGGCGGGCGCGGGTGGGCCTTGCCGGTCTCACAGACGGTCGCCGATCAGGAACTGCGCCGCGCGGTCAAGGCGGATGTGGGGCGGGCCCATCCCCGGTTTCAGGCTGAGCGTTGCAGGCGCGAATTTCATGATGCGGTAGTCCTGATCCAGCCATGTCGCGTCCCCTTGCCGCGCGGCTGCGATCAGCGATGCGGGGCTATCAGGCAAGTCGCCGGGGTGGAACGCCGCCTGCCTGCCGCGGCTGCCGTCGGGATTCAGCAGCGTGCCGCGCACGCAGTCCAGCGGCGTGCCGCCGTGGTCGCGCGTCTCCTCGACCGTGGCGCGCAGGGACGCCAGCGCGATGGAGGCGGTCTGGGCGCCCTGAAAATCGGCGCGGCTGCGCGCCTCGGCCGTCAGCGCCTCCATGAAGGCGGTCAGCCGGGCGTGCTGGGTGTGATGCAGATGGTCTGCCTTGGTCGCGGCAAACAGGATCTTTTCCACCCGGCGCCCCATCAGCAGCCGGGTCAGGAACGCGTTGCGGCCCGGGCGGAAGGCCGAGAGGATCTCGGTCATTGTGTCCTGTAGGTCAGCCACGGCGGGCGGGCCTGCATGGATCGCCTCCAGCGCGTCGACCAGCACGATCTGGCGGTCGATCCGGGAAAAGTGATCGCGGAAAAAAGGTGCGACGATCTGGGATTTATAGGCGTCAAAGCGCCGCTCCATCTCCCGCCAGAGGCTGCGGCGACCGGGGCTGTCGGGCCGCGCGATGGGCGCGAAGGTCAGCGCGGGCGATCCGGCCATGTCGCCCGGCAGCAGAAAGCGCCCCGGCGCCACGCCCGAGAGGCCCAGTTTGCGCGCGGCGGCGAGATAGGCGGTGAAGGGGTCTGCCAATGCCTTGATCTGCGGTTCCTCCCACGCGGCGCCGGCATCAATGGTGCCTGCCTGCGCAAGGAAGGGCGCGGCGATGTCGCGGCGCTGCATGGTGGCGAGGGTGGCAGCGGACCAGTCGGCATAGGTTTTATCCATCAGCGCCAGGTCCAGCAGCCATTCGCCGGGATAATCGACAATGTCGATATGCACGGTGCGCGCGCCGGTGATCCCGGCCAGCATCCCGGCAGGACGCACGCGCAGGGACAGGCGCAGCTCGGATATGGTGCGTGTGCTTTGCGGCCAGTGCGGCGTGGGTGCGGTCAGCGCGGCAAGGTGCGATTCGAAGTCGAACCGTGGCACGGTATCATCGGGCTGCGGTTGCAGAAATGCGGCGGTAATGCGCCCCTCGCTGGCCGCCACCAGTCCGGGCATGCGCCCCCGCTCCAGCAGGTTTGCAATCAGCGAGGTGATGAACACCGTCTTGCCCGCCCGCGCAAGGCCGGTGACGCCGATGCGGATGACAGGCTCGAAAAACGTCTCGGACAGGGTGCCGGAGACCCGCTCGGCCCCGCGGGCCAGCCCGTCGGCCAGTGTCGAGATCACCAATGTGCTGCCCTTTCGTGAATACGTTGGCCCAGTAGATAACGGTGGGGGCCCGGTGTTTCCAGTGGCGCGCGCGAGATCCGGCGTGGCGTGCGCTTCGCCGGCGGAGCCTTCGGCGAGGATATTTGACGCAAGAAGAAAGGATGTGCGCGCTTTAACACGGCACGGATTCGGGCTAAGCGCGGGGCATGTCCAGATTTGCACTGAAGGTTGAGTATCACGGGAAGCCGTTTGCGGGCTGGCAGCGCCAGCGCGACCAGCCATCGGTGCAAGGCGCCATCGAGGCGGCGCTGGCGCGGCTGGAGCCGCGGGAGCATACGATTGCAGCCGCCGGGCGCACCGATGCCGGCGTGCATGCGCTGGGGCAGGTGGCGCATTGCGATCTGACGAAGGACTGGTCGCCGTTTCGCCTGATGGAGGCGCTGAATTATCATTTGAAGCCCTTGCCGGTGGCGATTGTGGATTGCGCGATGGTTGCCGATGATTGGCACGCCCGATTTTCAGCGCTGGAGCGGCAGTATAAGTTCCGTTTGTTGATGCGCCGTGCGCCTGCGACGCATGATGCGGGGCTGGTCTGGCAGGTTCCGCATCTGCTGGATATCAGCGCCATGCAGGCGGCGGCCGAATATCTGGTGGGGTTGCATGATTTCACGACCTTCCGGTCGTCCATCTGCCAGTCCGCCAGTCCGGTCAAGACGCTGGATGCATTGGCAATCACACGACTGGACGGACCGGGCGGGCCGGAAGTGCGGTTCGATCTGCGGGCGCGCTCATTCCTGCACAATCAGGTGCGCAGCATTGTCGGGACGCTTGAGCGTGTGGGACGCGGCGCGTGGGCGCCGGGCGACGTCAAGTCCGCGCTGGAGGCCTGTGACCGCGCCCGCTGCGGCCCGGTGTGTCCGCCGTGCGGGTTGTATCTGGCGGGAGCTCTGTATCCGCACGATCCGTTCTTATCGGCGCAGGCGTGAATGCCGCGGCATTTTCACGATGGGATACTGGGCGATCAGGCCCGGTTTGGTGCTGTATTTTTCAGGCATAGTCGCCGGGTCAAGATCCGAAACACTTGCACCGCGGCTGGCGTGTTACAGGTAGCCTTCGCTTCGAAAGCTCAATTCGCATGATTTGCCGATGATCAGGTGATCATGCAAGGTGATGCCCATGACGCCTGCGGCGTCTTTTATTTTCTGGGTCATCACGATGTCAGCCTCTGACGGGGTCGGATCGCCGGAGGGGTGGTTATGTACCAGGATAAGCGCGGATGCGTTCAGCTCGAGCGCGCGCTTGACCACCTCGCGGGGGTAGACGGGGACATGATCGACCGTTCCGGTTGCCTGTTCTTCGTCCGCGATCAGCACGTTTTTGGTGTCGAGGAAAAACAGGCGAAACTGCTCGGTCTCGCGGTGCGCCATCGTCGTGTGGCAGTAATCCAGCAGCGCGTCCCATGAGGATAACACCTGCCGCCGCATCACGCGCGCGCGGGCGAGGCGCTGGCTGGCCGCTTCGACGATCTTCAACTCGACTGCGACCGCTTCTCCCACGCCGGGCACGGATTGAAGGCGCTGAACCGGTGCCGATACGACACCGTTGAAGTCGCCGAACTGGTCGAGCAAGGCGCGCGCCAGGGGTTTGACATCGCGCCGGGGGATGGCGCGGAACAGGACCAGCTCCAACAGCTCATAATCCGGAATGGCGTTGGCGCCGCCCTGGGCGAAACGCGCGCGCAACCGTGCGCGGTGATCGCGGATATAGGAAGGCTGTGCTGGGCCCGGTGTCGATACCGCAACCTCATCCCCGCTGAACAAGGGCAGCGCCGCGTCGCTTAGATGTGAATATCCGCTCATGTCTGCGAGCATTGTTCAGAAGTGCTTAACGTGCGGTTAACACCGGCGGATTAAGTTAGGCTGGTCAATTATTTCCTTGGGGACGCGCGCAAGGCTGGCAAAGGGGGCCGGGCATTGATACGCGTTCAGATTGACTTATTATGTACGCCATCAAAGCTTGAGGAGCGATCTTATGGACCTGCGCAGGATTTCGGATACCTTCAGTGTGTCTCCTCAAATCGATCCGGGCGATGTGCCCGGCATCAAGGCGGCGGGATTTCGTGCGATCATGTGCAACCGCCCGGACGGCGAAGAGGCGGGACAGTGCGATCATGCGCTGATCGAGGCCGCCGCGAAAGACGCGGGGCTGGCCTTCTACAACGTGCCGATCACATCGAACGGTATTTCAAGTGAGGATATGGACGATTTCAACGCGGCCTTGGCCGAAATGCCAGCCCCGGTCCTGGCCTATTGCCGTAGCGGAACGCGCTGCACGATGCTGTGGAGTATGAGCCAGGTCGGGCATCTGCCGGCCGAAGAGATCGTCAGCGCTGCGGCGTCTGCGGGGTATGATATGCGCGGTGTTGTCGGGCAGATGTCTGATCAGGCCAGCCGATAGCTCCGGGATGGATGAGCCGTGGGGTGTCATAACGCAAGAGGGTGATCGCGTAACCTTGCACCAGATGCAGGGTAATACGCTGGAGAGGCACGATTTTGCGACGCTCGACGCCGTTTCGGCGGGATCCGCGATTGCCCCGGACCGGCTGTTGCGGCTGAGCAGCGCTGCCCAATCGCGCGCGCCGACGCGGATTGTGCCGGACGGTATGACCGACGTTCTGGGGGCAGTGCGGCAAGAGCGGCCCTACGGTCTGTTATCCGCTGAGGTTCGTATTTTGATCGCGGGGGCATTGGCCGGGCGCGAGGATTGGGACGGGGTGTTCTGCCTGCCGGGATCGGAGCAGACGATCTGGGCGCATGTCAGTGCGCGGGAAATCGTCAGCTTTCAAGGGGCGGCAACGCCGCGTCTGGCAGTGGCTTTTGGCGGCGGTAATGATCTGGATTCAGATGCGCTGAGCGACACGTTGGCCCGGCCCGAGCGGCTGGCAGTGCAGTTGAATTCGGCCTGTCTGACTGGAGCGCGTGCAGCGGTCACGGGGCACCTGATCGGGGCGGAGCTGGCGGCGATGCGGCCATTCTGGCTGGGCCAGCAGGTGATCATCATAGGGGGCGCCCTGCCTTATGCCGAGGCGCTGGCGGTGCAGGGCGTGGTGGCAGAAAAGAGGGACCAAACGCAAGCGTGGCGGGAGGGGCTGGCGGCGCTGGGACGCGCTGCGGAGCTGGCCTAGGGCGCCAGAACGGACGTTGCCGCGCTTTGCGAATGTAGTTCTTTGGGTATTTTAACCAAGAAAAAACCAAAGTGGAATATCAAGGCGACCGTGGCGCCAAGGGGCGGGGTAGGCGGCCCCTTGGCTTGGGCGTCGGTCACTTTGATTGTGCGAAGGGGGCGGAGGCGCCCCAAAGTTCGCGCACGCGGGCGTCGCGACCGCAGGCGCTGCGGTAGCGTTTGTAGGCTTCGGCCTGATCCTTGATCCCGAACCGGGTGATTTTGAGATCATCGCCCTTGTAATAATCCTGATGGTAGTCTTCGGCCTTGTAGAAGGTCTGGAGCGGCAGCACGGGGGTCACGATTTTCTGGCCCAGCTCCTGCTGGGCCTGTGCGACAGCTTGTTTCGCGTCTTCGGCGGCCGGGCCGTCCGCGAATATGGCGGTGCGGTAGCTTTCGCCGCGATCGCAGAACTGGCCACCCGCATCGGTGACATCGACAGAGCGCAGGAACATTGACAGAAGCTGCGGGCGCGTGACCTGCGCCGGATCGTACATGATTTGCACAGCCTCATAATGGCCGGTGCCGCCGCGTGTGACGTCCTTGTAGGTCGGGTTGTCGGTGGTCCCGCCGGTGTAGCCCGAGATGACTTCGGACACGCCCTTGACCGCCTCAAAGTCAGCTTCGACGCACCAGAAGCAGCCGCCGGCGACGGTAAGGGTTTCGGTGGCGGCAGCATGGGCGTGATTGCCCTGGGTCGCAAAGCCCAGAGCGATCAGGGCGCCCAGCAGGGACGTTTTAAATGTCGTCATGGCACGTTTCACGGCGATAATCCTTTTACGTTTCTCGATGACCATGGCGCAAGGGAGCGCCTGCGCCAACCCTGAGCAACACAGGCTCACGCAAGGGTGAGAACAGGTGACCGCTCAGATATCATAGCGCATCAGGATCTTGTCCACGCGCTGCCCGTTGGCAAGCGGGACATCGGCCTGCCGGGCGTAGTCGCGAAAGCCGCGGCTTTGGTAGTAGATCAGCCCGCCCTCGTTATCGGCGCGGATGTTGGCGCTGATCCAGACATATCCGAGCGCGCGCGCGGCCATGGCGGTCGCCGTAAACAGCGCCGATCCGATACCCAGCCCGGTCTGCCCGATCTGTACAAAGGTGGCGATATCGCACGCCTCGGGCGGGAGCGTTGGCGAGGGTTCGATATATTGAAAGCCCCGCAGGGCGCCGCCACGATTTAACGCCACATGCCAGGCGGAGCGATCCGGCGCCGTGCGCATCATCTGCGCCATATCGCCCGTCGATATGGGCCGCGTGTGTGCGGTGGTGCCGCCTGCCGCAACGATTTCGTTCAGCAATTCGGCGAGTGGCGGCGCATCCAGCGGCGTTGCCCGGCGGACGGTTATCATGCGATCTGCGCCAGCAACGCGGCCGTGCGCGCGGTATAGTCGCCGCGCGCCTCAAGCGGCGGGCGCAGGCGGATGGGCAGCCCCTCCATCAGCGCGGGATCTGGTCGGCCGAAGAAACGGTCGGCTTCGCCCATCTCAAACCCGGCGATCCGGGTCGCTTCCATCCAGGCGCTGACGCGGTCGGCCTTCTTGATCTGCTTCTTGACCGTTTCCGGGATCGCCGCGGGCAGGCCGAACCGGATGTGAATGGCAGCGGCAAGCCGTTTGTCCAGCTCGTCGTAGCCGGGTCCGACGGCGTCTTTGACCGGGGATATCATGTCACCGATGACATATTCGGGCGCATCGTGCAGCAGCGCCGCCAGCCGCCATTTCGGCGGCGCCTTGGGGGCGATGCGGCCAAATATCTGTTCGACCAGCAGCGAATGTTCGGCCACGGAATAGGCGTAATCACCCAGCGTCTGACCGTTCCAGCGCGCGACGAAGGCAAGGCCGTGGGCGATATCGCCAATTTCGATATCCATGGGGGTCGGGTCCAGCAGGTCCAGCCTGCGGCCCGAAAGCATTTTCTGCCAGGCGCGTGGTTTGGCCATGATACATCTCCGCCGAAATTTACTGCCTTGTCTTATGCGGCCCACAGGCAGGATTCCAGAGCCGCGCATTGCCGCATGGGCGTCCGGGTGCTATCTGCGCCTCAAACGCATTTTCTCAAGGAGCCAACTCAGATGGCAAACGACTATATCGTCAAGGATATCAAGCTGGCCGCGTATGGGCGCAAGGAGCTGGACATTGCCGAAACCGAAATGCCCGGCCTGATGGCGCTGCGCGAGGAATTCGGCGAGGCCAAGCCGCTGAAGGGCGCGCGCATCGTCGGCAGCCTGCACATGACGATCCAGACCGCCGTGCTGATCGAGACGCTGAATGCGCTGGGCGCCGATGTGCGCTGGGCCTCGTGCAACATCTTCTCCACGCAGGACCACGCGGCGGCGGCGATTGCCGAGGGCGGCACGCCGGTGTTTGCCGTGAAGGGCCAGACGCTGGTGGAGCATTGGGATTATCTGGACCGCTCGTTCCAGTTCCCCGAGGGCGCCAATATGATCCTCGACGATGGCGGCGATGCGACGCTCTATGTGCTTCTGGGCGCGCGCGTTGAGGCGGGCGAGACGGATCTGATCGAAGTGCCCACCTCGGAAGAGGAAGAGGCGATTTTTGCGCAGATCAAGAAGCGGATGGCCGAAACACCCGGTTGGTTCACCAAGACGCGCGACGCGATCAAGGGCGTCAGCGAGGAGACGACGACCGGCGTTCACCGCCTTTACGATCTGCACAAGAAAGGTCAGCTGCCGTTTCCGGCGATCAACGTCAACGACAGTGTTACCAAGTCGAAATTCGATAACAAATACGGCTGCAAGGAATCGCTGGTCGATGGCATCCGCCGTGCGACCGATACGATGATGGCGGGCAAGGTCGCGGTGGTCATGGGCTACGGCGACGTTGGCAAAGGGTCGGCTGCGTCATTGGCCGGGGCCGGCGCGCGTGTGAAGGTGACCGAAGTTGACCCCATCTGCGCGCTTCAGGCGGCGATGGACGGGTTCGAGGTGGTTCTGCTGGAGGATGCGCTGGCAACCGCCGACATCTTCATCACCACAACCGGCAACAAGGACGTGATCCGCATCGAGCATATGCGCGAGATGAAGGATATGGCGATCGTCGGCAATATCGGCCATTTCGACAATGAAATTCAGGTGGCCAGCCTGAAGAACCACAAATGGACCAATATCAAGGAACAGGTGGACATGATCGAGATGCCGTCGGGCAATCGTTTGATCCTGCTGTCCGAGGGGCGTCTTTTGAACCTTGGCAATGCCACCGGGCATCCCAGCTTTGTCATGTCGGCCAGCTTTACCAATCAGGTGCTGGCGCAGATCGAATTGTGGAAGAATGGCGGCGAGTACGAAAATCAGGTCTATATCCTGCCCAAGCATCTGGATGAAAAGGTCGCGCGCCTGCATCTGGAGCGTATCGGCGTGAAGCTGACACCGCTTTCGCCCGAGCAGGCGGCCTATATCGGCGTGACGCCAGAAGGTCCCTTCAAGCCCGAGCATTACCGCTATTAAGCGAAAAACCACCGTTTGACACGAACGCAGGCAGGTTTCCGCACAAGGGGCCTGCCTGTTTTCGTTTCGGTGGTGGCGGCCGGGAACCAAACCCCGGCTCTGCGGCTTGCTGGTCCATAACCATAGCCAAGGAGGATACACCGATGAAACTCAATACTCTGATGATGAGCGCCGCGCTTTCCGCCCTGATCGCAGGTGGCGCAGTCGCGCAAACCGCAACCACGGACCCCGCCGCGCCTGACGCCCCAGTCGCCGGAACCGCCGACGCAAACACCGTAGACACTGTCGGCGTCGCGCCGGAGTTTACGGCAATCAGCGAGATGACCGTAGGCGATCTGATTGGCGAAAATGTCTATCAGCCAAATGGTGATACGATTGGCGACATCGACTATGTGATCGAACGCGACGGCGGTGCGCTTGCCGTGGTGGGCATCGGCGGGTTCCTGGGGCTGGGCGAATACACGGTCGCAATTCCGCTGGACGATTTTGCATATGATGCCTCCCAGCAGATGGTGACGCTGGACCGAAGCAAGGAAGCGTTGAAGGAGCAGACAGAGTTTGACGAGTCCGACGTCGAAAGCCTGCCCGATGAAACGCCGCTGGCCGACCTGATGGCCAGCACCGATGCGCCCGCTGCCGGGACCATGTCCGGTGATGATGTTGGCGCGGCAGACAGCGCGCTGCCGGACGAGGGCACGGCGGACGCTGTTCCGGCGGACGGCATGACCGATGACGGCATGACGAATGAAGGTGCGGCAGACGACAGCACGGATGCTGTGGACGGCGCCGCTGATGATGCCGCTGATGATAGCGCAACCACGATGGATGCACCCGCAGAAGGGGACGCAGCCACAGATGCTCCTGTCGTCGACGATGAGAAGCCTGCCACGGACTGAGCCGGTTGCTGACGCGTTACTGTCCAAGCTTATGGCTCGGACCGGCCCGCGTTGTTGACCGTTCCCGAATATGGGGCAATACCCGCCGGAAGCGCAATGCGTCCGGCGGGTATTGCCTTGTCCCCCGTTTGGTTGCGGTCTCTTTTGGACCATCGGTCAGCATTTGCTGCGAGGAAGATGCCAGTTGGCAACACTGTACACGAACGAATCTTGCGGTGACGCAGCAAGGATCGCACCCACCGGTGACGTGACGCGCCCGCAGATCGCGTCACGTTCGGGTGCTGAGCCTTCGCATCTGATCAAGTCGGCCGCCCAATCGGCGCCCGCAAGTCGACACCGGCCCGAAGGCAAGACCATGTTCGGCTGTATCGCAAGAATTCCAAGCCCAAGTTGACGCTTCATCACCGGAGGAGTACAGCAAAACCGGTGGTGATTTGTTGCCGGATTGCGGGCCACGTTAAACATATCCGCTAAAAGGTCACTGGAAAGGTCCCCCTTTTCGCATGACCGGTACGGGCTTTAATGGGGCATCGCCTCCGGAGAATGATACATGACACATGACTGGAACACGCGTACGGCACTGGTCCACGGCGGCACCGCACGCAGCCAATGGGGCGAGGTGAGCGAGGCTATTTTTCTCACCCAAGGGTTTGTTTATGACACAGCCGAGGCCGCGCAGGCCCGGTTTATCGAGGCCGGCCCGGACGAGTTTATTTACGCGCGTTATGGGAACCCGACCGTGTCGATGTTCGAAAAGCGCATCGCATTGCTGGAAGGCGCAGAAGACGCGTTTGCCACCGCAAGCGGAATGGCGGCGGTATCTGGCGCGCTGACGTCGATACTGAAGGCTGGCGATCATGTGGTCGCCGCGCGCGCGCTGTTTGGCTCGTGCCTGTATGTGCTGAGCGATATTTTGACGCGCTTCGGCGTCACGGTCACGTTTGTCGACGGCACCGATCTGGACCAGTGGCAAGAGGCGATTGGCCCCCAGACAACAGCGGTGTTTTTCGAAACTGTCGCCAACCCGACGCTTGAGGTTGTCGATATCGAAGCGGTCGCAAAACTGGCTCATCATCATGGCGCGCTTGTCGTGGTGGACAACGTCTTTGCCACGCCCGTTTTCTCGCGCGCGATCAGCCAGGGCGCCGACGTGGTGATTTATTCGGCCACCAAACATATTGACGGTCAGGGCCGTGCGTTGGGTGGTGTCATCCTTGGCGCGCGCGACTTTATCCGCGGCACGGTCGAGCCGTATATGAAACACACCGGCGGTTCCATGTCGCCGTTTACAGCCTGGATCATGCTCAAGGGGCTTGAGACGATCGACCTGCGCGTGCGCGCCCAGACGGCGACCGCGCTGGCCGTGACCGAGGCGCTGCAAGGCCACCCCAAGGTTGTGCGCGCCATCTATCCGGGCCATTCCAGCCATCCGCAATATGATTTGACGATGCATCAGATGACCAAGGGCGGAACAGTCGTCGCGCTGGATCTCGGCGGTCAGGAAGAGGCGTTCCGGTTCCTGAACGCGTTGAAGATCGTACTTATCTCCAACAACCTGGGTGACACGAAATCCATCGTCACCCACCCGGCGACGACCACCCACCAGCGCCTGCCCGCCGATCAACGGGCAAGTCTGGGCATCACGCCGGGTCTGGTCCGCCTGTCGCTGGGGATCGAGGATACAGATGATCTGATCGCCGACGTCATGCAGGCTTTGGACGCGATTTGAAGCATTGATAAGGGCGCGCAGGACATTCTGCGCGCCCTTTGATATGCGGCTCGGCAAAAGCGCCTTATCCGACGTGAAACAGCGTTGAAAACAGCTTGGGATCCAGACTTTGCGCCGCGAATGTGTCGCCTTCGGTCAGGATGCTGACGGCGTCGTGACTGTGCAGGCTTTCCTGATGGCTGGCGATCACGCGGAAATCGCCGATATGCCGGTCTGCCAGCAACGCCTCACAAAACAGCCGCGCGGCATCCTCGACAAAGATCGGGTTGGCGGCGTTGAGTTCGGCAAAAGCCTGCTCATCCTCGCGTTTGACCATAACCTGCGTTTCCGTCGGCACCGCGTTGCGGGCCAGCGCAATCAGATCCTCGAACCACAGGCAGTCCTTGCACAGAACCTCAACCGAAATGCGCGCAACCGAGCGCTGCGAATGAGGCGTGGCCAGCTGTCCACGCACCTGCCTTGCGTGCTCGCTCAACTCCAGCGAACAGGGGCAGGTCGAGGAATAGACGTAATCCAGATGCATGAACTTGCGGCGCACGCCCGCCGTCTCGACCAGCTCCAGCGCAATGTCGTAATACTGGTAACCTTCAAGGCCCGAGCGCAGCGATCGTACCTTGGCCGGGTAGGAAAACCGCATCTGAATGCGCGCATCTATACTGCCCAGATCGGCAATGTAATCGTCCAGGGCGTCGGCCATCACTTCAAAACTGAACGACCGTTCGGCATGCTTGTAAAAACTGCGCATGATGCGGGACATGTTGATGCCCTTCTTGCCCGCCTCCAGGCTGACGGTGCCCGTCACCGAGGTCTCCAGCGTCACATCGCGGCCACCCTTCGTGTGAAATCCGATGGGAAGGCGAAAGTTTGAAATGCCGACATGCTGCAACTGCTGTTGCGATCCCTTGATCAAAGAGGACGGACCGTTTTGCAAATCCGGCATGGTGGCGCGGTACAGATCGTCGGCCTCGAACTCTTCGGGATAGGCGCGCGCCAGCGCCGGGTAATTTGCCACCTCGCCGCGGGGCAGCAGGCGCGATATCGCAGGGTCCAGGTCCGCGACCTCCTCCGGGCTTGCCTGCGCTGCCCACCGCCGCAGCAGCGCCAGCGCATCCTGCGCCTCGCCGCGATCCGGCGCGGCGTGCATGTCCGTCGATTGATGTGTCATGCCCGGATCATCCTTTTTCCATGGCTGTCTTGCCGGATAACTTAGAGCCATGTCCACGCGATTGCCACGCCGCAGACACGCAATTTATCTGCGATCCGGAGGATGCCGAACGCGCATGATGCTTTTTCTTGGTAAAAATACCCAGAATCCCAGGGCCAAGGCAGACGAATCAGCGGCGGCGGCGCCTTAGCCGAAGACGGCTTCCTTACCGAAATGTTTGGTCAGCATGTAATAGACCACCGCACGGTACTTGTTCCGCTCGGATTGCCCGTAGGTTTCCAGAACACTGTCGATTGCATCCATCAGTTGCGGACCATCGGGCAGGCCCAGCTTTTTCATCAGGAAATTGTTCTTGACTGTTTCCAGCTCGCTCGGCTGGCTGGCCGCCACTACGGAGGCATCCGCGTTGTAAATCGCCGGGCCGCAGCCGATCGTGACCTTTGTCAGCAGATCCATATCCGGCGTCATACCGCATTTGCCCTTCAAATCCTCGGCGTAGCGCGCGATCAGTTCATCCCGTTTGCCCATGTCTGCTCTCCCTTTTTGCTCAGCTATTCACCCGTCAAATCACATTCCGGGCCGCTCATCGGCCTTTGCGGATATTACGCAGGCACATGATTGTCGCCAAGAAGAAATACCGCACACCCGGCTGTCTTCCCTCCGTGGCACTGGACAGGTATTGCGTCGCAATGTCCGGAGTGGCGGCTGACATATATCCAAAGGAGCTAGGGCTCGCGGCTCTGCGAGAAGATCGAAGTGCGGTTGCAGGTCGCCCTGACCGGTCCGCCCGAGTAAGGCTGGCCGTTCCTGTCACTCGACACAACCTGCGGCGACCTGCGCGAGAGCGCACGCATTGGCCCCATGGCGGACCGCTTTGGCCAACCACAACAACAGACTATGCGCACATCACGTTTTACCGAACACCAAAACGTCGGACCTTTGCGGGAGTGTGCGGCAGATGCGAAGCTCCGGATCTGTGTCGCAAACACGGGGGCGTCATGAAGACAGTGATGAACGAGCGCCAAATTGCGGGGCGGCATGCGTGCAGACCGGTCGGGAGGTCCCGGTCTGCCGGCTGGCCGGGGTCAGTCAGATCGCAAAATGCACATCGTTATGGGGCGAGTCACACCATCAGCCAAATGCGCCAATGCCGCGGAGCGGCTTCCTCCCAGGGCCGCAAGCTCCCCTAGCTCATCTCCCTTGCCATTGCCTCCGCCTGCTGAACCACATGCTTGATCGCCTCGGCCTGCAGATCGGGCGGAAACCCATGCTTTTTAAATATCCGTTTTACGGCGACCCGCATCTTGGTGCGGACATTGTCTTCCCGCCACCAGTCTACAGAGGCGCTGGCACGAACGGTGTTTACTAGTTCGGCTGCAATCACACGCAAGTCTTCGTTACCCATTAAGGCCACTGCGCTTTCGCTGCGGGCGAGAGCATCATTGAAGGCGGCCTCTTCTTGGGACAGACCGTCCTCGGGTTCGTCGCGCAGGTCGCGAGTCAGTTTAAGCAGTTCTTGTATCACCTGAAGGGCGTCGATGCTGCGTTTGTGGTAGCGATCCGGCGGGGCATACACACAATCATTGCCTTGCCGCCATCCAGCGCCTCCAAACGGGCAAGGTCCGTGCGCTCCTCGCCGTTCTCAACCCATGTGAGCTTGATGCCGACCACGAGGGCCTCTTGCATGCGGCGATTTTCCTGCAACGGGTCGGCGGAAAAGACGGTATCGCGCAGGGCGTTGACCGCCGTTTGCACGGCGCTGTCGGGCAGGTGAGTGCCATAATCGATGAGAAAGGTATCGAGGCGACCGAACGCGACTTACGCCGCGCTTTGGATCTGTCGGCAATGTCCGAACCGAACCTATTAAAGGATGCAGTGAAGACCGCGCAGAGCCGTAACGTGCGGCTTTTGGATGCAGAGCCCGTGCCCATTCTCTATCACGGTCCCGAGGGTATTCCGACTGCTAAAGAATCCGCCTATGGCGTCTTTCCAGATCAGCTCAACAAGGAAGAGCGTGGCTTTGCGACTGTGCTCGACGAAGATGATACAGGAACCGCATCGTGGTGGATGAGAAACCCTGAGAACGAACGATGCGCAGTGCGCATGCTGCGGCCTCGTGGGAAGCTCTTTTTCCCGGATTTCATAGTTGGCGTTGCCCGGCGATCCACGCCAGACTGTATCGCGCCGGTCGAGATTATGGATGACGGAGAGACCGGGCGCCTGAACTCCGACAGTAATATCGAGAAAATCCGCATCCAGCATCGCGAATACAATAACGTATTCTGGTCATTCCGCGACAGTGGCACATGGGTGAGGGCGCGATATGCGTCTGGTCTTCATCGGATTGTTCCGAAAGACCGCTTCGATATGGAAGAGCTTGTTTTTCACGAGTGAAAATCACTCAATGGCCCTTTACCCCTCCTTGTCGTTGACACACAAGATGTGAGATCGTGGACGTCCGCGATCTCCTTCAGTTACTGCGTCTGACGTTTATCATTTGATTCCAAATCATATGGCCTGCGCTGTCCTTCCATTTGTGTTCAAATCAAATGGCGGAAGGAAAAAGCATGGCAAACCCTGGTGAACTTACGTAAGGCACGGCAAGACTGCTCGGCGTCTCAGAAGTGAACGTCCGGACCCACGACCGTGTCTTGTCCGAAGCTGGGTATCGCAAGACAGGTGGTCGGGGTCGTTCAGCCCCCACCATGGGTTCCGATGATGCTGCCAGGCTTCTGGTTGCGGTTATGAGCGGTGGTCTGGCTAAAGACGCGGCTGCCTCAGCTGAGACATACAGCATGGACGTGTCGCGGTTTGATGCCGCTCCTTTGATAGCATTTATTGCAGCAAAGGAGACGAACTATGGGACTGAAACGTAAGGCTTCGGCGGGGGCCGTCTGACTTCGGCTACGATCCGATGATAAGTCCGGCCTTATGTCCGATTTCATTTACCGCCCTCAAATCGAAGTTCTCTCTACGGCCGATGGCATTCGCCGTCGGCA
>NZ_QNQP01000010.1 GCF_003316635.1 Roseovarius dicentrarchi | reverse complement strand
CCTGAGCACCACCGCAAACGGCTGCGCACGTCAAACCCGATCGAGCGCTCCGTCCAGCAGGAACTCAAACGGCGCACCGTCAAAATCAGGGTCTTTCCCGGCGAAGACGCGCTCTTGCGCCTCGTCAGCGCCGTGCTGGTCGAGATCGACGAAAAATGGGCCTCCGAAACGAAGGCCTACATCAAGTGGGAATGCCAGGATGCATGACCCCCTCTCAGCAGAATTTCCAGACCTCGGGTTGCTCAATCAAATTTTATACCGTCGCGCCCACCCCGCCCGAACAGCGCGCGCAGCGCGCCGGGCGAGCGCCTGACGGGTCTGCGGTCTGGCGCTTTGGCGGCCGGGCGCTGCCTCATGAAGGGTGGAGAGGTTTGGCGGGGATAAAGTGCCTCGAAAAACCGTAGCAGCGCCAGCCCCCGGTAGACGCTCGCCCGGCTTGGGGCGGGGCAGGACCAAACGATCCGAAATCCGCTATCCTCCACTTGACCCCGCCGCGCCAACCTCCTAAACGACCCTATCACGTTAGCCCCGGATTCGTCCGGGGCTTCGTTTTCGTCTATCGAGACGATCTAGCCGGGGACCTTCGGGGCCCTATACCCATGGTGGGCCACGGCCCGCCCTACATAGGCGGAACACACATCCGCCGTTTGCTAAACGGAAGACAGAAAGCATGGCACTCAAGTCGTATAAGCCAACGACGCCGGGCCAGCGCGGGCTGGTGCTGATCGACCGTTCGGAGCTGTACAAAGGACGCCCCGTCAAATCCCTCACCGAGGGTTTGTCGAAATCGGGCGGCCGGAACAACACCGGACGTATCACATCGCGTCGTCGCGGGGGTGGGGCCAAGCGCCTCTACCGGATCGTTGATTTCAAACGTAACAAAGTCGATATCGCGGCCACCGTCGAGCGGATCGAATATGACCCGAACCGGACCGCGTTCATCGCGCTCGTCAAGTATGACGATGGCGAGCAGACCTATATCCTGGCGCCTCAGCGTCTGGCGATCGGCGACAAGATCTATTCCGGCGCCAAGGTCGACATCAAGCCCGGCAACTGCATGCCGTTCTCGGGCATGCCCATCGGTACGATCATCCACAATATCGAGATGAAGCCCGGCAAGGGTGGCCAGATCGCACGCGCGGCAGGCACCTACGCCCAGTTCGTCGGTCGCGATGGTGGTTACGCTCAGATCCGCCTGTCCTCGGGCGAGCTGCGTCTGGTGCGCCAGGAATGCCGCGCAACGGTTGGTGCGGTCTCCAACCCCGACAACTCGAACCAGAACTACGGCAAGGCCGGCCGCATGCGCCACAAGGGCGTACGTCCGTCTGTGCGCGGTGTCGTGATGAACCCGATCGATCACCCCCATGGTGGTGGTGAGGGCCGGACCTCGGGTGGTCGTCATCCGGTGACCCCATGGGGCAAGCCCACGAAGGGTGCGCGCACCCGCAACAAGAACAAGGCGTCGCAGAAGCTGATCATCCGCTCGCGTCACGCCAAGAAGAAGGGCCGCTAAGATATGGCACGTTCTGTATGGAAAGGCCCCTTTGTCGATGCCTACGTCCTGAAAAAGGCGGAAGGCTCGCGTGAGGGCGGTCGTAACGAAGTCATCAAGATATGGTCGCGCCGCTCGACGATCCTGCCCCAGTTTGTGGGCCTGACGTTTGGCGTCTATAACGGTCGCAAGCATATCCCTGTCAACGTCACCGAGGACATGATCGGTCAGAAGTTCGGTGAGTATTCGCCGACTCGGACCTATACCGGTCATGCCGCGGACAAAAAAGCGAAGCGGAAGTAAGTCATGGGCAAGGAAAAGAACCCCCGCCGCGTGGCCGATAACGAAGCAATGGCAAAACTGCGCATGCTTCGTACCAGCCCGCAGAAACTGAACCTCGTCGCGCAGCTGATCCGTGGCAAGAAGGTGGACAAGGCCCTGACGGACCTCACCTTCAGCCAGAAGCGGATTGCCGAGGATGTGCGCAAGTGCCTGCAATCTGCCATCGCCAACGCCGAGAACAATCACAATCTCGACGTGGACGAGCTGATCGTGGCCGAAGCCTATGTCGGCAAGAACCTCGTGATGAAGCGCGGACGTCCGCGTGCCCGTGGCCGGTTTGGCGCCCTGCGCAAGCCGTTCTCGGAAATCACGATCAAACTGCGCCAAGTTGAGGAGCAAGCCTGATGGGTAACAAAGTCAATCCGATTGGCATGCGCCTTCAGATCAACCGCACCTGGGACAGCCGCTGGTATGCGGATACCAAGGATTACGGTAATCTGCTGCTCGAAGATCTGGCCATGCGCGAATTCATCAAGAACGAGTGCAAGCAGGCCGGCGTCAGCCGCGTCGTCATCGAGCGTCCGCACAAGAAATGCCGCGTCACGATCCACACAGCGCGTCCCGGCGTCATCATCGGCAAGAAAGGCGCAGACATCGAAACCCTGCGCAAGAAGCTGGCAGCGATGACGGCAAGCGAGCTGCACCTGAACATCGTAGAAGTGCGCAAGCCTGAACTGGACGCCGCGCTGGTGGGCGAAAGCATCGCCCAGCAGCTGGAGCGCCGGGTAAGCTTCCGCCGTGCGATGAAGCGGGCCGTGCAGAACGCCATGCGTATGGGTGCCCTTGGCATCCGCGTGAACCTCGCCGGCCGCCTTGGCGGCGCCGAGATTGCGCGGACCGAATGGTATCGTGAGGGCCGCGTCCCGCTGCATACGCTGCGGGCCGATATCGATTACGCGCATGTCGAGGCTCTGACAGCCTACGGCATCATCGGGATCAAGACCTGGATCTTCAAAGGCGAGATCATGGATCACGACCCCAGCGCGCGTGACCGCAAGGCTCAGGAACTTCAGGACGGTCCGGCACCTCGCGGTGCGGGCGGTCGGCGCTAAGAGGGAATGAAAGATGCTACAACCAAAACGCACTAAATTCCGCAAGCAGTTCAAAGGCCGCATCAAGGGCGAAGCCAAGGGCGGGTCTGACCTGAACTTTGGATCGTTCGGCCTGAAGGCAACGCAGCCCGAGCGTGTGACAGCGCGTCAGATCGAAGCGGCCCGCCGCGCGATGACACGCCACATGAAGCGTCAGGGCCGTGTCTGGATCCGGATTTTCCCGGATGTGCCGGTATCCTCCAAGCCTACCGAAGTCCGTATGGGTAAAGGTAAAGGTTCGGTCGATTACTGGGCCGCACGGGTCAAGCCGGGCCGGATCATGTTCGAGCTGGACGGCGTGAGCGAAGAAATCGCGGTCGAGGCCCTGCGTCTTGCTGCGATGAAGCTGCCGATCAAAACCCGCGTTGTTCAGCGCGAAGACTGGTGATTTTGCTACGCTAAGCGCAGCCCGGTAAAGAGATGAAGGCCCCCGCCAAGTGATTGGCGGGGGCTTTGCCTTGGCGACGAGGGGCATGATCAACTGGGCACTCTGCCCTGCTCAATCAGCGACATAGCGCCCGGTTAGTCACGCTCCGTGCGTTCCGCCCTCTGCAACGGCAGAGGTTCCTTGAAGGTCAGTGTGCGGTAGGGGAACGGGATCTCGATCCCGGCGTCATCCAGCGCGCGTTTGACGGCTGATACCACCTGATCACGGGACGTGCGAACCTCGACCGGTTTGGAGCCGGTCCACCATGTCACCTCGAAATTGATCGAGGACGAGGCAAATTCCTGCGCGAAAATCTGGATCGGTTTGCCGTCGGAGATCACCGTATCGCAGCCGCGCACCGCATCGGAAATCACCGTGCGCGCCTCGTCAATGTCGACGTCATAGGCAACGCCGCAGATCACCGTGACGCGGCGGTGATCCTTGTCTGTGCGCACGGTCACCGGGTTCTTGAACAGGATCGAGTTTGGCACGATGACCAGCTGGCCATCGGTCTGGCGGATATGGCTTTCGCGTATGGCAATGTGGGAGACCTGGCCCTCGATACCTTCGCATTCCACATGGTCGCCGATGCGCATTTCACGGCGGAAAAGGATGATGATCCCGGCCAGAAAATTCTCGAACACGTCCTTGAAGGCAAATCCGATGGCAACAGACCCGATGCCAAGCCCGGCAAGGATGCTGGCCGGCGTCAGGCCGGGAAACAGGATGACGGCGGCAATCATCACGCCGAGGAACCAGACCGCGATAGAGGTCAGCAATGCAAACAGCTCTTGCAGGCTTTGGCGCAGCTTGGTGCGTTTCAGCATTCGCTTCAGGGTTGATGTGGCAAGCTTGCTGACGATCCACGTCAAGAAGATGACAATGATCGCAACGGCCAGATTTGGAAGCAGAGCGATGGTGCTGCGCGCTATGTCGCGCAGTTGAGTGATGAGAACAGTGACCGGTTCCAGTGGGCTTCTCCTCCTAGAATGGGGACGTAACGCGGTCGGAACGCGGTTGGTTCACCCCGAAACGCTCTGGGGCGGCGAAATCAGCCCCAGGCGTAGTTGAAACTCACGCTGATACGGTCATCCTCGGACATGTTCACCGGCACCTCATGGCGCAGCCACGATTCCCACAGCAGCACTTCGCCGGCGTCGGGTGTCAGATAGGTGAACGTGCGCAAATCCACGCGCGCATCCTTGCGGCGGGGCGGGGCGGCCATCATCATCGGCAGGCGCGGATCCTCGAATTTGATGGCGCTGGTGCCCTCGGGCATCGTCACATAGGTGGTGCCGGAAATCACCGAATGGGGGTGGATGTGCGAGGCATGTGTGCCGCCTTCGGGCAGGATGTTGATCCACAGACTGTCGAGCTTCAGCTTTTTGCCGCCAAGGTCGAACTCCAGATCGGCGGCAAAGGCGGCGACGTGTTTGTCCAGCACCTTGACCAGATCGGCGAAGATCGGAAACCGGTAGGGCAGGTCGTCCAGTGACGCATAGGAGGTGTAGCCGGGATAGTCGTTATCCTCGCACCATTGCTGGCCGGCCGCGTCATCGTCGGCGATGGACCAGCAGGACGCTTCCAACTCGCCGGCGTCGATGGGTTTGCCCAGCTCGCGCAGCTCGGCGCGATAAAGGCGGGTGACAAAGAGGGAGGATATATCTGACATGCGTGTTTACTAGCGCAGGGCGGCGCGCATGGCGAGTGTGATTTCGCATGACGCTGTGCCGTTAGCTCTGAATAAAGGCGATGTCATCCAAGGTGATATTCGGGTTATCGCCCAGGCGCATCGTCCCTTCAAGCGCGGGGGATGTGGACGTTGCGGCAAAGCTCATCACCAGCGTCGCGCGGCCGACGTCATCGCGAATGATCTCTGCTGCGGTCATTTCGCGGTCCTCCTCTCCGGCGCCGCGCGCGATTTCGATGGTCAACACGTCTTCTCCGGGGGTGAAGTCGCTGATCGCGACCGGCACGCGGGCGTCACGGGTGTCGTACGGATCTGTACTGCCGTATTCCTGTGGCAGCAGGTTCAACGTGACGTCAAAGGCGTCCGCGCCCGCGCCACCGGTCAGCGTTCCGAATGAATAGTCGGGGTAGCCCAGACCGACATCACCGAGGGCGGTGATCGTGTCGTCGCCTTCGCCGCCATAGGCGACCGCGCCCGAATCGTTGATGCCGTTCGTCATGTTCAGTGTCAGGCTGTCATCACCTGCGCCGCCAAACATCTGCGCGGCGTGGCCTCCGGTCAGCGCATCGTCGCCGCCCTGGCCCAGCAGGGTGACGTCGTCGCCAAGGCCGGTCAGCGTATCGTTGCCGGCGCCCCCCTCCAGCGATATCGGCCCCGCTCCCGAGAAGGTCACGCTGTCGTTCCCATCGCCGGCCAGCACACGTTCGGGCGCGAGAAAACTATCCAGCGCGATCACATCATCGCCCTCCGTGCCGATCATGCCGGGGGAGAGGGCGGTGATGTACAGGCCGACATCAGACAGATCGGTAACGCCGTCAAAACGGACCGTGGCGTTCAGCTCATACGTGCCGTCCGCATCCGGGCGCAGACCGTCCCAGATCAGCCGCAGGTCGGTGCCGCCGTCCCGTTCGATCACCTCAAAGCCGCGATAATCATGCAGGCTGCCCGCGCCTTCATCGGCGCCGCGAATGTCGATATTCATATCATCGCCCGGCCCGAAATCCGCTATCCGTGCCATGACCCCTGCATCGACCACCGGATCGCCTGCGGCGTTGGTCTGGGTCAATGTGCCGGACCGCACTGCCTCAAGGTAGGCGTCATCATTTGTGCGGATAAGCAGATCAAATCCGTCACCGTCTTCGCCGCCGCGCAGGACGCTGTAGGACTGACCGGTGCCGTCCGGGGTCGAGATGTTGGCCGCCAGAAAATCAAAACCGTTGCCGCCGTCGGCAACACTGTTTTCGTCGCCGTTCGGATCATGTTGGATGGACAGGTAATCATTGCCTTCGCCGCCGAACAGTTGCGCGCCCGACACGTCTGTTGCCGTTATGTCGTCCTCGCCAAAACCGCCGTCGAGCGTCTGGCCCGCGCCGCCCGCAGCGCTCAGGAAATCGGCGCCGACGCCGCCCGAAAACGTGCCGGACCGGTCCCCGGCTGCAATCAGATCACTGCCGCGCCCGGCGCGCACGTCCAGAGAGCGGTCATCCAGGTCAAGATCATCAAACAGCAGATTGTCCAGACGGTCATCGCCATCGGTGCCGCGAATGGAGACGTCCCCGGACGGGTCATCGGGATAGCTGACCTGAATGCTGTTCGGATCGCCGGGCTCTTCGGGCGGGGCGGTGTCGTCTGATCCGTCCGGCTCGCCGCTGCGGGCAGGGGCGCCGTCGTCATCATCCCCGAACGCGTCTATGGCAAAGGCTGTCAGGGCCACGCCCAGCAGCGATAGCAGTACGATTCCCATCATGACGCGGCCCCCCCCCGGTATGGCGCATATTAAGAAATTCTTAACATATCCGCGCGAAAAGTCGTAACGCAATCGAATGGTGTCCACGAAACACTGTGTTCGCGCCGGGACTCCTCTATTGTCGCCTCACCGCTGCAAAGATGCCGGCCAAGCGGGGCGGTAGGGGGTTGCGCCTTGGCGGCAAGCCTCATATACGCGGCGGATCACAATGATCTCCACCGGAATCAGGGTGACCGGGGTGTATCCGATCAGCGGATGCGCGTTGGGCCCTCCAGTGATGTTGAAAGGAACAAGGCGATGGACGCCAAAGAACTTCGAGAGAAGACACCGGAGCAGCTGCGCGAAGAGCTGGCCAACCTGAAAAAGGCGCAGTTCAACCTGCGTTTCCAGGCGGCCACCGGCCAGCTGGAGAATGCGTCGCAGATGCGCGTTGCACGTCGCAGTGCCGCCCGCGTGCTGACCATCCTCAATGAGAAAGCCGCAGCCGCGGCAGCAGAATAAGGAGCCTGCAAGATGCCCAAACGTATCCTCTCTGGCACCGTGACAAGCGACGCCAACGCCCAGACCATCTCTGTTTCGGTCGAGCGCCGCTTCAAGCACCCGGTTCTGCAAAAGACGATCCGGAAGTCCAAGAAATACCGCGCCCATGACGAGAACAACACGTTCAAGGTGGGTGACAAGGTGCGCATCATCGAATGCCCGCCGCGGTCCAAGACGAAACGCTGGGAGGTTCTGGAGGGCTGAGCCCGCCAAGACCAAGCCAGCTTAATCGAAACCCCGGGGCAAGGGCCGCATCGCCCCCCGGTAGGTCGGGAGAAACCAAATGATCCAGATGCAGACAAACCTGGATGTTGCTGACAACAGCGGCGCGCGCCGTGTTCAGTGCATCAAGGTTCTGGGTGGTTCCAAGCGTCGTTACGCGAGTGTCGGTGACATTATCGTGGTATCGGTCAAGGAAGCCATCCCGCGGGGCCGCGTCAAGAAAGGCGACGTCCGCAAGGCTGTCGTTGTACGCACCGCCAAGGAAGTGCGCCGTGAAGACGGCACCTCCATCAAGTTCGACGGCAACGCCGCCGTCATCCTGAACACCGCAGGCGAGCCTGTCGGCACCCGTATCTTCGGGCCGGTGGTGCGCGAGCTGCGTGCCAAGAAGTTCATGAAAATCATCTCGCTCGCTCCGGAGGTGCTGTAACCATGGCTGCCAAACTGAAGAAGGGCGACAAGGTCGTCGTGATCGCAGGCAAGGACAAGGGCAAGGAAGGCACGATTTCCTCCGTTGACCCCAAGGCTGGCAAGGCAGTTGTGGATGGCGCCAACATGGCCATCCGCCACACCCGCCAGAGCCAGACCGCCCAGGGTGGCCGCCTGCCCAAGGCGATGCCCATCGACCTGAGCAACATCGCGCTGCTGGATGCCAACGGCAAACCGACCCGCGTCGGCTTTGACGTCAAGGACGGCAAGAAGGTGCGCGTTGCGAAAACCACGGGGGACGTGATCGATGCTTGATACAGCAAACTATACCCCGCGCCTGCGCGCGCAGTTCGACAGCGAGATCAAGGCGAAGCTGAAGGAAGAATTCGGCTACACCAACGACATGATGATCCCGCGTCTGGACAAGATCGTCCTGAACATCGGCTGCGGCTCCGAGGCCGTTCGCGACAGCAAGAAGGCCAAATCGGCGCAGGACGACCTGAGCACGATTTCCGGTCAGCGCGCTGTTGTGACCAAGGCCAAGAACTCGATCGCCGGTTTCCGCGTTCGCGAGGACATGCCGCTGGGGACCAAGGTCACCATGCGCGGCGCCCGCATGTACGACTTCCTCGACCGTCTGATCACGGTCGCGATGCCCCGTATCCGCGACTTCCGCGGCATTTCGGGCAAATCCTTTGATGGCAACGGCAACTACGCCTTCGGCATCAAGGAGCACATCATCTTCCCCGAGATCAACTTCGACAAGATCGACGAATCCTGGGGCATGGATGTCATCATCGCAACCACGGCGAAAACCGACGCTGAAGCGAAGGCACTGTTGAAGCACTTCAACATGCCCTTCAACAGCTGAAGCAGCGGGAGAGAGAGTTATGGCTAAAAAATCAATGATCGAGCGCGAGAAGAAGCGCCAGAAACTGGTTCAGCAATACGCCACCAAGCGGGCCGCGCTGAAAGAGATCATCAACGACCAGAGCAAGCCGATGGAAGAGCGTTTCCGCGCGACCCTGAAGCTGGCCGACCTGCCGCGCAACAGCAGCGCAACACGCCTGCACAACCGTTGCCAGCTGACAGGCCGTCCGCATGCGTATTACCGCAAGCTCAAAGTGTCGCGTATCGCGTTGCGGGAACTGGGCCAGTCCGGCCTGGCTCCGGGCCTCGTGAAATCCAGCTGGTAAGGGAGATTTGATATGAATGATCCTATCGGCGATATGCTCACGCGGATCCGCAACGCATCCATGCGCGGCAAATCCTCGGTTGTGACACCTGCGTCCAAAATGCGCGAGCGTGTGCTCGACGTACTTTTGAACGAAGGCTACATCCGCGGCTTTGAGGCAACGACTGGCAAGGATGGCCACCCGGCTATCGAGATCAGCCTGAAATACTTCGATGGCGCCCCCGTCATTCGCGAAATGAAGCGGGTCTCCAAGCCCGGTCGTCGCGTCTATCTGGGCGTCAAGGACATCCCATCGGTTCGTTCGGGCCTGGGTGTGTCGATTGTCTCCACCCCCAAGGGTGTGATGTCGGATGCAAATGCACGCAGCCACAATGTCGGCGGCGAAGTGCTCTGCACGATATTCTAAGGAGGGCTGTTTTATGTCTCGTATCGGCAAACTGCCCATTCCCCTGCCAGCAGGTGTCACTGCGTCGCTCAGCGGCCAGACGCTTGAGGTCAAGGGGCCGAAGGCAACGAAAAGCTTTACTGCAACCGATGATGTCACCATCACGATCAACGACAGTGACATCACCATCACGCCGCGCGGCAAATCCAAGCGCGCGCGTCAGCAGTGGGGCATGACACGCAGTGTCGTGGCGAATGTCGTTCACGGCACCCATGCGAATTTCACCAGGAATCTGGAAATTCGCGGCGTTGGTTACCGTGCGGCGCTTCAGGGCAATGTCGTCAAGCTGTCGCTTGGCTACAGCCATGACGTCGATTTTGAAATTCCGGAAGGTGTGAGCGTTACCGTTCCCAAGCCCACTGAGATCGTGGTCGAAGGCACGGACAAGCAGCTCGTCGGTCAGGTCGCGTCTGATATTCGCGACTGGCGTCCGCCAGAGCCCTACAAGGGCAAAGGCATTCGCTACAAAGACGAGTATATCTTCCAGAAAGAAGGCAAGAAGAAGTAAGGAACGGGTAGATGGCAAACAGCAAAAGAAAACTGTTTCTGAAACGCCGCCTGCGCGTTCGGAACAAACTTCGCAATGTGAATGCAGGGCGCATGCGCCTGAGCGTTCACCGCTCAAACAAGAACATCAGCGTTCAGCTGATCGACGATGTACGCGGCATCACGCTCGCATCGGCCTCGACCTTGGAAAAGGATCTGGGCATGGTGGGCAAGTGCAACATCGAAGCGGCCACCAAGGTGGGCGCAGCGATCGCAGAGCGCGCCAAGAAGGCCGGTATCGAAGAGGCTTACTTCGACCGTGGCGGCTTCCTTTTTCATGGCAAGGTCAAGGCAGTTGCCGACGCCGCGCGTGAAGGTGGTCTGAAGATCTAAAGACAGCGCAGGCGGCCCCGATGATGGGGCCGCCTCGATGATCCGGGGGCGCTTTTGCCCACCTGGATTGAAATGGTTTGGCGCCGCGCGCGCCGCTTTGAAAAGGACATGCCGCATGGCAAGAGATGAAAACCGTGGCGGGGGCCGCCGCAACCAGCGTGACGAGACCCCCGAATTCGCCGACCGTCTGGTCGCAATCAACCGCGTTTCGAAAACCGTCAAGGGCGGCAAGCGCTTCGGCTTTGCGGCGCTGGTCGTCGTAGGCGATCAAAAAGGCCGCGTCGGTTTCGGCAAGGGCAAGGCGAAAGAAGTGCCCGAGGCGATCCGCAAGGCGACCGAGGCCGCCAAGCGCGCCATGATCCGCGTGCCGCTGCGCGAGGGTCGCACGCTGCACCATGACATGGAAGGTCGCCATGGCGCCGGCAAGGTGATCATGCGCTCCGCGCCGCAGGGTACTGGCATCATCGCCGGTGGTCCGATGCGTGCCGTGTTTGAAATGCTGGGTCTTCAGGATGTCGTCGCCAAGTCGAACGGCTCCCAGAACCCCTATAACATGATCCGCGCCACCATGAACGGCCTGACCAAAGAGTCGAGCCCCCGCATGGTTGCGCAGCGCCGTGGCAAGAAGGTCGCCGACATCATGGCAACCGCCGACGCGCCCAAGATCAAGGGCGAACAAGCGCCCGTCGCGCAGGAGGGTTAATCAATGGCCAAGACAATCGTCATCAAGCAGGTGGGCAGCCCCATCCGCCGCCCCGCCGAGCAGCGTGCTACGCTGATCGGCCTCGGCCTGAACAAGATGCACCGCGTGCGCGAGCTGGAGGACACACCCAGCGTCCGCGGCATGATCAACAAGATCTCGCACATGGTTGAGATTTTGGAAGAGAAGGGCTGAGTTCTGTCAGTCTGAAAGTTTAGCGCCCCGGTCAGAAATGGCCGGGGCGCTCTGCGTTTGGCGAATAGCCGCCTTGCGCTGTGCGCGTAGCACGGGCGCAGGGCGGCGCCGGGATGGGAGGGTTTGCGCCATGCCTGTCTGGCTATTTCCAAAAAATGGTTTTGTTTCAATGAGGTTTGTAACGGCGTGAGTGCGCCCAGCTACCGCTGTCTGGGGCACAGCGAGTGGAACTTGGCCAGCTCCCGGCTGTTGACCTGCCAGCAACACGAAACGGCACAAGGAGTATACACCGTGAAAACCCTCGCAACAGTCGCACTGGCATCCACCCTCGCATTCGGCGCAGGCAGTGCATTCGCACAGGCCGACACCACCGACGTTCTGCATCCCGGCAACGCCGACTTCACCAACGAAGGCACCGTCGGTCCCTGGACCGTCTATGGTGACACCGATCGCGGCACCTGCCTGATCGAAGGCGTCGACCCGAATGGGTATATCGTGCAGATGGGCCTGACCGCCGATGACCGCTTTGGCTATGTCGGTATCTTTACAGACAAGGATTTCGGCGCCGTTGAGGGCCAGACACAGCCGATCCAGATCGTCGTGAACGACAATGCCTATGTTGGCGAAGTGGCCGAGATGCGCGGCAACGTGCAGCCGGGTTTTCAGGGCGGTTACGTTCTGGCGTCCGACCCGCAGTTCGCGACCGACATCCAGAAAAGCTATGAGATGACGTTTGTCCCGGCGAACGGCACGTCCGCCGTCATCAACCTTGACGGCACATATGACGCCATCGAGGCGGCCAAGGCATGCAACGCCAAGATGGCTGCAATGTAAAATGGGCGTCGCCGGCTTATAGGCGATAACGACACGAGTTGACGGATCCCGGCGCATATGCGCCGGGATTTTTCGTTTCCGGGCGCGCAAACGCCTGCCACCTGATTGCGTATGGGCTTGAACAGGCCAGCGAAGACAGCTACACGGCGCGATGTGGCGCTGTCCGTCACAACACGAATCCCAATCACGCCGCGTTCGGCCGCTCCCGTCGCTGGGGGTCGCATCCGGCATAAGGAGAAGCGACATGAAACTGCATGAACTGCACGATAACGAAGGCGCAACCAAGCGCAAGAAGCGCGTTGGCCGTGGTGCCGGCTCGGGCATGGGCAAGACCGGTGGCCGTGGTATCAAGGGTCAGAAGTCCCGTTCGGGCGTTGCGATCAAGGGCTTTGAGGGCGGCCAGATGCCGCTCTATCAGCGTCTGCCCAAGCGCGGCTTCAACAAGCCGAACCGCAAGGCATATGCCGTGGTCAACCTGGGCCTGATCCAGAAATTCATCGATTCGGGCAACCTGGACGCAGGCAGCGCCATCACCGAGGACGTGCTGATCACGTCCGGTCTGGTGCGCCGCAAGCTGGATGGCGTGCGTGTGCTGGCAAAGGGCGACGTCACCTCCAAGCTGACGCTGGAAGTCACCGGCGCGTCCAAATCTGCCGTTGAAGCGGTCGAGAAAGCGGGCGGAACGCTCACGCTGACCAGCGGCGCGGCGGCTGTTGCGGCTGAATAAGAGGTTGTGAGCGGCGCCCCCGCCGCTTACATACCCCCTAGTTTTTCAAAACACGCCGCCGGGCCGCTGGAAAACAGCAACCCGGCGGCGTTGTCATTCCGAAAGAGAGCCGAATGGTATCTGCAGCAGAACAAATGGCGGCCAACACCAGTTGGTCAGCGCTCGGCAAAGCCAGCGATCTTCGCAAGCGCATCCTTTACACCCTTATGCTGCTGGTCGTGTACCGGCTGGGCACGTGGATCCCGGTGCCCGGCATCGACGGCGCCGAATTGCGCGAGTTCATGGTGGGCGCGGGCGCCAGCATTGGTGGCATGCTCAGCATGTTTACCGGCGGCGCGTTGGGCCGGATGGGCATCTTCGCGCTTGGCATCATGCCCTATATTTCGGCGTCCATCATCATTCAGCTGATGACGGCGATGGTCCCATCGCTGGCAGCACTGAAAAAAGAGGGCGAGGCGGGCCGCAAGAAGATCAACCAATACACCCGCTATGGCACCGTTCTGCTGGCCACGCTGCAATCCTACGGCTTGGCCGTCAGCCTGCAATCGGGCGATCTGGTGACCAACCCCGGCATCTTCTTCATCGTTTCCTGCATGGTGACGCTGATCGGCGGCACCATGTTCCTGATGTGGCTGGGCGAGCAGATCACCGCGCGCGGTATCGGCAACGGCATCTCGCTGATCATCTTTGTCGGCATCATCGCCGAGGTTCCCGCCGCATTGGCGCAGTTCTTTGCGTCGGGCCGGTCGGGCGCCATCAGCCCCGCCGTGATCATCGGCGTGATCGTCATGGTGATTGTCGTGATCGCCTTCGTCGTGTTCATGGAGCGGTCCCTGCGCAAGGTGCATATCCAGTATCCGCGCCGACAGGTGGGGATGAAGGTTTATGACGGCGGATCGTCGCACCTGCCGATCAAGGTGAACCCGGCGGGCGTGATCCCGGCAATCTTTGCCTCGTCGCTGCTGCTGCTGCCGACAACGATCAGCACGTTTTCGGGCGGGCAGGGCGGTAGCCCGATCATGTCGACGATCCTGGCCTATTTTGGCCCCGGCCAGCCGCTCTATTTGCTGTTTTTCACCGGCATGATCGTGTTCTTTGCGTATTTCTACACCTACAACGTGGCGTTCAAGCCCGATGAGGTTGCGGAAAACCTGAAGAACCAGAATGGTTTCGTCCCCGGTATCCGTCCGGGCAAACGCACGGCGGAGTATCTGGAATATGTCGTCAGCCGTATCCTTGTCCTTGGCTCGGGTTATCTGGCGCTGGTTTGCCTTTTGCCGGAAATTCTGCGCGCGCAGTTCGCGATCCCCTTTTACTTTGGCGGGACATCGGTTCTTATTGTCGTGTCGGTCACAATGGACACGATCCAGCAGGTGCAAAGCCATCTTCTGGCACATCAATACGAAGGGCTGATTGAAAAATCACAGCTTGGCAGCAAGGGCAAACGGCGCGCCCGTCGCAAAGGGACAGGACGGAAATAAATGAACATCATACTTCTCGGACCGCCGGGCGCGGGCAAGGGCACACAGGCGCATCATCTGGTGGCCACCCGCGACATGATCCAGCTAAGCACCGGCGACATGCTGCGCGAAGCCAAGGATAGTGGCACCGAGATGGGCAAGCGTGTTGCCGAAGTGATGGCGCGGGGCGAGCTGGTGACAGATGAAATCGTCATCGGCCTGATCCGGGAGAAGCTGGAATGCGGCAAGGGGGGCGGTTTTATCTTTGACGGCTTCCCGCGCACCCTGCCGCAAGCCGACGCACTGGGGCAGCTTTTGTCCGAATGTGGCGAGACGTTGGATGCGGTGATCGAAATGCAGGTCGACGACGAGGCGCTGGTTGATCGTATCACGGCCCGCTCCACCTGCTCGAACTGCGGCGAGGTGTATAACGACAATACCAAGCCGATCCCGGCGGACGGCGTCTGCACCAAATGCGGCGAAGCGCATGAGTTTACCCGCCGCGCCGACGATAACGAGGAGGCGCTGCGCAATCGCCTCATGGAATATTACAAGAAAACGTCGCCGCTGGTCGGCTATTACTACGCCAAAGACATGCTGAGCCGCATCAATGGCCTGGGGAGCGTCAAGGACGTTCAGGGCAGCATCGCCGCCATTCTGGACCGCTGACGCAGCTTGCACATCGGGTATCGCAGGGCAGGGTGGTTTAGTTTGCCGCCCGGCCCTTGACGATCCTGCCAATTCCTCCTAACCAGCAGCATCCCGCAAGGGGTTTGATTCCCATGGGGCTGCCTCATACCGAATCGATTACCTGAATTCAGCTGCGGCTTGGGCGTGATGCGCCTCTTGCCTACGTTGTGAAAAAAGGGTCCGGCATTACGGACCCGCAACGAAAAAGGAATATGCACTTGGCACGTATCGCCGGCGTCAACATCCCGACGCATAAACGGGTTCCCATTGCCCTGACCTACGTGACTGGTATCGGTCACTCCACCGCCAAAACCATCTGCGACGCGGTCGGCATCGACCACACGCGCCGCGTGAATGAGTTGAGCGACACCGAAACGGTTGCGCTGCGCGAGTATATCGACGCCAATCTGGCTGTCGAAGGTGACCTGCGCCGCGAGACGCAGATGAACATCAAGCGCCTGATGGATCTGGGCTGCTACCGCGGTCTGCGCCACCGCCGGAACCTGCCGGTTCGCGGCCAGCGTACCCATACCAACGCCCGCACCCGCAAAGGCCCCGCAAAGGCCATTGCCGGCAAGAAGAAATAAGGGAGGGCATTTGATATGGCACGCGATACAAAACGCACCAAAAAGAAGGTTTCCAAGAACATCGCCACCGGCGTTGCTCATGTGAACTCGTCCTTCAACAACACCAAGATCCTGATTTCCGACGTGCAGGGCAACGCGATTGCGTGGTCCTCGGCCGGCACATGCGGCTTCAAGGGCTCGCGCAAATCGACGCCCTATGCGGCGCAGATGGCTGCCGAAGATGCGGGCAAGAAGGCGCAGGAACACGGCATGCGCACGATCGAGGTCGAAGTGCAGGGCCCCGGTTCGGGCCGCGAAAGCGCACTGCGCGCACTGGCCGCTGTTGGCCTGAACGTGACATCCATCCGTGACGTCACGCCGATGGCGCATAACGGCTGCCGTCCGCCAAAGCGCCGCCGCGTCTGAGGTCTGTTTTTCAAGTGGGGCCGCGCATGTCCGCGTGGCCCTATTTGCCGTCATTTTAAACCTCGGGCGTTCTGGCCGTCGGACATGCGGGCAGGACTGGTATGGAGGGACACATGATCCACAAGAACTGGGCTGAATTGATCAAGCCGACACAGCTGGACGTCAAGCCGGGCAATGACCCGCTGCGTCAGGCCACTGTCGTCGCCGAACCGCTGGAGCGCGGCTTTGGTCTGACGCTGGGCAACGCGCTGCGCCGCGTTCTGATGTCGTCGCTGCAAGGTGCGGCGATCACCGCCGTGCAGATCGACAACGTGCTGCACGAGTTCTCAAGCGTGGCAGGTGTGCGCGAGGATGTCACCGACATCATCCTGAACCTCAAGGGCGTCGCCATCCGCATGGAGGTCGAAGGCCCCAAGCGTCTGTCGGTCAACGTCAAGGGTCCGGGCGTCGTGACTGCCGGCGATATTTCCGACAGCAGCGGCATCGAAATTCTGAACCGCGAACATGTGATCTGCCACCTAGACGAGGGCGCGGACCTGTTCATGGAGCTGACCGTCGGCACCGGCAAAGGCTATGTTGCCGCCGAGAAGAACAAGCCCGAGGATGCGCCGATCGGCATGATTCCGATCGACGCGATCTACAGCCCGATCCGCCGCGTCAGCTATGACGTTCAGCCCACCCGCGAGGGGCAGGTTCTGGACTATGACAAGCTGACGATGAAGGTCGAAACCGACGGCTCGATCACGCCGGACGATGCTGTGGCCTATGCCGCGCGCATCCTTCAGGACCAGCTGAGCACCTTCGTCAACTTTGACGAGCCGGAAAGCGCCGGCCGCCAGGATGATGAGGATGGTCTGGAGTTCAACCCGCTTCTGCTGAAGAAGGTTGACGAGCTGGAGCTTTCGGTGCGGTCGGCCAACTGCCTGAAGAACGACAATATCGTCTATATCGGCGATCTGATCCAGAAAACCGAAGCCGAAATGCTGCGCACGCCGAACTTTGGCCGCAAGTCCCTGAACGAAATCAAGGAAGTGCTGTCGGGCATGGGCCTGCATCTGGGCATGGATGTCGAGGATTGGCCGCCCGACAATATCGAAGATCTGGCAAAAAAATTCGAGGATTCGTTCTAAACCGCCAGTCCAGAATTCGCAGGTCGCGCCACGGGGTGCGACCAGCAAAGACCGGGCATAATGCCCCAAGGAGAGTGGCCTGACACGCATCACGCCGCCGGACAAAGCAAAATACGTTAAGGAGTTAGAAAATGCGTCACGCAAGAGGTTACCGCCGCCTGAACCGCACCCACGAGCACCGCAAGGCGCTGTGGGCGAACATGGCAGGCTCGCTCATTGAACATGAGCAGATCAAGACAACACTGCCGAAAGCCAAGGAACTGCGCCGGATCATCGAAAAGATGATCACGCTGGGCAAGCGCGGCGATCTGCACGCGCGCCGGCAGGCCGCAAGCCAGCTGAAGCAGGACCAGTATGTCGCGAAGCTGTTCGACATCCTTGGCCCGCGCTACAAGGACCGTCAGGGCGGTTACGTCCGCGTCCTGAAGGCCGGTTTCCGCTACGGCGACATGGCACCGATGGCGATCATCGAATTCGTTGACCGCGATCCGGCCGCCAAGGGCAAGGCCGATAAGGAGCGCGTCGCCTCCGAACTGGCGTCGATGGACGAAGAATAAAGCGCAGCCTGAAAAGGCCGGTGTTTTGAGGCCCCCGCCATATCGGCGGGGGCTTTTGCATGTCCGGCGTTGAGGCGCAAACTTGCAATCGGATGCGGCGACGCGCATATCGGGCAGGCACAGTTGACGGAGACGCGCGATGCTCAGACCGATTGCCCTTGCCTTGCTGGTGCTCAGCGCCCCCGCCATTGCCGAAACCCGGGTGCCGACCAGCCAGGCAGAAATCCAGATGGGTTTTGTGCCCGTGGTCAAGGCGGTGACGCCGGCGGTGGTCAACATCTACGCCCGCCGGGTGATTGAGGGGCGCGCCAGCCCGTTCGCGGATGATCCGTTTTTCGGGCAGCTGTTTCAGGGTTTTGGTGCGCAGCCGCCGCGCGTGGAAAATTCGCTGGGCTCCGGCGTTATTCTGGATGCGGGCGGCATCGTCGTATCGAATTATCATGTGGTCGGGCAGGCGACCGACATCCGCGTGGTGCTGACCGACCGGCGTGAATTTGACGCGACCGTGCTGTTGGCCGACGAGGAAAGCGATCTGGCCATTTTGCAACTGGCCGGTGCGACGGACTTGCCCGCGCTGGAGCTTCGCGACAGCGACAGCGTCGAGGTGGGCGAATTGGCGCTGGCGGTCGGCAATCCGTTTGGTGTGGGACAGACCGTGACCAGCGGGATCGTGTCGGGCCTTGCGCGGTCCGGCACGGTGACGGGCAACACGCGCGGGTATTTCATCCAGACCGATGCGCCGATCAACCCCGGCAATTCAGGCGGTGCGCTGGTCGATATCAACGGCCGGCTTATTGGCATCAACACCTCGATACTCAGCCGCTCGGGCGGATCGAACGGTATCGGCTTTGCCATTCCGGCCACTCTGGTCAGCCAGTTCATGGCGCAGGCCCGCGCGGGCGAGGCCGAATTTCAGCGCCCCTGGGCGGGCGTTTCAGGCCAGCCCTTGACCTTTGATATGGCCGAAGGGTTAGGGCTGGACCGCTCCGGCGGGGTCATCCTGTCCGGGGTCCACCCGGCCAGCCCCTTTGGCGCGGCGGGGCTGACGCCCGGCGATGTGATCCTTGCTGTGGACGGGCGTGATGTCAGTGGCCCGGCGGAGATGATCTATCGCATGACGATTGCCGGGATCGGCGTGGATTTGACCGTGACGGCGGTGCAGGGCGGCGAGACGCGCGATGTGATCGTGCCGATGCGGCGCGCGCCGGAAACGCCGCCGCGCGCGACGCTCACCACCGGGGCCGGGGCGGCGGTGCCGGGTGTCACGCTCAGCACGATCAACCCGGCCGTGATGGCTGAATTCGACTTGCCGTTTTCGATAGCCGATGGCGCGCTGGTGGTTGATCCGGGTGATATCGGCGCGCGCGCCGGGCTGCGTGCCGGGGATATCCTGCTGGGCGTGGACGACGCGGCGATTGCATCCAGCACCGAGGCGAACGCAGCGCTGGAGCGGGCGCGCGGGCGGCTGGCGCTGGATGTGCAGCGCGGGCAGCGGCGGCTGACCATGCGGTTCCGGCTCTAGCAGATGGCGGACCTGTTCGATACCGGCGCACCCGCGCCCGAGCCGCAGCAAGGCCACCGCCCGCTGGCGGATCGCCTTCGCCCGAAATCGCTGGGCGATGTGATCGGGCAGGAGCAGGTGCTGGGCCGCGAGGCGCCGCTGGGCGTGATGCTGACGGCGGGCAGTCTGGGCAGTCTGATCTTCTGGGGTCCGCCGGGGGTGGGCAAGACGACGATCGCGCGGCTTCTGGCGGATGAGACGGATCTGCATTTCATTCAGATCAGCGCAATTTTTTCCGGCGTCGCCGAATTGAAGAAGGTGTTTCAGGAGGCGACGCATCGCCGCCGGAACGGGCAGGGAACGCTGCTGTTCGTCGACGAAATTCACCGCTTCAACAAGGCGCAGCAGGACGGATTTTTGCCCTTCATGGAGGACGGCACGATCCTGTTGGTCGGCGCCACGACCGAAAACCCAAGCTTTGAGTTGAACGCCGCGCTTTTGTCGCGCAGTCAGGTGCTGGTGCTGACCCGTCTGGCGCTGTCGGATCTGGAGCGTCTTGCCCAGCGGGCCGAGCGCGAGATGGGCCGCCCCCTGCCGCTGGATGGCCCGGCGCGCGAGGCGCTGCTGGAGATGGCCGATGGAGATGGCCGGGCGCTGCTGAACCTGATCGAGCAGATCGCCGCGTGGAAACTGACCGGCAAGCTGGGGCCGGAGGGGCTGGCCAGTCGCCTGATGCGGCGGGCGGCAAAATACGACAAATCCGGGGATGAGCATTATAACCTGATCTCGGCGCTGCATAAATCGGTGCGCGGGTCCGATCCCGACGCGGCGCTGTATTGGCTGGCGCGGATGCTGACCGGGGGCGAAGATCCGCGATATCTGGCCCGGCGCATCGCGCGTATGGCGGTCGAGGATATCGGGCTGGCCGATACCCACGCGCACCGCGTCTGTCTGGACGCGTGGGAGACATACGAGCGGCTGGGCAGCCCCGAGGGCGAATTGGCGCTGGGGCAGGCGGTAACCTATCTGGCGTTGGCGCCCAAATCGAACGCCGGATACGTGGCCTTCAAAGCGGCGATGCGCGAAGCCAAAAAGACCGGATCAGAGCCCCCGCCAAAGCACATTCTGAACGCGCCGACCAAGCTGATGAAAGAGCAGGGATATGGGTCGGGCTATGCCTATGACCATGACGCCGAAGACGGGTTTTCAGGGCAGAATTACTTTCCCGAAACCATGAAACGCCCCATCCTTTATCAACCGGTCGAGCGCGGATTCGAGCGTGAGTTGAAGAAGCGGCTGGACTATTTCACCAAGCTGCGTCTGCGGCGCGAATAGTGTCATGCGCGCCAGGCCAGGCGTCCGCGCATGGGGTTGATGGTCTGAAAACGACATATTCGGGCAGCAGATTGTGGCCCGAATGGCCGTATTTCGATCAGCGCAGGCCGGGTTCAGCTGCCGTCAACCCCTATAAATAGGGTATTTCGGCCTATTTCCGCTGGTAGTCAGCGGGGTTTCATGTTCCCCTAAGGAAATGTCGCAATCAGGCTATATGCCATGCACTCACTCTGCCGCGGGGCCACTGCCCTTGCGCACGCACCGGCCGGGGGCACATTCGGCGCCGCGTGCCGCCTGCGCTACTGCTGGCAGTCAGAGCGCCTGGATCTGCGCGAGAAAATCAATCCCACTTTACGGAGAGATATAAATGACCAAATTTAATCAGACCAAAACCACCGATTCCGCGCTGTCCGCCACGCTGGACAGTGCCGCGCGCACAGGCAGACTGTCGCGCCGTGCGTTCATCAATACGTCTGCTGCTGCCGGTATTGCGGCAACCGCCGCTGGCGGTCTGTGGACCACCCGCGCCCAGGCCGCGCCGCAGAAGGGCGGGACGTTCCGCTTTGGCATCCATGACGGCAATTCATCTGACAACCACGATCCGGGCACCTATGTCAGCCGCCAGCAGATTTATCTGGCGCATCAGTACCGCAGCTATCTGACGATGATCAATTCCGATGGCACGCTGGGCAACGATCTGGCCACCGGGTGGGAGCCGAATGATGACGCGTCCGTCTGGACCTTTGAAATTACGCCTGATGCGGTGTTCCACAGCGGCAAGCCCGTCACGTCCGGGGATGTTGTCAATTCACTGAATTTCCACCGGGGGGAGAAGTCCACTTCGGCGGCCAAATCGCTGCTGTCGTCGGTGACGGATATCCGCGCGGATGGCGAACATACCGTCGTGGTCGAGCTGGACGCGGGCAACGCAGACGTGCCGTGGCTGATGACCGACTACCATTTCGCGGTCTGCCCCAGCGACGGCAATGGCGGTATTGACTGGCAGTCGGGGGATGGCTCCGGCCCTTACAAGATTGACGATGCGGAATGGGGCGTGCAGTTCAACCTGTCGCGCCATGACGGCTGGCATCTTGACGGGGCTTATTTCGACGCGCTGGAAATGCTGGTTCTGAACGATCCCAACGCGCGCCAGACCGCGCTGGTAACGGGCGACGTCGATGCGATTTCACTGGTCGATCTCAAGACGAAATCACTGCTGGAGCGTGATCCGTCGATCAATATCCTTAGTGTGCCATCTGCTGCGGCGATCACCATGCCGATGTTTTGCGACACCGCGCCCTTCAAGGATGTGAATGTGCGCAACGCCATGAAGCTGGCGATGGACCGCGACGAGATCATCCAGAAAATCGCCTTTGGCGAGGCAACAAAGGGCAATGATTTCCACCACAGCCCGGCGATGCCTTATTTCCCCGAAGGAATTGAACAGCGCGACTATGATCCCGATCAGGCGAAATCGCTGCTGAAGAAGGCGGGCGCCGAAAATATTCAGGTCGATCTCAGCACCGCCGATTCCGTATTCTCGGGTGCGGTCGATATGTGCGTTCTGTATGCCGAGCAGGCGAAACAGGCCGGTATCAACGTCAATGTCGTGCGCGAGCCGAATGATGGCTATTATTCGGATGTCTGGCTGAAAAAGCCGTTTACCGCGGTCAGCTGGGGAGCGCGCCCGACGCCCGATGTGATGTACAGCCTTGCCTACAAGGATGACGCTGCGTGGAACGAGTCGCGCTGGCAGAATGAGGAGTTCAACACGCTGCTGCTCAAGGCCAAGGCGGAGCTGAACGACGAGCTGCGCAGCGAGATGTACCGCGATATGGCGCTGCTGGCGCGCAACGATGGCGGCACGATCATCCCGTTCTTCAACAACTTTGTGTATGCGGTGCGCAGCAACGTCTCGACCGGGGACAACCTTGCCTCCAGCTGGGAGCTGGACGGCGCGCGCGGCCCCAGCCGCTGGTGGTTCTCGGGCTGATCGCACAAGCCTGTCGCCTGGCTGCGATGATCCGGACCCGGCGCCGCGTGCGCCGGGTTCTTCAGCGCGGTTCAAACAGCCGGAGCCGGAACTTTTTTCGTGTTTGGGGTGTTGAGTTGCCACGCCATGAAAATTTGTTTCACCAAAAGGGTGTAGTGAGAATATCGTTGCGTATCAAAAAATTGTGGATGCAGGGTGACTTTCGTGTTTTGGTATAAACACGTCGCTTTCGGGCCCGCTTGCGGATCGCAGCATGCACAAACTTCGCAGGCGTCCGGCCACCAAAGATGCCCGCACATGACAAGATAAAAGCGGACTTTCAGGGAGATGACATGACCAATCCGAACACTCAGATGATGCTGGACAAGTTGGCGCACGCCGCCCGCGAAGGGCGCGTTTCGCGCCGTTCGTTCATGAATTACGCGATGGCCGCAGGCGTCACCGCCAGCGCCGCGACCGGGCTGTGGGGCACGGCCGCACGGGCAGAGCCAAAGCGCGGCGGAACCTTCCGAATTGCGCAGCATGACGGCAATTCGGGCGACAGCCACGATCCGGGTCTTTACGAATCCAACGCCGAGATCCTGCTGGCGCATACGCACCGGGCGTTTCTGACGTTGATCAACACGGACGGCACGCTTGGCCCCGATGTGGCCAGCGAATGGTCCGCGACAGAAGACGCCTCCGAGTGGACGTTCAAGCTGAACCCCGCCGCGACCTTCCATTCGGGCGCCAAGGTGAAGGCGGCCGATGTGGTCGCCTCGATCAACTACCACCGGGGCGAGAAAACCACATCGGTTGCCAAGGCGTTGCTGGAGGTTGTCACCGACGTTGTGGCCGTTGACGACCAGACCGTCACGTTCAAGTTGGAAAGCGGCAACGCGGATCTGCCTTGGCTGATGACCGACTATCATTTCGTCATTCTGCCCGCGACTGACGATGGCTCGATTGACTGGAAGTCGGGCGATGGCTGCGGTCCCTACAAGCTGGACAGTTTCGAGCCGGGCCGCAGCGCCAACCTGACCCGCCACGATGAATGGCACGGCGAGGGGGCCTATTTCGACGCGGTCGAGGTGATTTTCATCAACGATCCCAACGCGCGCCAGACCGCCCTTGTCACCGGCGACGCGGACGCGACCAGCTGGCTTGAGAACAAGACGATGACCCTGCTGGAGCGTCACCCAGAGGTGGACGTGATCAACCTGCCATCCGCGCAGACGATCACGATGCCGATGTTCTGCGATGTCGAGCCGTTCACGGACGTCAACGTGCGCAAGGCGCTGAAGCTGTCGATTGACCGCAAGGACATGATGGAAAAGATCCTGTTCGGCGCGGCCACAATCGGCAACGATTTCCACCACTCGCCCGCCATGCCCTATTGGCCCGAGGACGTGGAGCAGACGCCCTACGACCCCGATCAGGCCAAATCGCTGCTGAAAAAGGCCGGGATGGAAGATCTGAGCGTCACGCTTCATTCCGCCGATTCAATCGCGACCGGCGCGGTCGATGCGGCGATCCTGTATTCGGAACACGCCAAGGCATCGGGCATCGACGTCAAGGTGTCGCGCGAGCCGAATGATGGCTACTGGTCCGATGTCTGGCTGAAAAAGCCGTGGTGCATGGTCGCATGGGGCGCGCGCCCGACACCCGATGTGATGTACAGCCTTGCCTACAAGGACGATGCGGCGTGGAACGAATCGCACTGGCAGAACGAGGAGTTCAACAAGCTTCTGCTTCAGGCCAAGGCCGAGCTGGACGATACCCTGCGCGCTGAAATGTATCGCGATATGGCGATCCTGTCGCGCGACGATGGCGGTACGGTAATCCCGTATTTCCCCAATTTCGTTTACGGCAAACGCAAGAATATCGGCACCGCGGGGGAGTATTCCATCGCCTGGCAGCTGGACGGATACCGTGCCGCCAGCCGCTGGTGGTTTGAAAGCTAAACCGATAAAGTACCGATCCCGGCGCCCCTGCGGCGCCGGGATTTCATGCCCGCACGGCGCCGTAGCGCCGGATTATGGGCCAAAATCAATGTCATGCAGTTACCGCGCACGCGTAACAAAGATGACGATCAACTGTTAATTCCGGGCGCGCCGTAAGGGCGACATTGGGCCGGAAGGGCAGCAGGAGGGACACATGGGCGACATACTAGGGCTTGTTGCGAAACGGCTCGGTCTGGGACTGATTATTCTACTGGTGATTTCAGTCATCATCTTTTTCATGGTCGAACTTTTGCCCGGCGACATCGCCGAGGCGGTTCTGGGCCAGGGGGCGACCGAGGAAAACGTCAGAAACTTGCGCGAGCAGATGGGGCTGAACGATCCCGCACTTGTGCGGTATTTCGACTGGCTGAAAGGGGCGTTGATGCTCGATTTCGGCAGCTCTATCGTGACGCAAGAGCCGGTGATGAGCGTGATTGGCGAGCGGTTCCGCAACACGCTGTTTCTGGCCACCTATGCCGCCGTTATCGCTGTGCCTTTCGCCATCACGCTGGGCGTGATCGTCGCGCTTCTGCGCAACTCGATCTTTGACCGGGTGGCCAACGTGCTGACGCTGACATCCATCTCCAGCCCCGAATTTTTCCTGGGTTACATCCTGATCCTGTTCTTTTCGGTCAAGTGGGGCATGTTCCCCGCCATCGCCAGCCTCAGCGACGGCATGTCGTTCTGGGAACTGCTGGAGCGGACGTTCCTGCCGGCCCTGACGCTGGTTCTGGTCGTCACCGCGCATATGATGCGCATGACGCGCGCCGCGATCATCAACCTGCTGGCCTCTCCCTATATCGAAATGGCCAAGCTGAAGGGCACACCGCCGTGGAAGGTCATCGTGCGCCACGCGCTGCCCAACGCCTGGGCGCCGATCATCAACGTGATCGCGCTGAACCTGGCCTATCTGATCACCGGCGTTGTTCTGGTCGAGGTGGTGTTCGTTTATCCCGGCATCGGTCAGGCGCTGGTCGATGCGGTCAGCAAACGCGATTTCCCCGTGGTGCAGGCCTGCTGCCTGATCTTCGCCGCGACCTTCATCCTGCTCAATCTTGCGGCAGACGTGGGCGCAATTCTGACCAATCCGCGCCTGCGGCATCCGAAATAAGGGAGTACGAGATATGGGTATTTTTGTAATCGCGTATTATTCGCTGCTCCTGATCGCGTCGTGCCTCGCCGCGTTCTATAATCAACGGTCGGCGTTCTTGCTGCTGTTCTCGCTGACGCTGGTGTCGTTCATCGTGGGCATCATCGGCGGCGCGGATGCGCTGAAGTTCATCGCGATCGCGGCTGGCGTGATCGCACTGGCCGCGATGGTGTCCTACGCGTTCCGCGAGTTCCTGATCCTGATTGTCTCACGCGAAGTGGCCAAGGAGCTGCGCACAGCGCCGCTGACCGCCGGTTTCGGCATGTTCGTGATCTTCACCTACGCTGTCGCAGGTGTTTTCGCACCCTGGATCGCCCCCTTTGGTGAGGCCGAAGTCATCGCGTCAGCGTTCGCGCCGGCAGATGAAAACATGTTGCTGGGCGCTGACCAGCTGGGCCGTGATATGTTCAGCCGCCTGATCTACGGCACGCGCAACTCTGTCGGACTGGCGCTGACGGCCACGCTGCTGGCGTTTTTCGTCGGTGCGTTTCTGGGCCTTCTTGCGGCCACGAAGGGCGGTTTTCTGGACAATATGCTGGGCCGTGTCGCGGATGTGATCATGTCGATTCCCTCGCTGATCTTCGCGCTGCTGATGCTGTCGATCTTCGGCCCGTCCATGCCGGTGATCATCATCGCCGTGTCGATCATCTATGCGCCGCGCGTCTTCCGCCTGACGCGGGCGGTTGCGGGCGACGTGGTGGTAATGGACTATATCGAAGCGGCCAAGCTGCGCGGGGAGGGCACCGGCTATCTGATCCGCCGCGAGATCCTGCCAAACTCGACCGCGCCGCTGATCGCTGAATTCGGCCTTGAGTTCTGCTTTGTGTTCCTGCTGGTCGCGGGCCTGTCCTTCCTTGGGCTTGGTATTCAGCCACCCACGGCCGACTGGGGGTCGATGGTGCGCGAAAACGCGACGCTGATCTCATTTGGTGAAATCACACCGCTCATACCTGCCGCCGCCATCGCGCTGCTGACCGTCGGGGTCAACTTCGTGGTGGACTGGATGCTGCACCGGTCCTCGGGACTGAAGGAGTAACGACACATGCCATATGACAAGACGAAAAAAGATGTCCTGCTGAAAATCAGAAACCTGAAAATTCAGGGCTATTCCGATGAAAGCTGGGTCGACATCATCAAGGGTGTCGATCTGACCCTGCACCGGGGCGAGGTGATGGGCCTGATCGGCGAATCTGGCGCCGGCAAATCCACCATCGGCGCCGCCGCAATGGGATACGCGCGCGACGGCACGCGCATCTCCGAGGATTCGTCGATTGAATTCGACGGTATGGAGCTGACCACCGCGACCGAAGGCGAGCGGCGCGCGCTGCGCGGCAATCGCATCGCCTATGTGGCGCAGTCGGCGGCGGCGTCCTTCAACCCGGCGCACAAGATCATCGACCAGCACACCGAAGGCCCGCTGCAATACCGCCTGAAAAAACGGATGGAGGCACAGGAGGACGCGATTGACCTCTACAATCGGCTGCGCCTGCCGAACCCTGATGAAATCGGGTTTCGCTATCCCCATCAGGTCTCCGGCGGTCAGCTACAGCGCGCGATGACGGCGATGGCGATGTCCTGCCGCCCCGACCTGATCATCTTTGACGAGCCGACGACGGCGCTGGACGTGACCACCCAGATCGAGGTGCTGGCGGCGATCCGCGACATCGTCGATCAGTTCGATACGGCCGCGCTCTATATCACCCACGATTTGGCCGTCGTTGCGCAGATGGCCGACACGATCAAGGTGCTGCTGAAAGGCGAGGAAGTCGAAGAAGGCTCGACCGCCGACATGATGAGCAACCCCAAGGAGGAATATACCAAATCCCTTTGGGCCGTGCGCAGCTTCAAATCCCCCCAGCGCAGCCGCGAGGGGCGCGATTGCCTGATTTCGGTTAAAAATGTCGATGCGGCTTATTCCAACGGCCCCAAGATCCTCGATGATGTCAGCTTTGATATTTACGAGGGCATGACCGTGGCCGTGGTCGGCGAATCTGGCTCGGGCAAATCGACAACCGCGCGCGTCATCACCGGCCTTCTGCCACCGCAAAAGGGCGAGGTGCTGTTCAAGGGCGAGCCGTTCCCGGCGGACTACCGCAACCGCAACAAGGAACAGCTGCGCCAGTGCCAGATGATCTACCAGATGGCCGACACCGCGTTGAACCCCAAGGTGAAAATCAGCGAAATCATCGGGCGGCCGGCGCGTTTCTATTCGGGCCTGAAGGGCGCCGCGCTGAAAAACCGGGTGGACGAGCTGCTGGATCTGATCGAGTTGGAGCCGTCGCAATACTACAACCGCTATCCACCCGAATTGTCCGGCGGCCAGAAGCAGCGGATCGGCATTGCGCGCGCGCTGGCGGCCGAACCCAGTTTCATCGTCTGCGACGAGGTGACATCGGCGCTGGACCAACTGGTGGCCGAGGGCATCCTGCGCCTGCTAGACAGGCTTCAGGACGAGCTGAACCTGGCCTATATGTTCATCACGCACGATCTGGCCACGGTGCGATCCATCGCCGATGAGGTGGTGGTCATGCAGAATGGCCAAGTGGTGGAGCAGGGGCCAAAGGACGAGATGTTCCGCCCGCCGCACCATCCCTACACCGACCTTCTGCTTAGCTCGGTGCCCGAGATGGACCCCGATTGGCTGACCACGCTTCTGGAAGAGCGCGGCCTTGAGAATCTGGGCGAATCGGCGTCGAAGAAGATCGACCCCGAAGATGAAAAGATCGCCCCGACGAGTGCCTGACCCGGCAAAGAAAAAGCGGCGAATGGGGGTCCATTCGCCGCTCGATCACTGCCCGTTCGGGCGGTATCAGGTCATTGCAAGGCCAGTCAGGATCATCGTGCCGAAAATAACGGCATAGACGATCAGGACAGTTGGAAAATTGGCGCTGTGCGCGCGCAACTCGCGGGTCAGTTGATCTCTGGTCATGGCAGTATCGCTTCTGGCCGTGTGGCAGGGGTTATCCAAACCCTCGCCAGAATGGGGGATTGGCGGGTGGGTGTGCCCATCCGCCGCTGCATCTGCTGAAACTTTTGAATAGTCCGATCCGGTCAGGATCGGGCCGGCCTGCGTGTCAGGTCATCGACATCGCTGACAGGACCATGGTCCCGAAAATAAGGCCATAGACAACAAGCACAGCAGGCCAGGTGGCACTATGCATGCGTAACTCTCGGTTTAGTTGATCCCGTGTCATGGGCGCCTCCCTATGCTGCGTTTTCATCTGGGGCAGCGGTCACTGCCTTGATCCGGATCTATCCATTTCCATTGGGAAAGCAAAGGGCAAGTGAACAATATTTCAAGGAATGGCGTCATGGCTGCTGCGACCTTATTGCATAGCTTGCGGAGCGCATCGTAAGCATATGATAAGGCGTGAAAAAATCGCAGAGAGTGTTTTGCGCATGTGCGCTAAGATTATTTCGCGCTCACGCTTTGGTGTCATTATGCAACACCACGTGTGCAGGCCGGATGGGACCGGCCTGCACATTTTGCTCACGCCGCTGTGGGGCCTTGCAGCGGCATCACCTTGAGGTCGCCCTCCAGCCGGGCCTGCATGGCCTGTGCGGCCGCCAAGGATGCGGCAGCGGTGGTGAAATACGGGATCTTGTCATACAGCGCGACCGAGCGGATTTCGCGGCTGTCCTCAACCGACAGCGCGCCTTCGGTCGTGTTCATCACCACGGCGATTTCGCCGTTTTTCAGCATATCCACGATGTTGGGACGCCCCTCGTAAACCTTGTTCACCACGGTGCAAGGCAGGTCGTTTTCCGTCAGGAACGCCGCCGTTCCGCGCGTTGCAACGATGCTGAACCCGATATCCAGCAGGATGCGCGCCGCCTCGATAATCAGGGGCGTCTTGTCGCTGTCCTTGATCGAGAAGAACACCGCGCCGCTATCGGGCAGCACCACGCCCGCGCCCATCAGCGCCTTGAGAAACGCGCGGGGGAAACTGACATCCCAGCCCATGACCTCGCCGGTCGAGCGCATTTCGGGGCCAAGGATCGTATCGACACCGGGGAAGCGGGCGAAGGGCATGACCGCCTCCTTGACCGAAAACCACGGCATTGCGTAATCGGCCAGCGTCATCTGGTCGGCCATCGGCAGGCTGCCGGGGGTGGCGTCCTCCGGGTAATCGCCGCGATGCGGGAAGTTGCTCAGCGGCTCGCCCGCCATCAGGCGCGCGGCGATGGACGCGATGGCCGAATCCGTCGCCTTGGCGACAAAAGGCACGGTGCGGCTGGCGCGGGGGTTCACCTCGATCAGGAAAATCTCGCCGTCCTTTACTGCAAATTGCACGTTCATCAGCCCGACCACCTTCAGAGCACGCGCGAGCGCGACAGTCTGCCGCTCAATTTCCGCGATGATATCGTCGTCCAGCGTGTAGGGCGGGATCGAGCAGGCGCTGTCGCCGGAATGTACGCCGGCCTCTTCGATATGCTGCATGATGCCGGCGACATGCACGTTCTCGCCATCGGACAGCGCATCGACATCACATTCGATCGCGCCTGACAGGTAGCTGTCCAGCAAGACCGGGCTTTTGCCCGACACCACCACCGCCTCGGCGATGTAGCGTTCCAGCTGCGGCATGTCGCGCACGATCTCCATCGCGCGCCCGCCCAGCACGTAGGACGGGCGGATCACCAGCGGGAAGCCGATTTTCTCGGCAATCGCAAAGGCCTGGGCGTCGGTCGAGGCGATACCATTCACCGGCTGCTTCAGCCCCAGACGGTTGACCAGATCCTGAAACCGCTCGCGGTCCTCGGCCAGATCAATGGCGTCGGGCGAGGTGCCAAGGATCGGGATGCCTTCATCCTCCAGCGCGTTGGCCAGCTTGAGCGGGGTCTGCCCGCCGAACTGCACGATCACACCATGCAGCGTGCCGTTCTCCTGCTCAACCCGCAGGATTTCCATCACATGCTCGAACGTCAGCGGCTCGAAATACAGCCGGTCGGAGGTGTCATAATCGGTGCTGACCGTTTCGGGGTTGCAGTTGATCATGATCGTCTCATAACCGGTGTCCGACAGCGCATAGCAGGCGTGGCAGCAGCAATAATCGAACTCGATCCCCTGACCGATGCGGTTGGGGCCGCCGCCCAGAATGACCACCTTCTTGGCATCCGAGGGGCGCGCCTCGCATTCTACGTCGCCCATCATCGGAGCCTCGTAGGTGGAGTACATATAGGGCGTCTGCGCCTCGAATTCCGCCGCGCAGGTGTCGATCCGCTTGAAGACGGCGGTGACGCCCGCGCCGCGCCGCGCCGCGCGCACGGACGCCTCGCTGGAGCCGGTCAGGGTGGCAAGCCGCGCATCGGTGAAGCCCATCATCTTCAGGCGGCGCAGCCCGGCGGCGTCGGAGGGCAGGCCGCTGGCGCGCACGTCCTCTTCGGCCTCGATGATCTCGCGGATGCGGGCCAGGAACCATGGATCATACATGGTAACGGCGTGAATATCGTCGTCGTTCAACCCGTGGCGCATGGCCTGTGCAATCACGCGGATGCGGTCGGGGGTCTGCTTGGCCAGCGCGCGGGTGACGGCGGCCTTTTCGGGGGCGCCTTCGATTTCGATTTCATCAAAGCCGCTCAGCCCCGTCTCCATCGACGCCAACGCCTTTTGCAAGCTTTCGTGGATGGTGCGGCCGATCGCCATCGCCTCGCCCACCGATTTCATCGCGGTAGTCAGATGCGGCTCGCTGCCTGCAAATTTCTCAAACGCGAAGCGCGGGATTTTTGTGACAACGTAATCAATCGACGGCTCGAAGCTGGCCGGCGTGACTTGCGTGATGTCATTGTCCAGCTCGTCCAGCGTATAGCCGACGGCCAGTTTCGCCGCGATTTTCGCAATCGGAAATCCCGTCGCCTTCGATGCCAGCGCCGAGGAGCGTGACACGCGCGGGTTCATCTCGATCACCACCATGCGCCCATCGGCGGGGTTGATCGCCCATTGCACGTTCGACCCGCCCGTTTCGACGCCGATCTCGCGCAGCACCGCGATGCTCTGGTTGCGCATCACCTGATACTCCTTGTCGGTCAGGGTCAGGGCAGGGGCCACGGTGATCGAATCGCCGGTATGCACGCCCATCGGGTCGACGTTTTCGATGGCGCAGACGATGATGGCATTGTCGGCGCTGTCGCGCACGACCTCCATTTCAAACTCTTTCCAGCCCAGCAGCGACTCGTCGATCAGGATCTGGCCGACGGGCGAGGCATCAAGCCCGGTCTTGCAGTAATGCTCGTAATCCTCGCGGTTATAGGCCACGCCGCCGCCCGTGCCGCCAAGGGTATAGGCGGGGCGGATGATCGCGGGAAGGCCGACGTAATCAATGGCATCCATGCATTCCTGCATGGTGTTGGCGATGGTCGCCTTGGGGTTTTCGATGCCGAGGCGGTCCATCGCCTCGCGGAACAGCTTGCGGTCCTCGGCCATTTCGATCGCGGCGCGGTTGGCGCCGATCAGCTCGACGCCGTATTTCTCCAGCACGCCCATATCGGCCACGGCCAGCGCGGTATTCAGGCCCGTCTGTCCGCCCATCGTGGGCAGGAGCGCATCAGGGCGTTCCTTTTCGATAATTTTCGCTACGATTTCGGGTGTGATCGGCTCGATATAGGTGGCATCGGCCAGCCCCGGATCGGTCATGATCGTCGCCGGGTTCGAGTTGACCAGAATGACGCGATAGCCTTCCTCGCGCAGCGCCTTGCAGGCTTGTGCGCCGGAATAGTCGAATTCGCAGGCCTGCCCGATAATGATGGGCCCGGCCCCGATGATCATGATGGATGAAATATCGTCGCGCTTTGGCATATCCGGTGTCCCCGCTTGGCAGCTATGGTTGCGCAGGCCCGCCGGGAGCATCGCCGCATGGGGCGGGCGCGCAAATTGTTGGCGGTTATATCCATGCGGCGCGCCGGCGCAAGGGGCGAAGGGGCATGCAAGCGGGGCCGGCATCAAGTTCTGTTTTCACTCAGCGACAAAACGCACTAGGTAGCGCCAGACACGGCAAGCTGCGCAGGAGATCGCCAGGTGGAAATTCGCTTTGACAATGGGCCGGCCAGCCCGGACGCGGAGGGCGCGTGCCTGTTTGCGGGCGCGCACCGCACGATCACAGCCGAGGCGGCGCAGGATGTCCCTGCCGCGCTGGCCGCGCTGGATGACGCGCGCCGCAGCGGTGCATGGCTGGCAGGCTACGCCAGTTACGAGCTGGGCTATGCGCTGGAGCCACGACTGGCGCCCCTGATGCTCGCGCGCCGCCGCCTGCCGCTGATGGCGTTCGGGGTCTATGACGCGCCGATCCCCGCGCCGGATCTGCCCGCGCCGGGTGGCAGCCTGTCGGATTTCACCCCGCTTTGGGACGCAGAGCGTTATCAGCGCGCGTTCGACACGGTGCATGACTATATCGGGGCGGGCGATTTCTATCAGGCGAACCTGACCTTCCCTCTGGAGGGGCGCGCATCGGGCGATCCTGCCGCGCTCTATGCCGCGCTGGTCGCGGCACAGCCGGTGCGCCATGGCGCGCTGGTCCACCAGAGGGATCTGCCAACGCTGCTGTCCCGCTCGCCCGAGCTGTTTTTTCGCACCAATGCCGAGGGGCGCATCCAGACCCGCCCGATGAAGGGCACCCAGCCGCGCAGCGATGATGCCGCCGAGGATGCGCGCCGCCGCATTTTCCTGTCCGGCGACGAAAAGAACCGGGCCGAGAACTTGATGATCGTGGATCTGCTGCGCAACGATCTCAGCCGCGTCTGCACCCCCGGCAGCGTCACCGTGCCGGAGCTGTTCACCGTCGAAAGCTACAGCACCGTTCATCAGATGACATCGCTGATCGAAGGGCAGCTGGCCCCCGATACCGGCCTTGCCGCGCTGTTCACGGCGCTGTTTCCCTGCGGATCCATCACCGGCGCGCCGAAATTGCGCGCCATGCAGGTGCTGCGCGATCTGGAGGATGGCGCGCGCGACATCTATTGCGGCTCCATCGGCTGGGCCGCGCCGGACGGGCGCGCCGAGTTCAACGTTGCCATCCGCACCCTGCTGCTGGACGAGGGGCGCGTGACGCTCAATGTCGGGGGCGGTGTGGTCCATGACAGCACAAGTGCAGCAGAATATGAGGAGGCGCTGTGGAAAACCCGCTTTGCCCGCCCGCGGACGCTGAATTCGCGCTGATCGAAACCATGCTCTGGACGCCGGGCGACGGCATTGCGCACCGCGCCCGCCACATGGCCCGGCTGCGCCGGTCTGCCCGCGCGCTGGGGATCGTGCCGCACGGCGTCGATGCCGCGCTGGACGGGATCAGCGGCGACAGCGCGTTGCGCCTGCGCCTGCGCCTGACTGTGGACCGGGCAGGAAGGGCCGCCGTCACGGCCACCGCGTTTCAGCCGCAGAGGCCGGGCACGCGGTGGCGTGTTGCCTTCCACCCCAAACGGCTTGACCCTGCTGACCCATGGCTGCGTCACAAATCAACCTGCCGCGATCTGTATGACCGCGCCCGCGCCGACCTGCCGCCCGGCATTGACGAATGGATATTCCTCAACACCGGCGGCGCGCTGTGCGAGGGGACGATCACCAATCTTTACGTCGATACCGGCGATGTCCTGCTGACCCCGCCGCGCGCCTGCGGCGTCCTGCCCGGAATTGGGCGCGAGGTGCTGATTGCGGCGGGTCGCAGCAGACCCCGGCGCCTGACGCCGCAGGATATCACCGCAGGCCGCGCGTTTTACGTGGGCAATGCCCTGCGCGGCCTGATCCGCGCCGATCTGGTATCGGGCTAAGGTCAGCTGTTGCCACGATAAAGATAGTCGCGCGTCAGCGGCACGGCCTCTTGCCGCCGTGCCAGTTGCACCTGAAACACCACCTGCCGGTCAAGCCTGAAGGTCAGCTCGCTCGCCTTCAGGTAGAACCGCCACATCCGGCAAAACCGATCATCGTAAAGCTTGCGCGCCGCGTCGAGCCGCTCCATGAACCGGTCGTACCAATGGCGCAGCGTTTCGGCATAATGCAGGCGCCACACTTCCAGATCTGTGGTGATCAGGCCCGAGCGTTCAATCGCCGCCGTCATTTCCGACATCGACGGCACATAGCCGCCCGGAAAGATGTATTTCTGGATCCACGGGCTGGTCACGCCCGGCGGTTTGGCGCGCCCGATCGTGTGTACCAGCGCCACGCCCTCGGGGGTCAGAAGATCGTCTATCTTGCTGAAATAAGTGCGATATTGCGGCGTGCCCACATGCTCGAACATCCCGACCGAGACGATTCGATCAAACTGCCCGTCCAGATCGCGGTAGTCGGTCAGCTCGAAACGGGCGCGGCCTGCCAGCCCTTCGGCCTTTGCGCGTTCGTTGGCGATCTTGTGCTGTTCGGTGCTCAGCGTGACGCCCAGAACCTCGGCGCCAAAATCACGCGCCAGCGTCAGCCCCATACCGCCCCAGCCGCAACCGATATCCAGCACCCGCATACCCGGCTCAAGCAGGAGTTTGCGGGCAATATGTGCTTTTTTCGCCTCCTGCGCGTCGTCCAGCGTCATATCGTCATGGGGAAAATATGCGCAGGAATATTGCCGGTCCGCATCCAGGAACAGGTCGTAAAGCTTGCCTGACAAATCATAATGATGCGCCACATTCTGCCGTGATCGCCCCGCCGGGTTCAACTGTTGCAGCCGCCGGGACAAATAGCGCATGACCTTCAGGGGCCGGTGCGCGATCGGGGCACTGCTCGCGGCCATATTTCCGATTGCCAGCCGCAAAAACCCTTCCAGATCGTCGCCGTGGATGGTCAGCTGGCCGTCCATATACCCCTCGCCAATGGCCATTTCAGGTGACAGCATGATGCGGCGCGGCAGGCTGGCATCATGCAAGGCAACGGCCACCTGCGGGCCGGGCGCGGCGCCCTGGTACGCCTTGGCCGTGCCATCCGGATAGGTGACATCCAGTCGCCCCTGCTGCACCAAACCGGTTAAAAAATGATCAAGGGCTTTGCTCCACATGTCCCACCTTTTTGCGCATCCATGGCAGGGGCGGCCGCGCTGCGGGGCCCGTGCATCTGACATAACTGGAAGGTAACGCATGAACTGCGCATTTGGATCCTTACATTTCCAACAGGGGCGCGCGCAGCGGGCCAGACCGGCCACGCCCCTTGACTTTGCGGCGCTGGGCATGTGTATCGGCGCAAAGACGCGACAGCCTCTGAATGGGGCCGCCAAAGGGGATCCGCCAATGCACGCATATCGCAGCCATACCTGCGCCGACCTGGATAAATCGAATGTGGGCGACACCGTGCGCCTGTCTGGCTGGGTTCACCGCATCCGCGACCACGGCGGCGTTCTGTTCGTCGATCTGCGCGATCACTACGGCATGACGCAGCTGATCTGCGACCCCGACAGCCCCGTTTTCGATCAGGTCGATGCGGTGCGCAGCGAGTGGTGCATCCGCATCGACGGCAACGTCAAGGCGCGCGACGCCGCACTGGTCAACCCCAAGCTGCCCACCGGCGAAGTTGAGGTGTTCATCCGCGATATCGAAGTGCTGGGCGCGTCCAAGGAACTGCCGTTGATGGTGTTCGGCGATCAGGAATATCCCGAGGAAACCCGGCTGAAACACCGCTATCTGGACCTGCGCCGCGAGGCGATGCAGCGGAACATGACCCTGCGCAGCGACGTGGTCGCCTCCATGCGCCGCCGCATGTGGGACCAGAATTTCCGCGAATATCAGACGCCGATCATCACCGCATCGTCGCCCGAGGGCGCGCGCGATTTTCTGGTGCCCTCGCGCCTTCATCCGGGTAAATTCTATGCACTGCCGCAGGCACCGCAGTTGTTCAAACAGCTGATCATGGTGTCGGGCTTTGACAAGTATTTCCAGATCGCGCCCTGTTTCCGCGACGAGGATCCGCGCGCCGACCGCTCGCCGACCGATTTCTACCAGCTCGATCTGGAGATGAGCTTTGCCACCCAGCAGGACGTTTTCGACACGATCCAGCCGGTTATTCAAGGCATTTTCGAGGAATTCGGCGGCGGCCGCAGCGTCGATGACGTCTGGCCGCAGATCAGCTATGCCGATGCGGCGCTGTGGTATGGCACCGACAAGCCCGATCTGCGCAACCCGATCAAGATGCAGGTCGTCTCGGACCATTTCCGCGGTTCCGGCTTTGCCATCTTTGCCAAGCTGCTGGAGCAGGAGGGCACCGAAATCCGCGCCATCCCCGCGCCCGGCGGCGGCAGCCGCAAGTTCTGCGACCGCATGAATGCGTTCGCGCAGAAGGAAGGCCTGCCGGGGATGGGGTATATCTTCTGGCGCAAGGGCGACGAGGGGATGGAGGCGGCTGGCCCGCTGGCCAAGAATATCGGCCCCGAGCGTACCGAAGCCATCCGCCAGCAGCTGGGTCTGGGCGAGGGGGACGCCGCGTTTTTCCTCGGCGGCAAACCCGCGAGCTTTGAGCGGGTGGCTGGCAAAGCGCGGACAGAGATCGGCAACGAGCTGAAGCTGACGGATGAAAACCGCTTTGCCTTTGCGTGGATCGTCGATTTCCCGATGTACGAGGCGGATGAGGAGACGGGCAAGATCGACTTCTCGCACAACCCCTTCTCGATGCCGCAGGGCGGGCTTGAGGCGCTTCAGGGGGATCCGCTGAAAGTGCTGGGATATCAGTATGATCTGGCCTGCAACGGCTATGAGTTGATCTCGGGTGCGATCCGCAACCATCGCCTTGATGTGATGATCGCCGCATTCGAGAAGGCCGGCTATGACGAGGCCGAGGTGCATTCCCGCTTTGGCGGACTGGTGCAGGCTTTCCAATATGGCGCGCCCCCGCACGGCGGCTGCGCGGCGGGGATCGACCGCATCGTCATGCTGCTGGCGGACGAGGCGAATATCCGCGAGGTCATCATGTTCCCGATGAACCAGCGCGCCGAGGATCTGATGATGAACGCCCCCAGCGCGCCGACGTCCGATCAGCTGATGGAGCTGGGCCTGCGCGTTATCCCGCAGGATAAGTAACGCAGCGGCGCGGGGTCAGTCCTCCAGACTGTCCTCGCGCTTTTGCTCGATCAGCTTGCGCTCTTCTTTCTTGCGCTCAAGAAACCGCGCGCCGTAGCCTTCGATCTCGTCCTCTGAAATGACTTCGCGGGCGCGCGCAAACACCTCGTCTTCTTCTTCGTCGATGTGATGCTCGTAATCATGGCGCAGCGTCTTGAACTTCTGCAGCCACGCCCCCTCGGCCATGTCCATGTCGCGCAGCTCTTCCAGCAGGTCGTCGATCTGCTGATGCTCGTGTACCGAATGACGGGCCGAATCCTGTCCCCATGTCTTGGAGATCAGCTTGGAATAAAACGTTTCCTCCTCGGCGGCGCCGTGGCTTTTGACGTCGTTGTAAAACTCCTGCCACGCCTGCTTGCGGTCGTCCGAGGCGCCGCTGGTATTTGCAATACGCTTCAGCAATTCGCGGTGGCGGTCGTGGTCGTCTTTGATAGCGGAATAAATATCGGACATCGGTGCAACTCCTTGGTTTTATCCCAAACGAACGCCGAATGCCTGCGCTGGTTCCGCGCGTCAGGGCGAAATGCCGGGGTCATCGGTCACGCGCACCAGCCGGGTCAGATCGCTGAGCGATGATTTCTGCCGACCGCCTGCGTCAAAGTTGGAGTCATCCAGCCACAGGCGAAACGCCTCGTCCAGTGCGGGCCAATCCTTGTCGATGGCGGCGAACCATGCGGTGTCCCGGTTGCGCCCCTTGACCACGGTGGCCTGCCGGAAAATCCCCTCGTAACTCAGGCCCAGACGCTGCGCCGCGCGGCGTGACGGTGCGTTGAGCGCGTCGCATTTCCATTCATAGCGGCGATAGCCTGCGCGAAAGGCCCACGCCATCATCAGATACATCGCCTCGGTCGCGGCAATCGTGCGCTGAAGCTGCGGCGCCATGGCGATATATCCGACCTCGATCGACCCGGCGGCGGGCTGCACCCGCAGGTAGGACGCAAATCCGCCATACGCCTCGCGATTCTTGTCGTAGATGGCGTAAAATACGTAATCGGGGGACGCGGTGATATCACGCATCCAGCGATGAAATTGCGATGATGCGGCAAACGGCCCGGCTGGCATGTAATCCCAGACCGTATCATCGCCGTCGAACGCCTGAAACAGCAGCGCCGCGTGGCGGGCAGCGTCCAGCGCCTCCAGCCGGACATGGGCGCCCTCCATTGATGTATGCGCGGGGGCGGGCGGGGGCGCCCAACCTTCGACGATTGGGCCGCGCGGGCGTGGATCGGTCATGTGGCGTGCCTTCTATCGGTTCCCGCCAACCATAGATGTTGGCGCAGGCAGGGGAAGCGGTTTTTGACAGGTGCGCGTCTGGCGCCGGCCGCAGCTTTGCGCCGTATCAATTACGTTCGCATCCGGATCCACAGCAAGCCGCGCTGCGCGGCTTGATCACATCGCCACGCGGCCTGCCAGCCGCTCCTGCACCAGCCCGGCAACCTGTGCCAGGCGGCTGTTCAGCGCGGCGCCGCCGTGACCGGCATCCGCCAGCGCGTCGGCCGCCTGGGCCAACTGGAGGTCATCGGCAGAGCGTGCAACGCCGCCAAGGAATTGCGCGACATAGTCCAGCACAGGACCGCCGTGGTGTTCGTCCAGCAGGTTGGACACGTGAACCATGTCATCGCGATAGGCGAGCGGATCGGGGCAGATATCCTCGTCCCGCAGGATGCGCGGGCCGCATGGTTTGCGATCATCGGGCAGGGTGCCAAGGACCGTTTGCTGGAAAACGCCCAGATTGGTCAAGGGCTTGGCCAGAAACGCCCCGGCACCGGCGGCCAATGCGCGCGCCTCGGCGCCGTCCAGCCCGCTGGTGGCGATGATCGACGTCACGCGCGGCTCCGCGCTTGCCAGTTCGGCGATCAGGTCCAGCCCGGACCCGTCGGGCAGGCCCAGATCGACGATCACCACCGTCGGGCGATAGACCGAAAGGTGGCGCCGCGCCGAGCGCAGGCAATCGGCCCGCCGGATCCGCGCGCCCGAATGCAGGCACATCAATCGCATTGCGTCACAGGCATAAAGGCTGTCCTCGACCACCAGAATGGTCATGCCCAGCAGGGGGCGGGCGGCGGTTGGGTTGGTGATGGGGTTCAGGCCCGGCAGATCGTCCATGCGCGTGTCTCCTTTTGGCAGCATCTGGAGACAGCGTTACGCATAGTTGGCTAACGCGGGGTTAACGCCCGCGGCAGAAATTGGGCAGTGTCGCAGCCCTGTTGCCGCCTCATGCGTCACAGCGCCCGCTTGCCATGGCCGCGCCTGCGCGCGATAACATGCGGGAAACGCGCCCCGCAGTTACCGAAAGGACAGCCCATGATCGGACGCCTCAATCACGTTGCCATCGCCGTGCCAGACCTCGACGCCGCCATTGCGCAGTATAGTGGCGCGCTGGGCGCGGATGTGGGCGCGCCGCAGGACGAGCCGGATCATGGCGTGACCGTTGTTTTCATCAATCTTCCCAATACGAAGATCGAATTGCTGTACCCTTTGGGCGACGCCAGCCCGATCGCCGGTTTTCTGGAGAAGAACCCCGCCGGCGGCATCCATCACATCTGCTATGAGGTGGAGGATATCACCGCCGCGCGCGAGCGTCTGGTTGCCTCCGGCGCGCGCGTTCTGGGCGACGGCACACCGAAAATCGGCGCCCATGGCAAGCCTGTCCTATTCCTGCACCCCAAGGATTTCAACGGCTGCCTGATCGAGCTGGAGGAAGTCTGATGGGACCGATGACGGGTCTGGTCCTGTATGCCGTGATCTGGGCGATGACCTTTATGGTGGCCATCCCGATTCGCCTGCAAACCCAAGGGGAGGCGGGCGACATCGTTCCCGGTACGCACAAGGGATCACCGCAGCGCCACGATTTGAAGAAAAAGGCGTGGATCGCCACTGCCGTCGCGCTGGCGATCTGGGGGCTGACGGCGTGGATCATTCTGACAGGTCAGATCACGCTGGAGGATATTGACCTGTTCACGCGCTTCGGACCCGGCCCGATTGAAGAGCGTGGACTAGGTGGGTAAATGTTGCGGCGCCCAGGATCGGGATCAGCAGGTTCAGTAACGGCACGCTGAGCGGGATTGCCATCAGCACACCCGCCAGCCAGATCCGTGGCCAATGCCTGCGGCGCAAATCGCGCGCCCCGGCGCGGCCCAGCCGCCGCATCGCCGCCAGCTGAAAATATTCGCGGCCCAGCAAAAACCCGTTCAGCGCCCAGAAAATGCCCAGCGTGGCAAAGGGCAGGATGGCATAGAGAAACAGCGCCACGATATTGGCGCCGATCAACACCCCCAGAAACGACAGCGTGTCGCGCACCGTATCCATCCACGGCAGGCGCGGGACCGGCGGCAGATCGGGGTAATGTCGCGCCTCCACCGCCGCGGCGACATCGTCCAGAAACAGCGACGTGATGGCCGAGGCGACCGGCATCATCAAAAAAACCGACATGGTCAGCATCAGCACCAAACTGCTCCAGCCCAGCAGGTCGTCGACCCATCGCACCTCGCCCACCAGCGGCAGGGTCACGACATCGCCGGTCAGCCAACTGACCAGCAAAAGCACCCCGGCATAGGCCGCAAACAGCAGCGCCACGGTCAGCGCCAGCCCCAGAAACAGAACGCGCCGGAATCGCCGGTCGCCCATCTGCGCCAAAGCCTTGGCGACGCTGGCAAAAATCATGCGTCCACATCCCAGGTGGTGATCGCATCGATATCGGGGCGAGGCCGTTCGGGCGGGGTATCGGTTTCGGTGCCGATATGGATGAAGCCTGCCACACGCTCGGCCTCGGTCAGGTTCAGCGCATCGCGAATGAAGCTGCGGTCGTGGCTGGGCCAGCCCGACAGCCAGTTGGCGCCCCAGCCGGCCGCCAGCGCGGCATTCAGCAGCCCAAGGCACACCGCCCCGGCCGAATACGTCTGTTCGATCGCCGGAATCTTGGGTGAGGGGCGCTGTATTTCGATCACGGCAACGGCCAGTGCGGCATCATCGAACTGCTTGCGCGCCTTGGCGATGGCCTTGTCATCCAGCCCCTGCGCGGCGTCGCAGGTGGGCACCGCCGCCGACAGCCGGTCCAGCGCCGCGCGGCCCAGCACGATAAACCTCCACGGCTCCAGCTTGCCATGATCGGGGGCGCGGGCGGCGGCGGTCAGCAGGGGGATCAGCTGCGCACGGGTCGGCACCGGAAGGCCCAGCGTCTTGGCAGGGCGCGAGCGGCGCGTCTGCAAAAATTCCAAGGCTTCGGGGTTCGGGGCAGGCATGGCATTCTCCGTTGTCATTCAGTCACATATGTCGGGATGACGCGCTGCCGAATCAAGGGGCGGGGCCCGTCGGCGCCTGGCTATAGACCCCCTCGGGCAGGTTCAGCGCCGCGGCCAGATCGCGCAGCTGCGCCATCGACAGGGTGATGGTGCGCATTTCATTCAGGCGCGGATCGAACTGGTTGATCGTCACGCATTCCTGAAAGGCGTTGATGATCACATCCTCCTGCAAGGGCGGCGCGGCAACGCCCGGACCGGGGGGCGCGAAATCATCGACCAGTGTGATCACGGTCGCGTCAAAATCATGTTCGATTGAAAACATCTGAAACACCTCCCCGCAGTACCGTTTGGTCCAAGTCTGGCCGCATCGGCGGCGCCTTGCAAGGGCGTCACAAAGCTGCTGGCCCTCAAAGGCCGCCATGGATAAACTGCCCCAAATCAGTCGATCGGAGATCCTTAATGCGTAAACTGACGCTTCTTTGCGTTCTGGCACTGGCGGCCTGCGACGTGGCCGGTCCCGCGCCGCAACAGCAGTCCGGCACCGCCCCGCCGCGCGCTACGATATCAACGCCCACATCGGCCAAACTGTCTCAATTCAAGGCGGTTGTCGCTGCGGTTGAACCCGTGGCCGAACGCGAGTGCCGCGCCCGCGCGCAAGGCGCGAATTGCGATTTCCGCATCGTTGTGGATGACCGTCCCGGCCAGCCTGCCAACGCGTTTCAGACCGTGGACAAGCAGGGCAGGCCCGTGCTGGCCTTCAACCTTGCGCTGATCGCCGAAGTGCGAAACCCCGACGAGCTGGCCTTTGTCATGGGCCACGAGGCCGCGCACCACATCAGCGGCCATCTGGACCGCCAGCGCACCAATGCCATGGCCGGCGCGATCCTGCTGGGCGGGCTTGCCTCGATTACCGGCGCCAGCCAGGGCGCGGTGCAAAGCGCGACCGATCTGGGCGCGGGTCTGGGCGCGCGCACCTATTCCAAGGATTACGAGCTGGAGGCAGACGCGCTGGGCACGATCATCACCCGCCGCGCCGGGTATGATCCGGTGCGCGGCGCCGCGTTCTTTACCCAGATCGCCGATCCGGGCGACCGCTTCCTTGGGACGCACCCGCCCAACGCCAAGCGGATCGAGACGGTGCGCCGGGTCGACGCCAGCCTCTGATGCGGCAACTGACCGGCATTGTCAGCGACCGCGGATCGAAATACGCGGTCTCCGGTGGCCCCGCTGCGACGCGGGAGGATGTGGATGCGTTCCTGAAGGATCTGAAGCGCGACAAGAAATTCGCCAAGGCGACGCATAACACATGGGGGGTAATCCTGCCCGATGGCACGCCCCTCAAGGGCGATGATGGCGAAGCCGGGGCAGGGATGGTCATCATCCGCATGCTGGAGCGCGCCGAAGTGACCGGCCAGCTGATCGTCGTCACCCGCTGGTACGGCGGCAAGCATCTGGGCGGCGACAGGTTCCGCCATGTGCAAACCTGCGTGGATGAATGGCTGGCGGCGTATGCAGGCTAGGCGCGGTTAGCGCGCAACCGTGCCCCACAGGTCATACTCGCCCGCCTCATCGACCAGCACGCGGACGATGTCGCCAACGGCGATATCATCCGTGCCCTCATCAATGAACAGATTGCCGTCAATTTCGGGCGCATCCGCCTTGGTGCGGCAGGTGGCAATGCCGTCCTCGTCGATATCATCGACGATAACCTCTTGCACAGATCCAACCTTGGCCGCCAGTTTATCCACGGAAATGGCCTGCGCCTTTTCCATGAAGCGATCCCAGCGGTCCTGCTTGACCTCATCCGGCACATGATCCGGCAAGTCAGCCGACCGGGCACCGGCCACGTTTTCATACTGAAAACATCCCACCCGATCCAGCTGCGCCTCGTCCAGCCAGTCCAGCAGGGTCTGGAATTCGGCCTCCGTCTCGCCGGGATAGCCGACAATGAAGGTGCTGCGCAGGGTGATGTCTGGGCAGATATCACGCCATGCGGCAATCTCGTCCAGCGTTTTTGCCGCCGCCGCCGGGCGCGCCATGCGGCGCAGCACATCGGGATGCGCGTGCTGGAACGGAATGTCGAGGTAAGGCAGCACCAGCCCGTCCGCCATCAGCGGGATCAGGTTGCGCACATGCGGGTAGGGATAGACGTAATGCAGCCGCACCCAGGCGCCAAGCGATCCCAGGTCGCGTGCCAGATCAGTGATATGGGCGCGGTGGCCGCGCTCCTCGGCGTGTTTGATATCGACGCCATAGGCCGATGTATCCTGAGAGATCACCAGCAATTCGCGCACGCCATTATCGACCAGCTTTTCCGCCTCGCGCAGCACCGCATGTGCCGGGCGCGAGGCCAGTTTTCCGCGCATGTCCGGGATGATGCAGAACTTGCACTTGTGGTTGCAACCCTCGGAAATCTTTAGATAAGAGTAATGTCTAGGTGTCAAACTGACCGCCGACTTCGGCAAGAGGTCAATAAAGGGATCAGGCTGCGGCGGCACGGCGGCATGCACCGCGTCCAGCACCTGCTCATACTGGTGCGGGCCGGTCACGGCCAGCACGCGGGGATGCGCGCCGGTGATATAGTCCGGCTCGGCCCCCAGGCAGCCCGTCACGATCACCCTGCCATTCTCGCGCAGCGCCTCGCCAATCGCGCTCAGGCTTTCGGCCTTGGCGCTGTCCAGAAACCCGCAGGTGTTCACGATCACCGCATCGGCGCCGACATAATCGGGCGAGATGCCATAGCCTTCGGCGCGCAGCCGCGTCAGGATGCGCTCGCTGTCCACCAGCGCCTTGGGGCAGCCCAGTGACACCATGCCAATGGTCGGCTGGCCGTCGCGTTTGGGGTCTTGCGCCAGACGCGCGCGCGCCTGGTCAGGGCGCAGATCGGGGGGATTGATGCTCATCCGGCGCATATAGACGCATCACGGCCCTTGCAAAAGGGGCAAACTGTTGCGGGCGCAGGGCCGCGCGCCTACACTCCAATGCAAAAGCGCCGCAGTCCCGCCGGCCGCCGGAGCAGAGCAAAGAGCATTCGCATGAAATTTCTGTTAAAACTTCTGGGGTTCGTCCTTGTCGCGGTCCTGATTGCCGCTGGCGCGCTGTTCTTTCTGCCGGGCGAACGGATCGCGCGCATCGCCGCCGAACGCATCAGCGACATGACCGGCCGCGAGGTCACGATGACCGGGGACACCTCGATCAGCTTCTACCCCGTGCTGGGAATCAGCACTGGCAAGACGACCATCGCCAATGCCGACTGGGGCACCGGCGGCCCGATGCTCAGCGCCGATAGCCTGAAACTGGGCGTCGATGCCATGGCGCTGATCCGGGGCGATATCCGCATCACCGGGCTGGAAGTGGTGCAGCCGCGCATCGTGATCGAGCGTGCCAGGGACGGGCGTGGCAACTGGCAGATCGGCGTTGCCGGCGTCGCCTCAACCGAACAGGGCGGCACCGCGCCGGAGGCGGCGCCCAAATCCGACCGTCTGGCGCTGACGCTGGACCGGGCGCTGATCACCGATGCCTCTGTGACGTATATCGACCACGCTTCGGGCACGCGGCAGCAGATGGCGGGGATGGATCTGGACATGCGCTGGCCGACCTACGCGGGCGAAGGCACGTTCGAGGGCGTCCTGCGCCCCGCAGGGCAGGACGTGCGCGTCAGCGGGCGCCTTGGCGCGGTCGGCCCGTTTCTGGAAGGGGCTGTATCCCCCGTCACGCTGACCGTTTCCACCAGCGGCGGCACCTTCACCGTGGATGGCCGCGCCACCACCGCCCCGCAGCTGGACGGGCAGCTGAGTGCAGATATCAGCAACACCGCCAATTTCATGGCCGCACTGGGCCTGCCTGCAACGTCGCCGCCAAAGGGGCTGGGGCGGTCCGCTAAAATCAAGTCCCAGATCAGCGTGACTGAGGATCTGCGCCTGTCCTTGCGGGATCTGGCGCTGGGGCTTGATGGCAACAGCCTGTCCGGCGATGTCGATGTGGTCACGTCCGGCGCGCGCCCGCGCATCACCGCGCAGCTTGGCGCCGGCGCGCTGGATCTGACGGGCCTGACAGCAGATGACCCCGCAGGCGGCGGCGGTGGCGGCCCCGCGCAGCCCGCCAGCGCCGGCTGGTCCACCGCGCCCATTGACGCCAGCGCATTGGCCGCAGCCGATGCAAACATCGCGATCACGGCCAGCAGCCTCGACTTGGGGCAGTTCAACTTCGGCGCGACACGCGCGTTGCTGACCATCGACAACGCGCGCGCGGTGGTGCAGCTGCAAGAACTGCAAGGTTACGGCGGCAGCATCGCGGGGCAGGTGGTCGCCAATAACCGCTCGGGCCTGTCGGTGGGCGGCGACCTGACCGCCCGCGGCATCGACATGGAGCGCCTGTTGACCGATGCCGCCGGTATCACCCGCTTTGCAACCACCGGCACGGCCAGCCTTGATTTCCTGGGCGTTGGCCAGTCGGTCGATGCGATCATGCGCAGCCTCAGCGGCAACCTCAAGCTGGCCACCGGGCGCGGCGTGATCAGCGGCTTTGATCTGGACCGGCTGATGCGCAGCGGCGATGGCAGCGGCGGCACGACTGTATTTGACGAGGTCGGCGCCAGCTTTGCCATCAAGGACGGCGATATGCGCGGCGACGATCTGACCATGTCGATGCCGCTGGCCACCGCCACCGGCAAGGGCCGCATCGGCCTTGGCGCGCGCGATATCGACTACCTGTTCACGCCGGTTCTCTTGCAAGGCGAAAACAGCCGCGGTCTGGCCATCCCGGTGCGTATTCGCGGGCCATGGTCCGGCCCCAGCATCCGGCCGGATCTCGAAAAGGCCATCGACCTCAATTTCAAGGAAGAGCGCAAGAAGCTTGAGAAAAAGGCCCGCGAAGAGGTGGACCGCGAGATCGACAAATTCGTCGAAAAGGAGCTGGGCGTCACCGTTCAGGAGGGCCAGTCCCTCGAGGATGCGATCAAGGAAGACGTGACCAGGCGCGCGGCAAAAGAGCTGTTCAAACTTTTTGATTAACCAGCGCCCATCGTTCATCTTGGCAAAAATACTCGCGCCGCAGGCCCCCGGTCCACGCGTTCGGTGAGATTTGAAATTGTCAGGCCCGGCCCCGGACCGAAAAAAGGCCCCGCCGTTTCCGGCAGGGCCTGTTCAGTCGGTCGATTTAAGTCTGGAAATCGCCTCAGCGCCGTCTGTCGCGCCGTGCGCTCATGGGTTGAAAGGCAACCCCGACATGCGCTTCGCAATAGGGCTTGCCCGCCTGGCTTGGCAGGCCGCAGAACCAGAAATCATCGGTGGCCGGATCACCGACCGGCCATTTGCACGTGCGCGATGTCAGCTCCATCAGCGACAGGCGCTTTGCCTTCTTCTCGACTTCGCTCACCTTTGCCAGTGCCTTGGGGTCAATCTCGTTGGCCGATGGCTGCGGCGGCAGGGGCTGGCCCGCGGGAATGATTGGCTTGATACGTGTCACGATTGGCGCGGGTGCGGGCTCGTCCTCCTCGGGCGCTGCGGCAGGCTCGGGCTTGGGGGCGGGCTGCGCCTTGGCGCTGGCGGGCGCTTTGGCGGCGGGCGCCTGCGGTGCCTTGGCGGCGGGTGCGGCCTTCGGCTCCGGCTCGGCGGGGGCGGCTGTTGCGGGCTGCGCGGACGCCGCGCCGCCGTTGCGGTTGGACAGGCCCAGCCTGTGCACCTTGCCGATGACGGCGTTGCGGGTCACACCCCCCAGTTCCTTGGCGATCTGGCTGGCCGACTGGCCTTCGCCCCACATTTTCTTTAGCAGTTCGACGCGATCATCGCTCCAGGACATGGGCAGGTTCCTATAACCAAGGGCGGCCCGCATCAGATGGCGCCGCCCTGCAAATTTCTTTAGCCCCCTATTCTAATCACTCCAGCCTGAGTTACAAGGCACCCAAGTATCGCAGCATGCGCCAAACCGCATGCGCCCGCAGATTAAGGAGCCGGTCATGCACGATTTCGCAAACATGGGCACCCGCCGCTTTGGCCGGGTGAATTGGCTGGGTCTTGCCACGCTCTGCTCGCGCGAGATGCAGCGCTTCATGGCGGTGTGGACGCAGACCCTGCTGGCGCCGCTGGCCACGGCGGGGCTGTTTCTGGTGATCTTTACCATCGCCATCGGCCCGACCCGCGGCGATGTCATGGGGGTGCCGTTCACGCATTTCATTGCGCCGGGCATCCTGATGATGACGGTGATCCAGAACGCCTTTGCCAACAGCTCGTCCTCGATTGTCATCGGCAAGGTGCAGGGCAACATCGTCGACACGCTGATGCCGCCGCTCAGCCCGGCAGAGCTGGTGGTTGGCTACCTCGTCGGCTCGGTCGGGCGGGGCCTGTTTGTGGCGGCGGCGATTTCCGTGGGGCTGGCGATTTTTGTCGGGATCGTCCCGCAACACCCGCTGATGCTGCTGGGGTATGTCATTTTGGGCGGGGCATTCATGGGTGCGGTCGGGATCGTCGCCGGTATCTACGCCAATAAGTTTGACCAGATGGCGGCAATCACCAATTTTGTCGTGACCCCGTTGGCGTTTTTGTCAGGCACGTTTTACTCTGTCGACGCGCTGCCCCCCGTGCTGCGGCAGATCACGTATTTCAACCCGATCTTTTACCTGATTGACGGTGCGCGCTACGCGGTGCTGGGCGTGTCGGACAGTGCGCCGGCGCTGGGTGCGGTCATATCGCTCGGCTCCACGCTGGCGGTCAGCGGCATCGCGCTGGCGATGTTCACACGCGGCTACCGGCTCAAGGCATAGGGCGCGCCCGATTGACAGCGCGCCGCGCCTGAGTCACTCCTAGCCGCTTCAAGCCAAGGAAACTGCCATGATCCCGTCCATTCTGCCGACCTATAACCGCGCGCCCCTGACCTTTGTATCAGGCCAGGGAAGCTGGCTGATCGAGGCGGATGGCAGGCGATTTCTGGATCTGGGCGCGGGCATCGCGGTGAATGCGCTGGGCCACGCCCATCCTGCGCTGGTCGCGGCGCTGACCGCGCAGGCGCAGCAGTTGTGGCACACGTCCAACCTCTACAACATTCCGGCCCAGCAAGAGCTGGCCGACCGGCTGGTCGCGGCCACTTTTGCCGACACCGCGTTTTTTACCAATTCGGGGACTGAGGCCTGTGAGCTTGCCGTCAAGATGGCCCGCCGCCATTTCCACGACGCAGGTCAGCCCCAGCGCACCCGGATTATCGCATTCGAGGGCTCCTTTCACGGCCGCTCTGCTGCCGGCATCGCCGCGGCGGGGTCCGAGAAGATGACCAAAGGATTCGGTCCGCTGCTTCCCGGTTTTACCCATCTGCCATGGGGCGATCATGACGCGCTGCGCGCCGCTGTTACAGATGAGACGGCCGCCATCCTGATCGAGCCGATACAGGGCGAGGGCGGCATCCGTCCGCTGCCGGATGTCTGCCTCAAGGGGCTGCGCGATCTGTGCGACGAACATGGCATCCTGCTGATCCTGGACGAGGTGCAGTGCGGCATGGGCCGCACGGGGCGGCTGTTTGCGCATGAATGGGCCGGGATTGATCCCGATATCATGATGGTGGCCAAGGGCATCGGCGGCGGCTTCCCGCTTGGCGCCGTGCTGGCGACGGAACATGCCGCCGCTGCCATGGTGGCAGGCACCCACGGCTCGACCTATGGCGGCAACCCGCTGGCCTGCGCTGTGGGCTGCGCCGTGATGGCGCAGATCGCGGACGAGGGTTTTCTTCAGGACGTGCGCGCACGCGCCGGTTTGATGCGCCAGCAACTGGAGGCGCTGGTTGCCAGCCACCCGGATATTTTCCAACAGGTGCGCGGCAGCGGCCTGATGCTGGGCCTGAAATGCAAGGTTGCGAACACCGATGTGCTGAACGCCTGCTACGCCGAACTGCTCTGCACCGTTCCGGCGGCCGATAATGTGCTGCGCCTTCTGCCCCCGCTCAACATATCAGAAACAGAGATTACCGAGGCGCTGACCCGTCTGGACAAAGCCGCCTCCGCCCTTTCTTCTTGCTAAAAATATCCTCGGGGGTTCGGGGGCAGACAGCCCCCGTCTTACCTCGGCAACCAGGACCGACAATGAATCATTTTCTCGACATCCATAAAACAGACCCGGCCGCGCTTCGCGGCATCATCGACAGCGCGGCAAAGATGAAAGCCGCGCGGTCCGGGCGCAATCGCGGCGCGCCTGATGACGATCAGCCACTGGCAGGCCAGATGGTTGCGCTTATTTTCGAGAAACCTTCGACGCGCACGCGTGTCAGCTTTGACGTCGGCGTGCGCCAGATGGGCGGCCAGACGATGCTGCTCTCGGGGCAGGAGATGCAGCTGGGCCACGGCGAAACCATCGCCGACACCGCCCGCGTGCTTAGCCGCTATGTCGATCTGATCATGATCCGCACCTTCGACGAATCGGTTCTGATCGAGATGGCCGATTATGCCGATGTGCCGGTGATCAACGGCCTGACCGATCGCACGCACCCGTGCCAGATCATGGCAGATATCCTGACCTTTGAGGAACATCGCGGTCCCATCAAGGGCAAGAAGGTGGTCTGGTCCGGCGATGGCAACAATGTTTGCGCGTCGCTTTTGCACGCGGCGGGGCAATTCGGCTTTGATCTGACCTTTACCGGCCCGGCCCAGCTGGACCCGGAGGCGGAATTCATCGGCTTTGCGCGCGACGCCGGCGTTCGCGTCAGCATCGAGCGTGACCCGCACAAGGCGGTCGAGGGCGCCGATCTGGTCGTGACGGATACATGGGTGTCCATGCATGACAGCCAATCCGCCAAGGAGCGGCGCCACAACATGCTGCGCCCGTATCAGGTCAACAAGGCGCTGATGTCTGCGGCGAAACCGGACGCATTGTTCATGCATTGCCTGCCGGCCCACCGCGAGGAAGAGGTGACAAGCGAAGTGATGGATGGCCCGCATTCGGTGGTTTTCGACGAGGCGGAAAACCGGCTGCATGCGCAAAAGGCCGTTATGCGCTGGTGCCTGGGCGTTTGATTATCGGCGTTTGCCGTATTGAGCGACGCCGGTCCCTTGAGTATTTATTGAGAAGATGAAAGGTGATCGGCGCGGTTTTGCGCCGTGTCGTCGGCGGATGCCTGGACCGAAAATCGGCGCGGACGGTTATTGCAGGGTTATTGCAGCAGGTTCAGCAGCGCGAATATTCCGGCAGACATCAGGGCGGCGGCAGGGACGGTGATGACCCAGGCCGCGACGATTGTCATGAAGTGGCTGCGGCGCACCAGCTTGCGGCGCTGCCGCTCTTCGGGTTCGATGCTGGGGGTGTCCTTGCCGGCGGTCAGGTTCTGGCGGCGTCGTCGTTCCATATGCCATTCGCGGTAAAAGCCGACGCCAAAGACGCCGCCGACCGCGATATGGGTGGAACTGACCGGCAGGCCCAGCCAGCTGGCCACGATAACCGTCATTGCCGCCGACAATGCCACGCAATAGGCGCGCATCGGGTTCAGCTTGGTGATCTGGCTGCCCACCATGCGTATCAGTTTCGGGCCGAACAGGAACAGCCCGAATGAAATGCCCAGCGCGCCGATCACCATGACCCATGTGGGGATCTGCACATCGGCGGCCACGTCCCCGGCCTGCACCGCATGCACGATTGCGGCCAGCGGGCCGACCGCGTTCGCCACGTCATTTGCCCCGTGTGCAAAGGACAAAAGCGCGGCAGAGAAGATCAGCGGCAACCCGAACAGCACCTTGACCGACTTGTTGCGGTTCTCCATCCCCTGCGATTTGCGGCGGATGATCGGCCGGGTGGCGGCCCATGTCAGCACGCCCAGAACCAGCCCGATCACAAGTGCCGCAGGCATTCCGATGTCGATCAGCCGTTTGAAGCCCTTCAGCGCCAGATAGGTGGCAAAGGTGCCGGTCATGATGCCCACAAGGATCGGCACCCAGATGCGCGATGCTGCAATCTTGTCCTCCTGATAGAGGATCCGGCTTTTGATCAGCGCCAGAAAGGCAGCGGCGACGATCCCGCCCAGCATGGGCGAGATGACCCAACTGGCCGCGATGGCCGCCATGGTCGGCCAGTTCACGGCGGCAAACCCGGCGGCCGCAATGCCGGCCCCCATGACCCCGCCCACAACCGAGTGGGTGGTCGAGACGGGCGCGCCGATTTTGGTCGCCAGGTTCACCCACAGCGCCGCCGATATCAGCGCCGCCATCATTGCCCAGATGAAGACGCGCGTTTCGGCCACGCCGGCCGGGTCGATGATGCCCTTGGATATGGTCGATACCACATCGCCGCCCGCGAGCAGCGCGCCTGCGCTTTCGAACACGACGGCGATGGCGATGGCGCCGCCCATCGACAGCGCGCCGGCGCCGACGGCGGGGCCCATATTGTTGGCCACGTCATTGGCCCCGATATTAAGCGCCATATAGGCGCCGAACACGGCGGCGGCGATGACGATGCTGGCGGTCGGTGTCTGCGCAAAGAAGACGGCAGCGGCCAGCCCCGCCAGCACGATAAAGACCAGCGCAACGCCGGTGGCGACAAGGGGCCGCGCGACATAGGCGGCAGCCGTTTCCACATGGGAAATCCGGCTGAGATCCTTGTCGATCGTGCTCCAGTTGCGGGTGTCGGGTGTCTTGGCCAAAATGGGTCCGCCTTGATGTGTCGCCGGGGGGTATAGCGCCGGCGCGTCCTTCAGAGCCATCCGTTCAGACGCAAATGCGCGAAAGGGTTCAGTGCTGCGCGGGTTTTGCCACACCTGAGGCTTCAGAGGAATGGCAAAATGCCTTTTGCGGGCGGCTGCGCCTTTTTACGGTCGAAGCGTGCGCAAAAGATCCTGAAGCGCCGGCTCGCGCACCATGGTCGCCGCCTTGGCGGGACTGACCCAGGCGCGGCGGCGTTCGGCGGCCTCGGGGAACTCATCTGCCATCTGCTGGACGTGCAGCTTGTAGACCTGTACGGAAACCGCCAGATCATAGCCGGACTCTTGGGTCTTGCCGTAGTCATAGCTGCCGATGGGCGTGGGCGCCGGCGTGTCGCCGGTCACGCCGGCCTCCTCCCACGCTTCGCGGGCGGCGGATTCGGGGCCGGTCAGCCCTTCGATCGGCCAGCCTTTGGGCATGACCCAGCGGCCGGTGTCGCGGCTGGTGATCAGCAGCACCTCGATGCCGCCGCCGTCCGCCTTGCGCCAGCATAATGCGGCGACCTGATGTTCGGGCGGGCGGCGCAAGAGCGGCTGCACCAGCTCTGTCCATGCCCGTTTAAATGGGTTGATCATCTCTATTGCCTCACCGCTTGATGGTTTTTGTTATATGCGACGCGCCAATCTATCGCAGGTGCGACATCTTTGCAAACTCAGCGGCGGCGAATCGGTGCGCTGCGACAGCGTTATTTGCGCGGCTTTGCGCGCAGGGTCGGGTCCGCTTGCCTGGGGTCTTCGGGCCACGGGTGGCGCGGGTAGCGCCCGCGCATGTCGCGCCGCACATCCACATAAGAGCTGTCCCAGAAACCGGGAATGTCCTGCGTTGCCTGAAGCGGCCGGCCCGCAGGCGACAGCAGCGTAACACGCAGCGGCGTGCGGCCCAGCATCGGGTGGCTGGTCTGGCCGAACATTTCCTGAAGGCGCAGCTGAATTTCCGGCGGATCGGCGGCGTAGTCGATGGGGATCTCCCGGCCCAGCGGGGTGGTAAAACGGGCGGGCGCCAGCGCATCCAGCGCCTGCATGGCGTCCCAGTCCAGCAAGGCGCGCAGCGGCTCCAGTATATCGAAGCGGCGCCAGTCCTGCGCCGACGTCACGCCAGCCAGATAGGGCAGCAGCCAGTCCTCCAGCGTGTCCATCAGCGCGGCATCCGACATATCGGGCAGGTCCATCCCCGCCGCGCGCCCCAGCGCTACCCGCGCGGCAAAGCGGCGGGCCGCGTCTGACCAGATCAGGCCGATCTCGCGCACGCCGTCCAGCATGGCGCGCGCGATCGCGTCCTCCGGCGCGTCCTTCCAGTGGCGGTCGTCCAGCACCAGCGCGCCAAAGCGTTCCTGCCGGCGCGCCAGAACGCGGCCCTCGCGGCGCGACCATGCGCAGATATCGTGCCAGGCGATCTGATCTGCGAACAGGCCGCGCAGCCCGGCATCGCTGAGCGTGATAGCCTGCCGGATGCGCGCCTCGCGCGGGTTGCCGTCCGTATCCGTCACCACGATCAGGCGCTGGCCGGCCAGCGTATCGGCGGCGTCCAGCACCGCGCCCTTGCCGCCTGACAGCAGGTAGCGCGGCGCATCGCCGGGGCGGCGCAGCCCGATGCGGTCCGGGTAGGCAAGCGCGGCCATTTCCGCATCGCTGTACTTTTGATCGGCGGGCTTTGCGGCACTGCGCAGGCGCCGCGCCTCCTGCGTGATCCGCTGTAGCACCGCACGGCTGGGCGGGTAGGGGTGCGGGCCCTTGGGGCTGCGTATCGCTTTCAGCCGCAGGGCCAGATCCGCGGGCGCGCTGCGCGGCAGCGGATCACGCTCGGCCAGCAGTGCCGCCATCGGGGCGGCGTCCGGCCCCGCCAGCGCCAGCATATGCGCCAGACGCGGATGCAGGGGCAGGGCGGCCAGCGCGCGGCCATGGGCGGTGATGTGTCCCGCCGTGTCCAGCGCACCCAGCATCGCCAGCAGCGCCTGCGCCTCGCCGTAGCTGCCGGGATTGGGCTGGGTCAGCAGCGGGATCTGATCGGGCGCCGCGCCCCACTGCGCCAGCTCCAGCGCCAGCGGCGCCAGATCCGCCGCCTCGATTTCCGCCGGGGGAAAGGCGGGCAGCGCGCCCTCCTCGCCGCGGGTCCACAGACGGTAGCAGGTGCCGGGCGCAACCCGGCCCGCGCGGCCCTGTCGCTGTGTTGCCTCGGCGCGGCTGACCGGCTCTGTCACCAGCCGCGCCATGCCCGAGGCCGGATCGAACCGCGCGCGCCGGGCCCGGCCGCCATCCACCACGGTGCGGATGCCCTCGATCGTCAGCGAGGTTTCGGCGATGGAGGTGGCCAGCACGATCTTGCGCGCCGATGCCTCGGGCGCGATGGCCGCGCGCTGGGCGGCAAAATCCATCGCGCCAAACAGGGGGCGCATCACGCAGCCGGGCGGCACGCGCGGCGCCAGCAGCCCCTCCAGCCGCCGGATTTCGCCCTCACCGGGCAGAAATATCAGCACGCCGCCGGTTGTCTGCTCCAGCGCGGTACAGGTCAGATCGGCCAGCGCCGCCTCGAATCGCTGGGCTTTTGGCAGGGGGCGGTCCAGCCAGCGGGTTTCGACGGGGTAGGCGCGCCCTTGGGATGTGATCAGCGGTGCATCCCCCATCAGCGCCGCCACCGGCGCCGCGTCCAGCGTGGCCGACATCGCCAGCAGCATCAGATCGGGCCGCAGCGCGCCCGCAATCTCAAGGCACAGCGCAAGCCCCAGATCACTATCAAGGCTGCGCTCGTGAAATTCGTCGAATATCACCGCGCCGATGCCCGCCAGCTCCGGGTCCGACTGAATGCGGCGGGTCAGTATGCCGGTCGTGACCACCTCGATCCGGGTCGCTTTTGACACCTTCGCCTCGCCGCGCACACGGTAGCCGACGGTCTGCCCCACCGGCTCGCCCAGCGTCTCGGCCATACGCTCGGCCGCGGCGCGGGCGGCCAGGCGGCGCGGCTCCAGCATGACGATGCGGCCCGGCGCCAGCGCGGCCTCCCGCAGGGCCAGCGGCACCAGCGTGGTTTTGCCCGCGCCCGGCGGCGCTTGCAGAACGGCGCGGCCACGGGTGCGCAGGGCATCCATCAGCGCGGGCAATACGGCGGTGATCGGCAGGTCCGGGGTCATCTATCGGCGCGTCAACTCAGCAGTGCCATAGCCCGACCTGACCGACAGCGCCTGCGGCTGCATCATGTCGCCCATCGGCGCGTAGGTTATGGTGAACGGATAAACGCTCTGCCGCTTCATCTCGGACGCGGAAAACCCGGCAAGTCGGCGGTAGGCGCCGCTACAAATGACGCGGTCCGCCTCGTCGCGCCGCGCCGACATCGCCAGCGATGCACGCCGCGCGCCGTCATAGATGATGACGCTATAGCTGCACACGCCATTGCGGGGCCTGTCGCGCAGCACACCATAAAGCGCGGTCAGCGGATCGACGCTGCCCTTCTGGGCGCGGAGGTCCAGCGCGCCGGGATCGCCGGCCACCTTGGCCGCAACCGTACCGCCGGTGATGCGCGGGATGCCCTGCGCATAGCTGAGCTGCGCGGTCGATCTGCGGCTGCCGGTGTCGATCTGCTCGTCATAGCGGCCTGGCGCCAATCCTGCGGGCGAAATGCGCCCCTGCGCGCTCATCCTGAAACTGGCGTCGACAATGCGCGCCAGCCCGGTGGTGGCAAAGGCCGCGCTGACCGCATAGCGCGCGCCATCCTCGCGCGCGGCAAGGCGCAGCTGCCCCACAGGCACGCCCAGCAGCCGCACATCATAGCGGCTGTTTGCATCACTGGCCTGCGCAGGAAGACAGGGCAGCAGCAACGCGGCAAGGGCAAGGGCGTAGATACGCATGTGGCGGATGGCCTTTTGTTTGGGTCTGCGCGCGGGCTGGACAAATCCCCGCCCGGCACGGCAGATAGATGGGCAGACAGATTTCGGGCCGAAGACAAGGACAGGGTATCCATGACCATCGACATTGCACAGCTTGAGAGCGGAATTGTCAAAGGGGATCGGCGCGCGCTGTCCCGCGCCATCACGTTGGTCGAAAGCACCCGCGCCGATCATCGCGCCGCCGCCGCCGAACTGATCGAGGCGCTCAAGGGCGCCAATGGCGTGTCGCGCGAGGCGTTGCGCATCGGCCTGTCCGGCACGCCGGGCGTGGGCAAATCCACCTTTATCGAGGGGTTCGGCGGCATGCTGACGGCGCAGGGCCTGCGCGTGGCGGTGCTGGCTGTCGATCCCAGCTCGGCGCGGTCGGGCGGCTCCATCCTGGGCGATAAAACCCGCATGGACCAGCTCAGCCGCGACCCGAACGCCTTTATCCGCCCGTCCCCCAGCCAGACCCATCTGGGCGGCGTCGGCCGCCGCTCGCGCGAGGCGGTGGCCCTGTGCGAGGCGGCCGGATTCGACGTGGTGCTGATCGAAACGGTGGGCGTGGGGCAGTCCGAAACGGTGGTAGCGGAAATGTCCGATCTCTTCGTGCTGCTGCTGGCCCCTGCGGGCGGCGATGAATTGCAAGGGGTCAAACGCGGCATCATGGAAATTGCCGACATCATCCTGATCAACAAGGCCGACGGCGATCTGAAACTGACCGCGCGCCGCACCTGCGCCGATTATTCCGGCGCCCTGCGCCTGATGCGCAAGCGCCCGCAAGATCCCGAAGGCTTCCCCAAGGCGATGATGGTCTCCGCCCTCGAAAGCACCGGGATGGAGGCCGCATGGCGCGAAATGCAGGCCCTGACCGACTGGCGCCGCGAAAATGGCCACTGGGCCGCACGCCGCGCCGCGCAAGCGCGCTACTGGTTTCAGGAGGAGGTACGCCAGGGCCTTCTGGCCCGGCTGGAAACTGCAGATGCCCGCGCCGCCCTGCGCGAGATGGGCGAAAAGGTGGCTCTGGGCCAAACCACCCCCGCAATCGCCGCCGCCGCCCTGCTGGAACAGATCGGCGCCGCGGACGCCACTTAAATCAAAGCGCGCGAAAGCCCATGCAGACCCTGACTGCCCATTCTTCTTGCGAAAAATATCCTCGCCGAAGGCATAAAATCTCTTTTGGCGCCCCGGCACGCAAATCAGGCGGGCGCGGCTCTTGACGCGCGGTGCGATTCCGCCTACTCACCGGCAACATAATTTCGGGCGTGGCTTCTGGGCGGCGTCCGTCGGTTCGGTCGGCATAAATACCGAATCGCGTAAACACGGGCCGACTGGCCTTCACCTGTAAGACGAGGATGACACCATGTCGCGCCGCTGCGAATTGACCGGAAAAGGCCCGATGGTTGGCAATAACTCCAGCCACGCCAACAACAAGACCAAGCGTCGGTATCTGCCGAACTTGAACGATGTGACCTTGCAGTCCGAGGCACTGAACCGCGGCATCAAGCTGCGCATCAGCGCACACGCCCTGCGCAGCGTCGATCACCGCGGCGGTCTGGACGCATTCCTGGCCAAGGCAAAGGATGTCGAGCTGTCGCCAACCGCGCTGAAGGTCAAAAAAGAGATCGCCAAGGCGCAGGTCGCCACCGCCTGATCCATCTTCAAGTTGCGCTGTGATGAAATGTCACAGCGGTTTTAAACGGCTCTGTCATATCTGGCGGGGCCGTTTCGCTTTGCGCTCTTTCCAATGCCGTGGGGACGGGGCATATTCGGCGCATGAAGCCGATTTTGAACAGTCTTTCCGCTGCCGCGCTGACCTTTGCGCTGATCCTGACAGGTCAAGCCATGGCGCAGCTGCGCCTGACGCCCGGCCCTTCGGGCGTCATGGAAATCTGCACCGGTCACGGCCCGGTGCGTGTTCTGATCGGTGCCGACGGCACGCCGCAGGAGGCTGCCGCCGTCTGTCCTGATTGTGTGATGACGGCCCTTTACGATCTGGCCCCGCCTCAGCCGATGGCGGCCTATGATCCGCGCGTATCGCGGCTGGCAATGCAATCTGTGACAGCGCATGCCGCAGGTTTGGACGTTGTGCACCCGTCAGCCCGGTCGCCACCCGGCGCGGGCTGATTTGCAGACCACATCACCCAAACCGATCACACAGACAGGAGAGACATATGTCCTTCACCATTCGTACGCTTGCCGCCACCGCGGCTATCGCCCTGGCCATGCCCGCCTTTGCGCAAAGCATCGAGGTCCAGGATCCCTATGCGCGCAGCGCCTCGCCCACGGCCAAAACCGGTGCCGCGTTCATGCACATCGTCAATACTGGCGAGGCTGATCGCCTGATCAGCGCCGCATCGCCCGCCGCCGAGCTGGTCCAGCTTCATACCCATATGGAAAGCGGCGATGGCGTCATGCAAATGGTGCATGTCGAGGAGGGCTTTGATCTGCCCGCCGGCGAAACCATCCGTCTGGAGCGCGGCGGCAAGCATGTCATGCTGATGGGGCTGACCGAACCGATGGAGCAGGGCGCGACGGTGTCCGTCACGCTGACCTTTGAGAATGCCGGCGACATCGTTGTCGACGTCCCCGTCGATCTGGAGCGTATGCCGGGCGATATGGACCATGGCGCCATGGAAGGCATGGACCACGGCAGCGACGATACCAAAGCCGAATAACAAAACGTCGAGGGGCGGCCCTGTTAACGGGCCGCCCCATCGCATCGCGAGGCCGCAATGGCCTGCCACAGACAGCGGGGATCGCATGATTATCTACGGGCTCAAGAACTGCGACACCTGCCGCAAAGCGGTCAAGGCGCTGCCCGGCGCCACCCTCAGCGACGTGCGCGATGCGCCGGTGCCCGAGGCCACGTTGGCCGCCGCCCATGCGCAATTTGGCGATACCCTGGTCAATACCCGGTCCACCACATGGCGCAACTTGCCCGAGGACGCGCGCAAGGGCGCGCCGCTGGACCTGATTGCCCGGCATCCCGCCCTGATGAAACGTCCGTTGATCGACGCAGGCGGCAGCCTGTATCTGGGATGGGGCAAGGATGTTCAGGCTGCGCTGGCTCAGTCCTGACGCGCGCTGTGCCAACGCTGCACCAGCCAATCCAGTGACACCGGACCGGCGCCGCGGATGACCTGCACGACCAGCACGAAAACCCACAGCAGGCGCTGATCCATGATCAGCGAATCGGGGACGCGATCAAACCACGCGCCAACACCGCCCGGTTCGCTGCGCAGCCCATGACCGAAAATGTCGGTGGCCGATTGCAGCAAAACAAAGCCGATCATTCCCAGCGCCGCCAGCCGCGTGGCAAGCCCGATGACGATCAGCAGTGGCAGGATCAGCTCGGCCCAGGTGCCGGCCAGAACCACCAGAGTATGCAGAAAGGTCAACTGGCCGGTGTCATACCCCGCCGCTTCCATCGCGCGCGGAAAAATCTGCGCGTAGGCTCCGACGGACGGGCGGAACAGCCCCAGCACCCCGTCGCCCAGCTTGGCCAGTCCGGATGCCCAGTAATACCCCAGCAAGACGGCGGCGAATACCGCGCGGGCGGCAAGGCCCAGAAACGCATCGCCGCGCGACAGCGTGTCTGCGGCCGTTTGACAGGCCAAAATCAGGCGGCTCATGGCGCAGCTCCCGTAATGCAGGCGGCGCATCGCGCCGACAAGTTTACCATACGGAAGGTTTGACAAAAGTGAAACGATTGCGCTGGGCATGTGGCCGTTTCACGCGCAGCGCGGCAGTCTGACCTGCCGCCGCGCTGCGCAAAGCCGTGCCTATCGTTGATCCGGCGCCGTTGCCTCACGCCCCAGATCGCGGATCACGTCATCAAGCGCCTGAACGCTGGACTGTTTTTCGCCCAAACGGCGCAAGGACAGCGTGCGATCCTCAATCTCGCGGTGGCCGCAGGCGAGGATCACCGGCACCTTGCCGACGGAATGTTCGCGCACCTTGTAGTTGATCTTCTCATTGCGCACGTCCGCTTCGGCGCGCACTCCGGCGGCTTGCAGGGCGGCGACAACCTCCTGCACGTAATCATCCGCTTCGGACACGATGGAGGCGACGACCACCTGACGCGGCGCCAGCCAGAAGGGCAGCTTGCCGGCGTGTTCCTCGATCAGGATGCCGATGAACCGCTCGAAGCTGCCCAGCGTGGCGCGGTGCAGCATGTAGGGGCGCTGTTTGCTGCCATCCGCCGCGATATAGCTGGCGCCCAGACGTTCGGGCAGGTTGGGGTCCACCTGAAAGGTGCCGCATTGCCATGTGCGACCGATCGCGTCGGTCAGGTAGAAATCCAGCTTGGGCCCGTAGAACGCGCCATCGCCCGGCTCCAGCGTGAAGTCGCGGCCCGTCGCCTTGATCGCGGCCTCCAGCGCGCCCTCGACATGGTCCCACGACGCGTCACTGCCGACACGCTTTTCGGGACGGGTGGCGAATTTGATCTCGAACTGTTCGAACCCCAGATCGCTATAGATATCCGCAAGGAAGTTAATGAATTGCGCACATTCCGCCTCGATCTGGTCCTCGGTGCAGAAAATATGTGCATCGTCCTGCGTGAAGCCCCGCACGCGCATGATGCCGTGCAGCGCGCCCGACGGCTCGTACCGCGAGCAGGAGCCGAATTCGGCCAGACGCATGGGCAGATCGCGGTAGGATTTCAGACCCTGATTGAACACCTGCACATGGCAGGGGCAGTTCATCGGCTTCAGGGCGTTCACGGCCTTTTCGCGGGCGTGCTCCTCCTCGACCTCGACGATGAACATGTGGTCCTGATATTTGTCCCAGTGACCCGATGCCTCCCACAGCTTGCGGTCGACAACTTGTGGCGTGTTGATCTCCTGATAGCCGCCGGCGCGCTGTTTGCGGCGCATATAGTCCTGAAGCGTGGTGTAGATGGTCCAGCCGTTCGGGTGCCAGAACACCTGACCGGGGGCCTCTTCCTGCATGTGAAACAGGTCCATTTCGCGGCCCAGCTTGCGGTGATCGCGCTTGCCTGCCTCCTCCAGCATGTGCAGATGCGCCTTCAGCTTTTCCTTGCTGGAAAACGCCACGCCGTAGATGCGTTGCAGCATCTCGCGCTTGCTGTCGCCGCGCCAATAGGCGCCGGCGACGCTCATCAATTTGAACGCATCGCCGGGCAGCTGGCCGGTGTTTTGCAAATGCGGACCGCGGCACAGATCCTGCCAGTCGCCGTGCCAGTACATGCGCAGCGGCTCGTCGCCGGGGATGGATTCGATCAGCTCGACCTTGAACGGCTCGCCCGCGTCGGTGTAGTGCTGCACGGCGCGGTCGCGGTCCCAGACTTCGGTGCGCACGGGATCGCGGGCTGCGATAATCTCGCGCATTTTCTTTTCGATCAGGCCCAGATCCTCGGGCGTGAACGGCTCCTTGTGGTCGAAATCATAGTACCAGCCGTTTTCGATGACGGGGCCGATGGTGACGCGCACATCGGGCCAGATTTCCTGCACGGCGCGGGCCATGACGTGGGCCAGATCGTGGCGCAACAATTCGTTCGCCTGCGGCTCGTCCTGCATGGTGTGGATGGCGATGGCGGCGTCCGCATTGATCGGCCATTGCAGATCCCAGTGCTGGCCATCGACCGTGGCTGAAATTGCCTTTTTGCCAAGCGATTTGGAAATGTCGGCGGCAGCTTCGCCGGGCGTGATGCCGGGGGCATAATCGCGGGCGTTGCCATCGGGGAATGTAAGGGAGATTTGGGCCATGTCAGGCGCTCCTCGTCGGTTTGGCGCCTACGCGTGCGCCCGGTTGCGGGTGAGTAGGCCTTTTGCCGCCGCCCCGCGCGGCTGTCAAGGCGCCCGCATACGATTGCCGTTGGCGCGGGCGCGGCGCGATAGTAGGATTGGGGCGCAAATGTCCTTGATGGAGTGTCCCGAATGCCCGAATACAACCCGAATATCGAACTGACCGTCGCCGATATGGAGCTGATCGAAGATGCGCTGCGCCAGTCCAAGCGCCGGCTGAGCATGCCCGACGGCCCAGAAGAGGACGCCCCGATTGCCGGGCGCACCATTCGCGAGATTGATGAACTGCTGGGCCGTCTTCACAATCAAAAAGTGTTCTTTCGCCCCAGCAAAACGCCCTATGTCAGCGGATAATCGCGCAATGACCGGCCCGGCAGCATCCTACCACGAAACCCCGCAGGGGCGCCGCATTGCGTATCACTATACGGAAGGGGCCGCGCCGGGCATCGTGTTTCTGGGCGGCTTCATGTCCGATATGGAGGGCACGAAAGCCACCTATCTGGAGCAGGCCGCGCGGGCGCGGGGCAGGGCGTTCCTGCGGCTGGACTACTCCGGCCACGGCGCGTCGGGCGGCGCGTTCGAGGATGGCTGCATCACCGATTGGGCCGCCGATGCCATCGCGGTGATCGAGGCGCAGACAACCGGGCCGCAAATCCTGATCGGGTCGTCCATGGGTGGCTGGATCGCGCTGCTGATCGCGCGCCGCATGCCAGACAGTGTGGCTGGTCTTGTCACCATCGCGGCCGCGCCGGATTTTACCGAAAACAGCATGTGGGCCGGTCTGAACGATATCGAGCGCGCCAAGCTGATGCGCGAGGGGCGCATTTTCCTTCCCAGCGAGTATGACGCACCCTATACGATCACGCGCAAACTGATCGAAGACGGGCGCGAGAATCTGGTTTTTCGCGATCCGCTGGAATTGCCCTTTCCGGTTCGTTTTTTGCAAGGCACGGCTGACCGGGATGTGGACAGGTCCGTTGCGCTATCTCTTTTGGACCATGCCACGGGGCCGGATATGCGCCTGACACTGGTGGACGGGGCCAATCACAGCTTCTCTTCGCCCGACTGCGTTGATCTGATCACGGCGGCGCTGGACGAGGTGACAGACCGGGCCGCAGGCTAAGCCGCCATGACAGGCGCGCAGTTGCGCAAGGCGCCGGTTTTCCGCCGATGTGCCGGATCGTCCGATCTGCCGGTTGACGCTGGCGCGGCGTGTGCGACTGTGCGCGCCAACCCCGCCCCGCGAGAGGACCCCCCATGAACGAGGCCCTTGTCCTGTTGCCCGATGTCATGTGCGATGCGCGTGTGTTCGGCCCGCAGGTGGCGGCGTTCAGCAAAACCCATGCGGTGACCGTCGCGCCCATAACCGGCGGCGACCGGGTAGAGGAAATCGCGTCAAATCTGCTGGACGTGTTGCCGCGCAGATGCGCCGTGGTGGGCCTGAACATGGGCGGCACGGTCGCGATGGAGCTTTTGCGCCGTGCGCCCGACCGGGTGGCGCGGGTTGCGCTGATTGGCGCAAATGCCTTTGCAGAAACGCCGCAATCTGCCGCCGATCTGGAGCCGGTGATCATCAAGGGGCGGTCGGGAAATATGGCAGCGATGATAGACGGGCTGATCTCGCCCGAGATGCTGGCGCCCGGTCCGATGCGGGCCGATGTGATGGCATTGGTGCGGGATATGGCCGATCATCTGGGCGCGGACATGATTACGCGCCAGATCCGCGCGATGCAGCGCCGCCGCGATTATCAGGCAGAACTGCGCCGGTGCAAAATTCCGGCACTGGTGATGTGCGGGGAATATGCCGGGGCGGCGACGGTCAAGCGCAGCAGCTTTCTGGCCGGGCTGATCCCCTATGCCCAGCTGTCAAATCTGCAAGGGGCAGGCCACCTGCCGACGCTGGAGCAACCGGACGCCACGACGCAGGCATTGCAGGACTGGCTGCGCCAGCCCTTGATATTACGATAGGCCCCGCCCCGGAGTGGGGCGAGGCCTGATTGAACGTCAGCGAAAAGCGACGGCGTTAGCCGCGCCGGACCTTCCGGCGGTTCGAGCTGTTGCGCGGGGCAGGCTTGGGGCCGGGCTTGGGCGCATCGGTTGCGGGTGCTGCTGCGGCGCTTGCCGTGGGCGCTTGCGCTGCGGGCGGGGCGCTGGGCGTTGCCTTGGCAAACGGCGCTTGCTCGGTAGCGGCCTTGGTCGTGGGGGCCGCCGGTGCCGGGCTGGGTGTCGATTTGGGTGTCGATTTGGGCGCAGCTTCGGGCGGTGTCTTGGACGCCTCTGCGGGCTGCGGCTTTGCCGCCGACTTCTCTGTCGCTGCCGGTTTCGCGGCGGGCGCGGGCGCGGTGGCCTTGGCGGAAGGTGCCTCTGCCGTCTGCGCCTTGGCGGGCGCCGGGGCGCTTGCGGCTGCGTCCTGAGCCGGTGCCTTGGCCGCAGGGGCAGGCGCGGCGCGCTTCTCGGCCGGGGCCGGTTTTTCTGCCGTTTTGGCGACGGCAGGCTGCGCGGCCGGCGCCTTCTTGGCGGGCGCGGGCTTGGGCGTCGATTTTGGCGCAGGGTCGCTGTGCTGATCCATGAAGGCCAGAACCAAGGGGCGGATATTCTTGCGCCAGCTGCGGCCGGCGAAAATACCGTAATGGCCGGCGTCCGGCTCGACATGGCTGGCCTTTTTGGAGTCCGGCACGCCGGTCAGCAGGTCCAGCGCGGCGATGCACTGTCCGGGGGCGGAGATGTCGTCATGCCCGCCCTCGACCGTTTTGACGGCGACAGTCGTGATCTTGCCAATGTCCAGGCGGCGGCCCTTGATGGTGAATTCGTTATTGGCGATCTCAAGCCCTTTGAAAATCCGCTCGACCGTGGACAGGTAGAATTCGGCCGGCATGTCCATCACGGCCAGATATTCATCATAGAACCGGTTGTGGCGGTCGTGATCGCCATCCTCGCCCTTGGCGACGCGGACGATCTGATCGCTGAACGCCTTGGAGTGCTTTTCGCTGTTCATGGAGATGAACGACGCCAGTTGCAGCAGACCAGGATATACCATGCGGCCCACGCCCGGATATTTGAACCCGACGCGCTGCGTCATCGTGCCCTCAAGCTGGCCCATCGTGACGCGGCGGCCAAAATCGGTCACTTCGGTCGGGTTGGCATCGGGGTCCACCGGACCGCCGATCAGCGTCAGGGTGCGCGGCTGCGCGTCCGGCTCATCCTCGGCCAGAAGGGCGGTGGCGGCCAGCGCCAGCGGCGCGGGCTGGCAAACGGCGATGACATGCGTGTCGGGGCCCATCTCGCGCATGAACTCGGCAAGATACAGGGTGTAATCCTCGACGTCGAACTTGCCCGCGCTGACGGGAATATCGCGCGCGTTGTGCCAGTCGGTGATGAACACCTCGCAATGGACCAGCAGGCTTTTGACGGTCGAGCGCAGGAGGGTGGCGTAATGGCCCGACATCGGCGCAATCAGCAGAACGCGGCGCTTCATCGGCTTGCGGCCCGGAACGGCAAACTGGATCAGGTTGCCGAACGGTTTTTCGACGATGGTGTCGATGCTGACCAGATGATCCTTGCCGTCGTCACAGGTAAAGGTGCGAATGCCCCAGTCGGGTTTGGTCACCATGCGGGCAAATGTGCGCTCGGTCACTTCGCCCCATGCGGAAATCCACTGAAACGCAGGGTTTGGCGTCATGCTGAATATGGGGTAGGATGCAAACGAGAGGGCGGTTGCCCCGAACCATTGATTGGCGTTGCGTACTGTTTCCATCATGTCATAGGTGGCCATGTAACGCATAAGACTCCTTCAGGGCGGTGCGCCCTATTATACTTGCCGCGTGCGCCGGGCCGGCCTGGCCGAAACGTGGCGACGAAATGCTGCGTAGCAGAAACTTAGGGTGAAATGATTAAGATGGCAACGGATCAGCAAGCTTCGGACGAAAAACAAGATGACACCCTTGACCGGATGTCCGCCAATCTGGTGCGGGTAGAGGCGCTGTCCAAACGTCTGATCGCAGCCCTGTCTGACCGCAATCCGGCAAACCCGACGCTGAGCGGGCCATCGCAGGACCTGTTTTCAAAGGCGCTTGCGTCCTATTGGACAGATGCGTTTGAAAACCCCGCCAAACTGTATGAAAATCAGCTGGAATACTGGAGCCAATCCGTGCGCCAGTTCATGCAGGCGCAGCAAATGCTGCTGACGGGCGCGACCGCCCCCGCGCCCGAGGATGGCCCCCGCGACAAGCGTTTTGAAAACCCGCTATGGTACACAAACCCTTATTTTCGCTACATACGTGAACAATACGAGCTGAACGCGCAGGCCATAACGGATGCCGTGGCCAAAATCGATGATCTGGACCCGGTCGAGCAAAAGCGGCTGGACTATTTCTCAAGGCAGATCGTGGACATGATCGCCCCCACGAATTTTCTGGGCACAAACCCCGATGCGCTGGAAAAGGCAGTGGCCACCGATGGCGAAAGTCTGGTCAAGGGGCTGGAGAATCTGGTCGCCGATCTGGAGGCGAATAACGGCGAGATGGTGGTGCGTCTGGCGGACGAGTCAGCGTTTCAGCTGGGTGGCAATATTGCCACGACACCGGGCAAGGTGGTCTATCGAAATGACATGATGGAGCTGATCCAATACGCGCCCGCCACGGACAAGGTGCGTGAAATCCCGTTGATCGTGTTTCCGCCATGGATCAACAAATTCTATATTCTCGACCTGAAGGAACAGAACAGCCTGATCAAATGGGTGACCGAGCAGGGCTATACCCTGTTCGTCGTCTCATGGATCAACCCCGATGTCAGCTATGCCGAAGTGGGCATGGAGAAATATATCGAGGATGGCTACCTGGCCGCCATTCGCGAGGTCAAGGCGATCACCGGGCAGCCCAAGGTCAACGCCGTCGGCTATTGCATCGCCGGCACCACGCTGGCGCTGACGCTGTCGCTGCTCAAGGCGCGCGGCGATACGTCGGTCAACTCGGCCACCTTCTTTACCGCGCTGACGGATTTCGACAATCAGGGCGAATTCACGCCCTTCCTGCAGGACGATTTCGTTGACGGCATCGCGGCAGAGGTCGAGGCGCAAGGCATCCTGCGCGCCTTCATCCTTGGCCGCACGATGAGCTTTCTGCGTTCCAACGATCTGATCTACAAACCCGCGATCCGCAGTTACATGCTGGGCGAGGCGCCGCCGGCGTTTGATCTGCTTTACTGGAACGGCGACGGCTCCAACCTGCCGGGCAAGATGGCGATGCAGTATCTGCGCGGCCTGTGCCAGCAAAACCTGTTCGCCGGGGAGGGGTTCGACCTTATGGGCAAAACGCTGCGCATTTCGGACGTGGATGTGCCGCTGATGGCCGTCACCTGCGAGACCGATCATATTGCGCCGTGGAAGGATTGCTATCGCGGCATGCAGAAAACCGGATCAGACGACCGGACCTTTATCGTGTCGCAGTCGGGCCATATCGCCGGCATCGTCAATCCGCCCAGCAAAAAGAAATACGGCCATTATACCAATGGCGACTGGTCCGGCGATGCCGCCACATGGAAGGACGCGGCCAGTTTCACCGAAGGCAGCTGGTGGCCCCGGTGGGAGGCCTGGCTGCGCCCGCGCTCGGGCGGCGAAGTTCCCGCGCGTCAGCCGGGCGATTCGGATCATCCGCCGCTGGCCGATGCGCCCGGCGACTACGTTCGTCAAAAAGCCATGCGCTGATTATCCAGCGTCGCCAATCCCTTGCCCGATCGCCCCGACACAAAATGCTGCATCGCAGAAAAATCCCTTGAAATGCCGCAGCGCAGCATGCATATTGGGGTCAGACGCGAAACAGCGGGTAGGTCCCGCACATAGCAAAGGAACTACACCATGGCTAACAAAGCACAAGACATGAACACGATGATGAAAGACATGATGGGCGCATTCCCCGTCGACACAAAGTCGATGGAAGACACGTTCAAGAATCAGGCCGCCCTGGGCGAAAAACTGTCGAACGTTGCGCTGAGCGCCGCTGAAAAGTCCGCCGAGATCCAGTCCGCATGGACCAAGTCGACCCTGGCGAAGATGTCCGAAATGTCCAAGGCCAAGACCGACCCGGCCGACTATTCCAAGGCAATGAGCGATTTTGCTTCTGCCAACGCCGAAATCGCAGCCGAAAACATGGCCGCATTCGCCGAAGTCGCCAAGAAGGTACAGACCGAGACAATGGAACTGCTGATGTCGGCCGGCCGCGACATGCAGGAAGAAGCCACAACAGCCGTCAAGAAAGCACAGGACGACATGTCCAAAGCTGCTTCCAAGGCAGGTAACGCCGCGAAGTAATTCGCAGCAGATATCGCGCCTTTCCTCCTCCCTGGGGGCGCAGGTATCGATCGGGCGGGCCGCATTGCGGCTCGCCCTTTCTTTTTGCGCGCGCAGCGACTAGGCTTGCTGCACCGCTGCATTTACTGGGAGAGCCGCCCGTGGCCGACAAAGACAAGCCGTTGCTGATCAAACGCTATGCCAGCCGGCGCCTCTACAACACCGAAACATCCGATTACGTGACGCTGGAGGATATCAGCCAGTTCATCCGCGATGGGCGCGACGTGCAGATCATCGACCTGAAATCAGGCGACGATCTGACCCGCCAATACTTGCTGCAAATCATTGCCGACCACGAAAGCAGGGGCGAAAACGTCCTGCCGATCAACGTTTTGAATGATCTGGTGCGCAGCTACACCACGCAGGCGGGCAGCATCGTGCCCGAATTTCTGGCCGCCAGCTTCGAGATGCTGCGCGACGGGCAATCGAAACTGCTGGAAAACATGACCAAGGCAAACCCGCTGGCGCAGATGCCCGGCATGGACGCGATGCGCATCCAGCAAGAGGCGTTCATGAAGGCCATGACCGGCGGCTTGGGCGGCATCGGCGCCGCGCCCTCCAAAGGCAAGCGCCAGTCTGATGGCGGTGACCTGGACGAGATCAAGGCGCAGCTGGCCGCGCTACAGCAACAGCTCGCGCGCATGGGCAAGTAACGCGGAATGGCGGGCAGCCCCGGTAGTCCCGGCCGCATCACGCTCTGGGGGATCGAGGTGTTCATGGCCGCCGCCGATGAACGCTCGATCTCGGCCGCCGCGCGGCGCCTCGGCGCCAGCGCGTCCACCATCAGCCAGCAGCTGACCAATCTTGAATCGGCCGTCGGCGCGCCCTTGCTGGAGCGCAGCGCGCGCCCCCTGCGCCTGACCCGCGCGGGCGAAATCATGCACCGCCGCGCGCAGGTCATCCTGAACGAGGCCGCGCAGGCCCGCGCCGAACTGGCCGCCTCCGATCTGACATCGCTCACGCTTTTCCGCCTCGGCATGATCGAGGATTTCGAGGCTGACGTCACGCCCCGCCTGCTGGCTCATATGGCGGGCCACCTCACATCCTGCCGTTTCCAGCTGGAAACCGGCGCCAGCCACCTGCTTCAGGATCGGCTGGATTCGCGCGATCTGGATGTGATCGTCGCGGCGCAGTTGGGTGCCGCGCCCGACTGGGCCGAAACGCATCCTCTGCTGCGCGAGGGGTTCGTCGTCGCCGCGCCGCGCGGCCTGATCGACACGGGCGCCGATCTGCTGGCCCAGCTGCGCGGCCTGCCGCTGGTACAATATACCCAGGCCCATTACATGGGCCGCCTGATCACGTCCCACCTTGCCCGCGAAAACATCACCGTGCCGCACCGGTTCGAGCTGGACAGCTACCACGCGATCCTCGCCCTTGTCGGACAGGGCAGCGGCTGGACCATCCTGCCGCCCCTGGCCCTGATGCGCGCGCGCCGCTTTGCCGATCAGATCGACGTGCTACCACTGCCATTCCAGCCACTGACACGCACGATCACCCTGACCGCGCGCAAGGATATCCTGCAATCCATGCCCGCCGATGTGGCCGCCACGCTCAAACCGATCCTGCAAGAGGCCATCGTCACCCCGGCGCTGGCGCGCTACCCGTTCCTGACCAGCGAACTGACCATGCTATAGCGCGCCGTCCCCCGGCTTTCTCTTGGTCAAAATACCCAAATTCCGCCGACAACACCGCACGCCTTCGCCTGCCGTGGCACGCCATCAGGTGCCATAGGCACGCGCTGCGCCCATCACATCCTCAACCGCGCCCAGGATCGCACCGGCAATCGCATCCTGCTGCGCGCGCGTCAGCCGCGCGGGCAGGCGGGTGTCACACGCCCGCGCCAGCATGGCGCGCGTTTTCGGCAAGTCCGGCACATCGCCGGGAATAAACTGCCAGTTCCAGAAGGCGCGCGCATTGTCCCGGCTCTGGCCAAAGATCTGCACCTTGACCCCGCGCTGCGCCGCCGCGTCCGCAAAGCTGCGCGCGGCATCCTCATCCATGCCAACCAGATTGAACTGGATCGAATCCGGCGCCCGTTCCTCGGGCACCAGCGGCGCGGGCACATTCAGCCACGGGCTCTGCTCCAGCAGGCTGGCCACGTAATCATGCCCTGCGCGGCCGTCGCGCACCCGGCGCGGGATCTCGTTCAGCTGCGGGCGGATGATGGCCGCGCTCAGGTTGTTCAGGCGCAGATTGTACAGCGGCAGCTTGTTCTGCCAACGGCCAAAGGCATCCTTCAGCGCGTTGTCGCCATGGGCCAGATGCTTGGCCCAGTTATGCTCATACGCGCCGGACATGATGATCGCCCGTGCGACCAGATCAGCGTCATCGGTGATCATGATACCACCTTCGCCTGCGTTCAACAGCTTGTAGGACTGAAACGAAAAGCACCCGATGCGCCCGATCGTGCCGATATTGCGCCCGTGCCATGTGGTGCCCAGCGAATGCGCCGCGTCCTCGATGACCGGAATGCCGCGCGCGTCGCACAGCGCCATGATCGCGTCCATGTCGGAGGTGTGACCGCGCATATGGCTGATGATGACAGCGCTTATGTCTGCGTCCAGACGGCTTTCGAAATCAGCCATGTCGATGCGGTAATTGTCGCCGACCTCGCACAGGACGGGCACACAATCTGCGTGCATGACGGATGACGGCACCGCAGCAAAGGTAAACGCGGGAATCAGAACACGCGCCCCATGCGGCAGATCCAACGCCTTCAGCGATAGAAACAACGCCGCCGAGCAGCTTGAAACTGCCAGTGCATAGCGCGACCCCATCGCTTGCGCAAATTCACGCTCCAGCAGCGAGACGGGCGAATCCTCGGGCGCGGTGTAGCGAAACAAATCGCCCGATTGCAGCATCCGATCAATCGCATCGCGCGCAGCCTCTGGAATAGGCTCGGCATCGTATGTGTTGGGGGGCAGGGCGCTCGTGGCCATGATTTCACCTTTTCCGAAAAGACGTTTCGCCTTTTCTAAACGAAAAGCGGCATGACACGAAAGGGGAAACTCCGTTTTCTGGCTATATGTGTGTAGCGTGACGGTCAAATCTGCAGAGTTTTACAGTCGAATCTGCAGCAAACGCTTTTTTTGATAGCATGGCGCGCCGGGCCGGGACAGGGCGCGGTGGCGTGACCGTTCAAACCGCGCGCCTTCAAGCTGCCTTTAACGGTCTGTTTAACGCCCGTTGAACACCCCTTGAACAGCGCCTTTTACCGATATCTGAACAGCGACACCGCCAGCCACATGGCCAGCCTCCGCCAGCGCGGCATGCCATCGGCGCGCAGGGCATCGTGGAAGATCGCGCCCGCCGTGGTGCGGTCCCAGCCGCGGCGCAGCAGTTCGTCATGCAGGGCGGCGGCGCGCAGGCTGCGCGGATCGTGCGGATTGAAGATGCGGCAAAGCCCGCGCGGGACCGACACATCGAAGGTCGCGCCGACCGGCACCGTCACGGTCAGCCCGCTGCCGGGCCGTCCCACATGCCAGGTCAGCGGCGCGGTGCTGCGATAGAGGATCCCGGCAACAGGCGCGCACCAGTCGCCGGGGTCGGTGTACTGGCTCATGGCCAGTGTGCGTCGTCGGCGTAGTCGGCCGGGATGCCAGCGGTATAGGCGCCGGCCCGGTCCTTCATCTCCCAGCTGCGGGCCATCACATCCTCGACCCATGCCATTGCCTGGGACACCAGCGCGATCATCTGGTCCGGCGTCAGCTTGTGGATCACATCGTCGCCCGCGCGCACGGTCTGGATCGGGTCCGTGACGCCCGCCGCCTTGTAGCCTTGGGCCGAGACCAGCAGCGACAGATAGACCGACTGGTCAAACGGGCGCCCGGTCAGCGGGATCGGATCGGTGATGCCCGGCACAGCAAAGGCTGTGCCGCCGGCCAGCCTGCGCGTGCGCTCGGCATTGACGCCCGCCAGCCGCGCGGCCTGTTCGGCAGCCGCCTTATCTGCGGCGGTCACGATCTGGCTGTAATCAATCGACATCTTGCGTCTTCTGATACCCTCGGCGTTCGTCACTCTGGTGGACAGCCTGCCAACAGCGCCGGAAGTCGCTGAAATATCACCTTGCGCTGCGGTCACGTTGGATTGCAGGTCCGTGATATCCTGCGCCTGCGATGTGATGCCCCCTTCGGCCATGGTTGCGCGGGTTGTCAGCCCGCCAATCGCGGTGGACCGGCCGGATAGATCCGTCCCGGCCGATCCGACGCGCAGCACATCCGCGCGAAATCTGGATGTCCCTCAGAAGGCCTGCCAGACACCGATCTGAATTCCGAAATCCTCGGCGTTTTTCAGGCTGGTGCTGGTGGCCACTTCGATATGACGGTTTCCCGCGATCTGCCAGACGACGGACGCGGTGGCGCGCAGGAAATCCGGCTCGTGCATATGTCCGCCCTGCTGCAACTGCCAGATCATCATTGTGCCCTCCCAGACATTCAGGCCAAAAGCCGCATCGACGGACAGATCCACGTCGCCCGGTGCAACCGTGGCGCGCAGGTCAAGATTGGCCCAGCCGTCCAGCCCGCCAACTTGCACAGCGCGCCCGATTGACAGGCCGGGCCTGATCGCCGGGTCATCTGCAATGGCACCTGCGGCCAGCTGAAACGCGATGTGCAGGCCGTCGCGGCGGAGCGGCATCAGGACAAAGGCCAGCGCCTTGTAATCGCCTTCCTCGTCGCCGCCGATGTCGAAACCACCGGTCAGGTCGGGGTTCAGGCCGTATTCGGCGTAAAACGTGCTGTATCCCTTGGCGTCGGCCTCGTGCTGCACCTTGATGCTGAAGGAGGCAAAGCCGTCGCCGACGTTGCGCAACCACGCGCCCGCGCCGGCCGAAGTGGCACACAGAAATGCCAGCAGGCAGTACAGGCCGGACAAAAGGGCGCGGGGCAGGTCCATGGTTTCACAATCATTAAATATGGTAAATGTTTGGTTAACCATTCGCGGCTTTGTGCAATTCCGATGCGATGCTAAAGCGTTTCGCCTTTACCCCGAGACATCTTATAAAGGTGGCGCGCGTCCAACACAGATGTGCCGCGCAACGCGCCAGGCCAAGATGCTACACAGGAGGATACCCATGCCGCAAATCCAGTTTCCCAGCCCGCACCAGACCGTTCTGACCACGTTCGAGATGACCCCCGGCACCGCGCAGGACCTTTTGGATGCGCTGACCGACGCCTATGATAAATTCATCTCAAAGCAGCCGGGCTTTATCGCCGCCGGTCTGCATGTCAACGACGCGCAAACGCGCATCGCCAACTATTCCCAGTGGGAGCGGCGGGAGGATTTTCAGGCAATGCTGCGCTCGGATGAAATGCGCCGCCGCAACCGCGAAATCCACAGCCTTTGCCGCAGCTTCGAGCCGGTGATGTACGATGTCGCCGCCACTTTCTGACGGCAGGGGCTGGGCGTCGTCAGACGCCCAGCCGGTCGCGCAGCGCGTACCACGTCATCGCCAGCACCAGTAGCGGCGTGCGCAATGCCGGGCCGCCGGGAAAGGGCGTGGCAGGCACGCGCGCCATGGTGTCAAACCCATCGGCCTGCCCGCGCACGGCCTGCGCCATCAGCGCGCCCGCATGGGTTGCGGTGCCAACGCCGTGACCCGAATAGCCTGACGCGCTGAGGATGTTGGGCGCCAGCCGCACCAGATAGGGCATTCGCCGGATAGTGATCGCCAGCGTGCCGCCCCATGCATAATCAATCTGCACGTCGCGCAGATGCGGAAAAATCTCGACCATCGGCTTGCGCACCAGCGCGGCAATGTCGGAGGGAAACCGAAAGCCATAGCTTTCGCCGCCGCCGAACAGCAGCCGCCGATCATGGCTGAGACGGAAATAATTCACCACGAATTTGGTGTCGGCGACGGCAACATCCTGCGTCAGAACGCGCGCCGCGTCGTCGCCCAGCGGCTTGGTCGCGGCGATGAAGTTGTTGATCGGCATGACCCGGCTGGCCACCTTGCCGTTCAGCCCGCCAAGATAGCCGTTGCAGGCCAGAATGACGTGATCGGCGCGGATCTGCCCGCCCTTGGTATGGACCGTGGCGCGCGGGCCGTCATCAATGCCGGTGACTTCGCTGCGCTCGTAGATCCGCACGCCCGCCGCCTTGGCCGCGCGCGCAAGCCCCAGCGCGTAGCGCAGCGGATGCAGATGCGCCGCGCCCATGTCCAACGTGCCGCCCTTGTAGGCGGGCGAGGGGCAGAGCGCATGCATCTGGGCCGTGTCCAGTTTCTGAATTTGATCATATCCATAGCGATCGGCCAGATGATCCGCATAGGCATGTTCGTGCGCGGCCTCTTTGGCGGTAAAGCAGGCATGCGCCACGCCGGGCGCCAGATAGCAGTCAATCTGGTGTTTCGCGATCAGCGATTTGACGAGGGTCTTTGCCTCCTCCGCCATGTCCCATAGTTTGGCGGCGTCCTGCGTGCCGACCAGCTTTTCCAGCCCCGTCTGCTCCATCCGCTGGCCGCTGCCCAGCTGCCCGCCATTGCGCCCCGACGCGCCAAAGCCGACGCGCTGCGCCTCTATCAGGGCGACGTCCATGCCCGCCTCGGCCAGATGCAGCGCCGCCGAGAGGCCCGTATAGCCCGCGCCGACCACGACGACATCGGCCCGCGCCTGTCCGGACAAAGGCGCAAATTCGGGCAGCGCGTCTGCCGTGGCGGCGTACCAGCTGGACGGGTATTTCCCGGCGCGGTCATTGCTGTGCAAAAGGTTCAGCGCCATGGGATCAGACGTTCAGCAGCAGATGTTCACGCTCCCAAGGGGAGATGACCTGAAGAAACTCCTCGTATTCGGCGCGCTTGACGATGGAATAGACCCGCGCAAATTCCGGCCCCAGCAACGCGTGCAGCTTCGGCGCCTCCTCGAACAGGTCCAGCGCATCGCCCAAAACCTGCGGCACATCGCCGTCGCCCTGATAGCTGTCGGTTGTGCATTCCGGTTCGGGCATTTGCTGTTCCTCAAGGCCCAGCAGGCCGCAGGCAAGGCTGACGGCAATGCCCAGGTAAGGGTTGCAATCCATCCCTGCCAGCCGGTTTTCGACGCGGCGCGCCTCGGGGCTGGCCAGCGGCACGCGGATGCCGGTGGTGCGGTTGTCGCGGCCCCAGTCCAGATTGATCGGCGCCGCGTGATCCTTGACGTAGCGGCGATAGGAATTGACGTAGGGCGCCATCACCGCGATCGCGCTGGGCAGGTGGCGCTGCATGCCGCCGATAAAATGATAGAACGCGTCGGTTTCGTTGCCGTCATCGTCGGAGAAGACATTCTTGCCGGTTTTCGCATCCAGAACCGAATGGTGAATATGCATGGCCGATCCCGGCTCTTCGGCGATGGGTTTGGCCATGAAGGTGGCAAAGCAATTGTGCCGCATCGCGGCCTCGCGGATCAGGCGCTTGAAATAGAACACCTCGTCGGCCAGCTGGATCGGATCGCCATGGGCGAGGTTGATCTCCAGCTGGCCGGCGCCGCCTTCTTGCGTGATGCCGTCGATCTCGAAGCCCTGCGCCTCGGCGAAATCATAGATATCGTCGATGACAGGGCCGAATTCATCCACGGCGGTCATCGAATAGGCCTGCCGCGCGGCGGCGGGCCGGCCGGAGCGGCCCATCATCGGCTGAATCGCCTGACCGGGATCGGTGTTGCGCGCGACCAGATAGAACTCCATTTCCGGCGCGACGACCGGCACCAGCCCGCGTTCGGTATAGGCGTCCACCACGCGGCGCAGCACGTTGCGCGGCGAAAACGGGATCGGCTTCATGTCGCGGTCATAGGCGTCATGGATGACTTGCAGCGTCCAGTCGCCGGTCCAGGGCGCGGCGCTGGCGGTGGTCATGTCGGGGACAAGGATCATGTCCTGCTCGATAAACCCCGTCTCGCCCGCGGCATCGCCCCAGTCGCCGGTGATGGTCTGGAAGAATATCGAATCGGGCAGGTGAAAATGCTTCTGCTTGGCGAATTTCGAGGCGGGCAGCGCCTTGCCCCGCGCGATGCCGGGCAGGTCCGAGATGATGCACTCGACCTCGTCCAGTCGCTTGCCTTCCAGATATTCGCGCGCCGCTTCGGGCAGATTTTCGGTCCAGTCGGCCATATCAGGCACCTCTTTTCAGGAAGGCGGCCATGCGGTCCGCCATTGTCTGGTGATCGGTCGGCTTGCCCGCCTGCGCGATGGCCGCATCCAGAACGTCATCGGGCACCAGCCCCCGCCCGCGGCTGTCCGCCAGCCGGGTAAAGAATTCATCCGTATGTTCGGGGTGCGGCTGCATCGTCAGAATACGGTCGCCGTATAATAGCGCGGCGTTGTCGCAAAATTCGTTGCGCCCGATCACGGTGGCGCCGGGGGGCAGCTGCGTCACCTGATCCTGATGCCACGCGTTCAGCGCCATGGGCTGGCCGTCGATCACATATTCATGTCGTCCGACCGCCCAGCCGTGCTTGTATTTCTCCACCTTGCCGCCCATTGCCTGCGCGATGATCTGGTGCCCGAAACAGACCCCCACCATGGGGCGCCCGCTGTCGTGGACATCGCGGATGAACTGCTCCAGCGGGGGGATCCAGTCATGTGGCTCGTAGGCGCCGTGCTTGGACCCGGTGATCAGCCAGCCGTCGCAATCCTCTGGATGATCGGGAAATTCGCCGTCAACCACCGCATAGGTCCGGTAGGCAAAGCCGTGACCCTTCAGCAGCTCGGCGAACATGGCGTCGTAATCGCCCAGATCGGCCTTGATCTCGTCAGGTGAATGGCCGGTCAGAAGGATACCGATGGTCGTCATCTCGGGCTCGGGGGTGAGCGAGGGGTGGGGGGCGGTCACAAGGGGCCTCATAATTTGATCAAATTTCAGCGTAGCGCAGGCAAAGCGGCCCGGCAAGGGGGGGCATCAATGGCAGTTACACCTTGTCGAGGTAGGTTTTCCAGTGGTGCGATTCGTCAATCTCGCCCATTACGGCGATCTCCTGCCGCTTGGTCTGGACATAGTTCCGGATCAGGCGCGGCTCGAATATGCGGGGCAGCAGGGGGTCCGCCTCGAACAGGTCCACGGCGGTGGCCCAATCGGTGGCAAGCTGGGGCAGATCCTGGCCATAGGCGCTGCCGGTCAGGGGCGGGCCGGGGTCCATTGCATCCTCGATCCCGACCATGGCGGCGCCCAGAATGGCGGCAAAGCTGAGGTAAGGGTTGATGTCGCCGCCGGCAACGCGATGCTCGATCCGGCGGGCTTTGGGCGATCCGCCGGGCACGCGGATCGCCGCCGTGCGGTTCTCATACGCCCAGCAGATCGCGGTGGGCGCATGGGCGCCGGGCGTCATCCGCGCATAGCTGTTGGCGTGGGGCGCAAACACCAGCGTCGAGCCTTGCATCGCGGCAAGGCAGCCGCCGATCGCGTGGCGCAGCGTGTCGGTGCCGTTCGGGCCGCCATCGTTGAAGATGTTGTTGCCGTCTGCATCCAGCACCGAAAAATGCATGTGCATGCCGTTGCCGCTGTCATTGGCAAAGGGTTTGGCCATGAAGGTCGCGGCGCAGTCATAGCGGTGGGCAAGCCCGCGGATCAGCGTCTTGAACAGCCACGTGTCATCGGCGGCGCGCATGGCGTCCTGATGGTTCAGCGTGATCTCAAACTGGCCCACGCCCGCCTCGGAGGTGGTGGTCTGCGCCTCGATCCCCATCGCATCGCATGCCTCGTAAAGCGCCGACAGGAACGGGTCGAACGCATCCATCTGGCTGAGCGACAGAATTTCGGACGCATCTATGCGCCGCCGGTTGCGCGGATCGCGCACATGTTTCAGCTGCTTGCCGCTGTCATCGACCAGGGTAAATTCCAGCTCGGTCGCGGCCATGACGGTCCAGCCGCGCGCGGCATAACGGTCCAGCACGCGGGCCAGCGCGTGGCGCGCATCGCCGTAGAACGGCGTGCCGTCCTCCAAATACATCTGCATCGGCACCAGCGGCTGCGCGCTGTCCAGCCACGGCAGCGGCACCGGCCCGCGCGAGGTGGGGCGCATGATGCCGTCGGCATCGCCCGTCTCAAACACCAGCGGGCTGTTCTCGATATCGGCGCCTTTTATGTCGACGTTCAGAACCGACAGCGGCATGCGCACGCCGTCCGTATCCAGCCCGGAAAAATAACTGGCGGGCATCCGTTTGCCCCGCATCTGGCCATTCAGATCGCAGGCCGCGACGCGAAACGTGCCGAAATTTTCGATTTCCATGAGGGTGTCCCTTCTCTTTGGAAGGATTGATTCACCGGATCAGGTTCGGGCGCAACCTCAATCTGGCGCGCCGCTCCTGCGGCAGGTGGCGGTTGAGGCGCATGTTGATCAGGCCAAAGATGCCGGTGACGGCCAGTGTCAGCAGGATGAAAAACCCGGCCAGAATGGGGTAGGGAATGAACGGATTGAACGTCTTGTCCGCGAAATAGCTGGCATAATACAGCGCATCACCGCGCTGCTGCCACGCGGGAAAGCCACTGAGAAACACCAGCGTTGTCGCGTGGAACAGAAAGATCGCCTCGTTCGTATAGGCAGGCCAGGCAAGCCGCAGCATGGTGGGCCAGATGATGCGCCGGAACCGGCGCCAGCCGGAAAACCCGTAGGCATCCGCGGCCTCGATATCGCCGCGCGGGATGGAGCGCATGGCACCATAGAAAATCTCGCCCGAATAGGCGGCGGTATTCAGTACCAGCACCACCAGCGCGCCCAGCCAAGCCGAGGTGAACGCGTCAAAGACCGGGCTGACGCTTTTGAGGCTGAGGAACAGGAAATAGGCAAAGAAGAACTGGATGAACAGCGGCGAGCCGCGCAGCACGAAAATGAACCATTCGCTGGGCTTGCGAATCCACGGGTTTGCCGCGCCCTTGCCCAGGGCGACGGCGGTGGCGATGAAGAAGCCGATGAAAACCGCGATGACGCCGAAATAGATGTTCCAGATCATGCCCGAGCCGATCAGCGTCACCTGCTGGCACAGCGTGAAATCCCCGCGCGGCAAGAGCCGCTCGCCATAGCCGAAGCTGCGAAACGCATAGTCCTGAATGGTTTGCCAGCAGCTCATGACGCCGCTCCGCAGGGAGCGGCGCGCCGACGAAAGCGTTTGTGTCGCAAACGCGTGTCGGCATTGGTACTAACTGAACGCATCCTCATTATACCGCCTTCCGCTGCGCTTCGCCGCCGGTGGTGGCTTGCCCGTGGGTGAGGCGTGTCATGATCCGCTCCAGCACGACCTCGGAGGCTTTCGTGAACAGCAGATAGAAGATCAGCAGCGCCAGAAAATACCACACGCGCCAGTCGCCATGCGGATAGTCGGTAAATCGCGGATTGGCCGTGCCGCCCAGGCTGCGCGCCCAGTAAACGATATCCTCGACGCCGAGGAGGAACAGCAGCGGCGTGGCCTTGATCAGCACCATCCACAGGTTCGACAGGCCCGGCAGCGCATAGACCCACATCTGCGGCACGAGGATGCGGCGGAATGCCTGGCGGCGAGTCATGCCATACGCCTCGGCCGTTTCCATCTGGCCGCGTGGCACGGCGCGCATGGCGCCGAACAGCACGTTGGCGGCAAAGGCACCGAACACGATGGCAAAGGTCAGGACAGCCAGCGCGAAGCCGTAGGTTTCATGCACCCATTGCGGCGCGTTGCCCAAGGGCAGCTTGGCCGCCGAGCAGACGATGAAATCGGCGCCCTGGCGGATCGGCTGGTCCCAGTCGGGGCACAGAACCTTGTGGCGCAGCCATTCGAACGCCTGATCGAGGGCGATCACGAAAAAGAGGAAATAAACGATATCCGGCACGCCGCGCACCAGCGCGATATATCCCTTGCCAAGGATGCGCAGAGGCAGCGCGCGCGACCGGGCCGCCATCGCCCCGCCAAAGCCAAAGGCTAGCGCGGCGGGTGCGGTGATCGCCAGCAAAAGCAGCACCGTGCCGAAACTGGTATAGAACGCCACCTGCTTGCCGGTGGTAAAATAGCAGGCGAACCACCGGAAGGTGCCGAGCGTTTCGGGATCTGTGCAGAAGCTGAAAATGGCGGGCCTCGCAGCGCGGTTGGGATTTTTTGAGTATTTTTACCAAGATGAAAGAGGGGGCGCGCGGCCCCCTCGATCTGGATTGCTCAGAACTTGGCGGCGCCTTCGAGCCACTTGTCGATCAGCGCGTTCAGGGTTCCGTCATCCTTCATCGCGTCGATGGCATCCGAGAATTTCTTGTTCAGCTCGGTATCGCTTTTGCGGATGCCAAGCGCCATGCCGTCACCCAGAAGGATATCGTCGCCGACGATCATCAGGCCCTCGTCCTCCTCGGTGACCGGGACGGCATAGGCCTTGTCCGACAGGACCGCGTCAGCCTCGCCGTTGCGCACCGCGGCCATGGTTTCCTCGGGCGTGGGGAATTCCAGCAGCGTGGCGCCGGAGGAGGCGACGTGGCTGGCCTGAATGGTGCTGGCCTGCGCCGCGACGATCGTGTCGGGGCTGGTCAGGTCCACGCCCTCGCGCGCGACCACGTAAGACGACGGGTCGGGCTGGGTGTAGTTGGAGGTGAAGTCGATATCCTTCTTGCGCTCATCCGTGATGGACATGCCGGCGATGATTGCGTCGTAGTTGCCCGATGTGAGGTTCGGGATGATGCTGTCCCATTCGTTGGTGACCCATGTGCAGGTCAGCTCGGCGCGTTTGCACAGCTCGTCGCCCAGCTCGCGCTCGAACCCGTCGACCTCGCCGGAATCGTTGACGAAGTTGAAGGGGGGGTAGGCGCCTTCGGTGCCGAGGCGGATGGTGTCCTGTGCGAAGGCGGCGCCGGCGGTGAGGCCGAAGGCGGTGGCGGCAATGAGAAGGTTTTTCATGTGTAGCTCCCTTGTTATGGTTGGGGTGGCTCAGTCCGGCATGGTCGAGCTGAGAAACTGACGCAGCCGGTCTGATCTGGGGGCGCCGAAGAGTGTTTCGGGATCGCCCTGTTCCTCGATCAGGCCCTGATGCAGGAACACGACGTGGTCGCTGACATCGCGGGCCATTTTCATGTCATGCGTGACGATCATCATGGTGCGCCCTTCGGCGGCCAGATCCTTGATCACGCGGATGACCTCCTGTTCCAGTTCGGGGTCCAGCGCCGAGGTAGGCTCGTCGAACAGCAGCGCCTCCGGCTCCATCGCCAGCGCGCGGGCGATGGCGGCGCGCTGTTGCTGGCCGCCGGACAGCTGGGCGGGGTAGGCATCGCATTTGTCGCCGATCCCGACCTTTTCCAGATAGGCGCGCGCGGATTCAGCCACCTCGGCGCGGGGGCGGCGCAGGACGGTGACAGGCGCCTCCATCACGTTTTGCAGGATGGTCAGATGCGCCCACAGGTTGAACTGCTGAAACACCATCGACAGGTTGGTTCGGATGCGCAGCACCTGCGCCGGGTCCGCCGGGCGGCGGTTCAGGCCGGTGCCGGTCCAGCGCACCGGTTCGCCCTTGAACAGGATATCGCCCTGCTGGCTGTCCTCCAGCAGGTTGGCGCAGCGCAGGATGGTGGATTTGCCGGACCCGGACGAGCCGATCAGCGACACCACGTCGCCGCGCCGGGCAGTAATGGTGACGCCCTTGATCACCTCAAGCTGGCCGTAGGCCTTGTGCAGATTGCTGATTTCGATGACGGGGGCGTCTGTGGTCAAGGGCTGGCGTTCCTGGCAGGTCTGTCTGCTGGCAGTAGGGGATAATTTGCTGCGCGATGCAATGGATAATCCATGGCGGCGCGTTGCCGCAGGGGCAGCCGGGCCGCGCAGGGAGGCGCCAGCCGGTGCTTAATTTCCAGCAGCCTGCACCCGCTGGCGCGCGGTGGCGCTGTCGACGTCATTGACGCCCAGCAGGCTGGCTGTCATGCGCAGCAAGGCGTTTTCGGGATCGGCGCGGTCGCCATCGGCCAGCACGACCTGCCACAGCGCCTCGATCACCTTGATGCGTTCGTCATAGGGAACCGCGTCCTTGATCGCGCGGGTAAAGCGGACGGTGTCAGGCGCGTCTGCTTCGGTCTGCTCGGCCTCGGCGCGCAGGTCTGCGGCGGCGTCGGGGCCAAGGCCATAGCGGGCGGCGAGAATGCGGTCGATGCGGTCAATTTCGGACGGGGCATAGACGCCATCTGTGCGCGCGGCGCGCACCAGAAGGGCCGCCAGCGCAAGGCGCGCGTCGGTTTCGGTGACTGGGGCGGGGTCTGCGCCGCTGAGGCGCTTGAACATATCTGAAAACATGGGTGAGCATATATCCTTCGCTGCGGGGAGGTCAAAACACTAAAATTTGCAAGCCACGCTCACAGCGGTGCGGCGCGCTGCTGTGCAGCGTCGCTATCGGCGCGGCTCAACCCCAGCGCCTCGCGGATCTGTGCAATCAGGGCCTGATCGGCGTCGCCGGGCCTGCCGCCTGCCAGCATCACGTGCCACAGCGCCTCCAGCGCTTCGATGCGGGCCTCGAAGCTGACGGTTTCGCGGATCAACAGCGCGAATTTGCGGGTCGAGGGCGCTTCGGCCTCGATCTTTTCGCAGGTGGCGCGCATTTTGGCGGCGTCCGCAGGGCCAAGCGCGCACATGCGGGCCAGCAGCGTATCAATGCCGCCCGCCGCCGCCGTCTCCGCATCCTCGGCCGATTTGGCAAAGCGGACCATCAACGCCCCCAGCGCCAGACGCGCGTCTGCCTCGGGCAGGGGGTCGGGCGGGTGTCCCTTGAACAGGTTGAGGATGCGCGAGATCATAGTGCCACGTTTACCGCCCTTGGGCGGCGGGGCAAGCATTTTCACACCGGTTTCATGCCGGTGCCACATTTGCATCAAGGAATCACCTGAATCGGGTCCGAGTATGGGCGGGCAGATCATGGCCGTGCAAAGGATAGTAAGATGCAGACAACGCTTCGCCGGAACTGGCAAACCGGCACTGCCGACAGTCACATCGCAATCATGCGCAGCGCGCCGCGGTCCGATCTGGTGACGCTGGCGCGCAGTTATGACTGGGCCGCCCATCCAGAGCCTGTGCTGGGTTGGGTCATGGCGCAAAAAGACATCGCATTGGACAGCGCGCTGGCCGTGTTTTTCGACGGCGATCCTGAGCGGTTCAACTACCTGTCCAAACGCGCCGTGCCGCGTTGCCATGCGGCGGGCGTGCGGCTGCTGGACAACATTTGCCTGCGGATCAACTGCGGCTTCTACCTGCCGGGCGCGCATCCTGTTTCGGCGGATATGGCGCGGCTGAACAACTGGATCGCGGCGCAAAAGGCGGACCGGGCAGAGGGGGCGTGCGGCCGCTGGGTGCTGGACGAAGCAATCGTTGCCCGGTTGAGCGCTGCGGGCGTCCCTGCGCGACCGCGCGATCCTGCGCCGCGGGCGTCGGGCTGGATTGACCGCGTGCGCGCGCTGTTGATGCCGGGCGGTGCGGCGGGGATCGGGGGGGCGGCCTGCGGGCAGGAGCCCCAAGGCTGACCGGGCTGCCAAAAGCCTGTTACCCTGCACGGAAATTTGCACTACGCTCGGGATTTCCGCCGCAAGCGTCATGCCCCCGGCGGCCCTGTTTCACGCCCTTAACACCGGGGACCAGACCTGAGTCATGAGCACGCCTGATCCGACTTTTACCGCGCGCACGCTGTCAGACATGCGGCGCGCGCTGCGCCATGCGTGGCAAGTGTTGCGCGCGCGGGGGCCAAGCCAGTTTCAGTTCTGGCTGATCGCGCTGCTGATCGGAATTGCGGCCGGATTCGCGGCGCTGTTTTTCCGCAAGGGAATCGATTGGTTGCAGGTCATGTTGTACGGCGTCGATGATCCCCGGCGGCTGTACACCTTTGCCGAGGCGCTGGCGTGGTACTGGATCCTGATCATTCCGATCTGCGGCGGCCTGGCCGTGGGGATCATCCTCAACCAGTTCACGCCGGACGGCAAGGTGCGCGCCGTCGCCGATGTCATATCGGGCGCCGCACTCGACAATGGCCGGGTCGAGGTGCGTGCCGGGCTGGCCTCGGCGGCGGCGTCGCTGATCACGCTGGGCACCGGCGGCTCGTCCGGGCGCGAGGGGCCGGTGGTGCATCTGGCGGGCGTGATTGCCACATGGATCAGTGTGCGGATCAATGCGAACGGCGTGACCGGGCGCGATTTGCTGGGCTGTGCGGTGGCGGCGGCGGTATCGGCATCATTCAACGCGCCGATCGCGGGGGCGCTGTTTGCGATGGAGGTCGTACTGCGCCGGTTCACCGTCAACGGATTTGCGCCGATTGCGATTGCCAGCGTGGCAGGCACTGTCATCAACCGGATGGAATTTGGCGATATCACCGAATTCGACGTCCCGATGGCGCCGGCGCTGGAGTTTTATGTGGAGTTGCCCGCGTTCCTGCTGCTGGGCCTTGTCTGCGGCGTGGTCGCGGCGGTGCTGATCCGGGCCGTATTTTTTGCCGAGGATCTGGGCGATGTGATTTGCGGTCGCCTGACGGTGCCCCGCTGGCTGCGTCCGGCGATTGCGGGGGCGATGCTGGGCGGGCTGGCCATCGTCTTTCCGCATATCATCGGGGTGGGGTACGAGACGACGTCGGCGGCGCTGACCGGCGATCTGCTGCTGAACGAGGCGATTGTGTTTGCGGTGTTGAAGGTGGCGGCGGTGGCGATCACGCTGGGCGGGCGCATGGGCGGCGGTATATTTTCGCCCTCGTTGATGCTGGGCGCGCTGACCGGGCTGGCGTTTGGGCTGGTGGCGACGTCGCTGTTTCCTGACGTGTCGGGCGCGCATACGATCTACGCGCTGGCCGGGATGGGCGCGGTGGCCGCGGCGGTGCTGGGCGCGCCGATCTCCACCACGTTGATCGTGTTCGAGCTGACCGGAGACTGGCAAACCGGGCTTGCGGTGATGGTGGCGGTGTCAACCGCGACGGCGCTGGGCACGCGGCTGGTGACGCGGTCCTTTTTCCTGACGCAGCTCAAGCGGCGCGGCGTGCATCTGGCCGAGGGACCGCAGGCTTATCTGTTGTCAATGACGGCCGTGACCGGGTTGATGCGCAAGGCCGGAGATGACAGCGCCCCGGCCGAAGGCGCGGTGCGCGCGATGATCGACAAGGGAATTCACATCGACATCGGCGCGACGCTGGAGACGGCAATGCCGGTATTTGACGCGCATGCGGTGAATTACGTGCCGGTGGTTGCGCAAGGCAAGGACGAGGGCGCGCCTGAATACAAGGGGGTTTTATACCACGTGGATGCGTTGAAGGCGTTCAACATGGCGCTGGCGGCAATATCACGCGAGGATCATGGGTGAAGGGCGACAGGGGGCTTTGCCCCCGCCGCTGAATTCCGGGGGAATTCAGCGGCTCCCCCAGGATATTTCTGGCAAAAAGAAAGGGCGGGGGTCAGACCCGCTCGACCGTGACCAGATCGCCGGTGTGAAAGGCAAGGTGGCCTTTTATCCGATTCATTTCGGGGTTCGGGGCCTCGTAGCACCATGCGGCATTTTCGATTGTGCGGCTTTTCGTGACGATGGAGAAATAGCTGGCCGTGCCCTTGGCCGGGCAGACGGTACTGTGTGCGCTGGGGTCCAGGAACGCGGTCGCGATATCGGCACGGGGGAAGTAGATGACCGGCGCGCGGTCGCCTTCTTTCAGCTCCAGCGCGTTGCGGCTTTCGCCGATGATGGCGCCGCCGGCGCGGACGGTCCAGGTGCCGCTGGTGTCTTCGATCGTGATATCGGTCATACTTTGCCTTCCTGATGCGTTTCGCGCACTGTTGCTGTTTTGCCGTGGAGATTCCAGTGCAGCGGCGCGGGAAATCCTAAATCGGCTGTGTTGCGCGCTCCAGCCATTTGGCGGCGTCGGCGCCGAGGCGCGGCGCGATCTTGGCGTGGCAATCGGCGTGGTAGGCATCGAGCCATGCGATTTCATCTGCGCTGAGCATGTCGCGGTCGATCAGGCGGCGATCAATCGGGACGAAATTCAGCGTCTCGAAGGCCAGCTTGCCTGTCGGCGCTGTTTCTTGTCCGGGAAGGGCGGCGGCGATTTGGACCACCAGCAGGTTTTCGATGCGGATGCCGAAATGCCCCTCGCGGTAATAGCCCGGCTCGTTCGACAGGATCATGCCGGGGGCGAGCGTGACCTCGCTGATGCGGCTGATGCGCTGCGGGCCCTCATGCACGCACATGTAAACGCCGACGCCGTGGCCGGTGCCGTGGGCATAATCCTGATCGGCGAGCCATAGCGGATAGCGCGCGATGGCGTCGATATCGCGGCCGGCGATCCCCTTGGGAAAGCGCAGGCGGCTGATGGCGATCATCCCCTGAAGCACGCGGGTAAAGGCGGCGCGTTCGTCGCTGCCGATATCGCCCACGGGCAGGGTGCGGGTGATATCGGTGGTGCCGTCCAGATACTGCCCGCCGCCGTCCAGAACCAGCAGATCGCCATCCGCCAGCGTGCGGTTCGATGCCTCGGAGACGCGGTAATGCGGCAGCGCGCCGTGGGGGCCGGCGCCTGCAATGGTTTCGAAGCTGATATCCAGCAGCTTGCCCGTGTCGCGGCGGGCCTGCTCCAGCCGGGTCACCACGTCGATTTCGGTGATCGTGCCGGGGGCCTGCGTGTCAAACCATGTCAGGAAGTTGACCAGCGCCGCGCCGTCGCGCAGATGTGCCTCGCGGGTGGCGGCGATTTCGGCATCGGTTTTGCACGCCTTGGGCAGGATGCAAGGATCGGCGGCAAAGGCCGGTGTGATCCTGGCGTCGTCTAGCGCGGTGACGATGGCGACCGGGATGCTGGCCGGATCGACGCGCACGGGGCTGAGCAGCAACGCAAGCGCCGCGACAAAACCGGTGTCCGGGTGGGTCGAAACGCCATCGGTGGCGCAGTTTTCGGGCAGGTTTTCCAGCTTGGCCGGGTGGACATACAGCTCGACCCGTGCATCGTCGTGAAGAACGGCGAACCCATGCGGGATGGGGTTGCGCGGAATGTCGTTGCCGCGAACGTTCAGCAGCCATGCGATGCTGTCGGGCAGGGTCAGGATTGCGGCGCGGTGGCCTGCCTCGCGCAAGACCCCGGCCAGATCGGCGCGTTTTTCGGCGCTGGTTTTGCCTGCCAGATCATTGGGATAGGCGGTGATCGACGCCGTGGGCGGGGCGGGGCGGTCCTGCCATATGGCGTCGATCAGATTGGCATGAGGGACAAGGCCGATGCCGGAGCCGGCCAATGCATCCGTCAGATCGGCGATCTCCTTGTGGGTGTGCAGCCAGGGATCAAAGCCGAGGGTGCCGCCCTCGGGCAGGGCGCGGCGCAGCCAGTGGGCCAGCTTGACCTCGGGCCAGTCGACGGGTTGGAACGCATCCGCGTCGGTCTGAACGCGCACTTGGGTGCGGTAGCGGCCATCGACGAAAACGCCGGCCTCCTCTGCGGTGATCGCGGCAAATCCGGCGGAGCCGGTGAAACAGGTCAGCCAAGCCAGCCGCTCGTCGCCGGGGGCGACATATTCGCCCTGATGCACATCGGCGCGCGGCACCAGCCAGCCGTCCAGATTGGCGGCTTGCATGGCGGCGCGCAGTGCCTTGAGGCGGGGCGGTCCCTGCTCGGGGGCGGCTTTGTCGGTGAAGCTCTGAATCATCGCATGACCTTTCTCATACCCATGACGCGGGCGCGGGCGCGCGGGTCACTGTCGAACAGCGCGGCCAGCTGTTCGGTCATCGCGCCGGCCAGCTGTTCAACGTCGGTGATTGTCACCGCGCGCTCGTAATAGCGCGTCACGTCATGGCCGATGCCGATGGCCAGCAGTTCGACCGCCTTGCGTTTTTCGACCATGGCGATCACGTCGCGCAGGTGCTTTTCCAGATAGTTGGCGGGGTTGACCGACAGGGTGCTGTCATCGACCGGTGCGCCGTCCGAGATGACCATCAGGATCTTGCGCGATTCGCGGCGCGCCATCATGCGGCGATGTGCCCATTCCAGCGCCTCGCCGTCGATGTTTTCCTTGAGCAGCCCCTCTTTCATCATCAGGCCCAGATTTTGCCGGGTGCGCCGCATGGGCGAGTCGGCGGATTTGTAGATGATGTGGCGCAGATCGTTCAGGCGGCCGGGCAGTTGCGGGCGCGCATCGGCCAGCCATGCCTCGCGGCTTTGCCCGCCCTTCCATGCGCGGGTGGTAAAGCCCAGCACCTCGACCTTGACGTTGCACCGCTCCAGCGTGCGCGCCAGAACATCGGCGCAGATCGCGGCGATGCTGATGGGCCGCCCCCGCATCGAGCCGGAATTGTCCAGCAGCAGCGTCACGACGGTGTCGCGGAATTCGGTATCCTTTTCCACCTTGAAGCTGAGCGGCGTCGTCGGGCTGACCACGATCCGGGCAAGGCGGCCGGCATCCAGGATCCCCTCCTCGCGGTCGAACTCCCAAGAGCGGCTTTGCTGCGCTTGCAAGCGGCGTTGCAGCTTGTTGGCAAGGCGGCTGACGGCGCCTTTCAGCGGCTCAAGCTGCTGATCCAGATAGGCGCGCAGGCGGTCCAGCTCGACCGGGTCGGCCAGATCCTCGGCGTGGATTTCCTCGTCGAACTGGGTGGAATAGACCTGATAATTCGGGTCGGCGTCAGAGATGGGCTGCGGCGCGGGCGGCTCCATCGGGGCGTCGCCATCGGGCAGATCGGCCTCTTCGCCGGATTCCTGATCGGCCATGTCGTCCATGCTGACCTGGGCCTGCGATGCGTCCTGCTGCTCCTCCTGCGTCTGCTCAGGCTCGGCGTCGGCATCGTCTGTATCGCTGTCGTCCTGACCGCTGCTGTCGGGCTCTTCCTCGCCGGTTTCCTCCTCGGCCTCGTCGTCCTGGGTGTCATCCTCGGCGTCGGGGTCATCGCCCAGCTGATCGCCGTATCCCAGATCCTCGATCACCTTGCGCGCGAACTTGGCAAAGGCGCCTTGATCGGCCAGCGTATCCTGCAAATTCTCCAGCGTTTCGCCGGCCTCGCCTTCGATAAAGCCGCGCCACAGCTCCATCACGTTCTGCGCGCCGGGGGGTAGATCGCGGCCCGTGGCCAGATGGCGGATCAGGTAGCCCGCTGCGGTGTGCAGCGGCGCATCGGCCGGATCGGTGATCTGATCAAAGCCCAGACGCGCGGCCTCGGCGGCGATCTTGCTGTCGATATTGCTGGCGGTGCCGGGCATGGTGCGCGCGCCCACAGCCTCGCAACGGGCCGTCTCCATCGCCTCGTAAATGTCGCGGGCCATGGCGCCGGGGGGCACGTATTTGGCGTGGGTCGCGGCGTTGTGATATTTGTGCCGCAGCGCCAGCGCATCGGCGGTGCCGCGCGCGTGCAGCACCTCGTCGCGGGTCATGCGGCGGCTGATCTGGGGCAGGCGCATCGCATCGCCCGACACGCCCGAGGGATCGACCGAGTAGCTGACATTCAGATCGCGGTCCCCGGCCATCACCTTGGTGGCCTCGGCGAGGGCTTTCTTGAACGGATCGGCGGGGTTATCGGATGGTTTTTTCACGGGGCTGCTCCAACGCGGCTGGGCCTTGACGCCATCATGTAAGGGCCGCGCCCGGCAGATGCCCGGCGCGGCGGGCCATCACGCCATGCTGACGCTGGCCGCGCTTTCGGGCAGTTCCTGATCGAAACAGCGCTGATAGAATTCGGCGACTGTCTGGCGCTCCAGCTCGTCGCATTTGTTGAGGAATGTCAGGCGGAATGAATAGCCGACATCGCGGAAGATGCTGTTATTTTGCGCCCATGCGATCACGGTGCGGGGTGACATCACGGTGCTGAGTTCACCATTCATAAACGCGGTGCGGCTAAGGTCGGCGACGGTCACCATCTGGCTGATCGTCTTGCGGCCTGCTGCGGTGTTATATGTCGGGTTTTTCGACAGCACGATCGCCACCTCGGCATCGTGGCTGAGGTAGTTCAGCGTGGCAACCAGGCTCCAACGGTCCATCTGGCCCTGGTTGATCTGCTGGGTGCCGTGGTAAAGGCCGGTGGTGTCGCCGAGGCCGACCGTGTTGGCGGTGGCGAACAGGCGGAAATAGGGGTTCGGCGTGATCACCTCGTTCTGGTCCAGCAGCGTCAGCTTGCCGTCGGCCTCCAGCACGCGCTGAATGACGAACATCACGTCAGGGCGGCCCGCGTCATATTCGTCGAACACGATGGCGGTGGGGTTGCGCAAGGCCCAAGGCAGGATTCCCTCATGGAATTCAGTCACCTGCACGCCGTCCTTCAGCTTGATCGCGTCCTTGCCGATCAGGTCGATCCGGCTGATGTGGCTATCAAGGTTGACGCGCACGCAGGGCCAGTTCAGGCGGCTTGCCACCTGCTCGATATGGGTGGATTTGCCGGTGCCGTGATAGCCTTGGATCATCACGCGGCGGTTGTGCGAAAACCCGGCAAGGATCGCCAGCGTGGTGTCGCGGTCGAATTTATAGGTGCTGTCATGGTCTGGCACGCGGTCTGTGCGCTGGGCAAAACCCTTGATATGCATGTCAGAATCGATGCCGAATACTTCGCGCACATCAATGTCTTCGGTCGGTTTCGCGTTCGCTTCAATCATGCCATCGGCCATATCGCAGTCCTTAATTCAGCATCGTTCCGTTGCGACATGTGGTGCAACATATCTTTGCCAAGGGCAAGCGAAAGGAAAGATTTGCTGGCGCCGCCCGCGTGGTCCCCTATACGTTGGGGAAATGCGCCGCTTTTGGCGCGCCCGATACGCAGCGAGCCACACCTCCCGTGACACATGAAGATCTGGAACAGCTGATTGCCCGCACCGCGATGGGCGAGCGCGCGGCGTTCGCGGATCTCTATACGCACACGTCAGCGAAACTTTTCGGCATTTGCCTGCGTGTCTTGAACGACCGCACCGAGGCCGAGGAGGTGGCGCAGGAGGTCTATGTCAAGATCTGGCGCCGCGCGGACCGCTACCGCGCAAACGGGCTGAGCCCGATGACACGGCTGATCACCATCGCGCGCAACACCGCGATTGACCGCCTGCGCCGCCGGCGCGATGCCCAGCCGGGGCTGGATATGGCCGAAACGCTGGCCGATACCGCGCCGGGGCCAGAGGAGCAGGCGATGCAAAGCGGCGAGCGGGCGCAGATGGCCGCCTGCCTGGGCGAGCTGAACGCGAACCGGGCCGAGGCGGTGCGCCGCGCCTATCTGGGCGGTGAGTCATATGCCGATCTGGCGGCGCATTTCGATGTGCCGCTTAATACGATGCGCACGTGGCTGCGCCGTAGCCTGTTGAAACTGAAGGAATGTCTGACCCGATGACCGGCCAGCCCCCATATGACGAGGACGCGGACCGCATCCTTGCGGGCGAATACGTCCTTGGGCTGCTGCCTGTAGATGAGGCGGCAAAATTCGAGGCGCGCATGGCAAGCGAGCCGGAGCTGCGCGCGCTTTACGCTGGATGGGCGGAGGATTTTGCCGGGTTGACCGATGGCATCCCCGAGGTTGCGCCGCCGGCCGCATTGAAGGCCCGGATCGACGCGGATCTCTTTGGCGCCGCGCCGTCCGTGCGCCGCCCGTTTGCAGGCTGGCGCGGGCTGGCTTGGTTGGTAGGCGGCGCGGCTGCCGCCGCGGTTGCGGTGTTGCTGGCGGTGAATGGCGGATTGCTGACGCCGGAGGCGGAGTTGCCGGGCTACACCGCCAGCATTGCCGCCGAAGACGGCTCCTTGCTGCTGGCGGCCAATTATGACGCAGAGGGCGGGCTGCTATATGTCGAGCGGCTGGCCGGCGCGGCGCCTGCCGGGCGGGCGCTGGAGCTGTGGCTGATCGCGGATGGCAACGCGCCCGTATCGCTGGGTGTCCTGCCCGATAGCGGCACTGCGCGGCTGAATGTCGCGGACGGCCTGCGCGCCCAGATCAACGGCGGCCTTCTGGCCATCACCGATGAGCCGCCGGGCGGATCGCCCACCGGGGCGCCGACGGGCACAGTTCTGGCCAGCGGCACCGTCACGCCCGCCTGATCCGGGCGCTGCAAAAATAATTCTCATCTTTTTGAAACTCTGCCGCCCGCACTTGCGTGAGTTGGGGGGTCAACAGGCGATACCGCCTTCACACCCAAGGGAGAGACCCATGACTTTCAAGACACTGATGACCGCCACAGCCACCGCAGCAATCCTTGCCACTGGCGCCCATGCCGAAAATCCGATGGTCGGCGGCGCGGAAATGTATGCGGACAAGAACATCGTTGAGAATGCCGTGAACTCGGCCGATCACACCACGCTGGTTGCCGCGGTCAAGGCTGCCGGCCTGGTCGAAACGCTGTCGGGCGAAGGCCCGTTCACCGTGTTCGCCCCCACCAACGACGCCTTTGCCAAGCTGCCCGAGGGCACGGTCGAGAACCTGCTGAAGCCCGAGAACAAGGACCAGCTGACGCAGATCCTGACCTGCCATGTGGTCGGCGCCGATGCGATGTCTGGCGCGATCATGGGCATGATCGACGACGATGGCGGCGCGCATATCGTTCCCACGCTGGGCGGTTGCCAGCTGAACGCCACCTATGACGGCGACATGATCATGCTGGAGGACGAGCAGGGCCAGAAGATTACCGTGACCATCGCGGATGTCGATCAGTCCAACGGCGTCATCCACGTTGTCGATACCGTGATCCTGCCCGCCACCAAGTAAGCGCGCACAAAAGCGCACAATCCGGTGATCCGGCAGGCCCGGCTCTTGCGAGCTGGGCCTGTTGGTTTCAGATTGACGTCAAAGCCGCGCGGCACCCCCGCGCACTGCACAAGGAGCGAATTCATGGACAGACGACATTTCATCACCGGCGCCGCGATTGCCGCCGGATCGGCGGCGATTTTCGGGCGCATGGGCGCACCGGCCCGCGCCGAGGGCAAATTCGAAGTGACCCGCACCGAAGAAGAATGGCGCGCCATGCTGAGCGAGGTGGAATACCGTGTCATGCGCGAAGAGGCGACCGAGCGCGCCGGATCATCGCCGCTGGACAAGCTTTATGACGATGGCACCTATCTGTGCCGGGGCTGCGACCAGCCGCTTTATTCATCCGAGACGAAATACGACAGCGGCACCGGCTGGCCCAGTTTCTGGCAGGCCAAGGACGGCGCGATCGGCACCAAGGAGGACCGCTCTTTCTTCTCCGTGCGCACGGAATGTCATTGCAGCCGCTGTGGCAGCCATTTGGGCCACATCTTTGACGATGGCCCCGCACCCACCGGCAAGCGGCACTGCCTGAACGGCGTCAGCCTGAAGTTCGAGGCCGCCTGACGCGATGCAACCAATCCGCCGCCATTGCGTTCTGTCTGAGAGGGGTCGCTGCGGCGGCCCGATCATGATTTGAAATCGCGATGAAAAGGAGATTGATATGAAGCGCACAGGTTCCGCAATTTGGAAGGGCGATCTGAAAACCGGCAAGGGCCATGTCAGCACCGAAAGCGGCGCGCTCAAAGACAATGCCTACGGTTTCAACACACGGTTCGAGGACACGCCCGGCACCAACCCCGAAGAGCTGGTCGGCGCCGCCCATGCCAGCTGCTATGCGATGGCAATGTCGCTGGGGCTGGGCGAGAAGGATTTGAAAGCCGATGAGATCAACGCCAAGGCCGACGTGACCCTGTCAGAGGTCGATGGCGGGTTCGCCGTGACCAAGGTGCATCTGGATGTCAGCGCCAAAATTCCCGGCATCAGCGAGGCGGATTTTCAGGAGGTCGCAGAGGCGACCAAGAAAAACTGCCCGATTTCAAAACTGCTGACGGCAGACATCACATTGGATGCCAAGCTTCTGTAACTTCGCGGCATCTTCTGACGCCAATACGCGCCCGGTGGATGGTCTCCACCGGGCGCGTTTGTTTTGTCTTGCAGCTCTTACTCTCCGGCGCGGTAGAACACCTCGCCCTCGGTAGCGTCTCCGCCAAACGACATCACGTCAAAGCGTGCGCTGGGGTCATTGCCCATACCGGGCGATCCCATGGGCATTCCCGGTACGGCGATACCGCTGATATTGGGCTTGTCGTGCAGCAATTTGGCCAGCGCGGCAAAGGGCACGTGCCCCTCGACCACATAGCCGCCGATGCGCGTGGAGTGGCAGGAGGCCATCCCCTCGGGTACGCCGTGGTCATGCTTGATCGCGCCGTAATCGGCGTTCTCTATAACCTCCACGTCGTAGCCCTCGGCGCGGGCCAGATCGGCCCAGTCCGTGCAGCAGCCGCAGCTGGGCGTTTTCGTCACCACCATGGCGGTGGCCGCGCCTTCGGCCCAGAGGGGGGCGGCGAGCGCCGTTGTCATGGCCGCAGCGGCGGCGATATTTTGGAACAGTTTCATTAGGTTACTCCGGTTAAAACAGCATTTAGTCGGTGTCAGACCTGATTGCTGTCTCGCGGAGGGGCCAAAGGCGGCGCCAATGTCCGTCCGTGACGGGCCGGTGCAGTTGCGGGGGCCGCGCACCTCGCGGCGTGATTGGTTGGCTGCGTGAATATCTGCAAATCCGGGGCGAGGAACACGCCGCAAACGGGGGTTGCATGGGCGGCACCGCTTGCGTCGTCACAGCAGGCCATTGCTGTTTCCGGCACGCCCGACATACCCATATCGGCCGAGTGGCCGATCATGGCAGTGGCATGGCCCGCGCTGGCAAGCAGCGCGAACATCATCAGCACAGCGGCGACCAGCGCAGAAGCCCGCACAACAAAGCGGCGCGGCGGCGCTGGATGGCGATATGCAGCCGCGCCCTGCATCTATTTGAAATTCCGGCTGATCTTGATCTGCTCCCAGGCCCACATGACCTGTTGCAGCTGCTCCTCCTGGCTGCGGTCGCCGCCGTTGATATCGGGGTGCAGCACCTTGATCAGGGCGCGGTAATTCTTGCGCACTTCCGCCTTGGTCATGGTGTCCTTGGCGTCCAGAATGTCGATGGCCTGCCGCTCGGTCGGGGGCAGGCGTTTGCCGCCGCCGGCCTTGTCCTTGCCGGGGTTGCGCGTGGCGTTGCCGCCCAGCACCTGATGCGGGTCTTCGATCCCGAGCCGCGCCCATGCGCGCGCCTCGGGGTCGGTAAACGCCTTGGTCTGGCGTTCCCATACCTTGTCCTTGGACAGTTGCGCGTTCAGCTCCGCCTCGGTCGTGCCGTCAAAGAAGTTCCACTTCAGGTTGTATTCGCGCACATGCTCCTGGCAGAACCAGAAGTAGTCATCCAGCACATCGGGCGCCTTGGGAGCGCGGTAAAGGCCGGGATTTTCGCAGCCTTCATGTTCGCACTGGCGCTGCGAGGTTTCGGATGCGCCGGACATGCTGCGCCGTCCGCGCGGGTTCTTCTTCTTGGCCGAGGAAACGGACATGTCGAAGCCAAAAGGATCTGATTTGCTCATCTGGCACCTCTATGCGAGTGGAAGCGGATACTCTAATCTAAAACGGGACGAATTGAAGGGGGCTAAGGTCACTATTATGGAAAAGGCAGCAGAAATCCGCGCGGCGCTGGAACAGCGTTTTGACGCGCAGGCGCTTGAAGTCATTGACGAAAGTGAGGCGCATCGCGGCCATGCTGGATATCCCGAAGGGGGCCAGTCGCATTTTCGTGTTCGCATCAAGGCGCCCGAACTGGCGCCGCTGTCGCGCCTTGCGCGTCACCGCGCGATCCATGACGCGATCGGGCCGGACCTGATCGGGCGCATTCACGCGCTGGCGATCGAGGTGGATGCCTGAAATCAGTCCGGTTTCGGCGTCTTGGGGTCTGGCTTGTCGGGTTTGGGCGCGTCCAGATCTGGCGCGTCGGGCGCGGGGTCGGGCTGCGGCGTCTCCGGCGCGGGCGGGGTTGGCGCCGGATCGCCGCGCGTGGGCGCTACGGGGGCCAGCGACGGCTCGCGCCGCTGCGGTGTTTTTTCCGGTGCCACCGCCTCGGCCACGGTTTGCGCGTCCGAGATGATGTCGCCCGCCGTATCCTGCGGCTCGGCCTTGGTGCGGCGGAATACCATCAGCGTGCGGTAAACCGTCTGCGACCCGGTCAGGCCCGAGCGTTCGTCACTGGGCAAGATGTCGGTGCGCAGGTAGTCCCAGCCATCCGCAGCCTGTGCGTTCAGAACCCCCTCAACCGTATTGGCAATCCGGGCCTCGGGTGTCTTGATGCCTTGGGCTTTCTGGCCCTTGGTCGGGGCAGGGATCACCTTGTATTCATACTGCGCCATTCTGGGCTCCGTTCGCATCGTGGGGGGTGTTGCATATCTAGGCGCGGCCAGCGCCGGATGAAAGGGGCGTCACGCCTTGCGCGGGATACCGATGGGTAGTCCCACGCCATTGGGGCGCGGCAACAGATCATGCGCCGCCTGCATTGCCGCGACGTTGGCCGCGATATCGTCCGGCATCGGCGCCACGCGCGGGCCGTCCATATCGACATGCAGAGTCAGCCCCTCCGCCGTGGCCGCCATCCAGCCATCCTCGTGATAGAGCTCCTGAAAGCTGTGGAACCGCTTGGAATCGTGGTCCAGCAGGTAGAACGCACAGCGCACGCGGTCGCCTTCGTGCAATTCGCGCAGGTAGCGCACGCGAAAATCTGCAACATAGGTGGTCATGCCGCGCGTGCGCGCATAATCTGCGCCAAAGCCGATCAGGCGGTAAATATCGTCGATGCCATCATCGAACAGCACATTATAATAGGCCATGTTCAGATGGCCGTTGAAGTCGATCCATTCAGGCCGAATGGTCATCCAGTCCGACATGGCCGGACCGTTTTGGGCAGCGGCGGCGGTCATTGGCCCAGTTTGGCGGCGACGATTTCATTGACGGCCTTGGGGTTTGCCTTGCCGCCGGTCGCCTTCATCACCTGACCGACGAACCAGCCGGCCAGCTTGGGATTGGCCTGCGCCTTTTCGACTTGCGCGGGGTTTTCGGCTATGATGCGGTCCACCGCCTCCTCGATTGCGCCGGTGTCGGTGACCTGCTTCATGCCGCGCTCTTCGACGATCTGCGCCGGGTCGCCGCCCTCGGTATAGACGATTTCAAACAGATCCTTGGCGATTTTGCCGGAAATCGCGTCGGACGCGATCAGATCGACGATACCGCCCAGCTGTTCGGGGGATACCGGGCTATCGGTGATATCGGCGCCTTCCTTCTTCAGGCGGCCGAACAATTCGTTGATGACCCAGTTTGCCACCAGCTTGCCGTCGCGGCCCTTGGCAGCGGATTCGAAATAGGCGGCGTTGGCGACCTCGGCGGTCAAAACGCTGGCGTCATATTCCGACAGGCCGAAATCCAGCACAAAGCGGGCCTTCTTGGCGTCGGGCAGTTCGGGCAGGGTCGCGGCGATGCGGTCCACCCAGTCCTGCTCGATCTCCAGCGGCAAGAGGTCGGGATCGGGGAAATAGCGGTAATCATGCGCCTCTTCCTTGGAGCGCATGGACCGCGTTTCGTTCTTGTCCGGATCATACAGGCGCGTTTCCTGCACCACTTCGCCGCCGCCCTCGACAATGGCGATCTGGCGGCGCGCCTCGACGTCGATCGCGGCCTGAATAAAGCGCATCGAGTTCATGTTCTTGATCTCGCAGCGGGTGCCGAGGTGCGAAAAGTCCTGCGTTTCCTGATATTTCTCGTACTGGCCGGGGCGGCAGATGCTGACATTCACATCCGCGCGCAAATTGCCGTTCTGCATGTTGCCGTCGCAAGTGCCAAGATAGCGCAGGATCTGGCGCATCTTCAGCACATAGGCCGCGGCCTCCTCGGGGCCGCGAATGTCGGGCATGCTGACGATCTCCATCAGGCAGACGCCGGTGCGGTTGAGGTCCACGAAGCTCATGTTCGGGTCCATGTCGTGGATGGATTTGCCGGCGTCCTGCTCCATATGGATCCGCTCGATCCGCACCAGACGGGCGATGCCCGGCTCCATATCCACCAGAACCTCGCCCTCGCCGACGATGGGGTGGTAAAGCTGGCTGATCTGGTAGCCTTGCGGCAGGTCGGGGTAGAAGTAATTCTTGCGATCAAAGGCTGATTTCAGGTTGATCTGCGCCTTCAGGCCCAGCCCGGTGCGCACCGCCTGCTCGATGCAGAATTCGTTGATGACCGGCAGCATGCCGGGCATGGCCGCGTCGATAAAGCTGACGTTCGAGTTCGGCTCGGCGCCAAACCTGGTGGACGCGCCCGAAAACAGCTTGGCGTTCGATGCGACCTGCGCATGGATTTCCATGCCGATGACCAGTTCCCAGTCATGTTTGGCGCCCGCAATGACGCGCGGTTTCGGATTCTCGTATGTCAGGTCCAGCATGGGGGGCGTCCTTTGGTCAGATCGCCCGTGTTCTAGGGCAGCGCGCGCGCTGGGGCAAGAGGCGCGCGCGCCTCAAAGCGCCGGAAGCAGGTACATTCCGGTCGGGGAAAAGGCGATGGATTTACCGGCGGCGATATCATCGGCAAACTGTGCAGCGATGGCGCGCAGCGCGGTCTGGCGACCTTCGGTGATCAGCGCGCCGCGCGAGGGCAGCGCCGCCAGGCCCGGACGGTGGGCTGCCTGCGTCCATACCAGCGGGTGCAATTCGTGCAGATGGTCGCGCAAGATCCAGTCCAGACAGGCGCGCAGCTCCGCACGGTTGCCGTTGTCCGCAGGCGCCGCCGCATCGCGCAGTGTCACGGCGCAAAAGGCGGCCAACAGGTTTGCCGTGTGCTGATCGGGGCGCCGCCGCAGGATATCGCGCAAACCGTCGATGAAAAACGCGGTATCCACGGCTTGCAGCGCACCGGCGTCCAGTGCCATTGCGTCGAAATAGACCCATGTGTAGCCGCCCGCGCCCCAGATGTCGCCAGTGCGCGCGGCTGTGCGGCGCGCCTCCAACTCCAGCGCGCGGTGGGTGCCGTGGCACGCCGGCAGCAGCGCCGCGCCCAGCGCCCGCATGTGACGCGGGCAGGCGGGGTCAAGGTCGATCAGATCCTCGAAATGATCGGCAATTTGGATGTTGCCCGCATCCGGCAAGCCGGGCATCAGCGCACATTGCGCGGCGGCCAGCGATGGCGCGTTTTCGGCAAAGCCGCAATGCGGCTCCAGGATATCGGCGGCGCGGCTGAAATGCCGCTGCGCGCGGCGCTGCGCTGCGGCGACATCATTGCGCGGTGGCGCCGCGCGCCAGGCCCAGCCCAGATCGACATGCGCCAGCGCCACAACCAGCGCGATGGCGTAGTCGCCGCCATGTTCGGCGCAGATCGCCTCCAGCGCGTCGATGCCGTCCGGGCAGGGGGCGGCGCCGCCATGCAGCGCATCCTCGGCCACCGCGACCACATCGCCGCGCGCGCCGAACGCCAGCAAAAGCGCCGCTGATTCGCCGCCCGCCGTGGCCGCGCGATGGCTGTCTGCTGCGCGAATTTCGCGGCTCAGCTCGTCCCACATCTCTTGGCGGGCCAGTTTCTGACCCAGATCCTGATAGGCCGCGCGGGCCTTTTCCTCGCCCGTGACCGGCATGGACGGCAGGATGATGCGGCGGCTGAGCGTTTCCAGGTCGTACTGTGCCATAGCGCCAGCACGGGCAGAAGTTTTGCGTGAAAACATATGGTTGGCGGCACGGGTCAGAATATGGGGCACGGGTGGGACAACCTTTTCGCTGGGGCGTATCACCTATGGTTGTGTCGGCGGATTTGGGCCAAATCATGTCGCCGCTGCGGAGAAGGCGCGGATAAACCGGCGCGACGCTGGGCCGCTGGGCCGTATTCTGCTGGCGGCGCTTTGGGGCGGGATTGCCACACACGCAGGTTTCGGCAAAAATACGCTATGAAGTCGCTGCTCCTTTGCCTTGCCATACTTTGCCTGAGTGTCGCCGCACCCGCAGGCCTGCGTGCCGAGTCCGGTGCACAGGTGCGGCCCGTGGCGCGCAGTCTGGTCATCCCCAAAACGCGCTGGGATCACCGGCCGGCGGGTGCGGAATGGACCCGCAGCGCATTGTCGGCGCTGGGCCAGCACGGCGCGCCGCTGGTCCGGGCGGTGCCGCGTGACATTGCCACCTGGTGTCCGGGCTATGCCTCGGCAGATCCGGCGCGGCGCAGTGCGTTCTGGGTCGGTTTTCTGTCAACGCTTGCGAAATACGAAAGCACGTATCGGGCCAAGGCCGTCGGCGGCGGCGGGCTGTGGTATGGGCTGCTTCAGATCCTGCCGGGAACGGCGCGGGGCTATGGCTGCCGCGCGCGCACCGGCGGGGCGCTGACCGACGGCGGTGACAACCTGAGCTGCGCGATCCGCATCATGGCGCGGACGGTCACGCGCGACGGGGCAATCGCGCTGCGCGACAATCGCTGGCGCGGTGTCGCGGCGGATTGGGGGCCATTGCGCGACGCGGGCAAACGTGCCGAGATGGCGGGCTGGCTGCGCGGGCAGAGCTATTGCGCCGTGACCCGCTCGCCCCGCCCGCCGCTGCGCCCGATCGCGGTCGAGGCGCGCGGGGGCGGGGCCGAACGCTAGGCGTTCAGGATGCGTCCGACCATTTCGGTTGTGTCCCGGCTCAGGCCGGGCTGGCCGGCGATCCGCTCCAACTGTGCGCGCATCAGCGATTGTCGGCTCTCGTCATAGCGGCGCCACGTCTCAAAGGCGGAGCACATGCGCGCCGTGGTCTGCGGGTTCACCGGGTCCAGCTTGATCAGCCAGTCGGCCAGCAGGGCATAGCCCTTGCCCGATGCATGGTGAAACCCGGCCGGCGATCCGGCCAGCGCGCCCAGCGTGGCGCGGAAGCGGTTGGGGTTTTTCATCGTAAAATTAGGGTGCTGTGTCAATTTGTGCGCCACATCCGCGGTATTCTGCGGATCGGCCATGGCGATTTGCAGGCCAAACCATTTGTCGATCACCAGCCGGTCGTTCTGCCATTGATCGTAGAACGCCTGCACGGCCGCGTCCCCGCGCCCGGCCTGCAAGAGGCACCCGAGCGCCGCCAGCTGCTGTGTCATGTTGTCTGCGGCGTCATATTGCGCCTGCGCCGCGGCGCCGCCGTCGCGCCGTGTGATCATGGCAAGCGCGGCATTGGCCAGCGCCCGCCCGCCCGCCTGTGCGGCATCGGGGCGGTAAGGCCCGGTCACCTGATTTTGCGCATATAACTGCTGTGCCGCGTCCTTCATCACGTTTGCACGGGCGTCTTTCAGCGCCTCCAGCGCGTCGTGGATCGCCTGCGGGTCCGGCGTATCGCCCGCATCGAACAGCGCCTGCGCCAGATCATCCTGACTGGGCAGGCCCAGCGCCAGCGCGCGGAACGCCGGGTCCAGCGTGTCGTCCAGCGCCATGATGCGCGCGGCCTCCAGATAGGCGGCGTCGGGCGCGGCACCGTGGCGGATCATCGCCAGCAGGCCATCGCGGGCCAGCGCGCGGCCCGCCTCCCATTTGTTGAACGGGTCGGTGTCATGCGCCAGAAGGAAGGCACGCTCGGCGTTGTTCGTCTCGCGTTCAAGGATCACGGGCGCGGAGAATTCGCGCAGGATCGACGGGATCGGGCGCGCAGACAACCCGGAGAACTCAAAGCACTGCTCGGCCTCGGTCATTTCCAGCACGCGGGTTTTCTGCACTTCGCCGCCATTCTGGCCCAGAAGGCCGACCTTGATCGGGATCACGCGCGGCGGCTTGTCCGTCTGGCCCGGTGTGGGGGGCGTGTGCTGCGCGAAGGTCAGCGTATAGGTGCCATCGCTATAGCTGTCGGTCACCGACAGGCGCGGCGTGCCGGCATCCTCGTACCAGCGTTTGAACTGCGCCAGATCGCGGCCTGTCACATCCTCGAACACGCGCAACCAGTCCTCGATGGTGCAGGCCTGCCCGTCATGGCGTTTGAAATAGAGCGTCAGCGCCTTGGCCCATGCGTCATCCCCGACCAGTGTCTTGAGCATGCCGATCAGCTCGGCACCCTTTTCATAGACGGTGGCGGTGTAGAAATTGTTAATCTCGACAAAGCTGTGCGGGCGGACCGGATGCGCCAGCGGTCCGTTATCCTCGCGGAACTGGCGGGCGCGCAGGGCGATCACATCCTCGATCCGCTTGACCGGCGCAGAGCGCATGTCCGCGGTGAACTGCGCATCGCGGAACACGGTCAGCCCCTCTTTCAGGCACAGCTGAAACCAGTCGCGGCAGGTGATGCGGTTGCCGGTCCAGTTGTGGAAATACTCGTGCGCGATGATCGCCTCGATCCGCTCGAAATTGGCGTCGGTGGAGGTTTCGGGCGAGGCCAGCACGCAGGAGGAGTTGAAGATATTCAGCCCCTTGTTCTCCATCGCGCCCATGTTGAAATCATCGACAGCGACGATGTTAAAGAGGTCCAGATCGTATTCGCGGCCATATACCTTTTCATCCCAGTGCATCGAATCCTTCAGCGCCTGCATGCCGAATTCGCATTTGCCCTCGTCACCGGGGCGCACCCAGATGTTCAGCTCGACCTCGCGGCCCGACATGGTGGTAAAGCTGCCGGGATGGTTGACCAGCCGCCCGGCGACCAGCGCGAACAGATAGCTGGGTTTCGGCCAGGGGTCGTGCCATTCGGCAAAGCCGTCACCGACGGCCACCGGATTGCCGTTGGACAGCATCACAGGCTCGCCCCCCTCGATGCGCACGGTGAACACGCTCATCACATCGGGGCGGTCGGGGTAGTAGGTGATCTTGCGAAAGCCCTGCGCCTCGCATTGGGTGCAGTACATGCCGCTGGACATATACAGCCCCTCCAGCGCGGTATTGGCCGATGGGTTGATTTCGACCTCGGCCTCCCAGACAAATTCGCTGTCTGGCACATCGCAGCTCAGGCCCGTTTCGGTGACGTTCGGGGTGACTTCGGCGCCGTTGATACGGGCGGAGATCAGCGTCATCCCCTCGCCATCCAGCGCGAAGTCGCGCGATGCGGCATCCGGGTTGGGTGCAAAAGTGATGCGGCTGTGGACACGTGTGCGGGTAGGGTCCAGCCGGAATGTCAGATGCACATCGCGCACCAGCCAGTTGGGCGGGGCGTAGTCAGACAGGTAGATGGTCTGCGGAGAGGCGTCTTGGGGTGCGGCTGGCATGATGCGTCCTTTTTGGTCGGAACCACTTGGGTCCGGTCAGAGTTAAGGGCATATGTCCGGGCCTTCAATGGCCATAATCGGCGCTCGAAGGCGGGCGGAAATCATATTGCGGAGGATGCATGATGTCGGCACCTGACACCAACACAGAGACAAAGAAGCCAGCCCACAAGACGCCAATCGCCGGGATGATCGCGGTGGTTGTCTTTGCCTTTGGCCTGCTGTTCATTCTGGTGACGTGGCTCAGCTATTCAGGGAACGATCCTTCGACCGACGGCGCCACCGAGGGGGCTGTGAGTTCAGAGGTCCCCGGCGAGGGCATGCCGACGCCCGCCGCTGCTGAATGATGTGGTCGCGCGGGTTGGCTTGAGTGCGCGTGTTCTGGGTTGCAACATACCGATCAAGGCTTTGATTTGAAACATAAAGCCAAGGGCGATTTGCCTACCAAGCTGTGCGTGACATGCGGCCGCCCGTTTACGTGGCGGCGCAAATGGGCGGCGGTCTGGGACGAAGTGAAATATTGCAGCGAAAGATGTAGGCGCGCACGCATTGGCGGGACTGGGACAAACCGCTAGGTCAGAGGTGTAGGCTCAGCGGCGGCGCGCGGGGTTGAATATTCGTCTGCTTGCGTCAAAATGAGCCGGTCAAACTCTCTTGAGCAGGATTTTCATGCGGCGCCCCATCATCGGAATTATCGGCAATCAGTATGTCATCGACGACCGCTATCCGGTTCATGCCGTCGGGCGCATGAACCTTGAGGCGGCGGCGGATGTGGCGGGCGGAATGCCCTATATTATCGCCGCCGATCCGGCGCTGGTCAGTGTTGCAGAACTGATGGAGGTTTGCGACGGCTTCATCCTGACCGGCGGCCGGGCGAACGTGCATCCCGAGGCGTATGGCGAGCCGCCGACAGCCGCCCACGGTGCGTTTGACACGGCGCGCGATGCAATCACACTTCCCTTGGTGCGGGCGTGCATCGAGGCCGGGCAGCCGATCCTTGGCCTCTGCCGCGGGTTTCAGGAAATCAACGTCGCGCTGGGCGGGACGCTGCATCCGGAAATTCGCGACCTGCCGGGACGTGACAACCATCGCATGCCGCCCGATGGCACGCTGGAAGAGCAGTTTGCGCTGCGCCACGTCGTGACCTTTACCGAGGGCGGCGTGTTTCACAGATTGCTGGGCGCGCGCCGTGTGATGACGAACACCCTGCACGGGCAGGGCGTGAACGTGCCGGGATCGCGCGTTCGTGTCGACGGCTACGCACCCGACGGCACTGCCGAAGCGATCCATATCGCGGACGCGCCCGGTTTCGCGCTGGCGGTTCAGTGGCATCCTGAATGGAACGCGGCCCGCGATCCCGTGTCGCGCCCCCTGTTCGAGGCGTTCGGCGCTGCGGCACGCGACTGGGCCGCTGGCGAAGGCCCGGTTTCGGTGCTGAAATCGGCGTAGGGCGATAGCAGCAAATCCTTGCAAGTTCAGCATGCGACGGGATTTGGGTATTTTCACCAAGAAAAGCCAGATGGTGCGCTTTGGTGGCGGGCTGGCCAGTTCGCCGAGGATGCACTAAGTCAATCATCGCCATTTCTGGCAACATTGCGAGACATCATGTGTTCAGATCCCTCCAAACCCGGCGATAGCCCGGCGCGTCCGGTCGGCGCCATCATGCGCGCGCTGTGGATATGCGTTGGCGCGGTATCATTGGCGCTGGGCGCGGTGGGGGTGATCCTGCCGCTGCTGCCGACGACGCCGTTTGTGTTGCTGGCGGCGTTCGCCTTTGCCCGCAGTGCGCCGCGCCTGCGGGCGTGGCTGGCGGGCAACCGCATCTTTGGCCCCATCATCGTGGACTGGGAGCAAAGCGGCGTCATTGCGCCCAAGTACAAGGTGATCGCATGCACGGTCATGGCGGCGGTTTTGCTTGGCTCGATCATTGGCGGGCTGGCATGGGGTTTGATAGCGATACAGGCTGTCTGCATGGCCGGGGCGGCGGCGTATGTGCTGAGCCGCCCGTCAGGTGCGGGGCGCTGATGGGGCCGTGGGCTTTTGGGTATTTTTACCAAGAAAAGCCATGGGGTGCGGCGCCTTGGGGCGCGGTTTCCTGTTCGCGGGTTAGACGTGTTGGCCGCCATTGACGTCGATGGAGGCGCCGTTGACGTAGGATGCTTGCGATGAGCACAGGAACAGGACGATGCGTGCGACCTCCTCGGACTGGCCGAGGCGGCGCAGGGGGATGGTGCGGGTGATTTCCTCGGTCCCCGGCGACAGGATTTCGGTTTCGATTTCGCCCGGTGTGACCATGTTGGTACGGATGCCGCGAGGGCCGAATTCGGCTGCGGCCTCGCGCGTCAGCGCGGCCAGAGCGGCCTTGGAGCAGGCATAGGCGGCGCCGGCATAGGGATGGACCCGGCTGCCGACGATGGAGCCGACATTGACCACGCAGCCCTGCGCCTGCTGAAGTTCGGGCATCAGATCGCGCATCAGGGCGGCCGGGCCGAACAGGTTGACGTTGAACACCTGATGCCAGACGTCATCCGCAGTATCGGCGATGCCAAGCCGCGTGCCGCGCTCGCCCTTGGGCGAAATGCCGGCATTGTTGACAATGGCACCAAGGCCGGTGCCGCCCAGCGCCTCGCGCACCCGTGCGACCAGATCGGCGCGCGCGCCGGCGTCGGCCAGGTCACCCTGAAAATGGTCGGTGGCGCCCGCGTGCCATGGGCAGCGGTTGTCGAAGGCCGTGCGCGACACGGTCAGCACACGCCATCCGGCGGCCTGGAACGACTTGACCGTCGCGTGGCCGATGCCCCGACTTGCGCCGGTCAGAAGAAGTGTTCTGTTGGTCATGGGATCCCTCCGGGGGTTGGCGACAATTACTAGCCTGCGCGGGAGCGGTGTCAACGGTGTGCAGTCGCCGCGGCCGCGTGTCAGGTGTAGGAGCGGGCGGGCAGGGGGGTGCTGTTGATGTCATCGATCAGCATTTGCAGCAGCACCGCTTCGGCGGGGTTCTGGCTGCGCGCGGGGTTGGTGACGACGTGAATGTCGATGGCCGGCAGCCCGGTGGCGGGCGGCAGTTGCCACAGGCGCCCGGCGGCGACGTCGCGCGCGGCGACATGCACGGGCAGGGCGCCGATGCCGATATTGCACATGATCATGCGCCGCACTTCGGACAGGCTGGAGGATACGCCCTTCAGCTTGGGGCGCATTCCTGCGCGGGCGCGCAGCCCGGCCAGCTCGAACAGCGGGCCGGCGGCGCTGTCGGTCTGGAACGATACGGCGACCTCATCCTCCAGATCGGTCAGCTTGAGGCCCGATTTGCCGAACAGGCGGTGGCCCGGTCCGCAGTAATGGCCGAAATATTCGCGATAAAGCACCCGGTAGTCCAGCTTGGGGCGTTTGTGCGAGACAAGGCAGATACCGAATGACACGCGGTTTTGCTGTACCTGCGTGATGACCTCCTCGCTTTCGATGATGCTGAGCGTGTAGGTCACGCCGGGATGCGCGGCGTTGAAGCGCTCCAGCACCGCGTCGAAATGCGGGCAGGCGATATGGCTGGCCAGTGCGATGGTGATCTGCCCCGTCACCCCATCCTCGGCCCCGCTGAGCAAAATGGGCAGCTGCATGACCGAGCCAAAGATCGTGCTGGCCTCGCGGTGCAGCACGTCGCCCATGGGGGTGACGCTGAAATGGGTCGACGACCGGTTGACCAGCCGCTGGCCCACCTGCGCCTCCAGCCGTTTCAGCGCGGAACTGATGGTGGGCTGTTTCAGGCCCAGAAACGTGGCCGCAGGGGTGATGCCGCCCTGTTCGACCATCACCATGAAGGTGCGCAAAAGGTTCCAGTCCAGGTTCCAGACAAAGCGTTGATCATAGGGCTGCACCATAGATATCCTCGATCTGCGGCATTCTCATTATCTATTTGCATGATGTTTGATTGCTGTGCAAACCTTTCGCCAAGGCCAAAAGAGCGCATCTTTGCGGTGCCGCAGCCTGAAACAGATACAACACAACGGGAGAATTGATACATGACGATGATTGCTAGGATGATGCGCCGGACTGTCCTGATGGGCGGCGCCGCGCTGATGGGCGCGATGATGACGCAGCCGGCATTTGCCGATGATCTGGAGGCGATCAAGGAGGCGGGCGTTCTGCGCATCGCCATGACAGGGCAGTATCCGCCCTTCAACTTTGTCAATGAAAACAATGAAGTTGTCGGGTTCGATCCCTCCATCGGCACCGAGATTGCCAAGCGTATGGGCCTTGAGACGGAAATCGTCACCACCGCGTGGGACGGCATCATCGGCGGTCTGATCGCGAACAAGTTTGACGCGGTCGTCGGCTCCATGTCGATCACCGAGGAGCGCGACAAGGTGATTGATTTTGTCGGCCCCTATTACAACACCAAGCGGGCGTTTTTCACCGTTGCCGGGTCCGACATCACATCGCTGGAGCAGTTGAGCGATCCCGATGTCACCGTCGGTCTGACGCTGGGCGAGACGCATGACCAGTGGGCGCGCGATCAGGGCTATAACGTCAAGACGTACAAGGGCCTGCCCGAGCTGCTGATGGAGCTGACAAATGGCCGGATCGACGTTGTCATCAACGATTCGATCCCGGTGCTGCTGGCGATGAAATCGGGCCAGTACGATCTGGCCGAGATCCCCGCACCCGACGCCGAAGCCTTCCCCGCCGGCATCGCCATCCGCGAGAACAACCCCGAGCTTCAGGCCGCGATGCAGGAGGCGCTGGACAGCATGATGGAAGACGGCACCTACATGGAGCTGGCGAACGAGTGGGTCGGCGGCGACATCCGCTAAACCCCGCGTGACACTTCAGCAAGCCGGGGCGCATCATGCGCCCCGGCACCTTGCCTGACTTCCGCAGCGCCGTCAGGCATCACCATCACCGGAGATCGCCCTTGGATATCGAGCTGATGCTGCGGGTTTACCCGTTCTTCCTTCAGGCTGCGCTGGTCACGGTGCAGCTGTCGGTGCTGACCTGTCTGCTGGGCCTTGCCTGCGGCGCGGTGGGGGCGTCGATGCGGCTGTCGCGGCTGGCGCCCTTGCGCTGGATCGCGGCCGCTTATGTCAGCCTGTTTCGCGGCACGCCCGCGCTGATTCAGGTGTTCATCCTCTATTTCGGCGGCCCGCAGATCGGTATCAATCTGGATGCGTTCACCGCCGGAACCATCGCGCTGGGCGTCAATATCGGGGCCTACATGACCGAGACGATCCGCGGCGCCATCCTGTCCGTGGATCGCGGCCAGACCGAAGCGGCGCGCACGCTGGGCATGAGCAAATGGCAGACCATGCGCAAGGTGATCCTGCCGCAGGCCGCGCGCATGATGATCCGGCCCCTGGGCGTAAATATCAACGCGCTGATCAAGGGCACCGCGCTGCTGGCGCCGATTTCGGTGATCGAACTGACCCAGACCGCGCAGCGCTTTATCGGGTCCACCTACAAGCCGTTCGAGATGTTCCTGATGGCCGGCGTTCTTTACATGATCTTCATCTATATCGTCGGGCAGGGCATCAACTGGCTGGACCGCCGGGCGCGTATTTCATGAGCGCCGCACGCACTGCCCCATCCCTGACAGGAGGCCGCCATGGGTCTTGATTTCACGGTCGTCCCCGGATATTTCGACATGCTGCTGATCGGTATGGTCTGGACAATCGCCATCACCATCGGCGCCGGTTTGCTCAGCTTTTTCGGCGGTATCATCTTTGCGGTGATCGCGCTTTATGGCCATTGGGTGATCCGCCTGCCGTTCCGGCTGTTTGCGTGGCTGTTCATGGGCACGCCGCTGCTGTTGCAGCTTTTCCTGATCTATTTCGGCCTGATCCAGATCGGCATTGACCTGCCTGCCTTTGTCGCGGGCGTGATCGGGCTGGGCCTGCATTTCGCGGTCTATAATTCCGAGCTGATACAGGCGTCGATCCTGTCGGTGGACAAGGGCCAGTATGAGGGCGCGCGCACTTTGGGCCTGTCGCGCGGGCAGACGCTGCGCCGCATCGTGATCCCGCAGGCGGTGCAGGCGGTGGTGCCGCCCATGGGCAACAACATGATCGCGCTCTTGAAGGATTCCGCGCTGGTGTCGGTGATCGGCGTGGCCGAGCTGACGCTGTCGGCGCAGCAGGCGATCAGCCGCACCTATCGCCCGTTCGAATTCTACCTGGCCGCCGCCGCCTGCTATTACGTCATCAACCTGTGCCTTGAGGCCGTGCTGCGCCGCCTTGAGCGCCGCATCGCGGCCCAGCGCTGAGGAGCCTTCCATGAGCGATACCCCCTTTATCGAGATCCGCCACGCCGCCAAAAGCTTTGGCGCGCTTGAGGTTCTCAAAGACATCAACCTGACGGTGGAACGCGGCCAGATCGTGGCCATCATCGGGCCTTCGGGTTCGGGCAAATCGACGCTGCTGCGGGCCATCAACGAGCTGGATCCGCTCACCTCGGGCGAGGTCTGGCTGGAGGGGGTGCAGATCAACAGATCGCTGCCGCACCGCCAGTATGAAAAGCACGTCAATCAGGTGCGTCAGGACATCGGCATGGTGTTCCAGCACTTCAACCTGTTCCCGCATCTCAGCGTGCGCGACAACATTACGCTGGCGCCCAAGATGCTGAAAGGGATGAGCAGCGCGGACGCCAACAAACTGGCCGAGCAGCAGCTGGCCCATGTCGGCCTGTCGGACAAGATCGACGTGTTCCCCTCGCGCCTGTCGGGCGGGCAGAAACAGCGCGTGGCCATCGCCCGCGCGCTGGCGATGAAACCCAAGGTGATGCTGTTCGACGAGGCGACATCGGCGCTAGACCCCGAACTGGTCGAGGAGGTGAACCTCGTGATGAAGAAGCTGGCCGAAGAGCATATGACCATGATCATCGTCACCCACGAGATGGATTTTGCCGCCAGTGTCTGCGACCGGGTTCTGTTCATGGACCGCGGCGTGGTGGTCGAGGAAGGACCGCCCGGCGTTATCTTTCAGAACCCGAAAGAAGAGCGCACCAAGAATTTCCTGCGCAAACATCTCAGCCGCTAGGGGCACAACATGTCGAACCTGTTTTATCAGACCAAATCGCCGCGCCCCGTGCTGGACCGGGCCGAGGGCATCTATATGTATGACGTCCACGGCAAGCGGTATATCGACGGATCGTCCGGCGCGATGGTGTCCAATATCGGCCACTCCAACCCCGCCGTTCTGGACGCGATGCGCGCGCAGATGGAGAAATCCACCTTCGGCTATCGCCTGCATTTCCAGACCGAGGCGTCGGAGGAACTGGCCGAAAAGATCGTGGCGCTGACGCCCGAGGGTCTGGACAAGGTGTTCTTTGTCTCCGGCGGCTCCGAGGCGGTGGAAAGCTGCCTGAAACTGGCGCGCCAATACGTTCTGACCCAAGGGCAGGCGCAGCGTTACAAGGTGATTTCGCGCTTTCCCAGCTATCACGGCTGCACGCTGGGCGCGCTGGCGATCACCGGCATGTCCACCATGACGGCGCCGTTCGATCCGATGATGCAGCGCATGCCCAAGGTGCCGGCGCCGCGCGCCTATCTCGACGGGCTGGACCCCGAGGACGAGGCGACCGGCTGGTATTACGCCGACATGCTGGAGCAGAAGATTCTGGACGAGGGGCCGGAAACCGTCATGGCCTTTATCGTGGAGCCTGTCGGCGGCGCCTCCACCGGCGCGCTGGTGCCGCCCACCGGCTATATGCAGCGGGTGCGCGAGATTTGCGACCAATACGGCGTGCTGCTGATCCATGACGAGGTGATGACCGGCGGCGGGCGCACCGGCGCGTTTTTCGGGGCCGAACATTGGGGCACCGCGCCCGATCTGATCTGCCTGAGCAAGGGGTTCGGCGCGGGTTATGCGCCCTTGGGCGCGATGATCGCGCGCGAGGATATGGTCGAGGCGGTGATGGACGCGGGCGGCTTTATCCATGGGTTCACCTATGCGGGCAATCCGCTGGCCTGCGCCGCCGGCAGCGCCGTGCTGGACGAGATTGCCCGGCAGGGAATGGTCGAAAACGCCGCAAGGATGGGCGACAAGCTGGCCGAGCGTTTGCGCGGCCTGATGCAACGCTATCCGCTGATCGGCGACGTGCGCGGCAAGGGGCTGTTGACGGCGTTCGAATTGATGGCGGATCGCGGTACAAAGGCGCCGCTGCCCAAGGGGCTGAACGCGCATTCCCGTCTGGTCGATATCGCCTATGACAACGGCCTTATCATCTATTCGCGGCGCACGCGCGGCGGCACTTCGGGCGATCATTTCCTGGTCTGCCCGCCGATGATCGTGACCGAGGATCAGCTGGACGAGATGACCGATATGCTGGACCGCTCATTGGCGCAGTTCATGGCGGAAATGCCCGGATTGGCGGCGGAATAATGTCGAAGATCATCATCACCTGCGCCGTCACCGGGTCGATCCACACGCCGTCGATGTCGCCTTACCTGCCGATCACCGCCGATCAGATCACCGAAAACGCCATCGGCGCGGCCGCGGCGGGCGCGGCCATCCTGCATCTGCACGCGCGCGACCCCAATGACGGGCGCCCATCCGCCGCGCCGGAGCATTTCAATGCCTTCCTGCCACGCATCAAGCAGGGCTGCGACGCGGTGCTGAACCTGACGACGGGGGGCAGCGCCACCATGACGCTGGAGCAGCGGCTGGCCGCACCGATGCAAGCCGAGCCTGAGATGTGCAGCCTGAACATGGGCACGATGAACTTCGCACTTTATCCGGCGGCAGAGCGGATAGCCGAGTGGAAATTTGACTGGGAAAAGCCGTTTCTGGAAGGCACAGACGATCTGATATTCAAGAACACCCCGCGCGACATGGCCCATATCCTGACCGAGCTGGGCGAACAGCGCGGCGCGCGGTTCGAGTTCGAGTGTTACGACGTCAGCCATCTTTACATGCTGAAACATTTCGTGGATCGCGGTCTGGTGCAGGCGCCGCTGTTCATCCAGTTCGTCTTTGGTGTGCTGGGCGGCATCGGGCCGGACCCGGAAAACCTGACGCATATGAAACTGATCGCGGACAAGCTGTTTGGCGACAGCTATACATTTTCTGTACTGGCGGCCGGGCGCCACCAGATGCCGCTGATCACCATGTCGGCAATATTGGGCGGGCATGTGCGCGTCGGACTGGAGGATTCGCTGATGATATCGCGCGGCACGCTGGCCAAAAACAACGCCGAGCAGGTGGCCAGGATCCGCCGTATTGTCGAGGATCTGGGCCGCGAGGTGGCCAGCCCGCAGGAGGCGCGCGCGATGCTGCACCTCAAGGGTGGCGACCGGGTGGCGATTCAATGACGGCGCCGCTGATCCAGACCGTCACACCTGAGACACTGACCGCATTTCACGCCGGACTGCGGCATTTGTCGGATCATCTGGGTGATGCGCACCGCGCGGATGCGGATGCGCTGGGCGCCGCGCTGTTCGGACCGCAGCCCTTTGCGCTGGGACTGATGGCGGCGGATGGCACCGGCGCGCTGCTGGCGATGCCGATGTTTTCGACCATCCACGGCGGTCCGGGCGTTTATGTCAGCGATCTGTGGGTGGCCGAGGCGGCGCGCGGCAGCGGCATGGGGCGGCGCCTGCTGTCGGCGGCGCTGAACCAGACCATCTGGGGCACGCCGCGTTTTCTGAAACTGACGGTTTATTCAGACAATCCCGCTGCGCGCGCCGTCTATGACCGGCTGGGATTCCAGCCGCAGGATGCCGATACCGTTATGCTGCTGGAAGGCGCACCCCTGACCGTTCTACGGGACGCCGGGTAGCGCCTATAACCCCTGCCAGCGGCGCAGCATCCAATACCATTGATCGGGCTTGTCCAGAATCCGCGCCGACAGGCTGTCGTTGAATGCCTGCGTCATTGCCAGCGCATCGCTGGGCGGGATCGGGGCCTCGAACTCTACCGCGAAACTGCTGCCGTCGCCGGTGCGGGTGCCATAGGCCGGCACCATCGGGATATCGTATTTCAGCGCCAGCCGCGCCGCGGCGAGCGATGTCAGCGCATCATGCCCCAGAAAGGACATGCGCACCCCGTCAACCACCTTTTCATCCAGCAGTATGGCGATAAAGCCGCCGCTGCGCAGATGGCTGACCAGCGCCTTGGTCCCGATCTTGCCGGTGGGCATGATCGGCAGGCCGCCTGCCTGAATGCCGGCCAACAGGCGGCGCTGGTAATGGCGGTTGGATTGCGGGCGGTAAACGGCACCGGTTTCCATGCCGCGCGCCTTCAGCACCGCGCGGATCGCCTCCCACTGGCCGAAATGGCCCGAGACGATGATCGCGCCCTTGGCGCGGCTGCGCGCCGCCTCCAGCGCGCCAAGGCCGGGGCCGGAGGTGGTGATACGGTTCGGCTGGCGCTGAAATTCGGCGCAGTTATAGATCTCGTACAGTGTCCTGCCCATGTTGCGGCCGATATTGCGGCACAGTCTCATCCGCTCGGGGCGGGGCATGTCGGGGACCACGCGGGTCAGCTCGCGGTCCAGCCGGTGCCGGGCCACAGGCACCCACCGCGCGACGAACCCCAGAAAGTTGCCGAACGCCCGCACGCGCGCGTCGAAACCGCGCCGCCGGGACATGGTCAGCGCAGAGAGCAATGGGGCATATCGCAGATGATGCCAGAAGGTGATGAAATGTCGGGTGGGCACAAGGCGTATATGGGTGCAAACGCACTGATCGCCAAGTGCGAAAGCGCTTGGGCGATATTTGCGCCGCCGCGTCTGCGTCTGGTCAAGGGCGCGCATCAAGGCTATAGCCGGGCCATGAGTGATCGTTTGCCCCCATGCCCCGAATGTGCCTCTGCGTTCTGTTACCAGATGGACGCGTTGCTGATCTGCCCCGAATGCGGCCATGAATGGGCGCCCGGCGCCCCCGGCGCGGAGTCTGCCGAGGTGCGCGACAGCGTCGGTAACGTGCTGCGCGACGGAGATACGGTGACGGTGATCAAGGATCTGAAGGTCAAAGGGTCGTCATCGGTGGTCAAGGTCGGGACCAACGTGCGCAATATTCGTCTGGTGGACGGCGACCACGACATTGATTGCAAGGTTCCCGGCATTGGCCCGATGGGCCTGAAATCGCAATTCGTTAAGAAAGCCTCGGACTGACCGGTTTCTGAAACCCGCAGGTTTCTTGATAACGGCGGAAATTCGCATGATAGCTGTCGTTGGTGAGTGCATGCCGGCCGCAAGCTCTGCCGATGAGGAGGGGCCGGATCGGCTGATCACGCAATCGGTGGCTGACGCGGTCGGGCATATCGCAGCGGCTTGGGAACGTGTGGAATGACGCGCTGCAAACTTCCGACGATCCGGCGCCTCGGGTCGCGGCACTGATCTGCGCCGCTCGGCGCGGGCGCTGATGGCGGAACTGGTGGGGCTGCTGTCAGCAGAGTTGGCCCAAGGGCAGGCGGCCGGCGTGATAAAGCGCGACCTGCCGCCAGCCGGCGGCGCGCTGTTGCTGGTGCCGAGGCGTCGAAAACCCCCGGCGGCACTACCAACGCCACCGCCCGACTGTACGGCGGGCCGGAAGTGATCGCCGCAGGCCGCAGGCTACGGCAATCGCATATCGAGAGGGTGGCCGACGCCAAATCGGGCCTTTCGGCGGGCGACACGATCCGGCTGGGGCGTGATCCGTTCCGCGTGGTCGGGCTGGTCGAGGACACGATAAACTCGGGCGGTGAACCGGCGCTGGTCATCACGCTGCGCTCAAGGTCGATCCGGCCACGGCGACAGGGGGGGGGCGCTGCTGGCTCTTCGGGTTCGGGCTGAGCGCTTTCACTTGTTTTGTCACCCCTGACTTTTTGGGGACAATGATTTCAATGGGTTAGTGAGGGGGCATTTCAGTGATTTTGTCACATTGGGGGCGGTTTTGGCTGATTTGCTTATGCCGCTCAAAATTTTATGCAATGAAATCAATGGGTGAGTTTTGAGGTCGTGGGCAATTTTGCCCATAACCTGCGAGAATGGAAACCGATTCAGTTTCCGGTTTCCTCAGTTTCTAAAGCCTTTTCCATGTGAGCTTGGAACTCGCGCCTAAGGCTGCTGACCCGTTCACCAGTCTTATCGTAGCGCTGGATTGCTTCGACAAATTGCATCATGCTGCGCGCGGCAATCTCCGCGTCAGGTATGCCCGCGAAGCTATCGTCATCAATAATGCTACTTTCGCTTTGGGCTTGTTTAGACCGGACCCAAATCAAGAGCGAACTGACGACGGCGAAACAAGCAAGCGCGTAGTCCTTTTGAGTTAGCTTAGTCGAGAAGCTATCAGCAGATCGACCCACCAGCCAGTCAATGGAAACCCCCATCTCATCAGCGATAGCAATCAGAGCATCCACACCGGGACGTTTTGCACCTTTCAGCCTCATGTAGCTTTCTAGCGAGCTTTTGGGGATGCCGCATCGCTCAGCCATTTGCTGAATTGTCATGCCCTGCTGCGCCCGAAGAACGTGCAGTCGCTGAACCAATTCACTTGGAATTGCTTTGTCACCCATTGACAAACATTCTAAAGAAAGCCTAGCCTACTATCGTAGTTACGGTAAGGCGATTTCACATCTATGTCACCAACTAACACACTTAAGGAAAGCCGCAAAGCGCTCTATGACAGCGCCCGCGCAGCTTTCGTGATGCGAGGAACCTCCATTACTGAATGGAGCCGCGACAACGGAACACGCATCCAGAATGTCCGTGCTGCTTTTCTTGGAGAGTGGACCGGCCCAAAAGCTGATGCACTTCGCCTTACTGTTTTAGATGCAGCCGGATTGGTAGAAAAGTGATGTTGTCCGTCTCGCAACTGGTAGGCGTTGAAGGGATGCCCGGCACTCCGCAAGGTGTCCGCAAGTGGTTGAAATCTCGCGATATACCGTTGGCGGAACGCAATGGCCGGTTCATTTTTTCAGTTTCAGACCTTCCCGAACCCGAACGCCTTGCCTACCTGAGCCGCGAGATTGAGGCGGCACACCTTGCGCCCGGCACCTATGACGATGACGCCCACGCAAGCTATCTGGCGGCAAGCGCCAGCCTGCGGGCCAAGGCCGAACGCCGCGCGGCCATGGTAAGGCTTTTGAAAGCCGTTGGGTCTGAGGTAAGCTGGGGCGACAGGCTGCGCCTTGTCCGCGCTAAGTTTGGCACAGAAGGCACCGATAAACGCACCCTTCAACGGTATTTAAACACTGTTGAAGGCGTCGATCCGATCAATTATGCGCCCGCGCTTTTGCCCGGTCACAAGGGCAGCCCCGTGCGGGCCAGCACTTCG